>CAWEZN010000015.1:0-127383 GCA_963813655.1 uncultured candidate division Zixibacteria bacterium | reverse complement strand
TGTCGAATTCCTCGGCGTACAGGCCGAGCGGGGACGCGACCTTCAGCAGCCGTTCCAGCATGTCCTTGGCCTTCTGCATCTCGCCGACGATGGCGAGCGCGGAGACGAGCCAGAACGAGCAGATCAGGAAGGTGCCTTCCTTCCCGGACAGCCCGTCGTCGGTTTCGTCGGTCCGGTAGCGCAGCACGAAGTCGTTCTCGGTGAGGTTCTCGGCGATTGCCATCACGCTGGCGTGCAGCCGCTGGTCGGTGCCGGGTAGGAACCCAAGATGGCCGCCGAGCAGCGGGGGCGTCCAACGAGTCGATGCCGTCAGTGCTGGCGCAGCACCCCGTCGGCGGTCAGCCCGTGGGTGAGGATGTCGGTCGCGGATCTCGTCGGCGACCGCGCGCCGCCTCGCCTCGAGACGGGTCATCAGCCGCCGATGCCGGCCAGCTTCGCCGCGCGGTCGAGCGCCACCCAGCCCATCAGCTTCGACGACACGTAGTGCTCGGGTCCCGCCGCGCGCCTCCAGATGCCCTGGTCGGGCCGCGCCAGGCCTTCGACGCGCCCTCGGCCTGCCTTCTCCACGATCGCCGCCGGCGGGGCGTCGCCTGGGGCGCCGCTGCGCCGCGTGTGGAGATCAATCGAGTCAGCACGGCGCCGAACACGTCGTTCTGCCGCTCGTCGAGCCCCGTTGCCGATCCTGACCGGCCGGGCGCCTCGTACCGGGAGGTCGTCGCGGGTGCGTCTCGGTGAGGTCCTGGCGCGCCGTCGATGCCGTACATAATCCCCAGCGAGCCGTCCTCCGTCGGCCTCGATATCGGCGACGATATTGCATGAACTCGTCGACCTCCCAGTCCAGTTCCAGCAGGTGCAGCGCCTGGAGGCCGCGGAATGTGGTCGTCCCGCATCCACGTGTAGCGGTAGTCCCAGTTCCGTTCCCCACCGGGCGATCTCCGGTAGCGACGTCGTCAGCACGGCCACCGTCGCGCCGGTAGGCATGTAGGTCAGGCCCTTGATGGTCAGCGCGGACCGTTCCAGGTACCACCGCAGCCGGTGGTCCGGAATCCTGGCCCTGGCCAACCATCTGCGCCAGAACTGACGGTGTCGCCATCAGCGGCGCGCGGCGTCGTCGGCATCGGCTGGTGCCTCCAGGGTGGTCGACCAGGACAGCGCGCAGAACACCCGGTCTCCCTCTTGCAGCACGTGCCGGCCGCGGATGGCGCTGCCCTCCCGGCCCAGGGCCAGGTCAGATTGGAGCCGCAGGGTGTGCCCGGCCCCGGTGGCGTCCGCGGCGTGCGCACCCGGGCCGTCGATGGTCCATTCGGCCGGGACCCGGCCGTAGTCGAACGCCGGCTCGCAGACCAGTTCCACCTCGACCGACCCGGCCAGGCAGACGGCGGTGCGGACGAGGATGTGCTCGGCGTCGTTGTCCGCCGGTGGCCTGGTGTGCGGGGTGGTCTCGTCCGGTCCGGACCGGGGGGCCATGGTCAGCGCGTCGCGGATCTCCACCCACCCCCCTGGGGTGTGCCAGGTGGTGACCAGCACGTCGTGCCCGGGTCGTAGGCACGGTGGGTGGGCACGTTGATGCCGTACGGGGCGAACCGGAAGTAGCCGGCGCCGCGATCCAGCAGGTGCCGAAGATGCTCGGGCTGTCGAACCGGGGCACGCACAGCCAGTCGACCGATCCGTCCGGTGCGACCAGCGCCCCGGTGTGGCAGTTCGACAGGAACGCGTACTCCGCGATCGGCGGGAACAGGTGACGGCGGCCGCGCTCTGCTCGTCGCTCGGCGTGAAGATCCTGATGGTCCACCCAGCAGGTACATGCCCACCGACCGTGACCGGCGACGCATCCGTTGGCTCCAGTCGGTCCGCGAGCCGTCGTAGGACTCGACGGGCAGGAGTTGGGCGCGTCGAGCAGCGGCTGCATGACGCGCAGCATGTTCTTCACCTCATCCTGGCGCGTGAAGCGAGTGCTCTGGCCGTTCATCACCGCGTCGGCGGCACCTCGTAGGCGTCCGCCCTCGCCGCCCTCGTCCGCGCAGGACATATCGACGTCGAACAGCCTCGGCGCTGCCCGGCGGCCCTCGGCCCGGCGCGCGTCGACGCGCCAACCGGACCCCGGTCGAAGGGGTCCAGCTTGAGTCACGAGCTGGTTCGGGAGCGGGACGGCGGTCGCTCGGTGCACGGCGAACCCGAGCCGGGGCGGCTGCTTGAAGACCAGCCGGACCTCGGTCTCCGTGGCCGGCAGGCGCTTGCCCGTGCGGATGAGGAACGGGACGCCGGACCAGCGCCAGTTGTCGATCTCGAGGCGCAGCGCGGCAGTAGGACTCCGTGTCCGAGTCCGCCGCGACGCCCTCGACGTTCGCGGTACCCCGCGGAACTGGCCGCGCACGCAGCGGGCCGGGTCCGCCTCGCGGGACTGCGCGTGAAGACGGCCAGCATCGCCGTCCTTCACGGTCTCGGCGTCACCGGCCGGCGGGCGGCTCCATCGCGGCGGCGCCGACGTAACCTGCATGAGGTGGTTGACGACCACGTCCCGCAGCGCGCCCTACGGGGTCGTAGAAGCGCCCGCGGCCCTCGACGCCGAAGCTCCTCCGCCAGGGTGATCTGCACGCACTCGACGTAGTGCCGGTTCCAGACCGGCTCCAGCATCGTGTTGGCGAAGCGCAGGTAGAGGATCTCCTCGAGCCCCATCTTCCCGAGGTAGTGGTCGATCCGGTAGATCTGGGACTCGTCCACGTGGCCGTGGAGCTCCTCGGCGAGAGCCTGGGCAGAGTCGCGATCGTGGCCGAACGGCTTCTCCACCACGAGCCGCGCGGAGCCCGTCAGCCCGGCCTCTGCCAATCCCCCCACGACGGTCGCGAAGAGAGATGGCGGGGTCTCGAGGTAGAACACGGGCGCCGCGGCGTCCCGATGGCCTGCCCGACGCGCGCATAGGTCGTGGCGTCCGCGAAGTCGCCGTGGACGTATGAGAGGCGGGACGCGAACCGCTCGAAGACCGCCCGGTCGAGCTCCTCGCCGGTGCCGACGATCAACTCCCGGGCGCGCTCAACGAGCCGGTCGAGCGTCCAGTCGTCGAAGGCGACGCCGACGATCGGGAACGACAGCAGCCCGCGCTGCTCGAGCCGGTACAGGGACCGGAAGGTCATCACCCGCGCCAGATCTCCGGTGATGCCGAAGACCACCAGGACATCGCAGTGGGACGAGTTGGGCCGGGCATCGTCGCCTCCTCGGCGCCGGGCGGCCCGCCGCACATGCGACGGGCCGCAGGGGCAGTTGGGTGGGAACTCGGTTCAGCCCCGCAGGTCCGACCGCGCGTCCTTCCAGCCCGCGGTGAGCGCCCACAGGACCGCGACGCCGAGGCCGATCGCGACCAGGCTCCACAGCGGGTAGGCGGGGAACCAGGCGATCTGGACGATCATGTTGACGAGGATCGCCACAATGCCCAAGAAGCTTTATAAGGCGTAGCCACAACGCTCCACACGTTCTTTATGATGTCAGCAGACATTCCAGAACCATCATCCACGATTTCGAGATAATTTATGCCATCCTTATCTTTGCCAAATCGAATCCACACATTTTGTGCAAATGCGTCATATGAATTCTTAACTAGCTCTATAATCGCAACAACGTCATTTGTTATTAAGTCTGCTCCTAAAGCAGCAAATACTCTGGGATGCATTCTAAAAGGAATAGTTTCGCTACTACTTCTGTCATGAGTCATTTTATGCATTATTCATTTCCCTCAAGGAAAGTTCTTAGCATATTTTCAAAATTATCTTTATTTATTTTACATTCCCCAAATAGTAAGCACACGCCAACCTTGCTTAATTAACAATTTATTATTGATTTTGTCACGCTTAACATTTTTTTGAATTTTTGTTTTCCAGAATCGCCTATTTGAATTTGGCAGTTTTGATTTTCGGCAATGGCTATGATGATGCCAAAAACAGCCATTCACAAAGATAACAGCATGGTATTTGGGAAGTATAATATCGGGCCTTCCTGCCATGTCTTTCCTGTGAAGGCGAAATCTATAGCCCAATTTATGAAGTGATTTCCTGACAATAATCTCCGGCGCAGTATTGATCGATCGAACGCGAGACATCAACTCGCTCCGCTTTCTCTTGGAATAGATATCCATTCAAATAATTTCGTTCTGGCATCCTCCAAAGTCAAGAACAGTTCGGGATAAGGGCCCTCATCTCTAAATCGCTCATTAAAGATTTTGACATGGGCAAGGGTTTAAGGCATTAAACCCCTAGGTAAAAAGGCGGCCATGACAGATGATTCCGTCAGGAAGGGGTTCCTGACGGCGCATTTTAAAATGGGGACTCTGGACGGATTACGGAAATAAAAAAGCCCGCGGGTCTCGTTCTCCGCGAGCGGCGGATCATTCGGAACCCGACCTACGAAATCAATTAATTAAATATCAAACATGCCGGTGTATTTGTCGGTGTGGGCCGGACTAACCCTCACGTGATAGGTTGCCGCCCAGGATTTCATTCCGGTTTCGGCATAGGAGGCGGCATCCTCGGCATAAATCTTACCGCGATTATTGACACCATCAATCCAGTAGTATGTCCAGGCGCCGTTGTTGAGATTGGGGGCATCATAGGAATTAGTGCTGGTGGAGGCGAGAGCCATCATGGTACCATTGGCGCAATCGTTGCGGAAGTCGCCGACGACGCAGGCATCAAGGGTAAAATGTTTCTTGGTGCAATTGGCGGCGTTAAAGAACTGCATCACCCAGCCGTGGGTCAGGTAGTACAGATCGGTGGAGATAAGGCTGGAACCATAACCCTGCGCCTTGGCGCCATGACCGGAATACGAAAAGGCGATTTCATCACCGGGAGCGGCGGAGGATATCAGCCAGTTGAGACCGGCCTCAACGGCGGCGGCGGTGGCATTGCGGTCGAGGTCCATGCGGATGGTGAAGCCCTGAGACTGATAATAGGCTTTCATTTCCTGAGCGTCATCATCGCAGAACTGCAGATCGTTGGCGGTACCTTCATAGTCGGAGATACCAACGACGTAGGCGTATTTGTGGGCCGGATTAGGGTTGGGATCGGCGCCGGTATCGGGAGGGGGTGGCGGCGGTTTGAAGGCGGAAATAGAATATTCGCCGGTCGGTTTCATGGTGAAGTTTTGGATAATGGTCTGCGGCCGGGAGTCGATGAATTCCGGACGCTGAACCAGCGGACCCAGATTTGTCTGGTCGGCCGGACTGACGATCTGCCGCGTGTCACTGCATCCAGAGATCATGACAACCGCGAGCAAGATGACGGCGAACAAGAGAACAAATCTCATGCCATCCTCCTGATAATAAGGTGGTTAAGGGTATAGTGATTAGGGTGTAGGAATTTCGTGGGGTTAAAAAGGGATAAAACTATGCTCTTTTGCGATAGTCCCATAGGGGAATTATAATCATGTTTTAAATTCGAGCAAGGATTAATTTTGGGGAAAGATCGAGGGCGTGGGACTAGGTTGGAAATCATACAGATAAGGCGGGGGTATGGCACCCCCAAATATGTTTGGGTGTGGCTTTCGATTTTAATCGGGCAATTGGCAATTGAGGCCGTATCCAGTTAATGCCGATAATAAATCTGGGACCGGGAAGGGCGAAAGAAACTTGATGAAGAGATCAGGGTTAATTATAATATATCTATGGAAAAGCGGAATCATAAGTTGAATTCGATGGAAGCGGGGAATTCGAAGGCGCCGTTTTATGTAAAGGATTGCGCGACGATTGCTTGCATGGGCGGGATCGAGCCGGCGATGAATCTGCGTGAATTGAGGGAGCGGATAGCGGCATGTCCGATTGAATGCATATTTCATCATTTTTGCGAGCCGGCGCTACGTTCCACGTTTGATGATCCTGAATTCAGAAACGATTTTGCGGTATGGGCGGCGCGGCAGCTACGCGATCGGGCGCTGGCAGAACGGCTGGGGGCATTGAATCCGTATTCTTTCGACGATTTCGAGCAGTTGCGACACGAGGTGTTAGATATTATCGACGACCGGCTCAGCGAGCTGACGATGATTCCGTGGGCGCCCCGGGGATCGGAATTCCGTTTCATGAAAGCGTTGACGGTAGTATTCGAATCGGATCTAATACTGGAGAAGCCACAGGATCTCATTCGGGCGGTACCGAACATGACTAATAGCGCCATCTATTTCCATTTTGTCGAATCGCATCGGCGGCCGCCGATACATGTAGACGATTTCTCGGCGTGGTTAACGGGTTTCGGTGCCGAGACGCAGGAGATGATACGGGCGCTTCAGCAGATTGATTTTTATTTTTTAACGCTGACTGAGCTCAAGCAGGAAATTATCAAGGCGCTGAACCGTTTCAAGCGATCGGGGAAGAATGTCGCCTAAGCACCTGGTGTCATACGGTTCGATAGTGGGTCGTCCGGCGATATCTCAGCTGGGGCAGTTGGGGAGTTATCTAAAGGGGGCGACGGTTGTCCATGTAAACTCGACCCGCACCGGGGGCGGAGTGGCTGAGATTCTGGACTGGCTGGTGCCGTTGATGAGGGATCTCGGGATTGAGGCATCATGGGAAATAATCGACGGCGAAGATGAATTTTTCAAAGTCACCAAGGCATTTCATAACGGCCTGCAGGGGGATTCGCCGATATTGACAGAATCGCGCCTTAAAATATATGAAAGTACTCTGGCTCGAAATGCCGAACGGCTGAGACCGATTTTAGAGAACGCCGATTTTGTCTTCATTCATGATCCGCAACCAGCCTATTTACTTCGATTGTGCCCCGCGCGTAAGGGGAAGTGGATCTGGCGGTGTCATATCGATGTCAGCCATCCTAATCGTCCTATCTGGAATTATTTGAGATCGATCGTATCGGGGTTTGACGCGACGGTTTTTTCGATGTCTAATTTCGCTCAGCAGACAAATCATCCTCAGTTTATAATTGCCCCGAGCATTGATCCTCTAAGTGAAAAGAATTGCGACATGTCGGTGGAAGAGATAAAGAGCATTTTGGAGCGGTTCAGAATCGATCCGAACGTTCCGATACTGACTCAAATTTCGAGGTTCGATCGATTCAAGGATCCTCTGGGGGTGATACGCGCCTTCAAACTGCTGGGGCCGGTGTGCAAGGCGCAGCTGGTGCTGGCAGGCGGCGGGGCGGCGGATGATCCGGAAGGGGAGGCAATATACGAAGAGGTGCTCGAGGCCAGTAAAGGAGATGAAAGGATTTTTGTTTTATTATTGCCGCATGACGCCCATCGGACGGTCAATGCTCTTCAGCGCGGCTCGACGATAGTTATTCAGAAATCACTTCAGGAAGGATTCGGTTTGACGGTTACCGAGGCACTCTGGAAGGGGAAACCGGTAATTGGGGGTAATGTGGGGGGAATACGTCTTCAGGTGCACGATCACCATACGGGATTTCTGGTAAATACACCCGAGGGCGCGGCGCTGCGGATACGGGAGTTGCTGCGTCAGCCGGAGAAGCGAGAGCTAATGGGCCGGACGTCGAGGCATTTTGTGACGGAGAATTTTCTCCTAACGCGGCATCTGCGGGAATATTTAACGCTGATGCTGAGTCTTCGCCAGGGGATGACGAATTATCTGCTGGGGGTATAGGGGATCATTCAGGCCCTATTGCTTTGAGAGACTTATCAGCTGATGAGCTTCCGCAGCAGGTTGATGACTTCAAGATGATTATAAAGATTAAAACGGGCGCGGGACTGATTCATACCGACTCTTATAGAATAGGCGTTTTCAGGTAGAACGCGAAAGATGTCCTCATCGGTCCAATCATCGCCGATGGCGAGAATGAAATCATATTTTGTCTGTGAAAGCCAGTGAAGGGCGGCGGCGCCTTTATTGACGCCTGCATTTCTGATTTCCACAACTTTGTTGCCCGGCAATATCTGAAGGTCGATATTGGCGGTAAGCTGGACCAGATCGTCAATTAGTTCTTTCGACCTGATGGAGGCGAATTCCGGGTCAGCGCGGCGATAATGCCAAGCGAGCGAATAATCTTTTTCCTCGGTATACGATCCCGGAAGGCGATCGGAAAACGTTCTAAGGATGGATAATATTCGGGCTTTCCAGTCGTTGACCAGCGGCTTAATCATTCTCCAGTCCTCTCCCCGCGGCCTGATCCAGGCCCCGTGTTCGGCCACCAATCCAATGTTGAGAGCGGCGAACCAGGCGTCGAGGTCTTTCTTCTCTCGTCCGCTAATGAGGACGACATCTGTAAGTACATCCTGGCTCGGGGTGACCAGAACATGGAGAAGTTCTTCAGTCGGCTTAGCGAGCTCAGGATAATCGGCAAAGGGCACCAAGGTACCGTCATAATCAAGAAGCAGGAGCCGATGTTTCGATTTGCGGTAATTGTCGATCAACTCATCTGTAATTGATTTATTGAGGATGCGGGCCTCCATTGTCAGTTGCTCATTTCTAATCTCGCGCAAATTCTCCATAAAATCCTCGGCCCACCGCTTGATATCGTATTGTTTGATGCGCGCCTGCATCAGGTCCATGTTGCGGGTTTGCTCGGGGACTGTCATTTCGATGGCCCGCTTGATACTGGCGGCAATTTCCTCGACGCTATTGGGATTGATAATGAGGGCTTCTCCCAGCTCGCGAAATGCTCCGGCCATTTCACTGAGAATGAGAACACCTGTTTTGTCAACTCTGGTAGCAATGTATTCCTTGGCTATAAGATTCATACCATCCCGTAGAGGAGTAACCAAGGCCACGTCGCTGACAGAGTATAAGGCGGTCAAGGCTTCAAAAGGGAGGTACTTATATTGATAGATTATCGGGGTCCAGTGGATAGTCCCGAATTGGCCGTTTATTTCACCTATTAATTCATCCACCTGGCTTTTCATTTGCCGGTAGTGTTCGACACCAATGCGCGACGGAACAACGACACAAAGAAGCACGACTTTCGCCCGCCACGACGGATTATTTTCAAGAAATGCGGCATATCCCCTCAAACGATGCACGATACCCTTTGAATAATCCAATCGATCGACCGATAAAATGACTCTCAAACCGCTTAGCTTCCTTTGCAGTTGCTCACATTCACTCTTGACGGCCTGCAGAGAACTGGCCCGGTTGAATTTGTCAAAATCTATGCCCATTGGAAAAGTATCCGCTTTAACCATCCTATCTTCAAGTTGGATACGCCCCAGATCATGCTCATAACCCAGCATTCGACTTACACAGCGGAGAAAATACTGAGTATAATCATAAGTGTGAAATCCAATGAGATCCGAACCTAATAGCCCATTGAGTAACTGTGTTCGCCACTCGGCCGGCAATAGGCGGAATATTTCATAGGATGGAAAAGGTATATGCAAAAAGAACCCGATCGATATTTTCGGCAATTTCTTTCGAATTAATTCCGGAAGGAGCATGAAGTGGTAATCGTGAATCCAGACCACGTCATCGGCCTTCAGATTTTTCAGGGCGGCGTCACAAAAGACGTCATTGACGATTCGGTAATGTTCCCAGTGATCTTCATCGTAGGTGGTATAAGTCGGAAAATAATGAAAGAGCGGCCAAAGTGTCTTATTGCATAAACCAAGATAGAATTTGTCCAAAGTCGTTTTAGGAAGAATCACCGGATAGGCGTGAAAATTAGTCAAAGCAATTTTATTAAGCTCCACGGTCATTTGCTTTGGCACCGGAGGCCCAGGACTCCCAATCCATAAATACTCAGCTTTTTCAGAGGAGGATTTACCCAGCGACTGGAGATATGAGCCTATTCCGGTAACCAGTCCGCCGACGCTTTCCTGTATGGTCAATTTCCCGGATTCTTCGACAGCCATAAACGGCAGGCGGTTTGATATAATAACTAGTCTCATATACACCTTCTAATTATACAATTCAGCCGGCGGATACCATCTTATTGCGAACATAAGATGAGGTAACTCCGAATCGATCGGCCGGGACATCCGTGTATTCTCATCCGAATCACAGAATCAATTTAGTCAGAATTGAGTTCCTTTTCAAGGGATCAAATTCCCTTAGATATCAAACGAATGAACAAGTCCGTCCGTTGGAGGCGTGGGACTAGGTTGGAAATCATACAGATAAGGCGGGGGTATGGGGGTCGATCAGATATATTTACAGTTTGGGCGGAATTATACCGATTATTCAGTTAGATGGACAAAGGGGGAGTAAGGGTATTAATATGAAAGTTGTTGGACGAGAAGAACAGCAGAGGATCAGACGGAGGGCGTCGGAGGCGCTGACGGTATTCGATCAGAAGACCGGCGAGCCGATCGGGAAGGTGCTGGATATGTCGGCCAAAGGGTTGAAAATAACGGGAAAGGAGCCGGTGGCGAAACGTCGGATTTATTACTGCCGGATGCCGCTCAAGAGGGAGATCGATGATTGCGGGGAGGTATTTTTTGACGCCGAATGTCGCTGGTGCAGGGAGTCCGAGGAGGCGGGAAATTATAATTCGGGATTTCTGCTCCGGTATTCGTCGCCGAAAGATGCGGCGATAGTGCAGAAATTGATATATTCGTGGATGGTCAGGCAGACGGAGAGGATGGGGGCGCGGTAGCGGGATATTGGCCCGGCAGGTCTGAAGACCCGCCGGGCACGAAACAATAATGCGCCGCTCAAGCGCGGCCGCCACGGCTGGGTTCCCGCCTGCGCGGGAATGACATTTCAAGGTACATCAGTGAACATGAAAGATAGAGTCTGCATTAATAGGCGTCCTTCAAAATCAGTCATTCTACGATGGTGAATATTTCGCGGCGGCCGGATTCGATGAGGGGGGTGAAACCGGTGTACCATTTTTTCCATTCGCCGTTATGGCCGGTCATTTTTTCGCGGTCTTCATAATCGGCGAGATTCTTGAAAGTAGATTCGAAAACCAGGGTGTAGAAGGGGCCGGTCGTGTCGGTGCAGACGCGTTCGATCTGATGGCCGGGGACGTTCATGAATTTGGTGGCTTCTTTAACCATTCCGAGCGCCTCTTTCATCCTCCCGAATTTGACCTGAAACAGTTCACGGACGAGAATCATAATATTTGCCTCCAATTTTGGCATAAATAATTTTATAATGAATACGCGGGAATAGTGGATTATATTGGTCGATAATGGGGCGGGGGGAAATATCCGGCAATAACGATTCCCGGCAAGCCGGAACCTAAGACCCTGCGGTACTTTGCATCTACAAAAAAATGCGGGGTCGGACTCGACCCCGCATATCAAACAAAATGAGAGAGTATATATTAGCGGACGGGGACCCGTTCGCGAGTTTGTTCTTTGTGTTCGTTGACGGTATTGACGAATACGGTGCGGAACTGTTCCAGCAGTTGTTCGAGCTGACCGACTTCGTCGTTGGATTCGGGGACGATTTTGGTTTCAAATTCGCCGCCGACCACGCGGGTGGCAACTTCCATAGTTTTGGCCAAGCGGGCAAATATCAGGCGTTTAAGGGCGAAGATTATTATCAGGGACATAGCAACCAGAAGGACGGCGATGGAGATGATGGAATAGGTCTTGACCTGCTGCATGCCGGCGTAGACCGGGGTAATGTCTCTCAGGACAAAGACCGCCCCGACGACCTTTTGGGAGGCATCGCTTAAGGGGAATATGCCTCGAATGAATATCCGGTCGTTTTTCTTTATCTGGTCGATTATTTCCCCTTCATAGGGTATCCGGGAAATATCGCCATCGAAGCGGGTGATGGTTTCGTCGGGCGTGGTTTTGTCGAGGACGACCATTTCGGGCTGATCGTCCCAGTTATTTCTTTGGCCGACAGTTTTTAAGCCAAGGATATAGTTTTCCTTATCAAGGGATTCTTTCTTGACGAGAAGGCCGTAATCGTCGCCGGTCTGCTTTTTCATCGTGGCGAGGAACTTATCGATTTTTTCGCCCATTTCCATATATCCGATAAGCTTGTTCTGAGCGTCATAATACGGATGCACTACTCTCAGGGCAAAGCCATTCTTGCCGAGATCCAGTCCGGAGGAAAAATCTTTGGAGGCAATCGATTTTTCATAGGTCGCCAGTTTGCGGGCGTCGCCGAACTGATCGGTTTTTTGCATTCTTAAGAAAACTTTGCGGGTAGATTCCGGTTCGATGAACAGCCAGTGAGTCATTCCGAATTTGGATTTTAAATTTTCGTAGAGCGGATTGATGAAGGCGGCCAGCTTATCTCTTTCACCGGCCTGATAGAGACGGCGGATTTCCTCATTTTGAAGCGTGGTCATGAGTGTGGCCGAAAGGGCTTTCGTGTCGTTTTCAATCAGGCTATGGAATCCTTTTTGGGCGGACGACAATGCCTGATGGGAAATGAGGGCGACGTTTTGATTATATGAGCGGTCAATAAGACTGATCAATACAACGGCGCCGACCAAGAGGCAGAGGGTTACGACCAATACCATTTTCGTTTTTATCGATGTGCTTTTCATAATTTTCCTCTAATGAATAAATTTATGAAATATTCAGTTGCCGGCATATTTTCATACCGTGACTCCGAGTACTTCCTGTGCCGCCGCCCGTAAACGCGCCAGTTTTCCCGGATCGTCCGGAGAATCGGGTTTCACCAAGGCAAACAGGATTCCTGATTTGAGTCCTATCTGGCCGAATACTTTGGAGCCGTCGAGATTTTTCTTTTTGGCAATTTCCTCGATGGCAACTTTAGTGTTGTAGAGTTGACCCATGGAGATTCCCTCCCCTATTTTTGGTTCTCGGTTTAATATGGACAAGTCAGTCCCGTTGCCAAAATGACTCGTTAATAATTGTATCGGAAGATTCCCGAATAAAATCATATTCTTAATCATGAATAATGGACATATTAGGGGATAATATTTATCCGGTTTCCGAGGCGATTATGGCACTTAGGATTACACCACAGGGTCTCATCCGGCGAGCGCCGGATGAGACCTGACAGAATTTATTATAAGAGATTTAAATCAGATGAAGAGTGGGGCAAGAACCAAGGTAATAGTCGAAAGGAGTTTGATGAGGACGTGCAGTGACGGACCAGCGGTGTCTTTGAAGGGATCGCCGACGGTATCCCCGACCACGGCGGCGCCATGAGTCGGATTCTTGGATTTGGTACCATCGGGCATAGTCAAGTACTTTCCGCCATGCGCGCCGGATTCGATATATTTCTTGGCATTATCCCAGGCGCCGCCGCCATTGTTCAGGAAGAGGGCCATCAAGATTCCGGTGATAGTACCGACCATCAGTAATCCAGCGACCGCCTCGGCGGAGATCAGTTTATCTTCCGGGGTGATAAAGGCCTTGAAGACCAGGCCGACGACGATCGGCGTCAATACAACCAACAGGCCGGGAGCGACCATTTTGCGGAGAGCGGATTTGGTCACGATGTCAACGCATGAACCATAATCCGGCTTGAAGTCTTTCGGGAACTGGATAATGTCATTAATGCGCTGGAGTTTGGAGTACTGCCGACGGACTTCTTCGATAATCGCCTGCGCCGCCTTGCCGACCGCGCGGATGGCCATGGCGGAAAACAGGAAGACCAGCGCGGCGCCAAGTAATCCGCCGACAAAGACGACCGGATTGGCAAGGTTGACGGCTTTCATTTCCTTCCCGGCGTACTGAGCGACCTCGTCCATGTAAGCCTGGAACAACAAGAATGCGGCCAGAGCGGCGGAACCGACGGCGTATCCTTTGGTGAGAGCTTTGGTCGTATTGCCGACAGCATCAAGGCGATCGGTTTTTTTGCGGATATGTTCCGGCTGTTGTGACATTTCGACAATACCGCCGGCGTTATCGGTGATCGGGCCGAAGGTATCCATAGCGAGAATATAGGCGGCGGTGGCAAGCATACCCATAGTGGCAACGGCGGTACCGAACAAGACCGGCGTGCGGGAGGCCGCTGGTTTTGCCCAGATAGTATGACCCAAGCAGAGCGCCCCCCATGACCAGAGCCGGCATCCAGGTGCATTCGAGACCGACGCCGATTCCGGCGATGATATTCGTGGCCGGGCCGGTCTTGGAAGCTTCAGCAATCGATCTGCACCGGCTGGTATTTATATTCAGTATAGTACTGAGTGATATAAACAAAGGCGACTGAAGTCAGGACGCCGATAATTCCGCAGAGGAAGAAATGCCACCAGGCATTGGGGGCGCTGGGGGAATTGAGGAGCCAATAACTGGTTCCGCCGAAAGCGATCATCGCGAGCACAACGGCGATATAGTAACCGCGATTGAGGGCATCCATCGGGTCCATTTTCTCTTCCTTGTCCATCTTCACCATGACGATGCCGATGATGGAAGCGATGATTCCGAAGGCACGAGCGACCAGCGGGAACATCATGACGCCGACGATACCGGCGGAAAAAGCCAGGTTGGCTTTTTCGGCGGCGGCGGCGAGCGAGGCTCCAAGAATCATGGCGCCGATATTTTCGGCGGCGGTCGATTCGAACAGGTCGGCGCCACGGCCGGCACAGTCACCGACATTGTCGCCGACGAGATCGGCAATCACGGCCGGATTGCGGGGATCGTCCTCCGGAATGCCGGCCTCAACTTTGCCGACGAGGTCGGCGCCGACATCGGCGGCCTTGGTATAAATTCCACCGCCGAGCTGGGCGAAGAGGGCGACGAAGGAAGCGCCGAAACCGTAACCGACGATCAGAAGCGGAATTTTGGTGGGGTCGACATTGGAAAAGGAACTGACGAGGGCGTATAGTCCGCCAACGCCGAGAAGGCTCATCGCGACCACCAGCAGACCGGAAACGGCTCCGCCGCGAAGCGCGATCCGGAGAGCGTCATTGAGCTCGATGAGAGCGGCGGTGGCGGTGCGAATATTGCTTCGGATCGAAACCCACATCCCGACATATCCGGCGATAACCGAGCAAGCAGCACCAAGAATAAAAGAGAGGGTAATCCAACCAGCCAATTCAAGAGAGCTTCCGACCGGGTCAAAGTCGCGATGGCTCGCGAATAAAGCCGTAACCGACAAACAGGATAACGGCAAACAGCGCCGCCAAGAGGAGGATGGTTCGGTTCTGACGCCGCAGGAAGGCCTCGGCGCCTTCTTTGATGGCATTGGAGATAGCCTGCATGGCCTCACTGCCGGTATCCCTCCTTCAAGACCCAGCGGGCCAAGAGGAAGGCCACAAAGAGGCCGAAGAGGCTGATGACCAGGATGATCCCCAACAATAAACTTTGACTCATGAAGATTTCCTTTCATGAAACTGTATTATGAATTCAATTATTTTGCGAAGTTCGGGAATGGCAGGAGCCTGCGCAGAAAGGGACTTAGTCGGCTCCTGCCCTACAAAGGGCTCAAGAGATTCGAGTATCATTTGATTCCAGGAATATGTCGGGTTTTTCGTCCGCCGACGGCGGATTCAGAACCCGACCTACAAAATTGCATATGCAAGTTAAACTGAATCAATAACATACCTATTACCACTGTGGACTTCAATAGTCGCCAATAAAACGGTGGAATTTAATGAGGGAGCGGGGAATAGTCAACTAAATTTATGGGAGGGGGAAAGGGGGAAATTTATTCGGCAGGCCGGAATAGGGCGGGTCAAGCCCACGTCTACAAGATATTTTATGCGTTAAATAAGTTCTGGGGCAGATGTGGACTCGCCGCGGCGAGTCGCGCACGAAATAGCAAAATCGGCTTGACAATATTGGATCAGCACATTAGCATGACGGGGATATGAGCTGAAACCCGCATCAGGGATCACCTTAGGAAATAAAATATATTATTCTTTCGTTAGATGGCAATTCGGTAAAGAATTAATTACTCAATCAGATTTGGAGGACTATCAAATGAAGGCCGGGAAGGTATTATTAACATTCTGTGTTACGGCATTTATCGCGTTTGCAGCGTATGGTAACGTGATGGCCCAGGAATCAAAGCTTTACGACAGCAATTTCGTCAATCCTAATATTCCCGAAAAGTCGGGAATGCTGAAGGGGATCAAGGCCGGCGTGGGAATATCCAATTTTACCGGCGCAGATGCGTCGGGGGTCAATTCGCGAATTACTCTCGCCGTGGGAGGATTTGTCAGATACGGATCCGATAGAATTGCTTTCCAGCCGGAAGTCTGGTATATCCAGAAGGGTGGAAAGGTTCCGATGCCGGGATACACAGCCACTTTGAAATTTAGTTACATCGACATACCCTTGCTTTTTAAGTTTCCGGATCCGTTTTCCCGGCGGACCGCCCGTATGGTGAGCATGATGTATATCGGCCCCGTTATTGGAATCAAGGTATCCTCAAAGCTGGCGGCCAGAGATGAAGGCCTAGAGGCGAGTATTGATTTGAATAATGCAAATTCGGTTGATTTCGGATTAGCAATTGGGGGAGACACATACTGGCCAATCGGAAGGACGACCAAGTTGTTTATCGACGGTCGATTTGCGTTTAGCCTGACCAAGTCTTTTAAGGATGCACCATACAAAGCAGGAAACTTTGTGGATTATGGGGGAAAAGCCCCACGCATTAATCACATTAATTTCTTAATTGCGATGGGACTTGGCTTTTGATATTAAAGAAACGGCATTGCAATTAAGAATGGCAGGAGCCGGCAGAGGAAAAGATAGGGGGCTCCTGTCCTACGAGACTGGGATTTTGGGAGAAAAGAGAGAGAGCGTATGGCAGTACGCGACTGTAATCGACCGTGGACTCTTAAATGGCGGCCAGCCCGCCGGGAAAGGGCATGGGAGTCAGCTACTGATATTGGATTTGGGCTTCCAAATATCGCAATCACAGGATAATTGGCGAGTAGAAGGAACTTTCGACAAATATACTTGTTATTATTTACTGTGATTCCCGCCGTGAATTATTATGGAATCTATTGGCAACTTTTCATGAGTTTGAGCGGAGAGCTTAGGGAAAAGTAGCATGCAGATATTTGGCAGTCGGCGATTCAGAATTATCTTTGCCATTCTTATTTCTCTTTCTCTGCTTGACATTTGCTGGGTCTCATCATTCCACTTCCACAAAGATCATGCGACTACTGAAGATAATTGCCCAATTTGCGTGGCGCACATAACAGTATTAGCGTTCGAAATATTATTCATATTACTATCCTTCGCGGCCATGGTCCTTTGCCTTGAGATGAGATTGGACTGTGGGCCAAGACTGCTATCTCCGCATTTTCATTCTCTCATTTCAAGAGCACCTCCATTTTCGAATTAGGGTTTTCCACGAAAATGGCCGGAAGTCCGGTCGAGGGATTAAACGATCTGCACATGGAGGCTTTTTATGAGAGATTTTTTTTTCAATTCTATAATTTTGCTGATATTGATCTCCGGGGCATTGCCAATTTATGCTCAAACCACGACCAATCCGGATATCAGTTTTATTGGGGATATGAGAATCAACGGGTATCGGGACGCTCCGGCAGACACGACAGTGCGCAAGCCTCCATTCAGTTTTGAAGAGCTTGAATTGGCGGCAGGGAGTTATTTGAATCCATATTCGCGCGCCGATCTGACTATAAGCGTGTCCGGGAGCGGAGGAACAGACATTGAAGAAGCGTATGCGACGGTTCTCAGGGGACTACCGTGGAACTTACAAGTGAAGGCGGGAAAGTATCTGGTGGACTTCGGCAAACTGAATACGCAACATGCACACCAGTGGTCATGGATCGAGAGGCCTCTTATGTTCAGGAGGTTTTTCGGGGATGAAGGATTGAAAGTTGTCGGCGCGGATGTCACGACTTTTGTTCCCATCGGCTCCAGCGCCATAACCATATCGGGAAATGTCCTGCAAGGCGGATTTTTGATTCCCGAGGAACAGATAAGCCACCCACAGACTCCCGCAGGAAGCGGCAGACTTTCGCTGTTTTCCCCGGCCGGCGATAAATCTTCGATAGACTTTGGAATTTCGGGATTGTTCGCCCGATTGGGCTACCCCGGAGATCACTGGGCGGTTATGGGCGATATGGATTTCAAGTATAAGTGGAAGCCGGATATTTATCATTCACTGGTTTTTATAATGGAAGGTCTCATAAATAGAAGGGAAATTGAAGACTCAATTACCACTACTGAGGGGAAGAAGATAAATTCGTTTGGCGCCTTTTCTTCAATCGACTACCAGTTTAGAAGGCGATTCGATATCGGCGCTTTTGTGGATTACAGCCAGAGCCCCATAGATCAAAATGATCATCAGACAGGTTTTGGGGCATTTGGCGGATTTTCCGTCGCCGAAGAGACCTATCGAGTTGGCCTCTTGCTTCGTCAGGACCAAGGAACGGGAATAGATAAAGCCTATCAGAGCATAATAGTTCAACTGTTGTGGTCACTGGGGCCTCATAAACCACATACTTTTTAGTAGGAGGATGAGATGAGAAAATTTGTACTATGCCTTATGGCGGTGTTGGCGATGGGGACCGGTTCAGCGACTGCAAAAATAAACGTCGTGGCCTCATCGGCTGACCTGGCGTCAATCGCTCAATACATCGGCGGGAATCTTGTCTCGGTCAAATATATAGTAAATGGCAAATCTGACCCTCATTCGGTCGAGGTTTTGCCGAGTTATATGGCAATGATTTCCAGAGCCGACATATATTTGAAAATCGGTCTTGGTCTGGATTTTTGGGCAAATCCGATTATTGACGGTTCGCGCAATAGCAAGCTCGTAGTTGTCGACTGCTCTCGTGGAGTCGATGTCATCGAGAAACCGAGCGGAAAAGTTGATGCTTCGATGGGTGATGTTCACCCTGAAGGGAATCCCCATTATTGGCTCGATCCGGCGAATGGTTTGATAATTGCAAAAAACATCGCAGAAGGGTTTTCGCAAGTTGACCCGGGTAATTCAACCAATTATGAATCAGGTCGGCAGAAATTCGACAGCCTGCTTCGATCAAAAATAGCTACATGGCAGAAGGAGGCGGAGCCGCTCAGGGGGATGAAACTGATTACATATCACAATTCCTGGCCATACTTCTGTAGCGCTTTTGGATTGGAAATAGCAGGATTTATAGAATCGCGACCTGGAATTGAACCGACAGCTTCGCACACCGCTGAGATAATTGATTTAGTCAAAGCACGGGGCATTAAGATTATAGGGAAAGAGCCCTACTTCTCCGACAGGGCCCCCAGAGTGATTGCGTCCGCAACCGGCGCCACGGTGCTGAATCTTCCACCTTCGGTTGGCGGCGCAGATAGCGCTAAAGACTACTTCTCGTTATTCGATACACTGATTTCGGAGTTAATCAAGGCGAAGGGGAACAGGCCGTGATTGATCTATTTTCATATTCATTCGTGCAGATGGCCTTGCTGGCGGCTCTAATTCTTGCTGGAATTCATTCGTATCTTGGATTCCATGTGGTCAGTCGCGGGGTTATATTTGTCGATATTTCGATGGCACAGGCCGCCGCGTTTGGAACCGTCGTTGCGCTCGGTATGGGTCTTGAGCTTCACAGCTGGAGCACCTATTTTATTAGTCTGTTTTTCACTTTGACCGCCGCGGCCATCATCTCGGTATCACGTGCACGAGACAATCGCATTCCGCAGGAGGCGTTTATCGGCATTGTTTATGCAGGGTTTTCGGCAGGAGCTATGCTTCTCCTGGCCAGACAGCCCGGAGGAACGGAAGAACTGGAGCAAACTCTGGCCGGATCGCTTTTGACCGTGCGCGCCATTGACCTCATAACAACGGCAATATTGTACTCGATCATTGGAATATTCCATTGGTTCTTGAGGAAGAGGTTTTTCCGACTGTCGGAAGATCGTTCGGGAGCGGTAAAGGACGGTTGGACGACGGGGTGGTGGGATTTTCTATTCTATGCTTCCTTTGGTCTGGTAGTAACGTCTTCGGTGCATATCGCCGGGGTCTTGTTGGTCTTCTCATTGCTGATTATTCCGCCTGTTATTGCATTAATGTTTACGCAGGGTAAGAGGCTGCGCCTGGCAATCGGGTGGGCAGTCGGATTCATTGGCAGTCTGCTGGGCATAGCGCTTTCAATCGGGATGGATTTTCCGGCGGGACCGTCGATAATTGCATCATTGATAATGCTTTTGCTCTTGTCGGTGCTATTTTCGCGCGTAATCAAAGCAAAATCATGAGGGGCCTGATTTAACACAAGGGCAGAACATCCGATTATATCGCGCTGTCCTACCTTTGAATCTTATCCATTTGCGGTCAACAAAAAGGCGGCCAAGGCCGCCTTCAGATCGCTAATTTTCTTTTCTATTCCACAGTCACGCTTTTGGCGAGGTTGCGGGGTTGGTCGACGGAACATCCGCGCAGAAGGGCCATGTGGTACGCCAGGAGCTGGAGAGGGATGATTGACAATAGGGGTGTCAGGATATCCTGAGTGTGCGGGATATATATAACCTGATCGGCCTTTTCGGAAAGTTCGGTGTCCCCTTCGCTGGCAATAGCGATCAGCCGACCATTACGCGCTTTAACCTCGGCGATGTTGGATGAAATTTTATCATAAACGGAATCTTTCAGGGCGATAAAGACGACCGGCATGTTTTGATCGATCAGGGCAATGGGGCCATGTTTCATCTCGGCGGCAGGATACCCCTCGGCGTGGATGTAGGAAATTTCCTTAAGCTTGAGAGCTCCCTCGAGAGCGACAGGGAAATTTATCCCCCGACCAAGATAGAGGAAATTATTCCATTTATGGTATTCGGCGGCGATCTTCTTAATTTTATCTTCATCCTGCAGAATCCGGTCGACCTGATCGGGGATGGCCTGAAGAGCGGATAGAAGCTCCATCCCCCGCTGAACGGAGAGATGGCGCATACGCCCCAAAAGGATAGCGATCTGGGCCAGGACGATTATCTGGGAAGTGAAGGCCTTAGTGGAAGCAACTCCGATTTCGGCGCCGGCGTGGATATAGACGCCGCCATCACTTTCGCGGGCGATGGATGACCCGACGACGTTGCATATACCGAGGACGGTGACGCCTTTTTTCTTGGCTTCGCGCAGAGCGGCCAGGGTGTCGGCGGTTTCCCCGGACTGACTGATGACAAAGAGGAGGTCGCCTTCTTTAATAATGGGTGAACGATACCGGAATTCGGAAGCGTATTCGACTTCAACCGGAATTCTGGCCAGTTCTTCAATCATGTATTCGCCTATAAGAGCCGAATGCCATGAGGTTCCGCAGGCGGTGATGATGATTCGTTCCACTTGACGGAGTTGATCGTACTGAAGATTGAGGCCGTTGAGGCGAGGAATACCCTCATCGAAATTGAGCCGTCCGCGGATGGCGTTGCGCAGGGTCATCGGTTGTTCGTGAATTTCCTTGAGCATGAAATGATCGTAGCCGCCTTTTTCGATCATGTCGAGAGTCCAGGAGATTTCCTCAACCTGAGGTGTCCGGCATAATTTGTCGTTATTGATGATTTCGTAACCGTCGGCGGTGACGGTGGCGATTTCGCCTTCATTCAGATAAACGGCTCGCTTGGTGTGGGCCAGAATGGCGGAAACATCGGAGGCGATGAAATTTTCTCCGTCGCCATGGCCGAGAACCAGAGGCGAGCCCTGTCGGGCGGCGACGATTTTACCGGGTTCGTGAGAAGTGATGACGGCGATACCATAGGTACCCTCGACCTGAATCAAAGCCTGCCGGACGGCTTCGGTAAGGTCGCCGTGATAATGTTCTTCGATAAGATGGACAAGAATTTCGGTGTCGGTATCGGTGATGATACGATGTCCCTTCTTCTCCAAGAAGGCTTTCAGGGCGCGGTAATTTTCGATGATGCCGTTATGCACGAGGGCGATTTCATTATTGCAGTCGAAATGAGGATGGGCGTTCAGATCGCTCGGTTCGCCGTGGGTGGCCCAGCGGGTATGCGATATTCCCTGAACGGAATTGTACTGTTTTCCCTCGAGGATTTTTTCCAGACGGCTTATTTTTCCGGCGGATTTGATGCCGGTGAGGCCGGTTTCTTCGTATAAGAACAACGCCGGCGGAATCATAACCGCGATATTCCAGTCGCTTCAGCCCCTCAATTAAAATCGGCAGGGCCTGACGATATCCCACATATCCGACTATCCCGCACATAATCTTATCCTTCTATTTCAAAAGATTCATTATCTCGTTGCTAATAACTTCAGTAAGCTTCTTAGAATCTGTCTCCACGATCAGGCGATATATCGGTTCCGTGTTTGACCTGCGAATTTGAAACCAACCGCGAGGGAAATCGAATCTGAGGCCGTCGCGCCGGTCAACTTTTAATTTTTCGAAACTTTCGTGAGCCGCTTTTTCTACTTTCTTCAGTTTGGCGTCAAATCCATCAGGCAAGGCCGCTTTCATCTTTATATAATGAAATATCGGCAATGTTCCCACAATTCGTGATAACGACTGCCGGGTTTCGGCAAGAAGCCCCAGGATAATGGCGGCGCCGATCAGGGCATCGCGTCCGTAATGAAAGGCCGGATAGATGACGCCGCCGTTGCCTTCGCCGCCGATGACGGCTTTATGTTTTTTCATTCCGGCAATGACGTTGGCCTCACCGACCGGGGTATAGAAGGTCTTGCATTTGAGTTCTTCGGCGACTGATTCGGTGACCCGCGAAGTGGAGAGATTGATGGCTATATTCCCTTTCTTCTTCGAAAGAATATATTTCACGGCGAGAGCGAGGGTGAGTTCTTCGCCGATGGCCTTTCCGGTTTCATCGACAAGAGCCAGGCGATCGGTGTCGGGGTCGCAGGCCATGCCGAGATCGGCTTTGTGTTTTTTGACGGCGGCCGAGAGCATTTTGAGATTATCCGGGACAGGTTCGGGTTTGTGGACAAAATTGCCGTTACCGTCACAATTAATTCGGATGACCCGGACACCCAATCGTTCCAATAGCTCAGGCAATACAGAGGAACCGGCGCCGTTGATGGCATCGACGACGACTTTCAGGCGGGCTTTTCTAATCTTGTTTCTGTCGATGATTTTGAGGCTGAGGATATTTTTGATATGGCGTTCGTTCCAGGAATTGTCGATATGCAATCGGCCGAGTTCTTTGTGGTTCCTGAAGGGGATTTTATCAGAGGCATAAATCTGCTTGATTCTCCGGAGCGATTTTTTGTCGATGAATTCGCCGTTGTGGTCGAAAAATTTGAGGGCATTCCATTCGGAGCCGTTATGACTGGCAGTGATGCAGATGCCGCCGGCGGCTCTTAATGATTTGACGGCAATTTCCACGGTGGGAGTGGGAACGATGCCGATATCGATGACATCGGATCCGATTGATCTCAAGCCGGCGATTACGGACATGCGGTAGATTTCGCCGGAGGGCCGGGTATCGCGGCCAAGCACGATTTTCCCCGATTTCAGGAAGAGGCCGAAGGCGGCGGCAAAGCGGGTGATCATGAGCGGGTCAAGACCCGAGCCGACAACACCTCTGATGCCGGAGGTGGAAATCATTAGTTTATTCTGCAATAGTCTTTCCCTTGGTGAATAATATTTGGTATATTGTTATCTAACGTGAAAATAAGATGATTTGTGCCAAAAAGTAAGTGTTTTTTGGTGGGGAGTACGGGGAAAGAAGATATGCCGGGTTTCTCTCGGCCCAAAGTGCGGATCGGGAAGTGACCTACGAATGGAAGAGTGTCAGGAAGGGGTTCCTGACACCGCATAAGGAACGGGCAGATTTGGATCCGCCACAGGCGGACCGCGTACAATATGAGTGGTCTGACCATAGACGGAACAATTGAGACAGCGTATTTATTCTGTTGACATGAATCCGGCAAAAGGAATAGATTGTATCGGAGGTTTTAATATAAGGGTTAGATATGCCTTCTTTTAATTATAACGGTTTAAAGTTAAATTATGAAGTTTCCGGGAGCGGGGAAATCGCTCTGTTATTCGTGCATGGTTTAGGCGGGAATGGGAGAGTCTGGAAATATCAGACCGATCATTTTTCGGGAAGTTATGAGAATATCACGGTTGACCTTTTCGGGCACGGGCACAGCAGTAAGGAAGTTGACCATGTTTACGTGCCGAGGCTGGACGCGGAGGCGATCAGTTCGTTGATGAAGAAAGAGATCGACAAGCCTTATTATTTGATCGGACATTCATTTGCCGGACTGGTGATGGCTGAAATGATAAAGATAGGCGACCCGAATATGAAGGGGGTGGTATTCGTAGATTGCACTTATCAGGGGGATGAAGAAATCATAAAGGCGAGGACGGTTTTCGGAAAGAGCATGCTTTCCATGGGGGTGGATTCGCTGATGGCGGAGACGGAGCGATGGTACAAAGATTTAATGGGACCGGAGATATCTGAGGACGATTCGAAAATGATTTTGTCCTCGCTTAAATATTGCAATCCTCAATGGATGTTCCAGACGGTGGCGGCTTGCCCGGAGTTTGACGCCAGGTATCCACAGAGGGAGACGCCGGTCAGAGATGGGTTGCCGATTTTTGTCACGGAGGCGGATAACGGAACAGGGGCCGATCTGCGGAAGTCGTGGGTAAATCATTTCAAGGATGCGCAATATTTTCTATTCGAAGACGCGCATCATTTCTTTTTTGTAGTTAATCGAGAGAAATTCAACGAACTGCTGACGGAATTTATTAATCGACGCTAACGCGACGCAGGGTTGGAGAGAATTATTTTCATCTGACCGTGAATTTTCCCATTAGTCGCGAGAATATATTTTTCATAAATAGAATATTTTTGGCCATTGAAATCGGTCACCCTCCCCCCGGCTTGTTCGACCAAAAGTTTTCCCGCGGCGGTGTCCCAAGGAGAAAGTTTCAACTCCCAGAAACCGTCGATCCTCCCGCAGGCGAGATAGCATAGATCGAGAGCGGCTGATCCCGGGCGACGAATGCCACGGGCCACTTTGGCGAAGCGGGCGAAATTTTTCAGATTATCTTCTTTCGAAGTACCTATGTCGTAGGGAAACCCGGTGGCAAGGAGTGATCGGGATAATTTGGTTTCTGTAGTGACGTGAATATTTTTGCCGTTCAGAAATGAACCTCCGGCAGACGAGGCGTGGAAGAGTTCATCTCGAACGGGATCGTAGACGACGCCGATGATGATTTTGCCACGATGTTCCAAAGCGATCGAGACACAGAAGAAGGGGAATCGATGCGCAAAATTGGTGGTGCCGTCGAGGGGGTCGATGATCCATTTGAAATCGGAGGATTTATCTCGGGCTGATTCTTCTTCGGCGAGGATAGAATGGTGGGGGAATTCGGTTTCTATGGAATGTATGATGAAGCGCTCGGAGGCGAGGTCGGCCTCGGTGACGAGGTTGATCCGACCCTTGAAATGGATGGAGTTTCGAGGATTCGCCTTTTTCAGGAGCAGGTTTCCGGATTCGATTGCGGTTTGTTTCGCAAATCGAAGATAGTATCTTATGTCATTTTGTGTAATCATAGTAAGGGTGTGAAAATCCATTCCAGAGCCGGGAAAGATTTAACGCTCTGCCGTGACTTGCACCTCATCACGTTTGAATTGCAGTTGGTATAGCCGGTAATAGATTCCTTTATTGGCCAACAGCTCGTGATGCTTTCCGATTTCGCGGATTTCGCCGTTATGGAGGACGATGATTTTGTCGGCTTTTTCGATAGTAGACAGGCGATGGGCGATAATAATAGCGGTACGATTTTCGAGCAATTTGTCTAAAGCTCTTTGAATTAATTTCTCGGTGGCGGTGTCGACCGAGCTGGTGGCTTCATCAAGCACCAATATCTGAGGATCGAAGGCCAGGGCGCGGGCGAATGACAAGAGTTGTTTCTGCCCGGTCGATAGAGTGGCCCCGCGCTCTTTTACCTCGGCATGAAGGCCATTTTCGGCTCCATAGATGAAATCATGGAGATTGACTTTCTTTAGAGCGGCATTGATGTTGTCATCGGATATTTCAGTATTCCCCATCCGAATATTTCCGGCGTAGTCGCCTGAGAAGATGAAAACATCCTGCAGTACCAAGCCGAGGTGGCTTCGCAAGGTATGGGTTGACATTTCCCTGATATCGATTCCATCCAATTTGATGGCGCCTTTCTGGTAGTCATAAAAACGAAACAAGAGCGATATGAGGGAGCTTTTACCGGCGCCGGTGGCGCCGACAATGGCGACTTTTTCGCCGGGGGCGACAGAGAAGGAGACGTCTTTGAGAACATAATCGTTGTGATTATAGGCGAACCAGACGTTCTGGAAATCGATTTTGCCTTTAACCGCGGATGGTTTGGGGCCGTTAGTGGGGGAAATCATTTCCGGTTTGGTGTCAAGGAGCTTGAAGATACGCTCGGAAGAGGCCATCGAAGCCTGCAGAATATTATATTTTTCGGAGAGGTCGCGGATGGGGTTATAGAATCTCTGCACTAACTGGATGAAGGCGACGAGTTCGCCGAAGGTGAGGGCGGCGGATTCGATTTCAAAGCCGCCGTAGTACAGGAGAATAGCCAGGGAAAGGGCGCTAATGATTTCGACCACCGGGAAGAAGACGGCGTAATAATAAACCGACCTGAGATTAGCCTCACGCAAGTCGGCATTGATGGAGCTGAATTTTCCGTAGATGGCATTTTCGCGGGTGAAGAGCTGGGTAATGGTCATGCCGGTGATATGCTCCTGCATGAAGGCGTTCAAGCGGGCGAGCCGGGTGCGGACCTCACGATAGATATTCCTGACTTTTTTCCGAAAGACCACGGTGGCCAAAATTAAAAGCGGCAGGACGGCAAAGGTGAAGAGAGCCAGTTTCCAATTATAGTACAAAAGGGCTATAATAATTCCGACGAGGGTGATGAGGTCGCCGAAAACGGAAACAAGGCCGGAGGAAAATAATTCGTCGAGGACGCTGACATCATTGGTAACGCGGGTGACGAGCCGGCCGACGGGATTTTTGTCGAAGAAGCCGAGGTGAAGTTTCTGGAGATGCTTGAAAGATCTGCATTCGCATATCGTACTGCACCCTCTGTCCGATGTACATGGTGATATACATCTGGATATAGGAGAGGACAAAGGCGGCGAAGAGAATACCCGCGGAAATCCAGGCGATTCTTCCCAGGCCGGCGATATCTTTGGCGGCGAGGTATTTGTCGATGCCGATCTGCACCATGACGGGAAGGAGAAGCTGGAGACCGGAGCCGGCGATGAGCAGAATTATGGAGACGATCAGGGCGGGGCGATAAGGGCGGACGTAAGTCAGCAGACGGCGCATCAGACGGGCGTCGTATGCCTTACCCAGTATTTCTTCCTCGTGATAATTATTTTCGGCGGCCATATTTTACATCTTCCGGAGTTCTTCTTCAAGGAGCTGGGTGCGATATAACAGGGCATATTTTCCATTTTGAGAAATCAGACGATCATGATTTCCCGATTCAACGATGGAACCGTTTTCCATGTAGATGATCAGATCGCCGTCTTTTACGGCCGAGGCCCGGTGAGAAATGATTATGGCGGTACGTCGGCTTATTTCGCCTTTGAGCCGGAGGGTAATCAGGTGTTCGGTTTCGGTGTCGACGGAACTGGTGGCATCGTCGAGAATCAGAATCTGAGGGTTGATAGCCAGCGCCCGTGCCAGCGCGACGCGCTGTTTCTGCCCGCCGGAAAGGGTGATGCCTCTTTCTCCCACGACAGTATTGTACTGCTCCGGGAATGACTCGACTTCGCTTTCAAGGACAGCGGAGACCGCGGCATCTTTGGCGGCGGATAAATCTTTGTTGTCGATTCCAAATAAAATGTTGCCGGCGACGGTATCGGAAAAGAGGAATGATTCCTGAGGAACAAATCCGATCTGTGAGCGAAGGGCAGATAATTCCCAATCGTTAATATCGATATTATCGATCAGTAGTTTCCCGCGAGGAATCGGATACATGCGGCTTATAAGCGAGACGAGGGTGGATTTGCCCGAACCGGTGGGGCCGACAATGCCGACGGTCATTCCGGGTTCGATATCGAGGTTTATGTCGTGCAAAACTTTTTTGCCATTGTAACCGAAATCGAGATTCCGGAATTCTATTTTACCCTGAATAGATTTATGATCGGAAGGAGAGGCATTCGATTGGACGGCCGGTTCGGTATTGAGAATTTTATTTATTCTATCCAGCGAGGCGGTCCCACGCTGATAAAGCGAAATGACCCATCCGAGGGCGATCATCGGCCAGATTAAAATCGCCAGATAGGCAAAGAAGGCGACGAGAGTTCCGAGGCTTAGGGTTCCAGCGATGACGGATTTTCCTCCAAAGTAGAGGACGAGAATATTCACGGTGCCGGCCAGCATGAAGAGAAGCGGATAGAACATGCTGTAAATCCGAATCATGTCCATGTTGAGCGATATATATTTTTTATTGTGCTCGGAAAAACTGTCTATCTCGGGTTCTTCCTGATTGTAGGCGCGGATGACTCTGACCCCGGCGAGGTTTTCCTGCACTTTCGAGGTGAGGACTGAGAAATAATCCTGGATTTTCATGAACTGTTTATGCACCATGCCGCCAAGGCGGTTGACAAGGTACGATAGAATCGGGAGGGGGAGGAGGGCATATAGAGTGAGCGAGGGAGAAAGATAGAGCATAAATCCGATGGCCATGAGGGCGGTGACCAGAGTGTTGGTGATCTGCATGATGCCCGGCCCGACCATCATCCGAACGGCTTCGATATCGTTGGTGGCGCGGGCCATAATATCGCCGGTCCGGGTGTTGTGGTAGAAGCTCGGATTTAATTTAAGAAGATGCTCAAAGAGATCGCTTCGGAGGTCATATTCGACCTTGCGGGACATCCAGATGATGGTTCGTCTCATAGAGAAGCGGAAGATTCCGGAAAAAACGGAAAAGACGATGATAAAGAGGGCTATTTCGAGGATTTCGCCGGAGGGAGCGTGCTTTTCCAATCGATCGAAGGCCATTTTCAGCAGGTATGGATTCAGCAGGAGGAGGGCGTTGCTTCCAAGAACCGCGATGCCACCCCAGATCAGGTATTTGCGATAGTGGCGCAAGTACTTAAATATGATGTGAAAGCGGTTTTTTTCGGAGATGCGGTCGGTATCCATAATTAAGAAAATAACCACATAAAGTGAATGTTGGTTCCGGGCAAAAAGGACTCACTGAGTCGGCTCTGAATTAAAAAAACCGTCCGGACTAAGGCCGGACGGTCCTTCTTTAGAAAAAAAAACGCGCTCAAAGAAGTTGATTCTCTTTCAATTTGCTGTAAAGTTTTTCGGCGATTTCCTGAGGAGTTTCGCCGGTAATAAATTCGCCCTTTTGCCTTGGAGGCGGCGGGGAAACTTTCAATATTTTCGTGCCGGAATTGACGCCAACGGTGGATGAGTCGATGCCAATGTCGGCGGCGGACCATTTGGTTATGGGGGCTTTTTTGGCCATCATTTTGCCTTTAAGAGAGGGCAGGCGAGGTTCATTTATTTCTTTGACGACCGAGACAACCGCGGGCAGGGCGGTTTCGACGATATCGTAGCCTTCCTCGGTGGTGCGCCAGACGGTCATTTTGCCGTTATCGACGCTTTCGATTTTCTTGACGAACATGACCTGCGGCAGACCCATGAAACCGGCCACGGCTCCGGGAACCTGCGCGGAATCATCATCGACGGCCTGCTTTCCGGAGAGGACCAGATCGAATTGTCCGATTTTTTTCAGGCCGGCGGCAAGAATTTTTGCGGTGGCCTGAGGGTCGGATTTTTCGAGGATGGGATCGGAGATCAGAATGGCCTCATCGACGCCAAGGGCGAGGCAATCGCGGAGAGCGGATTCGCCTTTTTGAGTTCCGAAGGTCATTACGGTAACTTTGCCGCCGGATTTTTCTTTTAATCTCAGGGCTTCCTCGACGGCGTATTCGTCGAGCGGATTTACAATGCCGGGACCTGAGGGCAGGACGACATCATTGGCGGCCTGATCGACTTTGACTAATTCAATTTCGGGGACTTGTTTTATCAGAACAACGATATTCACATTTTCCTCCCACGTGGGATATAGATTAAGAATTCAATCAGACATAATATAAGCCGCAGGGCTGATTTTGTCAATGGCGCGGAGAGAAATAGGCGGATTATTTTTGCGAGGCGGGGGATAAATCAGATTGCCGCCCTCGGAAATATAATAGTTAAAGACTGAGCGTGCCCATAATCAGCACAGCCAAAGATGCGGCCAGGCCGCCGATGATGATCGACACAATCAAGCGCGTGGGTGTCCGCTTTGGTTTTTCGACAAAGCATAATTGCGCGGTCAGGCCGAGGAGGCATCCACCGAGAAGCCAGAAAAGCCAGAGGTGACCAAAATGCTTCGACAGATAGCTTGCAAGAAAATTATGACGCAGACTGACAAGGACCAGATCAGATTTTTTGTTTGAAAAAAGCCCATTCAAGGATTCTCCTATTTGCTATAATTCGTATCATGAATGGAAAATGATAATTTAACTCGCCGGCGGGGCATCCGGGAGTTTTGTACTTTGCCCTGATAAGCCGCGATGCTAATCCTCCGACAATTAAGAAAAGAGACACGGGCAAGGAATAGTCCATAGCGATCTCCGATATTGATTAATGACCCTAAATTTCCTGCGCAGCAAAAATAGAATGACATAATGAGAATGTCAATTAAAAATGTCCTACCCGGTTTTGGTCGGGATAGGACAGACAACTCATCAAACATAATAACTAATTGTACTTAGCAGGGCCCCGCCGCACATCAAAAAGGTACCAATTAACCATAACCGAAATCCCCGAGGCGAAAAATACTCTTTTTGCATCCAAACCGGTTTCCAGTGACGAGGATTGAAGCTTGGCATCGGCGGGCATTTTTCAGTGCGATAATTTCGATAGGCGGTAATTGTCATGATTATGCCGGAAACCAACATCGTTAAGCTAATGAATCTGAGCACTATTTCCATAAGGTTGTGCAAAAATAGCCATGACATCGTCGTGCAAGCGCACTAACTAACGGGTGTAATCAATCAGGGCAATGCCGACTATTGCCCTGATTATATATTTACCCCAACCATCGGATCAATATATCTGAGGCGCCGCTAAAACCGTCCATTTGTCCCGGTGCTTGTTCAATCCAAAAGGAGACAGCGGATTAAAGGCACCGCGCGACCAGAATTTTCCTCCATAGAATGACTTATACTCAGGCAGTCTGTGCCGATGTCCGATAGTTATCAAGATTATCCCTGCAATGACCATCGATGCCTGGGCAATCTGCAAGACAAGCATATATACTCCTTCTAATCAAAGATTCGGCTGAGTATTCCCGCGATGGCGCATGCGGTAGCAATTCCGGTCGCAGGTACGCAGACGGCGGCTGCAACTGGACCAGAAAGCACGACAGGGAGGCTATGCCCGCGATGTCGCCAATTATGCCGCACATTTGAAATGGCATCACCTGATCACTCTTGGGAATTGCTATGATGAAATCCTCATCCGTTATCAATGTTGAGGCCAGATACGTTTCCAAATTATTGAAATCAATCTGATTTTCATCGACAAAATTCACCATTTGTTGAAATTTGTCAAGTAAAATTGAATCTGCGATGGTCAACTTTGGCGGGTTTTCTCGGAAGACTGGTCAAATAGACTTCTGGCTCTTCCAAGTTCGGCTTCGCCTGCGAATTCGGTCGAGATTGATTGTCCGTTTAATTCCATATCTATTCTTAATAGTGAATCGTTCCTGCATTGTGAGCATCAAATCTTCGATTGAATATATGCTGCGACAAAGATGATCCATTACCGATGTCGAGCTTATACCCGAATTGAGGGACGCCTTTATTATCCGTGACAAGCAGACCGGAAAAGCGATCATATATTTTGAGTACCTGATGGCCTGTTCCCCATTTGGCCAATGGTATTCAAGTATTGCATTTATTGTATCGGCAACTATGGATCCCGAAACGCTCCACCGAATATCCTTCAGGGAAGTTGCGAGAATACTGTATGTCTTTTGAACCGATGCCACCCGAATGGATAACTCTTCCCGGATATCGGAACGATATTGGGGGGTAAAATTGGATTGAGCCAATTCTGGATTTGAATCGCTGGGCGTGGAATTACAGCCCATAATTAGTTGCAACATTGCCAGTGCGAAAATTATTGCACTAATTTTTGATATTCTCCTTGACTCCATAATTCACTCCTATTCTTTGTGGATTTCTGGTGATCGAGTCGGCATATAAGGACGATCAATAGCTAATTGTCCCTTATATCTACGAGCGTGGCCTTTGAATTCATATTTTCCTGTCGCCCCGGGGGCCGGGGCGACAGACCCTTAATCTGACATCATGCCGATTGAGCGGTACGCTTTTCATACTGAATCCCCTTTCAAAATCATCCCCATTTCCCCGGGGCCGGGAAGGCCCCCTTTTCACCGGCCTTCACCCGCCCCCGGATTAGCTCATTGAAAGAAGCGCTGAACATTGGGAGAGTTATATTCAGGCACTCAAGAAGTCGTTAAACAAGAAGTGTGCCGAAATTGAACGGGGAGGTGCAACAATCAATAAGTGATTGTTACCAAACTAATTACAGGGTAGTTTATAGACTGGGCGGAAGTTATTCTAAAGATGGGGGTGCGGGAATTACGCAGTGAATTTTAAAATGCTGCGGGAATTACGCAGAGGTTATTGGGATAATTGAAATTTCTTGATACGATAACGAATGGTGGCTTCATTGACGCCAAGTCTCCGGGCGGTCTCTCTCTGATTCCAGCCGGTTTCTTCGAGGGTGCACCGGAGCTTCTCTATGTCGGTGAGAAGGGTCTTTTTCAAGGAGTCAATCATGGCAGTCAAATCTTTATTGAAGAGGGTCGATAATCGCCTGAGTTCGGCTTCCAGTTCGCGGACATTGCCGGCCCAGTCGCGAGCGGAGAGAAGATCGGCGAGGTCGGATAATTTGGACTTGTGACCGTCGGCAGAAATATCGAGGCCAAACCCGGTCAGGAAGTGTTTGATCAGATCAGGAATATCTTCGGGTCTTTCCGAGAGGGGCGGCAGGGTGATCGGTATTTCGTTCAGTCTATGATAAAGGTCGACGCGGAATTTGCCGGAGATCATGAATTGTTTGAGATCCTGATTGGTAGCTGCGATGATGCGGACGTTAACTTTCTTAGAGTCGGTGCATCCCAGACGACGGACGGCCTTCGATTCGATCACTTCAAGGAGCTTGGCCTGAAATTCAGGTTTACTGTCGGCAATTTCATTCAGATAAAGGGTGCCGGAGTCGGCGGATTCAAAGAGGCCGGGTTTGTCATAGTTTCCCCCGGTGAAGGCGCCTTTGCGATGACCGAAAAGTTCGGATTCGATCATCGTTTCCGGTATGGCGGCGCAATTGACCGAGACGAAATCTCCTTTTCGACCGGAGGCCCAATGGATGTATTTGGCCAATTGATCTTTCCCGGCGCCGGTCGGGCCGGTGATCAATCTGATATAGAATCAATAGGATTGGTGTTAAAACGCAATGGGATAGAATATTAATCCCTTACATGGCAGTAATAAGTTAGCTGGGAGTTCTCTGTAACCAAATAGTTGAAGATAGCCAAATTCAATGGACCAATTAGTGTACCAGTGCGAGAATTCATTGAATTTTTTGGAATGATGCCTGCTGTTTGGAAAAACAGACATCCATAATAGATGGAACGAAATTGTTATTTTTTCGCTTTAAGCATTTTGGCTTTTGACAAGTTACTTCTGTAATCATTATTACGGTTATCAAGATCAACCGCTTTCTCAAGCAATCCGACTGCCTCACTGTATATCTTGGCACTCGGCTGTTCTGATTTTGAATTCTGATCGCAAAGCAACGAGCCAAGAGCATTATATACCTGAGCTAGGCCGTTATCCAAAGCAATGGCGCGACGGTAATCGGCCACTGCGGCCGAGTTGTTTTTCCCCTCTGCGAGCTTACCGCGGTAATAATAAGCTTCAGCAAAATTAGAATCAAAAGCCAAGGCACTGTCAATTTCCATTGCGGCTTGCTGTATTGAAGCGTCGCTTTTCTGCTTCATCCAAGTGGCTGCAATTATCGTATGCAGCTTGGCGATCGCGGCGCTGTCAGGTGAAAGCCCCAATGCGGCCTGGCATTGCTCGCGGGATTCGGCAAACTTCCCCTGGATTGACATAACCATAGCCAAATAAACGCGCGGTTCCACATTCTGGGGAACCAATTCGACTGCCCGCTTCAATGCAGCACTCGCTGAGTCAAGCTGGCCACTGCGCTGGTAGATGATACCGAGTCCCAGATAAGCTTGGGGATAATCGGAATCGGCACGCAAAATGCCAGCATATTCGTTCTTTGCCTTTTTCAAATCCCCTTTATTGAGATACCGTTGGGCCTTTGACAACTTAATCCCAAACGCTTTGTTTTCCACCGAAATCTGAATTTGCTCCAAGCTGGTATCAGCTGGCAACTGGCAATTCGGGGCGCAAATTTCGGCCTTGCGGCTTACTATCGTGCGCAAACTTTTGACCGCCCGCATTAAAGCGTCCAGAAATTCAGCATAATCGAAATATGCCGTGCTATCCTCCCTGATAAAAGTGTACTGATTGTAATTTTTCAGACTCTCGGAAATAAAATCGGCAATCAGCATTGAATCAACGCAAGACTTATAAAGCCTCTGATACTTCGCTTTTTCGCGTTCGAATTTAAACGCAATATCCGATTCTAATTCAGAGGTAGTTCGGTAACCGCAAAAGCCAAATAGATCGCTGCTGCCGGCTAGCTTGGCTGACAAGAAGAATCGATTTCTTAAAAACCTAAGATAGTCAACGTACCAGTTTGCCTGCCTAACAAACCGCTGGTAATTCCGGCAGGATCGTGAATCATACCTGGTGGCAAAATAATAACACTTCAAGGCGTTCATGAACTGGTTATCAACGATAGACATGATCGCCTGCGTGTTATAAGCCGATATAAACGTTGAATCGGCCTGCAGAACCTTATCCACTTCGGCATAGGCCCTGGCTGAATCGCCAAGCATAGTATACGCATTGGCTAAACTTACTCGGGCCTCGAGACAACTTGAATCTAGCCGCAGCGCTTCTTCCAGCTCTGGCACAGCCTCCTCGATATATCCCTCATTTAGCAGGACGTTGCCAACATCCAATCTAAGATGCTTAGCGCTCTCAAAATCGCTGGTCAAATTCAGGGCTGTCTGCCAAGCCTGTATGGCTAGCCATGGTCCGCCTTTATTAAGCGGGTCCAGATAAATAGCTGTACCCAGAAGACTGTAGGCAAATGCACTGCTCGAATCACACCGTATGGCTTTCTTCAGCTCATACTCCGCCTGACTAAAAAGGCGCAGTTTCAGATAAGCATCACCTAACGCCCTTAAAGCAAGGGCGTAACAGCTGTCTGATTCCAGGGCTTGGCGAAGACTTGCAATCGCCGCTATATATTCGTTATCGGCCTCTTTGAATTTTCCTGCCACCCAAAGAGAATCCCCGGTCAAAATGCGAATTGCACCAGAACGATAATTATCTTCGAATTTTTTGCTTTTTACACTATCGACAGTTCTTGCCTCTATTTCCATCAAAGAAGAAGCCAATAGGACTTTCAATAGCATTGCGGTAATCAACCACCTCTGAAGTTTCATGGTTTCTCCTTTTCATTGAATAATTCAGAAATTATTCGGGGCAGGTTGATACAAATCAACCTGCCCATAAGTTAAAATGCTGCAAACGCTATGCATTTTATTGATTCACCGATGGCGTATAGGTAATCACCATAGTGAATCGCATTTGAGGCATTTGCGCAATGGTCGTCAGAGAATATCGACACCCAATATGTTTCTCCTGCCATTACCGGGATCGCGATCATGATTACGAGTAATAGCAGGACGGTACAAAATTTAATGAGTTTCTTCAAATTCTTTCACCTCCTTGATGGTGGTTAAGGGTTGTGAGAAATACTGGCTTAAAGTGAATGTCCTCGAAAAGGTTTTTCTCCAGTTGTTACTTTCAGCCCCGAGAACATCAAGAACATAACGAGTCGAAAGGAATTTTCCGCCGCCACAGGCACATTGAGAGAAAATATCCCCCAGAATTATACACGACTGCCCGGTGTCCAATGGTACGCGAATATCCAAATAACCAGGGAAATCCCTATCAGTCAATTTATCTGCATCAGCACGCGCGAGAATACTCTTTTTAAGGAAAGTGACTTGATCAATTTTGAAAATCATATCAATGGCAATGCTATACCGATAAGCATAATCGGCTACTTCCCGTGAGCCGGGCGGCTTATTACCGACCGATCCAAGAAGCATGTACGCAATGACAATATTGAATAGAATCGCGGAACAAAGTAGGTAGAATTTCAATAAATGGATGAAAATCTTTCTGACAATAATTGAAAGCCCCCTTATTACTTCTGCAGGATAACAATTTCTGGATTTTCTTTTAATACCTGTATTGTTAATTTCTTCTCTTCGACATCGATTTTGTATTCCCCTGCCAGGTTTCCTTCCTGAAATACCCGGAGAATAGAGTGGTAAGGCAATACACTGAGAGTATTCTGCTTACCAAAGTCTCCGCAATTGCGTGCTGCGCAATTCTGAATACGTAATTCAACAGTGCTGTCATCAGCCGCGCTTATTTCATACTTGTACCGTTTGTTTGGAACGGACAGATCTATTTTTACCTGTTTTCCATCCAAACTGATCATCAACTTTGAGGGCTTTAATATTTGTGGTCCTCGAATTGCGTTTCTTGGGTTATTAGCGGCCGCTTCCACCTTGGGTGGGCCAACGAGTGGCGCTGAATTGCCCGACGGGTCGAAACTGTTGTCTTGGGCAAATACAGAGCTACTGATAAAAAACATTCCAACCAAAATCAACAACTTCTTCATGGTGATATAACTCATAACCTGGGGTAGCAGATTGATTGTCTGCTAACCAGTCCCTCGGGTGGCCAGGCGGCCATGGTTGCGGTTGAAAAGAGCAGACATGCGGTCAGCACCAGTATTGCCAAAATCAAAAGCTTTTTCATAAATTTGACCTCACTATTTGATTGCGGTGAGGGACTCTCCCAAAATATATATTGATAACGTCTATCTATATTATCGTCCGGCGGGGGTTTGTTGTCAAGAAATATATTTAATTATTGGGGCTAGATTGGGGGAATTTGAGGGTAGAAACGGTCAGACTGCCAGAAACTGACAGTGAGCCGCGTACGCTGATCCAAAGGGCGCTCTAAAGTGATTGAATTTCCTACGGAAAACCGAGCGCAGAAAAGTGGCGAGGGCGGGGCTAATTGCCGAGGAACCGGTAGTACTCCTTGATCCGGGTGTAATCCGAACGCTTGCCGCCATACTTAAGGAATTCGGCATAGTGATAACGAGCCGCTTGCAGACTATCGGCGGCGACTGCCACAACCATCCTGATAAGGTGTGCACCGGGTGAATTTGTGTCTGAAATTAGTAATGTGTCGGCGAGTTCCGTTGCATGAAGATAATCCTGCTTCCCTATATAGGTAAGAGCCATGCTTTCGGTGATAAATGTGCGATCAGGCGAAAGAGAATGAGCTTTTTTTAAGATGGAAATCGCCTCGTCAAATTTCTTTTCCTTAATATAAAGCTGCCCAATTTCATTCATAAGAGTGGAACTATAGGGCTGCAATCGAAGCGCTTTATCATAATATTCTTCGGCGCTGTCATATTGGTTGAATTTTCCATATAGATTTCCGAGGATCTGGAGATAATTTGAATTATTTGGGTCCTTGTTAATTAGGTCCTGGGAGATTTTCATTGCTTTTTCATATTGACCCTTTTCAAGCAGATCGTAGGCCAATTGAAGTCTCTGGAGGTTGGGAAATAGTCTGGATCTCCGTGTCATTATCTCCCGAAATTTGCTTTGGTCGCCTTTCTCAAGAAAATAATTCGCATAGATTATCCATCCGGGTTCATTTCTCGCATTGAGCAAAGTATCAAAACGATTCTCAGAAGGCTTGAGCATGATCGCAGTTGAGAGAAAGCAGACAGTAATAAGGCCGCAGCAAAGGGTGTAGGATAAGTAAAATCTCCCTGAAATTTGCGGCCGCGCCCTATCGACCTGATATAAAATTAATAAGATTGGCGACAGAAGAGCGAGTGACATTATGTCCCAATCGCGCGCCATGGTGATCGCGGCCCCGAAAAGAATAAGAAATAATAGCGATCCGGCAGACGAGAGAATTAGAAAACGGAGAATGGCATCGTCAAATTTCTTACGAGCATATAATATCCAGACCGCGGCCACTGCTATGGCTCCGGGAAAGACGAGGAGCGTCAGATTAGCCAGGTCGATCAGGTGGACAAGGCTGAATAGGGAATAATCTGTCGCGGGTGGTCTTCCCCTGAAGATTGGTAAGAGCAATAGCTGCAATTCAATTCTTGTGCCTATTAACCAGGATAATAATATAGCTCCGCCGATAACACCAAACCCCAGAAAATAGATGAAGAATTGCCGCCAGGATTTGGATTTTGCCCTTAGAAACAGTAGAAAAACTACGCCGGGCAATAGGATGAGGGTTTGGAAATGTAATAGTATGCAAACGATATATATCAGGAGTACAAGCCACAGGTTGCGACCGCTTTTCAAATAGCGAACAGCAAAGTTTAGAAAGAGCGAGGTAACGGCCCAAACAATGGGATAAAATTCAATATACCCGAAAAAAAGAAGCATCGCTCCCGAGGAGAGGACTGTCACAAACGCAAAGAAGCGTCCCGTGGCAGTTTCGCATATCATCCCAATAATGGAAATTATGTTGTGAGTAAAGACGACTCCGGAAGCAATCGAAATTATTTGAAACGCGGTCATGGCGGTTTCGCGCGAATATCCCCCCAAAAGACTCTGAATGGCTCTTAATATCAGGATTGAGGCCGGTTCCGCCCACTTCAGAATATAAGATGGTCCTTGTCCAAAAATGGCGAGCCAGGTTCCGGCATCGCCCAGTAAAGGGGCTTTAACACGGAAAAAGAAAAAAGGTATTGTGAGTGAGAGGGATATAACCATCGAAGCTGTTTTTGAGCTGCCCCATAATAATTTATCGATGCCTTTTATTAATTTGCCGGCTGCACCTTCGAATTTAGGAATCAGCAATATTGATAAAATGAGAGTTGAAATTGCATAAAAGGCAATTTCGTATTGAACCGGCAGGAATCGCAGGTGGTTGAAGCCCCAAAGGGAATCGTATTGAATAATGCCGAATGTACCAAAGATTCCTAATGTCAGTGCAGGACAGAAGATCGCAATGTGTCCACGTAATATCTTTCGAAATGACATATGCTCGCAAGCGCCTCAGAAAAATTGTCACTTTAGGCGACTCAAGATATTAGCAACCTGATTGCTATCTGATGCATTTGAGGCCAATCGCGCTGCTTGCTTCAGATATTCATAGGCGTTTGCTTTATCGCCCATGCTCAGATATACAAGTGACAGATTATAGTTGGCGGCAAAATAGTCGGGGTAGCCAGTGACGGCTTTTTTTAGGAGAGTAAGAGCGGTCGGCAAATTGCCCCGGCGGAAATGATAGACGCCATAATTGACTATAATAAAGACGTCATTACTGTCCAAATTATATGCTCGGGTCAAGCAATCACCGCCTTTGTCCAGATTCCCCAGCTGGCAGAATAGTTGCCCGGCATCCATTTGACCCCGGGCATTATTGGAGAAAATATTGGTCATCCTGAAGGCAAGCGTGCGTAGTTCAGCAATCATGCCAGAACGCTGATAGGCCTCGCCAAGTTTGTGATACGTCCATAGATTAGCGCTATCAATGGAGAGCGAAAGTTTAAGATGATATATTGCTGAAGTTACGTCGGCATGCTCGAGAAATTGGGTCGCAATTCTGTTCAGGGTTTCGGAGGAATCACGAATGGAATTAGGTGGCGATTCTGAATCATGGGCAACTGTACTTTGAGAATTCATAGGAGACGAGTTAATATCCGTATTATTCGGATCTGAGAGGGCTATTCGGTCATTAACGGCGGATGGTTCATATGAATTATCATAGACCCATGGCGACATTGAGTATATCGCTTTGGCCTGACTTTGAGCAAGCGAAGTATCGCCCCGCGCCATAGCGATACGTTCAAGATGGTGTCTGGCGCGCCAGTTATATGGATTCAGTTCTATTGCACGCTGAAAATACCATAATGAACTATCAATAAGCTTCTGGCGATAGAGGCATTCACCGATATTTGAAAGTAGCAAATCGTACTCTTCTCGAAGAAGGCGATCCGCTCTTTCAAAGGCAGTTACCGCAGCAGCATATTTCCCTTCGGAACGGAAATCGTAACCTTTCTTGAGTTCATTAACGAATGATATCTCAGGATACACGGTATCAATCGCCATATTAATTTTACCCCATCTTTTGTATACAAACGCCCACAAATCCCTTTGATAGTCTCTTAAGAATCCGGTCGGGCTGTAGTTTTTCCGAAACTCAGAGTGCAGAAATAGAGCAAGTTCGGCAGGTGCGGATGGTTTATCATTAGTAGAGAAAACTATGAAGTCTGGGTGTTGCTCCAGCAGATAATTGCTGTTGAAATGACGTTCTTTCCATGTCGAAGTTAACCCCTTAATTCTCTCCGGATTTCTCGCAATGCTTGAATCGGTCAACCCGAGCATATCAATGACTCGATGGTCGGGCAATTCGTAACCCAATACCCCTATTGTGCTCGCAGCCAGAGTGAAATCGTAATTCATATTTTTGGCAAGCATTGTGCTGATGAAATCCATTTTAGTAACCAGGGCTTTTTCAAGAGCTCGATACGTTTCAATATGATTTCGGGAAAGCAGATTTGAGGAGAAGCCAGTTAGAATTGATAAAGATAGTACTGCGGGAATAAATATATTCTTGGGGAAAAACCTGGTCAAGCTTGATGAAGACAAAGTCTCAATGATTGATGCTACAAATAGAAAATATAGGACAGGCAAGATTGGCATTAAGAATCGATAGACTTTTAATGCATCTCCGCCGATTCCAATGACATAGCAGATATAAATAATAATATACATATAAAGTAAAGAGTACCGTTTCCAAAGTGATTTGACCATCAGGATTGGCAACGCCATGATAACGCCGTAAACGCCAGCAGTCGTCAAGAAGTGAGTGAAATATTCCACGCCGCTCGTGATATATTCGATTCCTATACCGCTCTTGGCATAAAAAGTATTGGGAAGTAAAGATCCATAATAGAGAAACCGGAATGTCATAAATGGAATGACTGGCAGAAAATAAAGAGTGGAAAGAATAAGGGGGAATCGCCTCTCTCTCGCGATACGATGAATGAAGACAATCAGAAAGACAAGGAATCCCTCCGGCCTGAGCAGTGTTGCTATCGCCAGAATGGCTGGTGTCAGATTTGACCTGCGGCTCTCAAGCAATAATGCCGTCATTGACAAAGCGACAAAAACCGACGTTTCCAATCCTGACATTGACCAGTACGGAATTGACCGATTAAAAAGCAGAAGGGCTGCGACGCTCATGAAAATAAGCGTGGAATGATTTCTGAAATGGCGTCGTGCGAAAAGATATAATATCAAAATAATCGATAGTCCCCCTGCGACGCCCAGAATCCGAGCTATAACCACGTAATCTAAATTCACAACCGACTTGAGCAAGATCAGAACAATAATCCAGAGGAAATTGGTATAACCTTCTACGCGCTCGCCCGTGTTGTAAACCAGACCATGGCCAGCCAAATAATTGTCGGCGTAGCGGAATGAAATATATGCGTCATCTTGTACGATGGGCTGCTGAAAGCAGAGGACAATAAATATTATCAAAGAAGAAACAAGCGCCAGATAATTAATATTAAGCGGTCGCCCAGGTATATTCAATTTGCAGCCTTTTCTACAGTTAAAAAGAAATATTAGGCCTCATCTTTTCTTTAGGGCAGCGTATTTTATCGCCGCCCTAATTTTAGAATATAATATATCTATTTCAACAAAACCATTTTCTTTGCTTCGACCAAATCGCCTGCCTGAAATCTATAGAAATAGACACCCGAGGCATGTTTCGATCCGTCCCAAGCAATCGATACTATTCCTGCTCCATTATGTCCGTTAAATTCGTCAAGCTTCTGACCTAAATTGTTATATATTCTGATTGTCCAGTCAGAAGCGACCGGCAGCCTCATACTTATCGTTGTGGTTGGGTTAAACGGATTAGGGAAATTGTTGACAAGTTCAGATTTCAAGGAAGCTACATTTTCATGATTATCATTGCCACCTGAATATAGTGACGAATCATTTACGTGAATATCAGCTTCTCTTCCCTGAGCACCGCCGTCATATGTCAGTTTCTCTAGAGAAGACGCGGGCAAGCCAAAAGGATTGAAAATGCTTTTCCACTTGGAATATAAACTTCCGTCACCTACAACACCTATGCCGCACATATTATCTAAGCGCCCAATAAGCTGGCCGCAAGGGCTGTCATCTTCGTCACATGGTGAAAATGCGGAAATGCTATAGATATCATTTTGCAGACTGCAAAATAAGGGATCCTGAAAAATCGTATTTGGATCAACATCCGTACTATCGTAGGTGCCAGTGATATGGCCGGTGGTATTGTTCCAGAAATCGTTGCAACCAAAAATAATGGAACCTCCTGTATTCACTCTGACTGCGCCAGTATTTCCTTCATTAAAGGCTGCAATATTCCTCATAAATTCCGTTGCTACGCCCGTTGCCACAAGTAGGGCACTGCCAAACATGGCTTTATTTTTAGCGAATGTGCAGTTGCTGATTGATATGGCAGCACCGGCATATATAGCACCTCCATTATCGGCGCAATTATTTGAATAGAAATCGCAATATCCGACTGTACTATTTTGACCACCAATGAAAATAGCTCCTCCAGACCCAACAGCGCGGTTATTTCCAAAAGAGCAATCTGAAATTGCAATTGAGGATCCGTTTCCATAATAGATAGCTCCACCATTATAAGAGCTAGCAGAATCGTAGAAGAAAGAACACTGTTCAATGACAGGCGATATGCCGGATAGAGCCGCAGAAAGTCCTCCACCATTTTCTGCTCTGCAATTTTCGAAAACGCATTCTTGAATTGTGGGAGAAGCTTTTATCTTGATTCCTCCTCCTAATTTGTCCGGCAGGCCGCCTTCATAGCGATGTCGCACGTCCCCATTTCTTATCGTAAAGCCATCCAATATTGAAGTGGCGGATTCCTCGTGATCAAAGACGAAAGCCCGATTTCCCGGGGCTCCGCAATCGATAATTGTTGATTGCGGTCCATCATACGACTTTACAGTAATCGCTTTCCCATTAAAATTGACGTTAATATTACCGGTGCCAGTATATGTGCCCGGCGCGACCAGTACAAGATCACCATTGGCTGCGGCATCGACGCCAGCCTGAATAGTAGGTTGATCTGCCGGGACGTTAATTGTCGCGCTGAGAACAGAGATTGAAAATGCAAGAAGACCGATACAAGCGACACTTAGGGTAGAAAATAATCTTTTTAACATAGTAAATCCTTTGCTCATAATGGTTGATTGATAATAGAATCCATGAGACAGATAAATACACGCGCCCCCGGATTCAGTGATAGATTTAATGACCGATTAGTTGGTTATTGATGCATTCATCCTCCTTGGGCCTAATTTAATTATATATTTAGCCACTTTCCCCCGGGCGAAGAGCGCTCAGTGCGCTGAGTTTTCCGCCCGAGGGAATCCCTCATTGCAACGAGCGCTGAACATCGGGAGAGTTATGTTCAGGCGCTCAAGATGTCGTTAAACAAGAAGTGTGCCAAAATTGAACAGGCAAAGAGGGAGACCGATAAGTCATTGGAAGTAAAGCAAATGCAGCTTTGACTTGCAGTCGAAGCGGGGATTTGGGAAAGCTTGGGCTGCGGGAATTACGCAGTGAATCAAGAATTGCTGCGGGAATTACGCAGGCGTTATTGGGATAAGGGAATTTTCAGGGGGAATGGTCAGACTGCCGGAAACTGACAGTGAGAAGTACTTACTAAGAGTAAATCAGGGGCCGGTTACTGCTGATTTTGGTCGGAGATGGAAGATGAGTCGGGTTCGCCTTTGAGGTTGACCAGGGAAGCGGCGGCGGCACGTTGTTCGGCTTCTTTTTTGGACTGCCCCATACCGACGCCGGTCATTTTGCCGGCGGTACGGTACGGCGATTTTGAAAGTTTTGTCGTGATCAGGGCCGGTCTCGGAAAGGACTTCGTAGTGGGGCGCGGGTTCGCCTCTCCCCTGCAGGTATTCCAGTAATTCGCCTTTATAATTTCGCTGGGAGGCGTCGGCGAGGAATTCCTCTTTGCGCGAGATGATGTTCTTGTAGACGAACTCACGGGCGGCATTGAGGCCGCTGTCCAGATAGATGGCACCGATCACGGCTTCGACAGCGTCAGAAATCATCGAGTTTCGGTTGCGGCCGCCGGATTTTTCTTCCTCAGCGGAAATGAGAATCAGACTGTTCAGTCCACAATCGCGGCCGACGGTCGACAGAGCCATTTCGTTGACGAGAAAGGCCTTGGTCTTGGTGAGATCACCTTCGTTATAGTCGGGATGGGAATTATACAGGTACTCCGAGACGATGGCTCCGAGGATGGCATCGCCGAGGTACTCCATCCGTTCGTACGATAGGGTGGAATTGTTTACGGTTTTCGCATATGAACGGTGGGTGAGAGCTTCAAGGAGATAATCATGATTTTTGAAGCGGTAGCCGAATGACCGGGCGAAGGTGTTAGTTAAAATATCTCCGGTCTGGTTTCCCGGAGATGTGAAAATGCTTTTTAGTTTGCCAAGCAGACCCACGGCTACGGATGACCGTTGAAGCGACGGCCAATGATAGAGACGTTGTGTCCACCAAACCCGAAGGAGTTGCTGAGGAAGATATCGAATTTGAGGTCGCGGGCCTTGTTAGGAACGTAGTCGAGGTCGCACTCGGGATCGGGATTATCGAGGTTGATGGTTGGATGCACCTTACCGGCCTGAAGCGACTGAATAGAAGTCACGAATTCGATAGCGCCGGCGCTGCCGAGCAAGTGACCAACCATCGATTTGGTGGAATTGATCGGAATTTGGTACGCACGCTCGCCGAAAACGGCTTTGATGGCCTTGGTTTCGGCGATGTCACCCAGAGTCGTAGCGGTACCGTGACTATTTATATAACCGATATCTTCGGGTTTAAGGCCGGCATCGCGGACGGCGTTGGTCATGGCCATTCGGGCGCCACTGCCATCGGGGAGCGGAGCAGTAATATGATAAGCGTCGCTGGTCATACCGGCGCCGATGATTTCGCCATAGATTTTGGCGCCGCGAGCTTTAGCGGATTCGAGAGATTCGAGTACAATGATGGCGGAACCCTCACCCATCACGAAGCCGTCCCGATCGCGGTCAAAGGGGCGCGAGGATTTTTCGGGTTCGTCATTGCGGGTGCTGAGAGCGCGAGCGGAGCAGAATCCGGCCAGCGAGGTGGGAGTTATGGTTGATTCGGCTCCTCCGGTGAGCATGATGTCCGCCTCGCCGCGCTGAATGATTCGATAGGCGTCGACGATGGCATGTGACGAAGAGGCGCAGGCGGAGACGGTGGCGTAATTGGGACCTCTAAAATTGAAGCGCATCGAAACCATACCGGCGGACATATCGATAATCATCATCGGTATGAAGAAGGGCGAGACTCGTCCGGGGCCGGAATCGCGAAGGATATCGTGCTGTTTTTCGAAGGTACCGATTCCGCCGATTCCGGAGCCGATGACGACGCCGGCACGGTCGAGATCGATCCTGGTCAAATCGAGACCGGAGTGATCAATCGCCATCTGGCTGGCGGCGATGGCATATTGCTCCGAAAGATCCATCCGGCGGGCTTCTTTCTTGTCGAGGTATTTTCCTTCATCGAAATCCTTCACCTCGGCGGCGATTTTGGTCGGATATTCGGTAACATCAAAACGAGTTATTTTCCCGATGCCGCATTTCCCATCAAGTACAGCCTGCCAGTATTCATCAAGGTTGCACCCAAGGGGCGATACTACGCCCATGCCCGTTACAACTGCTCTAATAGGTTCCATTAAACAAGACTCAATTCAAGAACATCACTTGGCGTGATCTTTAATATATTTTATGGCGTCGCCGACCGATGCAATCTTTTCGGCATCTTCATCGGGGATTTCGATTTTGAATTCCTCTTCGAGGGCCATAATCAATTCAACCGTATCGAGAGAATCGGCGCTCAAGTCTTCGACGAACTTGGCTGATTCATTCACCTGGGAAGCATCGACACCAAGCTGTTCGACAATAATATCCTTTACCTTCTGTTCAATTTCCGCTGACATTGACAACTCTCCTTAGCTTATTAGTTCCAGGATGTTTTCACATCAAAAGACCGCCGTCCACCCCGATTACCTGACCAGTGATGTAAGAAGCATCGTCGGAGGCCAAAAAGGCGACCACCCGAGCGATATCTTCAGGGGTGCCGGCACGTTTCAATGGAATATTATTTAAAAAGGCGTCTTTAGCCGCCTGTGGCAATTTTTCAGTCATCTCGGTCGCGATGTATCCCGGGGCGATGGCATTAACGGTGATGCCTCGTCCGGCAAGTTCTTTCGCGGCGGATTTGGTAAGCCCTATCAAGCCTGCTTTGCTCGCCGAATAATTGGCCTGACCGGCATTTCCCATCCGTCCCACGACCGATGAAATATTTACAATTCGGCCGGAACGCTGTTTCATCATCACTTTGGCGGATGCCTGTGTCGTCAGAAATGCTCCTTTGAGGTTTATGTTGAGCACTCTGTCCCAGTCTTCTTCAGACATTCGCACCATGAGAGAATCTTTGGTGATTCCGGCATTGTTCACCAGGATATCGAGCGATCCGAATCGAGCAAGTATGTCCTGAACAGTTTTCTCGACGTCAGGGGCGCTGGTTACATCGGTTCTAATTGCGATCGCTTCGTATCCTTTATCACGGAATTCGCGAGCGGTGGCCTCGGCCATATCTTCGAGGACATCAGAGATAATGACTTTGGCGCCGGCAGAGGCCAATTTTTCAGCGATGGCCTTTCCGATTCCCCGGGCTGAGCCGGTAACAAGCGCGGTTTTTCCTTTTAGGTCCATAAAAATATCTTATCCCACTGTCACAGGATCAAAATTTTGGATGTCCTGCATGGTATCGATGTTGACCATGCGAGCATTTTCCAACTCGCGTTTGGCCATACCGGTCAAAACCTTGCCGGGGCCGATTTCAATTAGCATATCGACGCCCTGATCATTAAAATGTCTCATAGTCTGGTACCATCTTACCGGGGCAGTCACCTGCTCTTCCAAATAAAACCTCAATTTAGCCGGATCATTTTCCGCCTTACCGGTAACGTTGGGGACAATATCAAAATCCGGCGGTTTAAATGCAAGCTTTTCCAGATAAGTTTTCAATTCTTTTGAGGCGGACTGCATAAGAGGCGAGTGGAAGGCTCCGCCAACCTGAAGCGGCATAACACGTTTGGCCCCGGATTCTTTGCAGATACGACAGGCTTCATCGACTCCGGAAATTGAGCCGGAAATGACAATTTGATTTGAGGAATTGAAATTGGCCGGGACGACGATGCCTTTTTCCGAGGCTTGTTTGCATATTTCGGTAATTTTGTTCTCATCAAGGCCAATTATAGCGGCCATCGTTCCGGGATTATCGCGGCATGATTTTTCCATGAGTGCGGATCTTTTGACCACAGCCCTGATGGAATCTTCAAAACTGAGCACACCCGCAAGGGCCATCGAGCCATATTCTCCGAGAGAATGCCCGGCGGTCAAAGAGGCTTTGGGTAGATTGTCCTTCAAAATGGTCAACACCGCCAGCGAATGCAGTAGAATGGCGGGCTGGGTGAAGCGTGTTTCTTTCAGCTTCTCGGCCGGGCCTTCGAAAGATATTTTGGCAATGTCGTCGCCAATCTCAGTCGAGGCAATATCGTAAAGCCGTCGGACGTCGGGATCATGATCATATAAATCTTTCGCCATGCCGACATACTGCGAGGCCTGCCCCGGAAAAATTATTGCGATTTTGTTCATATTAAAACCTACCACCTGACCACGACGGATGCCCAGGTTAGTCCCCCGCCAAAGGCGGTCATTAGAATAATATCATTTTTCTTGATTCTTCCCTGACGGATCGCCTGGTCAAGGGCCATCGGAACCGAAGCCGACGAGGTATTGCCATACATGGCGATATTCACAAAGACCTTATCCATCGGGACACTCAACCTCTTGGCGGTCGATTCGATAATTCTCATATTGGCCTGATGCGGCACAAGCAGAGAAACATCCTTGCCGGTCAAACCGGCATCATGCAAAACCTTTTCGGAAGCATCACCCATCATTCGCACGGCGTGTTTAAAAACCTCACTGCCATGCATGACAAGATAAACATTTTTGTCTTTTCCGTTAAGACTCTGAATCGGTCTGGTGGAACCACCGTCGGGAATCCAGAGCAGTTCGCTGTATCGGCCATCAGATTTCAAAAAAGTGGAAAGGATTCCTCTATTTTCTTTTGACGCCTCGACGATGGCGGCTCCGGCGCCGTCACCGAAAAGGACACAGGTATTTCGGTCTTTGTAATTCGTGATCGAAGATAGTTTTTCCGTACCGATTACGAGAATTCTCTTATATTGACCCGACCGAATGAAAGCATTGGCGACAGTAAGGCCGTTTAAGAAGCCGGCGCAGGCGGCGCCAATATCCATAGCGGCGGCATTAATCAATCCCATTTTCTTTTGAACAATGCAGGCCAGCGAGGGCACCCTGAAATCGGGGGTTACCGTCCCGATGATAATAAGCTCAATATCGGCCGGTTTGCGTCCGGCCATGGCCAGAGCTTTCTGCGCCGCAGCCATCGCCATGTCGCTCGTATTTTCGCCTTCAATGCAGACCCGTCGTTCGACAATTCCGGTTCGAGTTCTGATCCATTCGTCAGAAGTATCGACCATCTTCTCGAAATCGGCATTAGTCAGACGGCGGGACGGTGCGTATGAGCCTATTCCGGTTATTATTCCGTTCATTATCTCGTTCATTATGATTACCGTTATTGTTGCCTGATAATTCCTCGCGGATATTATCGGCGATCCTGTGGCGAACCATTTCCATCGCCACGATTATGGCATTCTTAATGGCCTTGGGGGACGAAGAGCCGTGACAGATAATCGATACTCCGTCGATTCCAAGCAAAGGAGCCCCGCCATATTCGGAATAATCAAAAGTACGACGCAGACGGCGCAAGAACGGAGAAAGGAGTGCAGCCCCCACTCTGGAGAAAATATTAGTCTCAATCTGGTGCTTAATCGATTTGGTCAAGAAAACCTCAACCGATTCGGCAAATTTGAGAATGGCATTGCCGACAAAACCGTCGGCGGCCACGACATCGACTTCGCCAGTCAGTATATCTCTCCCCTCAACATTTCCGACAAAATTCAGATCCGATTTTTCGAATAGTTCATGAGTGGCAAGGACAACTTCATTGCCTTTGGTTCGCTCCTCACCGATCGATAGCAATCCAACTCGCGGGGAGGTGCGTCCACCCATCAGTGAAGCATAAATCGAACCCATCATTCCGAATTGATACAGATGGCTCGGTTTGCAATCGACGTTGGCGCCGACATCGAGAACCAAGGTAGGTTTTCCGAGCAGGGTAGGGAAAAAAGAAACGATGGCCGGCCGACTGACGCCTTCAATACGACCAAGAATAAGGATTGACGAGGCCATGACAGCGCCGGTATTTCCGGCGGAGACAAAGGCATCGGCCCGTCCTTCTTTCTGCATGGTCAAACCGATAGCAATGGAGGAAGTCTTCTTTCTTACGCCCTCGGTGGCGGAATCACTCATAGCGACGGCGTGAGGGGCATTCTCTATAATGATATTGGAGGGAAGGTTTCTTTGCGTTTTGATGAAGTCATTTATGACTTCAACCTTTCCGACTAATACCAGTTTGAGCGCATCTCCCTTCTGGGAGGCCGCCTGCAGTCCGCCCTGCATTATAGATTCGGGCGAGCTATCAGCCCCCATGACATCCAGAGCAATCGTTATGGTTTTGTCATTGCTGGTCATTTAATGTGCACCGGATCAGGAGGCTGATCAGACTTCTTTAGGAGTAGTAATCTGAGATCCCTTGTAATAACCGCAATGCGGACAAATATGATGCGGCAGTCTCGGCTGGTGGCAGTGGGAACATTCGACCACATTGGGCGCCGAGAGCGTCCAGTGAGTTCTTCTTCTTCGACCGCGTGTCCGTGAATGTCTTCGTTTTGGCAGTGGCATATCAATTTCCTTTATATCAAAAAGATTATTATTCCAATAGATCTTTCAATCCTTCCCATCTTTCGTCGCTTTCTTCATTTCGGCACTCGCAAGTATCCTCATTGAGGTTGACGCCGCAACTTGGGCAAAGGCCTTTGCAATCCTCGGCACATAGCGGTTTGAGGGGGAGCGACAGCATGAGCGTTTCTCTAATAATACGGTTCAATTCGACGACAGGTTCATTCGATTTAACATAAAGAATATCTTCCTCGTCGCCGCCGGTTTTAATGCTTTTCCCCTCGGATGTTCTTATTATAAAGCTAAAATTACCCGAAAGTTCCGCCTCAAAAGGATTGAGACATCGAGAACATTCCTCCTCGACAGGCACACTGGTGTAACCATGGCAGTAATATTCGTCGCGAACTTTTTGGATGTCAATCTTGAGATTCATAACATCGCGAAATTCGACGCCATTAATTTCATACTCCATACTATCAGCTTCCACCTCGGCGGAAAACTCTGCGGGGAAGCTTTCAAACTGACGCAGGTCTAGATTCATAGACGGATAAATTATGCCGTAGGGCGACCAAAGTCAAGCCCAAAAAGGCCTCTCGGATTTTGTTGCGGGGAAACAGGTTAAACTTATGACCGCCTATCTACGGCTACTATCAGTCCGTTAGAGAGTCGGCGATTCTTATACGATTCTGCGCTCGCTCCAAGGCTCTTCTTGCCCTCGGAAGATCGATGTCTCCGGCAGAGTCGGCAAGTCTCTTTTTGGCCCGCTCCAGATCTTTCTTCGCTCTCTCGATATCTATATCCGACGCAAATTCAACGGAGTCAGCCAGGATGGTGGCGTGATTGGAGGAGACCTCAAAGAAGCCGAACGAAACGGACATGATTATTTCCTGATTTGATTTATCCTTCAGGGTCAATTTGCCGGGGATTATGGCGGTGATAAGAGGGGCATGATCGGTCAGCACGCCTAAATATCCCTCACTTCCCGGGACAATTATGGAAGAGACTTCACCCTCGTAAAATATCTTTTCAGGAGTTACTATCGAAAGATGAAACATAGAGTGATCACCTATTTCGTTTTTCTCGTAATTGGCAAAGACTTCATCGAGTCCGCCGACCATATAGAAGGCCTGCTCGGGGATATTATCGAGTTCGCCGGCAGATCAGACGGCCAAAACTTTTAATGGTATCTTCGATCTTGACATACTTGCCCGGTTTGCCGGTGAACTCCTGCGCCACGAAGAACGGCTGCGAAAGGAATTTCTGAATCTTGCGCGCCCGGCTAACAATCAACTTATCGTCTTCGGATAGTTCATCGATACCGAGAATGGCGATGATATCCTGAAGGTCTTTATATCTCTGAAGAATCTGCTGGACGGTGCGGGCCACTCTATAATGCTCTTCACCGACGACGGCGGGATCGAGAATGCGCGAGGTCGAAGACAGCGGATCGACCGCCGGATAAATGCCCAATTCCGAAATCTGACGGGAAAGCACGGTGGTGGCATCAAGATGCGAGAAGGTCGTGGCCGGAGCCGGGATCGGTCAAATCGTCGGCCGGAACATAGATCGCCTGCACGGAAGTAATCGAGCCGGAGGTGGTCGAGGTGATGCGTTCCTGCAAGAGCGCCCATTTCGGTACCAAGGGTCGGCTGGTATCCTACCGCCGAAGGCATTCTTCCCAGAAGGGCCGATACTTCCGAGCCGGCCTGCACGAAACGGAATATGTTATCGATGAATATCAGCACGTCCTGATGCTCTTCATCGCGGAAATATTCGGCCATAGTCAGTCCGGAGAGTCCGACCCGCAGTCTGGCGCCGGGCGGCTCGTTCATCTGACCGAAGACCATAACGGTCTTGGCGATAACGCCGGAATGTTTCATTTCGAGCCAGAGATCGTTTCCCTCACGGGTCCTCTCCCCCACTCCGCAGAAAACCGAAAAACCGCCGTGCTCGGTGGCGATATTGCGAATCAATTCCTGAATGATAACGGTTTTGCCGACGCCGGCGCCACCGAAAAGACCGACTTTGCCGCCCTTGGGATACGGTTCGAGAAGGTCAATGACTTTGATGCCGGTTTCAAACATCTTGGTCGCGGTATCCTGCTCGTCGAAAGTCGGAGCAGGGCGATGGATAGGATACCGTTTCATTGCCGGGAGGCAGAGGTTCGAGCTGATCGATCGGCTCGCCCAGAAGATTGAAGACGCGACCGAGCGTTTCTGGTACCAACCGGGAACGGTGATAGGTCCGCCGGTATCGATGGCTTTCATACCGCGCACCAGGCCGTCGGTCGAAGCCAGCGCCACGCATCGGACGACATTGTCACCAATATGCATGGAGACTTCCACCGTCAGGTTGATATTTCTTTCCTTATCTTCGATTTTGATAGCATTAAGAATTTCAGGCAGTTTATCCGATTCGAATTCGCAGTCAACAGTCGGTCCAATCACCTGCACTACTTTTCCGATATTTTCAGCCATTTCATTTCACTCCATATCTCAAGAAATATTTTTCGAAATCAACCTCTCAGGGCCTCGGCGCCGGATACAATTTCCAGAAGTTCTTTGGTAATCGCGGCCTGACGGGCTTTATTATATTGCAAAGTAAGAGCATCAATCATTTCTCCGGCATTTTTGGTCGCGGCTCCCATGGCAATCATACGAGTACCCTGTTCGGAAGCGAAAGATTCGGCCAGAGAGGTAATCATTTTCGTCAGGGCATAGCGCGGCATCAATTCGGAGAAAATTTTCTCCGGCGAAGGTTCAAAAATATATTCCAGGGGCCGCCTATGGGTTTCGTCGACAACCGGTCGTTCCACCGGGAGATAGCGCGTTGCCGTCAACTGTACCTGACGGTGGAAATAAACTTCGTATAGATAATGGTAATTTCATCGGTCTCGTCCGGTCAGAAAACGATTGGTCAGAAAGGCCACAACTGTCACGAGCTTTATCGTAATTCAGATTCCGGACCAGTCATTGAATTTCCCGGCGATTTCCCACTGCCGGCGCTTGAAAAAATCAAATCCCTTCTTGCCGATGAGGACCAGTTCCACCTCTTCTTTCTCTTTGCCTTCCAGCCATTCCTGGGCGCGGCGGATCAGATTGGCGTTGAATGAGCCGCAGAGACCGCGGTCGGAAGTGATCAGCACCAGGGTCTGTTTCTTGAGCGGTCCGTTTTTCGAAGATAAGGATGGATAAATTCACCGCCTGCGGCGGCAGCAGAGCGATTCCAGGATATGGTCCATCTTTTCGGAATAGGGCCGTACCTGCATGACTTTCATTTGGCTTTGCGAAGTTTGGCCGCGGCCACCATCTCCATCGCCTTGGTAATCTGGCGGGTGGAAATGACGGAGCGAATCCTCTTTTTGACATCGCGCAGAGAGTCGGCATATTCTACTTTTTCCCGGTAAATTGCTCTCTTGAATTGTTCAGTTGCCTGTTTCAACTTTGCGACCGGTGTCCGGCGAAATATCTTTATCTTTCATTATGGCATGTTCGATATCGGGAAAACTCTCTTTGCAGAATTCAAAAAACCCTTTTTCAAAGGCGGCCAATTTTTCGATTGGGAAGGCAATCGAGATAGCCGTTAACCCCGGCCCAGATAATGATGACCTGATGCGGCCAGCGACATCGGGACATACTGCTCCTGTTTCAGAATTTCCACCATTTTGGCTCCGCGGGTCAACTGCTTGCTGCGTGGCTTCGTCGAGATCGGAGCCGAACTGGGCAAAGGCGGCCAAGTTCGCGGTACTGCGCCAGATCGAGTCGCAGCGAACCGGCGACTTTTTTCATCGCCTTGGTCTGGGCATTTCCGCCGACGCGGGAAACCGAAATACCGACATTGATGGCCGGGCGAATGCCGGAGAAGAACAGATCCGATTCCAGAAATATCTGACCGTCGGTGATGGAAATAACATTGGTCGGAATATAGGCCGAAACGTCACCGGCCTGCGTTTCAATAATCGGCAGAGCAGTCAGTGATCCGCCGCCGAGATCGTCTTTAAGTTTGGCGGCTCTCTCCAACAGGCGGGAATGGAGATAGAAAATATCGCCGGGATAGGCTTCACGTCCCGGCGGACGTCTCAACAAGAAGCGACAACTGGCGATAGGCCTGAGCATGTTTGGAAAGATCATCATAAATGACCACCACATGCCGTCCGGTATATAGAAATTCCTCGCCCATAGAACATCCGGCATAAGGGGCGATAAATTGCATCGGGGCCGGGTCGGAAGCGCTGGCGGCCACGACCGTGGTATATTCCATAGCGCCGTAGCTCTTCGAGAGTTTTCACGACTTTGGCCACGGTCGATGATTTCTGGCCGATGGCCACATAGATACAAAAAACGATCCCCGCCTTTTTGATTTATAATGGTATCGAGGGCCAGCGCCGTTTTGCCGGTCTGACGGTCGCCGATGATCAATTCGCGCTGACCGCGGCCGATCGGAATCATGGCATCAACGGCTTTCAATCCGGTCTGCACCGGTTCTTTTACCGGCTGACGCTGGACCACGTTGGGAGCGTCACCTTCGAGCACCCGGAATTTATCGGTCACAATCGGGCCTTTGCCGTCGAGCGGCCGACCGAGAGGATCGACGACGCGGCCGATCATGGCATTCCCCACCGGGACCTGCGCCACTCGCCCGGTGCGGCGAACCGTATCCCCTTCTTTAATATGCTTTGGGGGAGCCGAAAATGGCGGCGCCGACACTGTCCGCTTCGAGGTTCAAGACCATGCCCATGATATCGCCGGGGAATTCGATCAGTTCCGACATCATCACATCTTCGAGACCCCAGATACGTGCGATGCCGTCGCCGACCTGAAGCACGGTGCCGACCGATTCCATTTCGAGCTTGGTTTCGTAACCCTGAACTTCCTTTTTTATTATTGAAGAGACTTCTTCCGGATTCAAACCCATATCTGTCTACCTCTATTGAAAATGATATTTTCCAGATTCATAAATTGCCGCCGATTTATATAGAACTAATGCACTTTCACGTTCATCAACCGGTTGCGCAAGAGACTGAGTGCGTATTTGATGGAACTGTCAATAATCTGATTCTGGAATTTAAGTATGTCGCCGCCGATAATGCCAGGATCGATTTTTTCTTCGAGTTCAATTTTCAGAGCTGTCTTTTTGGCCAATTTGTCGATCAATCGCCTGCGTTCGTCGTCGGTGAGGGGGGCGGTGGTGATACAGATCGGCGCGAACAATTCCCCGGTCGGCCCGAACCAGCAGGTCGAATTCGTCGATTATTTCCGGCAGAAAATTGATGCGATGTTTGTCGGTACCAGACCATCTGAAATATTCAAGAATGGTTCTTTCGAGCCGGCCGGTCGAAGACTTTCTTGATCAGATCCGTCTTTAAAGCCGTCGCGGATCTGAGGAGCGGCCATGAAGTCGAGAAAAGTTCTGTCCGGTTTCAAGTATTCCGCAAGGGAATTAAATTGCTCCCAGGCTTGATCAAGACAGATTTCTCTTCTTTAGCCAGGTTCAAAGAGAGCATTGCCGTAAGCTTTGGCGATCTGTTGAGCAAGCATTTATTATTACGCCTTCTCGATACTGCTGATAAATTTATCGATTAACTCCCGTTCTTTTTTCTCGTCCAGCTTTTCGTGCAGAATTTTCTCTGCGGCAGCACATGGTAATGTTGACCATATCTTCCTTGAGCTGTACTTTGGCCTTGGCGATGTCGCGATCGAGCTGTTCGGCTGTCCGGGCGACAATGCCATGGGCTTCGGTTCCTGGGCATTGGCTTTTATTTCAGAAGCAATTTTGTTGGCCTCGTTGACAGCCTCGGAGATTTTCTGACGCCGCTCGGATTCGATATTCTTGATTTTATTCTCATATTCCGATTTCAGCTGAGCCGGCCTTGACTTTTTCGTCTTCGATTCGCTGGAATTCGTCTTTTATTTTCTGGCGACGCTCATCCATCATGGAAAGAAGCGGTTTCCAGGCGAATCTTTTGAGCAGCCAGACCGTGATCAGGAAACCGATGATCTGAGTGATTACTTGTGATATTTCAATATTCATTTAATATCTCCAACATAATTCGGCGGTTCGAAATTCGAACCGCGACGGGTTGGCAGATGACAACGGTGTCTGATTATTGTCCGCCGATCTTACCCATGAGCAGCAGCAAGCCGACCAGAGCGTAAATGGTCAACGCTTCGATAAAGGCGGCGCCGATAATCATGCCGGTCTGAATCTTGCCGGCCGCTTCCGGCTGACGTCCCATAGCCTCCATCGCCGAGCCGACCGCCCGGCCCAGTCCCAGTCCCGAACCGATCGCCGCGATAGCGACCGCAATCGGAAGTGCAAATGATAATGCTGCTCTGGTAATCCATTTTTTCCTCCTTAAACAGTAAGCTCATTATTATAATCAATTGTTTATTATTTTCAATGTGCTCCTCGTGCGGCAACACCATGAACGAAATATATGGTCGAAAGCATCGTAAAAACCAGCGCCTGTATGGTCGAGGTCAGCATCGCCAAAAGTATGAAAGGAATCTGAAACGGGAATCCGATGGGGGAATCGAACAATCCCCATAAACATTATTCCCAGCGAAACAAAAGCCGCGATAAGAATATCCTCACCCGTGATATTTCCAAAAAGACGAAGAGCCAGTGAAAACGGCTTGGCCAGTTCGCCGATCAGATGAATCGGCAAATTTATCGGCGCCAGCGCCCAGGTGACCGCATCGGTCGGCGAACCGAGCAGATGATGAATATATCCCCAGGGCCCCAGTCTTCGGATTCCGGTATATTGCACGTATAGAAAAACGGTTATAGCCAGAGCCGCGGTAGTGTTGATCGATGAGGTGGAAGATTTGAAGAACGGCATCAGGCCGATTAAGATTCATAAACCAGATGTATAGAAAGAGAGTCCCCAGAAATGGAATGAAATTTCCGGCCTTCTTTTCCCATCACCGAAAAGAAAAGATTATCCAGGGCCTCCAGAATCATCTCCACCAGATTCTGCAGTTTCCCGGGAATCATCTGCCGTTGCCGGTAAGTAATAACGGCGACGGTAATCATCATCAGTGAAACAACTCCGGCATAGATCAAGGCATCATAATGATGCGCAAAGGATTTGTTGATGAAGGTGACCAGATTGGGGAGTTCGTGAGATTCTTCCTCGCCATCTTGGCGACGTCGCCCTAGGGTGTCTTTGGCGGCTTCGCCGCTGATGCTATATGAATGTAGAAAATTGTTAAGCACTCTTCAAGCTTTTCTGTTTTTCGTCTTCGTCAAGATAATCGAGTTTCAATAAAGTTCGTCCGGCGGCTTTCAAGACAATTACAAGAAGGTTGACGGTAAAGCCGATGACCAGCATGAGCGGATTGAAAAAAGAAGAAATCATCATCAAATATCCGACAAAATAGAGCAAAGGGAATTTGATGAAGACGAAAACCAGGGCGGCGGCTTTATCGGCGCCCTCGGGTCTAAGGGTCAGACGAATCAGCAGGGAAAGAAAATAGAGATTGACCATGCCCCAGATAATTCCGGTAAAGACCGAGAGAGCGGGATTGAAACCCGAAATAAAAGGAGCCAAAAGCCAGAATCAGGAGTGCCACGACTCCAGTGGTCTTCAGGGTTCGCCCGATAAATCCGGTTTCAATTGTCATCTTTGTCGTCTTCGTCCGGTTCTTCTTCAGCCCGCTTGACGAGTTTATAAATTTCTCTGCCTGATGCGATAAATCCGAAAATCAAAAAAACGATAAGGAGGAACGGCGCGGTTCCGAATTTGGAGTCGAGCCATCGTCCGATGAAAAATCCGACCAGCGGGCCGACCGCAAGGAGGATCGGGATAGTGCTGAGAAGGCCGAGCTGTCTGAATTCATTTCTTCCTTTTCTCTTTCGAGGTCTCTTAAAATCAGGCAAAGTCCATCCATTATTCAAAATCAAAGCCCGAAAATAAAGAGGGATGGGCGGCTTGTCAAGAAAGAACTGAAAAGGGTAAGTGATTCAGCGTTTGGGAGTGCCTAAATTCGAATGATAGATCAAAATTGGAGGGCGGCGGAGGCGCGGAAGGTATTATCAAGCTCACTGTTGAAAAGATAATTGAAGTCGAAGGTCAGGCGATTGATGCCGATGCCTATTCCGGTAGTGAAATCACCGCGGTCAAATCCAGCGCGGCCGGAGAGGATGCCTTTGTAGGAAGTTTCGAGTCCGAAATGGGAGTCCAGAGAAATCGAGCCGAGAGAATATTGCGCGGCGGTTTTCTGGTTTTCAAATTTGATGTCGCCGGATGAGGCGAGATTGACGACGAATTCGTTAAACCGGCGGGTGTAGAGGATGCCGGGTTTGACGGTGGGGAGAATCGATTCGGTGGTGCCGTCGGAATAATGGATGAAGCCGGTGAGAAGATCGGTTACGGTCAGGCCGAGACGGATATTTTGGGATGGTTGATAGAGGGCTCCGATGTCGAGAGTGGCGCCATAACCTGTGACGGTGGCCAGATCGCTGTAGATGAGACGGGCAGTCAGGCCGAAGTCGAAATTATTTTTGATTCTGTGGGCCAATGATCCGGCCAGATAGAAGTCACCGTGAGAATCGGTGCCGGAAATATAGGGGCGTCCGGTCTGCGGATTGAGGTCGGTGAGATTAATACCGCCTCCGCCGAGGTAATAGAGGTAGAAGCCGTAGGAATCGATGAGGCGATTGCTTTCGGAATCTGATTTTGAGGTGAAGGAGATGAAGTCGTGATTGAGGAGGGAGCCGAAAGTTTCGGAATGCATGGCGAAGAGGTTATGTTTGTCCAGATAATCGAGACCGGCAGGATTCCAGAAGGCGGCGGAACCGTCAAAGGGGCCGGCCACGGCGGCGCCTCCCATGGCGGGGGCTCGTCCGCCGACGGGAAGAGAAAACGGTTCGGCGGCATATTTGGCGGAAAATGAAAGAGGGGCTAGAAGTAGAATGATTAATATCGATCTTGCCAGAATCATGGTCATATATGATAAGACTCTCATTCCTGATACGCAATTCAAAGAAAAAAGATTATTGGGGATATCTTGCGGCCGTTTTTGGATTTTAGGTGATTATTCGGCAAAATTAAAAGCAGGCGACCAAAATTGATTGGATCGCCTGCAAATATCGAAATATCGGCTCTTGAATTAGTGGGAGCCGGCCTTATCGTCGGTTTTCGTATCGGCTTTTATCACGCATTTGGCGCTGCCGGAGCGGCAACAGGCGCCTTTACCTGTTGATGCGACTGACGTTGCGGAAGCAGGCACGACTTCGGCCTGATAACCGGAACCAACCACGAGAGCGGCGAGTTTTCCCTGTTCGATTTTGGCAGGATCGTAACAGACGACCGCCTTGCCGGTTTTGTAATCAATCGAGACGACTTTCAGGACGCCCTTATCGGACATCAAAGCCTCGGTGATTTTCTGTTCGCAACTGGTGCAGGTCATACCGGTGATGGCGAGAGTAAGATCGGCGCATTTGCCGGTGGGGCCGCACATGGTCGGGTCGCACTTGGCTGAGGCGGTAGTAGTTGCGGGGTCGGTAGTAGTCGAGGCTTGAGTCATTTTACCCATGGGGCATCCACCTTTGGTAGCATCAGTAGCGGTGGCTGAGGTCATTTTTCCCATAGGACATCCACCCTTGGTTGCTTCGCCAGAGGCCTTGCCATCGGTGATGCACTTGGGAGCGGCACCAGCTTTAGACATCGGGCAAGAGATTTTGGCTGCGCCTTCAGGGGCGGCAGTTTTGGTGGTGTCCGACTGGGCCGCAAATGCCATATAGGGCATCACAACCAGGCCGATACAGAGCGCCAAAGCGGTTGCAAAAAACAATCTTTTTCTCACTGTTTGTCCTCCATAGCTGACAATTAATATTTTATTTAGTTTAGCCAATATTGTGCCAATTGTCAAGCAGTTAAATTTTATCTTAGACCAGCTTAATCTATCAATCATGAGTTAAACTCACGATGGGCGTTAAAGTTCCGGCAAAGATCCAAAAAAAGGAAGGGTCGGGAGACCGACCCTTCTTTTTCATAATATTCTCAGACCTTACGGGCAAATGGGCGCGTCACCATGCTTGTAGAGGGAGTTGATCAGACGGGTAATATCAAGGGCATTGATAGTCATGTTGCCATTCGCATCACCTTGATAGAAACATGGCGGCACAGAACCGTGTTTATACAGGTAGTTTATCAAGAAAGTAATATCGAGTGCATTCACGATACCATCATCTTTGGCGTCGCCTGCACGAGCAGCATTGCAGCAGATCTCGTCGCAAGCATCGCCAATGCCGTCAAGGTCATAATCAGCCTGATCGGGGTTGCTTACGGTCGGGCAATTGTCGCAGGCATCGCCTTTGGTATCCATATCGGTATCCAGCTGGTTGGTGTTGGGCGTATTAACGCAGTTATCGCAGAGATCGCCGACGGCATCTGCGTCCGTATCGAGCTGATTGGGATTGGCAATAGCGGGACAGTTGTCACAGGCATCACCCTTGCCATCGCCATCGGCATCGGCCTGGGTGGGATTGGAAGTATTAGGGCAATTGTCACAGACATTGCCGACTCCATCGCCATCGGCGTCGGCCTGATTAGTATTAGCCACGGAGGGGCAGTTATCGCAAGCATCGCCGACTCCATCGCCGTCAATGTCTTCCTGCAGCGGGTTGGGGATAGAGGGGCAATTGTCGGACATATCGGCGACACCATCACCATCGGTATCAGGGTAATCATAGACTTTGTGATTAACCAGGCGAAGGGCGATATTTCTGCCGCTCTTGACAGGCTGGAGATATTCGTACATTATCTTAGCATAATAACCATCGGATTCGGCAATATCTACGGAGCGGTATTCGCTCACGACGGAATCACCGGCTAGGCTGACCTGCACCGGTGTTCCCCAGGTGGTCCCGGCATCTTCGGTGAGGGTGGCATAAAGAACGGCATCCTGGATGAAGGTGCAGAGGAAGGAGATTCCGGAAATGTGCTGGATACGCGGGAATCTTTCGGCGGCGGCAGTTGCAGTCACAAGAATATTGGTGGGATTGACAGTGCCAAGGTCGCCGTCAAAAGTCTGCCAGCAGATGATATCTTTATCATCGGGTTCAAGAGCATCATAGTTTTCGGCTACGATCAGGACGGTTCCATTGTAGGAGGCGACGGCAGGATATTGAATATTGGAGTTATCGGCCGTGGAGAACGTATAACCGGCGGGAAAGACGGCGTCGGCCCAGTCGGCCGCATTATCCTGACGGGCGAATAGTTTCCAGATAGCTGTTGGCGGCATCGTACCAATCGTATACGGCATAGGCTTTATGCGTGGCCCGGTCGATGTCGCACATGGTAGTGGCACATCCGTTGAGCCCGGTGTACCAGCTGATAGAAGCCTGACCGGCGGAAGTGGTGGGGTAGAAAATAAAAGGACCGTCAACGATGGCGGGAGTAGTATAAGTTGTACTGTGCACCATCGACTGGTATCCCCATTTCCAAGCGTCGGTCTGCTTGCTGCAGGCGATATCAACCATTTTCATATTATGCCAACCGTAGCTGCTCCAATTCCAGTAATTGGCGGCATATCCTACGGGATCGGTAGCATTATACATATTGACCAGGAAATTGGGGGCGCCGCTATAATAAACGGCGGGCGGAACAAGGGTGCCATAGAAGGTCGTGTCCTGCCCCCAGTAATCGAGTCCTGGATAGGAGGCGGAACCGTTCGAAAATGACCAATATACGGGGGAGGTCCATGTGTTTCCGGTATCACCGGAACCCTGCCAGAAGACAGAGGTATCATATTCGCCGTATTCATAGGCGAGAGCCAGCGTGGCCTTGCCATTATCACCCAAGGCCGGATGCAGAGCGAGGGTATCGGCATCGGGCCAGGCTTCCATGACGAGCTCATAATTACCGCTCTGGCCATCATAGCCGTCGACGACGATATAGTATGTATTTCCAAAAGTCAGCGTGAGGCCGTAGATGCCGGCACGAAGATTCGGGAGGCAGCTGTCAGTATACTGGTTGCATTCAACCATTGTGCCGGCGTCGTTCTGATAGACAATTAATTTTGTCATATAATCGGAGTTGCAGGTCTGGATGTCGACTATCTGGCTATTGGGAGGGGTATATGAATAAACGACATCGGGCGACGCAGAGAGATCATAGCACTGATAGTCGTCATTATATCCCACGGTCGTTCCATTTGCCGTATAGGGCAGGGAAGCAATGACGGCGGCAGTGCTGATATCCTCACCACCCTGATCGCCGGCTTTCATCGACTGAGTTTGTCCAGCGGGCTGCGAAACGAAGGTTTCGGCGGATGTTTCGAGACTCTGGGCAATTCCAGTTAACTTCTGGGGTATTACCCTAGCGGCCGCAGTCCGTTCAGCCTGAGCAAAGGAGACAATAAGCAGCAGGCAGACCAGTGTGGTCGCAAAGATCGTTTTCATTTTCCTCATTTGATTGCCTTTCATGCGAGGAGGTTATGTTTTATGATTTTAAGCATATTAGCCAAGAAGTGGGGCATGGGCGCTATTCAACCCTCCTTGTGTAAGTGTCTGACGCCATCATGTTTCTATTCAATGTGCTTCACAAGTTTCGGCAGAGACCGGTCTTCCCTAATCGGGACGGTTTCCGCTGAAGCCTGTTCAGCAGGGAGTAATAATGAGGATATAGTCTCCCAAAAAATATGTCGCCGTCCGTTCAATATGGCGGGTACTCTATAGCGACGCGGTAATCAGGTTTTTTGTTTACCGAATCGCCTTTGAATAAAATATATCCGTTTTCGGATTTCTGTCAAGAATTATTTGGCTTCCATAGGGTTAACCCACGGGAAAGGTTCAAATTTCAGGCGGGAAACGGTAAAATCTGTAATTTTAATGATCCGATTGGGGCGTAAAGCATTAATTCTTGACAGGAAGCGCTTTAAGGGCTTTATTCGGCTCAGAAAGAAATGCCCGGAGGGATGGCTGAGTGGTCGAAAGCGGCGGTCTTGAAAACCGTTGTCCGTTTGCGCGGACCGTGGGTTCGAATCCTACTCCCTCCGTTAGATTTAGTTGGGGATTATGGGGATATAAGATTATTTGGGACAGCGTCCTCTTGGAATGGAATTCGGCCGTAAGGGTCTGAATCCGCACTAGATTGACACACATTAAGATTATCTCATAGAATCCGCTTAATTCGGAAACTTTATTTCGACAATCCGGGTTAAAGAGAAAAAGCTTGGATATATTTTTGTTGGAATAATCTGAGGATAAATTAGTGAAATAATTCAAGACGCGGCTTTCATCAAAAAAGGAGTAATGCGATGACCAAGACAAGTGCGCAGACAGCGGAGAGGGGCATGAAAGGTGAAGGAATGCGGAGGGAATCGGCAAAGAAGAAACAGACAAAGGAAATTGCGCCTCACTTATGGTATGACAAAGAGGCAAAAGAGGCGGCCAGGTTTTATACTTCGGTTTTCAAGGATTCCAAGGTAAATGCCACGGTCACACTTCAGAACACGCCTGCGGGTGATGTGGATTTCGTGGAAGCTGAGTTTGCCGGACAAGGATTTACTCTGATGTCAGCCGGGCCGCTGTTCAAATTTAATCCCTCGATATCATTTATTGTCGCCTGTGACTCAAAAAAGGAAGTGGATTCGATCTGGGGCAAACTATCGAAAGGCGGTAAGACGCTCATGGAGTTGGGCGAATATCCATTCAGCGAAAGATACGGATGGACGCAGGACAAGTACGGTCTTTCGTGGCAAGTGATGGTGGTAAAAGATCATTTGATGAAACAAAAGATAACGCCTGTGTTGATGTTCGCAGGCGATGTTTATGGCAGGGCGGAAGAGGCGATCAATCTATACACATCGATCTTTCAAGATTCTCGGACCGGAGAGATTCACCGCTACGGAAAAGACAGTAAGCCTGACAGGGAAGGCGCCATCATGTACGCCGGATTCACCATTAACGGGCAGGAGTTTGCTGCGATGGACAGCGCAGGGCCTCACGAATTCAAGTTTAACGAGGCGATTTCATTTATAGTGCCGTGCGAGACGCAGGAAGAGATCGATTATTATTGGGGGAAGCTCTCGGCGGATCCCGAGGCGGAGCAGTGTGGCTGGATCAAGGACAGATTCGGCGTTTCATGGCAAATTGTCCCGACCTCCATGATGCAGATGTGGAAAAGCAAGGACCCGAAGAGAGTTGCGCGCGTAACCGAGGCGTTTATGAAGATGAAGAAAATTAATATTGAAACGCTAAAACGGGCATACGAGGGAGTTTGAAAGCAAGTCAAATTTTGGGCAAGGAGCAGACCGTACAGATAACGGTCCTGCTCCTTCGAATCTTCGCGGGGCTATTGCTCTTTCAACCGGGGGCGTTAAAGCTCTTTGGTTGGTACGGTGGAATGCCGCCCGGGGTAGAAATGAGCCCGCTGATCATTACCGCGGGACTGCTTGAGGTAATCGGCGGACCATTGATCATGATCGGATTGTTCACTCGACCGGTCGCATTTATACTGTCGGGCGAAATGGCAGTCGCGTATTTCATCGGTCATTACCCTCAAGGATTCTGGCCGGTAAAAAATCACGGTGAGCCGGCGGTTTTGCTGTGCTTCATATTCTTGTTCTTAGCGGCATATGGAGCGGGCAGGTGGAGCATCGACGGATTTTGGGAACGTCGCAAGGAAGACCGATAGAGTTTTTTTACGCTGATTAGCGATGATATCAGAATTTTCTCTGCACCGGTGCAGCTGAGTTGAATAGACAGTGGCAAATATCCTGTCATGTTTGGATGTTCTAAATTTAGAAGTATCAGGGATCGGGTAGGAGTAATGTTAGGATTAAAATATACCTCCTTGTGGGGATGTCTGGCGCAATTCAGACTGGAATTTACAGGGGAATAGATTATGAAGAAGATCAGGGTATTTGACTATGTGACAATTGATGGGTACTTTGCCGGGTCTCACGGCGAGACGGACTGGTTCAAGTCGGGCGAGAAGAATGATGATCTTTATGAATACACTCATGCACAGTCAAAATCGACCGGCACGCTAATATTTGGCCGCAAGACTTATGAGATGATGCGGGGCTATTGGCCGACACCGGAAGCGATCAAGCACGATCCTGAGATGGCCCGGGTGCTGAATAATTCGCAGAAAATCGTATTTTCGAGAAAGCTTAAAGGCGTGAAGGAATCGGAGAATTGGAGGAATATCCAGCTTCTCCGAGAGATCAATCCGAAAGAAATCGAGAATCTGAAGAGGAAAAGCGGCGGGGCGCTGACTATACTTGGCAGCGGAACGATCGTTCAGCAATTCGCAGAATTGGGATTGATCGATGAATATAATCTTGTGGTGGTCCCAGTAATACTTGGTGCGGGCAAGAGCTTTTTCAAGGCAGTCGGAAAGATCAACCTGAAACTTGTACAGTGCAGGGCTTTTAAAAGCGGGATAGTGCTGCTCAAATATAAGAAGGAAGGGAAATGATTTTACTCCGGCTTGGTGTAACTTCGTGCGAATCAGATGAATTAAATTGACATTGAGGCAAGAAAAGATACATATGGCGATGAAGAAAACTGATTCCAGACTTTAGGGTATGAAATGAAGCAAAGAGATAAGGTTATCCCGTCGGGAAGCAAAATGACGGGAAAGAGAGCAGAAGATGTTGACAGCTATATCGAAGCGGCTCCGATAGAGGTACAGGCCAAACTGATGCAACTTCGCAAGATTATCAAAGCTTCAGCACCCAAAGCTGATGAGCGAATAAGCTATGGGATGCCTTATTATGAATATAAAGGGCGGCTGGCTTATTTTTCGGCTTTCAAAAAGCATATTGGACTTTATATACCACCTCCTGTCATAGATGAGCATAAGAAGGAATTGAAGGATTACGAAACCGCCAAGGGGACGGTTCGTTTTCCGATCGATAAGCCGTATCCAATCGCATTAGTCAAGAAGCTGATTAAAGCGCGAATAAAAAAGAACGAGGCGGGAAAGGGGAAATAGAATTTGCCGCCAATTTTTTCAGTTATCACCGTTTAGTATTCTGCCAACTTCATGATTGACGACGAAAAGTCTTTATCGGGTTCGGCGGGAAAATATCTTGCGTCATTCGTGATTCTGGTGGTAATCCCCCTTATCGCCCATTTCCGATATTCGTGGATGGGATTTAATCCGACGGATGACGGATTCATACTGGCTTACAGTCGAAGAATAATCGAGGGGCAGATTCCACATCTTGATTTTATCAGTATCCGGCCGGTGGGCTCGCCGTTATTGCATCTCCCCTTTGTACTATGGGGAGGGGATTATACTTTCTGGACATCGCGCCTTTTTGTCTGGTTCGAGTTTGGGGTTATTGCGTGGGTGTGGACAAATCTGCTGAGTGATTTTCGGCGGAGACCATTTGATGCGATAGAAAAGCTTGTCTTCGGGATCATAATTTTCTGCATGACAGTCGGCAATTTCCCGATAATGGCGTGGCATACAATAGACGGTATTTTGTTGAGTTCGGTGGGGCTTTATCTGGTTCTTAAAGGGGCGAGTTGGGGGAAGATTATAGGATATTTTCTGATAGGGCTGGCATATCTCTGTAAGCAGAATTTTGGGGCGGTAAGCATCGCGGCGTTAATTCTTTTGGGTGACTGGCGCAATTGGAAATATTGGATAGCGGTGGCAGGACCAGGCATAATTTATGGAGCATATTTGCTGATGGCGGGAGCGCTGGGCGCCGCGATGTCTCAGATGACATCTCAATCAGATCTTCTACAGATAGGGGTAATAGACTTTATTAACAGGTATTCTTTTCTGCCAAGCCTGGGATTCGGATATCTTACGCTCTATTTGCTTAATAAGGAGCCGGGCAACAACAAAGCGCTGTTGAGATATGCGAATACTTTGGGATTGGCGGCGGTTGGGGCGATAGCGGTTGCTTGTCTGATTATTTCATGTCTGAACCAATTTATCGGGACGCCGGTGTTTGCTTTGTTCTGGATAACGGTGGGAGGATCGGTTTATTTTATTCGAGATCGGTCGAAGCGCGAAGCGTATTCGTCTAGATATCCGGTATTAATTTTAATCTTAGCGTGGGTGGTTTCTCTTTCGGTTGGGTACAACAATCCGGCGTTGGCAGGGGGATTGATGCTGGCATTGCTGTTATGTTATGGCTTTATTTATATTCAATCTGCGATTTGGCATAGGGTTTTCTACGGGTTTATTATTTTCTTGGGATTGGCAACGATGGTCTGTTTCGACTATATGAGGCGGGAATTTGTGTATCGGGATTGTTCGGTGGGTCAGTTGACTCAATCGCTTGACGGAGTTCTTCCCGGAGGAAATCATATAAAAACCAATCCGCGGACTCATGAATTTCTCACTGATTTGCGGCGGGCAATAGGCCAGACCGTGGGGGCCAGATATGCTATAATCCCCGATTGCGCCGGGTACTGGGTAAAAGCGGAGCAGGCGAACCCGCTTCCGATAGACTGGCCACAGGGGACGGAATTGAATACTACCGCCCTGTTGCAACGTGTTACCAATGCAATAGAGAGACAGAGAGATTCGGTTGTTATACTGACCCAAAAGGTGATGGCACGAAGTCTGAATGAGGAATATTTCCCGCAATTGGAAAATCGATATTACGCGGTAGTGAAATATGTACACATGAATTTGACCAAAGTGGGGGAAACCAAATTTTTTGAAATTAATAAATAGGGATGAATCGAACATAGGCAGGAGCCCAAGGGGAACGCTCTCCCCTGCGGCTCCTGCTTTGCCTTTTTAAGTCCCGAAACGGATCATTTCAAGGTCGGATAGGTTCCCGGCAGAAGCATCGGCAACGGCTCACCGGGATGGGCTGAAAGCATCTTTATGTATTTGATGAACGGTTCGTCGGCGATCACGGAAATCGGAGAAAAGGGCGGCTTGATATTCATAAATCCTTTGTATTTGGAAGTTTCGACGACGGCGCATTCGTCGCTCGGTTTCAATCCAGCTTTCTGTTTGGCGATATCAATGGCAGTCATGAGACCGCCGATTTCATCGACGAGGCCGATCTTATTGCCTTCAACGCCTGAATAGAAATGTCCCTCGGCGATTTTTCTGACGGAATCCTCGGTCAGGTTTCTGCCGGCGGCAACCTTGCGGACGAAGCCATCATAAAATTGCCGGATGATGGTTTCCATTTTGGCGCGTTCATCGGTGGTGAGATTGCGGGCGGGAACGCGGAGGCCAAGAAGAGGCAGGGTTATTCCGTAGCCCAGGTCGGCGTGAGCGCCGCGCTTTACCAAATCGGAAGTCATACCGATCTTGGAGCCGAAGCCTTTATCATAAATCCAGCCGCCGATCACGCCGATGGAACCGGTGATGGTATTTGGACCGGCCAGAATGGTGTCACCGTACATCGAAATCCAGTAGCCGCCGGATCCGGCCACCTGGCCCTGGCTGATAATTACGGGTTTGACGGCGGCGCATTTTCTTATCGCTTCAGCCACAAGATCACTCGGGAGAGCATCACCGCCGGGGGAATCAACCCGGAAGACAACGGCTTTGACACTCCTGTTTTTTTTCAGGGCGAGGATATCCTTCTCGAGCGTGCGCCCTTTGATACCGGTATCCATGGCACATTCTCCGAGGCCATAGACGACGGCCACTTCGGGACGCTGACCCCAGATGGTCGGGCGGCAAGGCAATTTCCCGAAGTTCGCGATTGGGGATGCTTCGCATCTTAAAGCCGGCCAAGTTTGAAATGACGGCACCCATGTCCGACCATCTCGCCAGAGTATCGACCAGTTTGGATTCGAGAGATGCGGAGGGGGTCATATAGACCTGGTCGTCGATTATATTATCAAACTGCTCAGGCGATATCCGCCTACTGGCACAGATATCGGTGCGAACGGTTTCGTACAAATCATCAACAAAATTCTGATATTGTTCCCGATCGGCATCGGACATTTTATCGCGGCTGAGGGGTTCCATGGCTGATTTATATTTAAAGAAACGCCATTCGTCAAAGGCGAGACCGAGTTTTTCAATGGTGCCTTTGAAATAGGTTTTGCCGAGAACGTAACCTTCAAGCTGGACAGCACCCTCAGGATCGAGGACGATTTTATCGGCCACGGAAGCCAGATGATAGGTGGTCATATCAACGCGGTCGATAAAGACGATGACTTTTTTTCCGGCCTTGCGAACATTTTGCAGTTCCTGCCGAATTTCCCAGGCATGCTCGGGAAGCACTTTCATTGAAGATAGATTAAGGACAACCGCTCCCACGCGCGGGTCATCAGTGGCGGCATGGATGTTATTCAGAAGATCCATGAAGCGAATGGTCTGATCGTCAAAGAGGACGTATTTCTGGTAGTCAATGGTCCCTTTCAGATCGAGGCGGAGGTATCTTTTTCCCTTATCGAAGATGGGGGTGAAAATGGAAGGGCGAAGTCCTCCAGAGCGAACCGAATAGGTAGTATAGGAATAATTCTGCCCGGTATCGAAATGTGACTGCGCCGAATAGCCGACCCGCCCGAGATTAAGGGCGAGTCCAAGAGTAAAGGCGCCACCTTTGAAATACCTTCCAACGGCATTAATTCCCGGCGCTATTTCGAAAGCGGCTCCGGCACTTTTCGGGGAATTGGCGAAGCTGAATTTATCGGGAAGTGCGATATCGCCGAAGATGGTCAATTTTGAAGTTCCGAGCGGTCTGATTCCCAAATCAAAGGCCCATTCGCGATTGGAGCTTTCGAGGGAAAAATTGCCGATGGCCCCGATGGAAAAATATCGTGTGGGGCGAACAATTGTTCCGGCAGTGATAAGGCGTTCGCGACCGCTGGCGTTATAGTCCCCGCCGGACCAACCGTAGGCGAGGCCGAGGGCATTGCCGTCGGTGCCAAAGCCGGTGGAGAGTTTGTAATCGGTGGCTCTCACATTACCGATCTTGATACTTTGTACTCCAAAGCTGAACCCCGGGCATCCGGTGAAAAGTCCCCAGTGGTCGAAGGCAGAAAATTTGCCATTTCTGGCGGTCAGGTAGAAATCCATCTCGGGGGCTTTCAGCAGGATCAAATTGGCCGGGTTGACGAATCCGACCAGCCCGTCATTATAGACTCCGGGCGAGGCCATAAGGAAATCATAACGGGAATAGTATTCGGGGATGCCATTGGCCTGTACGATTCCGATCAGTACGGCCATGACGAGCAGAATGGTGAAAATAAAATGTCTGATCAAAGTTCCTCCTATGTTATCGAAGAATCGAATATTATATCCAAGTTATAAGGTTAGCAGAAATAAGTCTCCAAAAAAATCAATTATGAGATTGGATACGGGTTGAAAGGGAGTATAGTTTCAGCAGACAGGTAGGAAAGAAGGGGTCGACAGGCAGGTCGACCCCCTATTAAATTGATCACAAGGTCAAAGATTGCCGATTGCTTCACTGGGCCATGATTTTCGATATTATTTTATCATCCTTTGGCAAAAGGTCAACTTTGACCAAGCGAGGCACGAGATCGCGCCATGAGGAATCGGTTTTGAAGACGTCTTTGAAAATGGGCAAGGCTCGGTCGACTTCGCCGGCCATGACAAGAGTCTGGGCATGCCAGAATAATATTTCGGGATTGCCGGGATCGAGACTGGCGGCGGTGGCATATTCAAAATTGGCGGAATCATAATTTTTGGCGGTAATATATTCGTCTCCCCTATCCATATGGCGGTACGCTCTGGTAATATTGAGCAGTCGTCGCAATTCGGCCAGCGGCATGGGGGAATCGTCGACTCTGATATCTATGGTCCGATCCTTCCAGCTCATGCCGGTCGGCTTGCCGGAGACGACGACCATCGCCGCCGACTGCATGCCGCGAATATCGCCGCCTTCTTTCTGAGCGGCCTCAAGAGTAGCCATCATCCGTTCGGCCAGATCGCCTTTGGTATCCTCGAAGGCTTTGGCCATGGCGCCCCAAACGGTATTATTTCGCATCAGATTGGCCTGTACTGAATAGAATTTTCCATTCAAGTGTCCGGCTTCGGGGATGCATTTATTTCCGGTATGAGTGGCCACCAATCCGTTTTTGTCGATCATCGCCACCTGACGGACCTGAAAATTTGAGTCGCTGGCGAGAAGACCGGCAAGGGCCTCTTTTGCGGATTTGCCGTTTTCCATCATGTCCAGACCGAGTGGGCCGTAGGCAAAATCAACGAGCGATTGAGTTGCCACGGCACCGATTCCGGCCTTGAGCCAGATAACATCGGCGACTTTAAAATAGTGCGACTGGACGGCCGCGCCGAATTCACCGGTGGCGCTGTCGTAGGCGACGATGGAATAGGTGTTGACGTAGTGTGAGGGGGTGAATTCACCTACGTTCCCGTTCGCGGCAGTGATCGCGAGGGGCAGAAGAAAGCAAAGAGTGAAAGTTAGTGCAGCGATTTTCATAAATGACTCCTTTCGGATATATCAAATAATACCCAGATAAAAAACTTACCCCGGTGCGTTGACAGTGTCATAAAATTAGCGAAAAAATATATTAAAGCACAACCGGGATTTTTGGGCCCGGGCGTTGTTTCCAATTCGGAATTTGAATAGCTTTTCATTTTGTTGACATCGGTGTTGAATCAAGATAGGTTTGTTTGAATGGAATCAAAGATGGGTGAACCAACGACAGACATGTTGCACGACGAAAAGCATTTCAGGGCGAGCGAGACGATTCGCGACATTGTGATCGGAATGTCGGATGGCCTGACGGTTCCATTTGCGCTGGCGGCAGGGCTTTCGAGCGCGGCGGCATCGACCCATATCGTGGTCACAGCGGGTCTGGCGGAAATCGCCGCAGGTTCGATTGCAATGGGTTTGGGAGGATATCTGGCGGCCAAGACCGATCTGGAGCATTACAATTCGGAGAGAATTCGGGAGTTCAAAGAGATTGACGAAACTCCCGAAAAGGAAATTGAGGAAGTGAAGGATGTATTCCGCGGATATGGTATGGATGAAAAGGAAATAATCCCGGTGGTGAATGCCATACAGGCGGACCATTCGCGATGGGTGGATTTCATGATGCGATTCGAATTGGGTCTTGAGGCTCCCGATCCGAAGCGGGCCAGAAGCAGCGCGTTCACAATTGCGATGTCATATATTGTGGGCGGGCTGGTGCCGCTGGCGTCATATATAATTATCAAGGATATGCGGACGGCGCTATATGTGTCGGTGGGGACAACGCTGGTGGCGTTGTTTGCATTCGGGTATATGAAGGGGTATTTCACGGGACTGAAGCCTCTCAAGGGGGCATTCCAGACGACTCTTATCGGCGGGCTGGCGGCCAGCGCGGCGTTCGTAATTGCGCGGTTGATCAGTTAAGAAATCAGGCGGAAAAATCTCCAAGAATAAACCACTGTAAATTAAGCGGCATTGTGGCCGCAGATGAACTCATTCTCTTTTTGACAGTTATACTAAAATATCTATACTTGGTCGAGTATTGTGTCGTAGAACGACAGGAAAGCAGGTATGGAGTGTAAAGGCCGGAGGAGATTAATTGAGGGCTTATAAATCGGCACCGGGCGCAGAAATTATCGCTTCGCAGGGGGCAGGGGTCGGTTCGGAGTCCAGCAGATTCGGGACTTCGATCTTGTCTCGGCTGATGGCATATATTAAGCTGGTCAAACCATCAATTATGCTGCTATTACTGGTTACAGGGGCTTCAGCGCTATTGATTGAAGGAAGCATGATAGCATATCCCGGGAAATTCGCGCTATTTCCTGATCGGATTATTCCTGACGGGAGGATCGGCTAATGCCTTTAATCAATATTTCGAAAGAGAAATCGACGCCCGGATGAGCCGTACCCGGTACAAGCGGCCGCTTCCGTTGGGGAAGATATCTCCGATTGAGGCGCTGATTTTTTCGATATCACTCGGCGTGGTGGGAGTGTTAATCCTCGGATTATTTTTCAATTGGAAGACGGGGATGTTGTCGCTGGCAACAATTTTATTTTACTCGATATTCTATACTTTATATCTCAAGAGAACGACTCCTTATAATATCGTTATAGGAGGGATAGCAGGCGCGATGGCTCCGGTGGGGGCGTGGATGGCGGCAACCGGAGGGACGGCGATTGTGCCCTGGGTGCAGTTTTTGATTATTTTTCTGTGGACGCCACCTCATTTCTGGGCGCTGGCACTATGTCATCAGGACGATTATCGAGCGGCGGGGTACCCGATGCTGCCGCTAGTCAAGGGCGAGAAGGAAACGATAAGACAGATCGGATATTACACGGCGGCTTTGGTTTTGGGTAGTTTAGCGCCAATGATTGCAGGATTTGGGTGGTTTTATTTTGTAGTGGCAGCTATTCTGGGGGTTGTTTTTATCGGGTTAGTTTGGCGAGCGCGGATAATGATGGCCTATGAGGCGTATCGGAATATTTTCAGATTTTCGATTTTATATATTTTTATTTTATTTGCAGGCATGGCGATTGACAGATTTTTATAGATGTGTCATAGAGGAGAGAAACCTTGCGATTTTCAAGAGGGCGGGATAATCGATAATGGCACAGATATTTCCTCGATGGGTTAACCGACTTCCCGGTTTTCTGGCGGCGGGGGCATTCCTTTTGATTATCGCGATTGTGGCGGGTTTCTGGTATTACGGCTCGCAGAAATATTCCGATGTGGGATATCGCCCTATCCAGCCGATTCCGTATAGCCACAAGCTGCATGCGGGTGATCTCGGACTGGATTGCCGCTATTGTCATTCGGATGTCGAAATTTCTCCGATGGCCAATGTCCCGCCGACGCAGACATGCATGAATTGCCACAAGATAATCCTTCCCGAGAGCGAGAAACTGTTGCCGATCAGGGAGAGCTGGGCAAGTCATCAGCCGATGCAGTGGGTGCAGGTTCATAAGCTTCCGGATTTCGTATATTTCGATCACAGCTTTCATTTGAATGCCGGGAGTTGGGTGCGCGGATTGCCATGGTAATGTCGCGCAGATGGAAGTGGTGATGCAGAAGATGCCTCTAAGCATGTCGTGGTGTCTGGATTGCCACCGCAATCCGGATATGCATCTGCGTCCGAGGGAGGAATTGACCAATATGACATGGAGTCCGCCGGCCGATCAGATGGAGTTTGCAGAGCGAGTGAAGAGAGAGAAGAATATCGATCCGCCGGTGGATTGTTCGGGGTGCCATAGATGAGTGATGATATGTACGAAAAGGACATAAAGCAGTGGCGCAGCCTTGAGCAATTGAATGAAGCAGGGGCTTTTAAAGAATCTTCGGGGGCAGAATTTCCTGAGCATGCCTGGGAAATGGATAATTCAATCACGCGAAGGAATTTTATTTCGCTGATGGGGGCATCGATTGCATTATCGGGACTGGCGGGATGCCGTCGGCCGGTGGAGAAGATATTGCCTTATGTGAACCAGCCGGAAGAGGTTATCCCGGGGGTCGCGTTGCATTATGCGACCACCATGCCGCTGGGGCTGAGCGCTTACGGTATCGTGGTCGAGACGCACGAGGGGCGTCCGACCAAGATCGAAGGGAACCCGCTGCATCCGTCGACACTCGGGACGGCTAACAGCATAATTCAGGCATCGATTTTAGGGTTGTACGATCCAGATCGGTCGAAAAGAGTGACGTTCAAGGGGGATGAGAAGGAATGGGTCGATTTTGTTTCGTTCTGGAGAAATTTATATAACGGTTTTCTGGGAAATAAAGGGGAGGGACTGGCCGTATTGACGGAATCATTTTCGTCACCGTCGATGGGGAAATTGGCGTCAGAATATCGAGCGCAATTTCCGAAGGCGAGATTTATGGCATGGGACGCGGTGAGCGATGAGAATATATATGAGGGGATTAGGAAGGCGACGGGATCAATATATCAGCCGGTTTATCATTTTGAAAAGGCGAAGGTGATACTGTCGCTCGATTCGGACTTTCTGCAGACCGAGAGCGAAAATGTATCCGCGACTTTCGGATTTGCCAACGGGCGAAGATTGACGAGCGAAAAGGATTCGATGAATCGGCTTTATGTGATTGAGAGTAATTATTCACTGACGGGCGGGATGGCGGATCATCGAATGCGAGATGGCGAGCCGGGATGTAGGGGCGTTTGCGGTGGCACTGGCGAGGGAACTTCAGGGATGGGGGCGCCAATTAAATTTGAGGCCGGTTCGGGGAATCAGGAAGGAATCTTTTGATGGGAAGTGGCTTAATGCAGTTGCGCGGGATTTGCTTGAAGCGGGAAAGGAGTCATTGGTTGTGGCCGGCAGGCGGCAGCCTTCGTATGTTCATGCGCTGGTATTGGGGATAAATCAGGCTCTGGGAAATATCGGGAATACGGTTGAATATCATAAGCCGGTCGGGGCGGAGATACCATCAAGCGTGGATCTTGCAATCTCTGGTTGATAGCATGAATCGAGGTGAGTTGTCGACTCTTATCGTACTCGGGGGGAATCCGGTTTATAACGCGCCAGTGGATTTGAAATTCTCGGAGGCTTTGAAGAAGGTGGAGCATACGATACAGCTCAGTGAGTATGCGGACGAGACATCAACAGAAGTGGAATGGCATATTAATCAGGCTCAATATCTGGAAAGATGGGGGGATGCGGGGGCGGTTGAGGGCAGTGTCAGCATAATTCAGCCGATGATTGAACCGTTGTATGGCGGTCATAGTGCGATAGAGGTGATGAATCTGATCGTCACGGGGCAAGATCAGGGGGGGTATGATATTATCCGGGCGGGATGGACAGAGATATTAAAGGGGAAGGATTTTGAAAAGGAATGGCGAAGGGCTCTTCATGATGGGGTTCTTGCAGGGAGCGGTTTGAGTTCTGAGCCGGTCAGCGTTGATTGGTCGGCAATAGAGTCCGAACTCAAAAGCGCGTCGGGGAACGTTAAGGGACTAAATGCCGGAAATATGGAAATAGTTTTTGCGGCTTCTCCGGCGGTGTTCGACGGGCGGTTTGCGAATATAGGATGGTTGCAGGAGCTTCCGGATGCGATCACCAAACTTACCTGGGATAATCCGGCGCTAATCAGCTCGAAGACGGCCAAAGAGCTTGGGCTGGAGAGCGGCGATATGGCGCGATTGGCGTGGCAGGGGAATGAGGTGGAAATGCCGATCTGGATTTTGCCGGGGCACGCTGATTATAGCGTGACAGTCATGTTAGGTTATGGACGGAAGGCGGCCGGAAGAATAGGAAATGGGGTCGGGTTTGATACTTATAGATTAAGGAAATTATCAAATCGGGATTTTGGAGAGGGATTGAGTCTGACGGCGACCGGAGAGAAATATAAACTCTCCACGACACAGGATCATCAAAGTATGGAAGGGCGGCCGCTTATCCGGGAGAGGACTCTGGCGGAATATCGCCGGCGGCCAAATTTCGCGGCGGAGATGGTGGCATTGCCGAAGCTGGAATCGATATTTACCGAGCATCAATATGACCGGGGGTATCAATGGGGGATGGCGATCGACCTGAATGTCTGCACCGGATGCAACGCCTGCACTATCGCCTGCCAGAGTGAAAATAATATTTCAATCGTGGGCAAGGAGCAGGTTTCGCGCGGTCGAGAGATGCACTGGATAAGGATCGACCGATATTTTGCGGGTGACGTGAATGAAGCGGAAAGTGGTTCATCAACCGGTGGCGTGCCAACACTGCGAGAATGCCCCTTGCGAGACGGTCTGTCCGGTGGCGGCGACGGTGCATGATCGGGAAGGTCTTAATGTTATGACGTACAACCGCTGTATCGGGACACGGTACTGTTCCAATAATTGTCCGTATAAAGTGCGCCGATTCAATTTCTTCAATTACACCAATAATCTGCCCCCGAGTATCAAGATGGTGCAAAATCCCGAAGTTACGGTACGATTCAGAGGGGTAATGGAGAAGTGCACTTTCTGCGTGCAGAGAATCGCACGGGCGAGAGCAAAGGCCAAGCTGGAGGGGCGATCAATAAGGGACGGGGAAATTATGACAGCGTGTCAGCAGACCTGTCCGGCGGGAGCGATTGTTTTTGGGAATGTGAATGACCCGGAGAGCCGGGTATCGCAGATAAAGAAGCAAAATCGGAATTATCAGATTCTGGCTGAGCTGAATACGAAGCCGCGGAATTCGTATCTGGCAAGGATTCGGAACGCTCATCCAGATCTGGCTGAACCGACGAGTTAAGTGAGGAACATGACGGGAAATTCGGGCGGATCTTTTATTGACGAACCGCCGCTGGTATCGGGAAATCATAGCTATCACACGGTAACCGAGAAGATAAGCCAGATTACCGAGCAGAAAGTATCACCATATTGGTACTGGGCGATTGCGATTACCGGCTCGATGACGGTCATGCTTTTTGTATCGATTGCCTATCTGGTCTGGGAAGGGGTTGGCATCTGGGGGCTGAATATCCCTGTCGGCTGGGGATGGGACATCACCAATTTCGTATTCTGGGTCGGTATCGGGCATGCGGGGACATTGATTTCAGCGATATTATTTCTCATGCGCCAACGCTGGCGGACATCAATCAACCGCTTTGCCGAAGCGATGACACTTTTTGCGATTATATGCGCCCTGATATTCCCGGGTATTCATGTCGGAAGAATCTGGGTAGCATACTGGCTGGCTCCGGTTCCCAACCAGATGGGTCTCTGGCCGAATTTCAGAAGCCCGTTGCTCTGGGACTTTTTCGCCGTTGGGACCTATTTTACGGCTTCGCTTTTATTCTGGTACACCGGCCTAATTCCCGATTTGGCCACTCTGCGCGATCGGGCGATGGGACGGATTAGAAAAATAATATTCGGCATTATGGCATTAGGATGGCGCGGCGGGAATCGTCAATGGAAGCATTATGAATTGACCTATCTGATTCTTGCCGGAATCTCCACTCCGCTGGTACTATCGGTACATAGCGTGGTTAGTACCGATTTTGCGGTAAGCATAGTACCGGGGTGGCATACAACGATTTTCCCTCCATATTTTGTGGCCGGGGCGATTTTTTCGGGATTTGCCATGGTCATGACTCTCGGCATAATCGCGCGAAAGATATTTAATCTGGCGGATTTCATAACCTCCACTCATCTGGAAAAAATGGCCAAAATAATGATGATGACGGGAATGATGGTGGGATATGCCTATAGCATAGAATTCTTCATGGCCTGGTACAGCGGGAATCCTTACGAGTTGTCGACATTTCTCAATCGGGCCTTCGGGGCGTACGGATGGGCATACTGGATCATGATTTCATGCAATGTATTGATTCCTCAATTGTACTGGTTCAGAAAAGTCCGCACCAGCATCCCCCTGCTGTTTGCTACGTCTATTGCGATTAATATCGGGATGTGGTTCGAGCGGTTTGTGATAATTGTGAGTTCGCTTTCGCATGATTATATGCCGTCGAGTTGGGGGTATTATCGGCCAACGATATGGGAAATTTCGCTTTTCGTGGGGACGGTCGGGCTTTTCCTGACCCTGTTCCTGCTTTTTTGTACGGTACCTTCCCATAATAGCCATTTCGGAAATAAAAGGGGTCTTGCCGCAAGCCAAAGGGCATCAATCCGAAAAATCTGCGGAGGGAGGAGGATGATGGGGCTGAAGAAGTCGACTGATTGCATCATGGCAGAATTTCCCGATCCGGAAACTCTCTTGCGCGCCGCCTGCCAAATCCGCGAAGCAGGATATAGCAGGTTTGACTGTCATTCGCCGTTTCCAATTCATGGGATGGATAAGGCTATGGGTCTGAAGCGGTCGCCTATCGGATGGATTGCCGGCCTTTGTGCCATAATCGGCGTGTTGGGGGGAATTGCCCTTCAGTGGTACGCCAGCGCGGTCAATTATCCTCTGGTAATTGCGGGCAAACCGTATTTTGCTTTCCAGGCTTATGTTCCGGTGACTTTCGCGTTCGGCGTTCTTGGGGCGGCTTTTGGCGCAATCTTGAGCCTGCTCTTGCTCAACCGTCTTCCCCGATTGAATCATCCATTGTTTCAATCAGAACGTTTTGGGAAGTTCTCGGATGATGCATTTTTTATTAGCATTGAATCGGATGATCCTATTTATGATGAGATAAGGTCGCGGGAGTATCTGATGTCGATTGGCGGAAAGAATCTGGAGGTTTTAAAGGACTCATGAAAGGATTTGGACGATATTTTGAGCTGGTTACTCTTGCGGTCGGCATGATGTCTGTGATTATAATGGGGTGCGGGCGGGGGCTTCCATTCGAGAAACCGCCAGCTCATGTCGACCGAGGGATGAGCGAACAACCCAAGTTCAAGCCGCAATCCGAGAACGACTTTTTTGCCGATAAATCGTCGATGCGGATGCCGGTTTCGGGAACGGTGGCGCAGGAGGAGCCTCGGGATACCATAGAGTATTTTACCGGGGAAGATTCAGCGGGGAATTATATTGCGAAAGCGCCAATAGAAGTCACGATGCAGGCTCTGAAGAGGGGACAGGAGCGTTTTAATATTTATTGCACACCGTGCCACAGTCGGCTCGGAGACGGCAGAGGGATTATGATCACCAGGGGGTATCCGCCACCGCCGTCGTATCATACGGATAGGCTGAGAAATATTGAGGACGGGTCTATATTTGACGCAATTTCGAACGGGGTACGAAATATGCCCGCATACGGGCCGCAGGTTCCGGTTGCGGATCGCTGGGATATCGTGCTTTATCTGCGCGCGTTGCAGAGAAGCCAGAATGCCATGATTAAGGATATCCCCGAAGAGATGAGGCAAAATATAAAGTGAGCGAAATGAAGAATGAAGATTGACGGGTCTAAATATTTGTTGACTGATTCAGGGGCGTTCGGAAGGAATGCACTGATAGCGGGGGTAGTGGGAATCGCGTTATCAGTGATCGGATATTTCCTGAATGCGGGACAATTTTTCCGTTCGTATCTTGTGGCATATCAATTCTGGCTAACGGTCGCGCTGGGGGCATTGTTCTTTGTGATGCTTCATCATCTGGTAAGCGCCAAATGGAGTATTGTGCTTCGTCGCATAGCCGAGGTATTGTCCCAGGGGATTCCGCTGATGGCGATTCTGTTTATTCCGGTCATTGCCGGAATGCCCTATTTGTACGAATGGAGTCATAAGGATATTGTGGCGGGCGATCCTATCCTGAGCGGCAAAGCAGGATATCTGAACGCGACATTCTTTATTATCAGGGCAGTTATTTACTTCGCGGTTTGGAGTTATCTGGCGCGACGGCTCTATAAGGTCTCGCTGGAGCAGGATGAAGGATTCAAGCCGGAGCAGGTACGGAAATTCAGAGTCACCAGCGCCCCGGGCATGATTATTTATGCGCTGACGGTAACTTTCGCTTCGTTTGACTGGATGATGTCGCTTGACGCCAGATGGTTTTCGACAATTTTTGGGGTTTATATTTTCAGCGGCGCGGTGGTGGGAGTTCTCGCGATTATTATTATCATAGCATTATATCTGCGAGGTAAGGGAATACTTGCCGAGAGCATTACGGTCGAGCATTACCATGACCTGGGGAAACTTCTGTTTGCTTTTGTCGTGTTCTGGGCCTATATCGCATTTTCCCAGTATCTGCTAATCTGGTATGGAAATATTCCGGAAGAGACAATCTGGTACAGGGAGAGATGGGTCGGGTGGTGGAAAGCGGTATCTCTCCTGATCGTATTCGGGCATTTCACGGTACCGTTTCTAATTCTGATCACGCGTCGGGCAAAACGGAATCCGGGATTTCTGGCGATTATGGCGGGCTGGATGCTTATTATGCACTGGGTCGATTTGTACTGGGTGGCGATGCCGTCGATTAGTCATGACGAGGTGTCGGTCTCGTGGATTGATATGGCTACCATGCTGGCAGTGGGGGGGATTTTTCTATGGAATTTCCGGAGGATATTTTCAAAGAGACCGCTGCTTGCGGCTAGGGCGACCCGCATCTGCAGAAATCGGTGGAGTTGATTAGCGATTAGGTTGAGAGATGGCGGAACCGGAAGATAAAAAAATATCGGATGACGGCTACGAAAAGAAGGATGTGAATGCCGGACGAATATTGATGTTCGTGGGACTTACCGCGGCTATTCTGGTGGTGATTATTTGGTTATTGAGTGATTATTTTACGGCGACGACGGAAGAGCAGATTTATGAAGCCCAGCTGAAACCGGAATCGGCGGCGCTGCGGGAATTGCGAGCCCGTGAAGAGGAAACGCTGGGGTCGTACAAGCTTCTCGATTCGACCAAGGGGACGTATCAGATACCGATCGATCGGGCGATGAAAGTGATGGCAGAAGAGGCATTTCGCGCGACGGAAAAGACAGGGAAGTGATACAGAATGTCATTTAAGAGAATATTAATCACGGCGGTTTTTCTCCTTCCGTCGGTCTCCCCTGTTTTTGGACAGGTTGTCAGAGATGATATATCCGAATTAAAGAAAATGGGAGTTGTCGAGCGTCTGGGGGATAAGATACCTTTCGATCTTAAATTTACGGATGATTCGGGGAAAATTGTTCGGATTGGGGATTATTTCAACCAGGATAAACCGGTAATTTTGAATCTGGCATATTACACCTGCCCGATGCTGTGCAATCTGGTCATGAACGGAATCGCTCAAGGGGTAAAGCAACTTGACCTGCTTCCGGGGAAGGATTTTCAGATTATCAGCGTGAGCATCGACCCGCATGATTCGGTGACACTGGCCGCCGAGAAGCGGGCTAATTATATAAAGAGCATCGGGAAACCGATTACAGAGGCGGGGTGGAGATTTCTTATCGGTTCGGGCGATCAGTCTAAAGCTCTTGCAGACGCGGTGGGGTTCGAATATTATTACGACAGGGATAAGAATCAGTATGCACATCCGGCAGTGATCTTTGTATTGACTCCGGACGGTCATATTTCGCGGTATTTATACGGAATTGAATTCAAGAAAAATGATTTGCGATTAGCGCTGCTGGAGGCGTCACAGGGGAAAATCGGCAGCACACTAGACAGAATAATTCTCTATTGCTATCATTATGACCCTGACGCCAAGGGGTATGTACTATTCGCCACCAAGCTCATGAGACTGGGCGGAATAATAACTGTAATTCTGCTGGCGATTAGTTCTGGCTATATTCTGGAAAAGAGAACGGAAAGGCGGTCAGTGAGGCAGCGGCGAAGATGTGATTCACGGTTAGTTCTGAGAGGGTATTGATTATGGATACGACGGGAACCCTGTTTTTACCTCCGGGGCATTCGACATTCGCTCCGGAAGTGGATTCCCTATTCTATTTCATATTTTATGCGACATCATTTTTTTTCGCGATAGTTGCATTCGGCCTGATCCTATTCGCCGTGCGGTACCGGAGCGGACGCAAAATTCCGACGGCACCGGGGCCGTCACATAACACCACACTGGAGATTGTCTGGACGATTATACCGACGGTACTGGCGGTGATCGTTTTTTTCTGGGGATTCAGGATTTATCTGCGGATGAATATTCCGCCCAAGGATGCGTTGGAGATTAAGGTCACGGCTCAAAAATGGTTCTGGTCGTTTGATTATGCTGAAGGGGCCAAGACGGTGAATGAACTGGTGGTGCCGGTGGATAAACCGATAAAGCTCCTGATGTCGTCGCGGGATGTCATTCATGGGTTCTATATTCCGGATTTTCGAATTAAAATGGATGTTGTGCCCAATAGATACACGGTGACCTGGTTTGAGGCCACTCAGACGGGTGTATTTAATCTTTTCTGTACTCAATACTGCGGGAAAGGACATTCGGAAATGTTGGCCAAGGTGAGGGTCGTTGGGGAGCGGGAGTACAACGAATGGCTTTTATCGGCGGCGAAGGCCGGGGCAGGCGAGGGAATGTCGCTGGCGGATTTCGGAGCCAAACTCTACATGTCAAAGGCATGTAATACATGCCACAATATCGATGGCTCGGCCAATGTCGGTCCAAGTTTCAAAGGGATTTTCGGGAAACCGGTGAGACTTTCAAATGGTTCTTCAGTTATGGTCGACGAGAATTATATCCGCGAATCGATCCTGAGTCCTCAGGCAAAGATTGTCGCGGGCTTTCAGCCGGTGATGCCGACGTTTCAGGGAATAGTGACCGATCGCGAGCTGGATGCATTAACGGCGTATATAAAATCGTTAAAATAGGAGGGGAAGCGAAATATGGAATCAGTGGCCGAAAGAAACTACCTTAATGAACCGGCCGGGTGGAAGTCATGGATTTTCACTCTCGATCATAAACGTATCGGGATAATGTATCTGACATTTATTATGGCTTCATTCCTGCTAGGCGGGATTTTTGCGATGCTGATTCGTCTGGAGCTTCTGCATATGGGCGGAAAGCACGTGATGGGGGCTCAGACATACAATGAGGTCTTTACCCTGCACGGCGCCATCATGATATTTTTGTTCATTATTCCGTCTATTCCGGCGGCGCTGGGAAATTTCGTGTTACCTCAGATGCTGGGGGCAAAAGATGTGGCTTTTCCCCGGCTGAACCTGGCCAGTTTTTATATATATGTTTTTGGGGCATTTTTCGCGGTGCTGTCGATGATGCTGGGCGCGGCCGATACGGGATGGACATTTTATACGCCGTATAGCACGACGACGAATACGTCGGTGATTTCCATGACGCTGGGGGTTTTCATTTTGGGGTTTTCGTCCATTTTGACGGGGATAAATTTTATTGTCACGACTCATAAGCTGAGATTGCCAGGGATGACATGGTACAAGATGCCACTTTTCGTATGGGGAATCTATGCCACGGCGATTATTCAGGTTTTGGCCACGCCAGTGCTGGCTATTACCCTACTGCTTTTAATTCTGGAACGGCTTTTTGGAATCGGAATTTTCGACCCGGCCATGGGGGGGGATCCGATATTATACCAGCATTTCTTCTGGTTCTATTCGCATCCGGCGGTCTATATAATGATCTTACCGGGGATGGCCATAATCAGCGAGTTGATTCCAGTATTCGCGCACCGCAGGATATTCGGCTATAAGGCAATTGCTTATTCGTCGCTGGCGATTGCCTTCGTAAGTTTTCTCGTCTGGGGACATCATATGTTCGTGAGCAGTCAATCACCGTATGCGGCCATGATCTTTTCATTTCTGACATTCATGGTGGCGATACCGTCGGGCATAAAAGTATTCAACTGGCTGGCGACCTTATATAAGGGATCAATCCGTTTTGCCGCACCGATGCTCTATGCTTTTTCTTTCCTGTTCTTGTTCACGGTGGGCGGGTTGACAGGCATGTTTCTGGGGGCGCTGGCCACGGATGTTCATCTGCATGATACATACTTTGTCGTGGCTCACTTTCATTACGTTATGATGGGTGGGACAGTGATGGCATTTCTCGGAGGTTTGCACTATTGGTGGCCGAAAATGTGGGGACGGATGTACAATGAATTTTGGGCAAAAATTGCGGCGGTGCTTGTTTTTATCGGATTCAATGTCACTTTTTTCACGCAATTCATACTCGGGGCGAAAGGGATGCCGCGTCGTTATTATAATTATCCCGAGCAGTACCATTCGCTGCACGCTATTTCGACGTATGGATCGTGGATTATGGCCACGGGATTTATTATCATGGCGGTGTATTTGATTCATTCATTGATCAAAGGAAAAAAGGCTTCGGGAAATCCCTGGGGAAGTCTGACACTGGAATGGACCAGCGCCTCTCCCCCGCCTCGGGAGAATTTTATCGGGACGCCGGTGCTCAAGTATGGACCGTACGATTATGATAAGCTCCCCGCGGAAGGGCAGAGTTCGTAGCGGATTTGCGGGGATTAAGAAGGATTTTATGGAGCATACGCACGAAGAGACGCCGCATCTGGCTCATCATTTCAGCGAGATGGAGCAACAGCGCGATTCCGCCAAGCTGGGGATGTGGATATTTCTTCTGACAGAGATTCTTCTTTTTGGAGGGCTTTTTACAGCGTATGCCATATTTCGGGCATGGAACCCGGATATGTTCTATAATGCCCACAAACAGCTCAATCTTTATCTGGGAAGTATTAATACGATCGTGCTGATTTCCAGTTCACTCATGATGGCGCTGGCGATAAGGTCAACTCAGCTGGGAAATAAGAAGCGGACGCTAATTTTTCTGGCGTCTACTATTTTAATGGCCGCGATATTTTTGGTAATCAAATATTTCGAGTATCGGCATAAATTCGAATTGGGGCAGCTTCCGGGAAAATACTACACTTTCACCGGCATTGAAGGGACCAACCCTCACATATTCTTCAGCATCTATTTTATGATGACGGGATTGCACGCTATCCATGTTATCGTGGGAATGGGTCTTATCGGCTGGATGTTTCGAAAGACGGCCAAGAATATATTTTCTCCCGAGTACCTATACGCCGCTGGAATTGACCGGGCTTTACTGGCATCTGGTAGATATAATCTGGATATTTTTATTCCCATTGCTGTATCTGGTGGGTTAAAGTCATGAAGGGAACTAAAGGACATAATGGAATTCATATTGTGCCGCTATGGGTGTACCTAGCGGTAGGCGGGGCGCTTTTGATTCTTACGGGTTTGACGGTTTCCATTTCTCTTATCCCATTAGGGGGATGGAATGTGGTGGCGGCACTGACAATAGCCTCGATCAAGGCGATCCTGGTGGCCTTTTTCTTCATGCATCTGCTGTACGACCGGAAAATGTTTTTGGTGATTTTCACGATGGCAGTCGTGACACTGGCGATATTTATTGCCTTGACTATGTTCGATACTATGGAAAGAGGTCGAACCAATCCTGAAATGGCGAGGCCATATAAAGAGAAGGCGATAATTTACGAGGAGAAGCAGGTACCGGTTCCAAAAGATGACTCGACCGGGGATTCAACAGGGAAAATACGCTGATAGATGAAGATATATTGAGGGATGGTACGGGAATATTGAACGAGAGGGAGGTTAATCAGGCATGAAGCGGTTTCGACAAATGGCCCTTATAACCACGCTGGCGACTTATTTTGTGATATTTATGGGGGGTTTGGTCAGAGTGTCGGGTGCGGGACTGGGGTGTCCGGACTGGCCGAAATGTTTCGGGCGCTGGTGGCCGCCGACCAGTATCAGCCAATTGCCGCCGAATATCGATCCCAGCCTATTTAATTTGACACTAGCCTGGATCGAGTATATTAATCGTCTGGGCGGCGCCATACTGGGAATTCTTATCTTAGTAACTGCTCTCATGGCGATCAGATACTGCTGGAGGATTCCGCGGATAATAATACCGGCATTGATGGTGGCTCTGCTGGTAGCATTTCAAGGATGGCAGGGCGGGCAGGTGGTCGCCTCGGAATTGCGCCAGGCATATGTATCTATCCATATGGGATTGGCCTTCGTGATTGTCAGTTTCATGATTTATATCACTCAGCAAGCTCACTATGTAGAAAATCCCGATGAAGAGAAAGGGGCATGGTATCCGAAGCGGATATCTTTCTATGTGGCGTTGCTATGGGTTCTCACGATGGTACAGGTCGTATTCGGGACAGAGATTCGGTCAATACTTGAGTATATTCCGAAACAATCGCCGCTGCTGCCGGCCTCAGAATGGTTGCGCAATACAGGCGCAGTCAGCTACATACACGCGATTCTCGGGGTGATCATAGCTATCGGTGCCTGGCAGACTGCCACAAAGATACTCAGAGAAAGCAAGCCGGCGTCATCGATGGTCATCCAAGGGTCGTGGGTATTGATATTTCTGGCATTGGTACAGGTCTTGATCGGAGTGATATTATTCTTTGTCGGCCTGCCGCAAGCGCTGCGGATATTCCATCTTTGGGTGGCGAGTATGCTGATAGGAATCCAGCTGGTGCTTTTTGCGGCTCTAAGGCAGTACAGGAGAACGGCATGAATTCCGAGAACAGGTTTCTGAAAAGAGTGATTTGGGCTTCGGGCATATTTTTCATACTGGCGGTGGCGGCGCTTCTGGTTATCAATCAAGCCCGGCAGTCGCGGGCTGAAGTGCCGGTGCTTGGGAAATTGCCTAATTTTACGTATACGGCACAAAGCGGCAAGGCTTTTGGACTGGCGGAGATGAGCGGCAAGATAAATGTGGTCGATTTTATATTCACCCGGTGCACCGGCCCCTGCCCGGTAATGGCGACCAAAATGGGAGAATTATACAAACTCTATTCAGGAACGGACAAGGTGCAGTTTGTTTCAATTTCCGTTGATCCCGAATATGATTCTCAGGCGGTGCTTCAGGCTTATGCCGAACGTCAGGGGGTAAACGACAACAGATGGGTTTTCCTATCGGGCCTATCGATTCGGTGATAAACTTATCAGAGAATGGATTCAAGATCGCGGCGGAGGATCTTCCGGGAGGACACACGACCAGGTTCATACTGGTCGATTATCAGGGAAGAATCAGAGGATACTATGACGGGCTCGATTCGGCCAGTCTTGAAATTATGAAGTCGCATATACGCGAACTGATCAGAGAGATGTGAAGAGTAGGCTCCGGCTCTGGTAAGGCCGGAGCATTCAGGTCCCTCAGAGCTAAGGCATGCAGCGTCCGTCTAATTTCCGGACAAAATAATAGTCGCCAAGAAATGAATTGATATATCTCATATCGTCGTGTATATTATCCATCAAGGTATTTCACGAATATTTTTGCTCGGGAAATTCTAGCTATCGAAAAATAATCATAATAATTTCGGGGAGAACATGATGTCTGGGATAATCAGAAAATCTCTGGAAAGACTCGCGGCAAGTCGGCTGCAATTTCTATTCAGTCTTCTGGCAGTCGGGATCCTGGTGACGATTTTTGCGTCGCTGACAACCGGACTTACGGATAATGCGGTGAGAGTGGAATCTTTCGATCCGACCGGCAAGACCGAGATCAAGACCAATATCACCGTAAAATTCACGAAAGATATGGTTTCTAAAGACAGCCTTGATATGCCGGTGCTTGATCCTCCGGTTCGATTCGATCCGCCTATTCATGGTATAGCTCGTTGGATAGAGACGGATGAATTGAGGTTTTTTCCGGATGCGGAATTTCTTCCTGCGACAGAGTATGCCGCGCAAATCGAATCGGGCAAGACATGGATATGCGGATACAAGATCGAGAGCAAGGAGACTTTTCGCTTTCGGACACCTCTCCTATGGGTGGAATATAATTGGGGCAGAGCAGAATTTGATCCTACCGAGCCCGGGACATCCAAGTTACACGGACGGCTGAAATTCAATTATAAGGTCAGCCGGGATGAACTTCAAAAGAATATGGATATTAAGGGGGAGAAGGGGGCCGCCAAATCGTCGCTCAGTTACACCCTGTGGGCGGCGGAGCAATCGAGGCTGGAAGTGGAGACATCGGCTAACCTGAGTTCAGCGGGTCAGCCCGCTTATTCGAATGAGTTTGAATTCACGACGGAGAACATTCCGCAAACGGACAAGATTCAGAGGTTTACGGTTACGGTCGGCAAGGAATTGATGTGTCAGGACTGCAAATTGCCGATGACGCAGCCATCCGCATTCACGATCGTAGTGGAACCGAAAGTTGCACTAGTCGTGAATAGTCTAAGGGCCCAAGGTGAAACGGGACTAATTATGATTCACTTTTCCGCGAAGGTCACGGTGGAAGGGGCCAAATCATTTATTTCAATTGAGCCAGCGACCGAATATACGGTGGAGGAATTTTACGGCGGTATCAGCCTGAGAGGGAATTTCAAACCCGGAGAAACCTATACAGTAAATATCAAAAAAGGGATCGTTTCTACCGGGGGGAATGAGATGGAAAGGGATTTTTCTTCCAAGATCAATATTCCTGATCTTCCGCCCTCGATAAATTTCAGTTCGTCGGCGGTGTTTCTTCCCCGACAGGGATCGGGTTTGCTTGAATTTAAGACGGTCAATGTCAGTAATGTGACGGTTGAGATCGAGCAGGTTTTCGCCAACAATCTGGTGTATTTTCTGACGACCGGGTACGGCGGGAATTATGGGGGGCGGCAGACCTCGCTTCTGGGCCGGTCGCTTTTTATCAAAGAAAAGGAGTTGGAAAGTAATACTAACGAGCCTCTTTTGACCACAATAGATCTGGCGGGTATAATCGGGGATTCGGTCCAGGGGATATTCAAAGTCTCAGTGCGCGATAAAAATCGGCGTTGGACGGCGGATACGCGATATGCGATGATTACCGATATCGGGATTTCGGCCCGGTTATCGGAAGATTATTTGATGGTATGGGCCAATTCATTATCGAGGACGGAGCCGATATCGGGCGCGGCGGCCACTTTGTACAGCAAGAATAATCAGATACTGGCGGACGGGAAAACGAATTCGCGCGGTCTGGCTATATTTAAGAATATTAAGGACAAGTTAACGGGATTTGAGCCATTTTTGATCACGGTGCGGCGAGATAAGGATTTATCGTATCTCCGGCTGGATCAAACGCTTCTTCCTGTGGCCGATTTTGATGTTAGCGGGCGTCCTTACCTGACGTCGGGTTATGAAGCTTTTCTTTACAGCGACCGGGGGATTTATCGACCGGGCGATACGGCGCATTTGGTCTGTATCGTGCGGGGAAAGAACGCTGAGCTGCCGCCGGGATTTCCGTATCTTCTGATAATCTATGACAGTCAGGGCAAGAAATATAACAGTTATCGAATGAGTACGGAAGGTTCGTCGATGGCGTCCCTTGATTTTTCTATTCCAAATTATGCGACCACAGGGAAGTACAATGTGGAAGCCATAATCGGTGAGGAGCTGACAATCGGGAGGTACGAATTTTTGATTGAGGAATTCATGCCGGACCGAATAAAGGTTACTCTTAGCACGCCGTCGTCCTCGTACAGGACCGGCGAAATTATTGAAGCCAATGTGGGCGCCAAATTTCTATTCGGACCGCCGGCCGCAGGGCACCAGGTATCCGGGCATCTGACGATAGAACCGTATGTTTTTTCGCCGTCTGGATGGTCGGGATACACGTTTTCGGATTTCGACCGAACGTTTGCCAAGATGGAAATCGATTTGCAGGACACGCTACTTGACGACAGCGGAAATCATATATACAGATATGAATTGCCAGCGGATCTGACGCCTCCCTCGGCGCTAAAAGGGCTGCTATCGGCAACCGTTTCGGAAACCGGTGGCCGGGGAGTCAGCGCCTATTCGGAAATTATCATACATCCATATGAGAGGTACATAGGATTAAAATTAGGTCTGGACGGTTATGCCAAACCGGGGCAGAAAGTAGATGCGGCGTTGATTGCGATCGATGGTGAAGGTAAGGCGGTATCTGTCCCCCGGTGCGATGTGCGATTTTATCGGAACGTGTATAATACGGTACTCAAGAAGGACAAGCTGGGCGTATTCCGCTACATGTCGGAGCGCAAAGCGACGCTATTAGATTCGGCGATGGTGGAGATAACCTCCGAAGGAGGACAGGTGGCATTCGTGCCTACCGATTACGGCAGTTATGAAATCGTGGCCAAGGATACCGAAGGGAATCATATATCGTCGGTCAGTTTTTATGCCTCGGGCTGGGGGTATTCCCCGTGGGCGATGACGAGTCCGGAGAAAATTGAACTTGAGATGGACAAGAAAAATTACGTGCCGGGCGATAAGGGAGTAATGCAGGTAAGAGCGCCGTTCGGTGGGAAGCTGATGATCACGATTGAAAAATCCGAAGTAATCGATGTTATCACGCAGGATATGCCCGCACAACACGGCTGAGATCGTGATACCAATCAAGAAGGAATATTTCCCAAATTCGTATATAACGGCTTCGATTGTTCGGCCGGCTGATTCACTGGAGGTCAATATGCCGGCTCGAGCGTTTGGAATAGTCCCGCTTCGCCTCTCCGTGGAGGAGAAGCGTCTGAATATCCGGATATCGGCGCCAGAGGTTGTCAAGCCGAAAAATCGTATTAGTGTGGAGGTACAGATTGATCGGCCTCAAATCACAGACTTAACGCTTGCGGCGGTTGACGCGGGGATACTTCAGCTGACGGATTTCAAGACGCCCGATCCGGTCGATTATTTCTACGGCAAACGGCAGCCGGGATTGAAGCCATATGATATGTATTCTTTTATTTATCCCAAGGCGGCACAATCGCTGAGTCATCTGGCAGCGGGAGACAAGATGTTTGCAGCCTCACGATTGCGTCATCTTAATCCGATCACGGCGCGTCGGGTGAAATCGATCGCGCTCTGGTCAGGCATTATCAGGACGGATAAAACCGGAAAGGGGATGGTCAATTTTGATATTCCGGAATTTAACGGGAAGCTTATCATAATGGCAGTGGCGGTCCAGAATGAGCGATTCGGTTCAGTATCCAGAGAGCTGACGGTCCGGGATAAGATTGTGCTGCAGGAGAACTTTCCGCGATTCGTAAGCCCGAATGATGTCTTCGACGGGCTCGTGACTTTATTCAATAATTGCGGCTCGCGGGCGGATATCACAGTTATGGCGTCGGCAGACGGACCGGTTGAGTTTTTGTCGGCGGCCACAACGACCATCACTGTTGAAAATAATCGAGAAGGTACGGCGCTGTTTAAGATCAAGGCATTGCCGACTCCGGGCAAGGTTTCATTCACAGTGACGGCAACCAGCGGCGAGGAGCGAGCATCTTTGAGCGTGGAACTGCCGAATCGGCCGGCATTGCCATTGGTCACAAAGTTCGGTTCGGGAATAGTATCGAAAGATTCACCATCTCAGTTTGTTTTTCCGGCAGGATGGCTGGCAGGTACCGATGAGTACCTTCTGCGGACGTCATCGATGCCGGCGGTGACTTTCGCTCGAAATATCCAATATCTTCTCTCCTATCCTTACGGATGCGTGGAGCAGACGACTTCGCGGCTTTTCCCGCTATTGTATTTCAATGATCTGGTCAAGGTGGCGGAGCCGTCACTGTTCGGAACCAAAGGGCACGAGTATTATATTCAGGAAGGGATATTAAGGCTGGGGGGGATGCTTTTGCCGGATAAGTCGTTTGCCTTCTGGCCGGGGGCGACGTACAGCAATAACTGGGCGACAATTTATGCCTCGCATTTTCTTATCGAGGCAAATCGCGCCGGATATTCGGTCGACAAAAAGCTTCTTGAGGAGATTATCGATCATCTCAATGAAATAGCTCAGGGGAAGGGGGCGCAGGACCTGACGGACGTGCATCGAATCTATGCCGCGTATGTTCTGGCCAAGAGCGGGAAACTTTCGCAGCGGAATATTTCGTATTTGAAGAAGCTGGATACATCGACTCTCGAAGCTTACTCGCGTTATCAACTGGCGGGGGCGCTGGCGCTCGCGGGGGATCTCACCGAGGCGATAAAGACTCTTCCGCTCGAGGTCCAGGAGAACATTTTCGAACCGGAAACGGGAGGTAATTTCAATTCCCCGATCAGAACTAACGCGATCCTGCTGGATATTTTAATGGAGACTATGCCGGATAATCCTGCCGCGCCCGTGCTGGCGAAGTTTTTGATGGAGCAGGCGCAAGTTGGACATTGGTATACGACTCAGGATAATGCATTTGCACTTATGGCTCTGGGGAAATATTTCAGGAATAATTCCAATCAGGGGTATACAGGGTCGATCACGGTAGAGGGGAATAAAACTCACACAATTGATTCGACGGGATTCAGGTTGAGCGCGAAGAATCTGGGAGGAAAGGAAGTAAAACTATCGGTCACATCAGGAGGGGGTACCTGCTTTTATTACTGGCAGGCCAGCGGAATACCTTCCGAAAATGCGGCTCCGGAATTCGACCGCGGAATAAAGGTGAGGCGCGAGTACCTTGATGAAAACGGGCGGTCTGTGAATATGGCCAATATCAAGATTGGCGACCGGCTGGTCGGTATAATCAGTGCGGAGGCTGAAGACAAGCAATTATATAACGTAGTTATTAATGATCTTCTGCCGGCCGGTTTTGAGATTGAAAATCCGCGGCTGAAGACAAGCGGGCGTCTCTCATGGATACCGTCGCAGAGCGCGGCGATCGATCATCAGGATATCCGGGACGACAGGCTGTTGATATTCGCCAATCTGTACCCCAAGAATCCGGTCAAGTTTTACTACAGCGTACGGGCGATATGTCCGGGCGATTTCAAGGTACCTCCGATTGCGGCGGAATGTATGTACAATCCGCTGATCGGGAGTAGTTCTTCGTCGGGAGTGTTAAAAATCAGCCGATGATGAGGGTCAATGCAGGTATTATGGCATAGCGGGAGACGGCGGCGCGGTATCGTAGTCGCACTGGCGGCGCTGATTATGATAGGCGTTGTCAATTGGATTATTTTCCCTCTCCCAAAGGGCAAATTGCACCGTCCGCCTTCGACATTCGTCTACAGCCGGGAGGGTCGCCTGCTGAATTGCTTTGCGTCACCGGATGGATTCTGGCGCAAGCCGGTGAAATTGGATGAAATCGCACCGCTTATGGTGAAGAGTGTTATCGCACGCGAAGATAGATGGTTTTATTATCACTCCGGATTCAATCCGATCTCTCTGATGTCGGCGGCGATTGATAATATCAGGGTGGGGAAATTCGTGCGCGGGGGTTCGACGATTACGATGCAGATAGCTCGAATGATGGAGCCGAAGTCGAGGACGATTCCGGGTAAAATCATAGAAATACTGCGCTCCGTTCAATTGGAGGTTGCTTACTCCAAGCGTGAACTGCTTGAGATATACTTCAATCTCGTTCCCTATGGAGGAAATATTGAAGGGATCGGCGCGGCCGCCTATATGTATTTTGACAAGAAGCCGTGCGACCTGAGCACATCGGAAGTGGCCATGTTCACTGCCATTCCGGCGTCTCCTTCAGATTTTCGTCCCGACGGAGCATCGAATCAATGTCTGGTTCGGCGGAACCGTGTCCTTCAATATCTCCAAAAGGACGGAATCATCTCGCGACCGGACTGCGAGCAAGCCTTGAAGGAAGAAATTCCATCGAATCGCGTAAGTCCCGCAGTGGCCGCGCCGCATTTTTGTCAAAGTATCGCGAGGCTGATACCAAATGTGCCGGAGGTTCATTCGACAATCGACGCGAGAATACAGCATGCGTGCGAGCAACTGGCGGGGAGTTATCATGGATCGTTGACTCAGAAGGGGATAAATAATCTATCTCTAGTCGTACTAAGCAACGAAAGTTGCGAATTGCTGGCGATGGTAGGTTCACCGATCTTTGACGATGTAGCGCATCAGGGGCAAGTCAACGGCGCTCTGGCGCCCCGCTCACCGGGTTCGGCGCTAAAACCGTTCGTATATGCTTTGGGATTCGATCAAGGATTGATATCGTCGGCTCTCAAGATCGAGGATCTGCCCGTAAACTACTCCGGCTACATTCCGGTCAACTATGACAACGAATACCACGGGATTGTATCGGTGAATGCGGCATTGACGCAATCATTGAATGTTCCGGCGATTAATCTGGCAGCAAAGATTGGAATCAGGGAAGTGCATGAGATGTTACGCCGGGGCGGAATATCGACTCTTGATAGAAAGTATTTTGAATATGGTCTTCCACTGGTGCTTGGTTCAGGGGAAGTAACATTATTGGACCTGACGGCACTCTATTCCGTTCTGGCGCGTGGCGGGACATATATACCGGTGAAGATAAGCATGGGCGGGACGGAAATTCCATCAACCCGACTTTTTTCTTCCGAAGCCAGCTATCTTGTGACCGAAATATTGTCTGAACTCAAGCGACCGGATCTTCCGGCCAATTGGGAATTCACACGGGATATGCCTCAGGTCGCCTGGAAAACCGGCACATCATACGGCCGCAAGGATGCCTGGGCGATAGGATATAATCGGGATTACACGATCGGGGTATGGGCGGGCAATTTTTCTGCGGAGGGGTCGGTAGCGATAGTCGGCGCTGAGGTGGCCGCACCATTGATGCTTGACCTGTTTTATCAACTGGGGCAGGGCCAGGAGAGCAAATGGTTCAAGATGCCGGGGGGCATCGGAAGCCGTATGGTTTGCGCGGCAACCGGTCGCGTGGCGGATGAAGCGTGCCAGGACAAGATCGTGGAGCATTACATTCCCGCAGTCTCCCCTGCCGACAGATGCGCGGTGCACAAGAAAATAATCATAGACAGAGAAACCGGATATCAATTGTGCCGGTATTGTTCCTATGGCAAAAAGATAGAGGAGAAAATTATTGAGGATTGGCCGCCCAAGCCGGCGGCATGGCTTTCGGGAAAGGGAATGATAGGTTTGATCCCGGCCCACAATCCGAGGTGTAAGGGTACTTTCGGGGGGGAATCGCCTATTATCACTTCGCCGGAGCATAAGGCTATATATTTGCTGCGGGCGAGTACTCCTCTTGACTATCAGAAGATTTTGTTCGAGGCCTCAACCCCGGGCGACAACCGAAAGCTATTCTGGTTTCTTGACGGTCAGCTGTATTCATCCTGCGAACGGAATAATAGGATATTCTACGCTCCCGAGAGGGGGACACATTCGCTAATTTGCAGCGACGGGTATGGCCGATCGAGTTCGATAGTATTTGACGTGCAGTAGGAACGAAGAAAAATCAATAGAATTCGGGAAATGAGCCAGGATTCCGGTTATCTCCTCGCGAAAAGTTAAAATTGAAGCGCCCGTCAAGTTGTTTTCTGACAGGCGCTTACAAGTTTGGTAGCGGTACGGGGAATCGAACCCCGGTTTGATGGCTGAGAACCACCCGTCCTAGGCCACTAGACGATACCGCCATAGGGTCAAAATCCCCGCTCCGTCAGGCGCCGGACTGGCAATATATTGAGTTTGACGGGCTTGTCAAGGATTAGAAATTGGGAAATAAGCAAGGCTTGCCATCCTGTAAATGACTAAGAGATGAAGAAATTTTGGGGGATGGGTGGAATTGGGCTTGCTATTTCCGAATAAATGGTTATAATAGCGGACTAATTTGGAGATCAGAAATGGCTAAAGTTTGCGAATTGTGCGGAAAGAAACCGGTTTTTGGGCATAATGTCTCTCATGCTCATAACCTCACGTCAAGACGTTGGAATCCGAATCTCAGGACGGTGAGGGCGAGTGTCAATGGCTCTACCAAGTCTGTTCGGGTTTGCACGTCATGTCTGAAGGCCGGGAAGATTATCAAAGTCACCCGCAAGAAAACGGCTAAGTGACGATTTGGACAAATCATGCAGAAAAGGCCCGCTGATAGCGGGCTTTTTCGTTTCCGGTATCTTTCGGGGCATTTCTAACTAAGTGGGATTCTCCGAGAATTCCTGAGTCGGCGGAGTCCGATTAGAGCTTGACGAGACTGGATTTTCTATTATATTTTCTCATAAACTATGCTCCGGGAGGTCTGCTTGAGAAGGTTTCTAGGCTTAACTATCATTCTTTTCGGTATCGCGGCGACGGGGATTCTAAATGCCGTTCCGTTATCGGACGAAACTGTCAAGCTGCTTCGGGATGAAGGGAGGCTTAGCGACGCAATCCAAACATACAAGGAGGCGCATGCTCGTGGAGTGGACAGTCCCCTGCCAAAGGCCAGAAAATCGATACGGCAAGCTATGACCTCAAATGCAAAAACTATATACAAGACATTAGTTATTCTCATAGATTTTCCCGATAAACCCTACACTTCAGGTTACGTGGCGGGCACAGCCGAAAAATTCGATTCCCTGCTATTTTCTGACGGCAGAAAGAATCCAACCGGTTCCATGAAAGAGTACTATCTGGAAAATTCCTATGGCAATTTTGTAGTGGAGGGTAGGACACTTGGGTGGTACCGGGCCTCACAATCTTATATGTATTATACTAATTACTGCGACGGATCATACGGTTTCGGTTCATATCCTAACAACGCTATGCGACTCGTAGAGGAAGCGGTAATGCTTGCCGACCCCGATATTGATTACTCTAAATATGACAATGATGGGGACGGTTATGTGGACGGCATATTCGTAGTCCACGCGGGAGCGGGGTGCGAGGTCAGTGGAAATGTGTGTGATATATGGTCGCATATGTCGGGCATCCCCCCTATTCAGCTTGATGGAGTATATATTAATGTGTATTCGATGGAGCCTGAAGAGTACCCCAGAAATTATGGCCTTTCGCCGATCGGGGTCTTCTGTCATGAATTCGGGCATGTGCTGGGACTTCCGGACCTATATGATTACGACCATTCCTCGGCAGGGTGCGGCGACTGGACAGTGATGGCCATGGGAGGTTATAACGGCAGTTCTCGAGTACCAGCTCAGTTCGATGCCTGGTGCAAAGAACAGCTTGGATTTATCAATACGACTATTTTGACTTCAAACTTGACCGGGGCAGTGCTACCTGCGGCGGAGTGGAATCCGGTCGCCTATCGCTTATGGGCTAATGGCTCCCTGGGCAATGAATATTTCATGGTAGAAAATCGTCAGCAGACAGGATTCGATATATTTCTCCCAAATGGAGGGCTTTTGATCTGGCATGTCGATGAGAATATTTGGGGAAACGACGATGAATGGCATCCACTGGTCTCTTTGGAACAGGCAGACGGCAGGTTCGATCTTCAACACAATCTTAATAACGGCGACGCTTCAGATCCATATCCGGGAGGAATGGAGTTGACCCACTTTGACGACAAGACCACTCCCAATTCCAGAAGCTACTCGGATACAGTGACTCAGGCGGCCGTTTGGGATATTTCAGCATCGGATTCTGTCATGACCGCCAATCTGGATATTAATTGGTCACACCCTGATTTTATATTGGATTCGACCCGCTTTGCGGACGGTAATGCTGATGGATTTTTCGATTCCGGAGAAACGGCGCGATTTTATTTCTTTCTGAGGAATGATTGGCGGACGGCTAATGGGGTGACCGTATCGATGACATCAAATGACCCCCAGGTTGTCTTCAATAATTCATCCGTCTATTTCTCTTCCGTGGAAGGGAGCAGCGGAACGGTCAATAATATAACGACGCCTATCGAATATATAGTGCCTGATGTCGTCAATCCGACGCTGGATTCTTTTTTCGTCACCATAGAATCGGACGGGGGCCAATTTCAGAAAGTATTTTCTCTCGAGCAGGTTGTGGGCCATACAAGAATAATGCTGGTTGACGATGACCGCGGAGGCAGCTATGAAATGACATATGGCGGCGATCTTGGCAAAAGGAGAATACCGACTACCAAATGGGAAAAATCCACGCAGGGGTCGCCGACCGGCGAAATTATGAGCCAATATAATATGGTGATCTGGTTCACCGGCGACAGCGCCACCGATTACATCCAGCCGTCGGATATTAACGCCATGAAACAGTATCTTGACGGCGGCGGGCATCTCTTCCTGTCGGGACAAGGACTGGCGAGGGAGTTGCATACGGAGGACTCGGCTTTTCTGGAGAATTATCTGCATGCTCAATATACCGGGAATTTCTTCTGGTATGAACATGCCGGAATAGCCGGTTCGCCTATCGGGGACGGCCTTCGGCTTGCATATTTCAGCGGATGCAATCAGGCCTTGTCGCTTTCGGATAATATCGAGCCGGTGAATGGCGCCCTGCCGGAGTTCAGATTTGATTATGCGGGAGGAGGGTATTCGGCGCTCAGTTATTCGGGAGCATACAAGCTTGTCTTTTTCAGCTGGGGGTATGAGGCTATAGACAATAACGGGTTGGGAACCGGTCGTGACACGATCATGGCCCGAATAATGTTATTCCTTGACGGCTGGGCGGAGCCGCCATGCTATGATTCCGATGGCGACGGGTTTGGCGATCCGAATCATCCTGAAGATATTTGTGCGCAGGATAATTGTCCTTCAATATACAACCCCGGGCAGGAGGATACTGACGGAGATGGTTTAGGGGATGCTTGCGATAACTGCCCGATGATTGTCAATGTGAATCAGGCGGACGCCGATGGGGACGGTATCGGGGATGTCTGTGATCAGTGCACCGATACCGATGGCGATGGGTATGGCAATCCGGGATTTGCGGCTAATACATGCCCGCTGGACAACTGTCCGAGTATTTCCAATCCGGGTCAGGAAGATGCGGACGGGGATGGCATCGGTGATGCTTGCGATAATTGTCCGACGATTATCAATGCCAATCAGGCTGATGCCGATGGGGATGGTATCGGGGATGCCTGCGATCCATGCACCGATACCGACGGCGACGGATATGGCAACCCGGGATATGTGGCCAATACATGCGCGTTGGACAACTGCCCAAATATTTCTAATCCGGGTCAGGAAGATTCCGATGGCGACGGAAAAGGGAATGTCTGCGACAATTGCCCGACGGTGTCAAATGCCAATCAGCAGGACAGCGACGGAGATGCCCATGGGGATGTCTGCGACAATTGTCCCAATATCAGCAATCCCGATCAGGCTGATACTGACGGCGACGGGGTAGGAAATCTTTGTGATAATTGTCCAACCAAGGCAAATCCTGCTCAGACGGATATAGATAATGATCAAGTGGGGGATAGTTGCGATAATTGCATTGATGGATATAACCCCGATCAGGCCGATTCTAACCATGATGGGGTGGGGGACGTATGTAATTATGTTTGTGGAGATGTTTCTGATAATGGATATATCAACGCTCTGGATATTACATTTCTGATTAACTTTCTGTATAAGACACGGTGCGGCCCCGAATCATCTTTTCGCGGCGGATGTTAACCATACGGGGACGACAAATGCTCTGGATATAACCTACCTAATTAACTTTCTCTATAAAGGTGGTACCCCCCCACATTGCTCATAAGGTTGTCCGTCGGACAGACGATATAAAATATACAGGGAATATGCCCCGGGGATGCGTTAACTATTGACCAAATGGGCGTTTCCGTGTATATTGCAGTTGAATAATTACTTACCCGGAGGTCTTCGTGAAGAAAATTGCTCAATTAGCTCTTATTCTTGCTATCGTATTGTCGCTTGGACAGTTAGGCGCCGTTCCCTTATCCGAGGAAGTGATGGAGAAATTTCGAAATGAGGGGCGGCTTGACAGCTTCATTCAGAGCTACGAGCAGGCCCGGGCGCGGGGGGTCGATAATCCTCAGGAAGAGATATCGAAATCTTTAAAGCAGAAAACGTCATTAAGCGGCGGCCGGTCGTCTCTGCGGGCGCTTGTCCTGCTTATAGACTTCTCCGATAAATCGTATACAGCCGGCGCTGTGGCCGCAACTCCGGCCAAATTTGACTCCCTTCTATTTTCGGATGGCAGGAAGAATCCGACGGGCTCGTTGAAGGAATTCTATCTGGAGAATTCTTTCGGCAGTCTTACTGTCGACGGGGCATCTTACGGGTGGTATAGGGCATCACAATCCTATAAATATTATACGAATTTCTGCGACGGGTCGACCGGATTTGGGCCATATCCTAATAACGCTCAGAGGCTGGTGGAGGAAGCGATAAATTTGGCCGATGCGGACGTGGATTTCTCGCAATTTGACAATGATGGCGATGGGGTTGTAGATGGCTTATTTGTCATCCATGCCGGAACCGGGGTTGAGGTGTCGGGCAATGACTGTGAAATATGGTCGCACATGTCGGGGATTGGGCCGATTTATAAGGATGGTGTTGCCATCAATAGATATTCCATGGAACCGGAAGAAATGCCCGGCTCGGGAATGTCTCCGATCGGAGTTTTCTGTCATGAATTCGGGCATGTTCTGGGGCTTCCCGATCTGTATGATTATGATTATTCTTCGCGAGGATGCGGTTACTGGACGGTGATGGCATCGGGAAGTTATAACGGAAATTCACGAGTGCCGGCTCAATTTGATCCATGGTGCAAAAGTCAGCTTGGGTTTATCAATATAACCAATGTGACATCAAACGTGACAGGCATCGATTTCCCGGCGGCGGAATGGAATCCGGTCGCATATCGCATATGGGCGAACGGAACCATGGGGAGTGAATATTTTCTAGTCGAAAATCGCGAGAGAATGGGATTTGATTCTTATCTTCCGGGTGAAGGGATTCTGGTATGGCATATTGATGATAACGTTTGGAGCAACGATTTGGAATGGCATCCGCATGTTTTCCTCGAGCAGGCAGACGGAAAATTCGACCTTCAATATAATAGAAATACCGGGGATGCCGGTGATCCGTTTCCGGGAACCTCGGGATTAACACACTTCGACGATAAGACTACTCCCAATTCGAGATCGTACACTAATGCGGTCACACAGTCGGCAGTCTGGGACATTACTCCGGCGGATTCTATAATGACGGCTAACCTTGATGTTAACTGGTCGCGCCCATATTTTGCTCTTGATTCAAGCAAATTCCAGGACGACAACGGCGACGGATTTTTCGATTCCGGGGAGACAGTAAGGTTTTTCTTCTTCCTCAAGAATGATTGGCGTACGGCCAATGGCGCCACCGTGACGATGACCTCAAATGATCCGGCGGTAAATTTTACGAATGGGTCAGTTTACTTTCCGGTCATCAACGGCAATGGCGGAACGGTCAATAACTTGTCGACGGCGATTGAATACATAGTCCCGACTGTCGTCAATCCGACATTTGATTCATTCTTTGTAACTATAGAGTCGGACGGAGGTCAATTTCAGAAGGTATTTACTCTCGAGCAGGTAGTGGGCCATACTCGAATCATGATAGTGGATGACGATCGGGGTGGCGCATATGAAGATATTTACAACGGTGATCTGCATAAGAGAAGAGTTCCTACTCATTTGTGGGAGAAGATGAGTCAGGGTACGCCGACAAGCACTACTCTTAATCAGTATAACATGGTAATCTGGTTCACCGGCGACAGCGCCCTAGATTTTCTGCAGACGGCCGATATCAATGCAATGAAACAGTATCTCGACAACGGCGGTCATCTCTTTCTCACTGGTCAGGGATTGGCCAAAGAACTGAATAGTCAGGATCCGGTTTTTCTTCAAGATTATCTTCATGCCCACTACACGGGAAATTTCTTCTGGTATGAGCATGCTGGAATAGCCGGTTCACCGATCGGAGACGGTTTTCATCTGTCGTATTTCAGCGGAGGCAATCAGGCCTTGTCGCTTTCGGACAATATAGAACCGTTGAATGGCGCCCTGCCGGAGTTCAAATATGATTATACCGGCGGGGGGTATTCGGCGCTCAGTTATTCAGGGGCATACAAGCTTGTCTTTTTCAGCTGGGGGTATGAAGCGATCGACAACAGTGGGATGGGAAACAGTCGAGATACGGTTATGGCGCGAATCATGTTATTCCTTGACGGCTGGGCGGCACCGCCATGCTTCGATTCCGACGGAGACGGGTATGGCGATCCGAATCATCCGGAGAATATTTGTGCCCAGGACAACTGTCCTTCAATATACAACCCCGGGCAGGAGGATGCCGATGGGGATGGTATCGGAGATGTTTGCGATAATTGTCCGACGGTGGCCAATGCCAACCAGGCTGACGCCGACGGGGATGGTATCGGGGATGTCTGCGACCCATGCACTGATACCGACGGCGACGGGTACGGCAATCCGGGATACGCGGCTAATACATGCACTTTAGACAATTGTCCGAATATTTCCAATCCGGGTCAGGAAGATGCCGACGGTGACGGAAAAGGCGATGTCTGCGATAATTGCCCGACGGTATCGAACGCCAATCAGCAGAACAGCGACGGGGATGCATATGGGGACGCCTGCGATAATTGTCCCAATATCACGAATGCCGATCAGGCGGACACTGACGGGGACGGAGTGGGGAATCTTTGCGACAATTGTCCAGCCAAGGCTAATCCCGCCCAGACGGACGTAGATAATGATGGGATAGGTGACAGCTGCGATAATTGTATTTATGTTTATAATCCCGATCAGGCTGATTCCGATCATGACGGGGTGGGTGACTTATGCGCATTCGTCTGCGGTGACCCGACCGACAATGGGCTGATCAACGCGTTGGATATCACGTTTCTGATTAATTATCTGTATAAGCATGGGGCGACGCCAAATCATCCTTCCTCGGCCGATGTTAACCACACTGGAACGACAAATGCCCTTGATATCACCTATCTAATAAACTTCTTGTATAAGAACGGCACTCCGCCAAGTTGCCCTTGAGGGTACGTGGTGCAATCGGCAAGCTAAAGGAAAGGACCGGTCACAAGCCGGTCCTTTCTGCTTATTATTTTTCCTGACTAAATCGCATGCCGGATTATATTTAGCATGTACAGCGGCCAAAGTTATCGCTTTTTACTCGTCAGTGGAATCTTCAAAATTTTTGGGAAGCAGGTAGAGACAGCATCTAGATAATTTCGGAGGGACAATCATGAGGCTATCAAAGCAGTCAGTAATCGTTTTGGCATTGATTCTATGCATCGCGGGAATTATGCCTCTTTCTTCCGCGATAGCCCAAGATAACCCCAAATTTATATGTGGCGACGCAAATAACAACAATGTAATAAACATTCTTGATGCCGTATACCTGTTTGCCTACCTGAATGTCGGCGGGCAGCCCCTCGTGCATCCGGAGGCAGGTGATGTGGATAAGATTCCCGGCATCACAAACAACGATATTCAATATTTGCTGAATTATCTTTTTCGACCGGGGCCATCGCCGAATTGCCCGCCATATCCTGACAGTCAATTGGTTATCACGGACGATACTCTTGAGGTGCGGAACAGAATAGTCCTTCCCGACTCGACCGTTTGCAGAGTTGAATTCTGGCTGCATTCGGATGATACGGTATCGGCAGTATCGTTTCCTTTTTCGTTCAGATGCGGTACATCCGATATTTCCTGCGATTCTATTAGCTTCCAGGGTGGTATCTACGTTAGTTCAGCTCTCAAGCGGGGTGTTAAAGACAATCCCGGGAAGAAGGCTCTAATTTCCACAGCAAATTCTGATTATGACGCTATGACTTTGCCCTCGAATGGACTGATCGCTACGGCGTGGTTCAGAGTGACGCCGTCGACAGATACTCAATTCATCGAAATTAAGGTGGCTACGTTCCCTCCAAGTAATGTTGTCGTTTTTGCCAAGCATAGATGGAATAATTACACTTATGCTTTTCTTCCCACTGTGGAATGCATTGATGCCGACGGCGACGGGCGCGGAGATCCGGGAAATCCGGCGAATCTCTGTCCCGATGATAATTGTCCATATGCCTATAATCCGAGGCAAGAGGATACCGATGGCGATGGGATCGGGGACGGCTGTGACAATTGCATTTATTATCCGAATCCAGATCAGGTTGACGCGGATGGCGATGGGATTGGCGATATGTGCGATTTTATCTGCGGCGATGCCAACGCTGATCAATATGTGACGATGCTGGATGCTTATTTTCTGATAGGGTTTATCTATCAGCATGGAGAGGCGCCGTACCCCTTGCACTCAGTAGATGCCGATCATTCGGGATTTGTAAATATTCTCGACATTACTTATCTCATCAATTTTCTGTTCAAAGGGGCCAATGAACCGATCTGTCCCTAAGATTGTAGGTTTAGTAGATTTCGAGGGGATTGGCGGTGCTGCCAATCCCTTTTTTGATGTTGAGTGCCAGATGGAGTTGAATTCGGTCAGGAAAGATTCCTGACCGCGCTTGATGGGATGGATTCCGGATCGCGCGCAAAAGTAACGGGGATTGGCGATGATGCCAATCCCCGTTTTGCAATCAACGAAGCGATGAAGTTGCAGTCTCCGCTAATTCAATCAGTGTCCGCGTCGACAATACTCAATCCTCATTCAGCAGATTCAACACCAGGCGCGGAGAGAGATTACCATGAGAAAGAAGAGAGACCGCCGATTGAACCACAAGCTTATTCCTCAATAGGTTTGCGAACTCCAATGCGTAATCGGTATTTCTGATCTGCGACTCCGCCGCAGACAGATTCTGCACTTCCACCCTCAGATTGGAGAGATGACTCTCCAAACTGTTTTTCTGGGTTGCTCCTATGTTGGTCATAACCTCATCTAGTCGCGATACCTCTTCGTCGACTGCTTTAATCGAATTTTCGGCCGCCTCCGGCGTGGACAGGTCAAGCTTGGATATTTTGGGGACACTTGTCAGGGAGGCCGCGGAACCGTCAAGAAGATTCTGTTTCCCGAAGGATGATGTATCGATGACACTATTATATGATTGCACCAGATAATCGGCTTCGCGCTGATATGCCTTTTGCATGGCATCGTCATTGATTCCGCTATTGGCGGCGCCGACGGCCAGCGAGCGGATTTCGGTCAAGTCGCTGCGCATCTGCATCAACGCCGAATCGGCTGTCTGATACTTATTAATGGCAATACTAGTGTTCTCTATTTCCTGGTTAAGAGATGCTATTTGCGATCGCATGGTTTCCGATATAACCAATCCGGCGGGATCATCGGCGGCGCTATTGATTTTCCAGCCGGACGCCAACTTATTCATAGTCTGAGCCATTATTATAGAGGCCATGTCTAAATTCCGCGACGTATTCAGAGCAGATATATTATTGATCAGACTCATACCCATAATTGAGTCCTCCCCGTGCCGTGCTAATTGGAGTGTTTCAGGTATCCAAAAATGCAAAACCGATGCCAAAGCGGCCGATATGGTTAAGTCTCCCAGAGAGACAGTTTTGACGGGACGGCTGATTCTGCACCGAGAGGGAAATTATGGATATATGCCCATTATTTATGGGGAAATAATAACCGCCGGCGGGGTAACGTTGCCGGCGGTCTGGTGTGGAGGAACCGAGTGGGATTTATCGATTATCTACTCATCAAGCCTTCTTATATAGGCTGGAATTTCTCTATTTTGATCCTCAAAGGCAGGGATTCGGTTGCGGCCATTTCCCCCATTGCAGCCATTGGCGACTTTGCGGACCGGGAATCCGGTTGCTTCCGGAAACAGGGACATAACTTTGCCGGGTGAGGTAGTGGGGGCGAATTCTTTTTCTTCTTCCATGACAGGAGTCTCAGCAGGGGCACCGAATCCGGTAGCGATCACAGTCACGCTCATCTGGTCGCTAAATGACGAATCTATTACGGCGCCGAAGATAATATTGGCTTCGGCTCCGGCGGCCTGATAGATAATGGATGTGGCGGTATTGACGTCGAAGAGGGTCATGTCTTCGCCGCCGGTTACATTAATCAGCACACCCTTGGCGCCCGAGATAGAGATATTTTCGAGCAGTGGAGAGGAAATTGCCTGTCTGGCGGCCGTGTCGGCGCGATCCTCGCCCTCACCGCGCCCGGTTCCCATGAGGGCTCCTCCTTTTTCCATCATGATGGTGCGTACGTCGGCGAAATCACAGTTTATCAGACCGGGGACAGTTATCAACTCCGATATCCCCTTAGTGGCCTGATGCAAGACCTCATCGGCGAAGGCAAAAGCCTGTGTCAGGCGGGTGGACTTATCGACGATAGCGAGAAGGCGTTCATTGGGAATTGCGATCAGGGTATCGGCTTTGTCTCTCAATTCACGCAGGCCGGTCTCGGCTTTTTCATGTCGTTTCTGTCCTTCGAATTTGAAGGGTCTGGTGACGATGGCCACAGTCAGCGCGCCCTGCTGGCGGGCTATTTCGGCGACCACAGGCGCCGCGCCGGTGCCGGTTCCACCTCCCATTCCGGCCGTGACAAAGACCATATCCGCACCTGCCAGAGCCGCGGCAACCTCGTCGCGATCTTCCTCAATCGCCTTTCGGCCAATATCAGGATTGGCGCCGGCACCGAGGCCTTTGGTCAGCCGCTTGCCGATCTGAATTTTTTTGCCGGCCGGATTATTTTCGAGTACTTGAGCGTCGGTATTGATGGCGACGAATTCCACGCCGACCATCCCGGCCTCAATCATTCTGCTGATGGCATTGCCACCGCCTCCGCCGACGCCTACGACCTTAATCTTTGCAAAGCGCGCCATGTCGTCGGCGAAGTCGAATTTCAGTCCCTGGTCACTCATCGGGTTATCCTCCATGATATATTAAAAATTTCCACTAAACCAATTTTCAATCCTTTTGAAAAAAGAACGCACTCCACCGCGCCGGGAGTCGAGCCCCGCGCCATGCTTGAAGCCGTAGTTGACGAGTCCGGCAAGGGTGGCAAATTCGGGAGTGGTCATATTTTCGGGCAAGCCGTCGATTCCGCGCGGAACGCCAATCTTGGCCGGTAGGTCGAGAATCTGTTCGGCGAGGTCAACGACACCGGGAAGCTGGGCCCCTCCGCCGGTCAGGATGGCGCCAGCGGCCAAGGCTTCGGGCGGGTTCGCCTTCTTTATTTCGCGCGCGGCGAGAGATAGAATCTCCTCCATGCGCGGTTCAATTATAGATGCCAACACATTTCTGGAAATACTGCGGGAAGGTCTTCCGGCAATGCCTGTGACATCCATCATGTCATCGGGATCGACAAGTGAGATCATTGCGGAGCCATGCACCATTTTCAGTTGCTCGGCCTGCTCGACAGTAGTTCTCAAGCCGATGGCGATATCATTAGTGACATTTTTTCCGCCGAGCGGCACTACTCCGGAATGGCGGATGGAGCCATCCCAGAAGACGGCGATATCCGTGAGATCGCCGCCGATATCGATGAGAACGACTCCCATTTCCTGCTCTTCGGCGTTGACAACGGCGTATGATGACGCGAGCGACTGCAAAACGAGATGGTCGGCTTTAATCTCGCAGTGTTCAAGGGAACGGTATATATTTTTAGCCGAAGTAACGGCGGCGGTGACGATGTGGACGTCAACTTCGAGCCGTACGCCAGTCATGCCGACAGGATTCTTAATTCCGCTCTGTTCATCGATGGTATATTGCTGAGGCAGGACGTGAATGATTTCGCGATCGGTCGGTATGGCAACGGTGCTGGCGGCTTCAATGGCTTTTTTCACGTCGGTTTCGCCAATTTCGTTGTCCGATCGAGAGACTGCTATCACACCCTGGCTGTTAATCGATTTGATATGATCTCCGGCAATACCGGCCACCGCGGAATCGACATGAACGGCGGCCATATGTTCGGCTTCCTCAACCGCCTTGGATATGGATTTGACGGTTTTTTCCATGTTGACCACCACGCCTCGACGAAGTCCTTCCGCCGGAACGGAGCCGTACCCCATAAAGACGGGCATGGCGTTATCGCTGCTCTCGGTAATCAGCGCCCTCACCCGGGTGGTGCCGATGTCAATGCCGGTTATTATTCTTGCTTCTGACATTTTTCTTAGTTTCCCTGACAATGGGCCGGGCTTTAACCGGTTCTTTAACTTCTTCTTTTAATGCGATTATCTGATCTTTCAATCTAAAGTCGAGTCGCACGACATTTTTCAAATCGGGATTATATGCGGTGACAAATTGCTTCAGCGCACGGATTCCATCATAAAGTCCAGAGGCATTCATAACAAGGGTGTAAGGCAGGCCGTCAATACGGACCATGATGGAGTCGCCGGCGGTAAAATCGATCGAAGAGAGCGATAGATAGAAATCCTGTTCCTCCAACCTGAGTCGATTCAAGTGCTCCATTACCTGTGTCAGCCGGTAGTCGGGTATCTTGTGATAAAGAGGACCGGTTTTCAGGCCGGTAATGAACGGAAGGCTGTACCTCGAGTCGGATTCTTCGACAGGAAGAAGACGGCCAGCGTGATCAAGTCCGAATAGAGTTTGTCGGTCTTCGCACAGGATGAGCGCGATCGGTACAAAATCGGTTAGCCTGATATCAATGGCATCGGGCAGTTTATACTGAAGGTCGACTTTGGCGATTGGCTGACTGAAAAGCAGATACGAGGCGGCGTCCTCAGCCGGAGTCATCAGGATGTTTTTCCCGGTGGCGAGATTGGCATCTTTCAGAGCAGGGCTGTACTTATCCGGGGAGACGGTTACTTTGTGTAATATGAGATAATCGGTAAAATAGGCGTAGGCACAAGCTCCAACGGCAAGGAGGAGTATGAGGGCAATAATCAGAAAGGGCCAACGGATGCGGCAAATCATTTTTCCTCAAGCCTCCTGATAATTTCCGGGTTGATTCGAGTTATGCTTCCGGCGCCGATGGTGATTATCATATCGCCGGGACGGGCGATTTTTATAACCTCGTCGACGGCATTCTCTTTCGGACCGACAAATTTGATGTTGTTGTATCCTCGTTGTGCTGCGTGGGACGTAATCATCTCAGAAGTTACACCTTCCATCGGCTTTTCCCTAGCCGGATATATATCGCATAGAAAGGCAGTATCGGCACGGTGCAAAGCTTCGGCGAATTCTTTATAAAACTGTCTGGTTCGACTGAAAAGATGAGGTTGAAAAACGGCTATCACGCGGCGGTTGTATGATGCTTTGGCAGTATCGAGAGTCGCGATGACTTCAGTGGGGTGATGGGCGTAATCATCGACGACCATGATATCATTGACGATAGATTTAATCTCAAAGCGTCGTCCGACGCCACGGAATTTATGAAGCGAATCGGTGATGATGTCGAACGGAATTTCCAGCTCGGATGTTGCGGCGACCGAAGCGACGGCGTTCATAATATTATGTTTTCCCGGGACATTCAGGATGATGTCGCCGAGTTTCTCGCCATTGTGAAAAACGGAAAATTGGGAACCGCCCTCTCGATATTGGATATTGACTGCCTGATAGTCGGCTTTTTCGGCAAGGCCGAAACTGACCGAGGCGCGGGTAATTTTTCCGTGCAGACGATCCAGAGTAGGGTCATCGGCCGAATACACGACGAGGCCAAAGAATGGTACCCGATTCATATAATTCAGGAATGAATTTTCCAAGTCGTCCATACCGTCGTAGCAGTCAAGATGATCGGGTTCAATGTTGGTAATGACGGACATCGAAGGGAACATGGAAAGGAAGGAACGGTCATATTCATCGGCTTCCGCGACCAAATAGTCGCCGGTTCCCAGTGAGGCGCCGGAACCTTTTCCGGCGACGATACCACCGACGATGATAGTCGGGTCAAGGCGGGCGTCGGTCATGATTTTGCCGATCATGGAAGTTGTGGTGGTCTTGCCGTGAGTGCCGGCGATTCCGATCGAATATTTCAGACGCATCAATTCGCCAAGCATTTCGGCCCGTTTGATGACCGGGATTCCGCGCTGTCGGGCTTCAATGACTTCCGGATTGTCATTGCCGACGGCGGAGGATATGACGACGACGTTGGATGTACCGATATTGCCTGTTTGATGCCGGGGATATATTTTGATGCCGATCTGCTCGAGATATTCGGTCATTTCGCTGGATGAGATATCGGAACCGCTGACTTTGTAGCCGAGGTTGAGGAGTATTTCGGCAATACCGGACATTCCGGCGCCGCCGATTCCCACGAAGAACAGCTCTTTGAATTTTCCGAAAATCATTTTCTTTCCTTCAAACTTTGTTTGGGTGATAGTCTCCGTCTTCAAGATGAACTCCCCGGTATGTCGATCAGTTTTAATATCTCATCGGTGATCAGATCAGCGGCGTTTTTATTTTTTTTATCGCGAATCGCGATGGCGGCCGCAGTCATCTGTACGTGCCGACCGTTTTCGAATAAGCTGACGGCTTGGTCCAGCAGGCTTATTTCGCCCAGCTGACTATCGTCGAAGGTGATCGAGGCTCCGCCGCTTTTGAAGGATTCGGCGTTTTTCCGCTGATGATCTCCTGCGGCAAAAGGATATGGAACGAGAATGGATGGCAATCCGGCGGCCAAGATTTCGGCGAGGGTTAATGCTCCCGCCCGAGCGATAACCAGATCGGCGGCGGCATAAGCCATCTCAATGCGATCGGTAAATGGAAAAAGGGAGCGGCCTTTGGCCTTGCCGCCCGCTTGCGCGGCTACCTCCTTGTAATCCCTTTCACCAGTTTGCCAAATTATATGATAGGCGGCGGGAAATTTATCCAGACCGCGAAGAATATTTCTATTTATCGTGGCGGCACCCTGACTGCCGCCGAGGATAAGAATCACTTTGGAGTCCTGCGGCACTTCGAAAAATTTTCTGCCCTCGGCCTTGGGAATTTTCCCGATAATCCCCTTTATGGGATTTCCGGTTTCGAGAGTGTTTTTTATGCTGCCGAGGTGCCTCGTAGCATCGCCAAAGCCCAGGAAAACTTTATCGACTCGGGACGCGAGCCAACGGGTAGTGACGCCGGGGAAGGAATTCTGCTCCTGTATTACGCGCAGTTTTCCGGTGATAATCGCGGCTATGAGAATCGGACCCATCACGTATCCTCCCGTGCCGACCACGATGTCGGGGCTGAACTTCGCCATCAACAGTATCGACCTGAGAATGGCGCCGACGAGAAGAAATGGGACGAGGAGATTGGAAAAGGCGAGAGAGCGAGCCATCCCGCGAATATTTATTATTATTAGCGGATAGCCAAGTTTGTCCTTCATGCGATATTCCAGCCCGCGTTTAGTGCCGACGAATATAAAGTCAGTTTTGTGGGTCGGTTCCAGCCGCGATTTGAGCCTGTCCGCAATGGCGAGGGCGGGTATCAGATGGCCACCGGTGCCACCTCCCGCAAAGATGACTTTGACAGTTCTCATCGGACGACGACCCCTTGTCTTTTTGAAAGGTTGAGAAGGATCGCGACGGCGACGATTGATACGAGAAGGGCAGAGCCTCCGTAGGATAGAAGCGGAAGCGGAATGCCTGTGGTCGGCAAGAGCGACGTAACGACTCCAATATTTATGAGAACGGCAATCATCATAGTGAGGGTAACGCCCATGGCGAGCAGATAGCCGAACTTATCGGGCTGATACAGGGCAATTTTTATTCCCCGCCAGATAATAAAATAGAAGAGAATCAGGATGGCGAGCAGACCGGCAAAGCCGAGTTCCTCTCCGATTGAAGCGAAGATGAAATCGGTATGCGGGTACGGGAGGAAGAAGAGTTTCTGCCGCCCGTTGCCAAGCCCGACACCAAAGAGGTTGCCTGCCCCGAGGGTAAGGACGGCCTGCTTGATCTGATAGCTTCCTGCAAGAGGATTTTGGACGGCCGAAATATAATCAATGACCCGATCCTTTTTATATCCCAGAACGAAAACCATGAAGGAAGCCAGGCCTGCCAGTGGGAGAATCAACAGGGCCAAATGCTGTAATCTGATTCCAGCAAGGAAGAAGATGGTCAGTACGGTTAGGGTTATGGTGAGAGCCGAGCCGAGGCCGGGTTCGAGAATTATGAGAATCACGCCTATCCCGATCAGAGGAGCATAAGGGAACAGGATCTGTTTCCAATCCCCAATATCCCTTTTCTTTTGAGACAAAGAGAAGGCCAAATAATAGATTACGAGAACTTTGAATATCTCCGAGGGCTGAATAGTAAGCGGGCCGAGGAAGATCCACCGATGCGAGCCGTTACGGGCAGGCATTAGAAAAACCAGAGCCAGCATAATGAGAGATAATAATAGCAGCGGAACGGAATAGGCGGCGAACTTTTTGAGATCGACTTTGGTGATTACCCATCCTGCGGCCAACGCCAGCCCAAGCCAAAGAATCTGCCTCTGAAGGAAGTATATTTGGGAGCCAAAGCGGCTTTGCGCCATGACCGATGATGATGAATAAATCATCACCATTCCGATCACGAGCAGGCAGAGGGCGGCATATAATAATTTCTTATCCATATTTATTTTATTCCGTAATTTCGGGCTGATTCCCGGCCATTTTTCAGGGCGGCCACGGAATTTTTAAAGACTTCTCCGCGCTGTTCAAAATTGGTAAACATATCGTAACTGGAGCAAGCCGGAGAAAGAAGGACGGTGTCTCCCGGAGAGGCGGCGTCAAAGGCTTTTTTCACGGCATCTTCCAGACTTTCGGCGAACTGCACAGGGAATGTTTTCCCCAGCGCTTCGAACATCTTCTCCCTGGCTTCGCCGATCAGGATTATTTCTTTAAGTTTGCCTTTGCCATATTCAAGAATAGGGCGATAACTTCCCCCCTTATCCCTGCCTCCTGCGATCAGGCAAATGGGGGTGTCGAAAGAACGAAGAGCATAGCAGACGGAATCAACATTGGTGGCTTTAGAATCGTTGACAAATCTGATTCCGGCGACGACGCCGGCGTCCTCGAGGCGATGGGGCACGCCGGGGAAATTCTGCAGAGCAGTGGCGATATCCTGCGCCGCTATGCCGATGATGAGCGAGGCCAGAGAAGCGGCGGCAGCATTTTGAAGATTATGCGGCCCGGGAATTTTGATTCTGGCGGTGTCTATGATATCGTGCCTCTCTCCCCCGACTTTTCCCACAAGACGTTTTCCTTCGAGATAAACTCCTGTGGACAAGGCCCGCGAGGTTGAGAAATGAATTTTGCTTGCGCCGGTGGCAATATTGTTTTTATCGATGACGGCATCGTCGGCATTAAGAATCAAATAATCCGAAGAATCCTGGTTTTCGGTTATTCTATATTTGGCCTGCTTGTAACCTTCAAAGTTGTCATAGCGATCGAGATGATCGGGAGAGAGATTCAAAATCATGGCGATATACGGTTTGAAATCCTCAATTGCTTCAAGCTGGAAATTCGAAACTTCCACGATAGCGTAGCCATCATCTGAGATCTCGGAAATAGCATCGGCGAACGGTGTGCCGATGTTGCCGCATACCTGGTTACTGATCCCGGCGGCAGTTAGGATGGCACCGATGAGACTGGTTGTGGTGGTTTTGCCATTAGAGCCGGTGATGGCGATTATTTTGCCGCGGCAGAACCATGAGGCGAGTTCAATTTCCGAGAATATCGGAAGGCCGTCATTTTCAATTTTTTCCAAAATAGGTACAGTGCGGGGAACGCCGGGGGAAAGGATAATATAATCTGATTTAAGAAGTCTTTCGCTATGTCCCCCGGATTCAAATTCGATGCCGAGGGCTTTCAATTCATTCAGTTCGTCCGGAAGCTGAGATTCATTTTTGATGTCTGAGACAAATGGGATGCCTTCCAACCGCCTTACAAGGCGCGCCGCGGCCAAGCCGGAACGAGCCATGCCAATGATCCCGACTTTTCGTCCTTTAATTCTATCTTTTGCCGTCATCGTATTTTCAAAGTTGCAAGAGTTAACAAGGCAAAGAGCGCACCAACTATCCAGAAGCGGGTTACTACCTTGGATTCGGGCCACCCCCCAAGTTCAAAATGGTGGTGCAACGGCGCCATCCTGAAAACCCTTTTCTTGCCTCGATATTTATATGACAAAACCTGTATGATTACGGAGAGGGCCTCGATAACGAATACACCTCCGACGATCACAAGCAGGAGTTCTTTCTTAATTAAAATAGCAATTGCACCCAGCACACCGCCCAAAGCGAGGGCGCCGGTATCACCCATGAAAACCTCGGCCGGATGGGAATTGAACCAGAGGAATCCGATCGCCGCGCCTATGGCGGCGCCGCAAAAAACCGCCATCTCCCCCGAGCCGGGAACGTACTCTATCTGAAGATAGTTGGAGAAGTCAGTGCGGCCGGCCACATAAGTAAGGGCCGTGAAAGCGGCAAAGCATATTCCCGCCAGACCAATAGCGAGGCCGTCGAGACCATCAGTAAGATTTACTCCATTGGAGAATCCAGTTATGACAAGCGCAATAAACGGGACATATAATATTCCAAGCGAGAGAATGTAGTTTTTGAAAAAGGGAATGCCGGTGGTACCGTCAAAGCTGGAATTCGGGGGGAGGAAAGTCAGGATAAGGCCGAAGACGAGGCCGATTGAGAGCTGGCCGATCAATTTTTTTCGAGCGACCATCCCTTTGGGCTGGTGTTTTACGGCTTTAAGGTAATCATCCATAAAGCCAATAATCCCCAGCCAGATAGTAACCAGCAGAAGCATCAAGACGAAATAGTTGGCGATGTCCGCCCATAGAAGCGTGGGGATGATAATTGCGGCCAGAATAATAATACCGCCCATGGTGGGAGTTCCCTCTTTGGCGAGGTGCGTTTGAGGGCCATCGGTGCGGATTTTTTCCTTTATCTGAAATTTTTTCAGCAGGCCGATAAAGAACGGCCCGAGGACAAGTGAAATCAGAATAGCAGTGATGGTTGCCGCGGCCATGCGGGTAGTGATATACCGGAAGAGGTTGAACCCTGAGATGTATTTGGTCAAAAATATGAACAGGTAGTACAGCATATCAATTCTGCCTGAAGGCGCTTCCTTTCAGCAGGGTTATTATTTTTTCGAGGCCGATTCCCCGAGAAGCCTTGAAATAGAGGACATCTCCCCTATTTACTTCATTAAGGAGAAAATCTCCTGCGGTTGAGACATCATCAAAATGCCTGATTCGGCTCTCTGCGGCTCCGGATTGGATGGCGGCGGCGTACATATCTTTTGACAAGGGGCCTATTATCAAAGCTTGAGGAAAATCGAGCTGGGCGATTTGCCGACCGACCTCGCGGTGGAATTCGGGGGAGTCTTTGCCCAATTCAAGCATATCGCCAATAATTATTATACCTCGTTTGCCTTTCATGGCCGAATTTCCAAGATAGGACTTGAACGATTCCAAGCCGGATTTCATCGAAATCGGATTGGCGTTGTAACAGTCGGCGATGACAGTCAAGCCATCCATATATTCAATTTCGCCTCTGTACGGTGCAAAATCGTAGACAATCTGATTTAATTCATCGGGTTGAATGTCTATATCAAGCGATCGGGCGACAGCATAACCGGCAAGTACATTTATAAGCTTGATGGTCGCCAAACAGGCCGACTTTGACCGGATGGCCCTCAATTTCGATCAGCGGGAAACCTTCGTCGGAGATTCCGATTCTCTTCGCAGTGAAGTCCGATCGGGATTCGATGCCATAAGTAATATATTTTCTGTTTCTTCTGCCGGCGGCTTTCATAAGTATGGGAATGTCGCCGTTAAGGATGACCGGCTTATCAGGGCTGATAGAATCGACCAGTTCCAATTTTGCCTCGGCCACACCTTCGACGGTTCCGAGAGTCTCCAGATGAGTGGGGCCGATATTGGTGATCAGCGCCATATCGGGTCTTATCATTCCGGCCAGTTGAGTCATTTCGCCGGGGATGGATATTCCCAATTCGAATACTCCGTACTGGGTATCGAAGGGCACGGCAAAGATAGCGAGCGGAAGACCATAAAGATTATTGAGATTTCCCGGCGAGCGGTAAGTATTTTTATATCGGGAGGCAATGATGGCGTAAACTATTTCCTTGGTGGTCGTTTTACCGTTGGAGCCGGTAATGGCGATAAATTTGCCTGAAAGCTTATCCCGATATTTCGAGGCGAGGCGATTCATGGCAAAGTGAGTGTCCTGAACCAGAACGACCGGGGAATCGATCGGGGCGACCAGAGAATCAATAGCATTATCGGCGACAATGAGACCGGCGGCGCCGTTAGCGAGGGCGGCGGGTATGTACTTATGTCCATCGGCATTTTCCCCTTTGATGGCGATAAAAAGCTGTCGGGGCTGAATGGTTCTGCTGTCGATAGAGACGCCTTCAAAGACAATATCTTTGAAATTCATGTCGAGCAGTTTTCCACCTACATTTTCAGCCAGTGTCGCAAAATCCAATTTAATCACCCTGTATATCCCAACTCGGCCAAGGCCGATTCGACTTCGGCAGTATCGTTAAAAGGAAGTTTTTCTGTCCCGACCTCCTGATAATCCTCGGCGCCCTTCCCGGCCAGCAGGACCATATCCTTGCTGCCGGCGCGCTTTATAATTTCGCGGATAGCCTCTCGCCTATCGGGAATGACGAGATAATTATTCCCCTTCATGCCGGGAATGATTTCATCGATTATCTTCAGCGGGTCTTCGGTGCGTGGATTATCGGAGGTGATAATTGCGAAATCGCACATGCTCGACGCCACGGTTGCCATCAATGGACGTTTTCCTTTATCGCGATCGCCGCCGCATCCGAAAAGAATCATCAATTTCGCCGGATTCAGCTCTTTGGCAGATTGACAGAGGCGCGCGATGCCGTCGGGAGTATGAGCAAAATCGACAATTACGCCGAATGGCTGGCCCATATTGATCGGTCGAAATCTGCCGGGAACGGGTTTGGCGGTTTCAAGAGCTTTCACGATGGTATCCAAATCAATATTGAGAGCCAATCCGACGGCGGCGGCACCGGCGGCGTTGGTGACGTTATATTTGCCCAACAGGCTGATTGAAAACTTTCGTTTACCCTGCGATGTGGTTATATCCAAAATTGTCTTATCAGGTAGAAGCTGAGCGGCTGTGACAGATAAATCGGCTTTGGCATTCCCTACCGAATAGGTAAGCAGAGGGCATTGAGCATCATTGACAAAATCAGAGAATTCCGGGACATCGAGATTTATGACAACCCGTTTATTGGCGCCATCGAGTTTGCGGAGGAAGAGCTTTTTAGCGGCCAGATATTCATCCATGGTTTTATGGAAATCGAGATGGTCGCGGCTGAAAGTAGTAAATAAGCCTATCTGGAAGTCGATATTGTCCACCCGGTTTAAGATCAGCGCATGAGATGAGACTTCTACGGCGGCCCATTGGCATTCCGCCTCAATCATCTCAGCCAGATATTTTTGAACTTCCAGCGATTCGGGAGTGGTTCGTTCAGCGTTATGCCTACTTTTCCCGGTATCGTAAACGAGCGAGTTAAGCATCCCGGCCTTGTGGCCAGCCGCTTCGAGAATATCTTTTATCAAAAAGATCGAGGTGCTTTTGCCGTTGGTGCCGGTCACGCCGACAATCTTGAGTTTCTTCCCGGGATAGTTATAGAAGGCGGCGGAGATATCGGATAGGGTCTTTCGAGGGGATGATGAAATAATCAGGGGCACATTTGCGTGCACAGGGGTGTCGGTCAAAATTGCGAGAGCGCCTTTATTTATGGCATCGGGAATAAAGGCGCGGCCGTCGCTCTTGAAACCGGGAATGGCGGCAAATATCATCCCGGGACGAATGCGACGGGAATCATAATCTATCCCCGCAATGAAGATGTCGTCGCGACCGATCAGTCTAATTCCTTCGACAGATTTAATTAAGTTCTTCAGTTGTATCTTCATACTTAAAATCGTTGCCGCATACCAAACGACATTTTGAATTTTTGCCGACGGGAGTCCCGGGAGGGGGCTCCTGCTTTTGCACTACACCGCTCCCCTCTACTTCATAATCGAGGTTCTGAAAATCGAGCATGGCGACGGCGGCCCGGAGATTCATTCTAGTGAAATCAGCCACGACAACGACGTCGGCGCTGTCATTCTCGACGGCTACAAGAATATTGCTGTTGCCGGCGGTCTTTCTTCCCGCGGGAGGGTACTGCCAGATTATCGTGCCTTCGGCCAGATTGCTGACCAGACCGAGCCCGCCACGCGCGGCCATTTCCTTCGCCACGGATACTTCATGGCCGATGAAGCTGGGAATTCCATTGAGTTCAGTATTTCCCTCAAGGGCGATCAACTTCTTTACAGGCCTCAGGTGGTCTGAATTGGCGATGGTATATCGTTCGGCAATCTTTTTGAATATCGGGCCGGAGGTATAGCCGCCATAATGAATCGGTTCCGGCTGATTAAGCATGACAACGCCGACAATTTTGGGATTGTCGGCCGGGAACATGCCGAGGAAAGAGGCAACATATTTATTAGGTTTGTATCCGCCGGAGACAAGATCGGGCACCTGAGCGGTTCCGGTCTTACCCGCGATCCGGATTATTTCCGACTTGACTTTGGTCGCGGTGCCTCGTTCCACGACGCCGATTAAGAATTCGCGAAGGGTGGCAGCGCTCTCGGGTCTTATCACTTTGGATATCAGTTCAGTATTTGTCTTTTTCAAAGGCTTTCCCGAGGCATCGGAAATTTTCATTATTATAGAGGGCCTGTATATACTTCCACCATTGGCGACCGCGGCAAGCCCGGCAGCCAGTTGGAGGGCGGTTACCGATACAGAATGGCCTATCGAAAGGGCGGCGGTGGTGTATTCCGACCATTTATTGGGTTTCCCGATTTGGCCGGCCTGCTCACCGGGGAGGCCGATAAAATATCGCTGTCCGAATCCGAATTTTCGGGCATTATCATAGAGCTTTTTGCCGCCGAGCCTGAGAGCCATCTTGGCGGTGCCGATATTACTGGATTTTTCGATAGCTTCCTGGAAGGTCAACCAGCCACAGCTGTGATCATCATGCAATACCCGGGGTCCGCATTTCCAGGCGCCGTTTTCGCAAAAGACTCGGTCGCCGGGTGAGGCCAGGTTGGCGTCGAGAACACCCGCGGCGGTGAAAACCTTGAACACGGAACCGGGTTCAAAGACATTGCTGATAGCCCGAAGCTTGACGGCATCGTTTTGACCATCGGCGACATAATCGGCGGCCGCCAGAATTTCGCCGGTCTGGCAATCAAGAAATATAGCGGTACCGTCGAGGGCTTTGTGTTCTTCCACTCCGGCTTTGAGTTCTTCTTCGACTATCTCCTGGAAGTACCAATCAATGGTAAGTGTAATTGATTTTCCGGCTTCGGGCTGAATGAGCGGCACCTCGCGCAGGCGATAAGTAGTCCTCTGGCCGTCGCGGAGGTATTCCATCTGGCCGGGGCTGCCAGCCAACAGGGTATCATAGTTAAATTCTAATCCGGAGATTCCTTTGCCGTCGATGTCGGTGCAACCGAGAATCTGGCGGCCAACTTCAAGAAAGGGATAATCGCGCCCCAGATCATTCTTGATATAGAGCCCGGGCACGGTATCTTTGACGACTTTTTCGGCGACATTGTCGGGGAGGCGTCGATCTATCCATTCGAATTTATTGACTTGGAGCGGGAATTTCTTCCGGGAATAGCCGGGAGTTTTCCCATAAAGATTGTCGAGGTAGCTGTAGATATTTTTGATCTCGTTCTGGCTGGCAGGCTGGGCAAAAAGAGCATTCTTGATGACATTTATTGCCAGAGGCTTGCCGGTTCGGTCGTAGATTATGCCTCTTTCGGCGGAAATATCCATCTTGCCGATGGATTGCTTTTTGGCTATGTCGCTATATTCATGCCCATGAACGATCTGAATATTGACGAGGCGATACACAAGGGCGGCCCAAACAACGGAGGCCATCACGCATAACGCGATCAGCCTTTTCGAGCGAATTTCAATTTTCATCATTATTCAGATTTCCTACCGTGTCCGCCTTACTTTCGTTCATGACCGGAAGATTTTCGGCCAATTTTTTCAGTGATAAGACCACGTTATCGAGTTCATCCTGCTTTTTGACGATTTGAGGCTTCTTGACAACCAAAGTCAGCATATTCTCAGTGCGGCTTCTCTCCATGCCAAGATCACGCGATGCGATCTGTTCTATTCTGCTTACACGAGAAAGGTCAAGGATTTCGGAATTCGTTTTTTTCAGCAGGTCGGTCATCTCCTCCCTTTCCCGTTCAAGGGCGGCCATTTCTTTCACCAATCCGAGCACATAGACTCTTTGCCAGATATAAACACAGGCAAATATTATGATGACGGCCACAAATAGAGTTGGTACCAGAGCCCGGGACGATACCAGTCTTTTGGAAAATGATTTTTTGAATTTGTCGGTGGCCTGATATCTCTGTACGGATATATTCACTTTATATTATACCAGCTTTTCGGCGGCTCTAAGTTTCGCCGAACGCGCCCTTATGTTCAATTGGATTTCATCAGTCGACGGTGTTAACGGCTTTTTGGTCAACAGTTTCAATTCCGGCTTCCGCCCACAAGCGCAGACCGGCATCCTTGGAGGGCAGATACATCCTTTGACCTTTTCAATCATGAATCTCTTGACGATTCTGTCTTCCAGTGAGTGATAGGAGATGACAACGAGCCGGCCCCCGCTCTTGAGATGGTTCAGAGTTTTCGGCAAGACCTCGGCTAATTGATTGAGTTCATCGTTGACTTCAATTCTCAATGCCTGAAATACGCGGGCGAGAGAGCTATTAAGATCCCTCGCAGGCAGAACAGATCGAAGAATTTCCACGAGTTGAAGAGTGGTACTGATATGTTTTTTTTGTCTTTCCCTGACTATGGCACGGGCACACTGCGCGGCTCTTTTCTCCTCACCATATTTTTTGAACAGGATAGTCAACTCTTTTGCGGAGTAGCCATTTATGATTTTCTCCGCGGTCGAGACCGCCGGTCTCGAGATTCCCCATTCTCATATCCAGAGGTCCATCCTGAGAAAAGGAGAAACCCCTCTCCGGGATGTCTATCTGATGAGATGAAATTCCCAGGTCGAGCAGAAAGCCATCAAATTCACTTATTCCAACGGCGCCAACCATTTCGTCAACCTCAGAAAATCTGCTATTCAAGACTTTCAGTTTTTGCGGAATGGATCGTAAATTTTGAAGAGCGGATTCAATAGCTTCCTGATCCCGGTCAATGCCGACAAGTAAAGCTTCCGAGGAAAGAGCTTTTGACAATTGCATGAGGTGCCCTCCACCGCCGCAGGTCAAGTCAACGTAGACGCCTTCCCTGCGGGTCACCAGCAACCTCACCACTTCCTCGGCCAGAACAGGGCGATGAAATGGCTCATTCCTTTTGCCATTCGCCGATGTCAAAAAGCCTTTCCGCTACCTCTTCATAACTCTGACCATACTGTTCGAGATATTGCCCGTAAGTTTTGGGATTCCAGAATTCAATCCAGCGGTAATTGCCGATGACAAGAATGTCCTTGTCGAGTGAAGCTTCCTTTTGGAGATGCACCGGAATAAGCAATCTTCCCTGACGGTCCAGTGTGATCAGAACAGCCGCCGAATGAAGGAGACGGCTGAAGTATCTAAAATCCTTCCGTGTAAAATTGAGCGAACCCAGTCTCTGCTGAATTTGCTCCCACTGCTTTCGGGGATACAGAGCAAGACAACCATCAAGCCCCTTGGTGAGTATAAAATTATCCGGCTCCTGGGCGCCATCCTGATATGATGGGCGCAATCTGGCAGGAAGAGAGATTCTTCCCTTCTCGTCCATCAGGATATTAAATTGGCCATAGAAGCCGTCCACGGGGCATCCTCCACTTTACTCCATTTCCCGCCACTCTTTACCCTATTTTGCACTATTTGAAAGTACAAGTCAAGAGTAAAATTCAACTTTTTGATGTGTATAAGCTATTAAATATCAAAGAATAACAAAAATCTATTAAATGGCACGGACTAACTGCTATCGGCATTGATTGTTTCCGCTTTTCGTCTAACCAAGATTAGGCAAAAATAAATATAGAATTCACCCATACAATATTGGAATCAATCCTTCATTTTCCGGAAATGGGGCTGCTATCGTCCCAACTTCCGCAAAATGCCAACCGTAATTCACTGACAATCAACAGATTATAGCGCAGATCATCATCCGGTCTCTGGCATACATGAGGGCAAACTAGTTGCAGTATAGCTATCTGTCCCATTTGAAACAGGAGGATGAAGGTTGAAAAAGGGGATTGTCTGGTCGGTATTTTTAATTGCTGCTGTTTTGCCCGAGATCATTAATGGCAGGTACCGATTTCGTTAAGATTTTCAATTGACACGCTAAGTCAAGCTGTTGGGGGATACAATTATTCATATAATGATCTTCCGCGTTTGAATATCAATCGGGATTTTTCGCTGCCGGCAAAGACCATTTATATCGAATCATCGAGGGAAATCAATGAGGATGATTTTGTAATCGCCGAGCAGAAAATAATCGGCAAGCTGCCATTCGGAATGGCGGAATTCGATAATACTACTACGGGGATAGATACTTTCAGGAAGTATTCGCCGCTTCACAATCGCGAGAGGCTAAGTCACCCGATATACAGCATTAGCGAGTGCGTGTTGGAAGGGGCAAAATATTATGCCGTTTCGATACTTCCGTTGACGGTCGATAGCAGTGAAAATCTGGTGTTCACAGGGGAAATCCATTCAAATATAGGGGTTAAGGAAAAATCTATATTAGGCGCGCTGCCGTTGGCTCAGAAAGAATCAATGCTGAACGATTCAGGTGCATCTGATGGAGCCAATTCAGCTGCCGGCGTTCCACTGAATTGCAAATTTATTATCATAACCTCGCCTCAACTGGCGGGAAGTTTCAAGCCAATGGTCGATTTCAAGAAAATAATCGGTATTTCCACGGCCGTGGCTTTGACTGATTCAATTTATGCTCACTATTCCGGAATTGATAAAGCTGAGCAGATAAGAAATTACCTGGAAGACTTTTATGCAAGCGGCGGCAGATATGTACTTCTGGGGGGCGACGATGATATCGTACCGCCGCGCTATCTGTTTTATTACAACGTTGACTTCGTGCCGACCGATACAAATGACCTGATGCCGTCAGATCTGTATTATGCTGACATGGACGGCGACTGGGATAAGGACGGAGATGGAGTCTGGGGAGAGCCGACGCACGATTCACCCGATTTGATTCCTGAGCTTAAAGTTGGGCGAATACCGGTGAGAACGTCACAGGCGGTCGCAAATTACTGCTCGAAGCTAATTGCCTATTGTTCCAATCCCGGTAATGGCGATTATGAATATTTGACCAAGGGACTCTTTTTCTCGGCGGACGAGATGCGGGATTACCCGACGGGGGGCAGCATAAGGCGATATCGAGCGTTTATCCATACAGTTTCAATATAGACACTTTTTCCACCGTTGAAACGCCATCGGGAGACTCTCCATCACCCACCAATAGGGATGGGATACATTCAATAACAAAAATTTCCGAGGGATTTGGAATTATTAATATTATCAACCATGGCAGGGTCGACGGGTTTGTGGTTAAATCGGCCAATTATGGTGACTGGCCGTCGTCTCTGATAATTACCTCGCCCGCCGTAAGCACTCATGGATCGATCCAGAATCTGGCGAAGAATAATAAAGTGTCGCTTTATTATTCGCTGGCTTGCAATGTCGGCGGGTTACGATCTGGATAAACTGAACGGGGGCAGTTGGGATATGTCGTTGGTTGAGCAATTGATTGCGGCGGACTCATCAGGCGCGGTGGGCATGATTGCCTACGCCCGGTGGGGATGGGTGTATTCAAGCTATCTGCTGCAGGAATCATTTATGAATCATCTATTCACGGATGCGGAAGGTTCGCCCGCCGATGCGATGTATTTATCGTGGCTTGACTATCCATATTTCAGGGACCTGATCTATGGCCAAAATTATTTCGGCGACCCGACGATCAAAATCTACATTGAACAGCCGCGGCGGCTGAATTTATCTCTTCAGAAAAGCGACAATAACCGATATTTGGCGCGAATAACAGATGGGAATCATCAGATTGGAGAGGCGCGGGTGATCCTTTCCAAGAACGGATCGATTCTCAGGAGCGGTTATACCAATGAATTGGGCGAATGGACTTTTTGTACAGTCTTAATGCAAGTTCAGTTTACGAATTGACGGCAGTAAAGGATGGGTATACCATTTTGCGGGAGAATTATCTACCTTCCATTATTACCGACGTGGGCGAGCCTGAAGATGGGATGCCGCTAGAATTTAGTCTGGGGCAAAATTATCCGAATCCATTCAATCCCAGCACAGTGATTGAATACTCGTTATCTGCGCGGACTGATGTAATCTTTGAGATTTTCAATATTCTCAGTCAAAAAGTATATGAGCAGAATTGGAGAGATGAAGCTCCGGCCAAACATTATATTGAGTGGGATGGAAAGGATCAAAATGGCCAAGAGATGCCATCAGGTGTGTATTTATACAGGCTGACGGCAGGAGAGTCTAATCAGACGAAAAAAATGATTCTTTTGCGTTAAATTGTCTGCTATGGATTAATATGAATTATCGGCTAGCGCGAAAGAGAGCGTGCAGACCGGCTCTGATATATCCTGAGACAAAGAGCGCCAAGCCGGTAAAATAGAGCGCCGGCAATGATAAAATGCTCTTATTGTACTTTCTGAAATATCTGTACATGGAGCGATGAGATTCAATTATCATCGCGGATTTCATCTTTTTGATTGAACCGCCGACATAGTGCATGATGACAGAATCGGGAAAGTAAAGATTTATATATCCCTTATCTTTGACTCTTCTGCAAAAGTCAACGTCGTTAAAGAATATCCCGAATGATTCGTCAAAATAGCCTACGTCATCGAGTAAGGAGCGCCTGAACATGATCGCAGCGCCCATCGGCTGATCTACTTCAATCTGATGTTCGTGATCGAACCATCCCATTTTCCACCGGGAAAAGATTTTCGAATGAGGAAATATGTAGCGACAACCCGGTCAATTCATAGAATATATCGCGGTATCGTGGAAAGGTTCGGCAGGATGGCTGGAGTCTGCCATCAAAGCCGATAAATTTAGGGCCGATGACACCGATTTTTATATCCTGCGCCATTTTGGCGGCTAAATCTGCAATGGCTGTGGCGACGACACGGGTATCTTGATTGAAGAGGAGAATATATTTCCCCTGACATTGCTGGAAACCTTGATTGGCTGCTTTTGCAAATCCGAGATTAGAATGATTTTTGACAAGCTTCACATATTTATGACTTTTTTCAATCGTTTCGACAGTACCGTCGGTGGAGCCGTTATCTACGACTAGCAGTTCATAAGATCCCCCCTTTAATGAGTTTGCTATTGAGGAAAGGCAATCGGCAATAAACTCAATACCATTATAGCTGATGACTATGACTGATATTTCCAAATTATTCATTTTAGGAGGCGATCCAGTAAACGTGCATATTCGGAAGCCATGCGGGAGGTGGAATATTTTTCTGCCTTAGATATGTCAAAGTTTGAATGCAACTGGCCATTTAGACTTTTTATGCATAAATCATGGATGTAGGAAAATATTTTATTATCCTCGTTATCCGAAAAGACCTGGCCATATTCGTAATTCTTGACCAATGAAATCATGTCGGGAGAGTAAAGGGCGCGTTCGCCGCCGGACTCGCGAAGCACTCCGAGAACCGGTTTGCCCGACATGAGGCAATCATAGACTCGTCCTGAAAAAACACCAAGGTACAGCAAGTCGGTATCAGCCAGGGATTTTATGGCGTCCGCCCTTTTGCAATATCCTCTCGACTGAATGATTTGTCTCAGCGGATACTTGTTTAGAAGCTCGGTCAACATATCATCGGCGATGCGGCCTACATGACAATGGAAATTCCGTCTCTCGAGGACGGCTCTTTGTCGATTAAGCTTGAAATAGCCTTAAATAAAGGCTCAACCGGAGACAGACGGTTAACTGTCCCAAGTATCCCGACGCTAAATTTGCCCGAACTCTTCTTCGGCGAAGGTTTCCAGAGCGGCGGCATACTCCAATTCCGCTCCATTCATAATCACCTCGCCGCGTCCCAGACATTTTCTAATTGTGGAATAGACAGTTACTATTTCATCGGCGAAAGCAATAATTCGGTCCCTTTGCCGCCCAGCGAAATTTCTCTGAAAATCTGTCGGATAGACATGGTCAATTGACTCAGAAAACCAAATATCTCTAAAATCCGCGATCCAAGTGATCCCCGTCTCTTTTTTCAATCTTAATCCTACGAGATGGGAGGATGGGGGGGGCGAGGTTGTAATAACGGCTGATATATCTTTTTCCTTAATGATTTTTCTTGCAGCTCGCAACGCAAACGGATTCCAGCCACGCTTCAGATCCGGATAATAGAGGAGGGATAGAATCGAAGTATTGGAAAAGCCGAAAGACAATTTTTTTCTGGCGCCGAGGAGATATAGGATTCTGGAAGGGTCACATGAATCGGTGCGAATAATTTTATCTTCATCCAATCCCGATAGCAATGTCCTATCATATTCAGGATAGAGAATATCTTTCACAGTCAACACCGTCACATTGTACCCGTGCTTCGGCAGATGTTTCATCAAACCAAGCGAGCGGCCGACACCACCCATGCCAAGGGGGGGAAAATAATATGAGATAAGAAGAATATTTCTATTCGGAGGCATTTTGAGTCAAGGTCTCCATAATTTTCAGCGTTGTCTTAATATTATTTGTAAAGATAGCTTTGGCTCTAATTACTTCATGGTTTCCGATCAATATCCCATTCAAATCCATTCGTGAATTCAGTACTATTCTAATGGCATTATTCAGAGAGGATTGATCCGCAGCATTGAACAACAAGGCATTAGTGCCATCGACCCATTCGCGCACGCCCGGAAATTCGCATATCACGGGAAACAAGCCGACAGCCATAGCCTCGAGGAGAGAGGCGGGCGAGGAATCATAAAAGGCTGCCGACAGATACAGGTCAAAGCCGGCCATGAATTTGACATATTCGCGATGATCCAAATATTCGTAAAGCTTATCGCCCCGGAGGCAATTTCCGGTTCGGCGGCTTTTCTGAATTTCTCATAATCGTCCCCCCAAGCGGGAAAGGTGATGGTGATGTCACGATCGAGAAGATATTTTCGCAATGATCTTAATATAAGATCGTTATTATAAATTTGCTGATGCGGGCGAGGGACAAGAATTTTGAGCGGTCGGTGTCGGAGGTCTACGGTGTTTATTTTGCTGTCGAATAAATGCATAAGGGACGATTCAACGCCCCAGGGTACGACTTCGACTGATGATCCAGCATATATTTCCAGCGCTTTCTGCTTCAGATATTCGGAATCGGCCATGACTTGAGATGAGCGGGAGAGGGCATATTTGACTCTGGCTCTGTGCAATGGCGATTTATGCGGAGAAGAAGAATGTCGGAGCCCAAACAATGAAGAATCACCGGGTACTTTCTCCATACTCCTGAGACGGCGGCGGCGAATCCGTATCCG
>CAWEZN010000014.1:0-166327 GCA_963813655.1 uncultured candidate division Zixibacteria bacterium | reverse complement strand
ATCAACGGACGGAAAATGTTTCAGACATGGTACCAGCTGAGAAATCTGCTCGACTTCGGAAAAGTTGATCCAAGGCCGGTTATCAGTCATCATTTTCCATTCGCGGATTTATCAAGGGCTATTGACATGGCGGTTTCGCCGGAAATAAATTCGGCGAAAGTTGTACTGATGATGGAATGATGTTTTGCTTTTTATTTGGAATATTGGACTAACTATCTGGAGGAAATATAGATGAGCAATATAGGAGGCTACGAGCAAGCTCTCAAAGATTCTACCTGGGAGGTCTCCGAAAAGGAACTTGGATATCGCAAAGGTGATATTATCAATATCGGCGAATATTGTACCGACCGAATATGTCGGATGGGCAAGAAAGACAAGTTGGCATTGATTTGGGAGGGGTTTAATGGTGAGACGAAGAAATATACCTTTGAGGATATTCGTGTATTAACCAATACTGTCGCCCACTATCTGAAGAAATTAGGATTGCAGAGCGGCGACAGGATATGTCTTTTCATGGACCGAGTACCGGAGTTGTATCTGGGATTTCTCGGGATATTGAAAATGGGTGGAATAGCGCAACCGCTGTTTTCGGCATTCGGATCGGAATCTCTCCTAACCCGCCTGGAGGACGCTCAGACTGCCGCGATTATCACTCAGAAGAAGCATGTGGCGAAAGTAAGGGCGATTCTGAATTTACTCCCATGCTTGAAACATATAATAATAGTTGATGATGACGGGAGTAAAGCCTTAAGAGAACGCGAAGTCGCTTTTTCCATGGAAAAAGTAGAAAGGGTCGACCATTTCGATATATTCGCCACGAAGGCAGAAACGCCATCAGTCCTGCATTATACGTCAGGCACGACCGGCAAGCCGAAGGGGGCACAGCATGTGCATTATTCGCTGATTGCCCAGTACATCACGACGAAATATGTGCTCGACCTGAAGGATGATGATATATATTGGTGCACAGCCGATCCGGGCTGGGTGACTGGGACATCATACGGGATTATAGGCCCGTGGGTAAATGGCGTTACCCAGTGCGTGCTTGATTCGGGATTCAAAGCGGAGGCATGGTACAAATTTATCGAGAATCACAAAATAACTGTCTGGTACTCCGCCCCGACGGCCATTCGTTCGCTTATGAAGGAGGGGGACGAGATTGTCAAGAAGCACGATTTGTCATCATTGAGGCATCTCTGCTCGGTGGGAGAGCCATTGAACGCCGAGGCGGTTATCTGGTCGAAGAAGGTTTTCGGGCTTCCATTCCATGACAGTTTCTGGCAAACGGAAACCGGGAGTATCGTGATATCGAATTATCCGGGGATGCCGATTAAACCCGGCTCAATGGGGAAACCATTTCCGGGAATGACGGCGACGGTGGTCGATCTGAAGACTTATGAGCCGATTACGAGGAAAGGGATTGTCGGCCTGATCGCACTCAAGCCGGGATGGCCGTCAATGATGAGGATGTACTGGAATAACCCGACGACATATCAGAGCAAATTCAAGAACGGATGGTACATCTGCGGCGACCGTGCCAGTATAGATGAAGATGGTTACTATTGGTTTGTCGGACGGGATGATGATGTGATCAACACCGGCGGGCATTTGGTCGGGCCGTTTGAAATCGAATCGGCACTTCTCGAGCACGAGGCGGTGGCGGAATCGGCTGTGGTCGGTAAACCGGATCCGGTCAATATGGAAGTGGTGAAGGCATTTATCGCACTGAAGCCGGGATTTGAGGCTTCGAAAATGCTCGATCTCGAAATAATGAATTTTATCCGGAAGAAATTGTCGCCGCTGGCGATGCCTCAGGAGATAGAGTTTGTACCTTCGCTTCCCAAGACCCGAAGCGGGAAGATCATGCGGCGGGTGCTCCGTGCAAAGGAGTGGGGCGAAGAAATAGGCGATATTTCGACACTGGAAAATGATTGATAATATTGTAAGGAGAATAATATGTCCGATGTAAAAGATGCAGTATTGAAATATGTGAAGAATGAATATCTGGAAGAAGATGATGACCGGGAGGTCGATTTTGATACACCGCTGATTTCGGGCGGGATAGTCGATTCATTTTCCATGGTGTCATTAAAACGGTTTCTTGAGACCAAGTATAATATTCAGATCCCGGACGCCAAAGCGACTCCGGAGGCGTTTGACACGGTCAATAATATTGTAAGTCTCCTAAAAGAATTCAATGTGCAATAGGTGATGTATGGCTTTTAGTAATGACGTAAGAAATATATATAAGCAGGAGCTTGATGCGATCCGCTCCGGCGGAATATTCAAGGAAGAACGAATTATTTGCGCGCCCCAGAGTTCGGAGATTGAAGTAGAATTTCCGATCGGGTCGAGTCATAAAAAGGTAATCAACATGTGCGCCAATAATTATCTGGGGTTGTCGTCACATCCGGATGTGGTCGAGGCGGCGCGCAAGGGGCTTGACCATCGGGGATACGGGATGTCGTCGGTACGCTTTATCTGCGGCACGCAGGATATTCATAAAGAACTCGAAGGCAAGCTGACTAAATTCCTCGGCACGGAAGATACTATTTTATTCCCATCCTGTATGGATGCCAATGCAGGGGTCTTTGAGGCGGTACCTGACCGAACAGGATGTAATGATCGCCGATCGATTAGGTACATGCGTCAATAGTGGATGGGATGCGTCTCTGCAAGGCTCAGACGGATACATTCAAACATTCGGATATGGGGCATCTGGAGGAGAAGCTTCAATTGCACGCGAAGGCGCGGGTGAAATTGATCATCACCGATGGCGCTTTTTCGATGGACGGCGATTTAGCCAAGCTCGATCAGATTGTGGCGCTGGCGGAAAAATATAATGCCCTGGTATTTGTCGACGATTCCCATGCCTCGGGTTTTATAGGGAAGACGGGGAGAGGTACGCATGAACATTGCGGTGTGGTCGGCAAAATCGATATTATCACGACCACGCTCGGCAAGGCACTTGGGGGAGCATCGGGAGGATGTGTATCCGGAAGATCGGAACTGGTGGAGTTGTGCCGTCAAAAGGCAAGACCATATCTGTTTTCAAATACGATTCCTCCGGTGGTTGTATCGGGCGCGATTCGGGTGATTGATATAATCAGCGGTACAACCGAGAGACGGGACAAACTGGAGAGAAATACGATTTTCTGGCGCAAAGGTTTGACCGAGGGCGGACTGATTATAAAAGAAGGAGAGACCCCGATTGTACCGGTGATGCTTTTCAATGCCAAGCTATCGCAGGATTTTGCGAAGGCGCTGTACGAAGAAGGAATTTACGCGATCGGATTTTTCTTCCCGGTAGTCGCCAAGGGTCAGGCTCGAATCCGCACTCAGCTTTCCGCGGCGCACGAGATGCATCATCTGGAGAAGGCGCTGGCGGCGTTTATAAAAGTGGGGAAGAAGTTTGATATCCTGCATAAGAGCAAGCAGGAGATAATAGATAAGTTCGGGATGTAAAGATATGATTTATAAATGCTCCTGTCTTGCCCACTGGCTAATTATTTTAATTTTGGTGCGTTCTTATGTCCTGGGATATCGCTGAGAAAATAGGGAATTGGATTGTTCAAATAATTGTGGCCATAATTGGCGAAATCGGCGCAATATTTGCGGCTCGTAATGCAAATAGCAGACGAAAAAAGCGAAAAGTCAATGAAGGCGAAAGCATAGGATCGCAAATTGCGGGTTCCGCCATCACTAAAAGCAGCATTTCAGATGATGCATTGATAAACCAGTTAAATGATAAGTTTAGCGATAAAGTAAAAATATTCCGTTTTATTAATGCTCCTCCAGTTTTGGTTGATGACGGACAATTTAAATTGTCTGGCGAGCAGAATACAGCCGCCGGCAAAATTGAAGAAGCGGGTCTGAAAAGGAATGATTGGCATGGAATTCTACTGAACGAAACAAAATGGCAGGATAAACCGCTTACATTTCATTTTAAGAAACTTCGGTATTCTGGTCTTTGCGCTTTGACAAGTAGTAATGTCAAATTTGAAATTCTAAGCGCCAATTCGGTTACTTTCTCAAATGATACATCAGAAATCTTTCTTCATAGGAGATCGGCACTATCGCGGACCTACCCCGATTCGCTGCACACATTTGGCGGCGCATTTCTTCCAAAGGATCCTGAAGGAAAAGAGTATGATGACAATGAGGATCTGGTGCAGACGGCAGAAAGAGAATTTCTCGAGGAAAGTCATATGGCTTTTGTTTGGCATAATGGGCGGTCGGCCATGATTAAGGAATTGGATACTGGATTTCTACAACTCGTTTTACTAGGTGTCTCCATTCCCGGTGAAATTGTGAGAAGGCAAAAAGCAAATTGGGAGGGAGATATAGTCGCAATAAAGTTTGCTGACATTGAGCAGGTTCTCACGTCCCAAAAAACTCGCTGGGTTCATTCCGGTCTGGTGAATGTATTATTATGGCTTGGGCTAGGTGCTCCCAATTCCGACATTAGCAAGTGGCCGAGGAATCAGAAGCCAATGACAATCTATAGGAATGTCTTGAAAACTCTATAGCTTAATAGACTCCGCAATGTCTTCGTTAGATATTAAAAGCTCCTAAAACGACATTGGGCGTGGCGCAAGATAGTTGGCGATAGATCTAATTCCTCCAACAAGATCAGGGGAATAAGACTAATTAAAACACTAGGAAGATATTTTTGTAATTCCGCCCTTATCAGATATGTCAATACTTTCCATGATTGATCCCCCTCTGAATTCTGCTGGTTCTCTCGTGTTTAAATATTCGGCCAATGTCTGCTGTTCTTTATTGAGGTCCTCAATGATACTATCCTTAAGTGAATTTATATTAGGAGCTAAATAGACTGTGGGAACGGCAAAGGAGTAATTTGTCGGAAGATTCATGAGTGTAATTAGACGCTGGCCGTCAGTCGTTGTAACAGTCTTGCCGTCTTCTGCCACAACAGAACCAGGGAGCCGTTCAAATTTTCGTTGCACTGCCACGCCTATGACTTCACCTGAATCTACTAAAAAGACTGGTGACCCGCTGGCACCATTTTGAAGCAGTATGTTAACTGTGAAACCGGAGGGAGTAGGAACCGGAAACGGGTGGACTGCACTTATTATGCCAGATTGAAGAACTGGAGATAGCTGCATGATTTGCCCGTCTGTATCATTTATTAATTGCTGACCCATAGGAAATCCTGCTGTTGCAATTGCCAGTCCCTCTTCGATACCGCCAGGCTGCAATCTGATGTTACATGAGGGCAAGTCACATACATTAACAGCCGCAATACCCAAATCGGGGGCATTTCTTTGAAAGAAGGGATCAGAAGGTTTGTGCCGAGTAGGATCAATGATTGTGGTTGCGACAATATCGAAGCCGGCCAAAAGCAACTCATTACCACTATGAAAAAACATCATGGCTTTTACTGCGCCGTAGTCATCGACATTTTCAGGTCTTGGAGCTTTGCTGAAGGCGGTTATCACATGAGCAGCAGTTAGTACTAAGCCTATTGGGTCTATCACAAAACCAGTACCAATAATTGCTGGAAAACTACTGCCCCGAGCAAACCTTGCATCATACGAGTATCTTGCCACAAACGCGACTATAGTGGGCCTTATCCGCGCATAGCTTTCCTGTAACGTCATTAATACTTGTCCGGTCATTTGGTAATTTATATCTTGGTCATCGACAATATGAAATTATCTTATAAAAAATCAAATAATATTTTCAATGAATCGTAGCCCCATCTTTGAGCCTGTAACCCCATATATAGAAAGGCCAGCCTATCGAGCTCTTTAATTTGGGCGAGTCGATTGGTCGTCATGATATCACCCTGCAGCTTGCTCCCCGCCAAGACCGGACAAAAAATTCAAAGGAGGCACACGTAACGGGCGGGCCATAATCGGTCTTGTTTTTTGGGCCATATTTGCTTATTCTCGCAATGGATTGAACCAAATAGGATTAACGGAGTTTAAATTTGAGCCGATAATTTGGCGAAGAGAAGATTTTATTTATGATAAATGAATTTAAGGAGCAATACGAGCTAATTTCGCGCGGGGCGGTGGAGATGCTTCCTGAGGAGGAATTCAAAGAGCGTCTTAAGAAATCGATCGCGGAAAATAAGCCTCTCCGAGTGAAGCAGGGATTTGACCCGACCGCACCTGATATTCATCTGGGGCATACGGTCGGGATCAGAAAGCTCAAGCAGTTTCAGGAATTGGGGCATAAGATCGTGCTGATAATAGGGGATTATACCGGTCTGGTCGGGGATCCATCAGGGCGCTCGGCGACACGGCCTCAATTGAAGTACGATACAATCATGATCAATGCGGAGACTTATCAGAAGCAATTTTTCAAGATTCTGGATAAATCGAAAACGGAAATTCATTTTAACGGCGAATGGTTTGCGAAGATGAGTTTCAAGGAGGTAATGGAACTTGCCGCGAGATTGACGGTCGCCAGGGTTTTGGAGCGGGATGATTTCGATAAGCGATATAAGGCGGGAAGTCCGATTTCGGTTCATGAGCTTTTGTATCCTCTGATGCAGGCGTATGACTCGGTAGCGATAAAAGCTGATGTCGAAATTGGGGCTACCGAACAGAAATTTAATCTTTTGACGGGGCGCGAAATCCAGATCGATTATGGAGTCGCTCCGCAGGTAATACTCACTCTTCCTGTTCTGGCCGGGGTGGATGGCGTGAATAGAATGTCGAAATCGCTCGGGAATTATATCGGTATCGACGAACCGCCGGGAGAGATTTTCGGGAAGGTGATGTCTATCCCGGACAATTTGATATATTCATATTTTGAGCTGACGACCGACGTCACTGTTGAACGACTGGCCGAACTTAAAGTTAAACTTGAAGACAAGTCGCTTAATCCTATGGTATTGAAGAAGGAACTTGGCGAGACGCTGGTGGGGATGTATCATACGAAGGAAGCGGCGGAGAATGCTCGAGGGGAATTCGAGCGAGTTTTTTCCAAGAAGGAATTACCTGACGAAATTCCGGAATTTGACTGTAGTAAACTTGGCCAGAAAATCTGGATTGTGCGGCTGATGACGGAATCAAAGTTGGCATCATCCAACGGCGAAGCGCGTAGATTGATTCAGGGAGGGGGGGTAAGTCTGGACGGATTGAAGGTTATTGATGAAAATCTTGAATTGGACGTCAAAGATGGAATGTTACTGAAGGTGGGGAAGAGGAAGTTTTTAAGACTGAGATGCTAGAAGATCTGAGATGATGGTTTTGAAGAAGATATATATCCTGGCGATTATACTGTTAATCTATCTGGCAGGATGCGGCGGACAGAAACCAATCCCCGGTATTGAAGAGAGGGGGACAAAGCTTCCGGCTCTGCCGCTAAGGGATGCTGTAGATCCTCGCGCTTTCACCTACTTTACGAATGGAACGCTTCTCGAATTGATGGGGAATTTGCCGATGGCCAATCGTCAATTCGAGGAAGCATTGAAGTATTACCCGGGTTCCGCAGAAATAAGATACTCTTATGCCTCGTCGTTTCTCGGCATGAATGATTATTCGCGCGCCCTCCGCGAAGCACAGAAGATTTCGCCGCGTGATCTGCGCGCATGGTTGCTTCTGGGTGATTGTTATCGTGCGCAGGGGAACAATGACTCTGCCATGGCGGCCTATGGGACATCCCTGAAGTATGATAGCAACGACGCCGCCGTTTATAATTTTATGGGGGCCTATTATCAGCAGATAAACAACTTCGATTCGGCGATTTGGGCGTATGAAAATATCGCCAGGATCGTGCCGAGCTACCAGATTTATCAGGAGATCGCCAATCTCAATATGCGCGCCAGAAAACCGGATGAAGCATTGAAATATTATACTCTATCGATTTCTCTCGATTCCAGCACCGACAATGTTCGCTCATATCTCGGACTTTCTGCAGTTCTCGAGACCAGGGGGGATGTTATCGGGGCGAAGAAATATCTGGAGACGGCGGTAGCGCTATCGCCTCAGAATACTTTTATACTGAGCAGGCTGTTGGGATTCTATCAGGACACGCATGAGTATGGTAAGGCGTTGACCACGGCGCGCTCTCTTATTTCTCTTACCCCCGATGATAGAAATGCTATCAGAAGGCTGGGTGTTTTATACTATGATGCCGACAGTCTCAAACCGGCCGATTCCATATTCAAATCGCTCGTAAAAGACGGCGATGAGAATATAGTGAATTATTATTATCTGGGGCGGATAGCTTTCGATCAGAAAAATCTCGGCGACGCCAAGATTGATTTTATGAAGATGACTATCATGGGTGATTCGGTGGTCGATGGCTGGTTGAATCTCGGTATAGTTTATCAATTACAGGATTCGTCGAGTCTTGAAATCGCCACGTACCAAAGTTCGCTGGCCCATCTGAAGAATCTTGATGATTCCGTAAGAGTAATGTTTGGGCTGGCATCGGCATTACAGAGAAATAATGAGTTTGACAGTTCGGTTGCATTATTCGAAAAAATTCTTTCCATTTCTCCCAATCACGCTCAGTCAATGAATTATCTGGGGTATATGCTGGCAGACAAAAAAGTCAGGCTCAATTATGCGACCGATCTAATCAAGCGTGCCCTTGAATTGGCGCCGGAAAACGGGGCCTATATTGACAGTTACGGATGGGTTCTCTATCAGCAGGGGGACTATAAAGGCGCGCTGAAGGAACTTCTAAAGGCGTGCGGCGTAATGGCTGATGATCCGACCGTTCTGGAACATGTCGGCGATGCATATAACGCCGTGGGGGATACGGTGAACGCCCGGCAGTACTGGGAAAAAGCACTGAAGAGCGGTTCGGAAAGCAAGAGTCTCAAGGAGAAACTTGGGAAGTGAAATTCCGAATTCTCCAGTCAATTACGCGTACTTTCCCGATTGTCTTTATTCTAATCGTATCATGTGCGAAAATTGAACCTCCCCCGGGAGGGCCGATTGATAAGACGGGACCGTCAATAATTTCCAGTCAACCTGCAGGCGGGGCTATCGGCGTTCCCAGAGATAACAAAATATCTATCGGTTTTTCGGAAAATGTCGACCGCCATTCGGCAGTGGAGGCGATTTACATTTCGCCGCGATTCAAAGGGGAGATTGATTACCGCTGGAAAGGTAAGACTTTAAATATTGATCTGCCGGATTCGTTTGCCGCAGGGGTTACGTATGTGGTTGGAGTCGGGGCTGATCTCACCGATATGCGCAATAACAAAATGGGGAAGTCGCACGCTTTTGCATTTTCCACGGGAACTATTATCGAACAGGGGACAATTTCGGGCGACGTCTATCAGAATAATAAACCGATGCCAAATATATCGGTCGGGATTTTCGATTCTATCGGACGAGTTCAGAATCCGTATCTGGATTCGCTCTATCCGGCCTATTTGACCCAGTCGGGGGAGAAGGGTCAATACAGTCTGGAATTTCTGCCCGATGGCGATTATTTTGTATTGGCCTTCAATGATAAGGACAAAAATCAACTTTTCGATTACCCCGATGAGGAATTCGGGGTCGCCGATCGACTGGCCAGGGTAGTGTCAGGGAAAGCGCCAACTCTGAATTTTTCGCTTCACAAAGAAGATACAGTGTCGGTATCGATTATTTCGGCTGGACCGACGGTAGACCATTTGATAAAGGTTAGATTTTCTCGTCCCGTAAAAGGGGGTGAAATTGTGACGAATCTGGAAAAGATTACTCTCGCGCCTGCAGATAGCGCCAGTTCGATTCTTTATCCACGTAGCGTGCTTGAGGGAGAAGAAGATACGGTGGCCATTTTCAATATATTTTTCGGCGATCTGCCCGAGGGATCGTATCGCTTGAAAATTGATAAATTGATTTTCCCGAATACGCATCATTCCGGCGGGCAGTCGGGGAAAGGTGATTCGAGCGCGTTTCTGGAGAGCACGGCATTTAAGATCAAATCCGAACCGGACAAGAATGTACCATCAATCATATCAGTTTCCCATAGCGGCAAGACGATATTCCCCGACGAGAAGCAGATAAGGATATTGTTTTCGGAGCCGATCGACAGGAAGGCGGCGGGGGATAGTCTGGTGATGCTCGAGGTCAAGGGGGGTGATACGTTAAGGACAACGTCGAAATGGTTGGATGATTTCAAATTGAGCGTGACGCCCGACAGTCTGGAGTGGGGGAAAACATACAATATTCTGCTGCGTCAGAATTTTCTGGTCGATCTAGCAGGGAACAAGGCGGGAGACTCAGTCAAGATATTTTCGTTTAACACATATAACAAAGACTCGCTGGGAAGTATCTCGGGGTCCATATCATATTCCGGCGACGTCGACAGTTCGGGTTTGTTATATCTGCAATTTCATCTGATCGAACAAGCAAAGAAATTTGTTCTGCCGACTCCTGGTAAATCATTTAGCTATCAGCTTCCACCGGGGAAATATCTTCTGAGCGGATATATAGATAGAAACGATAATGGCAGACAGGATCCGGGGAAGCTAGATCCATTCGAATTTTCTGAAACATCGGCGAATTATCCCGATACTATCAAGGTTCGCGCCCGATTCGAGACGGCAGGGGTTGAATTCATAATCAAGTAATTCGACCTGGCTTCCGGGCAACTATTTTAGATCCCCCAAAAATAAAGGCAGGCAATGCGCCTGCCTTCAGCTTATGCGATAGAGAGGAAAATTAGGCGGTCGGTGGCCCCCACAGCCTCAGCATCACCCGCCGATTCTTGGCATTGGCGTTAGTCTGGTCAGGCATGGCTAAGGGTTTGGTATTCCCGAAACTGACGGTGTACATCCTATAAAGAGGTACGCCATATTTATCGGTCAGAAATGTCTTAACCGATTCGGCCCTTCTGATTCCAAGCTGAAAATTATAATTGGCAGGCCCGGTTTTATCGGTGTGGCCTGCAATTTCCAGCACGGATTTGGGAACGTCAACCATCTTCTGTCCCAGGCCGCCCAATATCTCTGAGGAGACATCGCTAATATCCTGGCTGTCAAAACCAAAATTGACAGACCCTTCCCAAATCACCTTATAATTTTCGTATCCGGTGACCTGATTAGGGAGCTTGTCGACTTTTTGTGACAACTCGCCGGTTAGAGCCTTCATTTTTTCAATTTCGTCGGCATTTGTGCTCGATTGCACTTTAACCGAGTCCAACTGGGTATCAACCCTGACCTGCAACTCAGCCATCTTCTTGTCAACATACCCTTTGCTGGAGCATCCCATCAGGGCTACTGAAACCAGAGCCACCAACCCCATACTCAATTTTAGTGACATACTTCCTCCAATCAGTTATGAATGGCAGATAGTCCCGAAGGTATATGTAATAAACCCTTTTCATAAAAAGTATAACACGATAATTTGTCTATTGTTTCACTGCTCCAGCGGTTATTCCCGAAATAATATGTTTCTGGAAAACCAGGAAAACGGCCAGCACCGGGATCACGGCCAGTGACGAACCGGCCATCAGATGGGGCCAATCGATGGCCTGATGCCCCTGATATAGAGCAAGGCCGACCGGAAGGGTTCGGACATTTTCCGAACTCGTTAATATGAGCGGAAATAAGAATGAATTCCAATTTGTCATAAACGATTGTATGGCTAAAACGGCCAAAGCCGGTTTACAGAGTGGCATAACCACTTTTAACAAAACGGTCATCTCGCTCGCGCCATCCATCCTCGCCGCTTCTTCCATAGAAGCCGGCAGGGAATCAATATATTGTTTTACCAAAAATATCCCGATTGGGTTCACAAGAAAAGGCAAAATTAATCCCCAATATGTGTCGTACATTCCGACTTTATAAATCAGGAGGTAGAGGGGAATTATGACGATATGAGCAGGGAGCATCAAAACGAAGATGACCGAATAAAACCAGAAATTCTTGCCGATAAACTTGTGCCTGGAAAAAGCGTATCCGACCATGAAACAAAATAAAATATTTCCAAGTGTTACAACTGCCCCAACGAAGAAGGAATTGAAAAGATATATCAGCATGTTGCCGGAACGAAAAAGGTCAAAGTACGAATTAAGCGTGAAATTGGACGAGAAGAAGTCGGTCAGGGACCCTTCGATATTAGCGGGCAAGAATGAGATGCGAAACATCCAGAGGAGGGGGAAAATCATGGCGAGCAGAATTATCGAAAGAATAATATATTTGAACAGTCTCATCGGATTCGTTCCTGTTTCATGAGCTTGAATTGTGCGAATGCAAAGGCCGCGATAATTAATAGAAGCAAGTATGCGGCCGCGGAGGCATAACCGAATTCAAATCGGCTCAGGCCGGTTTCATAGATAAAGTAGACAGCGGAGGAACTGTCATATTTTCCGCGGGTCATCACGAAAATTTCTATGAAGATCTGAAATGACTTAATAGTGTTTATCACAATTATGAAAAGGGTGACCGGTTTCAGGAGTGGGAGAGTAATGGAGCAAAATTTCCTCCATTGCCCCGCCCCGGCAACATCGGCCGCCTCATAAAGTTCATTCGGTATCGACTTTAGACCGGCTAAAAAGAGCAACATGTAATATCCGACGGACATCCAGACATCCATGGCCATGATCGACAGCAGGGCGGTTTTATTGGACAACAAGAAGCCATTTTCGGGAGGAGCCAATCCTGCCATCCGGGCCAAAGAGATATGTACCCACCGCGAGAATAGAGGTTAGTGAAGATAAGGGCAATCACGACCATTGAGGTGATAGAGGGCATAAAGAAGCCGGAACGGAACAAGGTTCTTCCTCGAAAATTCTTATCAATCAGAAGAGCAAGGATAAGCGATATGATTGTCGTGACAGGAATAGTGCCAAGAACAAAGATGAAAGTATTTTTAAGCGAGTCGAGAAAAATCGTATCGGAAAATAATCGGAAGAAATTCTGCAGGCCCACCCAGTTATAGGAAGGTCTCAGCAGTCGATAATCGGTAAAGCTAAGAAATAGCGAATAAATGAGAGGAAAGAGCCAGAAGGCAAGAAATGTCAGTATCCATGGGGAGGCAAGTAATATACCGGCGGTCTGACGGCGTCTCATTTATTCTTTTCATCAATCAGTTTCTGAATCTTATTGCGCGCGCTGTAGAGGGTTTCGGCAAGCGGCTTTCCGTTGAAGAGAACATCCTCGAGCATGGTTTCGATGATATCCTCAATATAAACCCACTGGGGATCCGCAGGGGGAAAATCGGAAAGATTCAATTGCATGATGAAGGTCTGAAGAGCGGGATCATCGGCAAAGAATTTATCTTTCGCGGTTTCTTTATTTGCAGGGTTGGCGGAGAAATTCGCCTTGCAGAAGAGAAGTTCATTCTCCTTATCAGTCAGATATTTAATAAATTTGAGCGCTTCGGCCTTGTATTGCGACTTATTGCTTATGGCCAGATATTCTCCGCCGACAAATGATTTTCCCGGATATTCGGGACCGGGAATCAAACTGGTTATGAAATCGATATCGATTTTATCATTTCTTATTCTCTTGAGTAACCAGTCGCCGGAGATGATTACGCCCACTTTCCCGGCCAAGAAGGCGTCCTCAAGGCGCCTCTGGGTATCTATCATACCGCAACTGTCGCTTAATTCCTTATATAATTTCAGCGCACTGTAACCTTTATCGCTGGAAATTAATGAGTATTTGCCATCCTCACTGATAATCCGTCCGCCAGCCGACCAGAGGAAAGGAAGGAACTTTTTATACAGGGTATGTTTCTCGGCGGCATTTGAGCCGAATCCATGAATGTCGCCGCCGAGAGAATCAATCTTGTAACAGAGTTTTTTCAGCTGGTCCCAATTGACCGGGACGAAATTGCTGTCGAGGTTGGCTTTTTTCAAGAGACCTTTATTTATATAGAGAACGCGGGTTCCCAATATCCAAGGAAAGGCGTAGATGTCATTATTGTAAATCGCCGGTGGCCAGCCGTAATATTTCGCTGTGTCAGCGGCGATTTCTTTGCCGATTGGCGCCAGTTGACCGCTCGACGAAAATTCCAATATCCAGTCGGAGCCAAGTTCAACTATATCCGGAGCAGAGCCGGATGAAAAGGCGATGACTATCTTCTCATGGCCATTTCCCCAGGTTAAATCGGTCATATTAATTTTGAGGCCGGGATTTTCGGCTTCAAAGCTCGCCACGATTTTTTCGATGGTCGGTCTGATAGCGGGATCGGTCCAGAATTGCCACCATTCAAGTGCGATCGGTTGACTTTTTTGGCCGCCCGAGCAGCCTATTATCCCCAGCAGGGATGCCACTATAAATACCGGTATGAGTCTTTTTATTTTCATGGTTCGAGGATATAAATCATGAATCGTGAAGTCAAGTCAAACTTTTTGTTGATTTCCCGGTGTCCGGTTTATAAATCTTCGGCATGCCAATATTCGATCCGAGCAGCTGGCCCACACTCATCATATCTATCATATCAATAATTGTCGTTCTGTATGCAATAATTTCGGTTAAGAGGGGAAAGGAATTTGAAATGAGAGAAATCCCCGGCTTGAAGGCAATCGATGAGGCGGTGGGCCGAGCAACTGAAATGGGCACGCCGATATTGTATACTCCGGGGTGGGGAGGCGATATCCAGCGGCCGACCACGATAGCTTCAATGAATATTTTATCGTCGGTGGCGGAAAAAACGGCTGAGTACGATTGCCGATTGATCTACCCGACTCATGATCCGGTCATTATGGCGGTGGCGCAGGAAGTGATCAAGGAAAGTTGCCTGAAAGCAGGATATCCCGAACAGATACAGCGCTGACGATATATTCTACATCACTTCATCTCAGTTTGGTTATGCGGCGGCGGTCGACGGCCTGATTAGCCGCACCAAACCGGCATCGGTGTTTCTTTTGGGTACGTTTGAGGCCGAATCGCTGATAATGGCCGAGACCGGAAATGCGGTCGGAGCGATACAGATTGCCGGCACTGATTCGACCATACAACTGGCCTTTTTCATAGTTGCCTGCGATTATACATTGATCGGCGAGGAGCTCTTCGCCGCTTCGGGGTATCTGAGCGGGAATAAATCAATTCTATCGTCGGTAAAGGCTCAGGATATATTGAAACTTCTGATAGCGCTATTCATAATAATTGCCCTCGTCTGGGTGGCCATCGATCCGAATTCGAGTTGGTGGAAGTACTAGATGCGAACCAAAGTCCCGCTTGCTATCTGTTTTCTGTCCGGCGCGATAATGTTTCTGCAATATTTCTCCCGGCATCCGGTGGCCAAGGTAGTGTACAACAGTATCCTTGACTGGTGGCAGATTATTTTTGCGTTCACACTATTCGTGGGGGTTGCGGCTTTTATCAGGAACGGTTTAAAGAGCATTAGTAGAAAGACCGATGCACCGTATAAAGCGGTTGCTCTGGCCGGTCTGGCGCTGATGCCTATTCTGGCGCTTATCGGTGGCACGAAATTCGGTTCTCCTTTTCTCTGGGTATTTGACAATATGCAGGCGCCGATGCAGTCAACCGTATTTTCGCTTCTGGCATTTTTTGTAGCTTCGGCTTCATTTCGCGGGTTTCGGGCAAGATCGATACCTGCTGCGATCTTGTTGATTTCCGCCCTGTTCGTTCTTCTCGGCAGAATTCCTATCGCTGACTATTTGACCGAATATCTGGCCAAAGGAATGTTTTGGGTACAAGATTATCCGTCGATGGCGGCGCGTCGGGCGATTTTGATCGGGATCGGTCTTGGTTCGATGACCACAGCTCTCAGGGTAATTCTCGGGATCGAGCGAACGTACCTTCGAGGTGAGCGATGATTAATCCAAGGACACGATGGATTATATTTTCATCGCTTTTTACGCTGACAATCCTGTCTTATCTTATCACGGTCAAGTTGAAGATCAGGCCCTCGCCTCAAGTTCAGAAGACGTTTGAATATATCGAAAGTCTGCCGCCGTCATCAGTTATTATAATTTCATTCGACCATGAGGCATCGTCATTGCCGGAGATAAAGCCGATTACGCAGATTCTTCTCCGTCACGCCTTTCGTCAAAATATCAGAATAGTCGGGATGTCGCTATTTGCCGAAGGTACCGCCATTGGGTACAATATGCTCACCCAGACCGCGCGGGAATTTGGCAGAATTTACGGGCAGGATTATGTTTTTCTCGGTTTTAAGCCCCAGCATATCTCGGCGATTCTGGGAATGGGGGAATCGATTCGGGGCGTTTTTCCCGAAGATTATATGGGCAACCGTACAGATTCGATTCCGATGATGAAGAATATCAACAATTACGACAGCATATCGATGGTAATATCTATCGCGGACGGCGACAGGGCGGTGCAATGGATTGAGTACGCGGGCGCCAGATATAATCAGAAAATTCTGGCGGGGCTGACGGCGGCAATGATTACCACTTATGATCCATATCTGAATTCGGGGCAGCTCTTTTCGGTCGTTGGCGGATTGAAAGGGGCAGCCGAGTATGAAACGCTGTATGGCCGGCTCGGAAGCGGAAGTCGCGGCCTTCTGGCGCAGTCAACAACACACATATTCATCATTGCTCTTATAGTAATAGGCAATATCATCTGTATTTCAGAGGGCGAGCGGGAAGGAAGGGGAGAGGGTAGGATGGATGTCGGCGTGATCATTGCGGGAATTCTGACACTGGCGATTTATTCTTTTTTGTATAAAGACAATCCGGTTTATAAGATGGCGGAGTCTCTGCTGATCGGTCTTTCGGTTGGATATACGCTGGTCATTTTCTGGCAGTCGACTCTGATTGATTTATTGATCAATCCTCTTTTTGGCCAGGGGAAGATCATACTTGTCATTCCCTTGATTCTCGGACTGGCGATGTTCAGCCGGTTTTCGAATTCGTTGTCCTGGCTGTCGCGAATCCCGTTATCATTTATGATAGGGGCCGGAGCCGGGGTGGCCATTCCGGCAATGCTTTATGCGCGAACGCTCAAGCAGGTTTCGGCTTCGGTCGCTCCCATGATCGATGAAGCCGGGAATTTTAATTTTTCGGAATTAGTCGTGGTAATTGGGTTGTTATCGACCCTGTCATATTTCTATTTCAGCAGACGGCATGAGGGACTACTTGGCAGGTCGGCGAAAGTGGGGACATATTTCATGATGATTTTCTTCGGGGCAACTTTCGGGTATACGGTGATGTCCCGTCTCTCGACCCTGATAGGCAGAGTCGATTTCCTTGTCACGGATTTTCTTCATATCATAAAATGACCTGTCCCAAGTGCAAGACAAAGATGAAGGAACTGAAGCGAAGTTTCCACAAGAAGCGTAAATGGGTCTGCCCAAAATGCGGACGGGTAAGATTTCAGCAGATATTGAATAAGAGAACTGGATTTTAGCCAATTATTAGTATGTTGCGTAGAATATTAAATATGCTGGGTTTTGAAGGATGGAGATAAAAATAGGGACATCCGGGTATAGCTTCGATGACTGGATCGGGAGTTTCTATCCAAAGGATATAAAAAAGGGGAAGATGCTTGACTACTATATTAACTATTTTCCGACGGTTGAGATAAATTCAACATACTATAGAATTCCACATCCGGCGGTCATGGCTAATATCGAAAAGAAGACTCCGCCAGAATTCGAGTTTGTGGTCAAGACACCGCAGATACTTACTCACAGGCGGGTGGATGTTGAGAAATCAATCGCTGAATTCGGTGAGTGTTTGAAGCCGATGGAAGATTCCGGAAAATTGAAGGGCCTTCTGGCGCAATTTCCATATTCATTCAGATTTTCGCCGGTGAATTTGGAATATATCAAGCATTGTGGGGAGCTTTTGAAACCTCGGGCGTTGTTTGTCGAATTTCGCCATAACAGCTGGGTGAACAGGACGGTCTATGATAGTCTCCGCGCGTCCAAAATTGGATATGTGGCGGTTGATGAGCCTCAGCTTCCCGGCCTTTTGAAGCCGGACTGTTTCAATACGATTGAGACGGCCTATATCAGACTTCATGGCCGAAATGCGGAGCACTGGTGGAACGGCGGAGCGTTGCGCTACGATTATAGCTATACTCCCGACGAGCTCAGGGAGTGGAAAGAGCGGGTGGCGAAGCTTGAGGGAAAGGCGAAAAAGGTATTCATATTTTTCAACAATTGCCACCTCGGGCAAGCGGTCAAAAACGCGCACCAGATGAAAGAAATGTTTAATTTATGATTTTTTAGTTGACCGGACTCGGCGGATGGGTATAATTAAGGTCTTTTGAGATTTGGTTATGAATGAGTACTTGAGATTAGAAGGCATCACGAAAACCTACGACAGCAAGGTGGCGGTCGATAATTTTTCTCTGTCGGTACCAAAAGGATCTATATATGGTATCCTGGGGCCTAATGGCGCCGGCAAGACGACGACGATCAGGATGATAATGGATATAATTGCGCCAGATTCGGGAACTATTTCGATTGACGGCAAAAAAGTTGACGGGGATTTCAGGAACCGGGTCGGTTATCTTCCGGAGGAGCGGGGACTATACAAAAAGATGACGCTGGTTGAGGTAATAACCTATCTGGCACAGATCAAGAATTGCCCCAAGGAGAAAATATTGCGATCTATCGACGGATGGCTGGAAAAAATGTCGCTTTCCGAATATAAACTTCGCAAGGTGGAAGAGCTGTCGAAAGGGATGCAGCAGAAGCTTCAGTTCATCACGACTCTTCTTCACGAACCGGATCTGATCATTCTTGATGAACTATTTTCCGGGCTTGACCCTCTCAATATTGAACTTGTCAAAGGGATTTTACTGGACGAGAAGCGCCGCGGCACGACTATTCTTTTTTCCACTCATGTGATGGAACAGGCTGAAAAACTGTGCGATTATATTTGCCTGATTAATCAGGGGAAGAAGGTTCTTGACGGTCATTTATCGGATATAAAGGCCAGATTCGGGAAAAATTCCATACAGGTCGAAATGGATGGAGACGGGGCATTCGCCAGAGATATTCCAGGGGTCGAATCGATCACGGAGTTCAATAATTATATAGAACTCAAAGTAGCGTCCAATGCTGATATCAGGATAATTCTGAGACAGCTGACGGAGAAGGTCAATATCAAGCGGTTTGAACTAATGGAACCGTCACTTTATGATATATTTATCGAAGTAGCCAGGGCCAAGCCGGAGGAATTCATCTGGGGGAATAAAAAATGAAGAAACTCTGGATACTGATCAGCCGCGAATATGCTCAGGTGGTGAAGAAGAAATCTTTTCTTATTGGAATATTTCTCACTCCGCTTTTTATGGTTGGAATTACCGTCATACCTTCATTATTGGCCATGAAGAAACCGGCCGAGACGGACAATTTGGCGATTATAGACCTTGACGGGCAGGGAATAGGGGAGAGGTTTAAGGAAGCGTTGAAGCAGTACAAACTCGATGACAGCTCTCCGGCTTATAATGTGACAAATATCTATACTCCTCAATCCGACGATTCGGCAGGAATTTCGAACTTGAGAAAAGGGCTTGACTCTCTTATTTCGGCCAAGAAGCTCAAGAGCTATATGGTGATCAATAAGGCAGCGGAAAGAAATGATTCCGTTTTGCTTGTGGGCCGATCATTCAGCATCAGCACCAACACCAGATTCGAAAGAAGAATCTCTGATATTCTGGCCGGAATGCGTCTCCAAAAATCACAGATAAATTTGGGGATTGATTCGGTTCTGAACCTTACGAGACGGATTGAATTGAAGGAACAATCGCCCGGGGGAAAATCGCGAGATTTCGGTACAATATTTCTGACCGGAATTGTTTTTGTGATGATAATATTCATGACAGCGCTGGGATATGGGCAGATTTTAATGCGATCGGTTATAGAAGAAAAAAATTCAAGAATCATTGAAATAATGGTTTCATCGGTTTCGCCATTTCAACTCATGGCCGGCAAGATTATAGGTTTGGGTCTGGCCACGCTGACACAAGTCGGCATCTGGCTGGCAATCGGTCTGGCGATTTATTCTTATCGGGGAGCTCTGAATATAAGCGCCGACATAACGGGCGCGATTTTCAATCCGGTGATCATTTTCTTTTTCATAGTGTATCTGATTCTCGGATATATAATGTTTTCCACACTTTTTGCTCTTATTGGCTCGATATGCAATACCGACAAAGAAGCTCAAAATTTCATTTTCCCGGTAACCATGTCGATGATCCTGCCGATGATTATTGCAATGTATGTGATTCAGGAACCGGATTCCGCTGTCGTGACGGTGCTGTCGCTGATTCCAATATTTACCCCGACCCTTATGATTCTCAGGCTCAATGTCATCGGAGCAGAAAGTTTTTCATTCGCCAACTCCGTGGTCCTGGAGGCCACACTGGGGATAATCCTCACGGCATTGGCTACGGCGCTGATAATATGGCTGACCGCGAAGATATTCAGAGTTGGAATACTGATGTACGGCAAACGACCGACCTTGCCGGAAATAATTAGATGGATAAGATATTAATATTATGAAGGAGCTACTTACCACCATGCGATTCAAACTTATATTTTTGACAATTATGGGAATGGTAATCATTTTCATTATATTTCATAATTTTGTATCTACCGAATCGGTATTCAGCTTCAACGGAGATATCGGGATCAGACGGCAGTTTGATTTTGAACTTCCCGACAGCGACATATGTTCAGGAATCCATCTTAATCTCAAGTCGGCTATTGCCATCGACAACGAGACGCATAAGGTTTTGTACTGCTATAATGCCGATGACACGGTGTCGATCGCGTCCATATCGAAACTCATCACAGCCATGGTTGTGCTGGATAATTACCAGCCAGATTCAATCGCTACCATAAACGATGAAGATAGCCGCGAATCGTCGCGTTCAATTTTCAGATCGGGTGATAAGGCCAAAGTGAGGGACCTTCTACATGCCGCATTGATGCGTTCCGATAATCGCGCCACCCGTGCTTTAGCTCGCTATATGGCCGGAAGCATTGACAGTTTTGCGCTTAAAATGAATGAGAAAATAAAGGAAATCGGGCTGAAAAACACGGTTGTGTTTGAGCCGACGGGTCTCGATGAACGCAATCGTTCTACGGCCGCGGATTGCGCCAAATTGATAAATGCCGCGATGCTCTACCCTGAGATACCGCAAATTACGAGTCTTCAGCAATATTCATTCGATTTTCTGAATCGCAGGAAGACGAAGAATCTCATCAATACCAATAAGCTGGTATATTCCAAGTATAAAATTTTGGCGGGGAAAACCGGATATATAACCGAGTCGGCTTACTGCCTGACCACTGTGATTAAGGATGATAAAGGGAAAACGGTCACTGTCGTCATTTTGGGCGCTCCCGGACCACAGACAAGGTTTCGTGAAGCCCGCAGACTTGGCCGCCTGGGCTTTTTCAAAAATAGAGAAGAGCTGATTCTCTTAGCCAACTGCCTTCCAATCCCGACGCTGATCTTGTGAATGTTTGTTGCATTCGCCCCGCTGAATCAGAGCGATATCAGCCGGAATTATCACCGTAAAGATCAACAGTCCGCGGCCATAGATATTTCATATTAGGGGAAGGGGGATTAAATGATGGAATTCCCATGAGTGCCTTTGCTCTGCGGTGTCCCAAAAGATATATTATGTTAACTATTAATAATCACCATTTAGCATTGCGGCAATTAGGCAATCCTAATCGCCTCTACTTAACGACCAAATTGATCAGCTTATTGGGAATATAGATTTTCTTAATCAGAGATTTACCGGCTAAGTAACCGGCAACTTTGGGATCCTCGGATGCCAATTTGATTACTTCATTCTCTGCAGCATCCCTTGGCACAGTGATTTCGCCTCGGACCCTGCCATTTATCTGAATTGCAATGCTGACCATATCGAATCTAACAGCCTGCGGGTCGAATCCGGGCCAATTACCTCTAAACACCGAATCGTTCTGTCCGCAGAAATGCCACATTTCTTCGGCCAAATGCGGCGCCATCGGGGCGATCATTAGAATGGTCTTCAAGATGACAAAGTCATTTAGCCTGTCATTGGATATTTTCGACGAATCAAAATCGCGCACGAGTTCCATCAGGGCCGAAATGGCCGTATTGAATTGCAGGCGATTGTAGTCGTCATTGACTTTTTTGATTGTTCGATTAAGTTTGATATAAACGTCACGGTCATAATCCGACAAATCGGCCTGATTAAAGTATTGCTTTAAGTTCGGAGTGGTTCCGCGATAATGTTCAGCCATAGGATAAAAACGATTGATGACGAATTTCTCGACTCCAGTCAGGCAATCTTCAGACCAGATGATTTCTTTATCCGACGGGGCGGTGAAAAACATCGCCAGTCGGGTAATATCAATTCCGCGCTCCTGCATCGGTTTAATCGGCGAAACTGTATTCCCTTTTGATTTGGACATTACTTCGCCCTTGGAATCCATGACCATTCCATGGTTGAAAAGCTCAAGCGCCGGCTCGTCATCGTTGACCCAGCCGAGATCCTTAAGAAATTTCTGGAAGAATCTGAAATAGATCAAATGTCCGGTGGCATGAGTGATTCCACCGATATATTTATCGATAGGCATCCAGGCGGCCGCTTTGGCTTTATCAAATGGGACTTTGTCATTATGCGGGTCAGCATACCTCAAATAATACCAGGAGGAGCAGACAAAGGTATCCATCGTGTCCGGGTCACGCTGGGCGGCGCCGCCGCATTTCGGACAGGAGACATTCATATACTCGGGCAGATCGGCCAGCGGCGATCTTCCTTTGGGGAGGAAATTTTTGACGTCCGGCAATATGACCGGAAGTTGTTCGTCGGGCACGGCCACGATGCCGCAATGAGGACAGTGAATGATCGGAATCGGCGCACCCCAGTAGCGTTGCCGCGAAATCAGCCAATCGCGCAACTTGTAATTGATTTTCTTTCGGCCAATCCCCTCTTTCTCAGCATAAGATGTTACTTTCGCGACAGCATCTCCGCCGGTCAGCCCGTCAAATTCTCCGGAATTAACCATCACCCCGTAATCGACATAGGCGTCTTTCGTAGATGCCAGATCAAATTTGGTGCCATCGGTGGGTTGGATGACTATTTTTATTGGCAGGTTGTATTTCTTCGCGAAAAGAAAATCTCGGCTGTCATGGGCAGGAACCGCCATCACCGCTCCGGTGCCATATCCAGCCAAAACATAGTCGGCAACCCAGAGCGGAATATCCTCGCCGGTGAATGGATTAACTGCATATTTGCCGGTGAAAACGCCGTCCTTTTCGCCGACGGTGGAGGTTCGGTCAATTTCGGAGCGCAGAAGCACTTGTCGTTTATAATCTTCCACCTGCTTCTTGAAGTTTTCATCGAGGTGTAAACGGTCGACCAAAGGAGATTCTGGGGCAATGGCCATGTAGGTGACGCCGAATATAGTATCAGGGCGAGTAGTGAAAATCGGCAGCTTCTCCCCGGTTTCCTTTATAATAAAGTCAATTTCGGCCCCAACTGAACGACCGATCCATTCTCTTTGCATCGTCTTGACATTTTCGGGCCAGTCTTTCAATTTGTCCAAATCATCGACCAGCCTATCGGCATAGGCGGTAATTTTGAAATACCACTGCTCCTGTTCCTTCTTCTCGACGGGAGTCTTGCATCGTTCGCAAACGCCATTGACTACCTGTTCATTTGCGAGAACGGTCTTATCTTCGGGGCACCAGTTGACCCAGCCTTTTTTCCTGTATGCCAAACCCTTTTCGAATAGTCTCAGAAACATCCATTCCGTCCATTTGTAGTAATCAGGATTGCAGGAGGTGACTTCGCGGGACCAGTCGTAGGAAATTTCGGTCTTCTGGAGAGTGGCGCGGGAAATTTCTATGTTTTTGAATGTCCATTCGGATGGATGGAGGCCTCTCTGAATGGCGGCCCGCTCGGCGGGCAGGCCAAAAGCATCCCATCCGAAGGGGTGAAGCACATCTTTGCCGAGCATCATCTGATGTCGGGCGACGGCATCACCGATGACGTAGTTTCGGAAATGACCCATATGGATGTCGCCCGATGGGTAGGCAAACATCACAAGAACGAAATATTTTTCTTTCTTCGGGAAATCGGGCGCCTTATAAAGCTGTTGGTCCTGCCAGTATTTATGCCATTTGGCTTCGATTTCTTTGAAGTTATATTTCACGATTTTGGTGTTTGTATTTTCCATCAGTCATTCCATCCGTACAACAAATTCAAAAAAATGAATTTAATCGGATATTATTCATATATCAAGATTTTTCGGCATCTAATTCCCGGATGTTAATAGGCTTCTTTATATGTCTGCGGCCTAAACCGGTTGAGGAGAATCGTTCCATTGGAGTAGGAATTAACGATGGCCCCTTTGATCATCTCAATCTTACTCATCGCGCCGCCGGATAATTTTTTGGAAATTGAGTAGAGGGTGTCAATTGAATAGACTGGAAAGCGCGGAATCGTGAATCCAATCCGGCTTCTTTTTAAGTGTGACAGAGAAAAACCTCGCTCGTATCCTGCCTCAAGGCAGAAACATTCTACGCGATCGTCAAACCTGCTGAAGGGGTAACTCAGGAATCTGACTTTTTTCCCGGTGATGTCTTCTAATGTCTTCCGGGACCTTTCCAGTTCGATTTTCAGAAGACGATCTGACAATTGCCTGAGATTAGTATGCGTATGGCCATGGGAGCCGATTTCCATATTTTTTGAAGCGAGGTTGCGAATCCGGGTAGCCGACAAATGATTTGATTTCCGGAAAAGGCTCGTATAGTCCCAGGAATTCGGTTTACCGATATAGGCGGCAGGGATAAATATGGTGGCGGAGACAGACAGATCGGTCAGAATTTCAAATGCATTTTCGTAGAATGATTCAAATCCATCATCGAAAGTGACAGAGATTTTTCGGGGGCTTGGATCGTTTCCTACATAATCGCTCAACTTAATGAAAGTATTGCCGGTGTCTTGCAGGGTTGAGATAAGATCCCTGAGGCGACGGGGAGAATAGGCATTTATTCCCGGGTGGAAATGGTTGTCGATATTATGGAACGCCAGAATCGGCATGGGATTATCGGCTTTGATTTAGATGAGCGACCAGTCAACATCTTTGAGATCCGATTCATCGGCGGCTCCCAGAGAGGTGATGGTCATGTTTCGATAATGGAATAATTCGCGCGAGACTTCAAGCATATCGTCGACGGTGACTCGGTCAATATTCCGAATGGAATCTTTCAGGGGAAATGTACTTACCGGCCAGTATTTCATTTCGACCCAGCCGATTCATCCTGCCATTGGTGGATTCCATGCCTAATATCAGATTCCCCTTCATCTGGGATTTGAGTTGGTCGAGTTTGGTTTTTGCTATGCGTTCTCTCTTTAACCTTCCGAAATTCCTTGAGCATTATTTCCACGGCGGCATGGAGGCGGCGCTTATCGGAGGCCAGATATACTCCGAACAATCCGTTGTCGCGATAAAAGTCGGGAAATGTATATACGGTGTACGCTATCCCCTTTTCCTCGCGAATCTTCTGAAACAGGATCGATGACATTCCGGCACCAAGCAGGGTGTGAATGGAAAGGACGGCACTTCGCTTCGGATCATCGAATTTGATCCCGGGAAAGCCAAGGCAGAAATGGGTCTGGTTGGATTTCCTCTTAAAAAGATTCATCGAGAACTTATCAGGCGTCGCGGCCTGGTCTCCCCTGCCTTCAATGCCCGGGGAAAAATGGAAATGTCGTTTAATCATTTCGACAAACTTTTTATGCGAGATATTCCCGGCGCCAGCGACAACGATTCGCCCTGCTCTATAGTGCCTTTTCATAAAGGCAATCAGGTGGTTTCTGTTAAACGAACGCACTGTCTTGGGAGAGCCCATTATGGGCCAACCGAGGGGATGGCCGCGCCAGAAGCAGTCGGAGAAAAGCTCGTGGATGTATTCGGCCGGGGTTTCTTCGACTTCGAATATTTCCTCGACTACCACTGACTTTTCCCGCTCCAGATTGGCTCGGGCAAGGGTGGAATTCATCATGATGTCGGCCAGAATCTCAACCGCTTTCGGAAGATGTTGATCGAGGACGGTGGCATGGTAACAGGTTTGTTCCCGTGAAGTGAAGGCATTCAAGCCACCTCCAAGCGATTCGAGATATGACGCTATTTCTCTAGCGCTTCTGGTCTTAGTACCTTTGAAAAGCATATGCTCGGTAAAATGGGAAATGCCATTCTCGTCCTTGTGCTCGTCACGGGAACCGACGTCTATCCAGACGCCAATAGCCGCGGAACGGGCTGAAGATATCTTTTCAGTGACAATCCTCAGCCCATTATCAAGTACGGTCTTATTATATGTAGAATCCGATTTCATATTTCAAATACGAATCAACTCTTCGCTTTTGCAAGAGCCTTGCGGGAGAGTCGGATTTTCCCCTCAGGGTCGATATTAATCACTTTTACTTCAACCATATCCCCTAATTTGAGATAATCCTCAACCCGGGTGACATGGGAGTGATCAATCTCCGAAATATGAAGGAGACCATCAGTTCCAGGGAGAATTTCAAGAAAGGCGCCGAAAGCGGTAATCCTCCGCACTTTGCCATTATAGACTTTCCCTATTTCGGCTTCTTCGGTGATGGCGAGAATCATTTCCTGAGCTTTCTTGCCCGCGTCGCCGTCGACCGAAGCCACGATTACGGTGCCGTCATCGTCAATATCGATTTTGGCGCCGGTGGCTTCGATAATGGAACGAATCATTTTGCCGCCCGGACCTATTACCTCGCCGATTCTATCGACCTTAATCTTGAAGGTAATAATCCTCGGAGCATAGACTGAAATCTCCTCACGGCTATTGGACATGACCGCGTTCATCTTATCAAGAATATAGAGGCGAGCGATTTTGGCTCGTTCCAATGCACCGGCCATGGTGCTAATTTCGATTCCGGTCATTTTGATATCCATCTGAAAGGCGGTAATTCCTTTGGAGGTTCCGGCGACTTTGAAGTCCATGTCGCCGAAATGATCCTCGTCGCCGAGGATATCTGTCAGGATGATGACTTTCTCGCTTTCTTTTATCAGTCCCATGGCAACGCCGGCAACAGCCGACTTGACAGGAACGCCGCCGTCCATGAGGGCCAACGAGCCGCCGCAGACGGAAGCCATGGATGATGAACCGTTGGATTCCAAAATGTCGGAGACGATTCTTATGGTGTAAGGGAATTTCCCTTCGACGGGAATGATCGGCTGGAGGGCCCGCTCGGCCAGAGCGCCATGTCCGATTTCGCGACGGCTGACGCCGCGAATAGGGCGAACTTCACCAGTGGCGAAGGAGGGAAAATTATAATGGAGCATGTAGCTCTTTGATGATTCTCCCTCGAGGTCTTCGATTCTCTGCTCATCGATCTTTGTTCCGAGCGTGAGAACGACCAGCGCCTGAGTCTGCCCGCGTGTGAACAGCGCCGAACCATGGGTTCTCGGCAGTACGCCGACTTCGCACGTAATGTTACGGATGTCGTCGGGGCCACGGCCGTCGATGCGCCGATTTTCCTCAACGATCATGCGGCGCATGATGGCCGCATCGATTTCATGCATCAGAGTGGAGATGGTTCTTTCCGATTCGGGAAATTCTTCAGCAAGCGCTTTCTGAACTTCTTCTGACATAAGCCGCTTTTTCTCCCGACGGGTGTCCTTGTCGGCGATGCGATTATATTCGTCGAGACGCGCGGTAATCATCTCCGTGACTTTATTCTTAAGATTTTCGTCCGGCAGAATGGGTGTGTATGAAGACTTGGTTTTTCCGGCCAATTTCTGGAGCTCTTCAATTTTCGCCACTATCATTTTGATATGTTCATGGCCGAAGGCCATTGCGGCCAGCATGTCCTCTTCGGAAATTTCCCGTCCGCCTCCCTCGACCATAGTCACAAAATCTTTAGACCCGGCCAAAGTCAGGTTGATGTCGGATTCTTCCAGTTCAGCGAATGTCGGGGCGACGGTCAGTTGTCCGCCAACTTTTCCAACCCGCACCGCCGCGATCGGGGTAGTAAAGGGCACATCGGAGATGACCAACGCCGCCGAAGTGCCAATAATTCCCAAAATGTCGGCATCATTTTGCTGATCGGTGGAAAGGACAATATTATGGCATTGTACTTCATTTTTGAAACCCTCGGGAAAGAGCGGCCTTATAGGGCGATCAATTATCCGCATTGAGAGGATTTCCTTTTCAGTCGGTCGGCCTTCCCGCTTAAAAAATCCGCCGGGAATTTTGCCCGCCGCATAAGTTTTCTCCCGGTAGTCAACAGTGAGAGGGAAAAAGTCCTGTCCTTCAACTGCCTTATCCGAGGCGCAAATGGCGGAAAGAACGATGGTATCGCCAATGCGTACCGTTACAGCTCCGTTCGCCTGAAGAGCGATTTTGCCGGTTTCAATCTGTAGTCGCTTTCCTCCCAACTCGAGTTCGACGCTATGAATCATCGTATATCTCCCCTGTTACCGTCTAATATTCAATTGGCCCAGGATATGACGATAACTTTCAATATCACGGTCCATTAAGTAATCAAGAAGGCGTCTTCTCTTCCCTACTTTCAAGAGAAGGCCCCGACGACTGTGGAAGTCCTTGGGGTGCGCCTGCAGGTGCCCCGTCAACGCGTTTATATCCTCCGTTAAAATAGCAATCTGCACTTCCGGAGAACCAGTATCTTTGTCGTGAAGTTGGTACTTGCCGACAATTTCCGCCTTTGTGTCTTTGCTGATAGACATCGCTATACTCCTTTATCCTTTAACTTTAACACATTTTCTTTATCTAGTTTTATTTGTTCAGCCAAAGCCGAAGACTCGGCGAATATTCTATTTTCCCGCAGGAACACTTCCGGGTAACAGAAGATTTCCTTTCCATAGAGCTCTTCGTCAAGATTGAAGATATTGACTTCCACAGATACTCCCGCGTCGGGATTAAAGTGATTGACACCGAGAAACATCATGCCGTCAAAATGCCGGTCGTCAATTTCCAATTTGCATGAGTAGACTCCCTGCGGCGGAAGAAGTTTGCGGCCGCTGATATCGAGGTTAGCAGTGGGAAAACCAATCCTCTTCCCCAATCCAATGCCTTTTTTTACCTTACCGGCCACCGGATAGGGATGGCCGAGCATCTGCTGAACCCGCGGGAGATTGTTCTCATTCATGAGGCGTCTTATGCGGGAGGATGATATCGGCTTCCCCTCAACAATCACGGGATCCACAATTTCGAGGTCGAAAGAGTATTTCCTGCTCAGTTCCATAAGGTCATTTATAGTACCCGAGCGATTCCTTCCGAAGGCATGATCATATCCCACGATGAGCTTTTTGAGATTGAGTCTTTCCACAAGAAAAGAACGGGTGAACTGCTCGGCGGTCATATTCATAATTTCGCGATTGAATTCGATGACTACTAAAATTCCCGACATATATTTGGAAAAGAGCCTGACTTTTTCTTCCCAAACGGTCAGAAGCAGGGGCGGGGAATCGGGGGTGACCAGCACCCTCGGGTGCGGCTCAAAAGTTATTGCGAGGGGTGTCAGGTTTTCATTTTGATGCGACCGGAAGAGACGATGCAATATCGCTTGATGTCCGAGATGGAGGCCGTCGAAAGTCCCAATGGTGGCGACTACCCCCCGGTCAATACTGCTGAAGCCGTTTATTCCCTTGATGACTTCCAGGCTCAATTTAGTACCCTGACATATTTGAAAAATTCTTTTCCCTGAAGCTGCTGAATTTCCGACGAATTCGCCTCGGCTTTCCCTACCGCCATAATTCTTCCGGAACAATCCATAAGACTGATAAAATCCTCGACGGCAAATTGCCCGCTTATGTCCACGATGTCCCGGGAACGTACTGGTCTTCCGGTTAGGATGGCAGGACTGAAGTCCTCACTCACTTTGATGGATGGAAACGGCAGAATTGACTCTATGGGTTTTATATATCTCCTGAGTGCGCCGGCTTGCCGATAGTGATTTATTTCATTGATATTAAGCGCTTCGCTGAGTTGGAAATTGCCGACTTTGGTGCGATTCAGGCGTGATAGATACGCCCCACAGCCGATTCTTTCTCCAATATCATTGGCGAGCGTCCTGATATATGTACCCTTGGAACAGGTGACAGTAAAGGTTATCACGGGGGAAACATATTTGGTCAGCTCGATATTTTTTATTTCGACTTCCCTCTCAGGCGTTTCAATATTCTTCCCCATCCTGGCCAACTTATATAATCTTTGTCCTCCGATTTTAACGGCGGAGAAGGCGGGGACTTTCTGCACTATTTTCCCCTTGAATTCAGATAGAATTTTAATAATATCGGAATCACTCAATTGGGGAATTTCGGAAGTTTCCGAGTTCTCGATGATTCCTTCGCTGTCATAAGTGGTCGAGCGAACGCCCAGATGTATTTCGGCATCATAGGTCTTATCGATGTCAACAAGGAATTGGGCTATCTTGGTTGCGCGCCCCAAGCAGACGATCATGAGTCCGGTGGCGCGAGGGTCAAGAGTCCCAATATGTCCGATGCGCTTCTGTCCTATAACGTTCCTCAGACTATTAATAAGGTCGTGGCTGGATATTCCATAAGGTTTATCGCAGAGAAGAATACCATCATATTGAAGCATTCAAAAGCTCCTTCAAATCCGCAAGCAATCTATTGCGCACGGTACTCATGGGTAATCCGACACCAAACCCTGAGGCGTTAAAATGGCCGCCTCCGCCATATTTATGCGCCACTGCCGAAACATCGATACCATCGCGGGAGCGAAGCGAAACTTTTGTAAAACCGTCTTCCAGCTCCTTGAGGAGTCCTCCGACGACGACATTGCGGGCAAAAAGCGTATATTCGGCCAGGCCGTCCAGTTCGCTCATTCTGATTCCGTTTTCCTCGAGCATCTTGCGGTCGACCTGCAAAAGGCAAATCCTGCCATTTTCATAAAAAGATATCCCCGATAACACTGCCCCGGTCAGCTTCAATATTGAGGGCGGGAGTGCAAAATAAATATTGTCGGTGATTTCCCTCGGGTTCACACCGCGAGCGATCAATTCCCCTGTTATTTTCATCGTTCGGGACGAAGTGGAATTAAATCGAAAGCGCCCTGTATCGGTCAAAATCGCCGCGTAAAGCAGAACTGCAGTCTCCCTGTCAATAGGCAGTTCTTCAGCGATAAAAAGCTCATACAGCATTTCGCCCAGTGACGAAGCCTTGTCGTCGAGATAATTTATAAGGCCGAAGGGTTTGCCGTCCGGATGATGATCAATATTGATGATCTTAGTTTGCTCACCAATCAAGTTCTTGACAAGGCCGGTTCGCTCGACATCGGGACACTCCAGAATCAGCGCAAGATCGAAATTTTTGTTCTTATCAAAATCCCCGATTTCCTTGATCAGGTTAATATCAGGAAGAAATTTGTATTTGAAGGGTATTCCGCCCTGATTGACAATGGTTGCACTCCGTCCGAGATGCCCGACAACACGCGCCAATGCCAATTGAGATCCAATAGAGTCGCCGTCGGGATCCTCATGAGCGGTGATCAGGATAGATTGTGAAGACCGAATGGCCTCGACAATTTCCTTATATATTATCTTTCTTTCCTTTTTCATCCTCTTTGGAGATCTCATTTAAAAGCTGTTCAATTCTCATACCGCGTTCTATTGACGGATCGAAGCGAAATTTAATCTCAGGCGTATTTCTAATATTCAATAAGTGTCCCAGGTCGGATTGAACCCTGCCTCTTACGCCGGATAGATAATGCGCCGCCTGTTCCTTGACATCATCCTGACCAAGAACAGAATAGAAAATGGTGGCATATTTCAAATCATCGGATATCTCGACATCCGTGAAGGTCACCATCCCTTTTACGTGTATGGCGCAATCTTCGCTCAGAAGCCTCTGAATGTCTCTGAGGATCTGGCTTCGGATTCTGTCGGCACGTTTGAATTGACGCATAATTTCATCCTATAGAATCTCGACCCTAAAGTCCGAGATGTTTATTTCCGGCTCGCTTCTGACCGTCTCAGCAATTTTGGCGATCACCTGGTCGGCGAAACGTTTATCATTAGTAACAATAGCCGCCCCGACTTGTGCCATCTGCAAACTGTCATTAAGACCTACCTCAGCTACAGAAATATTAAAGCGGCTTTGCAGCCGCGCCAGAAGCGGTTTCAATCTCCTTCTTTTTTCTTTTAATGAAGATATTCCAGGGAGATGCAGATCAAAAACCACCGTACCAATAAACAACCTTCACCTATCTATTCCAGCTTCTTGGCGGTCTCTACCAGATGATACACTTCAATCTGATCGCCCACTTTAATATCGTTATAGTTTTCGACCGCAAGGCCGCACTCATAACCGTTTTGCACCTCACGGGCATCGTCCCGGAATCGTTTGAGCGAACTCAGCGCCCCGGTATAGATCAATCTCCCGTCCCGAACAACATGGACTTTGTCGGTTCTCTTTACGGCTCCTTCTTTTACAAAACAGCCGGCCACAGTCCCGACCTTGGGGACTTTGAAAATCTGCCGGACTTCAGCCATGCCAGCAAATTCCTCTTTTATATCGGGCGAGAGCATTCCTTCCAGAGCCTTTCGAATATCGTCTTCGACATCATAAATAATATTATACTGCTTGATATCCACTTTTTCTCGGGCCGCCGTTTCCCGCGCCCGACCGTCAGGACTGACATTAAAGCCTATAACGATGGCATTGGAAGCCGCCGCCAGAAGGACATCAGATTCATTTATGGCCCCGACCCCTTTGTGTATGATTATCGTGCGAGCTTCTTCTGTGGCAATTTTCCCCAGAGTCTCAGCTAATACCTCGGCCGAGCCGTCGACATCGGCTTTTATGACCAGACGAAGTTCCTTCATTTGGCCGTCTTTAATTTGCGCGTAAATCCCCTCCAACGTGGCCCGTCCATATCCGCGACGGATATCCTGTTCTCTTTTTACCTGCATGCGTTTAACGGATATTTCTCTGGCCTCCTGATCATCCTGAACGACCATGAAGGTGTCGCCTGCCTGGGGAACACCGTTCAGCCCGGTCAAGCGTGCGGGGAACGATGGACCGACTTCCTTCAAAGAGACATCCCGATCGCTCATGAGAGTCCTGACCCGTCCGCTATAGACGCCCGCGACGACGGGATCGCCGATTCGCACAGTGCCTTTTTGCACGATCACGGTACTTACCGGTCCCCGACCGCGTTCAAGCTTTGCCTCGATTACCACACCCTGGCCTCGAATGTCCGGGTCTGCCTTCAAGTCGAGCATTTCTGCCTGCAGAACTATCATTTCCAGCAAGCGATCGATACCCTGTCCGGTCTTGGCTGAGACCTCGACCATGATATTTTTGCCGCCCCATTCCTCGGGCATGAGATTATATTTGCTTAATTGCTGTCTGATCATATCAGCGTTGGCGGTCGGCTTGTCGATTTTATTGATGGCAACAATTATCGGAACTCCTGCGGCCCGGGCGTGATCGATGGCTTCGACCGTCTGAGGCATGACCGCATCATCGGCCGCCACTACAAGCACCACGATATCGGTAATCTGGGCACCACGGGCTCGCATGGCCGTGAAAGCTTCATGACCGGGGGTGTCGATAAATGATATCGCTTTGTCACCGACAATGGCCGCATAGGCTCCTATGTGCTGAGTGATAGCGCCGGCCTCTTCATCGACCACGTGGGTCTCTCTTATATAATCAAGTAACGAGGTCTTGCCGTGATCCACGTGACCCATAACCGTCACGACGGGCGAGCGTGAATACATATGTTCCACGCTTTCCACTTCCCTGGCTTCTTCGCCGATTTCTTCTTTTTCCTTGATTCCGTATCCGCATTCCAATGCCAGGGTCTCGATGGTTTCGAGGTCGAGCCGCTGGTTGATTGAAGCCATCATCCCAAGTCTGAAACACACGGCTATCAACTCGGCCGGTTTCATGTCCATCGTGCGGGCAAGCTCGGCGACGGTCATAAATTCATTGACCTCAATCATGTTTTCTTCGGCAATTTCGACCGTGCCGCCAGACTTAAAACGTCTTTTATACTTTTTGGTTTTTTTAACGCCGCCGATTGAAGCCATGGTCGCTTTGAAACTTTTCACCACCGCTTTGCGATCGATGAGACGAGCCTCTTTACCTTTTTTCCTCTTATCAAATTTCTTTTTTCGCTTGTCGTGTTTCTTGAGCGCGACTGACAATTTTGCCAGACGTTCGTCGAAGGTGGTAGTTTCCGCAGGCTCCAGTGTCGCTACTTTTGCCTCGGGGGGTCGTGGTTTTTTCTTAAGTTCAATGTCCTTCTTAACCGCTTCTTTTTCAATCTCGAATTTGTTCTTGATAGCAGCCAGCATGTCATCGCTCGCGACCGACATATGCGACTTTGGGGAGAAATTTAATTCCTTCAAAACCGAAAGAAGGGCATTTGAAGAAATCTTATATTCTTGAGCTACTTCATATAATCTTTTATTGGCCATCTATAACTTCTCCCCAAGTATTCTAATTGTCCGAATTTTCGACCGCACTTCTTTCCTTATCAACCGGTTCTTCTTCCACCTTCTCATCTTTCGGCGCCTTGCCGCTTTCTTCGGCTTCAGAAGCTTTAGCCTTCTTCGCCTCCTTGCGAAGTCGTTCCTGCTCCCTGCGTTTCACATCAAGCTGCGCGACTAGGGCCCTTGCCTTCTCAATAAGCGATTCGGCCGTTTTCTGGCCGATACCATCAAGTTTCACCAGATCTTCAACATCGGCCTTTGCCAACTGCTGAACCGTGACAAAATCCGCATTCAGCAGTTTTTCCTCGATCTTCGATCCGATTCCCTCGAGACTGCCGACCGGAACCATCTCTTCGGCCTCGCGCTTCTTCATTTCATTATATTCAGATTCGGACATGATATTGATTTTCCATCCCGTCAATTTCGAAGCCAGACGGGCATTCTGGCCGGATTTGCCGATGGCTAACGAGAGTTTTTCATCCTCTACTGCGACCGTCATAGCCCTTTCGTCCTCAAACAGGTCGATATGGATCACCTTTGCCGGGGCCAATGACCGGGTAACAAATACTTCGGGGTTCGAGCTGAATGGAATAATATCAATCCGTTCATTATTCAGTTCGCGGACGATCGATTGTACTCTTACGCCCTTAATTCCAACGCAGGCGCCGACGGGGTCTATTCTTTCATCCGCCGAATATACCGCAATCTTAGTCCTCTCCCCCGGCTCACGCGCGATCGCTTTCAACTCAATCACGCGTTCGAAGATTTCGGGGACTTCGAGCCCAAACAGGCATTTGAGAAATTCGTTGCTTACCCGAGACAAAATAATCATGGGTCCGCTCATGTTTTTTTCCACATTCAGGATTAGAGCCCTGACGCGGTCGCCCTGACGATATTTCTCACGCGGTATCTGCTCTTTTATGGGCAATATCGCTTCGGCTTTCCCCAGATTTATAATCAGATTTCCCTTGTCAATCTGCTGGACCACTCCCGAAGCCAATTGGCCGACCCGAGTAATATATTCATCGTAGATTTTATCTCTTTCCGCCTCGCGAACTTTTTGAATGAAGACCTGCTTGGCGGTAGTAATGGCATTTCGGCCAAATTCGTCATCCACCTCAAGGTAGATGTCCATCTCGTCGTCAAGCTCAGCCGTCTCGTCAATCTCTTTGGCCTCAGCCAGCGAAATCTCGACCATCTTGTCCGCGACCTTCTTGACCACTTTCTTGACGGCGATCATCAGAATTTCCCCTTTTTTGCGGTCGAGCTTAATGGAGAGATTCTCTGCGGTGGGGTACTTTTTCTTGGCGGCGGCCAGAAGGCTTTCCTCAACCTTACTGACTACCACGTCAAGATCTATGTTTTTATCTCTGGCAATATTGGCCAGTTCTTGAATAACCTCATACGGCATTTAATGCTATCTCCATTAAATAATGATTTTCGCCATCTTAATTTTGTTAAGTTCGAGCTTCCTATTGTCGTTGTCAGTCAGAAGCTCGATAAAATCGTCGTTAACCGACACCAGCTGCCCCCTGATCGGGGTCATATCGGTATCATTAAAATATACATTTATCGTTTCGCCGATGCGCCGCTTGAAATCCCTGATTGTGACCAATGGTCGATCCAAACCCGGCGAGGATATCTCAAGCGAATAATTATCTTCGTGAAATAGATGGGCATTGTCGATGATCGGACCGATCCTCTTGGAGAGGCGGGCGCAATCATCAATATTTACCCGGTTGTCCGAATCGATATAAATCTGCACTCGGCTTTCTTTGCGATACCGGGCCAGCTTAATTTCCACCAGTTCAAAACCTTCCTGCATAAGCGTTTCGCTTATAAGCTCCGCAATTTTCGTCTTGGCATCCATTCGTATTAGCTGCTAAGATTCATAATGCCAAAAGCATAACTAAATAATATAACCAATTTGATTTGCTCAATCAACCCTTTTTAATTTATTCTCTCCATCATGCTTCTGACTTCAGCGACAACGTCTTTTATGTCGATGGGTCGGATATCGCTTTCGCCGCGGTATCTTATCTCTATCTTTCCTTGTTTCAACGACTTATCGCCAATGACTATTCTAATCGGTATGCCCACGAGATCAGCGTCGTTGAACTTGACCCCCGCACGCTCCAGACGATCGTCAATCAAACAATCGATGTTATTGAGAACCAATTCGTTATAAATTTGTTCCGCGACTGTTTTATGCTCGTCTTTTTCATAATTCAAGGGGATAATTTCGACCATATAGGGAGCGATATTTTTGGGCCAGATTATGCCTTTGTCATCATGATATCTTTCGATGGCCGCCTGCGGGGTTCGAGTGATTCCGACCCCATAAGACCCCATAATAAACGGCTTTTCTTTTCCCTCGGCGTCAAGATAATGAGCTGCCATAGAAGCCGAATATTTTGTTCCCAGTGAGAAAGTATTCCCAACCTCTATCCCTTTTTTCTCCTCAAGATGGCCGTCGCAACGCGGGCAAAGCTCTCCGGCAACAGCATTGACGATATCGACTACCGATTTGGTTTTAAAGTCGCGGTCGTAGTTGACGTTTATCAGGTGCTTTTCATTTTTATTGGCGCCGACGACGAAATTGGTGAGGCGGGTAACTTCAGGATCGACGACCAGCGGGATATTCGGCAGCCCGACTGGGCCGGCAAATCCGACGGGACAGCGGGTTATTTTTTCGACGACTTCGGCGGGGGCCATTTCAAGTTCAACGGCTCCCAGATGATTTTTGAGTTTAATCGGATTGAGTTCGCGGTCGCCGCGAATTAGAGCTGCAACCGGTTTGCCGTCGGCAAGACATATCAGTGTCTTTACAAGTTTCTTGGCGTCGACTTTAAGAAAGGTCGTGACTTGCTCGATGGTCGATGCTCCGGGGGTGTCGACTTCGGTTTTTTCCAACAAGTCTTTATCCGCCTTCGGCGGATTGGCCTCGCGGAAAGTTGCTTTTTCTATATTAGCGGCGTAGTCGCAAGTATCACAGAATATCAATTGCTGTTCGCCGCCTTCGGTATCCACAATCAACATAAATTCGTGGGCCGCTTTGCCACCCATCGCGCCGGTATCGGATTCGACCTTGCGGGTGTCCAGACCGGCTCGCTTGAAAATGGCGAAGTAGGCATCGAGCATCTTCTGGTATGAGACTTTGAATGATTCATCGTCGGCGTCGAAAGTATAGGCATCCTTCATCATGAACTCGCGCCCGCGCATGAGGCCGAAACGAGGACGGATTTCGTCTCTGAATTTCACCTGAATTTGGTACAGGTTTATGGGGAGCTGCTTGTAGCTTTTCAGTTCGCCTTTAATGAGATAAGTCACGATTTCTTCGTGCGTGCCACCAAGCACCAGATCGTGGAGATGACGATCTTTGAGCCGCATCTGCTCTTTTCCGTAAGTTTCATATCGGCCGGACATCTGCCAGATTTCGGCGGGGTGAAGCACCGGCATGGTGATTTCGATCGCTCCGGCGCGGTTCATTTCCTCTCTGACAATATTGGCGAATTTTTCTATAACTCTTTGCATTAGAGGAAGATAAATATAGACTCCCGCCGCCAGTTTGCGGATAAATCCACCTCTGAGCAAATATTGGTGGGATATCAGTTCTGCTTCTGACGGGTTCTCTCTTAAGGTCGGTATATATGTTTGCGTCCACCGCATTTTCTTTTACCTCAAATTGTTTTATAAAAAGCGTAAACCGCAAAGATATCCCAATATATCTTTTTGTCAATGTAAATGATTGGGGCAGACTGCGACGTCGGAAGGCATTACGCAATGTCCGCGTAAAATTTCGTTGACATTTTTGCAAATCAGGTTACAATATGAATATCAGGACGCCCCGAAATGGGCAGGGTGTCAGATTCTCAATGGGAGGAGCATAGTGCATTTCTCAAAGATAAAATTATTTTCGCATCTTGCTGATAATAATTTCTATTTGGGTAGCGGGTTGTTCAAGGGATGATAAGGGGACAAATCCGCCGCCTCTTAAATGCGGGATCATTGGGAATTTTGATACTTATCTCATTTCTAATGTAGCCGCAAAAGGTAACTTTGTGTACGCAGCGGCTCAACGTAATGGTCTGCAGATCATTAATGTCAGCACTCCTACCGCGCCATTATTGACTGGAAACTGTGTTCCCCCAGGCAACTCCTTTGGAATAGCGATTGCAGGAGACTATGCATACCTCGTCGGGGATAGCGGACTCTACATTATATACATTAAAGACCCCACGTCGCCAATTCCTGTCGGAAGCTGCAGAACTCGGGGTGATGCATATGACATTGCCGTGGCCGGCAGCTGCGCTTATGTCGCTGACGGAGACAGTGGCCTTCAGATTATAGATATAAGCGACCGATCAACACCAACGCTTCTTGGACATCGAGATACGCGCGATCGCGCCTTTGACATTGCTGTCTACGGCAATAACGCCTATGTTGCTGATGGGGACGGAGGCCTGCAAGTGCTTGATATCAGCAATCCACTGTCGCCTGTCATCATCGCAGACTATTCAAGCATTGGGTCGGCACTTGGTTTGGCTCTGTCCGGAGGATATATATATCTGGTTGGCGGCCAAAGTTTGAGGATCATTGATATTAGCAATCCTGGTTCTCCAAATTTGGTAGGATCTTGTCACATTGAAGGGTTTGCGTTAGCGATTGCCATCGCCAATGATTATGCATATATAGCGGCAAATGCTTTTGGACTCCAAATTATTAATGTAAGTAATCCTTCAATGCCAATCCTAGCTGAGAGTTACGACTCCCCGGGACACGCTCGAGGTATAGGCGTATCGGGCAAATTTGCTTATCTGTCAGACTTGAATAGTGGCCTTCAGATTATTAATGTCTGTATTGACGAGTAAGCTTCAGCGAAAAAGGTCTGTAATTGCTGATTGGATTGAGTAAGCTACCGATCAGTCGGCGTCATTTCACGGGGGGCGGGGGCGGGTTTGACGATATGATTCTCTTCGGGGACAATGGTATGCTTTGGTTTGACATTGACTGGTTCGCCATTCATACGGGTGATATGACCCGGTGTGCCGACCACGGTGCAATTGTCCGGAATGTCGACCATATATAGAAACGTATTGGCGCCAATGTTGACATTATTGCCCACTGTGATTGGGCCGAGCAATATCGCGCCGGTGCCGATGGTGACATTATCGCCGATCGTGGGATGCCTCTTCCCTTTGTGCTTGCCGGTTCCGCCAAGTGTTACATTATGAAACAGAACACAGTTTTCTCCGATTTCGGCGGTTTCACCGATGACAATTCCGGCTCCGTGATCGATAAAGAATCCTCGTCCAATTTCGGCGCCGGGGTGAATTTCTACGGCGGTCAGAAATCTGACTATTTGAGAAAATAGCCGGGGGAAAAATGGTATCCCGATCCTGTATAGCGGATGAATAAACCGATGCGCCAGGATGGCGTGAAAACCGGGATAGAGGATGAATTCGATATTTTTGGCGGCGGGATCGTTCCGAAAAATGGCCCGGATATCCCTATAGATGGTCACAAGAATCATAAGTATTATACGTATCGGCTGAGAAGCCTTTTTAATTGAATCTATTTTTTGAGCGAAAGGCTCATTTCTTTTTCAGGAGGTCCTGCAGGGCAGAATCGATTTTTCCCTTAAGATTATCCTTCGCCTGATTTTTGGCGCTAAGATCGATACTGACCCGCGGGTTGGAGTAACTTCCGGTCAATTTGAAAGGAACGTTAATTCGTCCTGATGAACTCTCTTTGAAAAGGCCGGCAAGGCCGGAGACGAGTCCTGACTGCGACATGACTTGATTCGTGACATTATCGGAAAGAAGCACCTGGCCGAGATAATCCAGAGAACCGTCGAATCCGATCGAGCCGGTCACGTCCCAATCCCCGATGTTGGAGATGAATTTCATCCCGTCAAAGGCTACCCGTCCATTGACCACTCTGAAGGCTGAGGCGGCGTCTTTGAGCGTCTCCTCATCGAAAGTCTTGAAATTGAGATTCTGCGCCAACTGTTTCAGGGGTTCGAAATTTACGAGTTTGGCCTCATTAAGTGTCGCCAGCCCGTTCATGCTGAGGGAGCGAATAAACGGTTCCGGGTCCCAGCCGGAAGCTGAGAATGTACCATTCATATTCAGCTTACCGAAAACGTGGCCGCCGAATCCAGTGAAGCGAGTCAGAAAGTCATTGGCCTGTACTTGAGTGGCGTCATATTTGCCGGTATATTTTGGGTCATTGAAATCAGTCAGATCAATTTCTGTCTCACCGGTTACTTTTCCGGTATAGACATTTCCATTGGCCTGAGTGATATAAATTTTCCTGTCATTTATGGCAATATTTGCCGTTATCTGGGTGAATTCGACTTTGGAATAGATAAGAGTATCGAGCGACCCGGAACCGGATCCATTGATGTCGGGAATAAACAGCATCGGCAAAGAATCTTTCGGCATCTCAGCCCGATTGACGCCTGACCCGGGGACAACTTCAGGAAAGAGTTTATCGGTGTCAAAACGGTGGGAGGTCAATTTAAAACTCAGGTTGGGCCGGGGTGCATCACCCATATAACCGGGTATGAGGCCGGGCAAAGGGTCGGTCATTTTGCCGCTTAAAGCCATATCGGATGATGGAAATTTGACATATAGATTGGCGATGTCCATATTTCGGGGAGTCATCTGGATGTCGAGGTCGAATTTTTGTATCGGTTCGGGCAGTGTGGTGGCGGTATAGGAACCGTCTTTAATAGACAGGGAACCGGCAAGTTTCATTGTTGAGAGTTCTTTTATCGAGCCACTGGCGCCAATGTCGAATTGCATTATTCCGGAAATTTTGGGATTCCCTTTTTTGGGCAAAAATGGATTCAGCAGGGCCAGATTTATTTTTCCTTTGAATTTGCCGTCAATTTGAGGTCTGCTAAAATCCGTTATCGCGACAACGCCTTCAAGCGGATTATTATCGAAAGAACCTTTTTCGATGGCAATTCTGACGTAATCGTTCTTGAAATCGGCATTAGCGGAATTGATGACCAGTTCTCCGGTGATGTCTTTCTTCGATAATTTCAGATCATAAAGATTCAATTTACCCGAATAGATCACAGCCGGTCGGGAGGATTTGCCGTATTTCAAGTTGACGTCGAATCCAATTTTCCCGTCAATTGAGTACGGTGCAATGAGCGCTTTGGCGGTGTCGGGGAGAATCGAGATGATATCTTGAATATTGGCCTTTTCAGTTGCCATTTCAAGATTCACGAAGGCCATGCTGGTCAGGTTGGGAATACCGGCTTTGACATCAAACTCGAGATCATTGATTTTCAATTTGGAATTGGCGAGGACAATATTGTTTCCTTTCAAGTCGATAGTTGCGTCATAACTAGCAGATACTGCCAGCGGTGGGATCTTGGATTTGGCGGACGGAAATTTTGAGCGAGTCGATATCCAATTTTCCGATAGTGTGAAATACCATTTCCCGCGGAGTGTTGACTTTCGAATTCAGATTAAAGCCACGGGCGAAAATCTGCATACCGGCGGAATCGTCCAGATATCTCAATGTCCCTTTTTCAATCGAAAGGTTATCAAATGAAATGGCCAGGGCGGCGATTTTGGATTCATCGGACATTTCTTCCTGGGAGGTGTCTCTCGCCGAAGGGGGCGCTCCGGGAGTTGCGGGAGCTTGAGATGCACCGAATTTATAATTGCTCCTGCCGTCGGTAAGTCTATGTAAGGCGATCTGTGGTTTCACGAGGATGAGGCGGTCCATCTGAATTTCTTTCCGGAGTAACGGGAAGAGACGAAGTTTAATGTCGAGCGCGGTCGCCGAGAGTAAGTCAGGCCCTTCGAATCCCGGTGGATTGGCGATTCTTATGCCTTCAAGATAAATACCCAATCCGCCCCAGAAAGAGATCGAGACATTGTCGACGGTCACTTTACGTTCAAGCGCGGAGGAGATTTTTTCGATCGCCAGATTTTTGGCTTTATCTTTCGGGAAAAATATCATCACGCCGGCAACGGCAATAATTATCAGGGCAAGGATGGCTCCAATAATCCAGATCAATATTTTCGCGAATCGATTCATTATTCCTCCCGGGTAGATTTTCCAACCATATATTCCGTACTGAACTGATAGTATAGTATCATTGTAACAATCAGGCTTCCATAGATTCGCCCGGCTTAATGATTATGACCTTTGACGGTGAATTCTTCAGTTTCGCGGCGAATTCCTCAGGCTCGGTGTCGATAACCGGCCAGGTTTTATAGTGTATCGGGACGACTTTTTTCGGGCGAAGGAATTCGACGGCCTTGACGGCATCATCGATTCCCATCGTGAAATTATCTCCGATCGGGAGAAAGGCGAGGTCGATCTGGTTCATCTCCCCTATCAGCTTCATATCGTAGAATAGTCCTGTATCGCCGGAATGGTACATTGTCTTGCCGCCCATGGTGACTAAGAAGCCGCAGGGGACGCCGGTATAAAACAGATCCTCGCCTGCGGCGGACCCGTGGTGGGCGATGGTTAATTTCACCCGGCCAAACGGAAAATTCCTTGCGCCGCCGATATGCATGTTGTGTACCTGGGCTCCTGATTTGCTGATGTAGGCTGCCAGCTCATTGGGTGCAATGATTGTAGCTTTGTTTCTCTTGGAAATATCAACGGCGTCGCCGAGATGGTCACCATGACCATGAGTGACCAAAATAAAATCTACCTTGACATCGGAAGCTTTTATGGTCGCCTGCGGATTGCCTGTAAGGAAAGGATCAATGATTATATTATATTTTCCATCGGTGGCCATTACACAGGAATGACCCAAAAATGTGGCTTTTAACATAGCGCACCTCTTATAAAAATATCGATTCTTCTTTTCTTTATACTAAGCAGAAGAGCAGATACATTCAACAAATATTTTAGGATTCTATTACGCCGCCGCCGAGCACGATGTCGCCGTCGTAGAACACGGCTGACTGTCCCGGGGTGATTGCGCGCTGGGGGACTCCAAATTCGACTTCGGCCTCGTCGTTTGCGCCCGGCTTAATGACAGCCTGAGCCGGCTGATGGAGATATCTTATTTTGACATCCGCTCGGAATTGGCCAGTGGGTTTATCAATCGATACCCAATTAATATTCGTGACAATCATGCCGGAGTGGTAAAGGTCTTTCTCATCGCCCACCACAACTTGATTAGAGGGAACGTCGATTCTGCTTACATATAACGGAGTTGGATTGGAAATTCCCAAACCCTTGCGCTGGCCCACCGTGTAGAATTGAATCCCTTGATGCCTGCCTGCGATGGTACCATCCCCGTAAACGATTTCTCCCGCCATCGTTTGCTTTCCCTGTTTGGCGTCCCATTCCCTCAGAAAACGATGATAGTCATCATCGGCAATAAAGCATATCTCTCTGGATTCGGGTTTCTCGGCATTCTTTAAATTGAATTGACGGGCCAACGTGCGAATCTCAGATTTCAAGCGATCGCCAAGCGGTAATATCGTTCGCGAAAGCGCCTCCTGGGTTAATCCCCAGAGAGCGTATGATTGGTCGCGAGAAGTATCCAACCCTTTTCGAAGTACAAAGCGTTTCTTGTCTTCGTCATACTCCAGTCGAGCATAATGGCCGGTGGAGATGTAATCGCATCCTATTTCGATAGCTTTCCGGAGGAAAAGCGACCATTTCAGGTGAGTATTGCAGAGGATGCAGGGATTGGGTGTCCGGCCGAGTTTATATTCGGATACGAAATTATTTATGACGATGTCTCTGAATTCGCGCGAGAGATTAAATATATAGAACGGGATGGATTGGGAATTGCAGATAATTTGCAGATCATTGATCGCTTCCAGAGAACAGCATCGGCCATCCTGGAAGGTGTCGCCTCCGACATCGGCGTAGTCCCACAATTTCATATGGGCGGCGGCTACATCGAACCCCTGATCTCTAAGCAAAAGGAGAGCGGTCGTGGAATCGACTCCGCCGGAGACAGCCACCAAGATTTTTTTCTTTATGCCACTCATGGATTTAAAGTAAAACGGGGTCGCAAGGCGACCCCGATATATTCATATATGCCGGGGCGTACCTACTTCTTTGTGTACAGGGGGGACATCGCCCGAAGTCTTTCGATTATTTCGGGAAGGACTGAGGCTGTATATTCAAGATCTTCCCGGGTCGTAAACCGTCCGAGAGAAAATCTTATAGAACCCTGTGCCAATTCAGGCGGTATTCCCATCGCGGTCAGCACATGTGAGGCCTCCAGCGATCCGGAGGTACAGGCCGAACCTGAGGCAACGGCCACTCCTTTCATGTCCAGAGAGAGAATAATTGATTCGCCCTCGACGGCTTGAAAGGAAAGATTAATGGTTGAAGGAATTCTCTTTGAATTATCCAGAGGGCCGTTAAAATGAACATCGGCGATAGTCGAGCGAACCAGGCCGATGAAATAATCCGCCAATTCGCTTAATCTTCTATGCTCCGCTTCCCGCATTCCTTCCGCTAATTCCAGCGCACTGGCCAGTCCGACGATACCGGCGACATTTTCAGTTCCGGCGCGGCGCCCTTTCTCATGATGTCCGCCGTGCGTAAGCGGAACGATTTTTATGCCCTTGCGAATATAGAGCGCCCCTGTTCCTTTTGGGCCGCAGAATTTGTGCCCGGAGATCGACAGGAGGTCGATATTCAATTCCCTGACATCTATTTTAATCTTGCCGGCGGATTGAACCGCGTCAGTATGAAACAATGCGCCCCTGTCGTGCGCGACTTCCGCAAGGAGGCGGACATCCTGCACGGTCCCGACCTCATTGTTAGCATGCATTATGGATACAATCGAGGTTTGATCCGATAATTTCTCGCGCAATTCGTCGCGAAAAACAAAACCCTCCTTGTCGGTTCCCAGATAGGCGGCTCGGAAACCGTTCTTCTCGAGATATTTGGCGGATTCAAGTATAGCGTGGTGTTCAATTGAGGAGATTATCACCTGATCCTTCTTGCCATGTTTCGAAATTGCCGTCCCTTTCAGGGCAATATTATCGGCCTCAGTACCACCGCTGGTGAAATAGATTTCGGAGGGCTCGGCCCCCAGAATAGCGGCTACCTTTTCGCGCGCCTGTTCTATCCCCGCTTTTGCTTCGCGACCGAAACTGTGGAGCGAACTAGCATTCCCGTATCTGTCTTTCAGATAAGGGAGCATAGAAGAAAGGACTCTCTCATCGAGAGGAGTAGTGCTGTTGTAATCGAGATATATTTGCTTCAAATTATTACCTCTATATAAGAAATAAATTCAAATCAATATTATAATAATCTTACTCTGCCCTTTTGTCAATAGCCGACCAAATTGGTAGAATATACAATAACATCCGCTATAACTACGGAGCAGATTTCAGAAGGCATAAAGTATTGTGAAATGGAAATGATATCCGGCGCTGATATTTTTGGTCTTGATTCTTCGAGCATAATCAAATCTTATCGGTCCAGCAGGTGAAATGAATTGCAGGCCTGCCCCATAGGAGAAGGCAAGGACGTTCCATTTTACATCAGTCCAATTCAAGAAGCCATTTCCCATATCCGTGAAAAGCGATCCCCAGAATTTCGAAACCAGCGGAAACCTGAATTCTTGATTGCCGATGACAACAATATTGGCCCCTTCGGGGGTGCCGTCGGGAGATTTCGGGCCCAGGCCATTTTCGGGAAATCCCCTGACACTATTGGCTCCGCCAATGTAATAACGGACATCCACCGGAACGGATATTGAGTGACCGAACTCCCTGACATATCCCCATTTAATCCGCGAGGCGGAAATCCATCCCGGCCAGACTTTCTGATAACGCGACCAACTTGATTCCAGCAGATAATATGATTCATCTCCCCCCAGAAATCCGCCGGCATATTCGACACGGGCAGTTGTCATGGAACCGGTTGTCGGGATGAAGGGATGATCTCTCATATCTCTGATGATATTCGTATAGAGCCTCCGGCGGATCGAAATTCCTTTATCCTGGCGCAATTTCGCGGCATCTTCAGGGCTGAGACCGTAGATATTCACCGATTTGTATTCAAGGCCATTGTATAATTTGGTCCTTTCGCGCCATTCTCTGAATGTCTCCAGAGTGACAGACCAGGTTTGAATTCGGTACGGCTGAATGGTTGACCGTACGCCGGGTTCGAATGCTCCAGTCAGCGACAAAGGCATTCGCAGTCCAAGAAACCATGGCTCCGTGAATCTGATTTTATAATTATGATTTATTACCCGCCATTCGGTGAAGATAGCAAATGATGATGTCGCGGATATTTCCAATAACCGGGAGCGGAAGATATTTCGTTTTCCCCAAGAGGCAGAAAAATCCCAAATCAGGTCTTTATAAGGATCCTGCCCGGCGCCTGTCTTTACTGAAAGATAGCGAGGCTTTTTTTCCTTAAGGTTCAGAATAAAATCCGGATTAAGTCTTTTTGAGGGGTCCAGAGTATCTTTCTCCCGCGTATTCATCTGGAGAGTAAGGTAATTTCCCGTGCTCAGGAGCCGCTTCTGGGATTCCAAGATGTCTTTGCGGCGATAGAGATCGCCCTTTTTGAAAGTAATTTCTCGTCTGACTTGAGAGGTATCAAAATATCGAGCGCCGTTTATGGATACATCACCGAAATGAACCAATGAATCAGTCTCGACAGTGAACGAAATATTGGCGCGATCTTTATCGGGCATGGTATCGATGGAAAACGCGACCTTTGCATAGGGGTAGCCGTTATTAGCCATATAAGATTTGCAGTCGTATACCGTCTGGCGCAGGCTGAATGGGTCTACAGGTCGGGAAATCTTTATCCTGTTAATTATGGATTGAAGCTCCCTTCTGGAGTTCTCATTGAAGTCCCCTTCCAGTGAGGTCTTGCCATAGAAGAATCGTCGCCCCTCATCAATGGTCAATATCACCCGGGCGTTGGAATCGGGCAAAATCGGTTCAAAATTCTCTTTCAGTTGTACGTCAAGAAAACCGGAGGTCAAATATAGATATTTAACTTCCGAGGTATCCCTTATCATTGTTTCCCGTCTGGACACGGCGGTTTCGATCCGCTTTGATGGCCCTGATAATATTATCTGTTCGGGAAAACAAGACTCGTTTTATCCGCGAAGCCGAATAAAATTTATTGCCGCGAATATCAATTGACTTGATGACGGGCTTTCTGCTAAGCCAGCGCATCAGAAGAGTTTCCTCAGAAATCTGGCCAAAGGCGATAGAACCGAGGCAGAGATTCACGAAGAGAAAGATGATTATTTTCCTAGAACTTGCCAAATCAGAATTCCCAGTGAAAGTTCAATAATAAGTGGTAGAGGTTTTCTTCGTCGCGGTTGCCTTCCATCAGGAGGAATCGTTTTAGCCGGTACTCAAAACCGACCTGTTGTCCGGTAACTCCGGAAATCGCCGAGCTGCCGTAAATATAGAGATTGGCGTGCGTATAAAATCCAAGCGTAAGGCGAGTTCCCAGCGGATTAAACTTCTCTCCATAGACCGGATCAATTTCGAATGTTTCCACTCCCAATGTTCGAGATCCGATCTGCGCCATCTGAGTGCTCAGAAATCCTGATACTCCCGTAGTCAACCTCTCGCCCACTCTCCCCGTCGCCGTTGCATTTACCCCTTCTCTTTTTCCATAATAATCGGTGAAAATCAAGGACATTATTTCCTCGGTGGTAAACTGAGGCGAACCCTGTCCGCCTTCAGCGGCCGCGATAATCGGCTCATCGATAGTGCCGCTAACATGCACCCGGAGATCATAGCTTGATGAACCTGTTCCTCCGGAAGCATCCGTCGGCGTTCCCCTTATCTTGGTGGAGGCATAGATATCGAGTCGAGGATTGGGGACACCTATATCTTCGTAATTTATTGACCCGCCGGGCTCCAGTCGAAAAGCCCGATCGGCAAGAAATCCATTTCCCCTGAGGATTTCAAGAGATCCGATATATCTGTAATTACCTTTTTCTCTGATGAAATTAAGCGATCCGGAAAACTCGGCATCAATATCATCGTTCTTGACCCAGAGGTTTGACGGGGCCTCCACATTGAGGTTAAGATCCCAGCTCTTGTCCCCCTGCAAGGGAGGTCAGAACTATCCAACCCTCATTTTCCTTCGCGAAATTTTCCCTGTAGACGGCGCTCTTGATAGTTACGTCGCCGTACACGGTAGGAGGAGTGACGCCATAGATTTTAAGGCTGGCATCGGCCACGGCAGAAATATCACCAAGTTCATACAAGACGGGAAATGAACTTATCTTTATTTTGACATTATACTGCAACTGGTCAATTGCTTTGACTAAAATATCGCCCTGAGCGGTGATTGTGCCCATCATTTTTTTTCCACCCCTGCAAATAGCCGAGGCACTGTCTATATAAATTGTTTGGTTGACCATTCTCATGTTTAATTTCAGGCTGTCGAGGGGATGGGTAAGATCAAATAGCTTGAGGGTTCCATGATTGAGAGAAATATCGCCATCAATATTGGGTTGCCGCGGAGTTCCGGTCAATTTGAAATCGGCCCGTAAATCGCCCTTAAGGTTTTCAACCTCTGCGAGGAAGAGCCCGACGGCATCAAGTCTGATATCAGCCGCGGTAATACTGATATTTTGTTGTTTATCGAGCAATCTATTTTCGACATGCGAAAATGAAAGATTAATCGGAAATGTCCCTTTAGCGGTATAATAGCCTGTCTTGCTATCGACTGTTATCGAATCGATCGACACAATATTTTCAGAATATTTCAGATCCGCGCGAAGATCCCCCATAATGAATTTATTATATGAGAGGGAGTCAATGCTGCCAAAGAATTCGATGAGCGGGGATTCGAATGTGCCTTTGAGGATCAGACGCCCGGACATCAGACCGGTCAAATTATAATTGCTGGTAATTAATTTCACCATGGGTAATATGCCAAGTTTGCTAACGTCAATCGCAATATCCATTGATTCATCATAATTTATCCTCCCCGACCCGGTCAAATGGCCGTCCGGTCTGAGCAGATGACAGCGCATTAAATCATATCCCGAAGAATCGATATCGATCTCAATCAGGGAGTCATTCCTGAGGGTCAGCCCCATGATGTCCAATGTCAACGAATCAAGCGTCAGCTTTTGCGGGTACGAAGCATAATCAAGTATTCCTGTGCCTCCGGCGTTGATAAATCGGCTATGGATATATGAATCATCAATTCGAATCTTCTGGGAATCAACCTGCATCTTTATCCGAATTGTATCATATGGATAATTGTATGCCATTCCGTTATTCAAATAGAGATCAACTGTTCCCTGACGGCCATATAGAAAATGTGTCATGTGGAAAGTTATACTTGCCTGTGACGACTGAATATCATAAAGCCAGAGCGAATCGGAAGTCAGCTGACCATAAATGTCGGGATTCTTAATGCTGCCGGTGATCTGAAAATTGAGATCGGCTCTCCCTGCGGCCCGTTTGATAAAGGTCAAATTGTTGAAGGCGGATAAGTCGTCGAACATCGTGGAACCGTCAATCTGAACTCCTCCGGAGTATTCGATTTTGCCCGCCAGGGAGAAGAGGTTTTCTTTGTACTTGACCAGGAATTCATCCTGAAAGACTATGCTGTCGCTGGTGATCGTCATATTTCCTATGGCGCTGGAGGCGTGATAATTATCAAACGAGGACTCGCCCAGATCAGCGAACAAATCGATCACCAGCTCTTTGCCGCTGAGGCCGTGACCATCGATGTCAATTTTCCCATTTAAATCGGAACGGAAACTACCCCGGATAAGGTTCTCCAAATCGAGATGCATCATCCGGCCGGTTAAATGGTACACGGGAGCACCCCCCGTGAAATCCATATTTCCTTTGCCAGCCAGACGACAGCCGTGAAGGATGATGCCATCAAGTGAATCAAGTTCGAGTTTGTTTTTAGAAAATCGAAAGGCTACCTGCAGAGAATCAAATATCCTTTCTTCGAAAAGACCGGATATCCGCAGATCCCCCTTATATTTCTTATCCGCATATTCGACAGAGCCAAAGGCAGAGATTTCGCCTTTCAGTTTCGCATCAATAAATGGAGATGCTTCGGTCAGATTCAGTTTCGAGGCCTCTATGGTTGCTTTCCATGGAAACCCGTTATTCAGGGTTAATTGCCCGCTTAACTTGACATCTGACGAATCAGTAAGAATTGAAAAATCCTGGCATAAGAGATTTTCACCGGCCAGTGTGATTTTTCCTTTTGCCGCTCTGAATCTATATTTTTTTTCGGAGGATTGATAGCTGAGAGTGTCGATATTCGCCGCAAGAGTGCCTTCACGATTCTCAACACCGGCGTGCAGATATATATTCTGGAATCGAAGAGTATCAGAAATACTTATCAGGTTCAGGTCAATATTATTGAGAATAAGGGCGCCGATGTTGAAGGCAAGCCCCTGAGCTTCTTCGCCTGAACCTGCCGGCGCTTTAGGTATCAACCATTTGCCATCAGAGGACTTCTGGAAATTTATTTTCGCGGAGTCAATCGAGATTTCCCGGAAAGAATATTTCCCCTTGTAGAGGTCAAGAAGCGAATAGCGGGCGGTGATCCGTGGAATCGCGGCCATATCATAACTGGTGATGCCGTCGTCATATCGGATTTTCAGATCGGAGATGACCAGAAACGAGCTGTAGTCTCCGCCTATTTGCCCAATTTGTATCTGAAGGGGCAGGTTTCCCTTAATTACATCTCTGATTTTCTTGTTGACCAGATATTCGAGCAGACCAAATTTGAAGAGAGCCAGATATATTCCGAGAATTAAGGCAAGAGCAGTGCCAAATAGAACCAGAAGTATTTTATTTCTGAGTTTCATTTTTATTTTCAATCTCGGAAATGATTTTGTCTGCCATTTTAAAGGCTTTTTCGCCCGACAGGGGTCGGATATCCATATTCACCGTGCGAATCAAATTAATATTTGCCCCAACATTCAGACTACCGATAACGTGGGACAGTAATTGCCTTTCCCGCCTGTCGACAATCAATGCCGCTACCTCGGCCAGTTCCCTTTCAATCTGGGTCATACCGGGGCGATTTAATACTTTGCCGTATCCTTCGATTACCATCCACCGGAAAATCTCCGGAGAGACTTCCAGAAATCGCCTCTCCAAGAGCCGATAATTCCTCCCGTACACTTTTCGACACAAATCGCTCCCTTTCTTAAACCAGTCATTTGCCTCCGCAGTCGAGTATTTTTTAATCTCTTGTTCAGACTGTCGGGCATTTCCGAAGACTTTATTGAAGACCAGTGAGGCCTCAATCATGCGAGGAAAACCTAGAAACAAGTAGCTTTGGAGGATGGTTTCGTAGACAGCTTGGCGTCCCGATGCATGATCCTTGAGATATGCCAAGATTTCTTGAGTCAATTCATTCCGGCAGACGGCCATGGCTGCGGACAGGAACGAAAGCAGCCTTACTTGCCGATCAGATTTGGAGCAATTGAGTGACTCAAGATAATCTCTTGCTTCTTTGGGTTTTAGCATAGCGTGTAAAATAGTTTTTTTTCAGGCAATTGGCAATTGAATGTGGACGGGTCGCGGATAAGCTGATATTTCGCAAAAAATAAAATGCCACCGGGGGATGTCAACTGGTAACCCGCGGCGGCATTTAATCGCTATACTACTCTATCGCAAAAAGGCTAATTTATCAATTAATTCGATCCGTTTCCTCCTGAAACCATTCTCACCTGTGAATTCCCCGTTACGGGAACGGCCGACGCGCCCGATGGGAAATCGAACATTATTCTGGGGCCGCAACAAACCTGAGGAGTTTCAACCACGCTCGATGAATATGATGCGAAATCATTTCGAATCTGCATGGCATCCATCAGGCCGCGAATACGGCGGTAACGCGCCAGCTGCGTTTTGAAAGCCCAGTTTTTGCTTGCGGCTGAGACAAGAGTATGCTGTGTAAGAGCATCGTTCGACTGTGGCTGGACGGTCAAATAGCTATTATCAAGATCCGCATTTGCGGTCGAGGCGATTTGATCAATCGCGCCCTGCTGATGAATTTGTTTCACCCCACCTGTCAGAACAAAAGCCAGAATTAAGCAGGCTGTCGCGACTGCGGGAACCGCCCGGGACCAACCAAAGATAGGAGTTCTCTTTGGAAAATAAGCTCTGGTCCTTGTCTCCCTAAACCTCTCGATTCCAATCCGACTCAGCAGGCGGCCATTAAAGTCGGAAGAGACTTCATAATCCGGAGTCTTGTTCAATGCACCAATCATGTCGCGGAGCACACTTTCTTCGCGGCGACAGTCACGGCAGGCCTCCAGATGCTCACTGATTGCCTTACTTCGCCCTTCCGATAGCTCGCTTTTACAATATGCTGACAGGTAAAAGCGTACTCTTTGACAACGCATTATATTCCTCCATTCTCGGTCTCAATTTGTCCTTCAAAATCGATCTTGCACGATTGACTCTCGATTTCACTGTCCCCAGAGGTATATTCATAATCTGCGCCACCTCTTCGTAAGGTAATTCCTGCACATCTCGAAGAACGAAAGCCATTTTGTACTTCTCTGGTAATCCTTCAATAGCTCGCTCCAGAACCTGCGGCAGATTGGATGGTAATTCCATTTCCACTGATATCTCCGCTTCCTTGCCCTGAAGATCAAAAATATCGAAGAATTTGAATCTTTTTCTCTTTCTAAGCTCATTACGAGCCAGGTTCAAGGCGATGGTGTATAGCCAGGTCGAGAAACAATGTCGAAAATCAAATGAGTCTCGATGTTGATAAACGCGCATGAAAGTTTCCTGTACTATATCTTCGGCCTCTTCCGTTCCCTGGACCATTCTGCCTATGACATTCATCAATCGGTTTTTATACTTATCCACTATTTGACTGAATGCGAGCATATCACCGCCTTTGACCCGCTGCATCAAGTCGTAATCAGATCTCTTCTCTTTTTCCAATTCCACAAGTCACCCAAGTTACATGTTCAACTGATTCTACATACGATTCGAATCAAAGTTCCCACAATAATATATCGGTAGGAGCTTTTAACGCTATATCTGATAATTTGTTATAAAATCAACCAAAAAGCCGCCAGGGATATCCGGTCAGATACAGGATTAATCCTCCCAGAAAGAGCAATAATATCGGTATTGAGAGACGGCGATATACTTTACCCAGATTGGATTTGAAATATTCATTGGTCAGCACAAGGCAAAAATGGGTGGGAGAAAGAATCATTCCCAAATAACCTGAGAGAAAGGCAAAAAAAATGTTCCCCAGATTGATATCCGGCTTATATAAATATCCGGCCAACAAGGGATAGGATAGCCCGATAAACGCGCTCACCATGCCTGTTAGAAGCCCAACTGTGAAGGTCAGGGCAAATATGACCACAGCGGGGGGAAATCCGAGGTCAATGGTCAGGCGCGGGATTGAGCTTACTGAACCGGTAAGTTCAAGCATCTGCTGAAATGAAAGAATCCCGAAAACCAACGCAAGCAGGCGCGGCGCAAATGCCTCCCTGGCCACAGGAATAAATTGAGAAAGCGCGGGTCTTTCCAGGATTATCAGAGCGATTAGCGAGATCAAGACCGACCAGAGCAAGTCGAGGGAGAAAATGGCGGAGATGGTTATGGCGAGAATAATGGGCCATACCGCCCCCATTATCTTTATGAACGGCTTAATAATAACGCCTCTTCCTTCGCCTTTTTCTTTAATTCGCCTTATGAAAAAAATGATACCGATTGGAATCATAATCAAGGTCAGCGGCATCTGCAGGAGGGAAATTGTTCCGACAGATGTTGAGATCAAACTGGCGCTCAAGATCAGTCCCGGGTAGACCGGCCAACAGAATTCGACCACGTGGCGCGACCAATAATTGACAATAGTCATGAATTCCGCGGGGTATTTATTCTTGGGTAAGACTTCGTTCACCAGCGGAGCCGACAGAAGCGCTCCACCCGGCATGGGCATCAATCCCACCAATGCCGGAAGCAAGGCGGCGGCGGTTCTGGCTCCTCCGATCAATTCCTTGCTGGCAAGGACCAATTTATTCAGATAGCCAATTTCCTTGAGCAATCTCCCGAGAAAGGTTATCAAAATTATTATGCCGTAGAGCGACAGAAAGCGGTCGGAGACAAGCAGTTCTTTGGCGGCTGATAATATATCGGGAATCCCCATCCTGTAAAGCGCCGCCAGGATCAACCCGGCAATGAATAATGTGTATCCGACAAAAAGCTTCAACCGAATGGCAATCACTATGCCGACAAATACAAGCGCAAGTTTCCACCAACCATCCATAGGCCTGCCAATATACGGTTGCGTGTTCGCCTGTCAACTAATCTTCGATTGAATGGTTGTCACTGGGCGCTTTTGTATATATATTGTGCGCTGTTATGCGAATCAACTGCTCCATTGACGGAAAATCTGTAGCCAGAAACAGGGCACAAATTTCCGTCTTTGATAATTCACTCTTTTATGCCGATGGTTTGTTCGAAACCCTTCTGGCGGTTGATGATCGACCGATTTTTGTTGACGACCATCTGGAGAGGCTAGAAAAAGGGGCAGACTTGATTGGGTTGAAAATACCGTTTTCACTTCGCACCGTGAAGGACTGGATCATTGAGGCAGTTGAGGCAAATAAATCTCATACGAAAAAGGTTCGGGTGACTGTCAGCGCGGGGAATTCAGCGTTTTGGGCAGGAAAAGAGACTAAACCGCGAGTGATAATCATCGTTACGGAATTCACTCCGTCGACCCAACCTTTTCGATTATGCGTATCGCCATATCGCGTTGACGAGAAATCTCCTTTCAGAAATGTAAAGACGCTTTCGTTCATAATTGAGATGACGTCACGACGGCGAGCATACTCGGATGGCTTCGACGATGCCATACTGCTCAATAGATCGGGAAATGTCGCGGAGGCTACATCGGCAAATATTTTTTGGATCAAGAATAATAAGTTGTTCACTCCTCCCCTTTCCGCGGGATGCCTTGATGGAATGTCGAGGAAACATATTTTGTCGCTGGCACGAAAAGCTGATATCCCTGCCTTTGAGAAGGATGTGAGCCTGAATAATTTTTTGAAAGCCGATGAGGTTTTTGTGACGTCATCACTGAAATTGATTTTGCCGGTCACGCACATCCTGGTAGGAGAGTTACATAAATACTCTATTGGAAATATGACCAAGCAACTGCGCAGCCTTTTCAGCAAATTGGTTTTCGAGGGCAAATAATTGGAATTTTCGGATTTAATTCATAGCCGTCGTTCAATCAGGGCTTATCGGAAAAAAGAAATTCCCGATGAGGTGCTGGGTCGGATTCTTGAAGCGGGCAGGCTGGCGCCATCGGCGAAGAATCTGCAGCCGTGGAAATTTATTATTATCAGGGATGAAAGTAATAAAATCCAATTGGCCCGTCTCTGCAAGGAGAGGATGTGGATTGCCGATGCTTCGGTAATCGTCGCAGGAGTCGCCACCAATCCTGAATATAGAATGGGGTGCGGGGAACCATCTTCACAAATCGACATATCGATCGCCTTTACTCAGATGATACTCGCGGTGTATAATGAAGGACTGGGCTGCTGCTGGATTGGTTCGTTCAAGATGCCCGAATTAAAGAGATTTCTGGGTATTCCAGACGAATTTCCTTTGATTAGTCTTTTGACAATCGGGTATCCTGCCGAAACGCCGCCGGCCAAAGAGCGCAAGGAAATTGAGGAGATTGTCTGTTTTGAAAAATGGTCTGAATAGAATAAGTGCGTTGTTACATGACGCCGGAACAATTATTGTGCGACGTCACGCCCTCCACATCCGTTAAGTTACTGCAATTTATAGATTTCTTGAGTTTGCATTAGTCGGAATAGAATTTGCACTTGTCTTAAGAGATGAAGGATAAACAGTTTTATATTGACCGGATATGAGCAAGTCGATATCATCGATGGAGAGAAACGTGGTACTACACCTATATCGGAGGGTCAGATGAATCGGCCTTTAAGAGCTGTTTTCCTTCTATCCATAATAACAATTATCATTATCCCATCTTTACATGCTCAGAAATATTCCAGGAGGAATCAGGGGAAATCGATCTACGAGATTCCGGTCAGAACTCTCGTTTATGCGCCAACAGCGGGGACTCTTCCAAGAGGATGCTTCGATATCGGTACTTCGCGCTTACCCCAATGGCGGGATACTTGTCGCCACCGGAATCGGACTATCCAATCGCCTGCTGGTTGGAATGTCCTACGGCGGACAGGGAATTATTTCCGAGGCAGATCCAGTTTGGAATCCCAGAATCGAATTTGACGTGAAGCTCAGAATTATTGATGAGGAATATTATCTGCCGGCGTTTGCGGTGGGGTATATTTCTCAGGGATATGGCGCCTATTCCAGCGATTTTGAGAGATATACTTACAAATCAAAAGGATTTTACGGGGTGATCAGCAGGTCCTTCCATTTTTATCAATCCTCAATCGGCGGCCATTTGGGCATGAATTATTCGCTGGAGTATAAGAAAGACAAGGATAATGAGCCATCGGTTTATTTCGGTTTCGATACGAGATTCAATGATAAGGTCAGTTTTGTGATGGACTATGATTTGGCCCTGAATGATGACAAGACGGCCTCCTACTTCGGCAGAGGCAAGGGTTACTTGAATGTGGGCGTAAAGTGGCTTTTCTCGGAAAGCCTGGAGCTTGAGGCGGTATTTGACAATCTTCTAAATAATCGCGCCGGGATTAATAGTTTCGGACGCGGTCTGCGTTTTACATATTTGGAGTTCTTTTAGTGAATTTATGATTGGAGGTCGCTAGACTAATGAGACGATTTTTTACCCTCCTTATTCCGTTAATGATAATTTTGCTTACAGGGGCAGGATGTTATACGATTCTTAAGCATCCGGCCACTGAAGAAGGTTATACCGGTCATGATTATCAGCAGGATTGCGTGAAATGCCATCCTGATTATCATGATTATCCGTACGGATATTTTTACCGTAATGACTACCCTAATTACTGGTGGTCGACCCCTCGCTGGGGGCATTATTATGCCTACCCCTGGTGGTGGGATTACTATTGGTATGATGGCAGCAATGATAATAATTACGGCGACGAAAATGCACCATTGCCTGCTTCTCAGGGAACGAAAGAAGTTCGCCGCGATGCTCTAAGGCCGCCATATACTAATAGCCCAACGTCGCCGGGGTTGCATCAAACCGTGTCACCACCGCCGCCAAATTCCGGCGCGGGAAGCGTCGGTTCCAAGACTCCGCCGCCCGAGACTAAGCCGGATATCCAATAAAGAGGAAAAGAAGAAGGACGACAGCAGTGAGACGAAAAAGGAACCGCGTCGCGGTGGAGGACCGGGAAGATGAAATATCGCATTTTATTAATATTAACTGCCTCATTATTGATACTCTCTTCGCTCGCATGGGGACAGTATATTGAAAGCGTTGAGGAAATTACCGCAGGCAATTTTTTTGGATATGGCACGCGCCAGATGTCCATGGGCGGAACCGGCCTGATGACTGACGATGGCACTTCCCTGTTTTATAATCCGGCGAACCTCGCCAGAATTCCTCGAATCGAAATCCTTTTTGGGATGAGCAATCAAAAATTCGACGATAAATCCTCGCTAAGGCCGATAAGAAGGATCGTCGATTACAATAGTATTATTCCTTCCGTCAATATCTATAATGGAAGGTTCGAGGGATATACAGCATCGGCGAGTAATTCGGAAAATTCCAAAACGAATACCAGAATTGGATCCGCTATAGTTTCTGTACCTTATCCGACCTATCGGGGTTCTTTTGTATTCGGATTTGGGGTCGCCCGAGTCGCCGATTTTGACCGGGCCTTTCAGTTGTACCATAGAGATGATTCCGCGGGGATTAAATCAATTTCCGCGATCGGGAAAGAATTCCAGTCCGGAGGTCTGTACCAATGGGGATTTGGGGCAGGATTCGACATCTCGCCCCGGGTTTCCATAGGCGGTACGGTATCGTTATTTACCGGCAAACATGAGTACAACTGGAAGTACGATTTGGATTCAGCGAGCGTATATATGTACCACAGAGAACAATTCATCGAGGATAAATATATCGGGCTCGGAGGTAAGATCGGGCTGGCGATGCAACTAAATCAATATCTTGGGCTGGGATTTGCTATCGAATCACCGGTAACATTGCGGGTCGAGGAAAATACGTAACGATTATTATTACATCTCCGATACCGGGTACACAGACAATAGCAGTCTTAGCTATGTGGAATATAATGTTAAACGCCCTTTTGTTTTTTCGGCGGGAATGATATCGAGATTCTATGATGCCACGATTATGGCGGATATTGATTATACCGACTGGAGTCAATTGGCGTACAGCGGCAATACCGAAATGGAAAAGTTTAACGATGCCATCAAGGATTATTATAAGAGCGCGATGAGATTCAGGACGGGCGGGGAGTATGTGTTCCCGACCATGGGGCTTTCCCTGAGAGGCGGAATATTCACAGACCCGCTTCCCATAAAGGATCAATTTCAGAACAAGAGCCGGTGGGGGTATACTTTCGGCGCCGGTCTCTTAATCGATCAGGTGATGACGATAGATTTCGCCTATTTGCACGGTTCCTATAGCAGGAATTCGGATTTTCTATATTCGTCGGTCTATGGCGGCGACAGCAATAAATCTCACTATCTGGTTGTAGATGAAGATGTGAATTATAACCGACTCTACCTGACGGCGGCGTATAGGTTCTAACAATCTTATCCTACAAAAATAAAAAGGGCAACCGTTGAGGTTGCCTTTTTAATTGAATATTTCGATACAGGCAGGGGCAGGCAAGTCCCGCTAATTGCAAATCAAATCATTTCCCACTGCTTCAGAATCAATTTGACAAAATTCTCGATCAACTCAAAAAGCTTCTTTTGAAATTGTTTCGCTTTGTCGAGATCAAAATCGGGATATCCCTGCCCTTCGGTATATAGTAGTATCGAACCGGGGATCGGGTAAATATCGGCGCCCGGTCGGACAAAGTAAGCGAGATTTTTATCATAAAGAGATTTATCCACCAGAGTCGGATCGATGGCCTGAACTAAAGCGGTTTCATCGAGGGCGGAATGGCCTCCCGCTTCGCCGTAGAATTCTTTGACCATCTCGCGACATAATTCCCACCAGTGAATCACGGCTATTTTGACTTTGCGGTCATAATATATCTTCATGGCGGCTTCTTTAAGTAAGGCGTTATTTCCGCCATGTCCGTTTATCAGGATGATTTTCTTGAAGCCCAGGTGAGAGAAAGATAGAAGAATATCGGATATATAATTTCTGAAGTTTTCTTCGCGTGACGGTGACCGAGCCCGGATATCCGTAAAGGGAGCGGGTTATGCCATAATTTACCGTCGGGGCGATGAGGGCATTTATTTTGTCCGCCAGATGATTGGCGATCGACTCAGGTATGAAATTATCTGTTCCCAGAGCCATTGCGCCATGAGCCTCAACCGTGCCGACGGGAAAAATAAGGGTGTCGATTTTGCCCGGAACAAGTTCCTTTATATGTTTCCAGGATAGTCGTTGAAATTGACGTTCCATTATTTTCCCTATCGATTAATAATTCTTTCCAAAACCATCTCCGTCTCTTTGGCGGAGATTTCGTCGCCCTCACGCCGGAACTGGTTTATATCGCATACCAAATATTCAAGGTCCTCGGGATTCTCCACGGCATACCAGATTTCCAGCTCCGACCAGGAGAGCCCTTTCTCGCGGAGACTATTGGCGACCTCAGCATAAATGTTCGGCGATTGCCAATCGAAGGTCGATAGCTCCACATGATATTTTTCGGACATACCGAGCAGATAATATCTCCCTTCCACGGTCGGGCCAAAGACAGCATCGGATTTCTTGAGAAGCCTCAGAGCCATTTTGAGCAGGCCTTCCTTCAGAGTTGGAGTGCGGCTGCCGATGAAAAGCACATGCTTGTACCCTTCCTCAAAGCATTTTTTAAAAGCCGATTCCATTTTCAATCCCCATCGCTCCGGAGGGAGAGGAATCATATTGAGGCCGTTAGATAGAAATTCCGCCTTCTTCCCTTTTAGTTTTTTTGACAGGTAGTTAAAAATGGTACTTAGCGATTTTCTGGTTTCGGGATAGTCGGCGTAGAAAAGACGTATATCGACCGATTTCAGATCGAGCACATTGACCAGCGTATCGGCGATGAATGCCTGATGAAGAAATTTGATATCTTCGGCGCTGAAGTTTTCTCCGATATTGAGTTCCGAACCATCTTCGGTGACCTCTTGAAGGCAGATGGCCAGAACCGCATCATTATTTCTTGGTGTCGTCATGTTATCAGACGGTCTCTAACATAATGGTTAGCCTTTTGACCAATATAAAAAGGCTCTCCGAATCAGTCAAGAGAGGGAGAGCCTTTTTGCAAAAATGATTTTTTACCCGATCCGATTAAATGATGGGAATAGGTCCAACAGATAATTGGCTATAACCTGAAGGAGGTTGAAAAATATGAGTATGCCGATCACCATCAGCAAGCCACCTGATATAATCTCGACAGCCCGAAAATGTCTTTTGATAAAACCAAAGAAGCCTATCAGGAAATTGAACAACAGGGCAGTGAGTATGAAGGGAATGCCAAGGCCGGCGGAATAAAATGAGAGAAGGATGACGCCCTGTCCCACGGTCTCCTGATTGGCGGCCACGGTAAGGATCGAACCGAGAATCGGCCCGATGCAGGGAGTCCATCCAAAGGCGAAGGCCATTCCAATAAGGATGGAGCCGAAGACTCCGAATTTTTTCTGCCCGGTATGAATTCTCTTTTCGTAATTCAGCGCCTTGATTCTGAAAATGCCCGCAACATGCAGGCCCAAAATGAAAATTACGACGCCCGCTACCTTGTTGAATAGGGTGATATGCTGGAATAGCCATTTCCCCATAAATGATGCCGATGCTCCCAGGCTGATGAACACAATTGAAAATCCGATCACAAAAAATATCGTATTGATCGCGACTCGGCGAAGATGCTGAACGGATTTTTCCTTATCGGTCAATTCCTCCAACGATACACCCGAGATAAATGAAATGTATCCCGGTATCAGGGGCAAGACGCAGGGCGAAACGAATGACAAACCACCTGCGAGAAAAGCGCCCAAATAACCAACGCTCGATTCGAACATAGAATCTCCTAAAAATTCTCTTTCAAGTCTGCAATATATGGTGAGATTTCAACGAAGGGGGGTGTTTTTTTCGGCAAAGAAGCGGATTATATCATCTTTAGCCAAACGGTAGATTTCTTCGGCATCGATCTTGGCGACAATTTCCTTGGCCAGCTTTTCGGCGAGGAGTTCGGCCAGATAGCTGGAAAAGTGGCGTATGTCGGCCTGATCCATAGGTTGTTCGGATGAGGGGACATTGGAAGGCTCGTCGGTTGGCTTCTTTACAACGTCAGCCGGTGAGGCGGTAATATTCACCAACTCTTTCTTAAATTCTTCGATGAATTGATCGACGTCTCCCGGTTTAATGACCGGTTTCTCCGGCTCCGGCTGTTGGCCCGAGAGCGAATCAGGCGGCACGGGAGCGCCGACCGGCTCAATGGAATCGCTGTTTGATTTTACTCTCAGCGAGTCGGATTGGTTTGCCGTGTCGATGAGAGTAGATGCCTCTTTTTGCATCTCTTTGACAAACCAGTCATAATCGTGGGCGGCATGCTTGTTTTCAACATCAGTCGGCTGGTCGGGGTTGATCAATCCGTATTGGTCGGGAGCTATTTCGATTTTGGATGAGGCTGAAAGTTCGATACCTTTTGAAGATGGTTTAATATCTTCGCGAATCATCAGGGATTCAACTTTTTGATTTTCTATTTTCGCCGCGGAATTGTCTTCTTCCGGCTGATGAATTTCCATACCGTCCCGCTTTTCAGCGGGCTGAGGTATTTTGACTTTCCCGGTCACGAAGTTCTTATCCATGACTTCGGAAGCTTCTACGTCAATATTGTCAATCCCCAGCGCGGCATCCAAAAATTCATCATCGATGCTTCCGGACGCAAATGGATCCAGGGTCTCAACCTTCTCAGGGGATTGCTTTTCGGTTCCGCCACCAATAAATAACCTGACTCTGTCAAGAAAATCTTTGGGGTCAAAAGGACGAGGCAGAATTACTTCGTCAGGGTATGGGAGGCTCCTTCCACTCGGATCGGCAATGAGCAACACGGGAAGAGAGGCGGTCATGGGGTTTTCTTCAAGCGAATCATAAAGATACTTGCCGTCGGAATCGATCAAATCAGCTCCAAGCACCACCATATTCGGCTGGGTCGTGATTATTAATTCCTTGGCTTTTTCGACGGAAGCAGCGGAAATAGCATCATATCCGTTCTGGTGCAAAATCGATTCGGTGATGCTTCGGATAGCATCAGATTTTTCCGCCAACAGAATTTTCTTGGGCATCTATATACTCTTCCTGCTACCTGTCATTTCGCGAAAGGATATGGCTGGCTTCCTCAAGGAATTTTTTGTCCTCTTTGGAAATATTTTCAATACCGACTTCATTTATCTTATCAAGTATGGCATCAACGCGTCTCATTATTTCTTCGGCTTTTTGACGGTTTTTCTCCAGTTTATGTGTTTTGCGCTTTATTTGCAAGGACTTAACCCACCCGAGAGGGCTTCTAAGGCGCCAATCAAGCTTTAGATCACGAATCCTGCCAGAGCCCCGCCAAGATGCGCCAGGTGAGCCACATTCGGCCCGGCGGCCAGAAAATTAAGGACCGCAAACATAGGAATCGCCCAGCGAACCTTCATGGGAAACAGGAAGAAAATCAGAAGATATCGATCAGGAAACATCAGCCAGTAGGCCGCAAGTATTCCGTAAATCGCTCCAGAAGCCCCAATAATCGGATTATCAAGACGATAGTTGAAGACCAGCGATGCGAGGGCGCCGGCGAGGCCACATATCAAATAGAATTTCAAAAATGCTTTTGATCCCCAGGAGTACTCTATCTCAGTGCCGAACATCCACAGGGTAAACAGATTAAAGAAAATGTGGAAAAAGCCCGCATGAAGAAACATATAGGTGAGCGGCTGGAAAATATAATTCGGAAATTGATTGAAGAATAGGGCCGGGGTCAATCCAAAAATCTGTTCAATCGGAAAGATGGACAGTTTCTGGATGATAAAGATGCCGCCGCAGGCAATAATCAAATATTTGATAACCGGGCTAATCGAACCCGGGCCAATCTGAAAACCGCCGGGCTGGCCGGCATAGCTATTGTATGACCTCATCATTCAACCTATCGGCAGAGGACAAGTATGGCTTAATAATTAACATTCTTCCGGCCGAAAGTCAATTGCCGGTATACAATTCCGGCCATATCGGGCATTTTCTCAAATGAGGTCGTTATCCTCCGATATATCTTTCTTGCCCAACTGGGTTTTACAGGATTCCGGTAGTCAGGTTCTGATACCCAATCTCGGAAATACGGATAAGACCAATATAAGCCAGAAAATCAGAAAGGCGGCCACGAATACGATATCATAGATGTCCATTTAATCTCTCACTTACCCGCCATGCGGAAATGCTCTTTGTAAATGCACCGATCCATTACTACTATGAGTCCCGCCTCCTGAGCCTTGCGAAACGCAGGGATTGAGACGACGTCTTCCTGTAGCCAGACAGCTTTGGCGCCTATGGCGATCGCGTCTTCCGTCACGGAAAGGGCGGCATCAGATCGCCTAAATACATCGACGATATCAATCCGGGATGGAATCGACCGCAAGTCGGGATAGGATTTCTCCCCCAAGATCATATCTTCCTTTGGATTGACAGGAATTATCGTATACCCGTGCGCCTTAAGGTACTTGGCCACTCCATAACTCGGCCGCGAGGCATCAGATGATAATCCAACAACAGCTATGATTTTCGCACTCTTTAGCAGGGCGTCAATTTCCCCTGAGGACGGATTTTTCCACACTTCCTCAATGTTGCCCGAAACAGCCACAATCAACCAAGAACTTTCGCAAGGCGATTTATGAGCTGGGCCTTCGGAATAGCGCCGATAATCTGATCGATCACTTTGCCATCCTTGAAAAAAAGTAGAGTAGGTATAGACATAATTCCAAATTGAGACGCTATTCTCGCATTTGAATCGACATCAATCTTGACAACCTTCAATTTGCCATCATATTCGGAAGCCACTTCTTCGAGGATAGGCGCTATCATCTTGCACGGCCCGCACCAAACAGCCCAAAAATCAACGACCACCGGCTTATCTGATTTTACTACTTCCTCTTCAAAAGTGCTGTCCGTTATTACTACTGGCTTGCTCATAAATCACTCCAAATACTTTAATGTTATATCGTCGTAAATTTAACAAGTTGCCTATTGATTTGTTCCCAGAATAGCCTCACGGAGAAGCGAGACCGGAATAGAGCCGTAGGATAAGAGCTTATCATGAAAATCTTTCAGCGACAATTCGGGAAACTTTCGGCGAAAATCATCGGCAAATCGCATTATCTCAATCTTGCCGACCAGATAGCTCATCGGCTGAGTGGGAGTCTGAGAATACCTGCGAACCTCAGCCTCGGCATTGTATCGTCTCAATTTTCGCCGTATTTACCAACAAATATACGGCGTCTTCAAAAGTCAAACTTGCCGGTATGGAGCCGAGCATCGATCAGAACCCTGCAGGCTCTCCAGAGCTGGTCTTTTAATTGAATCAACTCCGTTTTCTTTCCGGTATAATACCCCAGCTGCTTCATCAAATCCTCGCAATAAAGCGCCCACCCCTCAACAAAGACGGTGGTTCCAAAGACGCGTCTTATTTTGGAATTCAGTCTATTGGCAACACATAATTGCAGGTGATGGCCAGGATACCCCTCGTGCAACGCTCTGACTTCGATCGCCGCCTTACTATGCCCGGTTAGCTGCTCTGCCGCCCTCTCCCTGGAGCTTGCGTCTGCCGGGGTGACCCAGAAAAATCCCTGCTGATTATCTTCAAAAGGGGCAGGAGGCATGTAGGCGGCATAGGGAAGTGTCGGGCGCTCCGACGGAGGGGTTTCCATTACTTCCAGCGATTCCCCTTCCGGCAGGGAGACTAAATCCTTCGCAATTACAAATGCCCTGGTTCTATTCATTTCCTGTCTATAATAATCGAGGAGAGACTCCGGAGCGGGGGTATCGCTTTTTATATCGGAGATAACTTCCTCCCAGCTTTTTCGGGGATCAATAGAATAGGCAACCTCTTTTATTTCCCGAAGAGTCTTATCGATATATTCAAGCCCGATTTCTTCAAGATTCTGAGAATCGTATGGGAGCAGATGATGCTTCTTCAATATGAAATCAAAATATTCTTTCCCCGAAGCAAAGGTGCCATTCGGTTTAGAGCTTAATTCATTTTCCAGGAATTTCATATAATCGTCAAAACTTTTTGTAGCCAGGGTCGCCGCCGCCAGCAGATCATTTCTGAGCGACGGTATTTCCCCTGATGTATGGAGCATCACATGCGTGAAGAACGGCCGACCTGATAAAGTAATCTCTCTAGCCATTTCCAGCCAGACTCTCGGAATTGAATCTGCCCGGCGAAGATTTTCTTTGGCTTCTATCATGAAGCGCGGAATCTCTTTCAGACGGAGTGCAAGCAGACGATATCTTTCTTCTTTTGGAAGAAAATCCCGCATGGTAAAAATAAGGCATGAGAAAATTGCTGTGCCCGGATAAAAGGAAGGGTCACGGTCAAAGCGGTCAAAAAGGTCGAACGAAATGATATCTTTTTCGAGATTGCAGATCAGCACTTCGGCGTCGAGATAATTTTCAAGAGATAAATGCCCCCCCTGCTTAAAGCCATTCAGTATGTCAAGCCAGTACCGCAGACGCGCCTGGAACGCTCTCCGGGTCGATTGATCGACATGATCCAGTTCATGGTCATATTTGTGTATCCCCGCAAAGGTGGCGGCTGAAGGAGAATATTTCCAATATTCCTCGAGGATTTTGTCAACTATGGGAGGAAAATCATTGTCGGCATGGAGCACCATGTCAATTCACTCCCGATTTCTCCCTGACTAATTCGGACATATTCCTGACCTGATCCACAAAAGCCTCAAGCCGCGTTTCTTCACCGGTGTCCTGAAGGCCTTCGTAGCTGATATTCAGCCAGGGGACGTCTCCAAGATCGTGCGAGACCTTGCGGGAAAGAGAGGTTACGATTGTCCCCGGCATACAATTAAAAGGCATGCAATTTATAATACCGCAGGCTCCCTTTTTGACAAAGTCCATTGCCTTTCCGATCGATAAGACGGCCTCTCCCCTGACTTCGACCGGGAGGTAGGGCGCTGCCATCCGAACCACTTCAGAAACCGGGGTTTCGGGCGGTATCGGATAGTACCTTCAAAAAGCTCTTTTCAATCTTATGCTCGTCCTTGTTCTGGTAATATTCCTGAAGTATTGACATAATAATCGCTTTCCAATCCTTCTGGGCGAATGAATCCAGTTTGAAGGTGTATGATGTATAATTGACCCACTCTGCAAAAGAGGCCAATCTCACCTCCAACCCCAGCGCCTCGATCTTTGTAATCAGATGATTGTTGGAAAACCTATTATTCCGCAGGTAGATCTCGCCCACAAGACCCACCACCGGTTTTACTTCGCCGGTCACTGGAATTTCGTTAAATTCCTTTGCGGCTCTTTCAGAAAGTTCCAGGATATTCCTATCGTTCAGGATATATGTGTCCATTTCCTTCAGGTACTTAAAATAGAGTCGTTCGGTTCGACCCTTTTCGATTTCGTACGGTCTGATCTTAAGAAGCGCCTTTATCAGGCAATCGACATAGACTATCCCTTTCCATCCCAGTCTGCGGAACGGAGTCTTCCCCAACCCAAAATCGGTGTAAGAGGTTCTTGAATTCGGGGAATAAATCGGCACATTCTTATAGCCAAGCTCATCGAGCACGATCCTGTGAAATTGGCTATATAGCCCGAACCGACAGGGACCATCAGCGCCCGGCATGAAAAAGACCGATCTACCGGGATCGAAATTTTTCGAATTGATTTTGCGAATCATATCGCCAGTCGTGACGACGCACGGAAAACATTCTTTTCCTGAGGTAAATCTTTTGCCGTGAGTCAAAGTTTCTTCGTCGGGTTCGTCCATCACTTCAGCCCTAATTCCGCACCGGTCGAATGCGGCCCGCACGGCATAGGCGTGATCGCACATATTGGGAATATATATAGTCTTTTCGGACGGAGAAAAATCGTGATTGGCGGGCGTAAATTCGGTAATAGACGGAGAGTAGTTGTAAAATCTAAGCGAGTCAAGAAATGCTTCCACTCTCGTGATCATTCCGGCATCGGCAGAATGCTCATCAAGTTCTAGCTGCAAATATGGTTTACCGGACATATTGCGGCGGAAGAAATGAGTTATAAAAGAATCCGGCCCGCACCCAAATGATGTCAGGTAGACCGCATAGAGGTTGGGGTGTCGACGAATGAAATTGGCGGCGGCCAGGATTTTTCTGCCATATAACCAGTACATGGATGAGAGGTCTTCAGTCTCGAGATCAAGGGGCAGGAAATCCATGTGAATTACTTTGACGCCAAGCTTTCTTATTTTATCCGGTAAATCAAGCGACAGCCGTCGATCAAAGCCGTTATAGGGACGACTTATAATCACGATACATTTTTCATCTTCCTCGATATTCTCCAGAACGCGCTGACCTTCCTCTGCCAATTCCCTGCGAAACATGTCGTATGCCCGGGTGGCCGTTTCAATGGCCATCTTAGCATCCCGGTCGGATATATTCATTACTTTAAGTAATGGGCTCAAGCTATTGACCATCTTCTGGATATCTCGCTGTAGCTTGATTGGGAATCCAATAAACTTGACCTTGTCGGACTCAAAGTCAAATTTGGCTGAAATGGTGTTGGCAATACTCTGGACGTAAGGGCAAATATAGCTGCCGTAGTCGTCCGTGTTCTCCCCCGTATATTTAATCATTCCGGGGAGAAAAATATAATCGACCTTTTTCTTCAGAAGATTGTCTACGTGCCCGAAGGCCATTTTCACCGGGAAGCAGGTTTCGGCGGAAAATTTCTCGAGAGCCGATTCGACGATTCCGTGATCGGACAAATCGCTATTAACCACTTCAAATCCGAGCGTTTCGAAGAATGCTTTCCAATATGGGAAATACTCATAAAAATGCAAAACCCTCGGGATTCCCACGCGGCCTTTATTCAAATCATGCTTTTCGACTTTGATATGTCTCCGCATCAAGTACTGCTGACGCATCGTGAAATAATCGAGGATTCTCTCTCTTTCATCTCTGCGTTTGACATCGTATTTCTCGCATCTGCTACCATAATAGAGGGGTTTCTCGCCCTCAACTTCAACAGCCCTGATCTCACAAAGATTGGAGCAATCCTTGCAGGGGAAAGTGGACAGAGCATATTTCTTCTTGGAAAGATCAAAGCCTTTGAAATCCGAACTATTACCTCTGTCGTTCTCCATAGCCAGAATGGCGGCGCCAATGGCGCCGGTGACGTCATGATGAGGAGGAACTGTTACTTTCTTGCCGGTCAATTTCTCGAAGGCGGCGACGACTCCCCTATTCCATGCAACTCCGCCCTGAAAGAAAATATTATCGCCAATCTTCCTGTCACCCACTACTTTGGTGAGATAATTTGAGGCTATGGAATAGGCCAGACCGGCGATAAGATCGTCGGTGGACGCCCCTCCTCGCTGGTGGCTGACCAGATCCGATTCCATGAATACGGTACAGCGCTCGCCACAGCCGACCGGGCACTCGGCCGAGAGAGCTTTGTCACCGAATTCTCTCTCTATATTGATATTTAGCTTTTCCGCCTGTTCCTGAAGGAAAGAACCGGTTCCGGCGGCACAGGCTTTATTCATTTCGAAATCAATGACCGTCTTATCAAGCAGCGAAATATATTTGGAATCCTGCCCGCCGATTTCGAAAATAGTATCCACGGTCGGGTCGATGTTTATCGCCGCGGTCGCCTGAGCTGTTATTTCATTTTTCACAATATCCGCACCGACAAAATCCCCGGTCAGATATCTGCCGGAGCCGGTTGTCCCGACGCCGAGGACTTTCACCCGGTCGCCTACTTCCGCGCCGATCTCCGAGAGTCCTTTTCTTACGGCTTCAATCGGTCTTCCTTCAGTCATCAGGTATCTCCGGGCGACAACATTCTTATCTTTGTCGATTAGGACCAAATTTGTCGATAGCGAACCAACATCGATTCCAAGGTAGACATCAAGGTTATGAATGTGACCAGCGTATTTTTGAGAGGTGAGGGAATAGAATTTGGAGTCTGGATAATCGAATGTCAGCCTTTCCCGGCCTGCTCGCGGGACTCCTCGATATTGCAGATAACCGGATATTTTATCGGGATCAATTGAGACTATGCCGTCTTCAGTTGTCTTCAATACCAGCAACGCCGCACCAATGGCTCCGATGACATTATGATAATTTGGAATGATCAATTCAGATTGTTGGATTTCGAGTATATCTGCAAAGGCCCTGACGACGCCGGGATTCGACGCCACCCCGCCCTCGAAAGCAACCGGCGCGAGGAATTTCTTACCTCGGGCAATGGAGCTCTTGAAGTTGCGGGCGACGGCATAACATAGCCCGGCGACTATATCAAAATCGGGCGTGGCGATTTGCTGGAGGTGAATCATATCGGATTTGGCGAAGACTGAGCACCTCCCGGCGATTCGCGGAGGGTTTTCGGATTTCAATGCCATTCGTCCGAATTCCTCGTCGATGGAAATCTTGAGTCGCCCCGCCTGTTGATCTAGAAATGAACCTGTGCCGGCGGCGCAAATATTGTTCATACTGAAATCGGTTACAATCTGCTTCTCAGGGTCAATCTGAATAAATTTGGAATCCTCTCCCCCCATTTCAATAACAGTTCGGACGTCAGGCAGAAGGAAATAATTGGCGGCGGCAATGGATGGAATCTCCCCGAAACAATTACCTCCAAGAATGCTTGCTCCGGTTCTGCCACCGATTCCGGTAAATCCAAGTTTTACCGATTCGCCAATAAAATCCTTAAATTCGCCTTCCAGCAATTCCTGCAGAGTCTGATATGGACGACCATGAAATCTTTTATAGACAGTTTTTACAATTTTGGATTGCCGATCAAGCACGGCAATTTTGACCGAAACCGAACCAATATCAATACCAATAGAGTGTCCACCGAAATCCATATCGAATTACCCTTTCTGGCGTCTTACATTGGGTGAGATAATAATGTTTATTTGCTTCAATCGCAATCATATTCATTTGATTTAATGTCTTACACTGATATATATTTACGCTTAATCTTATGAAACTATTGATACAAAGAGTGGCGAATGCCAAGGTTATGGTGGAAAATCAGACGGTCGGTGAGATTTCTAAAGGATTCCTGGTATTATGCGGATTCAAGAAGGGGGACAGCGCGGCCCTGCTCGCCAAAATGGCCGAAAAGTGCTTGAATCTGCGGGTCTTCGAGGATTCTCAGGAAAAAATGAATCTGTCGCTTCTAGATACTAGAGGGGGGATTCTGGCTATATCGCAATTTACTCTTTATGCGGATTGTGGCAAGGGGCGGCGCCCCGGTTTTGAAGACAGCATGCCTCCCACTCAGGCAAATCAATTTTATGAATTATTCATCGAGGAACTCAAAAGATCCGGCCTAAAAGTGGAAAAAGGGATTTTTGGGGCCAAAATGAAGATTGAACTGGTCAACGATGGCCCAGTCACCATAATGCTTGACTCCGATGACTTATTCAAATCTCAGTAATTTGCTTCGAAGATACAGGTTAGTTCTTGCCTCCGGTTCTCCGCGACGAATCGGTATACTGAGAAATTGCGGTGTTTCCTTCAGGCAGATCATCCCCGATATCGACGAGGGGAACAATATAGATATGAATCCCACCCAACTTGCAACTTTGTTGTCTGAGAGAAAGGCTCTAGCGGTAAAGAGTATGATTTTTGTGGATGAAATCGCTCTTGGATGTGATACCATCGTAATACTGAAGGGAGAGGTTTTGGGGAAACCCGCCTCACCGACCCAGGCCTTCGAAATGCTTACATCGCTGTCGGGGCAAATGCACACCGTCTGTTCTGCAATTGCTCTCATGAACAACCGGGGTAAGGTGGTCAGCGGATTTGAATTGACCGATGTCTATTTTCGCGATGTCTCCCCCGCTGAGATCGACGAATATGTCAAAAGCGGCGAACCGCTTGACAAGGCGGGCGCTTACGGCATTCAGGAGTTGGGAGGTTTTTTAGTTGACAGAATCGTCGGAAATATTGATAATGTCATCGGTCTGCCAATGACCCTGCTTGACAGGTTAGCCGGGGAAATGGCGTAAGGTTTTATATTATGACATACAATTACGTTGAAATAGGCGAAATTTTCAGGAAAAGAAGGACTGAGCTCGGTCGCGACCTGCCGGGTATGGCGGAAGAAACCAAAATATCCGAAAAATATCTGGAAGCGATCGAAAATGGCGGATTGGGGGAATTTCCCAGCATCATTTATTACAAATTGTTTGCAAGCTCTTATGCCAAGGAACTGGGGTTGGACCCTGAGGTCCTATTTGCCCAGCAGAACGACCTTGAGGAACCAGCCAAAGCTCCCGATGCACCAGTCAGCAACAGCGACGCGTCTTCTCTGCTTAACAATCAGAATGTCCCGACGGTAGAGAAAAGAACGAGATACAAAGCCATTCTCTGGCCAATCATCATTATCGCGCTGGGGGTCATTGCCGTAGCAATCATATTGATCAAGGGAAAGACTCCCCAGGAGCTTCAGCAACCAACGGCGACCGGGCCGACGGTTACGCAGCGAGAAGAAGAAGAGGGGATTCCTGCTTTCGATACCATGGCGATAGATTCCGAGCTCTCGGCGAACCTCCCCGTCCGGGGGATGCGTCTTAATATCACCGCCAAGGAAACATGTTGGATGGTGGTCGTGGCCGACGGCGATACACTGGTCTTCGGAAATCTCAATCCCGGCGCTTCCCATGATTTCAGAGCCATCAATAGTTTCAATATATCTGCCGGAAATCCGCGCGGAATTGAACTGAGATTGAACGATACACTCATGAAACCTCTTTCATCCGGCGGTCTGCCTGTCAAGAATTTGCAGATTAGCCGGGAAAATGCCCGGAGCTTTTACCTGCTTCCTGAGGACAGCGCCCATGCTGGGGATTAAGGATTTTGCGGCGCGGTTTCGATTGCGACTACTTCTTAAAGAATATCAATCGGCTCCGATGTCGCTTCCTAATGATCTCAATAATAGAAAAAATATCCTCGTTTGTCTCCCGGCCGGTCAGAGAGAATTGACCATGATCAAGCCGCTGCTTCCCGAATTGACACGAATATTTTCGACTTCCGAGATATATCTTCTGGCGTCACCAGCGAGCCAGGTCTATGCCATTTTCCCTCGAAAGGGGTATCGTATCCTGACGCCATCATCGGATCAAGTCGGCTGGAGCGGCGTGGCAAAAAAAAATTATTTGAAACTTCTCAGGCAGAATAATTTCGACCTTATTCTTGATTTGAACCTGTCCGCCGGGTATTTCGTGCAGTCGGTTCTGCTTTCCTTCCCAAAAGCAATTCGCGTAGGGGGAGGCAGCCGACTTGGTGCACCCTATTATAATCTGGAAATAAAGAGCAAGTACCTGAGAGATGAAAAAAACATCTATAAGTCCATCGTGGAAATGATCGGCAAGATCAAAAATTCCCAAAATCTGACCAGTGATGAACCCGCCAAATAGATTTCCGGAGGAATCGTGCATTTAAGAAGATTGGAGCTGCTTGGATTTAAATCTTTTCCGGATAAGACCATCATAAAATTGTTGCCCGGAGTGACGGCCATTGTCGGTCCTAATGGATGCGGCAAGACCAACATCCTTGATTCTATCCGCTGGGTGCTGGGGGAGCAGAGGGTTTCTCTTCTAAGAGGGACCAAAATGGAGGAGATAATTTTTAACGGCACCCGCGATATGAAGCCGTTGGGAATGGCCGAAGTGACTCTTGTTATTCAAAATACGAAGGGAATTCTGCCTACCGAGTACACCGAAGTCCAAATAACGCGTCGGCTCTTTCGGTCGGGCGAGTCGGAATATCTTCTTAACAAAGTTCCCTGCCGGCTTAAAGATATCGCCGATCTGCTCATGGACACGGGAATGGGGGCGCATGTTTATTCGGTGATCCAGCAGGATATGATTGACGCAATATTATCCGATCGTGCTGAAGAGCGCCGCTTTCTCTTTGAAGAAGCCGCCGGAATTTCGAAATATAAGAACCGCAAGCGCGCGGCAATCCGGAAACTTGAAGCCACGGAACAGGATTTATTGCGCCTTAAAGATATTGTGGCCGAGGTAAACACGCAGGTCAATTCCCTCGGCAGGCAGATGAAGAAGGCGGAGAGGTATCAGAAGCTGGCGGAAGAGTTGAAGGCCTGGGATCTATTTATGAACAGATCCGAGATGGAGAATTTGCGCTCTGAGCGCAGAGAGCTGGCGACTCAAAGGGAATCGCTTCATGATTCCAAATTGAAGCATGATACCGGCATCGATTCTCTTTCGGCGGATTCAGGAGGACGAGAGAAAACAGCTGATAGATCTCGATCGGCAGCTGAACGAATTATCCGGCCATATTTATGAGAAATCGGAGGCGGGACATTCGTTCGAGAAGGAAATCTCGATTCTTGGCCAGAAGAGAGAAAACGCACGCCAGCTGAAGGAGAAGAATGCCGTTGATATAGAGGCCTTTTCCAGAAGGAAAAGCATTCTTCTGGAGCAGATTGATCGATTCGCCGCCGAACAGCGGGAGACCGAAAACGGATTGCTGGCTCTTCAGAAACAAGTGTCCGAGGATGAGAATTATCTGGCACAGGCTGACGAGAATGTTCTCTCTTCGCGGCAGGTTCGAGATGAGCTAAGCAGAAAATTAATGACTCTGGAGGGACTGCTTTCTGCCGGAAAGAGCGACGACGCCAATCTCAAGGAGCAAGAATCGGAAATAAGTTCCAGATTGTCGGAGCATGAATCGCAGCAATCCAAAGCATCAGAGAAGAAATCGGAATTAATGAGAAAAATTTCGGCTCGGGAAGAGGCTGCGACTCGTATTAGCGAACAGATCAATCTTCTCCAACAAGGCCAATCAGACGCTGAGAACTCCATCACCTTGTTAAATGAAAAGCTGGAAGAGCTAACCGGTGAAATTTACGAGCTATCCTCCGCGATGGAGGCAGCCGAAGCCAGGAGACATCTATTAACGGAGATGATCACCCACTACGAAGGGTACGGGTCAGGGGTCGTGGCGGCTTTTGAAAGCAAGGATAATTGGCCTGGGCTGGTCGGAACGTTGGCGGATAATATTACACCCAAACCGGGTTTCGAGGATGCTATTGAAACGGCGCTGGGCGAATACGCCGGGTATCTAATTTGCAGAGATCGAAAGACCGCAGATGATATCATCGCTTACCTGATGCGGGAGAAAAAAGGGCGCGTCGGAATTATCATTATGGATGGCGCGATGGCGGACACTCATTCGCCGAAGCCCGAGTTAAGCGGCGAAGGTTTCCTGGGGTGGGCTGAGGAGCATGTCACTGTCAATGATGAGACCAAACCTCTCGCCAACTTACTTCTTTCAAGAGTCGCCATAGTGCGTCCGGAAAATTGCGACTCCATTCTGAACAGTCTCCCCGCTTTCTATTCAGTTGTCACAACCGAGGGGAAGATGTTTCAATCCAAATCGGTGATGACGGGAGGTTCGAATGAAGGGTTGTCGCTATTCGGGCGCAGAGGGAAAGTGGCCGAACAGGAAAAGATATTATCCGAAATCGCTGCGCGGCTGACCGCACTGAAAGAATCACGGACTGATGTAACCTCGCAACTCGGCAGTCGACAGGCGGAGTTAAAGGAAATTATCGCCAAGCTTGACGCACAGTCCGAGGCGTTCGGGGATACTGAAAAAGAGAAGACATCGCTGGGGTACGAGCTTCAGACGATCGATACAGAATTGGGACGAGTTGAAAAAGAGAAAATCGCTCTAATAGAAAAGCATGAGGCCCTTAAGTCCCGACAGTACACTCTTACTCTGAGTTACGATCAATTAGCACGAGAAAAACTTGAAATAGCCGAAAAGCTCAGCAGGCAGGAGAGCGAAATTGGCGAGCGCGAGGCGAGTTCGGATGAGCTTCAGAAGCGACTATCCGGCCTTCAGATCAGCCTGATCGAAAATAAGAGCAAGATTCAACAGTTGGAAAGTCAGATCAGACACACGGGTGAGCTTATATCGGAAATTGATTCAACTGTAAGTCAGAAACAAATGGAGATAACAGCCGCAGATGCAGATCTGGTTTCAAGTCTCGAGAAAGTCACCGATCTGGAGAGAGAACTGAAGAAAATATTCGAGTCTCGCGCGGAACTTACCGATCAGCAAGTCAGGATTCGCGAGAGTCATGCCGAGATGCAGGAAAATCTCAACAATCGTGAGAAGGAGATCAAAGCTCTTCGCCACCTGCGCGAGGAATCCTTGACTGAACTTCATAATATTGAGCTGCGTTTGACGGAAATCGAATCCGAGATCAAGGGTATAATCGAAAAGATAAATAGCGAATATGAGCTTGATATCGAGATGGTTCCGATGGAGGCGCCGGATGCCTCTCTCGCCCCTGAAAAGAGAGTCGAGCAGATGCACGACCTTAAAGAGACCCTTAAAGGGTTTGGAGGGGTCAACCTCCTCGCTCTGGAGGAGTATAAGACGTCGAAAGAGCGGCAGGAATTCCTCACCACTCAGCTAAATGACCTGCTCAACGCCAAGTCCACACTGCAATCGACGATCACTAAGATCAATGTTACCGCGAGGAATCTCTTCGTTTCAACCTTTGAAGATGTCAGAAATAATTTTAAAAAAGTCTTCGAGGAACTTTTCACCGGCGGAGATGCCGATATTCGTCTTCTTGATGAAAGCGACCCGCTCGAATCGTCTATTGAGATCATAGCCCGTCCGAGAGGGAAAAAATTGCTTTCCATTGCGCAGATGTCGGGGGGTGAGAGAGCTCTGACAGCTATCTCGCTTCTGTTTGCAATTTATCTGGTCAAGCCTTCCCCGTTTTGTATTCTTGATGAAATTGATGCGCCTCTCGATGACGCCAATATCCACCGCTTTCTTAAGATGATTAAGGCTTTCTCCGATCAGACTCAGTTTCTGATTATCACGCACAATAAGATCACTATGGAGGCCGCTGATGTTCTGTACGGTATCACAATGGAGAATCCCGGGATATCCAGAGTGGTATCAGTCCGGTTCAATGAAGAAAGTGACAATGGTCTGATTAATACTTCAATGGAAGACATTCCCCCCATCCGGGAATCGGAAATCCCGGAGATTATTCAAAAAAGAATTTCTCCTGAGGCATCTGTAGATTCGTCGCCTAAAATTAGCGAGAACTGAGGTTCGGCTATGTTTTCGGGTCTGAAGAAGCTAAAGGAATCTTTATCTAAAACGCGTAGCAGCATTTTGGGCAAAATCGGCCAGATTGTCGCCGGCCGAAAGCTGGACGACGAGCTGATTGACGAGATTGAAGAGTCCCTTCTCAAAGCTGATATCGGAGTTGCTGCGACAGAGAAAATTATTGGGAAGTTGCGTCAAGCAGCTGCCGCCGCCAAAGCCACCGATAGCGATTCCGTATTTAGAATTCTTAAGCAAGAAATAAGAGGCATTCTTGAATCCGGGCGAAAGGCATCTTCCGATGACGGGAAGAGGCCATTTGTATGGTTGATCACCGGCGTTAATGGAACCGGCAAGACAACATCCGTGGGGAAACTGGCTCATTATTTCAAAAATAATGGTAAGAATGTTATGATCGCGGCCTGTGATACTTTCCGGGCTGCCGCCGTAGAGCAATTGGAGATTTGGGCGGACCGATCCGGGGTAGCGTTCGTGAAAGCGCAATCCGGCGCCGATCCGGCTTCGGTCGCTTTTGATGCCGCCACTTCCGCCAAAATGAAGGGAGTTGATTATCTGATCGTTGATACGGCAGGCCGACTTCACACAAAGATGAATCTCATGGAGGAATTGAAGAAGATTCGACGCGTCACGGAAAAAGTTATTCCCGCGGAACAAATCTTCTCCAAATTAATAATCGATGGCACTACCGGCCAGAACGCGCTATCGCAGGTAAAAGTTTTCACCGAGGCGGTCGGATGCGACGGCCTGATTGTGACCAAGCTGGACGGCACTGCCCGGGGAGGCATAGTGGTCGCCATTGCACAGGAACTATCCGTACCGGTCGATTTCATTGGCATCGGCGAAACTATCGAGGATTTACAGCCTTTTGATGCCGAAAGTTTCGTGGAGGCTCTGTTTGAAGGTTGAAGAGATTCAGATAAGAACACACCAAAGGGAAGAATTAATAAATATTACCGAGTCGGTGCAGGTCTTCGCGCGAAAGGCCGGGTTGGTGGAGGGAGTCGTTGTTATTTTTGTTCCCCACACAACTGCCGCAGTGACCATTAACGAAAACGCCGACCCAGATGTGACCCATGATATCATATCCAAACTCGCCAGAAATTTTCCCAAAAATGATTCTTACGCCCATAGCGAGGGAAATTCCGATGCCCATATTAAGTCATCAGTGGTTGGCTCGTCGGTGCAAGCAATAGTCTCAAGTGGAGACTTACTGCTGGGCGTATGGCAAGGGATCTATTTTTGTGAATTCGACGGCCCTCGAATCCGCAAAGTATATCTGAAGGCCATAGCGGGCTGATGTTTCGCATCAATATAATAGCGGTCGGCAAGAATAAAGAATATTGGGTGGACGGCGCGGTCGAGCATTATTCGACGCTTCTAAAGAAATATGCCGAGACTGCTATGATTTATATTCCAGATATCAAGCAGTCGAAAAACCTGACAGAGACCGAGCTGAGACGAGCCGAGGCTATCTTTATCCAGAGGAATCTGAAGGCGGATTACCATATCGCCCTTTCCAACGCCGGAAAATCTTTTGATTCGGAAAAATTCGCCAAATATATAGAAGGCATTATGCTTAAATCGGGGAGCTGTGATTTCGTGATAGGCGGAATTTATGGGCTGGATAAGACCATTGTAGATCTCTGCAATGATTCCGTATCCCTTTCTCCGATGACGATGTCGCACCAGTTGGTGCGTCCGGTGCTACTGGAACAACTCTATCGTTCTTTCTCGATCATTTCCGGCGGAAAATATCATAAATAAAAAGAGCCGCCCCGTAATGTTCGAGCGGCTCGCTTGGAAGGAACGAAAAGGAATTATTTCAATAGGATCATCTTGCGGGTGGCCGAGAATGATCCCGCTTCGGCTCTGTAGAAGTATATCCCCGAAGTAGCCGGCTGGCCGGCGTCGTTATAGCCGTCCCAATCGATACTGGTGGTCCCGGCTTCAGAGTATCCGCTCAATCTTCTAACCACCTGCCCTGTAACATTGAAGATGGTCAGGCGCCATTCAGAAGGATTTGGCAGACTTAATTCGATTGTTGTCGTCGGATTAAAGGGATTCGGATAATTCTGCGAGAGTTCAAACTGGCTCGGAGTGGAATTGGAGATCAGCCGTGTTGTTAAGACTTCCCCATTATAACTGGCGAATGATGCTTCCGTCAATTCAACGGTTCCATCACCATCATAATGGATTCTTACCAATTCACCACTGCCGGCCTCGATTTTGGCACCGGGCTCAAAGCTGTAGATCAGAACGCGAATTTCCGAATCAGTGATAATAGACTGAACCGTCATAGCTCCGGCGCTCTCCCCTGCCTCGACGCTAGTCGGTTTCACTCCGCTATATTTGAAAGCAAGGAAACTGCCGCCAATGGCGGAGCGATGTTCCATATCAAGAGTAAGCATTTTGCCGTCGGACCGCGAAGCCAGATTGACATTGGCCATATCGGGGGAAATCTTAGGAAGCGGTTCCGCATCGCCAGTGATGACTCTAATCAAGTAAACCAGATCAGCCACCGTCAGCACCCGACCATCGGAATTGACGTCGGACGCGGCAGTCTGCCCGTCGACGTTTATGACGAAAGCGGCCAAGCCATACAGGAAATAATTGGTGAAAACGACAGCATCGCCGATTTCGTTGCGAACACCATTAAGATTAAGATCACCCCGAGCGTCAATAGAATCAGGGTGTATCACGCAGATGCCGCCGAAATGAAAATCGATGCACCGTCTCGGAGTTATCTTATTTCCGGCCATGCAGCTATCGGGGGCGCCCAGCCCGAAGGGACGACTCGCCTCGGGGAACAATCCGTTGTTGGACTCATCCCATATAATGGAGCCGGAACTGTTATATATTTTGGAATCGATGAAGGTATTGATACCGGTCTGGTCTGATATGGCGTTATCTCCGCAGTCATACCAGAAGAATCCCATCGGCAAATATTGCCCACCGAGATTCTGATCCGATGAAACCCTCATATTAACAATGGCCAGTATCCCGAGAGGTTGCAATTGATCCGCTGGTGGGTGGTGAGGGCCATTATTGATGTCGGCAATTCCCACTACCCGAACAAGCCCGGAAGGACAGTCGCCGCCACATCCGCCGACCGTACCGACTCGGGAGGTGAAATACTCCCAGCCGCTGATAGCATCACCCTGTTTGACATTCAGAAGCGACATAACGGAGGCGTCATAGCTCATAAGCAGATCAAAACCTCCAATAGGATCCCGGGTTGATACCATCAATTTCACCGGCACCGTCGATCCGACCACGACGCAGGAATCGGTCTGAATTGAGAGATCAACACAAACCAGACATTCGGGTGAGGGATATACGGTGACAGAGAAAGTCTTGCTGATCGTCCGGCATCCGTCATTGACCTCAATGCAGAAGTCATAGGTAGAATCAATGCTGGTCGGCGTGAAACATACTTTGCCGCTATCCGGTGTAATTGAACTGTATATTCCGGGCCCGCAGGTTTCGGTAATAACCAGATTGTCATTATTGACATCGGTGGCGAAAATCCCATCAATGCAAATCTCATTAATACTATCGTCACAAACGGGCAGAATGGCGTTGGCTGGTACCGTCAGTACGGGAGCGGTGTTATCTTTAACTTTAACATTCAGATTACAGGTGTCCGCGCCGCAGATCGTGGTAGCAATGACCGAGACGGGATAGGTCGCAGCTCCAGAGATCGGAATACAAACCTTCCCGGCGCTATAACTCCCGGAAGGAAGAACTTTTCACTGTGGCTCCGGACGGTGTTATCGTAACCGGGAAGCATATCTGTGTCGTGGAAGAGACACATACCGTAGTATCGATATTACCCGGGCAGGTCACCTGAGCCGCCTGGCCAATAGTTACATTGGCTGTAACAATGCAAGTGTCCGCTCCACAGGTGGCCGAGGCAATAACGGTCCTGTTATAGGTGCCGGAATTGGCGGCATAGAACGAAAGCATGTGGGTTGTATGATTATAATTGCCATTGGGCGAAACCGTCACGGTAGCGCCGGCGGGAGTAATCGGCAATAATATCCTGACCGAATCCGGCCCGCAGAGCGAAACTGATGTCGGCGAATCGGGGCAGGAAATCTGGGCCACTGGATCAAAAATCACATTTACCGTAAAGTCACAGGTATCGGCTCCACAGGAGGCCGTCGCGATGGCTCTAATTTTATATGAGCCCGCGGTGTCAGCTCTGAAGCATACCTGATTATTTGAGAAGACACCATAAGACAGGGTCACCTGAGCACCGGGTGGAGTCACAACAAGGGGCACACAAACCTGTCCCGGATTGCATATATGCTGTGTAAACGGTCCAGTTGGGCATTGAATATCCACTGCCGAGCCGGTTGAGACGGTGATACAAACCTCGTCCGTGTCCGCCAAACCGCAGTAATCATCGGCGATCACTTTCAAACAGTATTTCCCCGTATCGGGCGGGGTAAAGCAAATCTTACCGGTGGTCGGATCATAACTGCCCATGGGAATTACGGATATCGATTTTATATTGCTGTTCGAATCGGTGATGGTTACCGGTCGGCATATCTGAGTTAGATTGCACATAAAATATGTCGTATCCAACCCGGCATTGACTATCGGGGCGCTGTTAATATGTGCATTCACCCGGAAAGAGCAGGTATCATCTCCGCATTCCGCGCGGGCAATTACTCTTATGATGTAAGTACCTGACGTATCGACTCGGAAATAGACTTTCCCGTTCCGATATACGCCCGCCGGAGAGACGATGACTTGCGCCGAGTCGGGAAATATGGTCACGGATCGCGAAACAGTATCAGGGGTGCAGAGCAGTACGCTGGTATCGGCCGGGCAGGTGACCTGGGCGGTCGGACCAGTGGTCACGGTAATAATAGTAGAATCCTTCGCTTTCAGACCACAATGGTCTGTCGCGGTAATGAATATTTTATAAATCCCGGCACCGTTAGGCGTAAAGCAGACTTTTTTGCCGACCGGATCATAGGTTCCCAGAGGAGACACGATTACCGACGGGGTTTCATTGTCTGGATCGGTTACGACGGCGCCAAAGCATACCTGAGTCGGCTGACACTGGGAGACGGCGAAATCAGGATCAGCATCCACGACCGGGGGTCGGTTGAGATTTACGGTGACTCTGATAGAATCCGAGCCGACAGCTCCGCAGGCGTCGGTCGCCCGCAGGATAAGTGTATACGTGCCGGCACCAGTCGGCGTGAAACAGACGCGACCTGTGACTGAATTATAGGATCCGGATGGCGTAACGATAATATTTGAGATGTTATTATCCACGTCGCTAACGCCGGCCGGGATGCATATTAATCCCAAGCTGCACATTGAGACGGTCGTGTCCGGAGCCAGAATGACCAGCGGTTTCGAATTCATGGTTACTGTGGCCTTAAAAGAGCAACTGTCTTTTCCGCAAGCATTTTCGGCCACGACTTTCAGATTTTTCACTACCGAGCAATTCGTGTAAAAACAGATTCCGGTGCTGTCACTATTCAGCCAGGCCGATGGCGGACTTACCTGAATCCTCGCTCCGCGCGGGATGCCGCTGATCGGGAGGCAAATATTCCCCGGACTGCACAGGAACACGGATGTGTCTCCCGGGCAGGTCAATGATATTGGCTGGGAGACTTGCGCTGTCACGACGGTGGTATCAATGTCTCTGGCGCCGCAACGGTCAACCGCTGTCGTGACTATATAAAAGACTCCCATTCCCGGCGGGGTAAAACATACCTGGCCATTGCCGTATGTCCCCGGGGAAGAATAAATGGAATCAATATTATTGTCTATGTCGGAAACGCCGACTATGATACAGATCGGTTTATTGGTACATTCGGTGATAGTTGTATCATTGCCCGAAATAACGACCGGAGGTGCATTGACGCCTATATTCGCGCAAATAATGGCCGTATCGGCGCCGCAAAGGTCGGAGGCTGTGATCGTAAAGCAATGATTCCCCGCGCTGTCGGCAGTAAAGGTGAGAATTCCCGAGAGTGAGTCAATATGTCCGGTACCCGACAGCAATCGATATATGATCGGATCGTTTTCATTGTCAGACGCCTTGATTTCCAGAGAAATGATATTGCCGGTTGAGCATACGAAGATTGAAGTATCTTTGCTGGCGAGAACGGGGGGCTGGTTAAACTTCACAACGACTTTAAAACTACAGGAGTCAATGCCGCACGTCGATTGTGCCTTCACATTTAAGGTATAAATGCCGGCGGTGTCCGGCGTGAAACATACGTTTCCATTCTCATAATTTCCGATGGGCCAGACAGTGACTGTGGCGTTTATCGGATTCACGCCAACCGGGCGACAAACCGGTTGCGGGGTGCAAAGGTCGACAGTATCCTCCGGAGGACAGGCCAGCTGCGGTTTCCCGCCAATGGTAATATTAAATGGCACGATACAAGTATCAGCGCCGCATCTGTTCGTGGCAATAATCGTTGTATTGATAGTTCCCGTCTCGGTGGCAACGACGCAGAGCTTTCCGGTATCCCAGGACTTGCCGGGAGGATTGAAAATGCCATTGATCACGACAACTTCCGACCCCGGAGATATGTAAAGAGGGATGCAAATAGTGTCGCCTGCGCATGCATTGAAATCGCCGCCCGTGGGACAATTAATCACAGGGGGATCGATAAAGTGAATAAAGGCGGTCACCTTGCAGGTGTCGGCTCCGCACTGATTTGCGGCAATGACCGTGGCGGTAATGGAGTCGCCATGCTTTATGTCATTGGGCCAAAAACACAAAACACCATCGTGCCAGGTTCCCCAGACGGTAGAGACCTCGGTTGCGCCGGTAATAGGCAGGTCGATACAGACCGAATCGGTTCCCCGACAGACAGTCAGCTGAACCGGCTCGGGGGGGCAACTGATGACCGGAAGACTGCCCAGTGTAACGTTGATCGTCACATTGCACGTATCCACCCCACATTGGTTGGAGGCGATAATTTCAAAATCGTGGCGGCCGGATTCATTGGCAGTGAAACATAGTTTTCCATTTGACCACGTGGCACCGGTAACTGTTACATTCTGATAGTTGGTGATGGGAATATTTATACATATTTCGGACGGAGAGCAGATGAGAGTATCAATTGGAGCAACAGGACAAGTTATGGAAGGCAATTGCCCAATAGTGACATTTACGGTAAAACTGCAAGTATCCGCGCCACATCGACTCGAGGCAATTACCATGAAATTGTGACTGCCGGATGAATCGGCTCTGAAGCATAACTTTCCATTTGACCAAGTGCCTGAGCTGACGCTGACACTATCGTAATCGGCAATGGGAATATCGATACAAACATCGCCGACTGCGCATAGATAAGTATCAATAGGCGCCACTGGACACGTAATATTCGGAATCTTGCCTATTTCAACATTGATCGACAGATGACAGCTGTCGACGCCGCATTTATTGGAAGCGATTATTTCAAAATCGTGGCGGCCGGAAGTATTGGCCGTAAAGCAAAGCTTTCCATTAGACCAGGTGGCACCATCAACTGATACATTTTGAGAACCAGCGATGGGAACATCAATGCATATTTCAGCTGGCGCGCAGATAAAGGTATCAATCGGCGCCGGCGGACAGGCTATTGATGGCAACTGTCCCATCGTGACATTGACCGTAATATTGCAGGTATCCGAGCCGCATCGACTCGATGCGATAAGCGTGATATTGTGACTGCCGGACGAATCGGCTCTGAAGCATAACTTTCCATTTGACCAGGTGCCAGCGCTGACGCTGACACTATCGTAATCGGCAATGGGAATATCGATACAAACATCGCCGACTGCGCACAGATATGTATCGATGGGCGCCGTGGGACATGTGATATTTGGTATTTTCCCTATTTCAACAATAACTGAAAGCTTACAACTATCGACGCCACATTGATTGGAAGCTATTATGGTAAAATCATATTTGCCTGAAGTATCGGCCGTGAAGCATAATTTATCGTTCGCCCAGGTGGCTCCCGGAACGGTCACATTCTGATACCCTGTGATCGGAAGGTCAATGCAAACCTGTCCGGCCTGACAAAGGTAGGTATTTACCGGCTGTGCAGGGCAGGATATTACTGGAGACTGGCCAATAGAGACATTCACAGATACATTACATGTATCCGCGCCGCAGGGTGATGAGGCTATTACCTGTATATCATATTTTCCGGTGGTAGACGCATAAAAGCTTAGCTGCCCGTTGGAATATTCACCCATCGAAGTGGTGATGGTGGCAGTAGAGGGCGAAATCGATAACGGGACACGGATGGTATCGGGCCGGCAGAGATTGGTGTCGATCGGAGTGGGACAGGTTATCTGGGCGGTCGCACCCTGATTAACCGTGACAATGGTGGTATCGAGCGCCGTGGCGCCGCAGGAATCAACCGCCGTGACGATAATGGTGTCTATTCCAAAAGCCGGCGGCAGGTAACAAAGTTTGCCAGTCAGAGGATCATACTGCCCTTTATTGGCAGTTATGCTAATGATTCTGCCGCTTATTTTGTCAACCTGGAAGCAGATATCGGAAAGGGAGCACTGCTCAACCGCAAAATTTTCAGCCGAGTGTATGACCGGAGGAGTGCTGAGGGAGACATTAATGACTGTTGTATCGGCGGCAATAGAGCCACAAGAATCGGTAGCAGTGGTGATTATTGTGTACTCCCCGGCATGAGTCGGCAGGAAGCAGACATGCCCGGCAGAATAAATGCCGCCGTTATTCGCAGATATGCTGATCAGATCATTATCAGGATCGCTCACATTAACTGGGAAGCAAATTGTATCGAGAGTGCATTGATAGACCGAGCTGTCCGCGGCGGATTGAACCACAGGTGGATTTTTGGGCAGAATATTTATGCTGATTGTATCGGAGACACTTGCATTACAGGAATCGATTGCTGAGACAATTATTCTATTGAGGCCGAATTGTGTCGGAGTAAGACATAGAGTTTTTCCCTGAGGATCATAAGCGCCATAGGGAGAAATAATAATGCTCTTCAAGTTTCCTTCGGTATCATTTATAGATACCGGAACACAGACCGATTTCAGAGAACAAAGAGGAATTTCGAAATTCCCCGCCGAAGTAATAGTCGGAGCTTTATTTATTGTGGCGTGAATCAAAGTTGAGTCACTTCGGGCTGCGCCGCAGGCATCGGTCGCGGTTACGGTTAAATAATAATCGCCGGTCGTGTCGGGAGTGAAACAGACCGTTCCGGTTGCAGGACGATAATAACCGCCATGCGACACCGAAATATTGACAATATCATTATCTGAGTCTTCGATGCCGGCCGGAAGACAAACCTCCTGCGGAGAACAGAATTTGACTGTTGTATCCGGCGCCAAAATCACCAGAGGAGTCGAATTCATGGTCACTCTTGCCGTGAACTGACAACTATCAATCCCGCAGGACGACGACACAACTACTTTTAAATTCTTCACTACGGAGCAATTTGTATAGAAGCAAACCGAATTGGTGGCGTAGTCGAACCAGCCGGAAGGGGGATATACCGTAACATTCGCGTTGCTTGGTATATTACCGAGCGGGAAGCATAAAGTATCAGGATGGCAAATAAATAAATTTGTATCTTTCGGGCAGGATAAAGCCGGAGCGGGAGAAATAATAACGGTATATAGAACGGTATCGATTATGTGCGGAGGATTAAGAGGAAGAGTCCCGAGTTCGCCGCGCAAACATCTATCGGTGCCTTCATAAATAAATAAATAGTCGGCTGAGTCAATATTATCAGGCAGGAAGCAGGTTCGGGCGGAGTCTATCCCAATCATTTGAAATATTCCCGGCCCCTGAATTTTGGAAATAACCAGCGAATCGCCAGTGTCGGGGTCGTAACCGCCAATCGCGAAACAGATACTGTCGGGAGCGCATAGGTTTACTTTCCGGGAGAATCCGTTCATCGATGGTAAAGTATTCAGGGTAGCATTGATGCAAATTTGGGCCGTGTCGACTCCGCAGGAATCAGCGGCGGTTACTTGAAAGCAATATGATCCGGTGGATGAAATGGAATAAGTCAGGATGCCTGAAATCGGATCTATCGTACCGTCACCTGCAAGAAGACTATAAGTAATCGGATCATTTTCGAAATCGGTCGCGTTGATCTTATAGGAATATGATTGCAATGGGACGCATTCATAGAAAGAGGTATCACCGGTTACTATCTGCGGAGGATGATTGAAGAAAATATAATAGGTTTTGGTGGCCTGCGCCGTACGGCCGCCGCTATTGCGGGCCTGGTAAACAACCTGAAAGCTGTCCGCAGTAAGAGGCGTATACGAAAAATATCCATGGGCCGGAGAGACTGAAGGCGTGGAATTGAAATTTCCCGGTCCCGACAGTTTGGTTATGGTGATTATTTGAGTGGCTTCGTAATTGGTGACAGTTATGGTGTCGTAGATAGTCGAACCCTGGCAGATATAGAAACTGTCTTGTGCTTTGAAATTTTCGAATGTTGGAGGCCACAAGGCTGTGACGCCTCCATCTTGAGCGAATGCCGAAAAAACGGCAAAAAATAACATTATAGAAACCGCGCCGGTTTGAAGCAGTTTCAATCTATTCATCGTTCCTCCAAATCAAATCACTTATCGAATCCAGATACTTGCTGCTGGCGGTGAAGTATGCTTGGACAAGACCTACCCCTTTAGCGCATCTTAATCGTCTTTTCATTTCCAGCCGGTCTCTCGAGCCGGACGATGTCAAACAGGTAATTGCAGAAACATGAGGTACTGCTACAAAAACCACTAGTAATATATTCCCGCCAGAGCTTATGTCAAGCCATTTTTGGCCGCAAACACCGCCTAAAATCGATCCAAAAGTCATAGGAAATCCGGCTGATGATTGCATACAAATTGGCATCATAGATTTTCGGTCAAACCTTTTCCAGAGTTATTGCAGATGTAATTTTGTTCATATTTGCACGCAGTTATATTCTGCCATGCCGTATCTGCGCAATTTCCTTGCCCTGCGGAGTTAAAGAATTTGACATCTATCAGATGCGAGTATACAGTCATGAAGAAATGCAAAAATATGACGTGAAGCAGACAAAATGAGGCTTTAACACGTAATATTATACGAAGTTAGAGTCTACTGTTTAGTTCAACATATTTTTTTTATGTGTTTTCGGGATTAATTGGGGAAGGTTTTGGCTAGTAGTCGCCTGAGATAGTCTTTCCTAAAGTATGCAAATTATTGCACTAGTATCATATACTGCAAACAGGTTGATAATGTTGAAGGGGTCGAATTGGAAACCGATTATAGCTTCAGGCCATAAGGGATGACATAATCGTCCCTCTTAATAAGGGTAGATTCAATGGCCTGCCCAATAGTATCAACGACAAAATATCCTGACCTATCGAATGTCATCAGGTGATATAATTTATTTGTCTCTGGGGGCACTTTCCATCCGGTCTGAAAACCATTGCCTGCGGAAATGACATTTAGAGGTTTGATCATTCCCATGTCCGTCTCGATGAAGACAAGGTCTTTCTCGCTGCTCTTCAAAGTCAGCGAATCCCCCGGCGGAAATTTTTTTATGTCGTCAAAATTGATATAATAGCCAGCGCTCGATCCTGAACTCGGCGACGGGGGCGGCCCTTGCGGAGGCAAGGCAGGCATTGTTAATCCGTCCGAACCGATAATAGAACGATTCCCGGGAATTAGGCCCGGGCTGTATTTTCCGCCGATAAATCCCCAGAATTCCCAACCCCGATTTGGATACCAGTCGGCGAACGGCTTTATGAAATAACCATACCTTACAATCGTATTCTGCATGTTATAAGCGCGAGTGGTGTCGGTCCCGGAAATCCGCATAACTTTCCCGTAAAAATTATCCGTGACCTTGGCGAGCGCATCATAAATGCCGGTGTAGGGGGGAATATCTTTGGGATTTTTCGCAAGCGTAACATTGACCGATCGTCTGGTGGAATCAAAACCGTAGAAGCAAGGCTGTCCCGACCCCTCGAATAAGAAGGGATCGCTGGAATATAAATTCGTCGAAAATAGAGCGTGGCCTTCCTCGGTATCCAGAACGAAGCTGCGGATCATGTCATCATATGAGTATTCCACGACGGATGGGTTTTTGGAGCAAGTCGCAGACAATAATATAACACATATTAAACTCGCGGTGATTGTTAGCTTAATCCTAGTCACGGTTATTTTCTCCGACCCTTCTTCTTCAAATCTGACTTCAGATTTTTTATTTCGTCCCGAAGAGCGGCGGCGGTTTCAAATTCAAGATTGTTGGCTGCCTTCCTCATCGCCTTCAAGAGGAAAGCAATTTTCCCCTCTGCCGTCATATCTGCAAAATAATCAGGCTTTTCAAACTGCTCCGGTTCCGCGGTCTTGGAATCGGCAAAACGCGTCGCCTGAAGGATTTCCTCTCTGGTCTTAAAAATCGTCTCCGGGTCAATATTGTGCTCTTTATTATACGCCAACTGCTTTTGTCGTCTGCGATCTGTCTCTTCAATCGCTCGCCTCATGGAATCGGTGATCTTATCGCCGTAAAAAATGACCTCGCCGTTTTTATTGCGCGCCGCTCGTCCGGCAGTCTGGATTAAAGAACGCTCCGATCGCAAAAACCCCTCTTTATCGGCGTCCAGAATCGCCACCAGCGACACTTCCGGAAGGTCCAATCCCTCCCTGAGCAAATTGATTCCCACTAACACGTCGAACTCCGCCAACCTGAGATCACGGATAATTTCTGTTCTGTCGATGGCATCAATCTCACTATGTAAATAACGAACACGTATCCCCAGTTTGCTTAAATATTCCGACAGGTCTTCCGCCATTCTCTTGGTCAAAGTAGTGACCAGTATTCTTTCCTTAGCCTCAGCCCTCTTCCTAATTTCCTCAAGCAGATCGTCGACCTGATTTTTCAGGGGGCGGACTGATATTTTGGGATCACAAAGACCGGTTGGTCGGATTACTTGCTCAACAATCACCCCCCCGGATTTTTCCAGTTCATAATCCGCCGGCGTGGCTGAAATGAAAATCACTTTATCTATAAGCGCTTCAAATTCGTCGAAATATAGCGGCCGATTATCCAGCGCGGATGGCAGGCGAAATCCGTGTTCGACCAGCACTTCCTTGCGAGAGCGGTCGCCGGCAAACATGCCCCGTAATTGCGGAACGGTCTGATGGGATTCATCTATTAATAGGAGAAAATCCTTCGGAAAAAAATCTATGAGGGTGGCCGGGCGTTCCCCCGGGCGGCGTCCTGTCAAGTGCCGGGAATAGTTCTCTACCCCGCTACAGTATCCGATCTCTTTCATCATCTCGATATCGTATCGGGTTCTGGATTCCAGCCTTTGCGCCTCGAGCAATTTCCCGGCGTTTCTTAAGACCGCGAGCCGCTCATCCAATTCCTTTTCAATTTCCACTACCGCTCTTTCCATCTGCGGTTCGGTCGTGACAAAATGCTTGGCCGGATAAATGGCGACTTTTTTTCTTTCGGATAAAATTTCGCCAGTCAGCGGGTCAATTTCGCTGATTCTATCCACATCATCGCCAAAGAGTTCGATCCTCAAAGCTGTCTCTTGATATGCGGGGATCAATTCTATCGTGTCTCCCCTTACCCTGAAATTCCCCCTCGAGAAATCGATGTCGTTGCGATTATAATGAATGTCAATCAAGGACCTGACAATGGCATCGCGGTCAGCCCTCTGCCCAACTTCAAGAAATAGCAGCAATTCTTTATATTCTTTCGGGGATCCAAGGCCATATATGCAGGAGACTGAGGCTACAATTATGACGTCTTCCCTCTCCAATAGTGAGGCGGTCGCCCGGAGACGTAGACGGTCGATATCTTCGTTCATTGAAGTATCTTTTTCTATGAAGGTGTCGGTCGTAGGAAGATAAGCCTCTGGCTGATAGTAATCATAATAACTTATAAAGAATTCGACGGCATTCTGAGGGAAAAATGCTTTCAGTTCGCCATATAGTTGTGCCGCAAGGGTTTTATTATGGGAAATGACCAGCGTTGGCCGTTTATATTTCGCTATGACATTAGCGACGGTGAACGTCTTGCCGGAGCCCGTCACGCCAAGCAGAGTTTGAAATTTGTCTCCCCTTTCTAAACCTTTGAGCAATTGAGTTATCGCTTCAGGCTGGTCGCCGGAGGGTGAAAATGACGAAGCCAGCTTATATTCGCCAGGGAGTGAAGAAATTTCCGAATTTCCCTTCAACGAGGGTCTGGGCTCGATGTTTTTTTTGACTGGTTCCATCTGTGTCCAATATACGGCAAATCCAATCCGGATCAATCATATTATAAATCGTCCATCTTAATATTCCCCTTCGTTTTTTTATGGAACTGACCCGATTGCTTATTCGTTTAATTTATATATGATCCAAATGAATCCTGAGTTTAATTAAAACCGTCAAGATTTAACTTGACAGAAGGGGAAAACCACTTAACTTGTGAGGTTTATTACTTTAGGGTAACGACCTGTAACTTGAGGAGGTTAATGAATGTACGCGGTTTTTGAATCGGGTGGTCTGCAGTTCAATGCAGAGGTCGGCGCCGTCTTAAAAGTCCCTCATCTATCTGTTAAACCGGGCGAGACCATTTCTATCGACAAAATACTTTTGCTGAAAGATGGTGAAAATGCTCTAGTGGGAAAGCCTTATCTCAATTCCGCCAAAATCGAGGCCGAGGTTGTAAAGGAAGGCTTGGCGGAAAAGGTCACCATTTACAAATTTAAGAAACGTACCAAATATCGCAGACACGTCGGACATCGGCAGCAATATTCTGAAATCAAAATTAATAAAATAATTCCTCCAGAAAATTGATTCGAGATATTAGAACCATGGAAATCAAGAGACCGGAATTGTCCGTGTTCCGGTCTTCTATTATTTTCCTGACGTTATTTCTCGCCTCGGTTTCTTTGACTTCAGCGCAGTCCTACAACATAGTCGATATCCGGGTCGAGGGAAACAAAACGGCATCCTCAAGCTTGATCCTATCCGCGGCGGCGATAAACAAGGGCGACCAGCTTACGGCTGCGACTACTCAGGAAGCTGTCAGAAGGCTGTATGGGCTTGGGTTCTTTAAGGACGTCTCCGTGGATGCTGAAGAAATCACCGGCGGCGTGAGTCTCGTAATAAAAGTGATTGAGCTTCCCAAGCTGGCCGGTATTGAATTCAAGGGGAACAAAAAGATTAAGACCAAGGAATTCAATGAGAAATTAAAATTGGCGGTCGGTTCCTATGTATCACCGGGGCTCATTTTTCAAAAAAAGAGTGAGATGCTCGATCTTTATGGGAAGAAAGGATATTTTCTCGCCAGTGTCGAACCTTCCACAGTTTATGGCGCAGATTCCTCCCAGATTTTCCTTACGTACGATATTCACGAAGGCTCAAAGGTTAAGGTTGAAAAGGTCGTTCTCACCGGAACTTCTCAGGTTCCAGCCAATGACGTGATTGGTCAGATGCGTAATCGGCACCGCGGTTTTTTGAAATCATCCGATTTTGACATCGAAAAATACGCTGAGGATAAAGATAAGGTCATAGAATACCTTCATAAGAAAGGGTATATCGACGCCTATCTGAAGACTGATTCAACATCAGTCGATAGCGTCCGCAATCGGATGATCGTATATTTCGACCTCTATGAGGGTCCAAGATATTATTTCGGCAAGACTGATTGGAAAGGGAATCAAGTTTTTGACAATAATATTCTTTCAAAAGTGCTGAAATATAAAGAAGGCCAAATCTTCAATTCAGAAAAATTCGATGAATCCACTTACGAGATATATTATCTTTACCAGGAGAAGGGTTATTTGCATACTCGAGTCACGGACGATCGCAAAACCCGTGATTCATTGATCGATGTCACATTTGACGTCGTTGAGGGTCTTCCCTCGAAGGTCGACCTAGTCAAAATAACCGGAAATACCAAGACCAGAGAGAAAGTGATTCGGCGCGAAATATCGATTAAGCCGGGGCAAACATTCAATAGATCACTTATGATCCGTTCTGTCCGAGATATCATGCAATTGAACTACTTTGGAAATGTCGTACCCGATATCGCCGACCTCCCTTCGGGTGATGTCGACGTTCTCATTAAAGTAACCGAAAAGCCTACCGGGCAGATTTCGGCAGGAGCCGGGTATTCGGGCCAGGATAAATTTGTCGGAACCTTTGGGCTGGGAATTCCCAATTTCAGGGGGATGGGTCAGGATATGTCGTTCAGCGTTGATGTCGGCAGTCGCCGCAATTCATATTCGCTTTCATTTACCGAGCCATGGCTTTTTTCGACTCCCACGTCGGTCGGGACCGACCTCTACTATACCAACAGGCGCTGGTATGACGATTACACGGAAGGACGACAGGGTGGTTCCATTCGCCTTGGCCGTCGTTTGAAATGGCCGGATAATTATTTTAAGGCTTACACCCGCTATCGTCTCGAAGGCGACAGATTCTATGATTTTAACGTGGCCTATGATCAGACACATCGCAATATAGATTCTATTGATTATTATATAGACAACAACGGAGTGCGGCAGTCAAAATACAATTATGGGAAACCTATTCCTGGTTCATTGCTGGAATTCGGTGAAAAATGGAAAAATTCATCAAGTATCCAGCTAGCATTTGAGAGGGACAGCCGCAACTTGCCGGAATTCGCCACATCGGGATCGATTATTTCCTATTCGTTTGAGGCTACCGGCGGCTTGTTGGGCGGCTACTGGGAATATCAAAAACATACCATTGATCTGGCCAAATTCATTCCCGTATTCTGGAAGGTTGCTCTGGCGGGGAAATTGTCGTTCGGAGCTATCTCTGCGCCCCATGGCGACAATAAAATTCTGGAGTTTGATCGTTTCTCCCCGGGAGGCACCGGATACGACGGTGTGGTCAGAGGATATGATGACGGGTCACTTATCCCCGACAGCACGACACGCGATATAATCACCTATCACCGCTATACGGATTCGACGTTTCATACTATTGATTCGACATATATCGATACCGTATACAACAAAGTAAGCATTCGGGCGAAATATATGCTGGTCGGAAATCTGGAACTCCAGATCCCCGTTATAGAAAACCAGCTTTATACTCTCCTATTTTATGACATCGGGAATTCCTGGCTCTATAGAAAAGAGATAAAATTGAATACTCTGTACCGAGGCTTTGGCGTCGGGTTCAGATTGGTTGTCCCGGGCGTCGGGACAATTGGATTCGATTTTGGCCGCCCGCTGGATAACCGGGCGGGTCAAAGTAAGGGATGGCATCCTCATTTCCAGATAGGCACTACTATAAAATGAAAAGATATATATCAATAAAGGAGTAATAAGATGAAAGGCAAACTTCTCTATTCCCCCCTATTGTTCTTCATTTTTGGATTATTCTTGATCCCATCGATGGGACGGGCCCAGGGGGGGAAGTTCGGCTATGTCGATTCCGACAAGATTTTCTCTGAGTTCAAAGAGTGGATTAAGGCTCAGGAAGAATTCAACACAGAATATAAGGCATGGGATGATGAAGCCAAGGCGATGCAGAAAGAGCTCGAGGACATGACGGCCGAATATGAAAAACAGAAACTGATTCTTTCGGCGGATAAAAAGAAAGAACGTGAGGCGGCCATCGAGGCTAAGAAACAGGCTCTTGATGCCTACACCAAGGATACTTTCGGCCCGGCAGGTTCCGCTGAACGCAAAAACAGCGAGTTAGTCAAGCCCCTTTTGGATAAGATCAACACCGCCATCGAGAGGGTTGCAACCGAGGGTAATTATGATTTCATATTCAATTCGACGGGGCTGGCTTATGCTAAGAAGGACTATGATATCACGGATAAGGTTCTGAAAGCTCTCGAAGAATAATGAATTGTTGTCTGCGCGGGCCTGCGGCCACCTGAACTTATTCGGAAGGCATCCGGAGCGATGGCAGTCATAGGTCCTGCCATTATAGATTATTTTGAGCGCAAAATTAAAATCACTGGCCGAATTCGCCGGGGGGGATGTTGTCGGGGATGGTGAGATAGAAATCTCCTCGGCCGGTCCAATCGAGAGCGCCGGAGCCGGGCAGATCACCTTTCTGGCCAATATCAAATATGCAAAATTCCTTGAGAGTACTTCGGCTTCCGCCGTGGTATTATCTCCCGAGGTCAAATTTGATCGCCTCCCCTCAATCCGACATAATAATCCGTATCTCGCCTTTGCAATTATTCTTGATCATCTTTACCCCGAAGAGAAGACTCAGCTATCGGGTGTTCATCCTTCCGCGGTCATTTCAGAATCGGCGCGCCTGGGAGCGGATTCTTCTGTTGGAGCCTTAGCATTTATAGGAGACAATAGCTCTATCGGGGACCGGACTACCATTATGCCGAAAGCATATATCGGGAGAGAGGTAACGATTGGCGCTGACTGCAAAATATTCCCCGGCGTTCATATTCTGGATGGCACCAAAATCGGGAATGATGTTATTCTGCACGCGGGCACAGTTCTCGGATCAGATGGTTTTGGTTATGCCCGACATGATAAGGGAATCAAAAAGATAAAGCAGATCGGATGGGTTGAAATAGGCGATGAGACGGAAATCGGCGCCAATTGTACGGTCGACCGAGGCGCCCTCGGCCCGACAAGAATTGGCAAGTGTGTCAAAATAGATAACCTGGTGCAGATAGCTCACAACGTCGAGATCGGCGATTATTCCATTATTGTAGCACAGGTCGGCATATCCGGCTCGACCAAGCTCGGAAAGGGAGTGATTCTGGCCGGTCAGGTCGGTTTAATCGGCCATATTGTGCTTGGAGATGGAGTGACTATCGGCGCCCAATCGGGAGTAAGCCACGATATCCCGGCCGGTAAGACCTATTTCGGTTATCCGGCGCGAGAAATAATGGAAACCAAGCGAATCTGGGCAGCCTTAACTCATCTGCCAGACCTATTCAAGCGAGTCAGAAAACTAGAACAAAAATAATCCCATAGAATCGATATTTCGGCTCCGCTGACCACCTCAATTCGATGGCTCTCCCAAATGAGAATAGGCAGTCTATTTCACGCCGATAAACTGCCTCGCATAATAGACTGAAGTAAGCTTCTCCCCGGTTGCCCGTTCAATCATCTCATTCCAAGTGTACCGGCTACCCGGATGAAAGATATTATCCATAAGGAATTTCCCAATCCTCGGGTCGCCGGCAAAATCAGCATTGAACGGATCAGGGGAGTTGATGACTTTCCGGCCGATTGTTTCGACGAGCTGGGAGGCCAGCAATTCGGCGATAAGATAATTGTGGTAGTATATCGGGGCATCCGCAATATGAATTTTTGAGGCCCAATCGGGTTCATTTCGACCTTCGGGGCAGGTCAGCCCCTGATATTTCTGGACAAGATCCCACCAAAGTTTGTTCAGGTCTTGATCCGGATTCTGATATAGAGCGCGTTCAAAGCGCACCATCACCTGAGACCATCGGCTGAATACCAGCGCGCCAAGCTTCTGCATTCTCTTACAGTCGGCCGCCACCCGGTCAACATCCTCCCCCGGCACACCTGCGATCTGTTTCAGCCATTCAGGATTGCTTGCCAACCTATTAAAGAAATTGGCAACTGCTTCAGTCGTGAATGAATGAGCCGAGGCGCGCAAAAGCCATGGAAGTTGTTTGTCGTTGTAATAATCATACACAGCATGCCCCAGTTCGTGAAGCATTGTACCCATCCAGCCGCAATCAGGTCGGACATTGCATACAATTCGCACATCGCCCGACCGATCAATATCGGTTTCGTAGGCATGCTGATATTTCCCCGGTCTTTCGTAAAGATCACTGTGAGCCAGTATACTATCTACGGGAAGGCCAATTCCAGCATAATACTTGCGCGCAATCGCTACCGGATCCTTATCCCGGTAGAAGGCGTCAAGATCAACGGCATAAATTGAAGGAGCTTCCTGGAAAAAGCGATTTTGATAGTGCCACGGCTTCAATTGGCCTTTGGGAATATTGTAACGGATTGCAAGCGCGGAGTCGATTTCGCTTTTGAGGCTGTCATAGGCGCCTCGCGTGAGGCTGTCCAATTGATCAAAGAGCGCCTCAATTTCGGTAGGGTCCTGCTCTCCAAGCTTCATCTGCATTTCATAATAATCGGCAAACCCTACCGATCGCGCCGCCTGATTGCGCAACTTCACCAGCTGAATCAGCTCTGCTGCAATTTCTCGGCCGATCTGTTTGCTGGCTTTCCAGGTTTCCTCAAGCTCCGCCGAATTCCGGGAATTTTTCAAAATGGAGTCAACCTGATTGTCACTTAATGTCTTTCCCCCCACGATTACTCGCCCAGTGTAAAATTTTTGGCTTATGGCTGTTTGGCGACGAACCAACTCTTCAAGGGTCTTGGTGTCAATTTGATTACCCAAGTATGATAGATAAAGTATGTCCAACTGTCGCTTGAGCAAAGGATCGGTGACCTGCCCGGCGTCGCGGAAGGCCTTCAATCTTGCGAATGCAGCTGTATCGGCATATATTTTCTCCGATGCGATAGATGCCTGAGCTGACTTTTCATAATCTGCATCTTTTCCTGATATTGACGCGTTGAAACCCGCAAGTGCACTTTCTTTGCTTAATGGAATTGCCTTGGACTCATATTCCTGTAAAAATGATACGAAGTCCTGCTGCGTAATTCCCGTTCCAGCCCCAAAGGTACACGACTCAAAGCCAAAAATAATCCCTATGAGCGCTATCATTACGACTCTCTTCATGACTCCTCCACAAATTCTAAAAATATGCCTCCGTTGTGCCAAATACTACTCTTTCGCCAAACACCATAATCTCTTCCCGCACTTTGGGCATCTAAGCCATTTCTTTTCCATCGTATGAGGACTGATGAAATCGATCCAGGATGAAATCTTGAAAACATCACTGCAGTCGGGGCAAAGATATAATATGTGCGTAGAATGCCATTTTATCAGCAAAACGAGCTAAAGTGCTAAAGCTGCGATCCAAACGATGAGTCCAATCGGCCATTTTATTGGAATGATAAAGAATCCGAGCAGTGCAGTCGCAAATAGAAGAATAATCAAAATACCCTGCTTCTTATGATATGAATAATTCTCTGACATCGCACTAATCCAATAGCCAATTCCTCTTGATTTCCAAATACATCGAAATTGGAAGGACGAACTACCTCAGTTTTTCCGGAGATATTGGCTCACCTGAGGGAATTTACAGGTAGTCTAAATTCTCCTCAAAATGGCAAATCGTCGTCTTCCCCGCCTATATCCCCGACAGGAGGTTCTGGAGCATTGCCTGTTGGCATCTCCTTCTCCGCTCCTCCTTTGGTGCCGAGAAACTGCATCCTCTGTCCGACAATTTCAGTAGTATATCTCTTGTTGCCCTCCTTGTCGTCCCAGCTTCTGGTCTGGATACGGCCCTCAATATAGACTTGCCTTCCCTTGGCCAGATACTCCTTCGCCAATTCTGCCTGTTTTCCCCAGAGCACGATGTTATGCCATTCGGTCTTATCCTGCATCACTCCATCTTTGTCCCGCCATTTTTCTGACGTAGCAAGCGAAAATGACGCCACCGCCTGACCTCCAGGAGTATAGCGAAGATCCGGGTCTTTCCCCAGATTTCCTATCAATATAACTTTGTTTACGCCGGCCATAATGCACCTTTCATTTTTGATAGATTGTGAGCCATAATATAAAACAGTGAAACAAACCTGTCAATTCCTAAGGCGGATTTGTCCAAAGTGTATTTTGCCTGAATTGGCATAGCCTGCGCCGGATTTAATTGATCTGGTGCCAATTTCCGTCTGCCTAATTCCCGCGTTTGGCTACTTAAATATCTTTTTTGCTTGTTGCATTGGCGTCGTATTATTATTTTGCCGGCAATGTTCAGTCATTAGGTCCGGCTTTTGCTAAATGTTGACGGAGCGCTGATTGCATAGAGGTGATGTTCATGAGCCTAATAAATTTGGCAATAAACGATATTGCGGTAACCCTTGAAAGATTCCTGATCGACAAGTTGAAGGAATCAGGGCTAAAGGGGTTTATAATTGGTCTATCGGGGGGGATTGATTCGTCGTTGTCCGCCGCAATAGCAGCCAAAGCAGTTGGAGCGGACAGAGTTTACGGTCTTATAATGCCATATTCCCATTCCTCAGAAAGCTCTGAAAAGGATGCGCTTGAATTTGCCGCACAATTCGGTATTCGGATCGAAAAAATCGATATTTCCCCGATGATCGATGCTTATTTCCCTGACATTCATGCTATCGACCCGATTCGGGCGGGAAATAAGATGGCACGCGAACGAATGTCAATACTCTTCGATCGAGCTTTTGAGCGTCGGGCGCTGGTGCTGGGGACATCCAACCGGACAGAGATCTGCCTTGGCTATGGCACCTGGTATGGCGACGTCGCCTGTTCCGTGAATCCTATAGGCATGCTCTATAAAACAGATGTAAGACATCTGGCTAAGCAGTATATGCTTCCCAAAGCAATCATAGAGAAAAGCCCGTCAGCTGATCTCTGGCCCGGCCAGACTGACGAGGGTGAATTAGGCCTTGAATATGAGAAAGTAGACAAACTTCTGCAGATGATGATCGATAATGGTATCACTGAGAGAAAAAGATTAAACGCTGCAGGATTTGATGATAGCTTCATAGATAGAACCGTAGCGTTGCTGAACGGGTCTTATTTCAAACGACATCTTCCGGAAATTGCCGATCTTGGGTTGAAACAAATTCCAGATAAAATAAAGATAACACAATCTGAATGACATCAAGCGAATCATCGGCAGGCATACTTTTTCTTATTCCGACCCCGATCGGCAATCTCGGCGACATAACCCAGCGTGCACTCGATACGCTGAAAGATTCCGAGCTTGTGGCCTGCGAGGACACGAGAGTAACGGGAAAATTGCTATCTCATTTTGGCCTGAAGAAAAGAATGATCAGCTATCATGATTTCAACGAACAAGCCCGCCTGCCTCTGCTGCTGAATGTCCTTCAGGGCGGCGGAAATGTGTCGGTGGTGACCGATGCCGGTTCGCCGGGGCTTTCAGACCCGGCCTATAGAATTATCCGGGCCGCAATTGACAATAAAATCATTGTCTGCCCTCTTCCGGGAGCGAATGCACTTGTTCCGGCTTTGACCGGATCGGGGCTGCCGCTAGATCGGTTTTTCTTTGAAGGATTTCTTCCCAACAAATCCGGCGCGCGCAAAAATCGTCTGGCGGCACTGAAGGAATTTGAACATACGCTTATATTTTATGAGTCCCCTTTTCGCGTGGCGAAAACCGTAGCAGATATGCTTGAGGTTTTGGGAGATCGCCAGGCCTGTCTGGCCAGAGAGATCTCCAAAATATACGAAGAGTTTATCCGCGGCAGTCTTTCAGAGATTCTGGCAGTTACAAATTCGAGAAACATCAAAGGTGAAATTGTTCTTGTCGTGGCGGGCGCTGGAAAACCGAAAAAGGGACATGATGATTAAGCGGCGAATTTATCCATTTGATATTCTTATCCCCGGCTACGTGACCCTGCTGTCCGTTCTCATTCTTATATTTGGCCGTCCCCTGGGAGATTATTATGATGAGCTGGCGATGAATCTTGGGATTTTGGTCATAGTGTTCCTGATCGTACAATTTATTCGTGATCCTCAGGATAGAATTCTCCGCTTTATTAGATTCCTTTACCCGGCATTTCTCTTTGCTCTATTCTATGAAGAAACGGGCGGCCTGATGAAACTTATTTTCCCGGGATTTTTCGACTACCAGCTTACTGCATTCGAGACGGGAATCTTTGGGATGGAACCGACTATCTGGCTGGACCGAAATCTCATCACGGTCTGGATTACCGAAATTCTCAGCTTTTCATATTTTTCCTACTACCTGCTTATGCCGATTTTTCTTATTCCGTTACTCTTCCTGAAAAAATTTTATGCTATGAGACAGGCCCTTACCGCAATCTGCCTGACTTTCTTTGCATCATATTTGCTCTTCTTCCTTTACCCCATAGAAGGTCCCCGATATTTTTTCGCCGGACAATATTTGCATGAAATCAACGGACCGGTATTCAGACCGATGGTTGATTTCATGATCAAGACGGGAGCTGTTCATGGGGGTTGCATGCCCTCGTCACACGTTGCGGTTGCGCTGGTTATCCTCGTATATTCCCTTAAATATGTCCGCAAGCTTGGCCTTATTCTTCTCCCCATAACAATAGGACTGGCGCTCGGAACAGTTTATGGAAGATTTCATTATGTTTCCGATGTTGTAGTGGGCGCGGCTATTGGAACTTTGATGATTTTTTTGACCATGAAATATTACTCGAGATTTGACCGGGAATTGGATTTCCCGGAGGAAAAGGAGAGGAGAACAGCAACCCTTGTATCCTGAGTTCTTCAAAATAGGTCCCATTGCCATTCGCGCATACGGTCTGATGCTCACGGTATCTTTCCTGCTCGGTGTATTCTATATCTATCGAATGTCACAAAAGCAAAAGATCGACTTTGGCCCACTTCTCACTATTGCCTATATAATGATCTTCGGCGGCGTCGCCGGAGCTCGACTATTTTATGTACTGTTCCATCTTGAGGAATTCAGGGGCACGTGGTCTTCCGCAATTAATCCCTTCCACTCCGGCGAATTTGGAATACAGGGATTAAATCTATATGGCGGAATATTGACTGCCGTCATTTTATCCTATATTTATATCCGGGCAAAACGTCTCTCGGTGCTTAAGATTTTCGATCTTTTTGCACCAACAGTCGGCCTGGGATTGATTTTCACTCGAATCGGATGTTTTCTTAACGGCTGCTGTTTTGGCGTTCCGACTGATTTGCCATGGGGCGTGACCTTCCCGCCAGATTCAATTCCAGCCTATATTTTCGGAACCCAGCATCTGCACCCTACTCAAGTCTACAGTTCCATATATGGCGTAATTCTATTTCTGATTCTGCATTGGAGGTTGAAGCATAAATTGTTTGATGGTCAGGTGCTGTCTTTGCTTTTCATGATTGAAGCGATATTCCGCTATTTTATTGAATACGTTCGCTATTACGAGAATGATATGAAGTTATACTTTATGGGTGCGGAGATAACATATAATCAGATTATCGCGATTCTTTTGTTTCTAGCTGGCCTGATTATTTACATATTTCAATATCGAAAAATTCCCAAAGTCAAAATCCCCGAGATGAAATGAAGGCAAGACGCGCGGGCGATTTATTCGCCCTGAGTTGTGCGATTTCCTGCGGACTCGGCAATATTCCGGCCAAGAGCGCTCTGGAGAAATTATCGCCGGAGGTTTTCAATTTTTATATGTTCGTTTTTGCCTGGATTTTTTCCTCCTTCACGCTTCTAGGCAAAGAAAACCGCAAGGAAATTGCCTCGCCAAATCCAAAAATTCTGGCTCTTATCTTTTTTCTGGCGGTAGCATTCGCAGTAGCCCTCTCATTCAGTATGACGGGCCTAAAGATGCTGCAGCCGGCGACAGCCTCATTTATGTCGAGATTTGAGGTGGTGCTGACTGTGACCCTGGCCTATATGGTTTTGAAGGAGAAACTGTCAGTTCTGGAAATCCTGGGGGGCATGATCGCCCTGGGAGGATTGTTTATTCTAAAATATAAAACGAATATGGTGATATCGCAGGGAGCCACGATGATGGTACTCTCAGCGCTTTTTTTCGCCTCATCGGAAATCATCGTGAAAAAAAATATTTCTAAAATAGGAACGGCAAGCTTTCTGTTTTACCGCAGTCTATTTCTTATACCTATTCTATTCGTGATTGTATTAATAAGACGGCAGAAATTTATCTTGCCGGATTTCAAGACTCTGTTACTCGTAGCTTTGGCCGCATTGCTCCTTCCCGTCATAGGACGGGCTACTTATCAGATGGCTATGAAACGAATAGATATTTCGCGGGCGGCCTTAATTTCACAATCGACCCCGATATTCACTGCCATCTTCGCTTTTCTGATTTTGAGCGCCTTCCCGTCGCCGATTGAATGGCTCGGAGGCGGACTAATTATTGCGGGTGTGGTGATTGTCAAATTATCCGAGGGAAGACTTCAACGACTGATTGCTAATGGAGTCAATGGACTTCGAGCATTCGTTCCAGGGCAATAAGAGCGTATTTTTTGGTCTCTTCCGGTACGGCTATTGGCCCCAGGTCCATATAATTTTCCATGCTATAAGCCAAATCGTTTAATGTTGTCCGATACATGTTCGCGCACACCGGGCAGGTCTGGCCTGATAATTCAAATATCTTCATTTCCGGATGATAAAGCGCCAGCCTATTGATTAGATTAATCTCCGTGCCGATGGCAATTACAGAACCGGCCGGCTGGGCATCCACATATTTGACTATAAAACTGGTTGATCCCGCGGCATCCGCCCGCGATACTACTTCCGGCGGACATTCCGGATGAACTACAATTTTTGCATTTGGATATCTTTCTCGAACTTCCCGGACATGCTCGGCCGTAAAATTCGTATGAACATGGCAATGGCCCTTCCAGAGGATCACTTTCGCCCGATTCAACTGCTCCTCTGTCAGTCCACCCATCTCGCGCGAAAAATCCCAAATTACCATATCTTCCGGCTTCAATCCGAATTTTATTCCGGTATTATATCCCAAATGCTGATCCGGGAAGAAAAACAGTTTTTCTCTGCGATCAAATCCATACTTATACGCAGCGTCGGCATTTGACGAGGTGCAGATCAGCCCGCCGTGCTTGCCACAAAATGCTTTTAACCCGGCGGCGGAGTTCATATAAGAGATCGGCATTATTTTTGTATCGCCTCCGAAACTCTTCAGAACTTCCCAGGCCTCGAAAACGTCGGCCATCTCAGCCATATCAGCCATGGGACATCCGGCCAGCGGATTCGGGAGATAGACTTTTTGATAATCCTTGGACAAAATATCCGCGGCTTCTGCCATAAAATGAACACCGCAGAAAAATATAAATTCCACGTCATTCCGGGCCGCCGCAATTTTTGAGAGTCCGTACGAATCGCCCACAGCATCTCCCAATTCCACCACTTCCACGCGCTGATAATGATGGGTCAATATAATGGAACGCTTGCCGAGTCGCTCCTTGGCGGCCTGGATTCGGTCCTTGAGGTCAACACTCTGGGCCTCCCGATATTCTTTTGGCAACGCGTAATACATATTTCCATCCACAGGGTTATATTTCATCTAATATACGTCGTGTCCCGGAAAAAAGATGGATATCTTGGCGAACTGAATGCGAACCTTCGCGCAGTCAATTATCACGAGCCATGAATTGCTTCCAACGCCTTAAAAGCTTTTTCATTATCGGGAAGATTTTTTAGCCCAACATTCTCGATGTACCGGACTATTCCCTTTTTATCAATGATGAAAACTACTCTCTCGCTATAACCTGAATCTGTCAAGACCCCATAATGTTTGCAGACGTCACCGTGAGGCCAGTAATCAGAGAGAAGTGGATAGGAGATTCCGCCCAGAGTCTTCTGCCAGGCCTGATGACAGGGAATGGAATCGACCGAGATACTCAGAACCTGAGTTTCCAGCTTATCGAACCGTGCAGAATCCTGTTCGTAAGCCGGTATTTGGTTAGTTCAGACCGGCGTCCAATCCATGGGATAGAAGGCGAGCAGGACATTTTTTTTGCCCTGATAATCCGACAGCCTGACTTTCCCGCCAATATGAGAAGGAAGCGCAAAATCAGGCGCTTTCTTGCCAATTTTCAGGCCGCTATTGAATATAGACAGCATAGAGATCCTCCACTATTCTTTGTCTTTCACGAATCTATCTGATGGCGCACCGCATATTGGGCAGTTCTCCGGCGGAGAATCGGCCGGATGAACATAACCACATACCGAGCAAATCCATTCCATAAAACCTCCAGTCCGGCTTCAATCTTCCATATGTGAACTGCCGTCGGTCGAAAACCAGAAATAATTCCCCGTCAACGCTTCTCTCTCGGCCATCAATAACTCATAATGACTATTTTCTTCTTCCGACAGTTGATGCAGAATGTCGCTGAACTCCTTGTCATTAACGAAATCTCTTCCTGCCTTATAAAAATCTGTGGCAGCCAGCTCGGCCTCAATCGCCAGATTTATGTATTCCATTTCCGATTTAAGTTTCTTCAATTTGCCTTTTTCAAATACCTTATCCAGCGGTCCGATCCCCTTTTCGGGGAGGTCGACCGGTTCTCCTCCCACATGTTTGCGATAGAGATTAATCAACACGGCTTTATGCCGCTTCTCGTCATCGCGCAAATGCTCCAGTCTTAATTTTGCATCTATATTGGCGGCCTTCTCGGCAAGCAGGCCGTAAAACATGAACCCATCTTCTTCCCCCTTAATGGCGGACTTTAGAAGGGTCGGCTTATCCCGAAACATCTCTTTGTTCATTTAATTCTCCTAACTAAAATCCTCACAACCTGAGGTGCGGCAAAGATCATCATAATAAATTTTCCGGCGATGTGCACTGTGATGTTATTTCTTACCCGCCAGCTCTTCCAATTCCTTTTTTAATTTCTGCAAGCGATTCATATCTCTCTTGTGTTGAGACTTATTGAACAACTCTCCGAAGTGATCTTTATCCAGCTTTTTTTCAAGCTCTTTTAGCTCCTTTTCCAACTGGCTCTTTTTATCCATAATCTTATCCTCCTTTTCTGCTGCCGCTGTTAATATAATCAATAGCTCGCTGGAGTCTATTTAATACTTCAGCTTTGCCCAGCGTTTCCAGAATATCATACAGACCCGGGCCCACTGATATCCCCGAGACGGCCAAGCGCGTCGGATGGATTATCAACCCTTTTTTTATCCCAAGCTCGTCGGCGAGACCGTTGAGGGTCTGCTCAAGGTCTTCCTTGGTGAACTTTTCAATTGGAGTGAATTTCCCGTGAAGCTTTTGAAGGAGAACTGCCGCCTCAGGGGTGAAAGCCTTGGCGGTCGCTTCCGGCTCATATTTGTACTCCGAATGAAAGAAATACTCGCCGAGGGAGACAAAATCTGTCATGCGGCGGCACCGCTCTTTTAGCAGTCCGACTATTTTCATCAGATAATCCCATCTTGTTTCCAGCCAATATTTGGTTGTGAATCCAGCAGCAATGTACAGAGGCGCCACCATTTCGGCGAGCTTATGGTCGGGATATTCTTTAATATAGAGCTTATTTATGGCAAGAAGTTTTTCTTCATTGAATATGGGATTGGCAGGATTGACATTCTCCAGAACAAATATTTTTATCAGCTCGTCCCGCCGCAGAAATTCACGGTCGTCCTTCGGGGACCATCCCAAAAGGCATAGAAAATTAAACAGGGCTTCCGGCAAGATTCCCTCTTTGCCGTACTCCGCCACGTCCTTGTCTCCCAGCCTTTTTGATACTTTTTTCTTGTCAGGGCGAAGAATCAAGGGGACGTGACCGAATTTGGGTGGGTCGATATCAAGTGCGCGATAGATATGGATCTGCTTGAAAGTATTACTGACATGGTCATTCCCCCGGATAACGTGCGTTATTTCCATTTCGTGATCATCAACTACCACTGCCATGTTATAGACAGCGCTCCCGTCACCACGGCTGACGATGAGGTCTTCTATCTCGGTATTTTCTCGGGTGATCGTCCCAAGTACGATATCATTGTAGCTGGTGGTCCCTTCTGGTATTTTTAGCCTGATCGCATAAGGCGTATTCTTATGCAGTAATTCCGCTATTTCATCTTCTGATTTGCGAAGACATCGGCGGTCATATTTTGGCGCTCTTTTTTCAAGCATGGCCGCTTCCCGGTCTCTGGCCAGATCTTCAGGCGTGCAAAAACATCGATAACCATGTCCGTTTTCAAGCAGCCTGGCGATATAGGGCTTATATCTTTCAAGTCTCTCCGACTGATAGAATGGTCCTTCGTCCCAGTCCAATCCGAGCCATTTAAAGGCGTCAAGAATCGGCTGGACAAGGGAGGCGTCGGATCGACTTTCGTCGGTGTCTTCGATCCGTAGTATAAACTTCCCCCCTTTTTGCCGGGCATAAAGCCAGTTGAATATGGCAGTGCGGGCGGTGCCAACGTGAAGATACCCTGATGGCGATGGGGCAATCCTGACTCTAATTTCGTTTGTTGTCATGAACTTCGTGCCGGTCCCATTTTAATTTTAACCGTTTGGCTGGTCTGTTCCAGAATTATCCGTGGGAGGCGCTATGTCGGGCGGCAGAGGTTGTACCGGTGGAGGCGGCGGAGTTTGATGCGATGATGATACATAATAGGCTGGCGCCTGGGCCATCTGAGGAGGCGGCGCGGTAACCGGTTGAAGCACGACTTGATTTAATTCGATCTCCAGTCCGCCAATCGCCTTGGTTATCATGTTATAAATAAAGGCCAGAATCAATGCCGCGATAGTATTAATGAACGCCCCTCCGAATCCGAATAGGAATGGATATAATACTAGCAATAATCCGATTGGCGGCATTCCTTCCTGAAACATAGGCATTCCCCCCAGGCCTTTCAGATTGGTGGCCAAAGAGAAAATAACTCCAATGAACATGGCGAAGAATATCCCCATAACAAACCCGAATATCAGATTTATCACGAACGATATCTTGATTAACGGCCAGTACGCTATCGACCTTAACTCAAATCTCATGATCTCCCTCTCTGTCTGAGCTCTTTATCCGGTTTGCACTACTTCCTGATGATAAACCGGGCGTCAACCGCCTTGGATTTCCCCTTGGCCGGGCAGGCCATAAAGGGATTTATATCTATTTCAGAAAACTGGTCAAAATCGGTGATAAGTTGAGACAGTCGCAGTAGTGATTCCTTCAATATATTCATATCGACCGGTTCGGCTCCTCTGAATCCGGTCAGAAGCGGATAGGATTTGAGACTCTTCATCATCTCATCTACGTTATTGTCGGTCAGGGGATGGATTCTGAAGGCGACATCTTTCAGGATTTCTACGTAAATTCCCCCCAGCCCAAACATGATGAGCGGCCCGAATGATGGATCAGTCGACATCCCAATGACCGTCTCGACGCCGCTGCCAACCATTTCCTGTATGACAACTGAATATTTTCCGTTCTTCTTAAGATGATGAATCTTTTTCTTCAAATTATTGAATGCCTCCCTTACCTCCTTGGCCGTACGAAGATCGATGACGACTCCTCCAAACTCCGTCTTATGCAGAATGGGAGGAGTATTTATTTTCAGGACTACCGGATATCCGGCTTTCTCTGCAATGGCGACAGCTTCTTTTTCCGAATAGGCAATCTCATACAATGCCGCCGGAATACCGTAGGCATCGAGGATTTCGAGTGCGTCGCGGCCGACGATCGCTTTCTCTCCTGCCTGGCTCGTCCGATCAATAATTTCCTGGACTTTCTTCTTGTCGACTTTGTAGGTTTTGAACTGCCCCTTAGGTCTTTCCAACCAGCGGCGATACTGGTCAATCAGCGAAAGAGTTTTCGCAACTGCCTCGGGGAAAATATAGACCGGTACACCGTGTTCTTTCAGATGCTCCACCGCGGCTGAACCCTCACCGGCTCCCATGAAGCAGGCATAGACAGGTTTCTCACAGCCATGAATCCCCTCGAGAATTGACTTGGCGACTTCCATCTGATTAATTGTTACCGGCGGCACAAAAATGGTAAATATCGAATCAAAATTTCTGTCGTTCTTCACGACGCGCAACGCCTTTTCGAAAGCATCACCGCCCGCACCGGCCACAAGATCCAGTGGATTGTTTACCTCACCCTGCCCGGTCAATGCCTTTTTCAATTTCGCCTTGGTTTCTCCGGTGTATGGTGCGACCTCCATTCCCAACCCAACCAGGGCATCAGTTGCCAGCAGATCCCGGTCCGCCGGCATTGCTGATTATGGCGACCCGATTTCCTTTTGGAATCGGTTGATGGGCCAGCGCCGCGGCCACATCGAAAAGTTCCTCAATGGAAGATACGCGCATTACGCCGCACTGGTCGACCAGTGCATCGACCCCGACGTCAAGTTCCGCCAGGGCGCCGGTATGCGAGGACGCCGCGGCAGCCCCCTGCCTTGTCCTTCCCGATTTCACGGCGACAATCGGCTTCTTGCGCGAAATTTCCCTTGCAATTCTGGTAAAATGGCGGGGATTACCAAAATTCTCAAGGTACAGCAGGATTATGTCGGTCTGCGGATCATCTTTCCAAAATTCCAAAATATCGTTGGCGGAAATGTCGGCCCTATTTCCTATCGAGACTACCATGGAAAATCCAAGCCCCAGGTCGCGCGCATGAATCATGATCGCTTCGCCCAGCGCTCCCGACTGGGAAATGAATCCGACTCTCCCCTGTAACGCTCGCGTCTTTCCGAAAGTACAGTTGAGACTGTATTCCGGATCGGTGTTAACGACCCCAAAGCAATTCGGGCCGATCATCCGCATTCCATACTGATTGACAATCTTCATCAGCCGGTTTTCCAATTCGGCTCCCTGCCCGCCCACTTCCCGGAAACCGGCGGAAATCACGACCAAACCCTTCACCCCCTTTTGCCCGCATTGTTCGGCGACCAGCGGAACAACGTCGCGCGGCACTGCTATAACCGCCATATCAACCGCATCAGGAACATCCAAGATAGTGGAATAACACTTTATCGAGTGGATAACGCTTGCCTTCGGGTTGACCGGGAATACTTTCCCGTTGAATTCATTGAGAATGATATTATGCAGAATTTCTCTGCCAATCGTCCCCTTTTGAGTCGATGCCCCAATAACTGCCACCGATTTCGGTTTGAAAATATATTCCAAATTCTTCATCATAGAACCTCTTTGAAAGCTGTGGGCGTCAGAAATTCGCGTCTCTCATCGCCCAACGCAGGGGATTTGCCGTCACCGTCCGGAATCCGTTAAACCCTCTACTCAACTAACATTTTCGCGCCTGCACGATTTCCGTCCTAATAGAATACATATGAAGCCGCGAATGTAACCTCCTATGCCGGACTTTCGGTTCCATGCCTGTCATGGACAAAAAACCCGACAATCATGTCTCATATCACTCTGCCAAGCAACCGTTTATTGCTGTAAAAGTCAAGCGGAATTTGGGTGAGAGGGTAGTGTTAATGGCTTGGGAATCACACACCGGATAAATTTTTATTTGAATATGGCCCCACTCTCAAGAGCCTGTCGAATTTTTGCCTGATTTCGGAAAAAAAGCCCAAGGGGTCGGGAAACCGCATTATTTGATAATGTAATCCGGTGCGCTTAACCTTTATTTTCTAATTCCGCCGGGACGCGAAGCTCGCGGTGGAATCTCTCTTCGAAAATAGTATAGAGAATCGGAATGAAAAACAATGTCAAACCTGAGGAAACGGTCAATCCGCCTATTACAGCTATAGCCAGATGGCGCCTGAGTTGATTCACCACCCAAACCGAGCGCCATTGGAATCAACCCCAGAACTGTCACCAGCGAGGTCATCAAAATCGGCTTCAGTCGCGTCGTTCCGCCTTTTACGACCGCCTCATGCAGCGGCATATCTCGCATTCGGAGACGATTGATATAATCCACAAGCAGGACGCCATTGCTCACCACGATGCCTATCATGATAATCACACCCTGGAATGAGGTAACTGACAGCGTCGTCCCAGTCAGAAAGAGTATCCAGAGGACACCCACGACGCCGAGCGGCACAGTAAACATGATGATAAAAGGATCTATCAGCGACTGGAATTGCGAGGCCATGACGACATAAACCAGCAAAATGGCCAATAACAGCGCCAGACCAAGGGCTTTGAAAGTCTCTTTCTGCTGTTCGATGTTACCTGTTTGAGTGATTTCAAAACCGGCCGGGACGGTAAGAGTATCAAGCTGATTTTGGATTTCAGACGTGACACTTCCCAAATCACGACCTGTGATATTCGCGGTCACCTCGACCAGACGCTGCTGATATTTGCGGTCAATCTGCACCGGGGAGGCGGTCTTCTCGATAGTGGCGACATTCCCCAGCAGCACCTGCTGTCCACCCGCAGTAGTTAAGACTATATTCTGCAAATCGCTGATTCGGGAACGGTAATCCTCGCTCAGGCGGACCAGAATATTATATTGGTTACCGTTATCAGGATCGGTGTATAGTGACGCGACGGTGCCGTCGATCATAGTGCTTACCGTGTTGGCTATCTCGGCGACGCTGATTCCAAGAATACCCGCCCGCTCGCGATCAATTTTTACCCGCAACTCCGGCAGATTGTCCTCGCGGCTAACCTGGACGTCGGTCGCACCTCGTACGGATTTAACAATGGCTGCGACTTTCTGGGCAAGCGACGAACCGGTATCCAGATCAAACCCGCGTATCTCAACATCAACAGGAGCATTTGATCCGAAATTAAGGAGAAATCTGAGAAATCCCCCCGGAGTTAAGAATATTGACGCCCCCGGGATGGTCATCAGGCGCGGACGAATGGCATTGACAATTTCGAATACCGAGCGCTTTCGTTGGTCGACAGGAACAAGCGCTACCCGAATGTTGGCGGCATGACTGCCCGAATTGCGACCGAAGAGATTCCCTCCTCTGGCCGAAGGGACTCCTATGTCAGAAATCATGGTCTGCATTTCGGGAATGCCCTGCTTTAATATATCTTCTACCTTACGGACAAAAAGCTCGGTCTGCTCGGATCGCGTGCCGACAGGAAGTTTTATCGTAACAGTGAATTGACCCTCGTCCTGGTCCGGGAAGAATTCCGTGCCGATAAATTTCAGCAGCCCCAGCGATAATAGAGCCATCGCCAGCGTTCCGCCAATTATCAGTTTGCGGTGTGCCAGCGCCCAGCCGAGCTTCTTCGAATACCAGCTGTCCAGAGCGTCAATGATATCACGGGCCTTGATCTGCATGCGGTCGGCCAGATGATGCGATTCTCTATCCGGGGTTTTTTCCGGGGGCAGGAGATTAAGACACATCAATGGCGTCACTGTTCGAGAGATGAAGAATGATCCGAATAAGGCTACTGTTATGGTAATGGCCAAAGGAACAAATAGCATTTTGGCAATTCCGGTCACGAATACAATGGGCAGAAATACAATAACCGTGCTGAGCGTCGACACGAAAATCGGAGAGGCAACTTCTTTGGCTGCCTCTAAAGTCGCCTGGAGCTTCGATTGCCCCTCTTTTCTTAAATTGTAATGCCGGGAAATCGCCTCAAGCTCAACAATGGAATCGTCGACCAAACGCCCGACCGCCAAAGCTAAACCACCAAAGGTCATGATATTAAGGGTGACATTGCCGAATCTGAACCAGATAAAGGCGATAAGTATAGACAGCGGTATCGCCACTATAATAATGAGTGTGCCGCGAATATTGCGGAGAAACGCGAGAATAACGAGCATGGCCAAAAGCGCCCCGATCAGGGCTTCGTTGCGAAGACCGGAAATAGTCTGTTTGATATACATCGATTGATCGAATGAAAGTGACATCTGAACACTCTGGGGAACTCCTACCAATCGGGGGAGAGCTTTCAGCACGTTATCGACCACCGCAATGGTGTTGGCATTGGCCAGTTTCTGCACGCTTAGGTTCACGCCGGGTCTTCCATCTATCCGAACTATTTCCGTCTGCTCCTGATAACTGTCATCCACATGCCCAATATCTCTTATGCGGATCGGGACATCATTGACCGTTTTCAGCACAACGTCTTCAAGCGGCTTGACAACATTGAAACGACTCTCCGTCTTCAGCGAATAATCGAATGGCCCGGTCTTAAGATCGCCCGAAGGTATGATAAGATTGGAGCTGGCCACGGCGTCGAGAATTCTCTGCACCGGCATCTGGAGCGCCTGTATTCTATCGCGATCTATCACAACGTGAATTTCTCTGATACGGCCGCCGGAAACCTGCGCCGAGGCAACACCGGACAGATGCTCAAGCTGCGGTTCAATAGTATTCAGCGCAAGATCATACAGATCGCGCTCGTCCATATCACCGGAAACGGCAATATTACAGACCGGAAGATTAGTGATATCGAAGCGCAGGACAATTGGTTGCGAAACGCCGGTGGGAAGTTGGTTGAGGACTCTGTTGACCCGCTGGACGATATCCACCAAGCCTACGTCAAGATTGGCATTCCAATTAAAATTGATCCTAACTTGAGACACTCCCTCGCGGGTCGTGGACTGCACGTAACTGACATCATTAACGGAACTGACAGCGCGTTCGATGAATACGGTTACCGATTGCTCCATGTCCATCGGCCCCGCTCCGGAATAGAACGTGATAGTACTCACGACGGGAATCGTGATGTTGGGAAGTAAGATCGACCGGCAGCTGAGTAAAGGATACTATCCCCAACACCAATATCGTGATGGCGATCAGGAAGGTAGAGATCGGATAACGAAGCGCTAGTCTGGTCAACCACATAAGAAATATCCGCCTATTGCTGAATGTTTATCGGCTGACCATCTTTGGCGAACTGCTGGCCGGTGGTTATAACGCTGTCGCCGGGGTTGAGGCCGCTCACTATTTCGATTCGCGATTCCTGCTCGGATCCAACGGTTATTGCCCTGCGGCGAGCCGTCCCTTTATCGGCCACAAGGACGTATGACCCCTGTTTATCTTTCAGCACCGCCTGGATGGGAACGGTAAGGGCATCATCTTTTTGGTTGACTATTAGCGAGATGTCGGCAAACATGCCGGGTTTCAAGATATGATCCTTATTCGGCAAAATGATATCCACGGCCATGGTGCGGGTGGAAAGGTCAATGGCATCGCTCATGCGGGAAATCTTACCCGCAAATTTCCGATCCGGATAGGCGCTTACCCCTGCGACCGCATCCGTTCCAACGGCTATCGATGGAATATCTTTTTCCAGCACGTTGACAATAATTTTCATCGTGTCAAGATCCATCAGAGTAAAAATCGTGGCATTGCTTGCGGTCAACACTGCACCGGGGTCAAAATAGCGATGAGTGACAAAGCCGGGAAAAGGGGCGGCGATTTGAGCATAGCCGAGTTTCGTTTCTGCCGCCTCATAGGCCTCCTTGGCTACTTTCATGCCTGTTTCGGCAGTTTCAAAGTCTTGTGCAGAGCTGAGATTTTGCGCCTGAAGCGATTTGGCCCTCTCATAGAGGGACAGGGCATTTTGATAGGTGGCCGCCGCTTGACGGTATTGCTGGGCCAGCTCGGTCGTGTCGATGCGGGCCATTAATTGATTGATTTTGACATAGTCTCCTATGTCGACGCAAATACTGTCTAAATTGCCATAAACGCGAGCATATACATCAGCCTGACGGATCGGCAGTACGTCCCCGGTCAATCGAAGGCTCTGCACTATTGGCTGTCGAACCGGGAGTTCCACTTTCACTTGAGCAACCTGTTGACGACGCGTAATCGCCGCCGAATCGGATTGGTAGATTCGAAGCACTACTGCAATTACCAGCGCCACCGGAATTAGAAATATGACTACTTTGGTTTGTTTTTTCATTTTGCTTACTCCGCTGAGACAGGCCTCCGAGACCCATTTTTTCCCTTAATTGGATGCTGAAGGTGATGCCTCCTTATACCGCGTAGGAAAATCTCTGTGATCAACTCAATCTCCCGCTGGAACTGCAGAAGAGCAACGCGGCGTGGTCTCATCCCCTCATTTGAGCGCAGGAACCTTAAGCGCAATCCCTGCAGAATATGCATGAAAGATACTACGGCTGCCTCGCCCGAATTCATTTGGAACTCCCCTTTTTTCCGACCCACCTCAAATATTTTACCCACCCATTTTATTTCCTGGCGCGAGTATTTTCCAAATACTCGCTTCAATTCAGGAGTGCTTCTGGCGACCGAATAAAAATCTATAATGTTTAGCTCGATAAGGTCATTAAAATAATTTGTTCGGGACTTAACGTAATCGCGAAGTTTATCCGACGCAGGATCGCCATTTGCCAGAATTATTTCGACTTGATCATGAAAAATTTTGCGCTTCCTGCCGACTACGGCCAACATTAAGTCCTCTTTGCCCGCGAAGTAGTGGTAGAGAGACCCCTTTTTCAGACCGGCATCGGCGGCAATCTCGGCCATCGTTACCTTGTCATAACTGAAGCGGGAAAATTGGCGCTCCGCTGCGTCCAAAATGAGGGTTCGCATATCATCCAATTTAGGTGATCTCGGCAGCATGAATATTATAACCGTTCGACCGGTTCGGAAGTTTGGTCGAATTTAAATTATTTGCGAAAATTCCGAATATTCTTTTCCAAATAATTGAGAATAGGTCAAAATTCCGGCATAATATTCCTGACCGAAAAATAGCCGACGGATAATTTTATTGAAATTTATTAAGAGCTTTTAAGCGAGGGGCGATTAATTTTAGGGGGATATTACGTTACCCCTTTATATTCAACACCGGCTTAAAACGGGCGACTTTCCGAGATATGCCAACAGCATGCACCGCCTCCACCACGCCATCAATATCTTTGTAAGCAAAGGCTGCCTCCTCCGCCAAGCCTGGAAGATAGCCGGTTCTGACCAAAATCCCGCTTTCTTGCATTTTCTTTTTGACGGCATCTCCGCGGACGGTTCTCTTGGCCTGCATTCTCGACATAGTCCTGCCAGCGCCATGCAAAGTCGAGCCGAAAGTCTCGTCATGTGCCTGCTTCGTTCCGCAAAGAAGCGCGGAGCCGGTTTCCATCGAACCGCCGACGATAACCGGCTGGCCAACAGCTTGATATTTATAAGGAATCTCCGGACGCCCCGGACCGAATGAACGGGTCGCCCCTTTCCTGTGAATGAGAAGCTCCTGAATCTTGCCGCCAATTTGATAATTTTCGATTTTGGCAATGTTATGAGCAACATCATAAATTGTCTCAATGCCGAGCTCGGAATCGGTCTTATTGAATACCTCTCGAAATACTCTTCTTATTCCGAAGACAATCAGCTGTCTATTGACAAAAGCGGCATTGGCGGCACAGGCCATCGCCTTGAAATATTTCTGCCCTTCGTCAGACTTGATTGGCGCCGACATTAATTCCCTATCCCTGACTGTAATACCGTATTTTTTTGAGCATTTGTCGAATACTTCAAGATAATCGGTGGCAATCTGATGTCCGAATCCACGTGATCCGCAATGAACAGCCACTATAACCTGATAGTCGCGGTCAATCCCAAACACTCTCGCAATATTGCGGTCAAATATTCCTTCCGGATAGGCGATCTCAACTTCAAGATAATGATTCCCCGAGCCCAGAGTTCCCATCTGATTTATGCCGCGCGATATCGCCTTATCCGAAACCGTAGTATGATCGGCTTGCCCGATATGACCATGATCTTCTATGCACTCGGCGTCAGCGGGAGTGGCATATCCATTTTCCAGGCACCACCCGATACCCTTTTCCATAATATCGTTGAATTGAGGTTTCGAGAGTTTCAGAAAGCCGCTGGAGCCGACACCGGACGGAATGGTCGAAAAGAGCTTGTTAAGCAACAGCTCCATTTTAGGTTTGATCTCATCATAGGTCAAGTTGGTCCGCAGGAGTCTCATCCCGCAATTGATATCAAAGCCGATCCCTCCCGGTGAAATTATCCCGTCGCTCAGTGAAAAACCAGCTACCCCCCCAATAGGAAATCCATAACCGGAATGGCCGTCCGGCATGCAATAAGCATATCTTTGGATGCCGGGTAAACAGGCGACATTGGTGATCTGATCAATGACTCTATCGTCAATGCCCTCAATTAATTCTTTCGATGACAACACCCGGGCCGGAACAAGCATTCCCTGCTTATAATCAATCGGGATTTCCCATATATTGGGATTGATCTGTTTGAACTTATCCATTTTCATAAATCGAAAACCACCTCTCCTCTCCAGATATTTCCGATTTTCGCGACCTGAAACTTATAATAGGTGACAGCCTTGACGTCAATTTTCAGGATATGCCTAGCGGGGTCAATGGTGTCGCCAAATAGATTCCCTCTTATGGTAAAGGCCTTATCATCCAATTTGATCTCGCATCGCTTGAGAAGAAAATTCTCGGCATCCTTTAAGTATATGATCTCCGAAAGCCATCTATAAAACAGATTCTCGAGATCATCTCCGCTGACTTCAATGGGCAGGCTTCTTTCTTCAATCAGCCCTTCTGTTCCACCATGATTGAAATCAAGCCCGATGCGGCGTCGGAGAATAGCTCGATTAAATCCTCCCCGGTAGCTATAAGCCCCATATCAGCGGAAGTATGAGCATCGGTTAACTCAAACGGCATAGCGCAGATAAAAAAACGCCGCCCATAATAAGCGGCGTTTTATTAAGATGAATCGTTTATTCAGCTTTGATGATGCATTCGACCGGGCAGACAGCCACGCAGTGCTGGCCGCCTTCCTGATCCTCGCATTCATTGCAAGTATCGGGATTGATGACATAGACATCCCCTTCGCTTATGGATGATGTCGGACATTCGGGAAGGCATAACCCACAGGCTGTACACTCATCAGTAATAAACATCGCCATATCAAAAAACCTCCAGCATAAATACGATTTCAATTTTTAATTAGCGGTGAATATAGCAGTTTTTTTGCCTTTGTAAAGAAAAAATTCGATTAATCGAACTTTTCCGCACCAGTGACTCAATTTGCCTGCGAGCGTTTGACAGAGCCATATCTCTCTATTTCTGATATATCCCCTTTCGCACAATTACATGGCCATTATGGACAAACCTGAAGAAATATATCCCCGAGGGTGTCTCTGTCCCGCTCTGGTCTTTGCCATCCCAAACCAAGTATCCCGATTTTCCGACTTGCTGTATATTGGAATGTACTTTTCTGCCCAGAATATTATAAACCTCCATCGAAACTTCGCTTGTTGTCCCTTCATACGTTTCAAATCGCACGGAGCCATTGAAAGGATTAGGATGAGGTTCTCCAATATGGAAAATCTCGGGCAAAAGATTATCAGTAGACTCTTCAACATCAAGCTTCTTATCTTCTCTGAAGATGATGTGATATATCACCGGATAAGAATTATTATCGGGGCATATCAAAATATTGGAGCCAAAAATTGAACCTGAAGTAGGCGGATCGAATGTAAGGCGAATGGTCTTTTTTTGATTTGCCGCGAGATGAAGGGAATCATTGTCGAGGGTAAACAAAGATGAATCATAGTATATTTTCAAGTCGGTTGCGCTTCCTCCGGAATTCGATAAGTCAAAAGAGAAATAATTGGAAATATCCCTTATAAATTTACACTCAAGCTTTTTGGGATTTATGGATATTTTTGGCAGCCTGCTACTGTCCAAAAAAATCAGATCGGATGATTCTTCCAGTCCGCCTTCGTTGGCGATAATTCTCGCGTATCCATCACCAACGCGGCTGAGGAAATAATAAAGAGAGTCGCTGTCAATACTGCCAAGTGATAGAAACTCGGAGTCGGCAGTATCGCGGGAGAACTCTATTCTGAATGATATTCCTGAATTGTAATTACCTCCTGTCCATTGAAGAAGCTCAAGACCGATACTAAATTCCTCAATTGATTCAGTAAGAACATACGTCGAATCGATCATAGGGCATGTATATTGTTTGAAGTCACCCTCCTCCCATTTGACCGTCCCAATGAGAGGAGCGGTGGGAAATCCCAGCAGCCATTCCTGAGCAGTCCATACTTCATCAGACTTTTCTATAGTCAGACCAATCGGACAGGATACAATTTGTCCGGAGGACTCTCCGAGGGGATCGAGTCCGGCTGTGGCATACCACAATTCAGAAAAGCCTCCCTGAGAACTCTTTTGCTTCAAAGATAATCTTATCGGGGTGTGTTGGTCGCCAGGGTAGGTTGGAATGCGCTCATTGGTTATATAAGTGGAGACTGATTTAATCAATATTGGAGGGATAAACTCAAATCTGGTGAAAATCGCGTTGCGCTGGTCCCCAGTTCCAAGACAGGAGCCACGGCCAACGGGATCCCCAATATTCCCGAGATTTGTTTTATGGAGACCCGGATAAAACCAATATAGTTCGTATCCGCCATTACTTCCTGAGTAAACAACCGGACCTACCGGTTTTTCAACCGCCAGAATGGATCCGGTGATCGCCATAGAAAATAAAGCACAAACGAAAAGCACTGCCAAAAAATTGTGATTATGCATTTTGCCCATCCCCAAGAATTTATTTAATTGATTATATCAATAAAATATTCGGGGGGCAAAATATCAAGAGAAAAATAAGAGGCGGCTTCCGGAATCGAACCGGAGAATAGAGGTTTTGCAGACCTCCGCCTTACCGCTTGGCTAAGCCGCCTTAAAAAATAAGCGGGAAACGGGGCTCGAACCCGCGACAGCCACCTTGGCAAGGTGGCGCTCTACCAACTGAGCTATTCCCGCTTGTTGCATCTTAATATATATCGGAAAAAACCGTTGTCAACTTTTTTAAGCTCCGCCTCGAATTTTGGGATAATTCTCCCAATTCTAACGGGGAAAAGCTGTTATGCCGTATTAGCTATGATTCTAAAATAAAGCTCCTCATATTGGCGGGCCGACCTGCCCCACGAAAAATCCTCTGCCATTCCCTGTTTTACTATTTTATGCCAAACCCTCTTTTTGTCGAAAAAAACAGTCGCCCTTCTTATCGTACCCAGCATCTCGTCTGATTCATATTTCTCAAACACAAATCCGGTTCCATTCAGTGTCTTCTCATCGAAATCCACAACAGTGTCGGCCAGACCGCCTGTTTTCCTGACGATCGGCACCGTGCCATATTTAAGGCTATACATTTGATTCAGGCCGCAGGGTTCATAGCGAGATGGCATCAGAAATATATCCGCTCCGGCTTCAATAAGATGCGCCAGACTATTGTCGAATCCCAGAAAAGCTTTGAATTTGTCGGGATATTTTGCCTCAGCGGATTTAAAGAAGTCATGATATCTCTTGTCCCCTGTTCCGAGTAAAATAAATTGGAGCGGCAACGACATAATATCTGCGATTGATTCTTCTATCAGGTCAAACCCCTTCTGACTGTCCAATCTGGAAATCATGGCGACCAGCGGATCCTCGACCCGCAAAGGTAAACCCGCTTTACTCAATAGCTCCAGCTTATCTCTTTTTTTGCCCGATAAATTGGCCGGGAGGTACCTGAAGGGAATGGTCCTGTCATTCTTGGGCGACCAAATATCGTAATCAACCCCATTCAATATACCCGACAGATTTTCCGCCCGCGCGTGAATTACTCCCTCAAGCCCCATACCATATTCGCTGGTCGTCTGAATCTCTCTGGCATAGGTCGGGGAAACAGTTGTGATATGATCGGCGAAAACAATTCCTGATTTTAGAAAATTGACCTTTCCCCAATATTCATATGGCCCCGTGGGAGCGAAGAGTTTCTGCTCCACGCCAATTTTCGCGAATGCAGCCGCGGGAAATTGACCCTGATAAGCCATATTATGGATGGTCATGACTGATCGACAGTTGACAAAAAATTCGTCGTCTCGGTAAATTGTCTTAAGATACCCCGGAATTAATGAGGATTGCCAGTCATTGGCGTGAATTATATCCGGGGGCCAGTTGATTTTCTTGAAAGTCTCCAGGACCATGCGATTGAAGAAAATGAATCTTTCATCATTATCGATGTAATCCTTGCCGGAAGAGGCATCACGGTAAGGTTCGACTCGGTCGAAGAAATAATCATTCCTGACAAAAAGAATCTCGAGAGCTGTTTTCTTGTCCCTCAGGACGAATATTTCACCACGATAGACTTTATCACCAACTGAGCAATCTATTTCAATCTTAAGAGGTACAAGGTCAGGAAATCCCTTCTTAATCTGCCTGTATAACGGCAGAATCATTTTGACCGAATGCCCCATTTCTGCCAACAAAGAAGGAAGCGCGCCCGATATATCGGCCAGCCCTCCGGTTTTAACAAACGGCACCGCCTCGGGAGTGACAAAGGCTATTTTAAGACTTCGCATAGATCAGTTAGCCGGCGTGGGCGCCAAATAGCTTTTCTGCCTGCGATGTATCAATTCCCTTCATGAAAGCCGCGGCATCCTCGGGGCGCGTCGGATTAATATAAAAACCCGATCCCCATTCAAATCCAGCTACTTTGGTGAGCTTTGGGATTATCTCAATATGCCAGTGATAAACATCGTTGAATTCCGATCCTATAGGTGCGGTGTGAATGATAAAATTGAATGGCGGGTTATTTAAGGCGATACGAATTCGATTCAGCGTGTCCTTTAGGGCTTCAGCCAGATATATGTACGATTCCGGGGTCATATCTGTCCAGTGGGAAAGATGCTGTTTGGGCAAGAGCCATGTCTCGAAGGGAAAGCGCGAGGCAAATGGTTCAAAGGTTATAAAGTCGCCATAATCGCTTACAATCCGTTCTTTTTCAGTGAGTTCCTGCCTGATAATATCGCAGAAAATACATCGTTCTTTGAATTCATAATACTTCGCCGCCCCGGCTATCTCCTCGGTCACTCTCTTGGGCACGATCGGTGTTGCAATCAACTGACTATGGGTATGCTCCAGCGACGCCCCCGCGGCTTCGCCGTGATTCTTGAAAATAAGAATATATTTGAATCGGCGGTCCTTTTGGAGATCAAGCGATCTTTCACGAAAAGCCCAAATGACATTTTTCACTTCCTCCACCGAGAGATCGGCAAGATCCTTGGCATGATTGGGTGTCTCTATCACGACCTCATGCGCTCCGATTCCATTCATTCGATCGTATAACCCCTTCGGTTCTCTATTAAGCGCCCCTTCAATCCGAAGAGCGGGGAATTTGTTGGAAATCACTCTTAAAAACCACCCCGGTTTGTTTGGCTGTGAGCCATTTTCCCGATAAGCCAGCACTTCAGGCGGTGTACTTTGCTCATTACCAGGGCAGAAAGGACACATTCTTGGTTCCTCCTGCTTAGCAATATTCCCAAAGCTAGACGGGCGCTTGCCGCGATCGGTCGAAATTATCACCCATCTGCCTATAATCGGATCTTTACGAAGTTCAGGCATCTTTCTTCCTCATGTTGATCTCTGTATAAATGCTGTCTGGCTGAACCAGAACAGATGATGCTGACGAATTTGATAACATATCATTTTGCCATATTATCGACATAAGATTGTCAAACTGCACTCGGGCTCCTTTACTCCAATTTAATTGCCGCCTTGAACTGCCCAAGCTCGGTAAGCCTGCGCCGCAGCGGATCGGAAAGTTTCTTGCCTCGTCGTTCCATTATACGTTCAATTGTCTCGAGCGCTTTGGGGAGCTTATATTCCGTTGAGTGCTTTGAAGAATACCAGGTGAACGAATGAAATTCCTTCTCTGCCACGATCCCGTCGCCGAGGAGATTGCAGGAAACTCCGATGTTTATCCCCGTATTCAGAAGGGTCCCGATCGCGGTTCTGCTGTAATCGCCGATAAATGAGCCTATTTTTAGACAACCGGTATCAACTTCCTTCCCGTTCACCGATACCGTGACGGTGGCATAATTGTTTTTTAGGTCGGAGTTAGTGGTCATGGCGCCCAAATTAACCCATTCACCCAGATAGCTGTGACCAATGAACCCGGCGTGATACTTATTCGAATATCCCTGAATAATAGTTTGTTCAAGTTCTCCTCCCACTCGGCAAACAGGCCCAATAGAACTACCAGCGATCCTACCTCCAACAACAATCGATTCTTTCCCGACGTAAGCGGGGCCAATAATATACGAATTTGGCTCCACTTTGACACCGGTTCCTACAAAAATCGGACCTTTCTCGGCGTCCAGAACAACTCCGGGCAATATCTTGGCGTCAGCCGCCAGATAAATATCCTCCGGCCGGATAAAATATACGCCCGGATAGGTATCGGAAGTCGTTTTTCCGCTGAGAGACTTTTGGAGCTCCGAAATTTGTGATGAAGTCTGTTTTCTTAATTGCTGGAAATCATCATAAATAGCATCACCTATTACATTAACAATATCCCACAAGTAATTGTAAAACTGAATGTTAATATCAAGCACCTCTGATCTGCGCCGGACCTTATTGGCAAACTCCCCCAATTCGCCATTGACCAAATCCACAAACTCGTCCGGGAAAAGCCCCCCAATTATTTTTATTGCGGCCAGGTTTCCGCCCGACATCAGAAAAGCATTCTTATTGGCCGATTTTAGCGCCGTGGCAAAATCCGGATCAAGCTTAATGCGGCCATTAATGAAAATAATTTCGTCAGGCTTCTTGTCTTCGAATTTATTCACCGGGATGCTTGTTGTCTCGGAGACAACGCCCTCCAATTCAGGACGACAGATCAATGACGGTTTGTAGTCGGGAAAGACATCAATTAGTCTCTCCGCAAGCGTTCTGATGCCCGGCCTCAGAAAATAAACCGGGCGCAGGTGAGTTAGCGGGTAGAATTGGTCGTACTTGTCATCCTCAAAAATAATAACTCGATTTTCCATACTTATGCCACCTTTATTGAGATTCGATTTCAGTCATTCCAAAACCAAGCGGCGTCCTTTTCATCAAGAGAAGAAAAATAAGGAATGGCAATCCCAGCGCATAGCAGGCCACCAATTCGCCCGCCCCAATCAAGACCACTGCATTCCAGTAGGGCACTTCCATAATTTTCGCAAGGTATAGAGAAACTCCGAAGGCGTTGATAAGTACAGGGGGCAGGGGCGCAAGCAATACTCCCCAGCTGAGTTTTTCTCTGTAACTCGGGGCCAGCCAATAAAATACGATCAAATATATTGGCAAGAGAGGAAGCAAAAAAAGAGGCGCAAAAATAGTTGACATTTTTGCCGACTGTATCTTATACAAGAGCGCGGTAGATATCCCTGCTAAGAGGGTCAACAGAGAGCCAAAGACTATATCCTGAAGTCCATTTCCCCCGAATATATTGGCAACGAAGCAACCAACAAAGAGGCCAACCGCCGCAGGCGCATATATAAATGGAAGGACCGTCAGCGCTTCAGAAACTCTAATCTGATATACTCCATAACTGAGCGGGGCGAGCGCTATGGTAAGGACAGCGTACAATGCTGCAATTATGCCACTATAGGCAATATCTTGGGCGCTCCACTTTCCCGTCAGTAGCCGGGTCAGATGATTCATATTATGTTAAAGAAACAACTTCACGGCCAATGTTGTCAATCGAAATCTCACGGACCAAGGGCTGCCGATGGAAATGAAACCGCCAGTCGGTTCATCTTATAGCGAATTAGAGCGCAATTACATATCCGCACTAATCTATTGTGAAACAGACCTATATGATTTGCCAACTCGATGCACTTTTATGCCAGCAATCTTATCAACAGCAATATTGAATGTTCTGCTCTCCTGATCGCCGACGAAGCACAAAATCCAACTTCTTCCCTTGATCTGAAGCGAATGCGCCCTTAATCCCCGCAACACTCGACCCTCTCTTGCAAGAGTAACGTCCATTTCCTTTTTGTCAAACAGCCCGCCGAGGAAATTTCTTATAATTGCGTCTTCGTCGTCCGAAAACCTTCCAACGCCCCTTTTGGAATTCTGCAAGAGACAACCCAGCCTATCCTTCCTCTTTTCTGGAAGCGCTGACAGGATTTTCAACTCTATATTCCGAAGCTTACTGGTCAGATGGGGCGAGCGAGCCAAACTTGAATTTTTGAGGCTGAATCCCAACAATTCCTGCTCGTCCAGAGTAAAATTGAGCGGCGGCAGAGATATATCCCGGGCAAGATGGTACCCATCATTATAATAGATCGGGATATTCAGGCTGGATAAAGACAGGAGATCGCGATAAATGGTTCTTTTTGAAACCTCACATTCTCGGGCAAGCTCCTCCAAGGTGATTCTCCGCCTTACCCTAAACATGTTTACAATAAAAAGCAACCTCTCCGCTTTCGTCATTACCTGAAACCTCCTTTTGATTGGCCTCAGATAACTTAAGAAGTCCCCCTGTCAGAACCTGTCAGTGGAAAATATTATTTATAATTTTTCAGTAATGCCGTGGCCCTTTTCTGCAGCTCGGCTTTGAGCGTGTCCGGTTTTACAACTTTGGCCTCCCCGCCAAAGCCAATCAGCCATCGGCAGATTTCCTCGATGCCTCGCACTGTGACATCATATTTCACCCGGTTATCATCAATAGGCGTCACTTTTTCCTTTGCGTGATGATGTCCCAATCTGACCACTCGCGCCGCCGTTCCGGAGAATATTACTTCCACATCAATGGGCTCGCCGCTAAATACCCCCCAGCTATTTTCGAAATATTTAGCCGGATCGATATACTTTCTGGGAACGAATTTCTTTTCGGTTAACGAAATATCAATTATTCGATCGGTCCGAAAAGTGCGAAAATCGTTTCTTAAATGACAGAAACCCACAAAATAAAAGGCCCTCTCGATAAAAATGAGAAAATAGGGATCAACTTCCCGATCGATCTCCCCGCTTTGAATTGAATTGTATTTAAGTCTTAATATATTATTGCTCTTTATTCCCTGTTCCACAATGGCATAAATTTTTTCATGTCCCGACTCAAGCGATGTCGATTTTATTTCCATAGCCATTGGCGCTGAAGAATATTTTTTCATTTCAATAACTGACGGAGAAAGGCAAGCTTCGATTTTAGACCTTATTCCCTTTATACGGGTGCGACTGTGCCCGCTTTTGTTCAGCGGCGATGAGTCGAGAATGGTTTTGAGTGTCAGGTATTCGTCGAGATTGAAATTCAAAGTGGGAAGAAAATTATCTGAGGCAAATTTGTATCCTTTATCATAGAAAATTGGAATATGCGCCTCAGACAACGAAATTATATCTCTATATATTGTCCGTTCGGTGACTTCACATTCACCGGCTATCTGCACCGCGTTCAGATTTCGGCGGCTCCGGAGAAGATTTAGGATAAACAGAAGCCGGTCATACTTGGCCATTCCCATGCTAATATTCTAATGATTACAATCACGATTGTCAAATTGCTGATAGATTACGTGGGCCGTTAATTGACAGTGCACTTCTTCCTTCCCGCCTTTATTATCCTGTCCGGGGGAATCAGTTCTCAAAAAAAGGCCTCCATCCTTTGGAGGCCTCAAATTCGTAAGCTTGTAGCTTACCTTGTAAGAAAAGAATCAGAAAATCCTTATTTCTTTTTCCCTTTTTTGGGTTTTTTCTTTTCTTTCTTAGTTGGGGTCTTCCCTGCCATTGTTTCTCTTCACCTCCCGGTCGTCCGGCATTTGACGGACTGGTTCGGGTTAATCCTTTTTTATAAAGGAGTTCTTCATCAATTTTCAAACATCATCTTCTATAGAATTAGTTTCGTCAATTCTATGAAACTCTTAAATAATTTGGCAAGCATTTTCTTTTTGCAATCCCATTTTTTTCGAATTAGTCCGGCGGCTGACCGATGCCGCAAGAGCAAAATGCGGGAATCGCAAATCGAACAAAATTAAAATTGAGATCGAAATCTAGTTGATGGTACTCGAGCGTGTCGAGATTTATATCGTACTGCTTGATTTTGAGTCTCAGAGTGGATTCCGGAATATTGAGCAGGGCGGCCGCATGTTTCTTTATCCCCCCCTGATCGCGCAGAGCCTTGATAATGAACCGCTTCTCGTATTCCGCCAGATAATCGTAGAGCGTAAACTTTTGATTGAAATCAATATTGGTATCGATATCGAGATCCTTGCTTTCTCTGGGAATCTGCAAAGATGTGATTTTCCCGGACAACAGAGGAATATCAACTATACCTGTAGGGCCGGCCAGAAGAATTAGCTTCTTGACTTCATTTTCAAGCTCTCGGACATTTCCTGGCCAATCAAAAGCAACCAGAAGTCTCAATGATTCAGGAGAAAATCGGGCGTTGTCGCCGGCAAAATGACTTATTAAGAGAGGAATATCCTCTCGCCTTTCGCGAAGCGGCGGTATCTTGAAACAGAGAGCAGTCAGGCGATAATAAAGATCCTGCCGGAAGCGTCCCGCCTCCATCTCGTTCTTGAGATCTTTATTGGTGGCGGAAATTATTCTGACATCAACTTTAATCGGTTTGGTCTCGCCCAACCTGACAAATTCCTTTTCCTCGAGGATCCGAAGCACCTTGGCCTGAATAGACAGGGGCATATCGGCTATTTCGTCAAGGAAGAATGTGCCATTATCAGCCTCTTCAAAGAGCCCTGATTTGTCTCTGTCGGCTCCGGTAAAAGCGCCCTTCTTGTGGCCGAACAACTCTGACTCGAGTAGAGTCTCAGGCAAGGCGGCACAATTTACAGATATGAATCTTTTGTCCCTGCGGTCGGAATTATAATGAATAGTCTTGGCCAATAAATCCTTGCCACATCCGGTCTCCCCCTCAAGGGAGACTGAAATATTCGAATTGACAACTTGCTGGACTCGAGCCAGCATCTCGAGCATCGGTTTATTTTGAGTGACAACGTTGGGAAATGCCGCCTCTTCGAGCAACTGAGCTTTGAGACGCTTATTATCTTCTTCAAGCAAAAGTCGATCGTACTCAGCCAACTTGAGTGAAATCAGGTCCGCAAATCCGACAGCGAAATTCAATTCCCTCTGGCCGAACGGAGCCAGATTCCCGTTGGAGGAAATCCTGTCAAGATATACATACCCGGTTATTTCCTTCCCAAGGACTAACGGCGTGACAATCACGCTCGACACCACCAGTCCTGATTCCGGCTGGAGCAGTTCATTAATAAAAGGATCTCGCCGGCTATCCAGAATAAGAGTCGGATCTTCTTTATTAATTTCCTCGCCGAGGAGTTCATTAAATTGACGGATAAATTTCTTTCTATGATGCTCGGAAATGCTAAGTGAAGTTATTAGATTGTCTCCATTTTGGCTTCGATAATAGACAATGACCCGTCCGGCGCCGGTTCGTTTGCTAAGGATATTGATGATTTCCTGAAATTGGCCGGATTTAATATTAAGGTATTCTCTATCCGTAAAATAATTTCCAAAAATTTTGAATTCATTCTCGATGGACACAGAGCGTGCCACCGCCTGCTTGGACAGGTCTTGAAGGAAGAGCCGGATGCTTCGAATTTTTGCCCTCTCCCCGATGGTTTCAAATATTTTTTCGGCCTCATGCAAATTCTTGAATCCGCCCGAGATATTTGCATTCTGCGCCCAATAAATCCCTTGCCGGAATCGAGCCTCGGCCGACCAATAGAATAATTTGAGCGAATTGAAACAGCGAAAGGCCTCGTCAAAGTATTTGTCGATTACGATGCGGTTGATGTCACCCGAACGGATCGAAATATCCGCCATCGCGATTAAGGCGCGCCCAATATCATACGGATCGCCCACTTGCCGCAAGACCTCCAAACCATTCTGGCCATATTCAATCGCAGCCTGATTATTCCCGCGCGACGCGAATATTTCAGCCATCGCTATCTGGCTTAGGCCGATCTCGGCTCTTTCGCCAACTTTGGTCGACAAATCATAGGATTTTTGGGCGAATTTGAGAGCTTCGTCGAGGTTATCCAGAACATGCTCGACTTGTGCCAGGCGGCGGGTAATTTGCGTCACCAGCGACGATTCCGGTGCCAAGTCCCGCGCCAGAATATAGGCTTCACCCAATATCTTCTTGGCCAGCACGATGTCGCCGGACTCAAACGCCAATTCGCCCAGATACTCCGCAGATATGACTTTCTCTCTCAGGTGATTGTCTTCCTTAATAATCACCTCAGCAGACTTCAACTCCCGTGCGGCGAGAATAAATTGGCGCTGTCTGATAAATAGATACCCAAGGGAAAGATAATTCCTCGCCATCGAAACCTTCTGGCCCAGTTCTGAGGAAAGTCTCAAGGCGGTTTTCAAGTTCTCTTCAGCCGAACTCCAATTGCCATTCAAAGTTTCGATACGTCCAAGATTACCTATCAATCGGGCCATTCTGACATTATCGCCCTTTGATAATTCAATGGCCTCCATAACGTGATCAATGGCCGTTCCATAATCGCATCGAATAAATGCCAGTTGGCCAAGACCGTTTAGGGCATCAACCATGCCGTTGCGATCTTCGGAGAGACGATAAAACGCAAAGGCGTCGTGTGCAAATCTCTCCGCAGTCTTCAGGTCACCGACCGCAATATACGCTTTATGTAAGAGGAATAGGGTATTGGCAACTATGGTATGAAATGCCGAGGCGGCAAGGAGGCGGTTCGCTTCAAGCCCCAATTTGATAGCTTCTTTATAGCCCCCGGAATTGAATAAATCATGAGCCTTCAGCGAGCAAAACAGACCCAATTCATAACCCTGGGGATTGAATCCGGAGGAAATCAGATCCTTAATTCTTTCGCCGGCGATATCAGGCTTTCTTTGACGGTATAGCTCTTCTATCTCTAGAAGCCTGTTATCAAAATCTACATTTTGACGTGAGGTTGGGCTCATTGTTTAATAAATTAAATTTTAGCTTGCTTTAGTGCATATTCTTCTTGTCATATCCATTTCCACCAACACCCCTAAACAAAATTGAAACACCCGCAGGTAGATCATGATGCCAGTACGCCACACCAACGGCTGTCAAGAGCAGATTTACTTTGGTCCACCCGCTCCCGGATTTGGATTCAAGACCAAGTGATGTGAGTGGTCCGGTTACAACCGTTTTCGATGAATCACCCAATGTTCCGGAACCTCCGCCACCTTCCTGATCCCAAGGATGCTCGTCTGTTCTTACGTCTGCGGGGGCGTTGAAGCAAATGAGAACCATGACCAAAGCAAGAAAGACTGCTGAAGTCTTGGCTACTTTCATAACAACTGCCTCCTTAAAAAATCTATGATTTCATTTCGGTTCAATCTTCAGAACCGAAATAAAATGTTATTTCTCTTTGGCTACCAAGTGCTTAATCGCAATTCCTGCTAATCCTATTCTATTAAATGTCAACAGCTTTGTCAAGTATAAAATACAAAGGCGCAGTTATTGCGCCAATATTTCATCGAATAAATTTCCTCGCCAGCCATGATTGGTTCACATATACGGCGCCCGATGGGCAGAGTTCATGACAGCACCAGCAGTTTATGCAGTCTTTATAATCAAATGTCGGGACCGACTCTTTTTCATCCTGAAGCGCACCAGTCGGGCAAGACGAGGCACATATATTGCACTTTGTGCAGGTTTTTTTTTCTATTGCCGGGCGTACCCAGACATAATGCCCCAGTACATGCGACAGAACTGATGGTATAAATTCCATTTTGCGATTGGATGTCAGCTTGAAATCTGGAATCCTGGCGCTTTCAAGCGTTTCTCCAACAATCTCCAGAGCCTCGATCCAGCCAATCCCCAGTCCGGCCTCCGATGCTATTTTTGTTGTCGGCACCTGATCAGGCTTGAGACCGATTATTTCGGACGCGACCACGTCAATGGCGACGGGGTCGGAGGAGGCCAAGATAAGCTTTGTCCAGCGGGGCACGCCGGATGATGGCCCATCCCCTTCCATTGTCAGAATAGCATCCATGATAGTTAACGCGGGAGGGCAGAGCGACAGGATATCAACCACTATCTGCGCGAATTCGCTCGGTCTCGGGGCTTTCTTGTGATATTCACCTTTCCGAAATCCCGGAATAAGTCCGAACATATTTTTTACACCGCCGGTCATAAGGGTCAGGACATGAGTTTTAAGCTTGGGGAGACTGATAATTAGATCAGCCTCAACGGCCGGTTTAGCGAGATAATATTTCCGATCCTGTATTTCGAATTTTACTACCCCTGTCGCCTCGAAATTCACAAGTTCCAATTTCTCTCTTTCCGCCATGGCCAGCATGCCGGTAATTTCCCATACACGTTTCACGCCTCGCTTGGCGCCCCCGGGAGAATCACCGATAATAACTTCTGCTCCGAGTTTTCTGACGGCACGCGCGACGGCGGCCACAATTTCCGGATGAGTAGTGATAGCTCTTTCGGGCGCCTTGGCCGAAAGTAGATTCGGTTTGAGAAGGACCCTCATGCCCGGTTTTACGAATTTGTCCAGCCCACCTATAAGATCCAGGGCAAGGCCGATTTTATCGTCAAGCCGCCGCCCGTCATAATCCTCACATGGAATGACTGAAACTTTAGTCCTCTGAATATCCAGCATGTTGTAATTTATACGAATATTACTATACAAATTATAGATACAACTTACGAAGTTTAGCGCTCAAATCCAAGCGACAAATTGTGGATAGTATCAAAGCCCGGTCGGCTGTTTTTCTTGACCAGAGATCGATATTCGCAAATATCTGTAAAGAAAACTAATCTTTTCAGCCATTCGCCAATTCGAGCTTGACAGAACGGTTGAATATGGATTAATTTAATACTGTACGACTTTTCTTTGACCTATAGAATACTAATCAATAACCTTCAACGGCTGGAGGATTTATGTTGAAGTTATCAAGGCTCATAGTCTTCGCGACCATGGTTCTTGCAATTGCCTATCCGGCATTTTCAGCGGACGAATCCGGTGGGGCATCACAATTATTGACAGCGCAGACATCTTTGGACATGCAAGATCTCTCCCAGATGCCTCTCCCTTTTGCGCAGAATCAGGGACAATGGAAGAGTGGTGTTCTGTTTCGCGCGAATGCTGGAGGCGCGGCGATATGGCTTACGGCGTCCGGAGCTTATTATCAATTCACCCGACCAACAAGTCATGATTCCTCTTCGGGAGGATCGCCTGAATTCGGCCTTGATGGCTCAGTTAATTCCTTTGGTCGTCCGGGGAATTTTGAGACTTTGGTGATAAAATCGAACTTGTTGGGCGCCAACCCGTCCCCCCTCTCGGCCGGGCAGGGTCTTCTTGGGTATAGATGCAATTTCTTTCTGGGAAATGACCCGATGAAATGGCAGACGAATGTTTCCACCTATCAAGCTGTCCAGTTCGATGAGGTTTATCCGGGGATCAATTTAAAATATTATGCTAGCGGCAGTCAGCTGGAATATGATTTTATCGTTTCGCCCGGCGCGGATTATTCGCAGATTCAGATCAATTATGAGGGCGTCTCCTCTTTCGCCCTGAATGCGGCCGGTGAGCTGGTAATAGAAACGCAGTGGGGTCAGGCGACAGAACTGGCGCCGACTTTTTATCAATTGGATAATGGCAACCGGATCCCGATTTCAGGAAGTTACAGGATCATCGGCGATAAGATATTTGGTTTCGAGGTCGGGACAGAATATAATCCTGCCCTTCCGCTGATTATTGACCCAGTGCTTTCTTACAGTACGTTTCTGGGGGGGTATGGTGGAGACTACGGGTACGATATTGCGGTCAATACCTCCGGCGAAGCATTCGTGACGGGCCTGACCTGGTCCTCGGATTTTCCCGTCCAGGATCCGCTCGACAGCAGTTTCAACGGTAATGAAGATATTTTCGTGACAAAAATGTCTGCTGACGGCGGTTCGCTGCTTTACAGCACATATATAGGCGGCCTTGATGTGGACGACGGCTACGGTATCGCGATAGATGGTGCAAATAATATATATCTCACCGGCAGAACCCGTTCGACCGATTTCCCGACCCAGTCTCCATACTTTGCCGCCTTCGCCGGAAATGAAGACGCGTTTGTAACCAAGTTATCAGCCGCGGGGAATTCTCTTATCTTTAGCACTTATATCGGCGGAGCCGGATTCGATTACGGCGAAGATATCGATCTCGACCCGACGGGGAATGCCTATATCGTGGGCACTACCACCTCGACCGACTTTCCGATACAAAACGCTATTTCTTCCACCAACGGCGGCGGCTATGACGCATTTGTCTCCAAGTTTTCATCCATCGGTGATAATTTGCTTTACAGTACCTATCTGGGCGGGGACCAGACCGACCTCGGCAACGGCATTGCGGTGGACGCAGCCGGCGGCGCCTATGTCACCGGCGAAACCTTCTCGGCAAACTTTCCGACGGCTAATCCTTTCGATCCCGATCACAATGGCGGCGGTGATGCTTTTGTCAGCAAGATATCACCGGCGGGAAATACTCTGGATTACAGTACATTTTTGGGCGGCATAGGCGAGGATGCCGGTAATGATATCGCGCTTAACGATTCGGGCAACGCCTATGTGACCGGATGGACAAATTCCAGCGGTTTCCCGACTCAGAATGCCTATGACGCCACATACAACGGTGGCAACGACGCCTTCGCATTGAAATTATATGCTTCAGGAAGCTCTCTGTATTATAGTACTTTTCTCGGTGGTTCCGGATTCGACTACGGCTACGGCGTCCGAATCGACTGGGCCGGGAATGCCTATATCGCGGGATACACCGGTTCCACCAATCTCCCGATGCGAAGAGCTTTTGACTCCACCTACAACGGTACCGGAGATGCCTTTGTCACCCGATTTTCACCGATAGGAAGCAACCTGGTTTATAGCACATATCTTGGCGGCAGTAAGGAAGACAGAGCCTACGGTGTCGCCATAGATCCGTTAATAAGCGAATATGTCACGGGGTATACTTTCTCCGGCAACTTCCCCACCCAGAATCCGTACGATCCGTTCTTTAACAGCAGTTATGATGTCTTCGTAACCAAGATGTACGGCTATGTCTGCGGCGATGCCAACGGCGACGGAGAAATCAACTTGCTCGACGTTACCTTCCTTATCAATTATGTCTATAAGCATTCGACCGCGCCGATACCGATCCAGACTGCCGATGTCAACAGCGACGGCAATATCAATATGCTCGATATGACATACTTGATAGTTTACATCTACAAGCATGGCTACGACCCCGTCTGCACTAATTAAGCGGGATTTGATTATAAAATGAAAGGCCGTCCGAATAATACCGGACGGCCCTGCCGGGTAAGGGGTAGGATAAGAGGGAACTAGGAGGAGGTCGTATCCTCCTCGGTAAGATCAATCATTTTTACGCCCTGAGTATAGTCCGTGACTTTATCACGGGTGATATTCATGAGTTTTTGCGTCACGTCTTTTATTCTCAGCGCCGATTCCTCTATAACTTTAAGCTTCTTTATGACATCGTCGCTAAGTCCTTCGCTTTTCAAGAGCATAAGCTGCACATTTCCAAGTACTGCTGTGAGCGGGTTATTGATCTCATGGCTGACTGTGGCGGCCGTCTCCATGATAGCCCCCAGCCGTTCTTTCTTGATCCTGGCCGCGACATCGTCCGCCGCCAATTCTCTACCCGCCATGATCGCAAGCGACAGGGAGGCAGATAAGGCCTCGAGAAAAATATCTTCTCTGACGAGTGATCCTTGCCCCTTCTGGATTCCGATTACCGCCCCAAAAATATTCTCGCCTCTTTTCAAAGGCAGAGTGAAACTTGAAAAGGGAGTCTCTCCCCCGAAGGAAATATACGCCGCCACCAATTTCCTTTTCCGCCTAAGGGCGGCATACATATCTTCTTCCAATTCCTGAAGAATTTTTCGTTCCTGTTCTGTTTCGGCATGGGTGACGGTCAGAATCGCTGATTCTTTTTCATCCCACAGAATAAGTGACCCCGCCGAAAGGCCAACCATCCCGGCCGCCTCGCGGAGAGCGGCCTCGGCGGTGTCCGATAATTTCGCCCCGGCCTGTGTGGAAAGGGCGATGCGGCGGAGAATATCGAACTGGCTGAAACCTCTATTTTCTTGCGGCATTAGGGACATAGTTGACCTCGTCGGGTAACTAACGCAAAATATATGCCTTTACGCCTAATTGCAAAGGAGTCCAGCAAAAATAGGGAACAATCGAAAGACAATTAGATTCTATTAGAGTATAAAGGGTTACAAGAGGTGTCCGATAGAGGATCATTGGCGGATGGTGATTGACTGTGGATAGATGCAACGCTTTTCATATTAATGACAGGAGTTATTCAATAATCCTTGACAGCCCTGATAGTGACAATTAGATTCCTGCTTCTTTAATGGTGGAAAAATGGTTGAAGCTAACTTAATACACGATAATTGCGGCGTCTTCGGAATCTATGGTTCCAACAGGGCGGCCGAGCTGACATTTTTTGGATTATATTCACTTCAGCACCGGGGCCAGGAGTCGGCAGGAATTGTGACATCGGGGAATGGGCAGGTACATATATATAAAGGGATGGGGGAGGTCAACGAGGTTTTCGGGAATAAAAAAAATATCGACCGGCTGAAGGGGAAAATTGCGGTGGGGCATACGCGGTATTCGACGACGGGGGCGTCGTCGCTCACGAATATTCAGCCGTTCCTGATAACCAATCGGAGTCAGAAGCTGGCGATCGCGCATAACGGGAATCTGACAAATTCCTATAAGCTCAGGATGCAGCTCGAAAAAGAAGGATCCATATTTCAGACGACCTCGGACACCGAGATAATTTTGCATCTGGCGGCACTGTCAAGAAATCGGAGCTGGGTCAACCGGATATGCGACGCGCTGAGCCATGTCGAGGGCGCCTATTCCCTGCTTTTTCTGACCGAGGATTCGCTCATTGCGGCGCGTGATCCGTGCGGATTTCGGCCGCTGGCGCTGGGGAAGTACAACGGCAGTTATGTTGTCGCTTCCGAGACCTGCGCTTTCGACATTATCGGCGCCAAGTATATTCGCGATGTCGAGCCGGGCGAAATGCTCGAAATAAATAGCAAAGGTCTTAAGTCAATACATCTTAAAGAGAAGAAGCAGCATGCGTTCTGCATCTTCGAATATATCTATTTCGCCCGACCCGACTCGATGATATTCGGCGAGAATGTCGACAAGGTTCGTCGCCGTTTGGGGCGCCAGCTGGCGCTCGAACATCCGGCAGAGGCCGATATCGTCATCGCCATTCCGGACTCGGCCAACACGGCGGCGCTCGGGTTCTCCGAAAAATCAGGTATCAAGTTCGAGATTGGATTGATAAGAAATCATTATGTCGGGCGGACCTTTATTGATCCGGAGCAGAATATTCGGGATCTCGACGTAAAGGTGAAATTCAACCCGGTCAGAGGGGTGATACAGGACAAGCGGGTGGTGGTGGTGGATGATTCCATAGTCAGAGGAACGACGTCGAAGAAGCTGGTCAAATTGATTCGGTCGGCGGGCGCAAAGGAAATTCACTTTACGAGTCTCCTCTCCCCCGATTATTTCGCCGTGCTTTTTCGGGATCGACATGCCGACCAAGCAGGAACTGATAGCATCATCGAAGACGGTGAAGCAGATTAAGGAATATCTGGAAGTGGATTCGCTGGGGTATTTATCGATAGAGGGAATGCTTTCGATGCCGTCGTTGCCGGATGAGAGTTTTTGTGTCAGTTGTTTTTCCGGCCGGTATCCGCTTAAGATAGAGCGGACAAACGACAAGTTGCGGCTGGAGAAGGTGTAGAGTTTTTCTTTCAAATCTGAATATCGGCAGGGGCTGATTAAGTCGAACATTATATAAGCACCCCCAAAATTATCTTTTTGGCAAAATAGAATTTTAAGGGCGCCACATAGGATGGCGATATCGAAGCCAAATTTTCGATTATTAATCTGCAGGGGTACAGGGGGACGTGTATTAGCATGCAATAAACGAAGCCATTTTGAAAATGGATAGTTGATTGTCGGGCAGTGCATTGGGCGATAATGGGTTGGTTTTTTGAATTTTTTCCGCGACTCTATCCCGCGAGTGTGAGCTCGGTATGTTGTTGACATAATGGGTGTTGCGGAAGACGGTGTAAGTAAAGGTTAGGGAAAATGGGTGGGTTCGATTCGTGTTTTTCTCTAGTGCCAAATCTGGTTTTCAGGGATCGAGAAGGGTATTTCAGCATAATCTCAAAAACCCATCCGACGTCCGGAAGCCCATCGAAGGCCGGGTCGCGGACCGGACTCTGGACGGGGTACCAAGGTAAAGATTCCGTCAGGAATCCGCCTGCGGCGGACGGATGGCGCATTATTACCCTCGCCCCTGACCTCACTCCCGGTGTGAGAGGCGATATGGATGGTTAAAGGGTTTCTATTATAGGGCTTAAGCATGGTTGGCACCGGTAAGATGGGGTCAGGGGTTTGGGTTCCCGTTGTCCTTCTAATAGATGCGTTGCTTTGATTTAGTAGCGTTCTTCTATAATAAAGCTCTTGACCGTTCTGGGTTGCCCGGTCGCAAGCGTTGATTAGTTTTTTGGTCATGGTTTTAAACATAAGCTCTTCTACTAATTGGCCTCTTGTCGTGATCACCATCGGTTTGATGGTGAAATTGATAGGGGAATGCGCGGCTGGGGGTTAGGGGGAATTAGACACTGACCCCTGCCAGTCTCCTAGAGGGCTAGGGGCAAGAAGCTGTTGCAAGAGGGGCGGTATGCCACTGGCTGAGGGCGGGATATCCGTTTAGTGGGTATGGGATTATCGAAGCAAACGATCTATGTTTAATCAATTGTTTTTTTGTTTTGCTTGGGGAGGTTCAGGCGCGGGATTTCCGAAATTATGAGAATTGTTGCTCCGTGTTTCAAATGGCAGGATAGATTTTCCAAATTTCTTGAGTCGGTATTTAAACTGTCGCCCCGTATGAACTATAGAAAAAACGACCAGAGACCATGCGATATATGGACTGGATAAGAATCCATCGCGGGAAAATGCGCGGAGACCTAAGACTAGGCTCTGTTGCTGATTTCCAGAGATGGGGATATATTGAATTAGAAAAGGTGAGCCCGCAGCGATTCCAAGGAAGAGAATCGCGATCACAAGATAAGCGTAGCCCATACGCATTGTAGTGAGATCATGCTCCCAGCTCAGAACCCGCCTGGGGAGAAATTCATTGATCGCGTCCTCTAAATCCTTCAAGAATTTGCCTGCCCGAACCATGCGTTCAAATTCTGCGAACCATGCATAGTATACCATTGTTGATATGAAAGGCACCGCGTAGTTGAACATAAAGTTGACGGTCTCAGTGAGTCGATTCTCCATTGAGAGCGTGCCTCCTATTAAGACCGCGAGTGTTCCAAGCCCGAATGCAATAATCTGTGTTCGATTTCCCATCGATTGAAGACATTCCTCACGAAGGGTATCATATTCCTGGCGATACGCTTCTTTTATCTGCTCTTTTTCATTCTGCCGCAAAGGCTGCAATTCGTCCATATGCACCTCAAACACCACTCGCTAGATAGTTCAGCATATCAACATTGCTCGAAAGTAAGTATATATATTATTCAAAAAAAAGGCCTCTCCTACCAAAATTGCAAGCCTTATTGCTCATTCGTAACATCAAGTCTTTTCAATGTAAGAACCTGACACCAATTACAATTTGCTCTTACATATTTGTCACCGTCGCCCGAGCAATTAACGGTATGAACTCGAGTGAGGAAGCGATGTCCCTCCGGCAAAACCTCATGTACAGTACCTGGCAGGATTATTAGCTCATCACCCGCGCAAAGAAGGACATTTTGCCGATCATTGAGGCGCATTTTCATTTTGCCTTCGAGAACAATGTAGATTTCCGTTGCCAAAATATGCATATGACAGTCTTGAAATGCTTCATGAGTGAATGTGGCCAACTCAATACCACCAAGCCCGGTTTCCAAGACTGGTGTCTTTCTTGTTTTGGGAGCGGGTTTCCACTCGGGATTTCGAATAGCCTTCTCTGTTTTACGATAGATAGAATTCACAAGTATTTTTCTGCCATTGTTCTTCTCTTTCGGCCTGGTCCTGAGCTTCCAATCTCTCTTAACATATTCTTTGCGCAAGATAACGTGGGACATTATATTACTCATTTCTAATTCCTCTTCAAAGTTCGCTTGATAAATGCTTTCTGGGATATATATACAAAACTGTCAATATAGATCAAGATGTATGTTGATTGCCCTATAACTACTTAGCATAACTATTTCCAAATCGGCGATTTTTACCTCTCACCGAAAGTGGCAATGATTTGGAGATACCCGTCTTGGAGATAGGGTCAATGGCTTACATTCGTACATATGCAATGTACTTCTTTAGACGGGTAATCGGCGCAGTGGTGGAGATTTTAAATGCCATCTTTTCTCAAAACTCAGGATATCTCACTTTTTTTATGCTTAAAGAATTTTGTAGATCGCGGTTGTCCGGCGTCCGCGGCCAGTGAATTCTGGAGGGAGTACCGATTTGGCGGATTACGGGTTTATCAGTGCTGGATTGTCGTGATATTGACACTAATATCGCCAAATTCAAGCCTTCCTTCATGTGAACAAGTCAACCGGTATCGGTCGACATCTGAAATGATAGAAGAAGCCGATTTAAGGAATTCTGCAATATCCAATTCTTGAGCAACGATAAATGCTATATAGATTATTGACATGATACTCAGTCGTCTCTCCAAATCCGGGATCCGCTCTCTGAGAGATCTAATTGAACTTCGAGTTAAATCTCTTCTGCGCAAGAAAACGCTTGTTGGTTCTGACTCTTGCCGCTCCGATTGCTCCGCAACTGTTTCCTCCTTATCCAGCTGCAGCGTTTTGGCGGCAAGCTCGTCCTGCATTTCTTTTGCCTGCTTTTCGGTCCGATACACAGACACCTGCAAATCTTCGAGATACATCGGCGTGTCATCGAGTGAATTTATCTTGCCTATATAAGCATAGAATTTCTTATCTTGCTGTCCGAACCCGCGAAAAGCTGTATCGCTGATTGCGTCAGCGAGGAACCAATCTTTGCTTTTGGCATCGAATCCGGCCATTTCCAACCTGCGCAATATTACTTTGTCGGCGACGGCTTCTTTCGTCTTCTCTGGCTCCACTGCCTCCGTAAGTTTCACTGCATTCTCGTATGCCACGATCTAACTCCGCTCCAATGTTCCGCGGATTATACTTAATTGTGTCATAACTCTGTATATTGAAGGCCAAGTCCGAGTCTTCCTTCTGAAGAGGAATAATGTGTTTCCGAAATGCAGTCATAAGGCCATATTCGTAGTATACATTTGGGTTGGGCACATTGGTTTGGTTCTTGACTGTGTCATCCAAGATGACAATGCAAAAACGCGATTCGATAATCTTGCCACATATCTTTGTGCAGAATATGTCCTGCCCATAGGCACGTTCTTTTACGGCTACAATCGGTTCAATGCCAAGTTTGGTGAGTTTCTCCGACATTAACTCCAAAATCGGTTCAAGGTCGTCGTTCGTCGGACAAGCAATAAAACACGATTTTGATGCCCCATACATCTTCCCACATTTATGTTGCTTTCTGATAAAGCATTGCTCATTCAATGCAGTAGAGCCCATACGTGGGCCACTTAGAACTGACGCATCAAATATGAATGGGTATTCCCATTGCTGCCATGCCATAGTGCACATCCTTTCTCATTAGCAACCATTCGCTGCCAAATAATACTGATTGGCAAAAGGTAGAGAATTTGGATTTCCAGAAGGAGTGACGGCTTTCAATTTGCCTAATAAAACCACGTCAACTCCTAAAATCTTTATCGCTTGTAGTCAATACCACAATATATCAATATATCTAATGCGGCTTGGCAATATAAATCCTCCACCAGTTCAGCGGCGCCGAAGGAAAATTTCGTCGGATGAATGTTTTTATGGACGCCTGCCCGACATTGAACAAAAAGTACCAGATTTGGTAACGATGTCAAGTCATTTTTTATGGAAACAATGGCAGAGTCTGATGAATCACCTCGGGGCCCGTCGAAAACCGGGTCAATAGATCGGACTCTGGACGGGGTACCAAGGAAATAGTTGGCCGCTCGGGAGCGGCGTCTGCGGCTGGGTTCCGGCTCAAGGGCCGGAATGACAGTTGAGGGGACTAGAGTTATGGGTGTCGGGTTTTTCCCCGCCTCCGGCGTGTCAGAACCCGACCTACAAAATGGTCACTGCTCATCCTATCAAGGGCCAGAGGACGTGCCAGAAAATATCGGCCCAGAAATGAATGCCTATGGCGGCGACGAGGCCATAACGGATATATCGATCACCGGCCACCAGACCGACCAGGCTGTTCAATACGACCAATTCAATAATTGTCGGGATGGGGATTTCGGCGGGGGTTTTGACGCCCAGAAGAAGCATCAGCGTCGGAATGTGGCTGGCGCTGAATATCAAGGCCGCGATCAGATTGGCGATCCAGAGCGCGATCTTCGTGCCGCCGGGAGATTTCAAAATAAGGGTCAGGAGATAAGCCCATAATCCCATGACGAAAAACCGGAACAGAATTTCCTCACCGATGCCGGCGCTGGCCGATGCGATAAGCGAAAAAGGAAAGGCCGGATGAGGGATGGGTTTCACGCCGCCGACTGAGGAAATTATTTTGTCGGCAACGACCATGACGGCGCCGATCGCCAGCCCCCAAATCATCGGGGTCAAGGCCCAGTGGCGCCATCCGCTTGCTACCCGATAGATCCGGGGTAATCCCAGTTTCGTCGAGAACCAAAAACCGGCCAGGCCGAGAAGTCCGTAAAGGATGATGACAAGAAGAGCGGTGGCGACGCCGAACATCCATCGAGGCATCGAAGTCAACAGCGACGGCATCGGCTGACCGAACGTCAATTGCTCCAAGGGAATGAATAAATAGGTTACGAGCGCGAGTACGGCATAGACCGATACGAATAGGGTCAGAATCGCCAATTGGTTTTTGTCGTCAGGTAAAATTTTCATAGCCTCTCCCTCACTTTGGAATCGGTGATTGATGGAGATGAAGTATAGTATTTTTATGTGGGGGAATTTCAAGGTCAATTTAGTGGTGGTGGATTGCGGATTCGTGAATGTCAATCTCGGAGGATTTTGACCGATAAAGGGTACAAAAGAGATATTGACAAAAAAGGGATAGGCGGTATATTTAATTGAAATATACCACGTTACACGCCGTATGGTATTAAAAGATTGTATGATCAGGTCGTATAAACTTGTCAGGTATCGTATTACATGAAAAATCCCGGAGGTAAAATGAATCGGCTCGCCCGCATCGGCAGTTATATCGTAGTTGTCACAGCAGTATTGATTTGTCAATTGTCGTTTGGGGCATCGTCGCCGGGGAAGGGTGCGGCCAAGCAAGTCATAGTTCTCAAGATGAGGGCGGTTCCGATAAAGCCGAGTGCGGTTTCGATATCGAGAGAGGCGAAAATATCGCGAGTGATCGTGAAGTTCAAGGAGGGGTCGGAGGTTCGATTCAGGCAGGGAAAGCTTGCGGGGAAGAGCGGGCAGGCGGTGCAGATTAATGAGGCGGAAGCGATACTGAGTCCGTATTTGAGCGGGAAATTCAATCGTTTGATCAATAAATCGGAGCAGGAGCTTGAGCGGAATAAGGCGGTTTATGAGGCGGCGTCGGGGGTTCAACTGGCGGACATGAATTTGTACTATAAGATAGATGTCACGGATATTATGTCGGCGGAGCGACTGGTGAATGATCTCAACAGGCTTGATATCGTTGAAATTGCATATATAGAGCCGGTTCCCGAGCCGGCGGGAGATATCGATCCGCCCACTCCGAATTATGTGCCATTCCAGAGTTATCTTCACATGGCGCCGGGCGGAGTTGATGCCGATTATGCCAAGACTGTTCCGGGTGGAGACGGGACGGGAGTGAAGATTGTCGATATCGAATTCGGGTGGAATACGACCCATGAAGATTTGGATAAGGCGGTCGGGGGAATTATAGTCGGGGGCGGGGGGTATGACAATCATGGCACGGCAGTGCTGGGTGAGATGATTGCCGGAGATAACGGGTATGGGGTGACGGGAGTTTGTCCGGGAGCGAATGTGGGGATGGTGTCGGTGGCGACGCTGAGTGTGTCGGAGGCGTTAATGACGGCGATTGCCAATCTCAATCGCGGGGATTTGATATTGGTGGAGCTTCATGCACCGGGGCCGCATTTCAATTTTCAGGTGCGGACGGACCAGCTGGGGTATATTTGCATGGAGTACTGGCAGGACAATTTTGACGCGATCCAGTATGCCTGGGCGAAAGGGATAATCGTCGTGGAGGCGGCGGGGAACGGGGCGGAGAATTTCGACAATCTGACGATCTACGGGCAGGTGTTCGATACCACGTATCGGAATTCGCATGCGATACTGGCGGGGGCGGGAGCGCCTCCAAGCGGGGCGTATGGCACCGATCGGAGCAGGCTGTCATTTTCGAATTACGGAAAACGGGTAAATCTTCAGGGATTCGGGCGGGGCGTTTACACTACCGGGTATGGTGATTTGTTTGCCGGGTACGGCTCGGACACAAATCAGTACTATACGGCGACTTTTTCGGGGACATCGTCGGCATCGCCGATAGTGACCGGTTCGATTGCCTGCTTGCAAGGATATTACAAGGCAAATTATGGAGTACCGCTGACGTCGGATGTGGCACGTACGATATTGAATGCAACGGGATCGGTTCAGCAGGGAGATACGACCCAGCATATCGGTCCGAGGCCGAATCTGGCGGCGGCTTTCCCGGCGGTGACGGCTCCGCCCTCACTTTATACCGAACCGATGTATATTGATACTTCTATACAGTACGGACTGACAGCCAGTGTTCCAGTATGGATACATAACAGGTCAAATAGCCATGGCTTGGATTTTTCGGTTATCGGAAACGACAGTTTACCCAAACTGGCAATAGGGAACTGGCTTGATGCATCACCGGCAACGGGGACGGTGGGAGTATCAGACTCGGCGCTGTTGACGGTGACTATCAACGCATCGGTTATACCGCCCAGTTTAAGCTGGTACAAGGGAATGGTACAAATATCCTGGGGGCCGGCAGGAGGATCGCTTGACTCTGTCGGCTACGTGCCTGTTTTCCTTAAAGTACCGTGCGGACCGGATACGACATTTACGGTGAAGTCGAGCGATGATGTCGGGGGACCGGCTTATAATTGGATCGAAATTAAGACGATCGGTAATCTTATACCCAAGGGAGCATATTACAATACTGCGAATCCATCAGCGGCGCTTGATGACGGCACGACAGGGCCGTATGCGATGCCATTTCCGATGCGTTTCTATGGGGCAACGTATAATCAGTACTATATCGGAATCAACGGTGCGATATCGTTCACCGATGCGGAGGTGAATGTCGGGGGGTATTACAGCGCTTTAACCATTCCGGGAAATCCGTTCAGTACTTTTGTCTCGGCTTTCTGGAATGATCTGGTGATTGATAATTCGTCGTTCGGCCACGGTGATATATATTATTATAACAGCCCCACTAATGACACGACCATTATCGAGTGGTATCAAGTCGGGAATTTTAATGCGGTCGGCGATACGCTGACGACGTTCGAGATAATAATGACGAAGAATGGGGATATCAAGTTTCAGTATTTCAATATCGGGGCGACTACTCTGCAGACGACGGCGGTGATCGGAGTGAACGGAACGGCCTGCGACGCTTCGTCGTATTTTGAAAATGGCGTTCCAGCAGAGCATACGGTTGCGGCCAGTAAAGCGGTATCATTCGATCAGCATCTATTGACGATGGCGGGTGACTGCAATAATTCCGGGATTATAAATGCGCTCGATGTTACGTATCTGATAAATTTCCTGTATAAGCATGGTGCAACTCCGATACCGCCGCAGGCAGGGGATCTCAACTGCAACGGGGTGACGAATGCTCTGGATGTGACGTACATGATAAATTATCTCTATAAGCATGGCGCACAACCGTGCAGTTTTCTCTGGTAGAAAATAAGTAGTGCTAAAAGCGTCGGGGCACACCTCGGCTGAAGCCTCGGCAAGACCCGACGCAACTCAAATAATATGCGGTAACACGGCACGCCGTGTTACTACGGATATATTCAATTATAATAATCAGATAAACTGGAAGATGCTAAGGCGCGACAGTTCGACAAAGTACTGAGGCATGAAACCAAGGAACAAGGTTCCGATGCAGGCGATCAAGAGTGCGAGGATAAGGGCGGGTTTTATCGTAAGGGGTTGGAATTCGGTTTCGGGTTTGCCGAAATAGGCGGCGACGACAATTCTTAAATAATGGTACACCGATACAAAGCTATTCATGACGCCGATGATGGTCAGCCAGATATATCCCGATTTGACAGCTTCGGAGAAGATGTAGAATTTGCCAAAGAATCCGGCTGTCGGCGGGAAACCGGCCAGTGCAAACATAAATAGAGCAAGCAGGGCGGCGAGATAGGGGTGACGGCCGGAAAGTCCTTTCATTTCACTGATAAGGGCTTTGCTTCCAATGCGGCTGTCGATCATAGTGACGATAGTAAATCCGCCGAGGTTGAAGAAGGTATATGCCAGAAGATAGTACAAGGCGGCGGAAATGGCACCCTCTCCCCCGGCCGTAAGAGCGACCAGAATATATCCGGCATGGGCAATGGAAGAATAAGCGAGCATCCGTTTGATGTTATCCTGATATATGGCGAGGATATTTCCGACGGTCATAGTGAGTACGGCAATAATCCAAAGGAGATTGGAAAGATTATCGATCCCGGCCAATCCGAATATGAATATTCGCAGGAGAGCGGCAAAACCGGCGGCCTTAGGCGCCGCGGAGAAATAAGCTGTAACCGGCGTCGGGGCACCCTGATAAACATCGGGAACCCACATATGGAATGGTACGGCGGCTACTTTGAAGGCAAAGCCGATCAGAATAAGAAAGGCCCCGGCATATAGAAAGAGTCCCGAGTGCATGGTTAGGAATCCGAAGTCGGCGACTATTTTCCGCAGGTCAGTGGTACCAGTGGCGCCGTACATGAGCGCAATACCATAGAGCAGAAATCCGGTGGCGAAGGCTCCCATAATGAAATATTTGAGTCCGGCCTCGTTGGAGGCAGGGTCGCGGCGCGCGAATCCGGCCATAACATAGAGCGGGAGCGACATGATTTCCAGTCCCAGAAAGATGACGACAAGGTTGGAGCTTGAGGCCATGGTCATCATACCGACAGTGGAAAACAGGATCAAGGCATAGAATTCGAATTTATCGATTCCCCTGACTATGAAATAATTTTTGGCCATCAGCACGGTCAAGAGACCGGCGGAGACGAAAATAAAATCAAAGAAGATGGAGAAATTGTCGTTCTGCACCATACCATAAAAGCCGGATTGCGGCGCGCTCCACTGCATGATAGATATAATCAGAGCGCCGACAAGGGCGATGCCGGCCGAATAGGCGGCCAGTCCCCGGCTTTGAATAATATTGCCGAAGATTAGGATAAGCATCCCGACGGCCAAAAGGACAATTTCGGGTGCTATAATTCCTATATCATTAAATGATGGTCCAATATCCATAATAAATTTCAGATGTCCAAGGCTTCACACGGAAGCCTTCAATTAAATTCCTCAGCCTCCGCCAAAACCGACGGTCACTTTACTGTCCTCGACAATCACCGGGACAATGGCTTTTCCGCCGGCAAGTTTGATAGCCTTCTCTTTGGCGCCCTTGACGGCGTAAACATCGATTTCGTTAAATTTGATTCCGGACGTGGTGAAATGCTCCTTGGCGGCGGCGCAATAGGGGCATCCGGGTTTGGTGTAAATCGTCACTTCAGACATATTAATCTCCCTCTTAATCTCCCTCAACTTTCAGGCTGAAATAATGCTCTTTGGCGGAACCGAGATGGAAAGTCGGTTCATTGGTTCTTTCCGCCTTAGCCTTCCCTGCCTGTTCCATGATATTCAAAATATTCCTGACGGCCGGTTCCATCCTGTCAAAGAAGGGTTTGGGATAAATACCTATCCAGAAAATCAGGATAACGAGAGGTATCAGTACAAGTTTTTCCCGTCCGTAAAGGTCATGCAAGTTTTCATTGGCCACATTGGTGATTTTGCCGAAGATGACTCTTTGCAGCATCCATAGCATATAGCCGGCGGCCAGGATGACACCGGTCGCGGCAAGAATGGCGTAGGTCATATTGGCTTTAAATGTCCCCAGCAAAATGAGGAATTCTCCGATGAAGCCATTAGTGAGCGGCAGACCGATGGATGAGAGCGCCACGATCATGAAGAAGGTGGAAAAGACGGGCATTGATTTTGAGAGTCCACCAAAATCGGCAATCATGCGGGTGTGGCGACGTTCATATATCATGCCGACGATCAAGAAGAGAGCGCCGGTGGAGATGCCATGATTAATCATCTGAATGACGGAGCCCTCGAGTCCCTGCAGGTTGAGGGCCATCATGCCAAGCATGACAAATCCAAGATGCGAAACAGATGAAAAGGCAATAAGGGATTTTACGTCTCGCTGCACCATCGAAACCAGCGCCCCGTATATGATACCTATTATGGCAAGAATAGAGATAAGCGGGACGAATTGCATGGTGGCTTGCGGAAATAACGGCAGAGCATATTCGGACAAACCCGTATGTTCCCATTTTCAGGAGCACGCCGGCAAGGATCACGGAACCGGCAGTGGGGGCTTCAACGTGAGCGTCAGGAAGCCATGTATGGAACGGCCAGATAGGGACCTTGATAGCGAAAGCGAGCGCGAAGGCAAGGAACATATAAGTCTGCGCGCCGAGCGGAATAGGCATCTGGTATAATTTCAGCAGATCAAAACTATATTCACCGGAATAAGCATGGTACATAAAGAACAGGTAAAGCAGGGCAACAAGCATCAATAAGGAACCGAACATAGTGAACAGTACAAACTTGATAGCGGCGTAGATTTTTCGGGGTCCGCCCCATACGCCAATCAGGAAATACATCGGGACAAGCATCGCCTCCCAGAAGACGTAGAAAAGGAACAGATCGAGGGCAACGAATACGCCGAGCATGCCGGTTTCGAGAAGAAGTAATGAGATGTAATATCCTTTTATTCCGGTAGTGATAGCCGACCAGGAAGATATGATGGCAATGAGAGAAAGAATAGTCGTTAACATAATGAGAAGGAGGGAAATTCCATCAATCCCCAAATGATATTGGATTCCGAAAGATGGTACCCAAGGAATGTTCGTTTCAAACTGCATGCCATTGGCGTACGGATCGAACATGACATACATGAAAATAGAAAGGAGAAGAGTAATAAAGGCAATGATCACGGCAATGGCTTTAACCGAACCTTCCTGGGATTTGGGCACAAACAGGAGAAGCAATGCTCCCAGGAGTGGGAAAAATGTCACTAATGTCAATATATCGAAACCCATATTACCTTAAAGCGAAATATCCTATTATGACAATGACGCCTACCAAAAAGACCGTTGTATATCTTCGCAATGCTCCCGATTGTACTTTTCGCACACCGAGGGAAACGTCGCCGATAAGAATTGCCAAACCATTCAGCAGGCCGTCGATAAAGATTACGTCGACGATTTTCCACAAGAAAAGCGAACCGACCACGAGCGGACGCACGATGACGGCATTATAGAGTTCATCAACAAAAAATTTACCATATATAATTTTGTGGACGCCGGAAATCGATTTTTGGATTCTGCCTACCAGAGCAGTATTCCTGAGGTAGAGATAATAGGCGAGATAAATCGATATGAGGATGAGGACGACCGAGCCAATCATAAGGAATAATTCGGTAGTGGCACTGTACCCTGAGGAAGCCAAGGCATGCTCTTCCCCGCCGGATGGCCGCAGACCTTTCATGACCGGCTCAAGGAATTTTTCGAATTGATTGCCGCCGCCCAGAATATGGGGGATTCCGATATATCCGCCAATAATCGACAGGATAGCCAGTACGGCCAGAGGCACGGTCATTATTTTGGGCGATTCATGCAAATGCTCTTTGGTGTGATGATCCATTCTTTCGTCGCCGAAGAAAGTCAGAAAAACGAGACGGAACATATAGAAGGCGGTCATTAAGGCGGTGAATAAGGCAACCATCCAGAGCCAGGGGGAACCGTAATCGGAAGAGAAAGCCTTCCAGAGGATTTCATCTTTTGAGAAAAATCCCGACAGCCCGGGAATGCCGGCGATGGCGAGGGTGGCGATGAGAAAGGTGATATAGGTCGTGGGCATATGTTTTTTCAGGCCGCCCATGTATCGCATGTCCTGCTGACCGGCGAGGGCGTGGATAACGGAGCCGGAACCGAGAAAAAGAAGGGCTTTGAAGAAGGCATGGGTCATGAGATGGAATATTCCGGCGGCAAAAGCGGCGACGCCGCAGGCGGCAAACATGTAACCGAGTTGACTGATAGTGGAATAGGCCAGGACTCGTTTTATATCATTTTGCGCCAGAGCGATGGTGGCGGCAAGGAGCGCAGTGGCGATGCCGATTATGGCGACGACCAGGAGAGTGGTCGGGGCCATCATGAAGAGGACGTTGGAGCGGGCTATCATATAAACTCCCGCGGTGACCATAGTAGCGGCGTGAATCAGGGCGGAGACAGGAGTGGGGCCTTCCATGGCATCAGGCAGCCATATGTACAATGGAATCTGGGCGGATTTTCCGGTGGCGCCCAGGAATAAGAGCAAAGTTGCGGCGGTAATTAAACCACTGCCGACGATGAAGACCTCCGGGGCTTTGGCGAAAACGATGCTGAAGTCCAGAGAGCCAACCTGCCAGAAAATGATAAACAGGCCAAGAATAAAACCGAAATCACCGATGCGATTGACGATAAAAGCTTTTTTGCCGGCGTCGGCGGCGGACTTTTTCTCAAACCAGAAACCGATCAGAAGATAGCTGCAGAGGCCGACCCCTTCCCATCCGACAAACATCAGAAGATAATTGTTGGCCAGCACCAGAGTGAGCATGGAGAAGATAAACAGGTTGAGATAGGTGAAGTAGCGGCCGTATCCCGGATCGTCGTGCATATATCCGACCGAGTAGAGATGAATCAGGAAACCGACGCCTGTGACTACCAGCACCATCACGGCAGAGAGGGGGTCGAAAAGGAAGCCGAAATTGACGACGAATTCGCCGGAGGGAATCCAGGTGAAGACAACTTCCTCGATCACGCGGGCGGACTCGGGCAGAGAGAGCAATTGGAAAAAGAGTTTTACGCCCAAGAGAAATGATAGACCGACCGAACCGCAGGCGATAATCGATATCAGTTTTTTATTCAGTCGGCCGAGGAAAAGGCCGTTAAGTAGAAAGCCAATCAGAGGGAAAAGGGGGATTAGAAACAATGACTGGTCCATCTGATTATTTATCCTACCACTTCATCAGGTTGAATTTATCGGCATCAATTGAGCCGCGATTTCGAAAGATTGTTATTATCATCGCCAGACCGACGGCCGCTTCGGCGGCGGCTACGGCCATCACAAGAAAGACGAATACATGACCATCCATGAGATTCAGGAAACGGGAGAAGGTTATGATGGCCAGATTGGCGGCGTTGAGCATTAATTCTATCGACATGAACATAATAATCAAATTGCGGGAGAGGATGACACCGGCGATTCCAATCGAAAAGAGCAGAGCGCTGACAATCAGAAAATGCGGCATGGGTACCATCAGTCGTCTCCCTCTTCAGATTTTTCCCTTTTGGCCATGATGACGGCGCCGACAATGGCGACCAGAAGCAGAATTGAGGTCAGCTCAAAGGGGTAGAGATATTTCGTGTAAAGTAATTTGGCCACGGGTTCGACGCCGCCGAAATCGGGTGACGATTGCACCATAAGCTCGTCCATGCGCTGGGGGAAAGCCATTTGCTTGATTAAGATGACAAATTCGAGAAAGGCCAGTGTCGCCAGAGTAATTTTTGTGCCCCGGTCGAGGAACCATTTGTTGGAAGTAAATCTTTCGCCGCGCAGATTGAGCAACATGATTACAAAGAGGAAAAGGACGAGGATGGCTCCGGCATAGACGATGACAAGGAGAGCGCCGACGAAGAGAGCTTTTAACTGAACGAAAAGCATCGCCTGGGCGATCAGGGAGATAATCAGGTACAGCACGGAAGCGACGGGGTTGCGCTGGAGGATCATCATGACAGCGGCTCCCACGGCGACTACAGCGGCGATGTAGAAAAGGGCGATATCCATTAAATCCCTAAAATATCCTTCTCACCCGACGGATGATCCGTTTAAATGGTTTTTCCTTCGTTGGTCGATTGGCCAGCATCTGTTCCTTAGTAAATATAAAAGAATCCCGATTGTCACTAGAAAACTCGTATTCGTGGCCGAGAAAGATAGCCTCCTCGGGGCAGGCTTCCTCGCAGAAGCCGCAGAAGATGCAGCGTATTAAATTAATTTCATAAATTTTCGAGTATCGTTCCCCTTTTTCATTTTCGGCCGGCTCCATATAGATGGCATCAGCGGGACAGGCGGCGGCGCAGAGACCGCAACAGACGCATCGTTCGGTGCCGTCCTCATAGATTTCGAAATAGTGCAATCCCCGATATCGCGGGGCCATTTCTTTTTTGACCTTCGGATATTCAAGAGTGACCGGTTTCTTGAAAAGATGCTTGAAGGTCGTGTAGAAACCTTTGGGAAGCGCGAGAAAAACTGTTTTGACGACGTCGATCATATAATCAATCAGCCAAAATCCTAACGACAAGAGCGGTTACCATTACATTTAACAGGGCAAGCGGAAAGAGCACTTTCCAGCCGAGGTTCATTAATTGGTCATAGCGCAGACGGGGCAGGGTAGCGCGAAGCCAGATATAGAACGACATGAACAGGAAGACCTTGAAGGTGAACCAGACTATGGGCGGAAGTATCGGTCCCTGCCAGCCGCCGAAGAAAAGAGTGGTAGCAACACAGGAGACGGCAATCATGTTGGCGTATTCGCTGATATAGAACATGGCGAATCGCAGCGAGGAATATTCAGTGTGATATCCGGCCACGAGTTCTGATTCCGCCTCGGGAAGGTCAAATGGGGAGCGGTTTGTTTCGGCAATGGCGCAGATAATATAGAGCACGAATCCGACCGGCTGGCGGAAAACGAACCAGTGAAGAATAGATGATTGCTGGGCGACCAGTTCATTTAAGGAAAGTGTGCCGGCGACCACAAGAACGCCGATGATTGAGAGTCCGTACGACACTTCATAAGATATCATCTGAGCGGAGGAGCGAATGCCGCCGAGGAGGGAGTATTTGGAGCCTGAGGACCAGCCGGCGAGCACGATGCCGTAGACGCCGAGCGAAGTCACCGCGAATACAAATAAGATGCCGATATTAAGATCAGAAATGACCATGCTGACCTGATACCCGAAGAGATTGGCAGGTTTAGAGAAAGGGATGACCGCGTAGGATAACAGCGCCGGTATAAATGTTAGGATCGGGGCCAGGGCATAAGTAAATTTCTCGACTTTATTGGGGACGAGGTCTTCCTTAAAAACCAGCTTGATGGCATCAGCTATCGGCTGAAGCAGACCGTATGGCCCGGCCAGATTGGGACCGATCCGATGCTGAAAGCGGGCGACTAGTTTCCTTTCGAGCCATGTACTATAAGCACATCCGGTGAGAACGGCCAATATCACGACGATGACCTTAATCGCTGATATGATAATGAAAGCCGTGATACTCATTTTTCTTCGACCCTGCTTAATCTGACTCTATCTATTCTTCTTTTGCGCATCTGCAAAATATTGACAGGAGAGGTCGCGAAGTTGCGACTTATTAGAACGATATCATTATCGAGGTTTTCGGAAATTTTGATCGGCAAGATGACCTTCCCGACCTCGGATTCCACTCTAATCATCATGCCATTGGTTAGCCGAAGCTTCTCCCCCATCGCGGGCGAAATCTCGACATAGGGTTCGCTACAAAAAGCTGAAAGTGATTTCGACCCCTGGGTCAGATGGCCAAAATGATGAAGGTCATCGGCCACGAAAAGCGTCAGAGGGTAATTTGTGTCAACTTTATCATCGGAATATTTGACTTCGTTCAATTTTAATGGCGGCATCTCGCCTGCCTTTAGATTGAGCAAAGTATTAAACTCGCTTTGAAGTTGCTCGAAAGAATCATATACCGGTTTGTCCATCTCCGCGGCGATTTTATTTATGAATTCGCGGCCGGGAAGTGAACCACCTATCGGTTTAATTGCCTGATCGAAGCGCTGAACAGTTCCTTCGAGATTGATGAATTCGCCATCAAACTCAGCCCAACTGGATAAGGGGAGAACAACGTCGGCTATTTCGGTAGTCTCGGTTTCAAACAGATCGGCGACGACCAGAAAATCGAGTTTTGCCAGTCCTTCGCGGATAAATTGGCCGTCAGGATAAGCCCAGAGAGGATTGGAACCTATAATAAAGAGTGCATCCATTTCTTCTTTTTTTGCGGCAAGAATCATGCGGTCGGCGGCGAGCCCTTCATTCTCGGGATAGAATCCCCAAAGCTCTTTCATTTTGCCGATTAGATCGTCGTGCAGATGTGGGAGGAGTCCCAATCGCTCGGCGCCTTTACTATTGGAATATTTGGAAAGAAATCCGATCTGCCCTTTTTGATAAATATTAGTCAGCAGGGCAAGATTGCTAATGGCGGCCGATAAAATTTCTCTATGGGAAGATGACGTTAATAATTCGCCGGCAATGATTGTGACATTCTTGGCTGCGGTCAAAGCTCTGGCAAGGGAGTTGATTCTATCCTCGGAAATCCCGGAAGCCCTGGATGCGGCTCCGAGGGAATTTGGTTCGAGAATCGACTTGATTTTGGATGTATCGATCCCAGCGGGAGCAAGTTTCTGCTCGACGATACTGAGACAGATGCCATTAATCAGGGCTTCCAGTGTCCCGGGCAAATGAATGAGTTCATCGGCGGAGATGTCGCCGGATTTCGTGGCGAACGGATTTACGGTATATAGCAGAGCTCCTTTTTGAGTGATGGCCTTTCGTACCCGGAGATTGACGATGGGATGCTCTTTGATCAAATTGGAGCCGATGACGAGAATCAGGTCTGATTTTTCTATGTCGGCGATAGTAAATTTCTGTGCGGTCAACCTGCTGTAGAGGTCGCCATATTTCTCGACAAGCATTTTATAATCAAGGCGGAAGTCGATATTATTGGAATGCAGAGTTGTTCTGAAAAATTTCGAAAAGGCATATAGCGAGGCGGTATCGAGCGCCGGTGAGATAAGTCCCCCGATGCAGACGCCGCCTTTTTTGTCTCGGATATCTTTAAATTTTCTGGCGATCAGGCCAATGGCCTCGTCCCAAGTTGCCGGAACCTGCTTATCGCCTTTCTTGATGAGTGGGGTGGTCAACCGATTTTCGGAATTGGCGATCTGATATCCGTACCGTCCGATATCGCAGAGCCACCCTTCATCGATGGCGTCATTTCTGCGAGAGGTGGCGCGAAATATTTTATTTTGATTTTTCCAGAGAGTAAGATTACATCCATCGGCGCAGTACGAGCAAATTGATTTGACCGGCTGGGCTTTCCAGACTCGCACTTTATAGCGCCAATCGGTATTGGTCAGAGCGCCGACAGGACAGATTTCGGGGAGATTGCCGGAGTATATCGAATCGACCTGCTGACCCGGGGCGGCATCAATTTCGGTCATATTGCCGCGCTGATACGCGCCGAGGTCAAATTCGCCGAATATTTCTTTATTGGCTCTTACGCATTTAAAGCAGAGAATGCAACGATTCTGGTTGCGGATTATTTCGGGACCGATACGATAATCATCGAAGGTCGATTTTCGGTCGCGGATAAAACGATATTTATTGAAATCAAAGCGGGAATCATCAATGCCATGGGCGAAAGTATTATCCTGAAGGTCGCACTCTCCCCCTTTATCGCAGGTGGGGCAGTCGAGCGGATGATTAATCAGAATAAATTCCAGAACTGCCTTACGACCCTGCTTGACTTTTTCGGATTCGGTATTGACGACCATGCCGGGCATAACTTCAGTGGCGCAAGATACCTGGAGTTTGGGCATTTTTTCGATTTCAACATAACAGATCCTGCAAGCACCGACCGGTTTCAGTTTGGGATGCCAGCAAAAGGTCGGAATCTCGATGCCGATCTGCTTGGCGGCTTCGAGGACAGTTGTCCCCCTCGGGACTTTTGTTTCCCGTCCATTTATGGTCAGGGTTACTATGTTCGCATTATCAGCCATTATTTAAATTCAAACTCCGATTTGACCAGGCACTTTTTATGATCGATATGATATTGGAATTCATCACGGAATAGTTTCAGGGCCGATTGTATCGGCATGACGGCGGCATCGCCGAGCGGGCAAATAGTGCGACCGAGGATATTGTCGCATATCGAATCGATTTTTTCAAGATCGCCCGGTTTTCCCTCACCATGTTCGATTCGTGATATTAATTGTTCGAGCCAGCCGGTGCCTTCGCGGCAGGGAGTACATTTGCCGCAGGATTCATGTTTGTAGAAATGAATCAACCGTTCAATCACCCAGACCATACAAGTTTGTTCACCGATAACGATTACCGCGCCGGAGCCGAGCATCGAGCCGGCCGCCGCAATAGATTCGTAATCGAGCGGGACGTTGATATGCTCCGGAAGCAGGAATGGGGTCGATGAACCACCGGGAATTATGGCCTTCAATTTATATCCGTCAAGCATACCGCCGCCAAGGTCATTTATCAGGAACGAGAGAGGTGTTCCCATTTCGACTTCATAATTGCCGGGCTTTTTGACATGGCCGGATAGGGAGAATATTTTTGTGCCTTTGGATTTTTCGGTGCCCATGGAAGCGTACCAGTCGGCACCATTATTAATGATATGAGGTACTACGGCCAGAGTTTCGACATTATTCACCACAGTGGGGCAGGCGTATAATCCCTCGATGGCCGGGAAAGGAGGTCGAATGCGCGACATTCCCCTCTCCCCTTCAAGCGAATTGAGAAGAGATGTTTCCTCACCGCAAATATAGGCTCCCCCGCCGGTATGAACTACCAGATCGAGATCATATCCGGTACCGAAAATATTTTTCCCCAGCATGTGTTTATCGTAGGCTTCAGCGACGGCTTTTTCCATGACGGAAGCCGGGTAAACGAATTCCCCACGGATATAAATAAAGGCCTGATGGCTTCCGATGGCGAAGGCGGCGATAGCCATACCCTCGACAATGCCATGCGGGTCATGTTCCATGAGCACCCTGTCTTTGCAGGTGCCGGGTTCGGATTCGTCGCCGTTACAGATCAGATATCGGGGTTTGGGACTATCTTTAGGTACAAAGCTCCATTTGAGTCCGGCCGGGAATCCGGCGCCACCACGACCGCGCAAGCCGGATTTTTTTACTTCGTCGATCACCTGCGCCGCCTGCATCCCTTTGAGGACTTTTTCCCAGGCCTTATAACCGCCATGAGCGATATAGGTATTTATTTTGATCTGATCGGGATCGTCAATGTATTTGAATAAGATTCTCTTTTCCATTTCAACGCTGCCTTTTTAATTCCTCGAGAATCTTATCAACTTTTTCGTGCGTCAGGAATTCGTAGTACTTGTCATTTATCTGCATCATAGGGGCGGAGGCGCAACTACCCAGACATTCAACGGAAATCAGGGTAAATAAATTGTCCGGCGTCGTTTCGCCTTTTTTGATGCCCAGTTTATTTTCGAGATATCCTATCAGGCTGTCGGCGCCGAGAAGGGCGCAGCTGATATTGTGGCAGACCTGAATGAGATATTTGCCGACGGGCTCTTTGGGAAACATGGTGTAGAAAGTGGCGGCTTCGGCAATTTCCAGCATTGGAATATCAATGATCTGCGAAATTTCTTTATATATGTCGTCATTCAAATGGCCGATCTGCCTGAAGGCGACGGTCAGCGCCGGGAGCACGGCCGATTTACGGTGCGGATATTTGGCCATTCTGGCTTTGATTTCGGCCACTGATGCGGGGGTAAGAATCATCGATCGACCTCACCAAGTACGATATCGATGGAGCCGATAGCGGCGATGACGTCGGCGACGAGGCGGCCTTCAATCATTTTGGGCAAAGCGGATAGATTCACGAATGAGGGGGGTCGCACGCGCATCCGATGCGGCATGTTGGAGCCATCGGAGGAGATGTAGTATCCCAGTTCACCTTTGGGGGCCTCTATGGCCTGATAGACGGCTCCCTTCGGCGGTTTGAAGCCCTCGGTGATTAATTTGAAATGGAATATCAGCGATTCCATTTTGGATAAGACGTCTTCTTTGGGGGGAAGGACGATGCCGGGGGCATGGACTCTGTACGGGCCGGATGGGAGACCGTCAAGCGCCTGCCGGACGATTCTCAGAGGATTGTTTCATCTCTTCCATGCGGATGAGGTACCGATCGTAGACGTCGCAATTTTTGCCGAGGGGGACGATAAAATCGAATTTATCATAGCCGCAGTAGGGATTGGCTTTACGGACGTCGTAATTGACGCCGGAACCGCGAAGATTGGGGCCGGTAAGGCCGCAGTTTATGGCATCCTCGGCGGATATGGTTCCGACGCCGATGGTACGTTTGCGGAAGATTTTATTATCGTTGAGCAGTCTTTCGTAATCTTTCAGTTTCTCGGGAATGACTTTGAGAATATTGCGTACTTTCGAATCGAAATCCTCGGGCAAGTCGTAGGCAAGGCCGCCGATGCGGAAGTAGGTCGACATCATTCTCTGACCGGAAACGGCTTCATAAATATCAATAATCATCTCGCGTTCACGGAAGGCATATAGAAGCATCGACATGGCACCAAGATCGAGGGCATGAGTGCCGACCCAGACGAGATGTGAGGCAATTCTGGTCAGTTCGGTGAGAATAACGCGAGCATAGATAACTTTCTCGGGCATCTCCAACTCGAGCAATTTTTCGACGGCCAGAACAAAGCCGAGATTGTTGGACATCGGGGCGAGGTAGTCCATCCGGTCGGTCATGGGGATGACTTTATAGTACAATTTCGATTCGGCGGTTTTTTCGATGCCGGTATGAAGGTAGCCGACGTGAGGGGTGGCTTTGACGATGATCTCACCGTCGAGCTCGAGCTCGACTCTCAGCACGCCATGAGTGGCGGGATGCTGAGGCCCCATGTTGAGGTTCATCGTTTTTCTGCCGGTGGAGGTTTCGGTCACAGAATCACCTCCGGCGGTTCATTCTTATTGTGAGAGAATTGAGGCACTTCATAGGTAAGAGGGAAATCCTTGCGGAGAGGAAATCCATCAAGATCGTCGGCCGTGACAATTTTTCTCAAATCGGGATGGCCGACAAAGATGATTCCCATCAGATCATAGACTTCCCGTTCCAGCCAATTGGCGGTTTGCCAGATGGAGGTGAGGGAATCGATTTTGGGATCATCACCGGGAAGTTTGGCTTTCAGGAGCAGACGATAGCTGTGCTTGAAGGAATATAGGTTGTATATGACTTCAAAGCGACCGTCGGACTCATCGGGTTGGCCGAGCCAGTCGAGAGAGCAGATATCGGCGAGGAAGATGAAGTCGAGGTCTTTGTTATCGAAAAGAGCTTTACAGATGTCAAAGAGATATTCCTTGCGGATATAAAACGACTGCTGTTTGCGGAAATTATCCTCACGGACAATCGCGTCGGGGAATTTGGCGGTCAGAAATTCTCTAACTTTTTCTTCCATATATAGAAGCAAACTTCAAATGCCTAAGCTCTTAATTTATTCTCCGCTTCTTTCTTGGGCGACAGCGATTCTTTCTGAATCTTTTCAAACAGTTTCATGATCCCTTCGATCAGCTGTTCGGGTCGCGGGGGACAGCCGGGGACATATATATCGACAGGGATGATTTTATCGACTCCCTGAATAATGGCATAATTATTGAAAACGCCGCCGCATGAGGCGCAGGCGCCCATCGAAATCACCCATTTGGGATTGGGCATCTGATCGTAAAGACGTTTCACGACCGGAGCCATTTTGGCGGAGACACGCCCGGCGACGATCATCAGATCGGCCTGACGGGGCGAGGGGCGCATGACCTCCATGCCGAATCGGGCCAGATCGAAGTGCGAGGCGAAAGTTGACATCATCTCTATAGCACAGCAGGCCAAGCCGAACCCGAACGGCCACATGGAACGTTTGCGGGCCCAGTTGACCATTTTATCCATGCTGGTAAGAATTATTGAATCCGGTATTTTTTCTTCTAATCCCATTTTAGCGCTCCTTTTCCGAGAATGTAGAAGTATCCGACTAACAGGATTACGATAAATACCAGCATTTCGACAAATCCAAACATGCCTAATTGCTTGTAAATTACGGCCCATGGGTAGAGAAAGACAACTTCTATGTCAAAGATAATAAACAAGATAGCCACGAGATAGAATTTTACGGGAATGCGTCCTTTGGTGTCGCCGATCGGCTCCATGCCGCTTTCGTATGGTTCGCCTTTGACGCCGCCGTAGGTGCGTCTTCCAAAAATGACCGAGATGACCGCCATAGCGACGGCAATCAGAGTGGCTACGAAGACGAGGACTGCGATCGGAAAGAAGGTCTCAAACATAATGCAATTTTAATAATTTAATTGCCAATTATAGAGGTTATGAAAAGGCAAGTCAACATTTATTTGTGAAAAGATTAACAAACATGGTACGGGGTGTTCCACCCGTTTGTTGGCTACCATGCGGAATAAAAATTCCGTCAGGAAATCCGCCTGTGGCGGACTGACGGCGCTTTAAAAGGACATGCCGGGAAACTTTTCTGATTGAGCTGAATAATGCGATTGACAACAAATTAGGGGAAATATATCATTGAGTGATGAGAGGGCACAATATAATTACATGATGTATATATATGTCTGAAATGGACTTTGCTTTTGAAAGGGTAATTGCGCTGGTCAAGGATTTCCAGCGCAATGAGTCGCGTTACAAATCTGCCGATTATTCAGAGGCACAAGCGCGCAAGGACTTCATTGACAAGTTTTGGATAGCGCTCGGCTGGGACGTGAATCACGACGTGCAAACCAATCCATATGAACAGGAAGTTAAGGTGGAGCGGAGTGTTGTGACGGGCGGCGGGCCACGCCGGGCTGATTACGCCTTCTATCTTGCACCTAATTTTCACGATGTGCGATTCTTCGTCGAAGCCAAGAAGCCCGCAATCGATATTGGGACAAAGGAAAATTATTTTCAATTGATCCGATACGGATGGAATAGTGAAACGCCCCTCGCTGTCCTCACCGATTTCGAACAATTTCACGTCCTCGATTGCCGTTATAAGCCTGACATTGAAACTGCCCTAAGCCGGGTTGTCGCCAGATTCCACTACAGCGATTACGTTCAAATTGAGAAGTGTGCCGAAATATATTGGCTATTCTCCCGCGAGGCAGTCGCCGCCGGATCAATCGAGAAACGGGCGGCGGACCTTCCCAAGCCGCGCGGCAAGGCTGTGCAGCGAGGTCTATTTCCGGGGGGATACCAGAGCATCGACGAGATCTTTTCTGGCCGAGCTCGATGAATATCGCACCGCTTTGGCGCGTGCTTTCAAAAACAAAAACCCTGAACTCGACAGCGAGACGTTGACCGAAATCACACAGCGAACACTCGACCGACTTGTTTTCCTCCGTTTTCTTGAAGATAAAGGAATTGAAGCGGATCGTCTGGTGGAACGATTCGGTGAGAAAGGGACTGCTTGGGATGATTTTATCGCAGCGAGCCGTCGTCTCGACAATATTTATAACGGTATAGTCTATAAGCGTCACGACATCCTGGATGCGGCCAAATTTCGAATGGACGCCACCTCATTCGGGGGCATATGCGAAGATCTCGCGCATATCAATTCCCCTTATGATTTCAATGCCATCCCGATTCATATCCTCGGGTCGATCTATGAACGCTTCCTCGGCAAGGTGATCGTCGCCACCGAAAAGCGCGCCAAAGTAGAAGACAAACCAGAAGTTCGTAAAGCGGGCGGAGTCTATTATACTCCTGAATATATCGTCCGCTACATTGTCGAAAACACCGTCGGCAAACTGATCGACGGCAAAACCCCCGAGCAGATCGCCGAAATGCGTTTTGCCGATATCTCCTGCGGCAGTGGTTCGTTCCTGCTCGGTGTCTTTGATCTTTTGCTGAACTACCACGGCCACTATTACAATAGAAACCCCCGCAAGGCCCGCAAAGGCGATTGCATCAAGCGTGACGGCCAGCTCTACCTCTCGCTCCGCAAGAAACGGGAAATCCTTCTCAACAATATTTACGGCGTAGACATCGACGCCCAAGCTGTAGAAGTCTGCCAGCTCTCGCTCTACCTGAAGCTCTTGCAGGAGGAGACCGAAGCCAGCGCTCACCAATATCTCTTGGACTTCGCCAAACGGGCACTGCTGCCGTCTCTATCGAAAAATATCGTCTGCGGTAACTCGCTCATCGGCACGGACATTCTGGAGGGTCAGCTTTTCGCACGGGACGAAGAGCACAAACTCAATCCGATGAACTTCGAGGACGCTTTCCCAGATGTTATTGAGCGCGGTGGTTTCGACGCAGTCGTCGGAAATCCGCCATATGGTGCCCAACTCTCCGAAGGAGCCGCTGCCTATTTGGCTCAGAGATTCAAAACGTTTGTATGGCGGGGCGAAAGCTATTTGGTTTTTGTTGAGCGTGCCATTGGAGTTCTGAAGTTTGGTGGCATGTTTGGTTACATTATCCCAGATACTTACTTAAATCTGAAGTTCACCGCACCGCTTCGCTCCATCCTCTTGCGGAATACAAAGCTTAGGCAAGTCGTGGCGTTGCCATCGAAAGTATTCAGAGGCGCCACTGTCGACACCACGCTTCTGCTAGCTGAGAAGGCAGAGCCCACCGCCACATTCCACCAGTCGCAAGTCGACGTGAAGGCCTTCAACAAGCGCGCTCTGCTTGAAGCAATCGAGCAACCCGATCGGCACTTTGCAGTTGCAACCAAGCTCTGGTATGAACAAGGGGCATTCAATGTGCAGAGCGACACGTCAGAGACGGCAATTATGGAAAGGGCTCAGAAGAAGAACCGCCCCCTTTCAGAGAGCTCCGAGATGTTTTCGGGCGTCAAGGTGTATGAAGTTGGCAAAGGCACCCCACCTCAGACACCAGCAATTCGTGACGCAAAACCCTTCACTGCCGAACGGCAGGTGACGAAGGCGTTCCTTCCTTTTTATGATGGCAAGGACATTGGTCGCTATGAGAATTATTGGCGGGGAAATAACTGGATCAATTATGGCCCATGGCTTGCGGCCCCGCGCGAGCCCGAGCATTTTGCGGGCGAAAAGATTCTTATCCGCAAGATCGTTGGCGAGACATTGATTGCTACCTATTTTCCTTTGACCTCTTACTGCAACACATTGCTCTTCGTTCTTAAGCTCAAGTCTGAATGCACAGTTTCAGTACCTATTCGTGCTTGGTTTGTTGAACTCGCGCTTCATAGGTTGGTACTACAGGAAAAAGTTTCAGATCAGTGCCGACGACACCTTCCCTCAAATCATGATTCGTGACATCCTGCAATTTCCAATACCCGTTCCCGAACAATCCCGCCACGACCAGATAGTGTCGAAGGTAGAGGCGATGCTGGTGGCGAAGAAGCAGTTGGCGCAGGCGAAGACAGACAAGGATAAAACCTACTACGAAAATAAGTGCGCCGCTCTTGATCGGCAAATCGACCGGCTCGTCTATGACCTTTACGGTCTGACGGAAGACGAAATTCAAATTGTGGAATCTGATAGTAAATAACCCATCAAGCATCAGCAGCCGAAGCGGATGTGGTTGGAGAAGATCCAGTCTCGGTCGCCTTTGAATACTTCGATGCGATAGATTCCGTTTTTGCGGGGCCAATATTCGAGAGCGTCACCTTAAGGTGTCATTCTGCGGTTTCCGGAATCTTGATTCAGAATTAAGAGACCCTTAGGGATTTACAATCGTCAGCGCGGGCAAATGGGCGCTTCTCCCCCTTTATACAGCTTGTTAATAATTCGGGTGATGTCCAGGGCGTTAATAATGCCATCACCATTCGCATCAGCCTCGCCTTTACACGGCGGGCGAAATCCCGCTTTGTACAGAATATTGATGACGTAGGTAACATCGGTGGCCTGCAACTGTCCGTTGTTGTTGGCATCGCCCGGGAGGTTACAGCAGTTACCCAAGCCGCGGCGGCCCTGAATCCAGGCGCGCGCCTCATTAACGATAGTGCTGAGCGGTCTGGCTTTGGTGAGCTGATCTTTCGTCGTAGCAAGAATTTTGACGAATACCAGAGTATCGGTCGGAGCCAACTTGAAATTGCCATAGAAAGAGACCATGTTCAGATCGATATAGATTGAGTCCGGATCGGCTGTCTGTGCTTCCCAGGGTTCATATCCGCCGAAAAGTGCGCCGCCATCCCAAAGTTTCTGGTAGAGAGCGCCCGGCGGGAAGTTGCCAGTCTTGCCCTGCCAATTGGGATTACTTCCCGTGAACATACCCTTCATGGGAATGGTATCGGAAGAAGTTGCACCGCCGGGTTGATTCTTCGAAACTTTGTAGCCTCTCCAATAGGAGAAACCGCCTGCACGGTCGTTGGCCAAGATGCAGTCGTTCCAGGGGGCCAGAGCGCCGGTGTCCGGGGAGTATTCAGCACCGTAGCAATACATCAGCCTCTTGGCGGCGTCATAGGAGGAACCATTTTCCACGCCTGAGTCGGACGGAATATCCCAATCCATCAATTCCCCGATCATGATATCGCGCAAGGTATCGCCGGAGCTGATGTTTTTGAAGACTTTGAGCCTTTGGACCATAAAATCGGCAGTATCCGGATGGGTCGGCATGAAGTATTCGCATTCTAGGCCAATCGCGGAATCTTTAGTCAGGAATTTGCCGGTGCCAGCATAATTGTACCCATTGGTTCCAGAGGAATCAATCGTTAAACCCCCGGTCGGGCGGAAACCGTCATTATCCATCCAGTTGGAATTCCAAATATAGTTATTCAGTATGGTATCATTACCGGATATCCGCAAAATAAACGGGCTGGCATCATAGAGATATATCCGGGCATTGTCGTTGGCGCCGGTAACGTTATAAGCAGTGTCGCAGTCGTTGAAGAAATCAAGAGCGAATCCTTCTTTGCCACCGGCCAAGATTACCTGCATTGTTTAATCGCGATTCGCTTGGAGGCGGTTCTGATATCTGCGGAATCCGGGAATTGGACGGTGTCGGCAATTATCAAATGAACAAAGAGAGTGTCAGGTGAATAGAGAGCGTCACTAGTGAATTCGATAAATCCGTCATACCCTTTTGGACCTGAGGTGACAATGCCGTCCTTATTCAGCCTGACCGTCATATCCACATAATTGGGATTTCCATCCGAGCCGTCGCCAATTGTAGTAGAGGAAAGGTCGGTCCCGAGCCAGTCTTCGGCCCCGGTGATCCTATAACACTCGATGGAAGATATAAATATCGGAGTATTTCCAACATTTTCAAGTCTGACGGTGGTATCCTTCTCGATCATCGGCTTTGTCCAGGTAGGATCCTGAATAGAATTGGGATAGAAGTAAAATTGGGGGTGGGGATGGGCCTCAATGCAGGGAACGCGGAACCACTTCATCGGATTAGTTGTCCATACGCCCTGATCCTGCACGCAACCGCCCGGGTATTTATCGTTAACGTAGAAAACATCAAGATAATTGGTGCCGCCATAGCCACCGCCGGAGGGGTCAACTTTCGGAATCGCCGTGAAGTTGAGACCGGTCGAGTTCATGCCGAAGCGGGACATGGTGGCCCACATATCTGACTGACACTCCAAGGTTCCACCGAGGGCGGGAGACGAGTCGCAATGAGGAGTATAGGAATTGGTCAGGTTGCGCACGATATCCCAGTTGTCTCCGCTATTATCGGAGACTGACAGATAGAGTTCGCCATTAGCCGTTCCTGAGCCATAGTTAGCCGACCAGTTGGCATTGTGGCAATCGTCGGTGATACCATTGAAATAGTCATTATACTGAGTGAAGAGACAGTAGAATCTCCCGTCGCACTCAGAAATGCTCATCTTGACCAAGGTCATCACATTCCAGGCGCCGCCGGTGCAAGGATAATCGTTCGTGCCATTTTCGGTTATATCCCAGTTGGCGTCTTTGACAACGCTGATTTTACCCGGATGAAAATTGCTGTAATGGAAAATACGGCTTCCGGTAAGCATCGGGAAAGTTTGCGTACTAAAATCAAATTGACGGGCATTCCATACGATATGCAGGTAGTCGTCGGTGCCATAGAGAGCGGAGAGGTCGGTATGAGCCATCCAGCTTGGCCGGGAGGAATCAGCCTTGGTTACATTCACTGTCGATTCCCAGCTGCCGAGGGCACCCATATTGCTGTTTATCTTGTAGAAGACATCATTCAGGAACTGACCACGATCGGGGCTAATAGTATCCCCCGGAGGGGAAGTGTAACCGGCAATCCAGACAAGGGCCATCTTACGGCTGACGCGGGAAGCAGTCACGACCTGAGCCAGATCCTGAACGATATCAACTTTCATCGGAGGATAATCCCAGGTGCAAGCGCCGGGATAACCGACCTTTCTGAAGTACATCAGCTTCTGAGGAGCGGCCGCAGCCGCCTTGGACTGCTGGGCGAAAATATGTACGACGGTATCGGTCTCGTCGATCTGGAAGTCTGCAGAGGGCCACATATATCTGTAGTCACCCTCCGGGTCCGGCCAATACTGCCGGGTCGTGTCCGGTATCGGGCATTTCCAGGGGCCGAAAGATCCGCCCGTCGGCGCGAATTCGGTCCAGACGTATGTATTCTGATCGCTGCTGCTTCCGGTCGGGCTATAGTGACCCGCGAGGACGGCACGGCCATCAGGCTGAACATCAAGAGTCACGTAACCCGAAATCTGCCCTAACACGGGGTGAATATCTGAACCACCAACGCTCTGAGTGAATTCCCCCGTGGCCGGATTATAAGCCTGATAGGCAATGCGGCGACCATCGTAGGAGGGGCTCCGAAGTTTTCCTTTTCATCCAGGCAAATTTGACCAACTTACCCGACCCCCCCGCCAATCGACTCGGCGGAGAGCGGAACCGCTAGTCTGATAATCATAGGTAGTTACCCGACCTGCCATCCGGGGCTGGGATTTCCAATCGGAGGATGCGTGGCGGTCATCGGGTTAGCCGGAGTGCTCTCATCATAACCGAGACTCTTAGTCCCTACGGGAGGAGTGGGAGTAGTATAATTGTAAAATTCGTCGGCACCTGCAGACTTTACAGGTGTCTGATCAGAAAATTTCTTGATCATCAGGGCATGTCTTTTCTTCGCATCTTTGGCCTTATAAGCGGCGAAGGAAAAGAAAACGCCAGAAAACTGAATAAGGCGAGGAAAATGAGGCATTTCAGAATCCCCCCTCATTGAACTGATATACATATTCCCTCCAAACAAGCGACAATATGCTAAGATGATCGACTTTTGCAAGGTTACCGTGTACATAATCATCGCGCAGTGAGGTCGGAATCAGCAATACGCCTAAAGATATCCATATTCAAGATATGAATCTTGGATATTTTGTCAAGGTTTTTCTGAGTCCTGATTGCTTTACTATTTCAGGGTCGGGTGATATATAAGTCAGCGAATTGCCCCGGAGTGCAGATTCTTAGCAGCCAATGCGGATGTGGTTGGAGAAGATCCAGCCGCGGTCGCCTTTAAATACTTCGATGCGATAGATGCCATTGAAATCATCCCGCAAAGATGCGCAAAATACCGAATTGATATAAAAAAGCCCCGCCGTACGGCGGCGGGGCGCAAGTTGATGTAAATAGATTCAAGGCTTTCCAAAGGCGATTTGGCGCCGCACCCGGAGACTCACCATGGACAAACTGGTCGGTATTCCCCCCTTATATAGGTAATTTATCAGGTATGTTATATCAAGCAGATTGACTAAACCGTCGCATTGTGTCCCCCATCATTAAGGGAACAGGAGCGGGCCCGTGCTTATACAGGTAGTTTATCAAGTATGTTATATCAAGCGCATTAATGATGCAATTTCTGTTAACATCACAAATCGAGGAGAAAATACTACCCGATTTACTATCTCCCCTAAATTCATTGCACTGCGCGTCGTTGCAGACGTAAACCGTCACTGATGACGAATCCCCGGCATGGCTCTGCGATGGAGTGCATATTTGATATACAATTGAATCGGGGCCGCCAGTTGGAAATGATGGTATATGGATATCATTCATTTGCCAGTTCGGCAGGAGATATGGAAAGCGGTTAGCAATACATT
>CAWEZN010000013.1:0-14537 GCA_963813655.1 uncultured candidate division Zixibacteria bacterium | reverse complement strand
TGGATATGGTTCGATTGGCATATTGACCATATTGAGATCACAGGCAACCGCTTCAAGGCTATAAATCCGGATGGACGTGCATTGTGGACATCAGAAGAATTTGAACTGCGACTGAAAAGTGCCAGATATATTTCGTTATCGGGACAAAGATCCCCCCTTTACGCTGCACTTGACACTGACAATGACGGAAGAGATGAATTGTTCTTTGCACCTCATTTTGAAAGCGAGAATACTACTCGCCCTTCTATTCGATTTTATGACGATGACGGAATTTGCAAATGGACTAGAAACGTTTTTGAGTTGACCACTTATCCCGGCAATACACCGTGGGCGTCATATCCAAAATCAGCAGACTACGGATTCACTGCGATGATTCCAATTAATGATAATAAGGGAAAGACGAGCATAGTGACTTTCGCCCATGCGTCATTTCCCGCGCGATGTCAAATTATGGCCTTGGATCCAATGGGGAACAAGATGGCGGGTCCGTACATTCATGCCGGCCACATGGATTGGGATCATATTGCGGCCGAAGATATTGATAATAATGGTGCACCTGAAGTCATTGCACCAAGCATTAACAATCGCTATGAGCGAGCCTCTTTGCTGGTGTTGAATCCCCTTAGACTCTCGGGTGTGAGCCCACCGTGGGAGAATGAGCTATTTCTTGCGTCCGGAATGCAAAAAGGGAGTCAGTCATATTATATTGCATTTCCTAAGACAATACTTTCCCTGGGACCAGATGTTAGAAATAACATTCGCTCCTTACATAGAATTTCAGATGGCGGGTATTGGGTTAGTGTTGAGGAATTCAGCGGGGCCAAGCTTGCTGATATTGCTGATACTACAACAAATATTCCATGCATCATTTACTATTTGGACAATAAATTCATTCCAATAAATGTTCAATTTCCAGACCTCTCACTTCCCATATTCAATAAGCTCCTGGGCTTATTGGGCAAACCTCTGATTTCAAATCCGGAAGCATTCTTGGACTCGCTCAAGAATGACGTGATCGTCTATTATTCCGATTCAATAGTTTATCATCCCGCCGCTGGCATCTACCCAGGTACCAACTAGCCATTTCTACAAAAACTAATTTTTTTTCCCGAGAATTCTCTACAAATCCTCTTTTTAGTCCCTATTTAGTCATTGAAAACAAAGCTAAAACCTTAAATGGAGGAGTAAGCTATGAAAACTTGGCTACTAGCTGCATCATTTTGCCTGTTGTTTGGGTCGGTTCATAATCCCTGCAAGGCAGCGCCCCCAATCGGGGGGGCGTTCAACGTGACGAAGATATCATTGGGTGTGCCTTCCTTTGCAGTTGGCGTAGATGATTTCGATGGCGATGGGAAACTCGACATCGTGAATTGGGGTTCTGACGGAAATATCCGTCTCCTAACAAATGACGGAAGCAATCATTTTTCTTCAAGCATTATTGGATCAGTTGCCTACACTGCATTAGCTTCTGGTGACATTGGAACTGCAGATTTCAATGCAGATGGGAGTTCCGATTTTGCAGTTACTGATGGGTCTGACACCATCCATATATTCATTAATAACATGGATGGCTCCTTTTCGCATTCGAAATATATGGCGGATAGAAGCATTTTGGCGGGAATCGATTGTGCGGATATTAATGGTGATTCCAAAGCCGATATTGCAGTGGCCGGATATGATCCTCCTGAAGTTCTTATTTATTATGGAAACGGAGACGGGACATTCATTGCTGGACCGCGATTTAATCCGGGAGATTCAACATCTGCTAGTGTGATAAATATTTTCGGTATAACCGTGGGTGATTTCAATAAAGATGGTCTTATGGATATAATTGCAGGGCAGGACGATGACGGTGATCCGGGCGCGGCCTGGCTGTTCGCGGGCAAAGGTGATGGCTCATATTCATATATTGGCGAAGCTTATGATACTAATCCGGTTGACGAAAGTGGCATTGATCTTCCTGGCGGCGGTTTTCCCGATGCTTTCGACATTGATGCCGATGGTAATCTTGAAATCATTACATCTAGGGAAACATGGGGTTGTTGCTTTCCGCCCGGAACCGGGTTATTCTTTAACGGAAATGGAACAGGAATCTATGCCTCATGCGATACGATTATGCAATCTGATTCCCTTTTATACGTCTGTTCAACTCCGCCGACAGGTTTCCCTCCCCGCAATTCCTTCTATATACTAGGCGGTTGGACCTCCGATACAGCACTGCTGGTCACATATGACCTTATAGGATATTGGCCAATGGACGAAATGTCCGGTGATACAATCGGGGATTCATCCGGCAATAGTTTTAACGGATTAGCTCCAAATACGTCAATTGCTCCCGGCATAATTGGCAATTGTAGAGTTCTTAATGGTATGGACGCCGAAATTGATTTTGACAATTGCCCCGAGTTTAATCTGGTGACGCCTTTTTCTTTTGCCATGTGGATGAAGGTAAATAATCCGCAAGACTGGCCATTCATATTTTCCAATGCGGGGGACTATCGGGGATTTTGGTTTCGAATTGGCCATGATAATAATTCAGATTCGGCCAGATTCGATTTCAATCTGCAGGGAGATTGGCTGAGCGATGGCCCACAAAGCCAAACTGTAGTGCATCCCGGGGTTTGGTATCATGTTGCCGGGGTAGCGAAATCGGATACCGAATTGGAGTTATATGTGAATGGACATTTAGATGGGCAAAAGACAATAAGCCCCGGATACATTGCAACCGCCGTTCGCAACCTCAAGATTGGGATAGATGCCAATTACTATGAAGAAAGCCCGGCACTTATGAATGGGGCAGTAGACGAGGTTAGACTCTTTGCCAAAGCGCTGACGCCAGAAGAGATTGAACCGCTAATACCTTATGTATGTGGCGATGCAAATCGGAGTGGAACTGTAAACGCTTTGGATATTACACACATAATAAATTATCTTTATAAGCATGGGCAATGGCCAATACCACCGCGAGCAGCTGATGTTAATAACTCGGGAATTATAAATGCCTTAGACATAACTTATCTTATCAACTATTTGTATAAGCACGGTCCAGCACCGAATTGCGGCAGCAGATCAGACATGTCCACACATGCGAAACTGCGCCCATCAGGGTTCATTTCCGCAATCCATAAAGATGATAGGACCACAATCGAACTCACTTCCTCCGCCACCCTCGCCGGGTTGGAGATGGAATTAAAGGCACTCGACGGCAAGTCGGTTAATATTAACACCACCATCCGCGGATTCGAGCCGTTCTATAGTCAGGATGGCGATATAATAACACTTGGCATGTTTGACCTCACTGGCAATGCCAAGATTGCATTAGGTAAGAATGCTATTCTGAAAGTTGACGGGAATGTCGAAATCGTATCCGTTCTCGGCGCCGACGAAAGCGCCAACGGGCTAGCCTTTGACATAATCAACGGCGCATCAAAGATTGAGATTCAGCCGACTGATTTTGCCCTCCTCCCCAATCACCCCAATCCCTTCAACCCGACGACTCAAATTACCTTTGCTCTGCCGAAGGCATGTGAAGCCATCCTTGAAGTCTACAACATTGCCGGGCAGAAAGTCGCGACTCTGGTTGACGGTACCCTCGAGGCGGGCGAACATACCGTACAATGGGATAGCAGAGATCAATCCGGCGCATCCGTCGCCAGCGGAATTTATCTGTATCGTCTAACCGCCGGTGAATTCAAGGACACCAAGAAGATGATACTCTTGAAATAAGAAGACTTCAGATATTGTAGGGGTCGGTCGCGACCGACCCGCTCTAGGGGCGGTTCGCGAACCGCCCCTACAATTACCACAACCACACGAACGCAAAATCATTGTAGGGGCGACTCTCGCGGTCGCCCCGCTTTCTATTCTATACTGCTGAGTCCGTCGAGGGCCGCCACTTTGTACGCCTCCGACATCGTCGGAAAATTGAAAACCGTGTCGATAAAATAATCTATCGTCCCCCCGAACGTTATCACCGCCTGACCGATATGAATCAAATCCGCCGCCCGTTCCCCTATTATATGCACCCCGAATAGCTTCTTCGTTTTGGGACAAAACGTCAGTTTCAGCAAGCCATCATGATCATTGGCGATCTGTCCGCGCGCCAGCTCATAGAATCGAGCGACACCTGTTTCATAAACCGTCCCCTTCTCGTTCAATTCCTCTTCCGTATATCCCACAATCGAAACCTCGGGGATTGTATAGACTCCATACGGCAGAAGCACATTCAAGCGCGATTCCTCTTGCCCAAAGGCATGTTGCGCCGCCAGACGCCCTTGATCCATCGAAACCGATGCCAGCGATGGAAATCCGATTATATCACCGACCGCATATATCTTCGGCACGCCGGTATAGAAATTCTCATCCACCTGAATCAACGCCCGCTTGTTCGTCTTTATCCCAAGCTCCTCGATACCCAGCTTGGCCGTATTTCCCACCCGTCCCATCGCTACAAGCGCCTTCTCGGCGATTAATGTTCGCCCGGCTTTCGTCGTAATGCAAACCTCGTCATTTCTGATTTCCAGATTATCCATCCGATCGCCAAGTATCACCTTGGTGCGGTTCTTACGCATCAGGAAAGTCAGCGCATCGGAAATTTCGTAATCCAGAAACGGCATCAGCCGTTCTCTTGTCTCAAGCACCGTCACCTTCACGCCGAGGTGTGCGAAAATACAGGCGTACTCGCATCCAATCACCCCGCCACCTATAATTATCATCGAATGAGGAATCTTATCGACCTTCAGAATAGACTCGCTGTCAAAAACATGGATCCCGTCGAAATTTATCGCCGCATCATGATAAGGGCGAGAACCCCCCGCAAGAATAATTACCTCGGTCTCCAAAACCCGCAATTGGCCGAATTCATCCTCCAGCGATACCTGAGTAGGGGACACAATCCGTCCTCGCCCGCCCAGAACGGTAATACCGTTGCGCATCAATTTATTCTGGATAACCTCGAGCTCCTTCTGGATCACATGCTCGGTGCGGTACATCAGTTCCGCGACCGTGACATCACTCTTAAGACTGCAAACCACCCCATAGACCGACCTCTGCTTCAGCCCCGCCAGATATAGTACCGTTTCCCGGAGCGTTTTGGACGGAAGCGTTCCCGTATGCACACAAACCCCGCCGACTACGCCGCGCGATTCGATTATAGCCACTTTTTTCCCCAGTTTTGCAGCCTGGATAGCGGCCTTTTCACCGGCAGGCCCTGACCCGATAACTATTAAATCATATTTTTCCATACTATTCGATTACAGATTCACTTCTTTTCCGATCCCTGCGTCCTTCGCCTTATCATACACAAGCTTCGCCGCCGCGGCATCCTGAATTGCCAACCCGTTCGATTTAAATAACGTAATCTCGGAATTATTGGTTCGCCCCTTCTTCCGGCCGATGATTATTTCTCCCAATTCCGCCTGCATATGATCCTTGGATATCGCCCCCTCCTGAAGCGGTATCATTATATCGCCCGCTTCTTTCAGGCACGCCTCATACGAATCCGCCACCACTTTAGATCGCTTGATAATTGCCGTATCCAGTTCGCGAGCGGCAGGAGTATGGCTCCCGATACCATTGATATGCGTTCCCGGCCTGACCTGAGAACCATCGAATAATGGCGTAGCCGATGATGACGCGGTGCAGATTATATCGGATTCGGCAAGAATCTGATCGGGCGAATCGGCCGGTATGATTTCCAGCTTCAGCTTTGCGCCCATTTCCTTAATAAATGCTCCGGTCGCTTCTGCAGATATGTCATATACATAGGCGCGCGAAAGCTCCCGGGCGGCCGCCATCCCCCATAACTGCATTTTCGCCTGCACGCCTGCCCCGAATATCCCCGCCGTCTGCCCCTTGTCGGTGCGCGCGAGATACTTGGTCGCCACACCGCTCGCCGCCCCGGTCCTCACTGCCGTGAGATACCCGCCATCCATAATGCATATCACCTCGCCGGTTTCCGGATTCTGAAGCAGAACCTTTCCGATTGTCGTCGGTAGCTTATGCTTCACCGGATTATTTTTATAGACTGTCACCACTTTGCACGCCAGCGCACCCATCTGCTTCAAATAGGCCGGCATATAGAGCGACAAACCCTCCGGCGGCGTAATCCCGACCCGGAGCGGCAGAACTGCGGTACCTGAGGCCAGCTCGGCGAAAGCCTTCTCTACAATCGCCATGCAATCCGACATATCCAAAACACGAATAACATCATCTCTGGTTAATAGAAGTGGCATGCTTCCTCCCGTCAGGTTAATATTTATTCAAAATATCTGAATAATCAGCGCAAATCAAGTCCATATAATAGCAGGACTTCCAATGCCAGGGGAGAAATAAAAATCCCGACCCTCGACTATCATAGGCTCTAAAAATAGAAGAATAAGGGTCTTAAAAATCCATCTTGATTCTTTCGTCCGGTTTCGTTTAATTTTATCTCGGAAGAGTTCCGAGAAACGCGTAAAATCCCTCTCCGGCTGGCGCCGGACTGATTTGATAGGATTGAGTATTATGGAAGAAATCAGGAAAAATGGCGTTGATATCGATGATGTCATGAATAAAGCCGCCGGCGCGGCTGAAAAATTCCGGAAATTCAATCAGGAGCAGACCGATCGAATAACCAGAGCGGTCTATCGGGCTGGTTTCAACAATCGGATTCGCCTGGCCAAAATGGCCTTCGAGGAAACCGGGCTGGGGCTGTGGAAAGACAAAGTTATAAAAAATGTTATCGCGACTCGGTTTGTCTATCAGGATATCAAAGATCAAAAGACTGTCGGAATCATTTCTGAAGACACTCATAAAGGTATTATTGAGATTGCCCAACCCTTGGGTCCTATTTTCGCGGTGACGCCGATAACCAATCCGACTTCAACCGTCCTATTTAAAATTTTGATTTCGATGAAATCAAGAAACCCGATCATAATTCGTCCCCACGGAGCCGCAAAAAAATGCTCCATTGAAGCCGCAAAAATCTGTTACGAAGCGGCCCTGAATGAAGGAGCGCCAGAACACTCTATCCAGTGGATCAAAAACTCGACCGAGGCCGAAACTTTGAAATTCATGAGCCACCGGAAAACTGCCCTTGTTCTGGCCACCGGTTCAACCTCCCTGGTACGAGCCGCCTATAGCTCAGGCAACCCCGCCATCGGAGTCGGCCCCGGAAATGTCCCCGTCTTCATCGGCAAAACCGCCGACATTCCTTTCACGGTGGAACAGATATTCATGTCCAAAACTTTCGATAATGGCACCGTCTGTGCCAGCGAGCAGGCTCTGGTCGTGAGGAGATGCCACGTTGACGCCGTAATTTCGGAATTCAAAAGGAGAAAAGCTTATTTTCTTTCAAAGGACGAAATCAAGCGGCTCGAACCTGTCGCCTACAACACCACCACCGGAATTATGAAACCCGAGGTGATCGGTCAGCCGGCCGCTAGGATCGCCCAGATGGCCGGCATCGATGTGCCACCCGATACTACTCTGCTCATCGCCCAGCTGGAAGAGGTCGGGCTTCATTCGCCCCTCTCGCTGGAAATTCTGGCTCCGATCCTTGCCTTTTACGCCGCCGAAAATATCGAACAGGCCATTGACCTGTGCAGCAAGATAAACAATCATGGCGGATTGGGGCATACCATCAGCATGTTTTCTACAAACGAAGAGCGGATTTTGTACTTTGCCTCCGTTATGCACGCGGGGCGTATACTGGTCAATACTCCCGCTTCTCAGGGGGCGATGGGCGGTACCTACAATTGCCTCCAACCCTCGCTCACTCTGGCCTGCGGCTCCGGAGGGAAAAACTTTACCACCGATAATATCAGCGCCCGCCATCTCCTCAATATCCAGCGCATCGCCCGACGCAAAGTAAATCCTTGCATCATGCCGGAAATGCAGGAGTTATACTTCGACGAGGCAATCGACGCCGAAGCCTTCGACTTGAACTGCAAAGAAAACTAAATTCGTCATCTTCAATTTGCCTCCCGGTCAAAACCGGCCCTCTGAAATATAATCGCCTGCCGAATATGATTTAGAGAAACAATATTGACATTCAAGCGTCCAGTACTATAATAAGGCAGCGTATAATCACAATAGGCTTTTCATAGCCGGGGGAGAGGTGGCCGAAATGAATCAGAATTTTCTATCGTTTACCTTCAGGGGCATTATTCTAATTCTCTTATTCTTGGGGATATCAATTCCCGCATTTGGATTGGGAATTGTTCCCGCCGGGAAGGCGGCAAAAATTGACAACCAGACCTTCATTGATGGCAACAAGATTCTAATGTTTGTGACCAACCGTGCTCTTTTGGGCCGCGATCTTGACAACGTTTTCGGGCATGATTACGGTACATACTATCCATTCGACAGCGTGGAGGCTATCCTGAATGGCACTCAGATAAAATCGCCGCTGTACTCAGGGGGGCTTTGGATGGGGGGAAAAGTCAATGATTCGCTGAGAGTTGCCATAGCCGATTTTGATACCGAATTCTGGCCCGGCCCCATCTCGAGTGGTACTTATATCCCACATGCGGATACAATCGCCGCCTATCGTGTCTATAAACTCTATGCCGATAGCGCCTCGAGCAATCCCAATGCCGACTATCTCCAGTGGCCGATTAGTCAGGGAGCGCCGATCGATAACTATAACCATCCGGACATAAACGGGATTCAGACCCTCTGGTCGGTCTTCAACGATGCCAATCCGTCGAGACATACTCTTATTGCGGGTGGGACTCCGCCTCTTGGAGTCGAGGTACGCCAAACCACTTGGGCTTATGACGACATCGGTCGAGACAAGATTATATTTATCGAGTACCAGCTTTTCAATAAGGGCGGAAATAATATCAGCGATTTCTATATCTCCTTCTGGCTCGATCCGGATCTTGGGTATATGGAGGATGATTTAACCGGCTGCGATACTCTTTCCGATATCTATTTCTGCTATAACGCCGACGATTCCGATCGTGTGTATGGCAACCCCCCTCCGGCAATAGGCGTCAAGCTTGTCTATGGCCCCGCAGTCAGCTCGCCCGGAGACACCGCCACCTTTTTCCGTACCCACAAACCCGGCTTTCGCAATTTGCGCATGAGTTCGTTTATAAGCTACCCCAACGGCGACGATCCCCAGACCGGAGCCGAGAGTTATAATCTGATGAAAGGACTTAAGCGCAATGGCGATCCTCTTGCCAATGGCACCCCTTTTAGTTATCCCGGCGATCCTGTCACCTCGACTGGTGATATTCAGCTTGCAGAAGGAAATCCCCATTTCCTGGGTACCTTCGGACCGATCGAATTCCCCTCGGGCGACAGCCAATATGTCTTTCTGAAACTGGGCATCGGCCAGGGTCTTAGCCGTCTCAATTCAATCACTAACCTTAAAGAAATCCTCAATGCACCGGATACTTTCGCAACCGATCTGCAAGATGATGCCCGCGGCCCTCTACCAGCTTCTTTTGTACTGACCCAGAATTACCCCAATCCCTTCAACGCCTCCACGCAGATTCAATTTGCAATTCCACACGCCAGCCGCGTCATAGTCGAAATCATCAATATAACGGGTCAAAAAGTAGCCAGAATCGTCGATCGTTATTTGCCCGCCGGGCAATATTCTGCCCAATGGGACGGTCTTGATATGCACGGCCGGCCGGTCGCCTCCGGCATTTACTTGTACCGTCTGACCGCCGGCCCCTTCACGGATACAAAGAAGATGATTTTGCTGAAATAGTATGAATTTATGACGTAGATCACCTCGGTTTGCGCCGCCGATTCATTGCAAGAAATTATGGGACCGGAAGAATTCCATCCCTCCGGTCCCCTTTGTCTCCTGTCTATACTAACCTTTCTTCTTAAGACTCCTTTGATATTGACTGATTTTCTTCCAGCGATCCTTTTCAATCATACTCGCTTTCATCGCCTGCCGGGCCGCCAGATACTTGATTTCTTTCTTGAGTTTCAAGAAACTTCGCAGCCGCCCCGGGTCAAGGACACCCTCATCAATAGCGGCCTTTACGGCGCACCCCGGTTCGCTTAGATGACTGCAATCAGCAAAACGGCAATTGGCCGATAATCCCACTATGTCTTCGAAAGTCTGCGATAGTCCTTCGTCATCGCCCCATACTTGAAGTTCCCGCATGCCCGGGGTATCAATTACGATTCCGCCATCAGGAAGCAAAATCATCTCGCGAAAAGTGGTTGTATGGCGGCCGCGACCGTCATACTCACTGACCTCTCCCACTTTGAGCCGGTCAGCTCCCAGCAGAAAGTTGATTATGGTTGACTTTCCCACTCCTGACGAACCCAGGAAAGCGGCTGTCTTGCCTGATTTGAGATGGTCACTGAAAATATCCATCCCGCGTCCGGTTGTTGCGCTGATTATATGCACCGAGACCCCTATGGCGATAGCTTCAACTTCCGCAAGTCGCAATTCCGAATCCGAACATAAATCCGCCTTGCTGAGGATTACCACCGGCATGGCCCCGCTTTCCCATGCGAGGCTGAGATACCGCTCTATCCTTCTCAGGCTGAAATTATTGTCCAGACTGCAGACGATAAATACCATATCGATGTTGGCGGCAACAATCTGCTCCTCGGTGTTGGTCCCCGCCACTTTGCGTACAAAAGCGCTCTTGCGAGGTATTAAGGCATGGATAACCGCTTTACCGTCATCAGGCCGTCCTGAAATTGCCACCCAATCGCCGGCCGTGGGAAATTGCCCCCTGACGCTTACCTCATGACGGAACCTTCCGGATATCTCGCCGACAAGTTCGCCATGCTCACTGAAAATCAGGTAGTCACGCCGATTCTCGCGAGCGACCCGGCCCGGAAATAAATTCTGATTTTTATAGGATTCGAAGTTCTTATCGAAAAACGAATCCCATCCTAAGTCTATTAACTGCATTTCTATTTTCTCTCATTTGTAATTTCGAACTGTTTACCTGCAGTAGGTGCAGAAGATACCCTTCTATTTCGCGCCCCAATATTCTGCAGGAAAGTATCCTGTTTGTGAGCCATGCATTTTCTTCAAATTCCGACATATTATCCTCCATATATTATAGAAGCCTTGTAGTTCAGATTTAATCTACCCGCGGGGAACATTGTCATAGAAAAGGCCGCGGGCGAAATCTTGCGCCTGCGGCCTAAAACAAAAACGCCTTCCGCATACGGGAAGGCAGCAAACTCGCTATATTTTAACTGTCGCTATCGATTAAACCTCCGCAGGCGCAGATTTCCGGTCATTATTTCTTCCCTTTTTATCATAATTCTACGCCTCCTTTCCCAATATTCTTCGAGGTTTACTACACTTTACTCATCACGAATATCGGAGTTTTTAAAAGAATGTCAACAGAAAATTTGCCCGCCCCCGTAAATTGGAAAGATTCGGCGGATTATAATGGAATAGAAGAGAATAACTTAGCATACCCCCGCGACAGATTTTCCAACAAATCCGGAACTTTATTTATGAAATATTGTTCAAATATCTGTTGACATAAACATTTATGACGATATATTAACCGTATGTTAAAGGCTCTCCTTCATTAATTTTTCTCAAGGTTTGGATCTTTATAATCAATCACTTATCGAGAATCTTAATTTGGAGACAAAACGCAATAGTGCGTAAGGAACCGTTTATCTTAAATTACGAGATCACCTTGAGAAAAGGGTCGTCGGGAAGATAAACAATTTCGGAGTGTAGAATGAATATCTACGTAGGCAATCTGTCCAGCGAGACGGCAGAAGAAGACATCCGCCAGGCTTTTGAAACCTTTGGTCAGGTGTCGGCCGTCAACATTATCAAGGACAAATTCAGCGGCGAGCCGAGAGGATTCGGCTTTGTGGAAATGAATTCCAAGGAAGAGGCCATGGCGGCGATAGCCGGCTTGAATGGCAAAGAACTTCATGGCAAGACGCTGAACGTCAATGAAGCTCGTCCTCGTACCGAAGGCGGCGGCGGCGGTGGTCGCGGCGGCTTTGGTGGTGGCGGTGGACGCGGCGGCGGATTTGGCGGCGGTGGAAATCGTGGCGGCGGAAGCCGTGGCGGTGGCCGCAGGTTCTAAGCTGGACCTACCTAATGACCCCGATCTAATCTGACGGGTCATGAAAGTCAAAGGGGATTGGGTAAAACCAATCCCCTTTTTTATTTGATTGCCGATGGCTGTACCGATTCGCTCTCGAATCACGAAAACAGCTCAGTGATTTTCTTCCGAGATGCCAAAAAATCCGAAGAAGCCGTACAGACCGAACAACCCAAAGAGAACGTTAAAGCCGTCATGCCCGGTGATAGGACCAAGCATCCCCAAAAAACCGAGCAGCCCCAAAAATCCCAGGTATCCCAGGTTTCTTTTCTTCAAGCTTACACCTCCCATTCATTTTGACTAATGGCCCGTGTTACTGATGGTTATTAACTATTTCTACGATAACTGAGTCAAGAAGTTTCCCCGGCCGCTGACGACAGTCGGGACAAAAGTGGCCTTTTCCGGGCAGGGTAGGCCGCAAGATTAAGGCCGGATTTATATTGTCGTGCCCTCCGCAGGACTATCATTTGCCTTTGATGAGCTTAAGTATTAATTTGGCCATTTATTGTCAGGAGTTTGGAGGATACATGAACTGCTTATTAGAGTTGAGGAATGATGACTAATCGAGAGACGTATTTATTTTTCAATAGAGTTGCGCGCCTGCCTTTTTACGTGGCGCTGCTCATGATCTGGATCGGCTCGATAGCAGGATTTATTGGTTGCGGTGCAAAAGATCCGGTTAAATCGGAGTCCGTGCCGTCGCCCGTTTGCCTGAAATCTGATATTCAGCGTGTCGACAGTAACACGCCTATCAGTGTGGTACCAGACTGGCATCAACCCATCCGATTGGGCGATCCGGTCAATACTCTCTGTCCGCAGGATGCAATCGAAATTTCGCGTGACGGTTCTTACCTTTATGTGATGTATACCGAAGATGTTGTAGGGAATATGCCGGCCGAGCAATTGCTGAAGCGTCACAACAATACCTATCGCCTGAAACGAATCGGCGGACCGGCCGATTTTGGAGAACCCGAATTTTATGATTTGGGCAAGGGAATCAGTCAATCCTTTAACGGCGAATTGAGCTTTTCGCCCGATGGCGGAAAAGTTTATTTCCACTCGCTTAGAGCCACAAATCAGGGGTACCTTCAGAACCCCTCGACCGACGATTTCCTTGACATCTACGTAGCCGATATAATCAATGGTTTTCCCGGACCGGCCAGAAATCTTGGCTCCATTGTGAACTCCATTTATCCGGATGGCGAATCGGCAATACATCCCGATGGAATAAACCTCTACTTTGGCTCTCTGAGGCCCGGCGGGATGGGGGTGACTGATATCTGGGTATCTCGGTTTGATGGGGCAAACTGGAGCAGTCCGATCAATCTCGGATCGCCGATTAATTCATTCGCCGACGACTACCAACCGACCTTCACCGCCGACGGCGATACTATGTATTATTCCTCGGGAAGAAATCCCTTCATCGGAATGGCAATTTACCGGTCGGTCAGAACTGATTCCATCTGGGGTCAGCCGCAGCTTGTGATCCAAGGTCTAGCCGGAGAACCATCCCTGACCGCCGATGGACAATTATTCTACTTCGTGCATGTCCTTTCCGATATCGGCGGAGTCTATGACGCCGATGTCTGGTACTGCTAACGCAATTAGCCATCATCCCTTTCTCCGCCATGCGGTCGATCGACTTTCTGCGGAGAGTGGGATCATTTGGCCCGCCGACCCCATAATATGAAAATACATTGCCTGATTTCGTGTATGATGCTATATTAAATGATAGAATCTTTCGGCCAGCAAAATGCCAAGAAGAATATTTTTTATCGTGATCGCCGCTCTACTTCTTGTCTTACTGATAATACATATAAGTAAGTATTTCTTCCTCTGCGACGACGCCTTTATCTCCTTTCGTTACGCCAAAAACCTCGCCAATGGATTGGGCCTGGTCTTCAATCCCGGCGAGAGGGTGGAGGGATACACCAATTTCCTTTGGGTGATAATCTTGTCCTTCTTTTCCTTGCTGGGATTTGCGCCTGATCAATCGGCCAATATCCTGAGCATCTGCCTGTCAATCTCGCTCTTCGCCCTCTTTTGCTTTTTCAACTGGAAAATATTTGCGACCCGCAAATATGATTATTTTGTCCTGCTGGGACCGCTTTTTGTCGCTTCCAATCGTACCTATGCAGTGTGGTCAACGAGTGGATTGGAAACCGCCCTTTTCTCGATTTTGATATTCGGTTCGGTCATGATGCTCGTTCGAAGCCTTGATGACACTCGCTATCTTCGGCTGTCGGCGATATTATTCTCTTTGGCCGCACTGACGCGCCCTGAAGGAATTCTTCTGTTTGCCTCTTTCTTTGGATTTTATTTCCTGTTGACCAAAAAAGATAAACCCGCAATTACCTCAATCACGCGAGCCGCTCTGATTTTTGTATGCATCATCGGGGCGCATTTCATTTTCCGATATCTCTACTATGGCTACCCTCTACCCAATACCTATTATGCAAAAGTGACCGGCGGGTGGTTCATAGT
>CAWEZN010000012.1:0-55402 GCA_963813655.1 uncultured candidate division Zixibacteria bacterium | reverse complement strand
AAGGACACGAGAATATTTAATCCCACAATACCTCAAGATATGAAAAGATTGTGAAATAAAGAACAAGCTAGTCTCGGATTCAGCGCCAGAGATGTATATTGAAAAATGCAAGCGGATTTCAGGCTACTGAAACACCCGCTCGCCTTCCAGTTTATGCCGAATTTCTTCGGATGACCTGCCCGCAGTATCGTCGGGCATTTCCTTGGCGATAGCAAGAAGGCCCCAGAAAGGCCTCGGCAATATGGGTTGGCTATGGGTTTGACGCACCTTCATAATGGCCCCAAAAAATTGAGAAAATTCAAGTCATGGCCGCTCCAATTATGGGGACAGTTCCGAATCAACAAGGGACTGGTGGCTATTTCGAAAAAGCTGTATCGGTTGGCGGAGATAGGATATTATTTTGGCACCCCCATAAGGCTTGCGGGCCGGATTAGACGAGTCAAATAAAGAAATTGACAAATGCAGGGGCTGGTGTTATAATCCCAAGTTTATAGTAAGTTTTGGTTTTAGATTCTAAGGAGGTAGTCCGGTGAAGGTTTATGACACCGAACAGATAAGAAATATTGCTCTCATTGGCCAGCGAGGATGCGGCAAGACAAGCCTCGCAGACGCGATCGCATTTCATCCGGTATAACCAATCGACATGGTAAGGTGGACGAGGGGACATCGCTTTCCGATTTCACCGACGCGGAGATCAATCGGAAAACGTCAATCGGGCTAGCCATACTAACCTGTCCCTGGAAGAACCAGAAAATAAACCTCCTTGATCTTCCGGGTCACCCGGATGTAATGGGCGAGCTCATCATAGGCCTCAACGTCGCCGAGACGGCCATAATAGTCCTCAACGCTAATGCCGGAATCGAGGTCGGAACTGAAATCCAGTACAAATATATCGAAAAATTCAACCTCCCCAGAATCTTCTTTATCAATAAAATCGAAAAAGAGCATGTAAAGACTTCCGAGGTTATCAAACAGCTTCAGGACAGATTCGGGCTGAAAGTAGTTCCGCTGCAAATCCCGATCGGGGAAGGGACGGATTATAAGGGGCTGGTTGACCTGCTGAAAATGAAGGCTTACACGTTCGACGCCAAGGGAACGCCATCAGAAGGCGAAATACCGGCCGATTTAAAGGTGAAGGCCGCTGAGGCACACCAGAGAATGATAGAGGCGATAGCGGAGGCGGACGACGCCCTTCTGGAAAAATTCTTCGACAAAGGGGAATTGACGCCTCAGGAGATTCATGACGGTCTTAAGAAAGCGATAGTGAAGAAGGCGGTATTTCCGACGCTTTATGGTTCGGCAGACAGGAATTCGGGGACACAGCTTCTGATGGACTTTATCGCGGAATTTTTCCCGAATCCAAAAGCGGTGTCACCGATCAACCTGATGAAGATCGGGAAGAATGAGGTCGTGGGGGTGAATGTCGATCCGGCCGGGAAGCCGGTGGCGTATTTTTTCAAATCGCTGGCGGAAGCGCATATTGGGGAAATTTCGCTTTTCAAAGTTATCAGCGGAAAAATATCGCAGGGGATGGACCTCTATAACCAGAATCAGAGTTCGACGGAGAGGGTTGGCCAGATTTATTCTATCAGCGGCAAAGAGCGAAGTGATGTAGAGGCGGCGGTGGCGGGCGACATTGGAGCATTGGTAAAGCTTAAAACCACGAAGATGGGGGACACGCTGGGGGATAAGGATCTTGGTCTGGTGATGCCGAAGGTCGAGTTCCCGGAACCGGTGATGGACACCGGCGTGAAGCCGCGCGCCAAGGGGGACGAAGAAAAGCTTGGGATGGGGCTGTCGAAGCTGCGGGATGAGGACCCGACTTTCCATATTGTCATCGACGCGGCGCTGCGGCAGACGGTACTTTTCAGCCAGGGATCGACGCATACGGAAATAATCGTCGACAAGCTGAAGAAGAAGTTCGGCGTGGATGTCGACTTGTTCAAGCCGCGGATACCGTATCGGGAGACGATCAAATCGAAGATCGAGCTCCAGCACAAGTATAAAAAGCAATCGGGCGGGCGCGGCCAATATGGCGACGTCTATCTGCGTTTAGAGCCGAATAAGCGGGGCGCGGGATTCGAGTTCCGCGACGAGATTACCGGCGGGACGATCCCGAATAAATATATCCCATCGGTGGAAAAGGGTGTGGTAGAAGCGATGATCGAGGGAGGGCTCTCGGGGTCGCCGGTGGTGGATGTGATAGTGGCGGTATATTATGGATCTTACCATGAGGTGGATTCGTCGGATATGGCGTTCAAGATTGCGGCATCGATGGCGTTTAAAGAGGGATTTTTGAAATGCAATCCGGTATTGCTGGAGCCGATAAATATTCTTGAGGTAATGGTTCCGGATGATTTTACGGGGGATGTGATGGGGAATCTTTCGGGGCGCCGAGGGCGGATTTCCGGTATGGATCCGGAAGGGCGTTATCAGCGAATCCGGGCGACGGTGCCTCAGGCGGAGCTTTATAATTATTCGGTCGATCTTCGCTCGATGACGTCGGGGCAGGGAGTGTATTCGAGAACTTTCTCGCACTATGAAGAAGTGCCTCGTGAAATCATGGAGAAGGTAGTTGAGGAGATAAAGAAGTCGAAAGAAGAGTGACATAGTTATTATCTGATAATATAGAGGCGCCAGTCCATAAAAAAGGGACTGGCGTTTTTTTTGTGGGGAGGGATTGGAGAAAGCAGTCCGAAAATTGGATTGGTCGAAAAACGAAGCCAATCTTGAAAGAGGATAAGTGATTGTCGGGTGTTGAGTTATTGCAATATGGGTTCGTTTTTTGAAATTTATTCGGACGGGTTTTCCGGGCGAGTGGCGTCCAGATATGTCGTTGACAAGACAGGGGATAGAGGAGGGGATGAAAGTATATTGTTAGATAAATTCAGTGGGTTCGTTTCCGAGTCTTTCTCCGCCGGGTAACCCTCACTCCTAATCCCCTCTTCCAGGGGGCGAGGGGGGAAAGCTACGCGGGCGGTTTGTGAACCGCCTGACATCGCGGGCGACTCGCGAGTCGCCCCTACAAAGAAATATTATTTCCATAAGATAAGCGCAGCAGGCGGGCTGGGAATCCAAGCGGCTGGTCCGAGGACCCGCCGGGCACAGGAGAAGCTCTGAATACACCCCCAAAATTCTTTTTTTGCAAAAAAGTAATTTTGAGGGTGCCACACGGATGGGTACTGAAGATTCCGTCCGGAAAGATTCCTGACGGCGCTTTATTAATCCGCTGCGAGTGGACCGACGGCGCATTAAATTACCCTCGCCCCTGACCTCACTCCCGGTGTGAGAGGCGATATGGATGGTTAAAGGGTTTCTGTTATAGGGCTTAAGCATGGTTGGCACCGGTAAGACGGGGTCAGGGGTTTGGGTTCCCGTTGTCCTTCTAATAGATGCGTTGCTTTGATTTAGTAGAAATCTTCTATATTCAGGCCTCCGCCCGGCAAGGGTTTCCCGATCGGAAGCGTTGATTAGTTTTTTGGTCATGGTTTTAAACACTACCTCTTCTACTAATTGGCCTCTTGTCGTGATCACCATCGGTTTGGTGGTGAATTTGATGGGGCGATGATGTGGGACAAGGAGTCAAGGGGGACTTGAACCCCCAAGACGATGAGCGCCCCCCCCTCCTTCCTTATTCCGCTCACAGCGGCGAGGGGGAAATATGATGAATAGGCGGTTTTATATAAAATGCACTGACAGAAATTGACAGTGGGGCAATATATAAATGATTATGGGAAAATGTGATGGAATTAAAATAATGGAATAAATGAAGATATTTAAACTTGAATTGAAAATAAATTGCACTATACTAATTTTATCGATCTGAATGAGAGAAATCATGTGAATAATTCGTACCGTTTAAATTATTTTGGCTCATTACTTGGCGAGCCCTGAAGGCATTACAGTAGTTAAAAGGGTAGGGGCACAGTAGTCTGTGCGCTAATAAATTAAGTGAGATAAAGCCATGAACGTAATCGGGGAGATTATTAGTTGGTCGGAGAGACTGCCTGACTGGCAGAGCGATGCTCTGCGTCGGATATGGACCAAAGGCCAGTTATCGAGGGACGATGAGGTGCGAGCTCTGAAATTGCTGCTGCTTCAGCATGACCTATTGTTGCAGGAGGATGTCGGGTTCTCCGCCGAGAGATTTGCCGCCAGCCACGTAGGGTCGGGGACTGTCCACGGGCAGGATACCGTGTTAAAGGCGCTTCACGACGTGAAGAATGTTAACGCGTTGAGAGAGGGACAGAGATTGGAGTTCGGAGAATCGGGTGTTACAGTCGTCTATGGCGACAATGCTACTGGAAAATCAGGTTATTCGCGAGTGCTGAAACGTGCCTGCAAAGCGCGAGGTGTGGCAGAGCGAATTTATCCGAATGTCTATTCGGGTGGCAAGTCTACTCCTGGACCCGCTGAGGCGTCGTTTGACGTCGCAATTGAGAATAGCGGAGATCAGACAGTAATCTGGAAGGACGGGTCGCCTTCGCCTGGAAGTTTGACCAATATTGCAGTGTTTGACTCTAAGGTTGCACGAGTTCAAGTCGATGAGGCTAATGAGGTCGCTTATGTACCTTATGGATTGGATGTGTTCACCAAACTCGCGACACTTTGCCAGATATTGAGGGAAGAGATTCAGAATAAGATAGTAGCTCTTCCTAAAGTGCCAGCCTCAGTCGCTGAATTTGTCGGTGACGGCAAACCTATCCCGGTTATCAACGCAGAAACAGATCCGCAGATAATCATTACTGTGACAAATTTCAGTGCAGACGATCAAACCAAACTTGAACACCTTTCAAAGACTATAGCTGATTACGGGGCAAATGACCCCGTAAAGAAAGCTAAAGGATTTAGGCGCCTAAAAGAGCGTATCGACCGACTGCGAGGTGCCATAGTAAAACTGAAGCAGACTCTTTCTGATTCAGCGGTCGCTCAGTCGCGAAAGCTCCATGATAATCTGGCAGAGGCTCAGAAAGCAGCTGACCTGGCATCGAAAGGGGCATTTAGTTTAGAACCACTATCAGGTGCCGGGGGCAACGCTTGGAAAATGATGTTCGAAGCGGCTCAACACTACTCCGAGCAAGACGCTTATCCTAATCAGAAATTCCCGGTTGTTGGCAACGGCAGCCGATGCGTTCTCTGCCAGCAAGAGCTTGGTGCTGACGCGAAAGACAGACTGAGCCGATTCTGGCAGTTTGTTGAAGAGGATGTCGCCAAAAATGTCATAACTCGTCGAGGGCGTTTGGAACTCGCCCGAAAACAGTTGCAGCAGATTGAGGCTAATCCGTTAAAGAGTGACCCGCAACTCATAGAGGAGGTCAGAGAACTCTCCAAGTCCTGCGCCGCAGAATTGGAACCCTTCTTTGCTTCCGTTGAACTGCGTATCAGGGCACTTGATAAGGCTATGTCCGCTGGGAGCTGGGTCGCTATCCCGAAACTTGCAGTTTATGCAAGTCAGGGTCTGTCCAAATTATCTAAGCAATGCGAGAAAGATGCCAAAGATGCAGATGCGTTGGGAAAACCGGAAGAGCAAGGTCGATCAGAGAAGGAGTTGATATTGCTTACTCTACGGAAGAAGCTGGGCGAAAATAGACAGACCCTATTAGATTATCTTGAGATGCTAAAGACCAAAAGGAAACTTGAGCAGTGCCTTGAATCCGTTAATCCTTATGGAATCACCCGAAAGCAGAGAGAGCTTATGGAACTGGCTCTGACAAAAGATTTGGAGACCGCGCTCGAGAGAGAATTCGATGCGCTTGGGATTGCCCATCTACATCTCAAGGTAACGAAAACCGGAAACATTGGCCGTACTCTACATAAGTTGGCGTTGTCGGATGCAGCGCTCGAGCCAAAGGGGCTGTCAGAAGTGCTAAGTGAGGGAGAGTACCGGGTCGTGGCAATAGCATCATTCCTTGCGGAATTGAGTACCGCTTCGCACAAGTGTGGCATAATATTTGACGATCCTGTTAGCTCCCTCGATCAGCATTGGCGTGAGAGAGTAGCACGGAGATTGACGGATGAAGGGAATAAGCGCCAAGTAGTTATATTCACCCACGATATTGTATTTCTGGTTGCGTTGCAGGAGCAGGCTGATGAGCTGCAAGTTCCCCTTAAAGTCCAGATGGTCACGCGTACCAAGGATGAAGTGGGAATCTGTGACCCCCAATTGACTACTCCTATCATGAAGACGGGTAAACGAATAAGCACGCTCAAGCAGAAGTATCAGACACTGAAAGCGAGTCACAAGCGGGATACGGAAGAGGAGTTCCGCCATAAGGTAATGCAGTTTTATGGTTTTTTGAGAAAGTCGTGGGAGCGCGCAGTTGAAGAGTGCCTTTTAAACGATGTCGTGTATCGATTTCGGCTAGGAGTGGAGACACAGAGACTAAAGGAAGTAATGGTAGAGGACCAAGATTTTGTAGACGTTTCAAATGGTATATCTCGTTGCTCTAAGTGGATTGAAGGTCACGACCAAGCGGGAGCATTGGGTAATTCAGTCCCGCAACCTGACGAAATTGAAAGGGATTTGGAATTACTACAAGAGTTTTGCACGCGGGTTAAGGACCGATCGAGCGCAGCCGAAAATCGTCGAAAGGCGAAATTGGCTGCGCCATCGATTGAGCCAAAACAAAAAACGTAGTCTGGTTAGTCTGAAATCGCTATGGTTTCTATAATTTGGATAAATAGCTATGACCACATTTTATAATCCAAATCGGAGCAGAAATTTATACTCGCAGGACGGCTCGAAACCTTTTAAATTGAGTCGGTCGAAAATCGATCTATTCTGTAGAGTGTCCCCGTTGTTTCTATCTTGACCGAAAGCTCGGGGTCGGTCGGCCGCCGGGATTTCCATTTACGCTCAATTCAGCCGTCGACGCACTTCTCAAAAAGGAATTTGACATGCATCGAGCTAAGGGGACGCAGCATCCATTACAAAAGAAATACAACATTGAAGCTATTCCGTTCGCACACGAGAAGATAGACGAGTGGCGCGATTCCCTGCATAAGGGAGTGATGTACCACCACGTAGTCACCAATTTCCGCATCACCGGGGGAATAGACGACATTTGGGTCGCGCCCGATGGTGAGCTCATTGTAGTTGACTACAAGGCGACATCAAAGAAGGAAGAGGTTAATCTGGATGCTGAGTGGCAAATGGGATACAAACGGCAGATGGAAATATATCAGTGGCTATTCCGGCATAATGGATTTAGAGTTTCTGACACGGGTTACTTTGTGTATTGCAATGGGAGGGCCGATCGGGAAGCTTTTGACGGCAAACTTGAATTCGACATCACTCTTATCCCATATACCGGCAATGACCAATGGGTGGAAAAGACAATTCTAGAAATTCATAAATGCCTTAATAGCGATATTATTCCGGAAGCGTCGCCAGATTGCGATTATTGTGGTTACATTGCCGCTGCTGGAGAGGTTGGGAAGCGGTAAACTGCGCAAGTCCGAATTGGGCGGGCTAAGAATTAGCGCCGACGAATCCTTTGGCCGCAGGGTCACGCCTCCGACAAGTCGGAATCTAAGACCCTGCGGAACTAAGAATGGGGCCACGCTCTGGGTTCCCGATCAAGGTCGGGAATGACAGAAAGAGAGCGGGAACGATCCGCCTGCGACGGCAGGCATAAGTAAAGGGTCGACGCGCGGGTCGACCCCTACGAAGATAGGGCATTGCAGAATGATGAAATAATCTCATCCGGCACTTGGCTCTGGACGGGGTGCCAAGGAAATAGTTGGCCGCTCAAGCGCGGCGCTACGGCTGGGTTCTGGTCCGTCAGGAGCCGGATCTAGCGACCTTCGCCAGAATGACAATTTTGTATCTTCTCTGCCAAATCGGGTAAGGATTTAAGGCATTCCGTCTGCGGCTGACGGGCGGCGCAAACAAAAGCGTCAGGAAAGGGTTCCTGACGCCGCATAATCGGGCAGGGACTAGAGGCAGGTCACTCGATGGAGAGGCATTTGAAGACCTGGGCGCGGGTGCCGTCTTCGAAAAGAATCTGCTGTTCCATGATAGATCGGATCGAGTCGCGGGTGATGATATCGGGATTGTAATTGATTACCGCTTTGTGTTCGGTGGCGAAAGTTTCGATGCCGTTGATCCCCGGGATGCTATCATACAGGGAAGTAAAAAATGCGGCGGTACCTTTGCATTTGACACCATCGACGATGAATGTCGAAGTGGCGCCGGAAGACTTGTCAAAATTCCCCGAAGTGGTCGGCTGGGTGAAGGCGGCGCGGAGGGCATAGCCGCCGAAGAGAGATATAATGACGAGAAGGGGTATGGCAATTTTGGGTATACGCATGGTTCCTCCTATAGTCCGGCTTTAATTTGAAGGGTATCGGCCTCAGGGCAAGCATCGACACATTCCAGGCAATTGGTGCAATCGCGATGCCGCACAGATTTGAGATCCTGAACAGGTATATCATACATGCAGGCTTCGTTGCAGAGGCCGCAGGAAGTGCATTTGGATTGGTCGCGGACGATTTTGATAAAGCCGATGCGGCTGAAGGGATCGAAGATCGCACCCATGGGGCATAAATAGCGACAGAATAACATCGGAACGACAAAGGCGGCAAGGGCAGTGATTATCAGGACGATCACGGAGATAATTCCGAGGCTGCCGTGTCCAAATCCCGAGAAGATAAGGTAGAAGGGATCGTAACCTCGGAGGATCAGTTCGCCGGTTCGGAAAGTAAAATAAAGAGCGAGGACCAGGACGAGGTAGCGGAGAAGTTTCAGGTATTTGTTTGCGGAACGGTTGGGGCGTGGGCGTTTTTTCCAGACCAGCCCGCCGAAGCGGCCGGCCAATTCGCTCAAGGAATCCGATCGGGCAGGCCCATCCGCAGAATGATTTTTTGGACAGAATCACCAGACCGATCAGAGCGAGCATCAGGGACAGGTTGAGAGGGCCGAGGGCGCAGGAAAATTCGCCGGCGGTGAAGAGTCCCCAGAGGCTTTCGGCGCCTCCGAAAGGACAGTAATCCTCAAACGACCTTGAGCCGTATCCGAGGGCGAGATATATGACAAGGCCAAGGACGATCGAGAGGGTTGTGTAACGAATATATCTACTTTTTGGGATTGTCATTCGGCCTTGTCCTCCAGATGTCGGTGCGGTCACTGCATTAGTATTAAATCAATTTGCTGCAACTAATTTACAAAGAAGTCGAGGATTTGGCAAGGATTAAGCATTCCGTCAGGAAGGGGTCCTGACGGCGCAATAAAGGGGTTCCTGCAGTTGCATTGGCGCCAAATATTATACTGGGTCTCTATCGTTTATTTCCGATTATGACTTTTGCGGGGCGATTATTCCGGCGTCACGCATCAAATGTTTCAATAATAATATCTGCCCATAATGTCCGGCGAAATGTTCGAGGACGTGATAGAGTGTCCAGGCGTATGAGAAACGATCTTTTCCGAGATTATAGAATTTGTCGAGAGTTTTGTCCTGCCATTTTTTCATGACCGAGTTAATAGAGCGTCGGGAGCGGTCAATGATGGCGAGATATTTTTCGATGGTGAATCCCTTGAGATAAGACGGATGGAGACCGTCGGGGGCGAGGGGGAGGCCATCATCCTCAATGCCGCAGATTTTCTGGACAAGGGCTTTGCCCTCGGGATCCCAGAGGATTTCACTGGGAGCGATTTTGATCCACCAGACTTCAACCAAGGCCAGATGGGCAAGAAGCATTCCAACGGTATTCATGCCGGGTTTCATCTGCCATTCGAGTTGCTTCACGGTAAGGCCCTCGATTTGCTTTTTAAGACGCACGAGTTGATCGTCCAGTTGCGCGGCATAGATGCCGATTTTGAATTGAGATTTAGGATTGTACCCTCGCGGAATTTTGAGAAATCTTTTTTTCATTTTTTGCCTCACATTTTATGGCTGATTAATCATGTAAGATATATGGAATTAATTTGAATAGAAATGGGATTGTTGAAATGGGGGCAAAAAAAAGAGGGCGCTACTCTGGTTGGGTAGAGGGGGCTAGGAAACTACCCAGGGACAGCAGAGAGTCACCCTCGAAACCAATGAAAATTAAGGAATCAAGTCATTTTGTCAAGGACTTTTTAATATTTATTTTAGGGCGCATAATAATAGTTCAATCAGGCCATAAATGGGTTTTATGCAATGTTTTATCATATTTGTCGGCTGAAATATCTCATTTCTGGAGTGCAAATATTCGGGGAATCAGGACTAATTATATACGCTTTATGGGCAGAGAAGCCTTTTTTGCGGAATAGCGAGAAATGGCAAATATTGCGTCTCTAATAGGCGGTCGTATTGACTACTTACCAGCGGACGATTTTTACCGGAATGGTCAGCCGAAGCTTGGGATTGGTGTCGTAGGTTACGGTAAAATTAGTGAAATAGGTTCCATTCAGCAGGTTGTCCTTGATTTTCACATTTACGAGCTCGACTTGCTCGCCCGGCAATGTTCCCTGAAGCTTACTCAGGGAGAAAAGCGTGTCTGGTTCTCTATCGATGATGTATCCAACGCGATCTTCGGATAGATTGATAAGCTTTAAATCTTTGGCGTTCTGGCCCTGCAGGAAGGTGAGGTATTTGGGGTCCGAAGTATGGAGTTTATGAAAAAATTCAACATTGGCGACGTAGTCCAATTCCACGACGGGATTATCAGGGTCATCGGTATAGACAAAAACTCTTTTATTTGTCTGGCCGTAGAATTCGCGGGTGTGAAAGACAACTCTGTATAACCGATGAATCTTGCGGCCGCACAATCGTATCTTTGGCAGAGGCGGAAGTGCAATCGCAGTTGGGGTCGATTTTGGTAATATGCAGATCTCCTGCGCCGGTGTTTTTAAATTTGTAGGAATGGGATATTCTGAAATCGACCGGCACGGAACCGAAATCCCAGGATTTACTATCGAAGGAGATTGAGGGTTTCTTAATATCCGACGATTCTGCTGAACCAGCAATAACACAAAATAGAAGAACGGATAAGATGGCCGTTAGAAAAGATTTCATACTCAATTGACCTCCACTTTGGTCTTGAGAAATCCTTGTTCTTGCATCCAGAGGTCATTGAAGCATTTGCTCAAATATCTGGTGCCGGAGTCGGGGATGACCACCACGATGATTTTGTTCTCATCAAGACCTTTTGCGATTTTGTATGCAGCCCAGATTGCCGCGCCGGAAGAGCCGCCGACCGATATGCCCTCGTCTCGGGCGAGAGTTCTGGCGGTGTTGAAGGCGTCCTCATCGGTCACACTAATGACCTCATCGACCAATTTAGTGTGCAGAGCCTCGGTGACGGTATCGGAGCCGATGCCTTCGACTTTATAAGCCTCGGCCTGTCCGATTTCATTGTTCTTGATATATTGTGCGAAAATCGATCCAATGGGATCAATGGCAATCCCTTTAATGGCCGGATTTTTCTCTTTAAGAAATCGGGCCGCCCCGGAGAAAGTCCCACCGGTGCCAATGCCGGCCACGAAGTGAGTAACTTTTCCATCGGTATCTTCCCAAATCTCCGGCCCGGTGGTCAAGTAATGAGCCATGACATTGTCCTGATTGTGGTACTGATTCGTATGAAAATAGCCGTGCTCATGGGCCAGATTGATAGCCATCATGTAGCACCCTTCGGGATCATCATGGTCGACGTCGGAGCGGGTAACGATGACCTTTGCTCCAAAGGACCGGATGAGATCGATTTTCTCTTTGCTGGTTTTATCGGGTACGGTCAGAATGGCTTTCAGTTTCAGGACGGCGGCGGCCATGGCCATAGCAACGCCGGTATTTCCTGAGGTATTATCGATCACCGTATCGCCCGGTTTGATTTTCCCTTCTTTCAAGGCTTTCTGTAATATATAGCTGGCCATCCTGTCCTTGACGGAGCCGCCGGGATTGGTGAATTCAAGCTTGGCAAGCATTAGCGGGCCGCCATGGGGAAGGCCATTTTTAATTTTGACCAGAGGAGTCTTACCGATGATTTTCAGGACATTTTCAGAATAATTCATTAATCCACCTTCCTTATTTATATCATTTTAGCCAATAATGGTTTCAAATTCAACTGCTTTTATTTCGGGACAATTCGATTGATTCTTTTAGCTTGACAAAAGTGTCTCTCGGGTTATTAATAGGGTGTCTAAAGATGGAGAGGAAATGAAGAGAGCCAGCATTGTCATCGCGATATTTTTCTCGTTTATATTCCATAACGGTTGCCAAAAAGATCAGGAAAAGGTGGCCCAACTGGAACAGGAGACCATGGCGGCGGAGGCGGCGGATTATATGCCTCAAGGTTCGGGGCAAACCGGTACTCGCAGACTAGATTCGACCTTGACAAAACCGAGGGACTACGCCATGAGCCCGGACAAAATTCCAGAGGAATTGCCCTCATCGACCGGCAGGAAGGCCAAGACCGAGGCTCCTATATTATCATTGGCGACAGCCGAAGCGAAGGTGACAGAGGAGATGCCGCCGGTTATCAGGACATCGGAAACTACGCAGATATCAAAAGGGCAGTATTCGGTCCAGATTGCATCAGTGACCAGCAAGGAAGAAGCGGAATTAATCGCGAAGCAATTTGCATCGCGCGGGTATGATGCTTCTATGTTGGAGGCCCGAGTAAAGGGGATAGCTTATTATCGAGTCAGAATAGGAAATTTTGCCAGTTATGCTCAGGCCAGGAAGTTAGGCAATGAGCTTCAGGATAAATATTCGGTGAAGTTCTGGGTGGCGGGGGGCGGCCAGTAGGGTGCCAATCACCTCTTGAGCTGAGTTGACTCGGGCGAGAAAAATCCGAACTTATTATTATTTCTTTAGGTACTTATCAAAGAATTCCATCATTCTTGTATACATCTTGATCGTATTCGGTTGTTTTGAGACGCCGTGACCTTCGTCGGGGAAGATCAATGAATCGACCACACCGCCCTTATCCTGAATGGCTTTGATAATCTGTCGGGCTTCACCGATCGGCACGCGGGGATCATTTTCTCCGTGAACAACCAGTAGAGGGGTTTTTATCAGATTGGCTTTATGGATGGGGGAGATGGAAGTCAGGAAGGTCGAATCCTCGAGAGGACCATATTCGGAGGCGCGAAGATAGCGTCGATAATCGGCAGTTCCTTTCAGGAAGGTCACGAAATTGGCGATGCCGACCTCATCGACCGCGGCTGAGAACAGGTCGGGGTATTCGGTGATAGATGCTAACACCACATAGCCGCCGTAGCTGGCGCCTTTGATACCCATCATGCCGATCTTGGAGTATCCATTCTTAATCAGATAGTCGCACCCCGCTTTGATATCTTTTATCGAATTCAGGCGGTTCTTGTAATTATCCATATCCAGATATTCTTTGCCGTATCCTGAGGAACCTCTGATATTAGGGGCAAGAATCCCATAGCCGTTCAGGAGAAGGTATTGGAAATTCCGTTGAAAGTACGGACGGAATTGGCTCTCCGGTCCGCCATGGGCGTGCACTATGAAGGGGACAGGTTTGCCGTCATAGTTGGACGGCAGATAGAGAAAAGCGGGGATTTCCAGGCCATCGAATGATTTATATTTTATCAGTTTTGGTTCTATGAACAAGTCGGGGTCGATTCCGGCGGAGATGGAGTAGGTTAGTTTCCGCAGTTCGGTTTTCCGCCAATCCCATATCCATATATCCCCGGTTTTGGCCGAACTTGTGAATGCGAAGAGGAGCCGGCCATTGTCATCGACGGCGAGGTCGCTGATGATACCAGTCAGTGGCGGCGCAGGTAATGATACGTTTTTTTGGAGATCGCGAAAATCCATGCGCGAGTATCCATCTTCATTGACCAAGGAGGCCATATATTGGCGATTGTCGGAGAAACTGACGGCGTCAATTGTCCACCGGGAAGCGGGATCGAGGAATTCGATTTTTTTCGAGGGTAAATCGAGGCGGGCCAGTTTGGAGATTCCCTCAGGATTGCCATTGCTTATGATGTAGACGGTTTTATTGTCAGGCAATATGGTAGCGCCATCAAAGAGGACTTCACCCTGATGGGGAGTGATCAGTTCGGATTTATTCGTTTCTATGTTGAGAAGATAGAGATCGAAATTACTGTTGGAGAGAAAATGCGCGATTATCATGAAGCTTTCCGTCGGCGGAAATATCGTATATGAAATTCGATCCTTCCATGTCGAATATCTTTATTATCTGCCGGAGAAAAGAAGCGGTGATGATAAATTTTGAAGTCTTTTTTCACTTCGGCGTTGGATCGATAGAAATATCCTTTTCCGTCCCGATCCCAGGCGACGGAGCCAAATTGAACGGCGGGATTGTCGGTTATTTGATCAATTCGGCCGGTTTTCGTGTCGAGCATATATAATTGCGCCTGCTCGGAGCCGCCTGTGGAAGCCCCTATAATGGCCCTGGCGCCATCGTAGGAGGGGGCGTACCATTCGATGCCATCATCGAATAGGGTCAATTGGTAAGGCCACCCCTCGGGGGTAATTTTGTAGAGTTGCGAGGCTCCGGTCATCGAACTTCGGAAAAATATTTCGCCGGATGAACGATCGAAAGTCGGGGAACTGCAACTTCCGATTTTCATGAAGGTGCCGATGTCGGGGATATAAGGTTTGGCGAGGGAGTCGGCGGGGGAGATTCCAGAAGTTTGAGCCGATATTAGCGAAGGGCAAACGGCTAAGAGAGACAGAATGAAAGATATAAGCATAAATTGACAGTGAAAGAATATTTTTCGCGAACTGCGGTTCATTTCTCCTCCTAAGTTCAGGTCAAAACCAATATAGAAAATATTAGGCGCGTTTGCGCTATAGAAAAGAGGGGCGGGTTGAATTATTCGATTAGAACAAGTGGAGGGGAAGGAGATTAATGTCTTTATGATATATTCAATTAAAATGGCCGGAGGGAGCCGGCCTGAGTTTTTTCGATGCTGATCGGACGAATATTGAAGCGCGGATTTGTCAACAATTATGAGGTTGAGATTTTGCGCCTGATTTCGGGATCATCCATGGTATCGATAATATATTCGGGATTTTCTTCCCTCTGGACACGGCGATAGAACTCACATTGCATGCAGAGCCGTGCCATTCTTGCGGCAGACGATAGAACCATGTCGCGGATTGATGGAAGTGGCCATCCAGCAGGTGCGACCGGCGCCGGCGCCGCCGTTGGCGCCGTCATATTTCATCATTTTAGGTATCGGGCACTCACCTTTAATGCCAGAAAAAATGCCCCCGGGTTCCATGCCGCAGTTGCGAAATTCCCAGCAGTTCAGTTTAGCGCACATTCTCACCTTTCTTCCTGTTCAATCAACCTGATGATTGACGCGAAGCGACTGGAAGATTTCAACTCCGCCAATTCCTGCGGGCTGGCCACAGCCTTGTAATCGGTATAGATCTTTTTCAGTTTCTTGACGTCATCGAGGGCGAGGTAGTTAAGCATCATGTACCTGATAGAGAAATGGGTCCGATTGATTCAGCTTATAGGCATTTTTCAGATATTTATCAGCCTGCTTATTGTTTCCCAATTTGAAATTGCTGACACCGCCGCCGAAGAGCGCCGGGTAGAATTGGTCGTCAACCTTGAGGGCGGCCTCAAAGTCATTGAGAGCGGGGGAGTATTCACCGTTGTCCAACCGGGCACCGCCGCGTCCCACTAATGCAATTTTGTTCTTTGGCTCGTATGACAGGGCGGTAGAAAACGAGATTATGGCTTTGTCGTTCAATTTTCCGAGTCGATAAATTTCGCCGAGACGAATATAATCCTCAACAGCTTTGCCTGCGCTGCCCGCCTTGGCGTATGCGTCCGCCCGCTTCTGGTAAGCCTCTTTCGAGCCGGGCTGGAGGTTGAGAGCGCTTGTATATTCTTCGATAGCCTTCTGATGGTCGCCGGAGGCAAAGGCTTTGTTGCCACGTGCGATATGATCATCCACTGAAGTTGACAGAGATGATTCTTTTGAAGTCGGCTGGAGGGTGGCATTGACAGTCAGCGTCTGATTGGCGTCGAGCTTGATGACAGCGGCGTATTCGGAATATCCGGGCTTGTCGACTTTCAGATTGTGCTCGCCGGGTTTGATTCTGTCGTAAGTATTATTTCCGCTTCCCAGAACCTTGTTGTCGAGGGTTATGCGCGCATCAGCTACATTGGATACTAACTGAATCCTGCCGAATTCCGGCTGGGTTTTCGGGCGGGAGTCGGGCTGATCAATTCTTCTCTCATCAACGACTGCCACTCCGGGCGCGACCGTTCTCGGTTCAAAGGATTCAGATCGAGTCGGGGAGGTGATCGTGGTCAGTGGAATGTCGCCGAAAGCCATAAGGGTGGTTTGTCCCGAAGAAACGGTTGTGTTGGCTTTTCCGACTCTGCCGCCGCTAAGTTCGTAGACAAGCTCGTAGCTTCCAGTAGGGATCAATTCGAAGTGGAAGAATCCCTGGGCGTTGCTTTTGGTGGTTTTGTTAAGAATCGGAATGGTCACTCTGGCGCCTTCGAGATAAGGCTGGTGGTTTTCGTCAAATATCATTCCGACTACTTCACCTTTTCCCGAAACGGCCGGATTAATGAATTGCAGGCCAACGATAAATAACAGGATCGCCAGTCCTCCGGCGAATATTCCGATGGCCGCCTTTTTGCCTAATTTCTTGGGCTTCAGCAAATAGTGTTTGTCATTGACGGTGATTTCATCGCCCGCGTGCAGATATGAATTACCCATGAGCTGGATGAAATTTCCCTTGAAGTATGCCAGTCCGCGGACTTTATGCGCTCTTTGCACTCCGTTTGCCTGAGCCGGGTCTTCAATGGATCGCACTGCTTCTACTCGAGAAGTTGAGATTTCAGACGATTCATCTCCAATATTCGGGCGCGCCGAATGCGATGCGGCCAATTGTGGAAAGTCGGGCTGATTATTCTCATGCCGGGATTTATCGGATTTTTCACCGCCGGGATAGAGATTTTTCCGAATGTCAGCCAGTTCTTCTTTAGTGAGTTTCTTAAATTCCGCCTTATTATTATTGGGAGAGGGGGCGGTTTTCTGGGGTTCAGAATGGGTTTCCTCCGCCCGGTCATAGTCCGGGGCGGGAGGCAGGATCGGGCCGGTATCGCCGATGAGCTCGCGATTTGACTTCTCGGGAACCCCTGAAATAGAACCGGCAGCGCTTTCGTCAAGCATACTGGCAGAGCTTCTGATATCTAAACCATCATCGGAAGAAGGTGAGGCATCCTCTCTGGATTCCAGCCCAATCAATTCCGGCGCGCCACTTTGTGCGCTCTCGATAACGACAAAATCCTCGCTTTTTTGCGGGGTTTGGTTATCTCTCTGGTCCAAGGATGAAGCCTTATCCAGAGGTGCGCCGCATTCACGGCAGAACTGGGCGCCGTCAAAAAGATTTTGTGTCTTGCAATCTGGACAGATTTTCAATTTTGACTCCCGAGATTTATATCGAATTCATTTAATCTTTTTATCGACCTTGAACGTCAATTCCTTTAGACTTGGAAACTCTAATGAATAGGCTGGAAACTGTTTTTTGCAAATAAGGTCTTGACAGCCGGAATTCTTTGAGGTATAATCGTTTGTTGAATTTTAAATATGAACTCGAGGAGGAAAAACCTGTATGTACAGGCGCTGTAATCGCTTGTTATTGTTAGTCTTATCGGCGCTCTTTATAGTTGTGATCGGGGGGTGTTCACAGCCTGAAGATGTATTATCCCCAGCTTCTACGACCAAGCTAGTTTTAAGGCCGGAAAGACTTCCCGCTCTCCCCACTGGTATGATATATGAATTATGGGTCAAGAATGACGCTGGCGATCCGATTTCCCTCGGGAAATTTGACTGGAATGATAAAATGTATCAATTCAGCGATTCGGCGGGGAATAAGATTGATTCGATCTGGGCGGCGAATTTTGATGTGCTGAAATATAAATGGATATGCGTAAGCGTGGAGAAGTATCCCGATCCGGAGCCGAATTCGATGGGTCCGGTGATGCTTCAGGATACAATAGTCGCACCGGAAAAGAAGCCGATAAAGATGCTATATCCGGTTGATCTCTGGCTGGGCCAAGCGGGATTTGCCGAGACTACTCCCACCGACGGAAATTCTCTTAGCGCTAACGGCAGCGGTTTATGGTTTTCGCTGTATGTTTACAAAGACATGACCTATAAGGATACGACCGGGGCATATATATCGTACAGAAACAAAGACTATAATCGGAGGCCTCTTACTATCGATACGATCGCATGGGACAGCACTGTCGAGCCGCCGCTGGCAATTCTTGATACACTCCAGAAGGATAGTCTTTCCCACGTGCTGGATACGATTGGCATAGTCAATGTGAAAAAGGTGATCGATTCAAATTATATAATCTTTTTAGACACGCTGGTCCATATATCATGCACCTTTGATTTCATAACGGTGCCGGTCAATATCGGAAACGACACAATCTTTGACACGGTAACGATGGCCTATCTGGACGGACCTACGTCAACGATAAAGGAGAGGGTAACGGATATTATTGTGCCGCCCTTCTCCGATTATAATCACTCAGTAAAGTATTTGGCGTCGTCTGAAATAACGCATCGGCTTGATCAGTTTCTCAATAATTCTGAGGAATTGCCCGATCTGCGTAAGGCCGGCGCGGGTCAGACCGATTTAGGATGGCATTATAAGGGATGGATTTTATCTCCATTCCTGAAGCCGGAATCATCTTTTGGCACATTGACCAAACCGAGTTGGTCGAAGGTGGTTACGGAGAACCTGCTGCGTCCATCCAGTGCGGGCTTAATTACGACGGGATCATTCAAGAGCTTCGACGCGGCTGATTACGGCAATCCTTATTCTATGAATAAGCGCGTTCCCCCCTTCCCGGGCGAGGATTTTCTGGTCAATCTTCCCAGCGGAGTCGGCTCAGAAGGAATAACATTTGGCAACCCGAGCGATTCATCAGAGCGTGCGGGGACGGTGTTTATCACTCTTGAACCGGACAACTATGACAACGCCAATACTAATTTCCCTCTGGTTCTGATGATTTCCGAGCAGGCTATGCCGGATCTCAGGACAATTTCCGATTCGACGGTTCATCAGCAAGATTACCGGATGGCGAATTGGTTCCGAGCGGTAGATGGGGATATGGTAGGATTCCCGACCATTCATGTGATATTAATCAGAGAATAGAGAATCGATTATTTCCGAGAAGCCCCGTTTCGGACGGGGCTTTTTTTTTGCGGGGTATAGTCTTTGAAATCAGGGTATTGATTTCCTGGCGGAAAAATATACCTTGTTATCAGCATAAACGGCTTTTAGAATCAGGAAGAAATATTTTCGCGAAAAAAATGGAGCAAAAAAATGGAACAAGAAAAATCATCAGTTGAATCGCCGGAGGTTTCAAGTTCGGGCGGTATTATGAATCATCTGATCGCGGTTTTTACATCGCCTTCTTCCGTTTTTCCAAAGTTGACAAGCAAGATCAACTGGATAATTCCTTTAATAATCAGCATCGTCATCGGCGGAACGATCGGTTCATCGGGTGGATATCTTTTGAAGCCGATCATGTCGAGGGATCTTTATCCGACGGTAATCCAGAATATCGAGAAATGGAAAGACCGGATGGGAGAGGCGCAGTATAATGAAATAAAAGCAAAGATCGACGAGAGTTTCAAAGAGGCGATTGAAAATCCATTTAAATGGTACTATGTATTAACCTATTCGGGTTTTCCGTTTGTCATATCCCTTGTGATAGCGGCAATCTGTATTCTATCGGGGAATTTTCTTTTCGGGGGGAAATCAAATTTCTGGATCGTGATGAATGTAGTCGTATTTGCGGCATTAATAGGGACGCTGGGAGACGCGATAAGGGGAGTCTTGATAATGCTCAAGGATTCAATTAATGTGTATACGGGATTGGGGCTGTTGAAACCTCTAGATGACGGAAGTTTTGTCTTTTATTTATTCAGGCAGATTGATGTTTTTTCTATATGGCGAATTTTGGTCACGGCGATCGGACTCGGCGCGATATACAATATGAAACCAAAACGATTTACCTACGTATTATTCGGGGTATGGCTAATATTTATAGTTCTGGTCGCATTCGCCAACATGTTCACCGGCGGATCTATCATTTATTAAGTGAGGAGAAAATTTTGATGGCTCGCGGATATCGGCATATTTCGATGATAGCATTTGTTGCTATCATATCTCTGGGCGGAATGGTTTCTGCCAAGGTTTTGACTCTTGATGATTGTGTACAGCTGGCTTTAAAGAATCATCCGGACATTATCCGGGCCAAGGGTCAGGTAATTGCGGCGGACGGCAATCTCTGGCAGGCCTTTGGGGCCTTCCTTCCCAGTGTAACCGCCAGCGGCTCCGGCTCTCAGACGAGTACCAAGGTTATCACAGACACAATTCCTTTCGGACAGACTAACACGATAGTACAGAGCGGGGGAATCAGCAAGGGATACTCTCTGGGCGCCTCGGCATCTCTGACTATTTTCAACGGCGGACAGAATATTTTCAATTATCTGGGAGCGAAAGCGGACAAGACCTATTTCGATTATCTTCGCGAGCAGACGGAGCAGGGATTAATCCTGACAGTGAAAACTACTTATTTTGCATATCTGGCGTCGCTTAAGAATAAAGAAGCAATGGATGAAGCGGTCAAAAGAAGTGAAGAACAACTCAAGCTGGCCAATACCAGATTTGAGGTAGGTTCGGCGTCGAAGTCGGATGTCCTGACTGCGAAGGTTCAAGACGGTAACGACAAGCTGGCGCTTCTGAACGCGGAGAACGGGATCCAGATTGCCCGCGCCAATCTTGCATTTCTAGTCGGGGTCGATGTCAATTCCGACCTTGAATTTTCGCCGGATTTCAAGAGAGGCGAGTACAGCGGCACGGAGGAGACGGCGCTGAAATTCGGCCTGAGTAATCATCCCGGACTTCTGGCAGATGGCAAGAATTTGGATGTGGCGAAATATGATCTCAATTCGACGCGCGGGACATTTTTCCCGACCATATCAATCGGAGTGAGCCGCGGCTGGTCGAACAGCCAGTGGAATCTGGTGAATGATTTTCGAGATGTGGATGCCGCCTGGTCGGTCAGAACTACGGTCAATTTCCCGATATTTGCGAATTTCAGTCGGAAGGCGGCGATGGCAAGATCGAAGGTGAATCTTAACAATGCCCGCGCCAGCTATAATTATTCGCGAAACAGTGTCGCGACACAAATAAAGAAATCATATCTGGACATGAAGAAAGCGGATGAAGCTCTCACGCTGGCGGGGGAGAACGTGGCGGCGGCCACGGAGGCGATGGCGATCGTGCAGGAGAGGTACAACCTGGGGGCGGCGACGATTCTGGAACTTCTTAATGCGCAGGTGAGCCTTATCACCGCGCAAACGAGCCAGATCCAGGCAGAATTTGATTACAATATTGCGGTGGCGACGCTCGAAAATTCCATGGGATTAAGATAAGTCTATTAGTGCATAGAGGATTATGGTATGAAATTAAAAAAGAAAACATATTTGATCGGCGGCGGGATTGTCATATTGCTGATCATAGTCATTTTTAATGTAATCAGCAGTCGAAAGAAAATGACACAGGTTCAAGCCGAGGCAGTGAAGAAAAGAGATGTGGTCGAGGAAGTATCGGCATCAGGATGGATACAGCCAAAGACGAGAGTAAATATTACGGCGGAAGTGAATGCCGAAATAATCGCCATCCCCGTCAAGGAGGGCGAATCGGTGACGAAGGGTCAAGCACTTATCCAGCTGGACACAGTGCAGTTACAGAAGGATGTCGACAATTATCGTTATTCGTTAAATGAATTAAAGGCGAGAACCGAGGCGGCCAAGTCGTCATATCTCCAGTCGGAAGAGGAGTATAATCGTCAGAAGCAATTGTATGAGAAGAAGCTGACGTCGGAAACGCTGTATAAGAACGCAGAGTATGCGTACATGTCGAATAAGTACAATTACGAAGCGATGCTCAGCCAGACCAAACAGGGGGAAGCTCTCTACGGGAAAGCGGAGGACAATCTGGGAAAGACGCGGATTCTGGCGCCGATGGATGGAGTGATCACGTTTCTTGACGCAGAAGTGGGGGAGATAGCCCAGGCGCAGACAGCTTTCACGCAGGGCAAGACCCTTATGACTTTGTCAAATCTGGCGGCCTTCGAGGTCGAAGTAGATGTCGATGAAACGGAGATCACGAAGATTGGCAGGGATCAGAAGGCCAAAATAGAAGTTGATGCTTTTCCGGATTCTGTCTTCCTCGGACAGGTGATAGAGATTGGAAATACGGCGGTCAGAAGCAGTACGGGGCAGGATCAATCGATGAATTTCAAGGTCAAGGTCCTGTTCAACGAGAATAATCAGAATATCAGGCCGGGAATGTCGGCGACGGTTGATATTATCACCAATACGAGGGAAAAAGCTTTGACGGTGCCATATGGCGCCATAGTGATGCGTCTGCCGAAGGACACGATTGAAAGCGGTTTGAACGCCAAGGTTGCGGGAACAGGGGACGCGCAGGCGGCACTACCGGATTCGGCGGGAACCGCCGCGGACGAAGGTTCGGATAAGGAAAAAGAAAAGGAATTGAAGGGTGTTTTTGTTATGAAAGACGGGAAGGCCAAGTTTGCGGTAGTCGAGACCGGCGTGGCCGACCAAAAGAATATCGAAATATTATCCGGAGTCGCGGCAACCGACACGGTTATCACAGGTCCGTTCAAGACGCTAAGGTCGCTGAAGAACGGAGAGAATATAAAGATGGAAAAACAATTCACACCGGAGACAGGCAACTAATGTCGCTTATTGAAACGAAAAATATCTGGAAGACTTATGAAATGGGAGCGGCAGTAGTTCATGCGCTGCGTGATGTGTCAATGTCGATTGAAAAAGGTGATTATGTGGCAATTATGGGGCCGTCGGGTTCCGGCAAATCGACGCTTATGAATCTTGTGGGTTGTCTGGACACGCCGACTCAGGGCGAATATCTTTTTAACGGAAAACTTGTCAGCCAGATGAGCGATGATGAGCTTGCGATTATAAGAAATAGGGAAATCGGATTTGTTTTTCAGACTTTTAACCTGATGCCTCGGGCTTCGGCGCTTCATAATGTGGAGCTTCCCTTGATTTACAACGGGACGCCAAGGCATCTCAGAGAAGAGAAAGCCCGGAAGGCGTTGACAGTGGTTGACCTTGCCGACCGGATGAATCATCGCCCCAACGAGCTTTCCGGAGGACAAAGACAGCGCGTGGCTATCGCCAGAGCGCTGGTGAATGAACCGGCATTGATACTCGCGGATGAACCTACCGGAAATCTTGACTCCAAGACCGGGTTGGAGATCATGCAGCTTTTCTCCCGCCTGCACAGGAGTGGAAACACAATAATTATCGTCACCCATGAGCTTGAGGTTGCCACCTATGCCGATCGCGTTCTGCATATCCGAGATGGTGAGATAGAACGTGATGAGAAGGTTACCTCCGCTCAAAAGGTCGCCAACGGCACCAATATATGATCGTTTGGGAAATTTTCAAGATGGCCTTATATGCCCTCAAGGTCAACAAACTGAGGACATCATTAACACTTCTGGGGGTAATTATCGGAGTATCTTCGGTAATAACGATAATTTCCGCGCTGGAGGGTCTGTCGCAATCGATTAAATCCGAGCTCGACAGGCTGGGGCCATCGACATTCATCGTAACCAGATTCGGTCTTATCATGGGGCACGATGCCTTCATGGAAGCGCTCAAGCGGAAACCTATCAAATATGAGTATATGGAGGCGATCGAAAAGGGATGCGATGCCTGCGAAAAAACGGCGGTGCGATCTTATGCGCAAGCCGAAGTAAAATATCGGAACAAGAAATTGGGTCATGTGCTGGTCGCCGGGGGAACGGCAAATTTAATAGATATTGTAGATTTCGAGATCGGCCAGGGACGATTTTATACCCCGGAAGAGGACCGCACTCGAAGCCGGGTGGCATTCATTGGCACAACTATAGCGGAGGAATTATATCCCGGGATGGATCCAATCGGGAAACCGCTCAAGATTGACGGCAAGAATTATGAAATAGTAGGAATCGCTAAAAAAGAAGGGTCGTCGATGAACGAAGATGCGGATAAAATAGTTTTTGTGCCGTATTCGGCGTTCATCCGGGATGTCGGGGATTTTTGGGGAAGCACTGATATTTTTGTAAAAGCGATTTCGGTGGAAAGGCTTCCCGAAGCGATGGATCAGGCGCGAGTCGTGTTGCGATCTATTCGGCATGTACCCGTACGACAAAGAGGATGATTTCGGGATTCTTACAGCGGACGCGGTCATGGCGGTATTCAACGATATAACAAAATATATTCGAATGGGTCTAATAGGGATATCGTCTATCGCGCTGGTGGTCGGCGGAATAATTATCATGAATATCATGATGGTATCGGTCACAGAGCGTACCAGGGAAATCGGGATCAGAAAATCAATCGGGGCCAATCAGAGGAATATATTGCTTCAGTTTCTATTTGAATCGCTGGTTCTTTCGCTCTCCGGCGGCATAATAGGGATCACCATTGGGGTCGTTCTTGGAAAGGTTCTGATAAATCTTATCAATATGAATATGACACCGTCCCTTTTTGCGATAGCAATTGGTTTGATAATATCAACCGGCACTGGTCTGTTTTTCGGAATTTATCCGGCCATGAAGGCGGCCAGGCTGCAACCGGTAAAGGCTCTCAGCTACGAATAATTAAATATGATGACTGTGGTAGAAATGCGGGAAGGCGTCCTGATGGCGCTCAACGCTTTGTGGTCGAATAAGTTTCGGTCTTCTCTTACGATTCTGGGAGTGCTTATTGGCGTGTGGTCGGTTATAGCGATGACGTCGCTGGTGAAGGGGCTGGATAATGCCGTGCAGGGGTCGATTGATGAATTGGGAAGCAATGTCATATTTGTCGACAGGTTCGCTCCGGGGGTCAATGATGAGGAATTAGGAGAAGAAGAAAGGAATCGCAAGTTCATGACGATTGCCGAGGCGGATGCGATCCGTGACAATTGCCCGGCAGTAGCGGCAGTATCTCCCGAGAATCATTATTGGGGTGAGAGCGGCGGGAACATAGTCAAATATAAGGGGAGGAAGGCGAATCGTCCCGCGCTCGTGGGGGTCTTGCCGGAATATATTCAGGTGCGGGTTACTCCGATTGAGACCGGCAGATTTATCAGCAAACTTGACGACGACACAAGGGCCATGGTATGCATACTCGGCTCCGATGTTAAAGAGAGTCTATTCCCCGAAGAGGATGCGTTAGGAAAGCAGATTCGGGTCAACAATGACAGGTTTATGGTCATAGGAAGTTTCAAGAAAAAAGAAGCGATGTTCGCCAATGAGGAAAATAACAAGGTCTTCATACCGCTAAACACATACATGAAAATCCATCCCGAGGACGACGCCCTGACGCTGGCAGTAAGCGCGCAATCGATTGGCCAGATCGAGGAAGCAAAAGAGCAGATTACCGTGGCCCTGAGAAGACTTCGTAAGGTGCCGTATAACAAAGATAATGATTTTGCAATTTTCGGGCAGGAAAATATCAAGGAAATGGTGGGGAATATAACCAAATATATCTATATCGCCATGATAGTGATATCATCGGTCGGTCTCATGGTCGGGGGGGTTGGTGTCATGAACATAATGCTGGTTTCGGTGACGGAGCGAACGCGAGAAATCGGCGTGCGAAAAGCGATCGGGGCAAGAAGAAATAATATTCTATGGCAATTCTTAATAGAGGCGATGACGCTGTCCGGCACGGGGGGGATGCTTGGGATTCTGGTGGGAGTATTGACGTCTCTTTTAATAGGGGCTCTTTCGCCGCTTCCTTTCGGTATTTCTTTTCTCTATGTGACGCTGGGCTTTGTGGTCGCAGTATCGGTCGGTCTGCTGGCGGGAATGTATCCGGCATATCGCGCCGCCAGAGTTGATCCGATCGAATCTTTAAGATACGAATAATCATAATATTTTACATTGCCGTTTCTCATTCGTATATATAAATTGGTGGAATATGACAGGAAGTTTTAAATGAAACTAAATTATCCACGATTTATACTGGTACTATTCGTGTTCCTGGCGCTGAGCCAAAGAGGAATCGCTCAGGAGCCTATGCCGGAAGAGGGGAAGGGGACAGGAGTTGATTTCCAGGCTGACCTGGCCTATTTCAAGACGAATGATTTAAACATGAACCGGTTGGAGATCTATTACAAAATATATAGCCGGGACCTGCAGTTTATAAAGGCCGGAGACGAGTATCGGGCCGATTATGAGATTTCCGTTGCCGCTTACGACAACAGGGGAAAGCAGGTCGACAGCCGAAGCCGCGAGAAAACGATCACGGTGTCATCATACGACAAAACCCATGCGGAAAGAGATTACCGGATCAGCCAGATGGGTTTGCTGTTGCCTCCGGGGAAGTACAAAATAGAATGTACCCTCAATGACAAAAACAGCAACGGGAAAGCAAAAAAATTGCTTAAGGTTGAACTGCCTAAATTTGACAATGATAATCCTCAATTATCGGGAATTGAATTTGTTCAAGCCGCGGATACGGCGGTTCTGGATTCACTATTTCTGAAGGGGGATAAGACTATTATTCCATCGGTCAGCAGAGTGTATGGGGGAGATTCGACGAGCGTGCTGCTTTATTATCAGGAAATATACGAGGGAAAGGATAAGAAGGAAGGGGTTAAGATTGAGACCCAGATTCTGAATAGCAAATTTGATGCGGTTTATCGGGATACTATGACGGCGGCGTTCAAAGAAGATGTTGTCCGCCAGCTGCGCCAGGCCTCACTGAGCGGAATGAAAGCGGGGGCATACACACTTGAAGTTATCCTGAAAGGCCGCAGGGAAAAACCTGTCGAAGATATGAAAGAGGCATTCTGGATTTCATGGTCGCCCGAAGCACTGGTAAAGAACGACTTTGACGCCGCTGTTGAACAATTGAAATATATTGCCGGTCATTCTGATATGGAAAAAATGAGGAAGGCACCAACCCCGGAAGAAAAGCTCAAGCTATGGAATGAATTCTGGCAGGCCCATGATCCAACCCCGGGGACAGGGGAGAATGAATTAAAGGAAGATTATTACCGCAGAATTGATATAGCGAATCAACGATATTCGGTTCTGAAACGGGAAGGGTGGCTCACCGATCGGGGGATGATTCTGATCACCTATGGCGAGCCGGACCAGATGGAGGATTTTCCGTTCGAGCCTGACAGCAAGGCATATCAGATCTGGTACTACTATGATGCTTCAAACGCCCGCAGATTTGTTTTTGTCGACGAATGGGGCGACGGCGATTATAGACTTCAGTACCCTTATGACGGTTTGCCGAGATAGATGAGAGGGTCTATGCGATATTTTGAGGGATCGGTTTCGATAGTACTGTTTTTGATTTTTCTTATCTGCCTCGGGTTATCAGCGCAGACGCCGGCGCAGGGAACGATTAGCGTCCAGGCAGGGATATTAACTTTTCCGAACCCAAAAAACGGCCCCGAAGTATATGTCGAATTTCCATTCGTTGTCAACCGCAATCAATTTTCATTTCGGTCTTCAGACAGCGCCAACTCATTTTATGAAGGTTCGGTCTATGCGGAGGTCATAATATATGACACTCTTGATAACCATGTTGATTCCGCGAGCACATTTTTCGGAATGAGAGTAAAAGATCCGCGGGATACTCTAAAAAGCGATATCAGGTTATTTGATAAGTTGTATGTAATGCTACCGGCGGGTAGTTACAAGGGGCGGTTGAATGTCGTGGATGTTGCCAGCAAGAGGGAAGGATCGTTTCTGTTTGACCGAATATCGATTCCGGCAATAGTATATGATACCCTTTCTCTCAGCAGTCTCGAGCTCGCTTATGATATCAAGGTGATTGAAGATTCGATTGTGGCCTCACGTTCCCGGCTGTGCAAGAACGGGCGTGATGTAATTCCAAATCCGATGGGAATTTTTGCGCAAAAAGATACCATGTTGTGCGTATACGCGGAATTGTACAATCTGTCATTCGACAGCTCCAGCCCGGGGGAGTTCAGCGTCGATTACAAGTTGTATGAAGATAACGGGGCTTTGCGCCTCGATTACGGGGGAATGCTGGTTCCCAAGCCGGGACGAACTTCGATTATCACGAGTTCATTGAAGATCGGCAATATTGGGAGCGGTCGCTACATACTGACCATGATTGCGTCGGATCCCGCGACGGGCAAAACGGCCACGGTCTCACGGCGATTCATAATTATTCCACCCTCGGGATATCGGCCTTCGGCGCCATTGGTGTCAAGAGAAAATCCACTCGATACCGCGAGTCTGGCGACGATGTCGAATATCGTCCGATATTTGACGACTCCTCAAGAACTCGCTCTCTTTAATAATTTGAATGATAGCGGCAAGACCCGATTTATACAGCAATTTTTCAGAGACAAAGATCCCACTCCGGGGACAGAGGCAAATGAATATCGTGATGATGCATTTCGGAGGTACAATTACGCCAATGAGAACTTTTCCACGTTGCCCGGTCTGAATGACGGTTGGAAGACGGACAGAGGGAGAGTGTTGATGCAGTATGGCCAGTGGGACGAAAGGGATGAAGAAACATCTCCGTCATATGAGAAGCCGTGGGAGAGATGGTATTTTCGTGCAATTCAGGGGGGAGTCTTATTCATATTCGTCGACCGGGAAGGATTCGGCGATTACAAGCTGGTTCATTCGACCGCTAACGGGGAAATATTTAACAGCGAGTGGAATCAGCGGGTGAAGGACGAAAACCTGCAGACTTATTGAAATGAATTTGAAATGAAAAAGCTCCGCGATCCCGCGGAGCTTTTTTTATCAGCAATTTATCCTGACTAATGTTTATCACCCGGTGGAGGTGTTGATGAGGCCTGATTGGCGCCGGGAATGCGAACAGTTCTCTTGACGGGAATGGTAAACCGGGTCTTGTTGGCGTCGCTGAATTCAACAGTGATTGATTTTTCAAATTCACTTTTCAGCTGATCATCAAGAACTTCAATCTTGCCTTTTTCAGACTTACCGGCCTTTATTTTCTTGGGAAGTGAAATCTTAAACATGTTATAAGGCATATCTACCAGTTTTGCCTCGAGGTCAGTAGGGGAAAGATTCTTAATCGTGAATTCGAGCGAATTCCGCGTCTTTTCCCCGAATTGGGAGATGTCGAATTTATAAGGCGAAATGTTGACCAGAGGAAGTGAATCGGGGTTGGTGTAAGCATTGCAGGTAATCTGCACGTATTTCTGCTCCGCCCCTTCATTGGTAGTAATGGTCGGTCGTTTGGACTGATTGCCTTTATAATGTCCGGTATTGAAAATTATTTCAAGCTGGGTGCTGTCGCCGACAGCAAGCTCCGTTTTCGTAAGAGGAGCCTGTGTGCATCCTCAGCCAGGGCTGACTTTGATAATTTTCAGACTGTCTGTGCCGGTAGAATGAATCCAAAAGATGTGGCTGATTTTGGAGTTCTGCGGCACGTAACCGAACTCGAAGACTGATTCAGGCAAGGACATTTTCGGCTGGGCTGCCAAATTGCTATTCAGCATGAATATCAAAATCGCCATCAAAGCCAGCGGTGTCAGTCTTTTCATATATCCTCCGAACAATCAAGTTAATTTCGATTCGAATTCCTTAAACACAATTATTGCCATAAAAGATCAATTAAATTTAACAAAATCGCCATTCCTGTCAAGGAACTAATTCATTCGGGCGCTTTTTGCTGGCTCCTGTAAATCTTTCTTACTATCGGTATAGAATACGATTTTCTTTCAGAGAATTCGGTAATAAATTCGAAAGTGATAGAATTCTCAAACTCCGATTTTTCACCCTTCGCGTTGAGAGTCAGGGTTCCTTTGGCTGTGCTCTTGGGGGGGACATAGGCGGGGAAATCGAGGTCAAAATATTCATTATCCCAATAAAGCAGTTTAAGCGGGACATTTTCCGCGGATTTATTTACGATCTCGAAGACGTATTTTTTTATTAATTTATCGCCGAATTGGGATGCGGCTATTCGGTAAGGACGGACAAATATGGGATTCTGGTTTTCAATACTATCGACACCTGTCGACAGCACCCCAAGCATAGCCGGCTTGCCAGCGACATTCGTATAGATATGTGGAAATCGGTCACGCTGACCGGCGAAAAATTCGGAATCATAAGAAAGTCTAATCACAACGCTATCGCCCGGCGGGAGAACTTTTTTCTGAAGGGGCATTTTGATACATGGGCAAATTGTGTTCAGACTATCAATGCGGAGGGTGTCATCACCCACGGATTTAAGAATGACCGTTGCATAGAAATTGGAGAGGTGGGGAACCACGCCGAATATGACCGTATCCGGGACCATTTCGAGCCGAGGCGCACCAGATACCGGCCCCGCTGTCATCATTAGAAGGGCGAAGAAAGCAAAAATAATAAGTCCCAAAGCCTTAAACAGTCTCATAAGCTACTTTTTATATTATAGATTGGGAATTATAATAGGTTCCCCAAAAAAGGCAATATTTTTCATCTTTATATGAACCACAACTGATTGATTTTTGTCATGGATGGGTATATCTTGATGAAGATTCGCGGTCTTGATCGAGTAATCCGCTTTTCAATCCGGCCGTGGGTCAGAATTGTTGGAACAGAAGACAAGATGATTCATTTCAAATATTTATCGGAGATTATATGAATTCAGTCTCTTACCTGGATGAGAACAAGTCTCGAAGGCTCGACGAGCTTTTCGAGTTTCTGAGGTTTCCCTCAGTTTCGGCCAAGAGCGAAAATAAGGGAGATGTAGTGGCTTGCGCCGATTGGCTGGCGCATCATATGACCAAAATCGGACTTGATGTGAAGATTATGCCGACGGCGGGGAATCCGGTCGTGTATGGCAGTAAGATTTCGTCTCCAGACAAGTTAACTGTACTTTATTATGGGCATTATGATGTCCAACCTCCTGAACCGCTTGAGCTTTGGAAAACCTCACCATTCGACCCGATAGTTGAAAATGGATATATTATTGCAAGAGGATCAAATGATGACAAGGGGCAGCTTCTCACGCATCTGAAGGCGATGGAGGCGTATTTGGCGACCGGGCAAGAACTCCCAATCAATGTAAAGATGATGTTCGAGGGGGAAGAGGAATCAGGATCAGATAATCTGGAGAAATATATAAAGGATAATGTCAAATTATTGAAGGCTGATCTGGTTGTTATTTCGGATACGGCGCAATTTGGCCGAAACCGACCGGCAGTAACCTACGGCCTGCGCGGGATAGCATTTGTAGAGTTGAAGATCATTGGCCCCAATCGCGATCTCCATTCGGGATCATTCGGCGGGGCGATTCCCAACCCGATTAATGTTTTGTCTCGAATGATCAGCCGATTCCATGACGATGAGGGGAAAGTAGCTATACCGGGATTCTATAAGGGAGTCCTGCCGATCAGCGTCTGGGAGAAGAAACAGTTTAAGAAACTGCCTTTCAAGAAGGAAGAATTTCTATCGAAGACGGGCGCGAAGGGATTTTTCGGAGACAAGAAATATTCAATTTTGGAGCGAATCTGGAGCCGCCCGACGCTGGATATTAACGGGATTATGGGAGGTTATCAGGGCGAGGGGGGAAAGACAATTATACCATCCTGGGCGTCCTGTAAGATAACTATGAGGCTGGTTCCCAATCAGGAGCCTTTGGATATTTGTGCGAAGCTGGAGAAGTACATCAAGAAGATATGTCCCAAGTATGTTGATTGCCAGGTCACGATTCATGGCGGGGCCAAGGGTGTGGTCGTGCCGACAGATGGCCCGTGGCTGAAGGCGGCCGGCGCAGCAATTAAGAAAGGGTTTGGGATCGAGCCGGTATTCATGAAAGAGGGCGGTTCGATACCGGTGGTGGGGATGTTCAAGCAGATGCTTGGGTTGGATACACTGCTTCTGGGATGGGCGCAGAATGATGATAATGCACATTCGCCCAATGAACGGCTGGCGTATGATGATTTTGAAAGAGGATGCTACAGCGCCCTGGCTCTGATTGAAGAGCTGGCAGCGGTGAAAAGATAATCATGGATTTGGGCCTTAGAGATAAAGCGGCACTTGTGACAGGAGCTTCGGCCGGGCTTGGATATGCTACGGCGCTGGCGCTGGCGCAAGAAGGGGCGAGAGTGGCGATAAATTCCCGTTCGCGGGAAAATCTTGAGTCGGCGGCTCAGAAAATCGCAAAGGAAACGGGAAATCGTCCGCTGATTGTCGCAGGAGACTTATCAATCGAAGGAACCGCGGAGAAGGTGGTCGAAGAGGTCCGGCGCCAATTGGGAAGAGTGGATATTCTAATAGTGAACGCAGGCGGTCCGCCTCCGGGTCAATTTATGCAACATGACAAAGAGGTCTGGAAAAAATCGGCGGATTTGACATTATTCTCCGCAATAAATCTGGCCAGGGCGGTGATTCCCGGTATGATGGAATCGCAATGGGGAAGAATAATATTTATAACATCCGTCGCAGTCAGGCAACCTCTTGAGAATCTTGTTATCTCCAATGCGCTGAGGGCGGGAGTAACCGGATTTGCCAAATCGATTTCGAATGAATTAGGTGGGTACGGGATTACTGTTAATACGGTTTGCCCGGGGTACACCGATACAGAGAGACTGAAGTCATTGGCGGCGAATCTGGCCAAGCTTCAAGGGGTAACGGTCGAAGCGATTTATAGAAAGTGGACTGACAATATCCCGGTGGGGCGGGTCGGGAAGCCGGAGGAATTGGCTTCGTTGATTGCATTCCTTGCGTCAGAGAAAGCTTCATATATTACCGGGACAGCAATACCGGTTGACGGCGGATTATATAAAGGATTACTTTAAGGAAGCCATATATTCGATTGCATAATAATATAAAAGGCAACAAGGGAGGTTCTGGTATCGGAGAATACGCGCCGGGCGTTCATAATTCAGGATTGAAGGCGGAGGCGCCGTCCACGCGATCAATTTTCGGGCTGATATTCTTGCATCAGTTTATTTCTTCGTTTGCGTATCCGGTATCAAAATTGGGGCTAAATCAGATTGATCCCTACTCATTTGCCTTTTTTCGATTCGCCGTCTCCAGCCTTATTTTCACGGTAGTTTTGCTGATAAGAAATGAAAAGGGGAGGATTTTACCTGCCGACCGGCTGAAGATGGTTGCAATTGGATTAATTCTCATTCCAGGAAACCAGCTTTTGTTTCTGATAGGCCAGTCGCTCACCACCGCCAGCAATGCCAGTCTTCTCTTTGCCACCACGCCTATCTTTATTTATGTCTTAGCCATATTCATTCTCAGGGAAAAGTTTCTAATCCGCAGGACGATTGGGATCCTGATTGCCATTGTGGGTGTCTATCTTAATTATTTCAGGCGGCAGAATTCGATTCGGGACACAAAACCTGGTGGGTGATTTGCTGGTATTGCTCGCGGCCTTTACCTGGGCCGTGGCGGCGATTATGGGGAAACCGCTCGCCCAAAAGTATGGGGCGTTCCGGGCGACGGCGCTATCACTGACGTACGGCTCGCTTGCTTATCTTCCATTCGGGTTTTATGGGGTTTTGGGTCGCGATTTCAGCGCGGTTTTATGGACGGGATGGTTTTCGGTGCTTTACATGGCGGTAGTTATTTCGGTCGTGGCATATGTATTATGGTACTGGATATTAAAATATATGGAGGCTTCAAGGGTAGCGATCATCCAGAATATCCAACCGATAATAGCGACAGGTGTGGCCGCCTTGATACTCTCGGAGCCAATAAGCCGAAGTTTGATCTTCGGGGGTATAATAATAATCGCCGGAGTATTGCTGACAGAAATAAAATAGGGATGTTGATTGTTGCCATAATTTGACGATTAATACAAGGCAGGGAGATAATTTTTGGAGGATGTGACGATTTTATGGATGAGATATTGAAAAACGGATCGACCCATGATGATACCTGGTCGGTGTTTCGGATAATGTCGGAATTTGTGGATGGCTTCGAGACGCTCAGGGCCCTTCACCCGGCGGTGTCGATATTCGGGTCGTCAGCTCTTACTGAGGATTCAAGATACTATTCGCTGGCGCAGGAGATAGCAAAGCGGCTTTCGGATTCGGGCTTCGCCGTGATCACCGGAGGAGGGCCGGGCATCATGGAGGCGTCAAACAAAGGCGCTCAGGAAGGGGCGTCAAAGTCGGTCGGTCTGAATATAGAAATTCCTCATGAACAGAAGCCTAACAGATATCAGGATCTGTCGTTGAGTTTCAGATATTTTTTCGCTCGAAAGGTGATGTTTGTAAAATATGCTTCCGCGTTTGTAATCATGCCGGGGGGTTTCGGGACTCTGGATGAGCTGTTCGAAATGTTGACGTTGATACAGACAGAGAAGATTTTCGAATTTCCGGTAGTGCTAGTCGGCACTGATTTCTGGGGAGGACTGATAGATTGGCTTCTCACGGCGCCAGTGCGGGCAGGTACTCTTTCAAAAGATGATCTAAAAGTATTTTCATTGACCGATGATCCGAAGGAAGTGGTCAGAATAATCAGGGACGGGTACGAAAAGGTCCGCCGTTCAAAGGCGATTTAGGGATCGTCGGCGTCATAACCGCATTTCTGGGAACGGTTGCGCGAAACGCCCGCGCACGTCGGTCTCAGGAACAGATAAGATTTCAGCCTTTCAGATTTTCTTCCGAAAAAGCGTGTTCCAGAGCGGAATCGATAAATATGCCATCCTTACGAATCAATTTATCGTCGAAATAGATTTCTCCGCCGCCGTAATCTTTCCGCTGGATTAGAACCAGGTCCCAATGAATAGCCGAGACATTGCCGTTGGGGGCTTCATCATAACAGCATCCCGGCGTAAAATGGATAGAGCCGCGGATTTTTTCGTCGAACAGGGTGTCTTTCATCGGTTGCATCACAAAGGGATTGACGCCGATCGCGAATTCGCCGACGTATCGAGCATTTTCATCGGTGTCCAAAATTCTGTTTAATTTATCCTGGTTCGAAGACGATTCGGCTTTGACGATTTTGCCATTTTTGAAGGTCAATGTGATGTCGTTATAGACAATGCCCTCATGCAACGAAGGGGTATTGTACCTTGATGGTTCCATTGACGGATTCTCTTACCGGCGCGGTATAGACCTCACCGTCGGGGATATTCCTGGTGCCATCGCATTTGATGACTCCAATGTTTTTGATGGAGAATGTCAAATCGGTCCCGGGGCTGGTAAGGCGAACCCGGTCAGTATTCTGCATCAGTTTCACAAGGGGATCCATGGCCTTGGACATCCGGGCGTAATTCAGGTTACAGACGTTATAGTAGAAATCCTCAAATTTCTCCTGCGAGGTCTCCGCCAGTTGGGCCATAGCGTTATTGGGAAATCTGAGGACGACCCATTTGGTACGTTTGACACGCTGTTCAAGATGGACCGGCTTATAGAATATCTTCTGATATTTTTCCATCTGCTCGCCCGGTATGTCGGCAAGATCGAAGGGATTATCGGAGCCTCTCAGCCCGATATAAGCCGATGATTTTTTCATCATGTCGAGATGAAAGTCAGCCAGTTTTTTGAGCTGTTCTTCAGTCGCGGATTTAAGGTATTGACGCTGGATGGATTCGTCGTTGTAATACCAGAATGGCACTCCTCCGACTTCGGTGGCGTGTTTCACAATTTCCTTTCCGAGATCGAGACTTTCAACTCCTTTGATTTCCAGATAGAGAATTTCGCCCGGTTTAAGAGTGACGGAATAGTCTATGAGACTTTTGGCCAGAGTGGTATTTCGCGCATCTTTCATAATTTTTCCTTTCTACTCCCAAATATTTTATTCAAGATAATCGATCCGGGTTTTTATATCAAGGGTTCAGTGCGGTGTGCCGATTGATTGAAGGAGAATTCAGGCGATATATTATTGCTTGCCAAATCGAACTAATTCTCCTTCATTTCAGAAGAAGGATTGAGGTAGGATTATGAAAGAAGCCGAACAACTTCAGTATCTGATTTTCCGGGCGGGGAGTGAATATTTCGGGATAAATATATCCAATGTCGTGGAAATAATTATTCCTTCCAAGATAGACGAGATTTCTCTGAAAGACGGATCATTGGCCCGGTTGAATTATCATGGCGAGGAATTGCCAATCAATTATGCCAACAAGGTTCTATTCCGAAAGCCGGTTGAAAATTCAATGGGATTTCGAATTCTAATCGTGGAAAACGAGGGGCAGAAGAGGGCGCTGGTGGTCGATTCGGCGGAAGAAATAGTACATGTTTCGGGCGAATTCCTGAAGGATATAAAGACGGAACCACCGGGATTGAATCCTGACGTTTTTCGGACTGTCATCGAAAAGGATGAGCGTATAATCCATGTAGTGGACGGTGGATCGCTATTCAGGCTGGTAAGCACTATTAACCGCTAGACGGTTGGAAGCAGGAGCCCTCCCGAACAGGACATTGTGGCTTCTGTCCTACGGTATTAAATCCAAGCAAGCTTTTTCACGGGCAGGGGGCGTCGAAATTTCATATATTGATGCCCGAAAGGAATTGAAAAGCTCCAAGATTTCTGTGCCAGACAAAAATAGACTGAATCTGCTCTACCTCAATATCGGAAGGGGGCATCCGTTTTATCTTGACGGAATATGCAAGCTATTGAAGAGTGATTTCGGCAATGAAATTGACTTGAATATCGCGGATGTTAATGAAATTTCGGGGAGTATCTCCCGCATGCTATGGAATATTATTGAACGAATTTATAGGTTGGGGAGCAGGGGGGGCGTTGTATCTAATCTATATAATATTATCAGACAGAAGAAGAACGCCGGCAAATTTGGGTTGATGGAGAGAATACTGGCCCGCGATGTCAGGCGTTATTTGATTTCGAAGAGATATCCGGCGCTGGTTTCTCATCCTATCTTGGTACCTATGATTGCGGATATGGTTCCGGTGTACTATCAGCACGGTGAAATAGCGGCCCCGCCGGAAGCGGCAACCCATGGGGCGAAAGTAGTTTTTGTGCCCTCAGCCGCTACCGGACGGGAGTTGGTAAGGTATGGGATATCGAGGGATCGAATTATCATATCGGGATTATGTATTGAATCGGAACTGACGGAAAAGGCGGACGAGTATTTCCATAATAGAATCAAACGTTTGAAGAGCAATAGTCCGGCTTTAGGGGCATTTTACTCATCGGGGGCAGAACCTCCCGGGCACGTGAAGAAAATAATTCTTGCGGTGGAATCGCTCGACAGAGCAGGGCAGAAGGGGATAGTATTTTGCAAGAGAGGTGGAAGGCTTGAGAGGGAGTTAAGTTCAAAAGGATTTGTCGCGAAATTCGATGCGGATGATGATATGTCCATGGTCGAGAAAGTAATGAAGGCGAAGAATATTGCAATGATTGCGTTCAGGGATCGGGAGCAGGAGCATGAGTGGACTATCAAGCTATTTCGATATTTTGATTATTTTGTGGCACCGTCACACGAACGTACTAACTGGGCGGCAGGATTAGGGATACCGATGTTTATTCTGCATCCTATAATTGGGACATTCTCGCCTTTAAATCATAAGTTTCTTTTGGAAAAGGGACTTGCGTATGATCTGGAGAATGAAAGTTTTGACTTCGCCAAAACGCTCGGGGATTTGAGAGAGTCAGGAAGGCTTGAAGATATGGCGATTAATGGTTTCGGTAAGTATAGTATTTCCGGGTTCAGGAATATAGCCCAATATCTGGGTAGCGCGGCGGGGGAAAGAGAGTAAATGTTCGGCTTTATTAAAAAGCATGATCATCGCTTTTGGATTCTTCTAATCGGCTGGTTTGTATCTTCAGTCGGCTTTGCGCTCGCCATACCATTTATTTCGATCTACTTTCATTCGGAATTGAAGATGACTCTTTCCCAGATTGGGCTCTTTTTTGGAGTCGCGGCGATAGTTAGAGCAGTTTCCCAATCGTTCGGAGGGGAGTTGTCCGATAAGATGGGCAGGCATCGAATCATGGTAGTGGCGCAGTTGCTCAGGTCGCTGGCATTTTTATTGATCGCGTACGCCATATATGCGAAGTGGAGCTTCTACGGTATCGGGGGAGTGATCCTGATTAATTTCGTGTTTGGTTCATTTTTTCAGCCGGCGGCGAATGCGTCGGTGGCGGACCTGGTACCAGCCAAGGATAGAACCGAGGGATATGCTACGGTAAGAGTGGCGGACAACCTGGGATGGGCGGCCGGCCCGGCGCTGGGGGGGTATATTGCGGCCAGTTCATACTCGAGTCTTTTTCTAATTTCGGCGATGATGACTTTTATTTCGGGAATGATTATAGCATTATTCGTGAAGGGGATGAAGTCGTCATCATCGAACGATAAATATGCCGGATGGAAAGATATTATTTCGATCAAAGACGACAAGATAATTCTCAGGCATGTCGCCTTCATATTTATTCTTCAGATTTGCATTGCCCAGATGATCGCGCCATTTTCTCTTTATTCGGTCGATTTCATGGGGATTACGAAGGGACAACTCGGATTTCTTTTTACGCTTAACGGTCTGATAGTGACTTTTCTGCAATTACCGATGACACGGATGCTAAGAAATACGAGGCTGACCAGTCAGCTTGCGATGGGAGCAATGTTTTATACTATAGGATATCTTATAATTGGTACGTCGGCAACGTACATCCCGTTCGTGATTGCTTTTGTGATAATAACGGGAGGTGAAAATATGGTTTCTCCGCCGGGGATGTCCATCGCGGCCAATCTGGCTCCGGAAGGGAGGATAGGACGGTACATGGGGATTTATGGATTTGCGATCGCGGCGGGGTGGTCGTTCGGGCCGCTGGTGGGGGGATTGCTACTTGACTGGGCAAAGCCGAATTTTATTTATATGTGGAGCGCCATTGCCGTTCTGACGCTGGTGGCGTCGGTCGGTTTCAGGAAACTGGCCGCCCATATCCCGGCGCAGTTCAATATATATCGAAAATAGCTACTTGATAATCACAAATTTCCCGATGTAATTGCCGAATTCGGATTCGACCGAGAAATAGTATATACCCGAGGTTACGGCCATGGTATTCCGCGATATCAGGTCCCATGAGTCGTGCATGCTTCCGGCCGCACCGGGCGGGAAATCATGTTTGATCTCGCGAATCAAATCGCCATCGATGGAGAAGATACGTATCGTACATTTATTGGGAAGGTTGGCAAAATGAATAGCGCGGGTTCGTTCGATGGAGAGATCGGGTCTTTCCCAACCTTCGAATCTATCACGATAGTGGCCGTCAATTCTATAAGGATTGGGATAGACGACGACATCAAGTCCTTTGTCCATGGAAAACTGACTGGAATTCAGGGCGAATTCCCTCAGGGCACTGGTCTGGGGCTGAGTTTCGAGAGGGGGGAGTTTCTTGCCGGGGAATCCCTGATCGAAGGCTGTCACGGCAACATAGTATTGCTGGGACGGCAGAAGGTTTTTCAGAGTATAGCCGTATTCGAAATATTTCAAATTGCCATCCTCGGTTAGTTCATCGGGGAAGTACGTTCTGGCACTGTCCATGTCGAGAGTCGATGGATAAGGCTGGTCGGGGTAAATCTTGTGAATTTGATTTGTATCCGTATAAGTAGACATGTTCCAGTCGTGCCGGGTGAAATAAAACATTTCATATTTTTCCTTGGCCCAGTTGAAGATCGCGAAGAGATGGTCGATGGTGTAATATTTTTCAGGATCGAAATTGTTCTCCGTACATCCATTTCAGCTGCTGGGTTTTATACGGCGGATTTATGATTTGCCAGGTCTTGAAGATACTTTCGTATTCCCAGCGATCGTAATTTTCGATATCATATGACGTCAAAAGGGTGAATTCGTCGGGCCTGCCGGTCAAGGATACATAAACCCGGTATCCTTCAAAATCGATTTTCTGGCTGAACTGATCATTCATGGTTTCGGAGAGCCTGCCGTTCCAGCGAATCTTTATTTCCCCGTGATTGGATTCATCCAATCGGGGATAAAGTTTGACGGTCGGAGCGGGTGGAGGCGCGGCACCCTTGAAATCAGGAACGCCATCGCCGGCATAGTAAATCGTATCGCTGAAATCGGGATTGGTGTAGATGTGATATTTCCCCTTGAAACCGTCGCCATCGGTATCAACGCCCGGATTGTCGAAGATCCAGCCGGCCCAGAGGGCGTTCAGCCCGACATCGGCGAAATTGAAACCGGGATGGAAATTTTGTCCCGCCACGACGGCGAATGTGAAGGGGGCTTTGTCGCCCGGACGCAGGTTGAACGGACCGAAAGAGACCAGGTACCTTATATCATCGCCGTAAGAGATTTGGTCGGCATTAACGGGGGGCGGAAGCCAGCCGCTTGCAGTATGATCGCGATAGGTCTCGCATCTGATCATAGTCGAATTCATTGTGACTCATCATGTAGTATTTGTCCGCATCACTGACGGGCGAGCCCAAGTATTCATGAAATGAACGGAAAGGGTCGCTCACCGTGCCGGCTTTGCGGGGACCCCAGTCATACTCCGGTCGATAGCTAGTAAGCCACCAGTTGAAATTGAAGAATAGGGAATCCAGGGGCGTGCGAAGGATTCTCGTTCCAACTATACCGGTAGGGGAATAAAGCCCTATATAGTCGCCGCTGACGGGATCCGGGTCGCCATTATTGTCCGCGGCCCACGCGAGATTAATCGTATCGACCAATCCGGGAATATATCTTGAAGGAACGGTTTTCCTGAAACCGCAAATATCGTCATATCCGCCCTCTCGATAGTCTCGCCCGATGTCATTATCCATGTAGATACCGATATAGATATCGTTGAGCGTCCGGTTATAATCCATGTTGGCAATTTCACAATCGAAAATGACGAAATCCTCGGCGTAATCATATCCCCAGGCATAAGTTTTCTGGGTAATCTGCACATTAAGCGGACGGTGAAATCGACCGGAATAGTAATCAAAATCTACAAAAGCAGGGTCAGTGAGGGTATCGGAATAGATGGCGATAAAATCCTGCTGGGATACAGCCCCCTGATATTCAGGAGCATCCACATTAAGCGTGGAGTGGTACTCTATATCACCGCCGATCGTGTCCTCATAATAGCTTGGCCAGAATTCACGGATATCCCAGTAAGAACCGCCAGCCGTGGAAACGAGAGTATCGTGCCCGACGACGGCGCCTACCCATAAAGCACCCTCAAAGAGATAATTGAGTCCGAATCCCTTGGGATAGCTTAGCGAGGGTGCATTTTGTCCGGTCAAGGGGTCAGGAATGGATTCCTCGGAACCCCGACCGATGACTCCGAAATTCGTGATTGTCATCGCCATTTTGCCGACATTATGGACGGCAATCGTGACGTAAGGAAGGGAATCCGTAGCCCTGCTCTGTTGCATGACCTTATGGGGTTCGAACAAATCGCGAGCCGAGACTGAAACGGATAGAACGGTGGTGAGCAATAATATGGCTTTAATTAATGTTTTCATTTGATTTGTTTATCTATGCTGATGTTACATGATGATGACAATTTTTCCGATTTGATTGCCAGAATCTGATTCGACCGAATAATAATATATTCCGGAGGCGACTGCCTGCGTGTTGCGGGTAATCAGATCCCATTTTTCGTGAGCGCTCTGGGGCGATCCGGGCGCCGAATCGTGCTTCATTTCCCTGACGAGATCGCCGTCGATAGAGAAAATCCTGATAGTACATCTGGAGGGAAGATTGGCGAAATGAATTGCCCTCACGCGATCGGCAGAAAGATTTTCCTGGCCTCGTCCTTCGAAACCGCCCCCTTCGGCGCTCCTGTAATTTCCGTCGATTCGATAAGGATTGGGATAGACAACGACATTAAGGCTTTTTTCCTGCACCAAACTTGAGGAAGTCTGAGGATATTCGGCAACCATGTTGAGAGTCGGCTTGGATTCCATAGACTCGAGACCATGACCGGGTGATCCGTAATCAAAAGCGGTCACGGAGATATAATATAGCTGGGAAGGCAGAAGATCCTTAATAGTATATTCATATTCAAAATATTTGAACAGAGTATCATCGATCAATTCATCAGGATAATAGCGAATGGTTGAATCGAGATTAAGAGTGGTGGGAAAGGGCTGTTCGGGGAAACGTTTGTGTATCCGGGTTGTATCGTCAAGAGAGGAGGCGTTCCAGTCCTGGCGAGTGAAATAATAGGCCGAATCGGGTCTTCCGGAAGCAGAGACATGAAGCGGATTATCGATGGAGTGATCCAGAGGCTGAAAACCGTCGCCATAAATTCTCCTGAGCGAATCAAGTGTAAACGGCGGCTCCAGCAGAACCCATCTCGTGGAAGAATAGTTCCAAATCCACCGGTTAAAATCCTCCTTGTCAAAAGATGCTATCAATACAAAATCAGAGGTCCGGGGCGATAGTGATTGGTAGAGTCTGTATCCCTCGAAGTCAAAGCGATTGCTGAAAACATCCCGGGTGAGTTCGCTTTTATATCCGTTCCAGCGGACAGCAAGTCTGCCGGTATTGGATTCGTCCACACTGGGAGTTATTCTCAGGTCTGGTGGCGGCGGCGGAGAGGCTCCCCGAAAATCAGGGACGCCATCACCCTCATAATAAGTGGTGTCGGCTTTGAGGCAGGCATAGGAGGTTTCGGGGGGTGTGACGGTGTTGTCTATCGAAATGGACGAATCGACACAGCAGATTCTATATTTCCCCTTGAACCCATCTCCGTCGGTGTCATAATTGGGATTATCATATATCCACGAGGCCCATTTTGAATTAGCGGCCAGATCGGAAAAATCAAGCTTGCCGTAAAACAACTCGGGATAGTTGGGAGAGTAATAGCGGCTGAAATCATCAGGATTCACGTGGACGTTGTCTCCGCATACCCAGGCAAAACTTACCGGCAGGACTTCGCCGGGTGAAATGTCGAAAGGTCCGAAGGACAGGAGATAGCGGGCGTCAAAACCATCGGCCATATTCGAAGCAGACGAAGGTCGAGGCAGCCATCCCTCGGCGGTATGATCTTTAGCGGTGAAAACCTGGTCATAGTCGAATTCGGGATGCCGCATGACATAATATTTATTTCTATCCCCGCCAGGCGTACCGAGCAGACCATTCATATCGCGAAAGGGGTCATCCTCTGTACCGGCACGTCTGGGTCCAAAATCGGAGGCGGCATCGTAATCGGTAGCCCACCAATTGAACGAGTATTGAAGTGAATCGGAAGGGGTTCGAACGACCCTGACTCCGGCCGCGCCGCGGGCGGAAGTATTCGACCAACTGCCGGCATCCTGAGGATCGCCATCGTTGTCTATTATATAAGCGATGTTGACGGTATCAAGGAAATCACACCCTACCCCGGCCGGATAGGTCCTCAAGAAACCGCAAAGGTCGTCCATATAGCCATCGGCGCCCGACTTGGAAGTATGGTGGACATCACCGTCAACATAGATTCCCATATAGACCTGATTGAGCGTCTTGCGGCCAATATTTTTGATGGAGTAATCGAAAAGGATAAAATCTTCGGCGTAATTATAACTCCAGGCATAACTTCTCTGAGTAATCTCAATATTCAACGGGATATGAGGTCGGCCGTCGGTGGGGTCGATAGAGACAAATGATGGTTTCGTGACAGTATCAGTATATACTGCTATGACGTCTTCTTCAGAAACAGCATTATCAGCATAGAACATATTGGACGGTTGAATAGAACGTCGCTGAATTTCGCCGATCTGGCGCGGGGGCCGGCCAGAATTCCACCACGCTGTAAAAATCGTCGACGCCGATTGAAACAAGGGTGTCGCGGCCGACGACGGCGCCAATCCAGAAAGCACCGACGTAAAGATATTCGACATTGGACCCGGCGGGGAAGAAACATGACGGGGCGGGCACTCCGGTGATAGGATCAATCGAGGCGCTAAGATATCCGGTGCCAAATTGTCCAATATTCGAAACAGTCATCCAGACATTGCCAATGCTGTGGACGGCAATTTCGAGGTATGGGTCTTCTGAGGAAGTAAATTTGAGAGGAAAACGCCGTTCCCGCACCAAGGGTTCGATTTTGGGCGAATTAAGAGAATTAGCCGGAACGGCAGTAAGCAATATTCCGGATAAAATCAAAATATATTTCATTCCTGGCGCGCTGTCAGTTATAACGGTCGCATCTCCAACAAGGTTTATACGTCCAAATATGCCCGAATCTTTTACATAATCAGAACCAGTTTCCCCACCTGATTTCCAAAGGGCGATTCAACAGACCAGTAATAGATACCCGAAACCGCCGCCTGAGTATTTCTGGTAATCAGATCCCATGAGTCGTGCATGCTTCCCGGAGTATTGGGGGGAAAATCATGGTCGATTTCGCGGATAAGATCACCATCAATCGTGAAAATCCTTATGGTACACTTATGAGGCAGGTTGGTAAAATGAATTCGGCGGACTCGGTCGTCGGGCAAATCCTCCTGACCCCTCCCTTCAAAGCCACCACCGGTTTGACTGCGATATCTGCCGTCGATTCTGTAGGGGTTGGGATAGACAATGACGTCGAGTCCATTGGCTTCAATGAAGGAGGTCTGATTCTGAGTATATTCGGCTATGGCATTGGCACTTACTTTGCTTTCCAAGGAAGGCAGGCCTCCCTGCGGGGAGCCAAAGTCAAAGGCGGTAATGCTAACATAATACAGTTGCGACGCCAAGAGCTGCTTAAGGGTATATTCATATTCGAAATATTTGAACAGAGTGTCATCGACCAGCTCGTCGGGATAATTTTTCCTGGCCGAATCGACGATCAGAGTTGTGGGGAAGGGCTGATTCGGATACACTTTATGAATAAGGTTGCTATCAAGCAAGTTCGACTGATTCCAATCCTGACGTGTGAAATAGAAGGTGGAATCTCTCCAGTAGAGGGGATTGTCCCGGTCATAATCAAGGGGATTAAATTCGGCTCCATAGGATTTGCGGAGGGAATCAATGCTCAAGGGCGGATTCTTGAGCTCATAAAGGCCGCGGGATCTATTCCATATATGCTTGTTATAATCTTCTCTGTCATAGGAAGTGGCAAGAACATAATCGGAAGCCCGGTTCGATAGAGAAGTATAGACCCGATATCCCTCGAAGTCCCGCAGCCGACTGAAGACGTCAGGAGTCATTTCTGACTTAAAACCATTGAATCTTATTCGCAATTCGCCTTGATTATTGGGTGTGATGCGGGGAAAGACGCGCAAAACAGGGGCCGGGGGAGGTTGGGCGCCGACAAAGTCGGGCACGCCATCGCCCTCATAGTATGAGGTGTCGGCGAGGTAAATCCAGTTGCCGCTGACAGTATCGAGAGTGGAATCATAGACGCAAATCCGATATTTTCCCCTGAATCCGTCTCCATCGGTATCGACGCCGGGGTTGTCATAAATCCATGAAGCCCACATGGCGTTCAGGCCCAAATCTTCAAAGGAAAGCTGATCATAGTATGCCTGCGGATTATTGGCATTAAATATTTTTTCCCAGGCGTCACAATTGGTATGGAAATTTTCTCCGGCGACATAGGCGAAACTGATCGGCAATACTTCGCCGGGATCGATGTCAAAAGGACCAAACGAAAGCAGATAACGAGTGTCGAAACCGTCGGCGAAATCCGGAGCGCTCCCAGGTCGCGGAAGCCAGCCATCGGCCGTGTGGTCCATTGCGGTGAAAAGCTGGTCGTAGTCAAATTCCTCGTGTCGCATTACATAATATTTGTTCTTATCGCCTTCCGGTGTACCGAGAAACCCTCCAAAATCGCGGAAGGGATCGTCGGCCGTTCCGATTTTGCGCGGGCCAAAGTCCTGGGAAGGATTCATATTTCCTATCCACCAATTGAAGGAATATTTAAGGGAATCGGAAGGTGTTCGGACGACCCGAGTTCCGGTCACCGACGTAAGGGAGCCGCCCTCGCTGTACGGACACATGTCTTCCGCGTCCTTGTCTTTTCCGTTATTGTCTGCGATCCAGGCGATTCTGATGGTATCGACGAAATCGCATCCCGGGAGTGACAATGGGGAAGGAATAGACGTCTTGAAGCCGCAGATGTCGTCAGTGGAGCCTGCCGGTTCATTGCCGGTAGTTCTAACGTCAGCGTCCACATAGATGCCCATGTAGACCTTGTTAAGAGTCTTTCTGGGATGGATATTCTTAATGGCCAAGTCAAAGAGAATGAAGTCCTCGGCATAGGCGTAACTCCAGGCGAAACTTCTTTGAGTAATTTCGAGATTCAGGGGTATATGGGGGCGGCCATCTATGGGGTCGGTTATCACATATGAGGGATTAGTCACAGTGTCGGTGTATTTGGCGATATAATCCTGTTCGGAAATTGCCAGGGGATCGCCGGAGGATATGGATCTTGAAATAATGTCGCCCTCGGGGCTTGGGTCAGGGATCATTTCTTTCGTCTGTTGCCAACCGTCGGCGCCCACAGAAACAAGAGTGTCTCTGCCGACAACAGCACCTATCCATAAAGCCCCCTCATAGAGATATTCGAGGCGGCTGGGATATGGAAACTGGCAGGAAGGTCCCGGAAGGCCGGTAACCGGATCCTGGAAAACACCGCCAGAAAAGAAGCCCGTTCCAAAAAACCCCTGATTGGAGATAGTCATTCCAATCTTGCCGACGCCATGGATAGCGCCATTAAATGCGGGGATATTGGATGCCTGCTTGCCCGCATGACGGGGGAGATCAGGCATTGTTCGATCAGGAAATGCAAGCGCCTCACCGGGAATGGAAACCCCGGCAAGAATTATCAATGTGAGGATCAGCCGGAACAGATTAAAATTCTTCATATAAGTCCCACCGAAAAGTTATTTGTCTAACTTCATAACGAACTACCGTTTGCTTTGCCTAATGCAAAATAATATAGCATACACTCAAGCCTGATAATTTAATCCTATGCGGCTGAATTATCAAGGAATTTTCCCAGAATTAGCATCTTTTTGCAATCAATGCGGGGCAAAGCAGAAAAAAAAGCGGTCGGATTCAAATCCAGCCGCTTTCTATTCAAAGAAATAATTTTCGATTGTTCTACATGATCAGCACGAGCTTACCGACCTGATTGCCGGATTCAGATTCAACCGACCAATAATATATTCCCGATACCGCGGACTGCGTATTTCGAGTTATAAGATCCCAGGTTTCATGCATGCTTTCGGGAGTATTGGGCGGAAAATCATGATTAATCTCGCGAACCAGATCGCCGTCAATCGTAAATATCCTAATGGTACATTTGTGAGGCAGGTTCATAAAATGTACCCGGCGGACCCGATCAGGGGGATAAGTCCCCTGACCTCGTCCCTCGAAACCGCCGCCCGATTCGCTCCGATATTTTCCGTCAATCCTATAAGGATTAGGATACACGATGACTTTCAATCCCGCTGAGTCCACCAGATTGGATTGATTCTGGGCATATTCACCTATCACATTAGCGGACGGCCTGCTTTCCATGGAGGAGAGTCCGCCCTTGGGTGATCCAAAATCAAAAGCAGTCACGGAGACAAAATACTGTTGCGAGGGCAAGAGATGCCTGAGGGTATATTCGTATTCATAGTATTTGAACAAGGAATCGTCAACCAGTTCATCAGGATAGTATTTCTTGGCCGAATCAATAACCATGGTAGTCGGGGGTTTTTGATCGGGATATACTTTATGAATAAAATTAGTGTCACTGAGGTCGGATTTGTTCCAATCCTGACGGGTGAAATAGAAGGCGGTATCTCCCCGATAGAAAGGATTATCGCGGGTAAAATCGAGCGGATTAAAAGTTGGGCCGTAGATTTTGTGAAGTGAATCGATAGTAAAGGGGGGATCTTTCAATTCATAGAAGCCGCGGCTCCTATTCCAGACGTATCTGTTATAGTCTTCCTTATCGAAGGAGGTGACGAGAACGTATTGGGACTGCTCCTTGGAAAGGGATTGATAAACGCGATATCCCTCGAAATCCTTAAGATGACTGAATACATCGGGGGTGGTTTCGGAGCGAAATCCATTAAACCTGACGCGCAATTCTCCTTCGTTGTTTGGGGTCACGCGGGGGAAAATACGTTGTACCGGCGGAGGAGGGGGCTGGGCTCCAACAAAATCAGGCACGCCATCACCCTCGTAATAAGAAGTATCCGCCAAATAAGTCCACCCGCCATTCACTGTGTCAGGAATGGAATCATAGACACAAATGCGATATTTTCCTCTGAATCCATCGCCATCGGTATCCACACCGGGATTGTCATAAATCCAAGATGCCCACATCGCATTTTTCCCGAGATCCTCGAAGCTGAGTTGATTATAGTAAGCATCAGGATAGCTAGGATTAAAGATCTTGTCAAAAGCTTCGCAGTTGGTGTGGAGATCCTGGCCAGCGACATAAGCAAAGCTGATAGGCAGAACCTCGCCGGGGTCGATGTCGAATGGGCCGAAGGAAAGCAAATAACGGGTGTCGAAACCTGTCGGCGAATAGATCCGGAGCGCTCCCGGCCTTTGGGCAAGCCAGCCTTCGGCAGTGTGATCCACTGCAGAAAATAGCTGATCATAATCGAATTCTTCATGTCGCATTATGTAATATTTATTTCTATCGCCCTCGGGGGTGCCGAGATAACCGCCAAAATCGCGGAACGGATCGTCTACGGTACCGACTTTCCGGGGACCGAAATCGAGCGATGGGGTTCCGTTGGAAATCCACCAGTTGAAAGAGTATTTCAATGAGTCTGATGGGGTCCGGACTACCCGGGTTCCGGTAACGGATGTCGGCGAGCCATTCTCAGAAAATGGGCAGGGATCGGTCAGCTTGTCTCTGCCGTCATTATCAGCGATCCAAGCCACTCTGATAGTATCAACAAAATCGCACCCCGGCAGTGAGAGAGGCGATGGAATGGACCATTTAAAGCCGCAAATATCATCGGCTGATCTCTCAGAATTTCCGGTTGTGCCGACATCGCCATCAACGTATATGCCCATATAAACCTTGGTTAAGGTCCTCCTGGGGTTAATATTTTTTATAGAATAATCGAATAGAACAAAGTCTTCCGCGTAATCGTAACTCCAGGCGAAACTTCGCTGGGTTACTTCAATACCAAGCGGTATATGGGGGCGACCATCGACGCCGTCGCTCTGAACAAAAGCAGGATCTGTGAGCGTATCGGTATAAATACAGATCCAATCCTGCTCGGAAATGGCTTTGTCGTCATTGGCGTTATTAATGGTATGATATTCAAATCCGCCAATTGGCGAATTATCGATACCCGAGGGAGGATCAGGCCACATTTCGCGCGTATACTGCCAGCCGTCGGCCCCAACCGAAACGAGGGTATCGCGTCCGACGACCGAACCAATCCAAAAGGCGCCGGAAAATAGGTATTCCAAGGGGCCCGGGTAGGGATATTGACACGAAGGAGCAGGCAAGCCGGTCAGAGGGTCGGGGAAGCTGCCAATGAAGCCGGTTCCGAAATTCCCCTGATTGGTGACCGCAAGGCCCATCTTGCCGACGCTATGAACGGCGCCCATAACGCCCGGTGTAAGGGAAGCCTGCTTATGGGGTTTTAGCTTAGTATCATCCGAATCAAACCGACCGCGGCCGAAGGCGTGGCCGCAAAAGATGAAAATTGTGAGGATTGCAGTTGTCAAAACAAAAGAAGACTTCAATCTCAAGGACTTCATATATCCCTCATTAATAATTAATATTTTGCATACATATGACGTGGGAATCTACCTAATTGCCCAAAGAATTGCAATAGGCAAAACATCATTTTTATTAATTTTTCAAGAGCGGCAGGCCTATGTAGTATAGCAATTTGCCCAAAAAAAGGGCAATTGTATACTTGACAAACCAAGAGGAATAAAGTAAATTATGTGGCATAGTTTAATATCTATTTTTAGGAATATCGACTACGTGATTTCCTTTGAAATTTACATGGATGAGAGTGGTCGTGAAGATGATAAGAATACACCTATCACCACTGTCGCGGGTGCCTACGCCAAGTGCATGAGGTGGCAATCTATTGAATCTCAGTGGAATAGTGTTCTCAAGAAATTTGGCGTTGATATTTTTCATGCCGCCGATCTTGCTAATTTTCAAGGTGAGTTTAAGAAAAAAGAGGGGTGGAATGAGGATCGAAGGGACCGTCTTTTGGATAAACTGAATGGGGTTATCGTCAATGAACATCTTAAACTCTTTGGAATCGCCGTTGATAACCATATTTTTCAAGAAATTAAGGCGGAGTTCCCAAAAGTGAAAAGAGATGCTTATCAATTCTGTTGCGAAGGAACTATATTCACTTTGTTGAGACGATTAGAAAAGAAACAGGAAACCGTCCAATCAATTGGATTTGTCTTCGATTGGGGTCGCAAATTTACCACACCAATGATGAACCTTCTCGATGATATTGCAGAGAATCGAAGGAAAAATAATATAAATCCTCGCATAACAATTGCAAGGGGGAATAAGAAGGATTTTATACCTCTTCAGGTTGCTGATCAGATAGCCTATGAATTTTATAGGCTTCAAAAAGATTACCAGTATTCCTCCGTAACTCAGTTGCGGCCTTCCATTCGTTTGTTGAAGCGCAGAATAAGTCGCACTTAGCTGGGGCATGGCGACCGCAGGACTTATCCGTAATTGGCTAAAGCTAAATCAGAACGTAATTATAAATCATTCTCTAAAGTCTTAAATTTATTTTCGATTCTGATTCTTTTTCTTTCGGGGTATTTTCAATACTGCCCCGACGATCTCATCCAGACTTTTTGCGGATTTATTTTCCTTTTTACCTTTTGGTTTCTTCGCCTTCTTGGGCTTTCTCATGTTCAAATTTCTCTTTAATCAGTTCTCGTATACAACAACCGCTTTCCGGTAATTCCCTGCAAAGCCATAGCGGTTCGTTCCTCATCAGAAATATGGCGATTATTATAACGAAAGTCAAATTCTCCTACATAGCGGCGAAGATGCTGTTTCCCAACATGCTGATAAATTCCGGTCAGTCCACGTTTCAAAATTGAAAAATAATTTTCGATAGTGTTAGTGTGAATCTGTCCGCGTACATATTTCCTCCGACTATGCCTGACCGATTCATGAGATAAGAATTCCTTGCCAACCAATTTGTAGGTTGCCATATCATCAGTCATAATATGGCTATCCTGTGCAATTTGCTGTTTCAATATTGGCTTAAGAGTTTTAGCTCCAATTGATTTAACATGAAAGCTTCTTACTTTTCCGCCACGTTCCACTAAAGAGAAAATTTTCTCTTTATGCTGAAACCCTCTTTTACCAAAATTTTTTCTCGAGTATTACCCCAAAAGGTTTCATCAGCTTCAACAATCTTGCCACCACCGCCAAGTTGTGAAGTGAAAACAGGGTCTTTCATTGCTTCCCTGATTCTGTGAGTCATAAACCAAGCGGTTTTATAAGTCACTCCGATCATACGATGAATCTGGTGACTGGAGTGTCCCTTCTTTGAGGCACAGAGAAGATGAACCGCCATGAGCCATTTATGGAGGGGGACATGGCTTCTCTCAAACAGAGTACCAACAGTAACAGAGAATTGTTTGCGGCAATCGGCACATTTGTAAGATCCTTCCCTGTGAGCTTCTCCATTCAGTTTATAGTGGTTTCCGATAGAGCCGCAATGAGGACACATAGAACCATCTGGCCAGCGAATAGATTCCAAATATTTACGCGCTTTTTCTTCATTAGTGAAGATTCCATTGTTTAGTACCATTGTAATTCCTTTCTCATGACATCAGTATAACAAGAAACAATGGGTTTGTCAAGTAAATAATCGCGAAAAAAAGACCGGCTGAAGGCTTAACCCTCGGCCGGCAAATTATGCAAAGACATCGTTCATTTCGGCATATCAAAGAAGCCATCGGGAATCTGGGGATTTATGACGCATTCAGATAGGACAAGCTCCATTACCTTTTTTCCGTCGGATTCATATCTTATCTTGAACGGTATCTTTATTCCATTAACATCGCGATAATCGGAATATATTTCGACGAGGTTGGCAGGTCCGGTCATAGTCTGCCCGAAATAATATTTTCCGGCCGGCATATTCGTCTGGGGGTCGATTGCCATTTTATATGAGGCATCGCCATCATTTGAAACCAGCTGAATAATATTGACCGGTTTGCCATCGAGTTGATCGGTATTTAAATAACTTGCCGTGTAATTCGGGCTGTCGGCGGATTTCAGGGTAAGAATCGTATTCCTGAAGTATTCTTTTCTTGATTCTTTCAATTGCTCTGGAGTGGCAGGAACCAGGTTGTTGCCCTGCTTGGCCCAACCGTTATCCCCAGTGGCAACACTGATCATCTCGCCCATAGGGGTCACAACGATGTCCTTGCTCTTATCGGGAAGAACGAAGGTGGTCGTCGCCTGAATGGCAAATTCACCGCCCGGAGTGACGATAGACAAGGAGCCTTTACTCTGCACGGAGTTAACGGCTGATAATTTCTCTTTTCCACCGATTGCTGTCGCGGCGAGTTTCAGCAATTCCAGACCCTTTGCGGCGGCCTCGGGTGAGGCAGACGCCTCGGCTTTGGCCTCGCCGCTGGGAATTGTCACGTCGATGGTATCGACATTCCCCAAGGTCGAGAGAGGGGCGTCAAAATCCGCACCCTTACCGACGACTACGATCTGAAGAGCATCGGGGTGCAGGCGCTTCTGTGCGACAGCGGATACATCCTGAGCCGTTACTTTTTCGATATTATCCTTGACCTTGTATAGAAAATCCTGAGGGAAGCCGAAGTAATCGTATTCCATCATCCGGTTGATAATATCTCCTTTGTCTTCAAAATTGAAAACGAAGGAATTAAGATATCCATCCTTACCCATTCTCATTTCATCAGGAGTAGGCGGCACAGTCTGCATTTTTTTTGTTTCTTCAATGATGCTCTTTATTGCCTTGACGGTCGTTTCAGATTTGGTGAAACAGTAATTGTAGTATATTCCCGGAAAGGCGATATTCGAATTATAGCTGCCACCAACAGCGTAGGCCAGCCCCTGGCGGCTCCGTACCTCGTTGAAGAGTCGGCTGCCGAAAACACCGCCGAGAATATTATTCATCACGACCATGGCAAAATAATCCGGATCGCCGAGTAAACCACCTATATGGCCGATCATGATTTTAGTCTGGTTAATATTATCTTTCTGGATATAATGGACGCCAGGTTTGAATTCATAAGAGACATCAGGTAATTTGGAGACTCTGCCGGAACCTTTCGGCCAATCACTGAAAAGCTTTTTGATTTTGCCGACCATTTCGTCCTTGTTGATATCACCCCAGACCGCGAGCATGACATTCTCGGGAGTGATATATTTTTATGAAAATCGATGAGATCATCCCGAGTTATCTTATCAATGGTCGCGTATTCGGCATAGCGGGCGTAGGGGGATTTGGGGCCGTAGATGATTTTTCGGTATTCGCGAACGCAGATACTCATCGCTTCATCGTTGCGGCGTGAGATTTCGGAGCGCTGGGAGGTTTTCTCGAGATCGATTTTGTCCTGATCAAAAACTGACCGGATTGCGAAGGATATCGGCCAGAAGACCAAGTCCGGTGTCAACATCATCCGAGAGGATATTCATTTTGGCAGAACCACTCGTGCTTCCGATGCTTACCTCGATGGAAGCTCCAATGGCTTCGAGGGCGGCGTCAATATCGTCTCCCTTCATTTTATCAGTTCCGCCGGTCCGCATTACCTTTCCGGCAACACTGGCAAGTCCAACCTTATCCTCGGGTGATAAGTAATCGCCCGCGCCCAACCTGGCGACAGCATTCACGATCGGCAATTCGTGATCTTCCATGACATAAAGAGTCATGCCGTTATCTAAAACGACTTTGTCAAATCTGGGCATTTCCTGCGTATTCAAGGGAGGAAATTTGAGTTTGTCGATTGTGACCCTGCCGAAAAAACGAGCGCGGGGAAAACAATCAGGCAAAAGAGAAGCGTCGCGCGAGATATATTTTTCCTATTCATTTCTATACCCTCTCCATTCACTTATCAATTGATTCGAGCATGGCAACAGTGCGGCCGTCGAGATTCAGGTATTTATTTGCCACTCTCTTGATATCGTCAGCGGTGACCGCGTCGATTCTTTCCATGTCATGAAATACCCTGTGCCAGTCGCCGGTAACGACTGAGGCGATGGCAAGCTGAAAGGCAAGCCCCTCGTTGGAGGTCAGGCTGTTAATAAGATTCGCCTTGGCTCTGGCCTTGATTTTTTGGACATCGGCGTCGGGTATTAGTTCAGTTTTGACTATTTCGATCTGCTTTATGATTTCCGCTTCGTTTTCGGCATTGGAATGATCTTTTGACGGAACAGCCACGATGCCGAAGAGTGAGGGGTATCTTACGGGAAATCCGGCAAAGGCCATAGTCTGAACGGCAATCTGTTTATCCTTCACGAGGCTTTTGTAAAGCAGGGAAGTCCGTCCCTGGCCAAGATAATCGGCCAGCGCGTCGAGAGCGGGTTTGTCAGGGTGATTTTCTTCGGGAATATGGAAACCGCAGAGATAGAGCGGCTGAGCTTTGTCTTTCAGAATAATTCTTTTTTCCGCATTTTGAGGAGGTTCCACAGTCATAATAGGCTCGGGCTTGGGAGCCGCAGGGAGACGGCCGAAATATTTTTTGGCGAGTACATGAACCTCTCGGGATTGACATCACCGACGATGGCGATAATCATGTTGCTTGGGACATAGTATTTCTTGAAGAAAGCCAGCGCCGTTTCGCGGTCGAAGTTCTGAATGTCGGACATTGGACCAATAAGGGTATTGTGGTATGGATGGGAGATAAAGGCATCAGCAATAAAAACCTCCTGCAATTTTCCCTGAGGTGGAAGATTCACGGGACATGCGGCGCTCCTCAGCGATGACTTGTTTCTCCTTATAGAATTCTCGAAGGACCGGGTTAAAATCGATCGGATTCCGCAGCCATCCAGAGTTCCAGACGATTAGCGGGGAAACTGACATGGTAGACAGTGAAATCATAGCTGGTTCCTGCGTCGAGGCCTACTCCGCCCTCGCGATTGTAGATCTCCCCGAATTCGTTGACTTTGATATACTGGCTGGCCGAATCGCTGGCGGACTGGAGCTGTTTATCGAGACCTGCCAGAGTCGCTGAGTCGGCGCGAAGGCCTTTTTCTTTTTCGGCTCTGATCATGCCATAAATTTTATCCTCGTCGGTCATCCATTTTGATTCCTTCTTGAAATCACTGGTGCCGATTTCCTTAGTCCCTTTGAAAGCCATATGCTCAAACATATGGGCAATACCGTTGGCACCTTTGGGATGGTCGCCGCCAGCATTGGCGATGGTCGCAAAAGAAACGACCGGGGCATCATGTCGGGGCAAGGATATTTAAGCCCATTATCGAGATTATATTCAACAACCTTCTTTTCGACCTGCGTGAAATCGAAGGCCCAGGTTGTCGAGATAAAACCAAGACACAGGACAATGATTAGTTCCATTAGCAAAGACTTACG
>CAWEZN010000011.1:0-840863 GCA_963813655.1 uncultured candidate division Zixibacteria bacterium | reverse complement strand
CAGTGCCTATGAAGAGTCGATCCTTGCCATCCGTGAATTCCGTCCCGGGAAGTTCAGCGGCGCAGACGGCATAACCATAGACTAATGGATTGACTGACGGCGTGATGGTAACTGGAGTTCCTGCGACTGGTGTTCCATCAATAGTATGGCTAATCGGAAAAGTATAGAGTCTGTAATTATTAAAAACAATCCATGGACTTGGCTCAATGCCCCTAACATTGGGATAGACAAAATACCGTGTCCAAGCAACATCAACCGGCGTGCCTATAGCCGGAAGGGTCATCTGCAGGCGATTTCCTTTGCGAGCCCCAGTCTGACCTTCCAATGTCATAATTCGGATCCCATATTCACTGGTTAAAGTATTATGCCACAGAATAAATGGGCTTGGCTCCACACCCTTGGATTGAGAAATAGGTCCCGTCTCAGTTGCAGGTCCGCTCTTGAACGCTGTCAGCTGAATATCAGTCATATCGATCGCCTTAAAGACTGTGTCTGGTACCTCTGGAACCTTCTCCTGCCCTTATGACATCAGACTGTGCAAAGATCCATATCAGAATGAAAATAATTGAGAGGATTCCCCTCACGAAGGTCGCATTGATTATGGCCATTTTTGTCCCTCGCTATGATTATCCAATTATAGACAATACTACCTAAAATATAACGCCACGCCTTTTTTATGCAAGATAATTGAGAGGGTCTGCTCGGCCCGGTAAACTACTTTCGCAGAAAAAAATAGGGCCGATTCGGCAGAATCGACCCTATAATCTATTATGGAAAAATGCTATTTCAATAGCATCATTTTGCGATAGCCCAGATATGCCCCGATGTTAATCTGGTGAAATAGACTCCGCTCGCCACCGGCTTCCCAGTGTCGTCGCATCCGTCCCAGATCGCCTGATGGTAGCCCGCAGGCAACTCATCTGAAATCACAGACTTGATTTTCTGACCCAGTATATTGAAAATTTCCAGATCGACCCGACCGGCGTTCGGCAGAGCAAATCTGATATTGGTTGAAAGATTGAAAGGATTCGGATAGTTCTGCGAGAGCGAATATTCCGACGGGATAGCCTTGATACCTTCACTCTTCATGAACCTTGTACCTCCGACTAGGAATCGTGCCGAGCGGATTCCGTCAGGGATATAGATATTTGTATCCTCTGCAACCTTGATTTCCGAGCCATCATCGAGTACAAGCCAGGCGTCGAAACCCGATGGGAACTTGCGACATTAGCTAATTTCAGATTTCTTCCGGGCATCTCCCCCATCATCATGTTCCACTTTATCCCGTTATTCGAAACCGGTCGGATGTCGGCACGATATCGCCCAGAATTATCGGGTGACTGTACAAATGCGAGATAGGCTCCGTCTGGTGCCGGGGGAGGTTCGCCAAAATCGTAATCGTCGATACCATCACGAGCATCCGAGCAAACTCCTGCGAAATTCATATCATCCCTGAAACCATTCCCCTCCAGCGCAAACTCCACATACCACTGAAGAGGTTTTTCATTTATTGACCCATCTTCCGCCTGAGGTTTGCTGTAGGTTGCCAATGGGCCCTGACGGCCGGCACTCCTGGTGCTCTCCTGAAATGGGAACAAGGCTTTCAGTCCCCTTTTCTTTACATTGACGAAGAATCCGTCCCAGGCGGGCAGATTGGTCGCCGATGAATAGGCCGTGCCGGAGTACCAGTAAGCGGCATCATCCAGAAGGTCAGCGGGATGGCCGGTGACGACCGTACCGTTATCGTCAATTTGGACTGTCGCCCAGTCAATATCGAACGGGAGGGGATTCCCTAACTGATTCCATCCTGAATCAAGCGATATTTCATAATATGCCGCGCCGGTGATGATCCGATTAGGAAGTAAGGAATATCCTGCCGCGCCATATCGTTTTCCACCCCGGGCAATCAACCAGTACCCCTGCCCCGGCCTGACATCCGCCGAGTTCGGGTATTCCACATAAGTATTGGTGTTGTTATTATAGCTGGCAAGCCGCCATTGCTTTTTATCGTAAGCGCCGAGATCATCGCCAAAAACATTCTGTACACCCTTGGAGCCGATTATGGAGACAGGCACACTGACAATTCGATAACTCTTCTCCGGCATGGCCGCTGGTCTTTGCGCCTGACTATTGGTCAGCTGAGACACAAACAGATATGGGCTTCCGGCGCTACCGATATTAATCGTCCGGGCGTTCTTGATAATAGTAAAATAATAATATAGACCCCGTGCTGTCAGGAGATTGGACGATATCGGATAAATTAGAGTATCTGCCAACCCCTGTATCATCGACGCCGAACTATAGGCGGCCTGGCCGCCCAGTTGATAGTAAAATGTACCCTCAACCGTACCGCCGCCATAAACGATTTTCACCGTCTCACCATCGGCCGAGACCGTGTCTAAAGGATCGTGACTATAGGCAGGAGAGACCGTCACTTTCGTTACAGCTGTATCGCTTAAGCCGCACGAATCAGTCACCTTGAGCCACAAGGAATTGATCCCCGCTGTAGGTTGAAAGCATAGAGTGTTTCCTTTGAGAACTCCGCTTCTTACTTGTACCGACGCGACATTGCCATCAGGGTCGCTCCCTTCAAAACCTGGCAAACATATTGTATCGGCAAGACTCCAAACGACTATCGACGTATCACCCGGCGATTTGGCGAAAGGCGATCGGTTCAGATTTATGGAAACTTTCGTATTGCAGGTATCCGCCGAGCCGCAGGAATCGGTCACGATAAAACTCAAAGTATTCTCCCCATAAACCGGTATAAAACAGACGGTATCACCCTTCATAGTCGCGCCCGCGACCTCTTTTGACGAAATATTTCCGTCAACGTCGGAGCCATTGAAACCGGGAAGGCAGAGAGAAATCAAATTACAAACAAATATAGTCGTATCATGCGGGCAAGTGGCCGTAGGAGGCGTATTAAGCGAAACTCTCACCCTGGTCGTGCAGGTATCAGCCAATCCCAACTTATCTTTAGCAATCAATGAAATTGCGTAAAGGCCGGTGTCGGTCGGCGTGAAGCAAATGGTATCACCATGGTGAGTTCCTGTTGACACAAGGCATGAATCGAGATTATTGTCGGGGTCACTACAGGAGAAACCGGCTAGACAAATTTCGCCAAGCGCACACTGTTTAATAGTTGTATCTCCCGGGCAGGAAGCGACGGGAGGGTTGTTGAGTGTCAGCGTCCCCTTAAAAATCGCGGCGATGATTCCTCCCGCAAGATTGTATGAAGACGAACCGGAAATTCCCGCGGCCGACGGTGCAACATATCCGGTGATGGAAGCGGACGAACTGGAAGAAGTTCCTCCGCCGAAGGCGGGACCACCCGCGGGCAATTTATAATTCTCGCTTGCTGATTGTCCCATTGCACCGAGGGATGGAAACAGCAGGCAACTCATAAATATTATTATTTTAATAACTATTTTCATTTATCCGTCCTTTCGAACTACCATCATAGTGATAAGAGTCGTAGAGGTAACCCGAACTGCTTCCCCGGGAATACCCTTGCGCATCACTTTTGTCCCGCAGGTTGTGTATTGCTCTCAGACGGCGCAATCGGCAGCGAGACAGTTCCATATGCTGTGGGAAAATACATCGCCGTGAACTGCAAATCAAAAATCACATCGTTTGCATCATAGCCCGAATATACATTTGCATTAAAATAATATTTATAGGTCCCTGCAGCATTTACGACAAATGTCCTGTGGCAGTCAACCGGCTGGGCATATTGTCCTCCATTCGGCAAGGCCGACGGAATGATCACCCATGATACTCCATACTTGAGATAATTAATCGTTGCTCTTGAATCCGACACCTGAAAATATATATGGTCCTCGGTTCCACTTATGTGATTCACGAGTAAAGTCGTTTGAGCCCAGACAACCACATAGCCTGCCGCAGGCACCGTTATAGAAACTGAGTCGAGGACCCTCGGCGAAGTGCCACCAAATCCACGCAAAAGTGTTCGCCGGAGGAGCCGAATAGTATACTAATCCGGCTTCACCAAGTATATCTGAGGTTGTGATACTATTGTCAATAATTTTCGCCGAATTCACCGAATTATCAGCAAGCTTCGTCGTGCTCACCGCGCCGGCCGAGATATTGGGACCGGTAACTGCATTATTTCCTATTTTGGCGTTAGTGACCGCGTTGTCAGCCAGTTGTGCCGTCCCGACCGCACCCGCCGCGATTCCCGGATCGGGATATGTGCCGGAAAGACTGCCGCCCGCCGCGCCTGATGGGTGGCAGGGAAACGCCGGCCGCAAATTTTGATTGCGTTATAACCGAATCCTTTATTTTTCCGGTCGTAACGGCGCTGTCGCCGATATTTGTCGCGCTTATCGCATACGGCGCGGAAGTCAGAAACTGCCGCGGAATCATCTCAGCGTCGGCTCCAACTTTAATTCCGAGCCAGCGTTTGACACCATCAAATACGGTTCCTGTGAGAGCATGGGTCGCGCCCAGCTCGACCGTAAAAATACCCTGATCATTGGGCTGGACGGATAGTGTTTCGGCCCAAAGTGCAGTGCCACCGCTCGCGTCGACATAAATCGAAAAGATAACCGTGCTGGCTGCCGTAATCGGATCGCCGGTCGTGTTTACTAATCTTCCCTGATAGGCCATGCTTCCCGGCGCCTGAGCGAAAGCAGAATTTCCGGCGACAAACAAGAATGTCGAAACGATCATTAACAAAAATATTTTCCTATACATTCCCTGTTCCTTTCTATTCAGATAACTGCAAAATTTCGCGACCTTGCGTTTTTGGAAATAATTTATAAATCTCTCACCGGCCATTGTTGGTCTTCCCTATAGCCTCGCCTATTTGGTAGGAGGTGGTGGAAAAGTCGGCAGGGTATCAACCGCGGGTTGGCCTCCCCCACTGCCGCCACCCGAGACTGCGACTACGACTCCCGCTACAAGACCAACGCCCAGACCGATTGCCCACCATTTGGTATACCAGGGTTTACCGCCGACTTTGGCTTCAGCAGCGCTCTGTTTGGTACTATCCAACGCCTGCTGTTGCGCGGCCTGCTTCTGCGCAGTTTCTTTGTCCACATCGGCTCTGGCCTGATCCATCAGTTCTGTGAATTCGGGGGCTTTTATATCGAGCTCTCCACGCCATTCACGATAAGCCTTAAAAGCTTCCTTAAACTGCTCCATTACCCGATCACGCTTTTCGGTATCGTCCTTGAGCATGGCGTAGTAAACGGTCGCCAGCAGTATATGGGCATCGGATTTGTCTTCAAGGGTCAGTTTATCCTGCTTGAGAAAATCGCTCAGCTCCTGCTCAGCGCACTTATAATTCAGGCCCTTGAAATTCCTTCGGGCATTTTCCACCGACGGCGCTTTCTTGTCGTAGGCGCACGGAGCCTGTGCCAGAACGAGATTAGGCAGCAAGAAAGCCTGAGTATAGCAGACCATCAATATCAATGCAACCCAACGAAACCTTCCAATCCGGCCATTGGGAATGCGATTACGTTTTCGCATTTGACCTCCTCTATATCAAATTATTTATTTGTCCAGAATATTACCATATCGATATTTTCCATCCCCTGCCACTCCGAAGCTCCAAAATCAACAAGTCCGGCGTTCCCATTCAATTTAATGTGAGGCCCGCCGCCATAGGGAAAGGTTGTAATCGAATCAATCCTGCCGCCGGCGCCACCCGGCGAAGTTATATCAAATCTTAGCTGCCATTTTCCCGAAAGTATTTTCAGGTCGAGAATCGGCAGTTCGTCGTTTTTGTAACGCCGTTTTTTGCCGTTAAAAGAGACACCAAGTGTCGATATCGCCAGATCGGGGGGAATTATGCCGATGCGGAAATTAATCGAGGCGGCCCCGGCGTATCGCGAGGCCAAATTGTATTCCATATTTCTATCCACCGAAATGTCCACCGAATCGATCAGAATTGGATAATCGGGATGAATTATTTTAACCTCATGTATACCCGGCTGAAGTTCGAATCTTTTGTCCGGGCTCTTTTCCTTTCCGTCGATGAATAAAGATACATTATACTGAGGCACTACATGTACCAGCGCCGCCGGTAATGTCGACTCAGGAACTTTCGACTCGGCGCTGACAGTATCCTTTTTTGCAATATCGACGGGTTGTGTTTCCACACTCGTCGTGTCGGCGCGCGGCTGGTCAGGATTCTGCACTATCGCCTTAACCGTATCTTCGACTCGCTGTTTAGCCTGCCCCTGATCCTGACCACGACGGATTACGGAGACGCCCGGCGAGGTGTTCTCCTGCGAGGGACCCGAGGCCATTTTTTTTGCGACGAACGCCGCCCCCAGAATAACAATAATTATCGCCGCGATCGCAAACACTCGGCTCTTGCTTTTATGCACATAGACGTGCTCTAATTTTTTCAATTCTGCCGCAAGAAGGGCCGCTGACTGATACCGTTCTCCCGGATCAGGGTGTGTGGCTTTTTTGAGAATTCGCCGCAGCTGAGGAGATAAACCTTTGATGCTCGGCCCACCCCATTCCTGAATATTCGGATTGCTGGGCATGCGATAAGGCATCTCATTAGTTGCAAAATTAAATAGGGTCACGCCCATTTCATAAATGTCGCTGATGAATGGATTGTAATCCTGCTCTCCCCCCTGCCTCTCGGGGGCTGCAAACATAGGCGTTAGCGCGACATACGCTGTCTTGGTGGCGGAATCCTTTATCTCTTTTGCAATTCCGAAATCAATTAAATATGTATTTTCATTCTTGTCGATGAGAATATTGCCCGGCTTGATATCGCGATGAGCAATTTTGTGCTCGTGAGCGTACGCCAGGGCGTCTGTCATGGTGCGGGCGACTTTGAGATAGAGCTCCTCTTTAAGCGGGCCGGACCTTTTTAGCATCCCTGCGCCGTCGATCCCGTCTATAAAAGGCACAATTAACGCCCCTTCTTCCGGGAGGAAGTCGATTATCCGCAATATATTCACATGGTCAAGAAGGCAGAGAATTTTGGCCTCTTTGACAAACTTGTCGCGGGACTGCACTCTTTTGAAAAATTTTATGACTAGCCGTTGGTCCGGAAGATTGACATTGAATCCCTCATACACTTCGCCAAAACCGCCTCCGCCTATATAAGCGCGAATCTTATATTTGCTTCCGATCACCCACCCAATAATTCCGAGGGGGTCGCCGGAACCATCATCTTGAGTCTTTTCCGAATCTAAATTGTCAAAATTATCTGACATTTAGATCTCCGGAAAGAGGCAATCCAAAACCATAAAAAATAGACAAAATAGCTTTCCTCAGCGATATTGCGCACATAAGTTCAATTCCTGTAAAATCTTAGGCAAAATAAACTGTGCTATTGCCAAATCGCAAGTCTTTTTTTTGCCTTTTCACCTAATTCGTGTTTCTTGGAGACCACATCATTAAGGGATTTCGATTGCTCGCCGAGTGACAATATATTTTATTCATCTTAGAACAATGAATCCTTAGAAAGGCGAATTTATGCGAAAGCTCTGTCCAGTTATCACTTGTCTGTTTTTCGTGTTACTCATGTCATTTGTCCCCCCGTCAGACGCCTGCACTAATCTGCTGGTGACCAAAGGGGCGTCGGCGGACGGCGGCGTCATGATAACATATACCTGCGACGGCGAATTCCATCCGCACCTTGGGTACTCCCCGGCGGCCGATCATAAGCCGAGCGACTCGATCGAGGTCAAGGACTGGCACGGAAAGCTTCGCGGGAAAGTGGCACAAGTCCCGCACAGCTACGCGGTTGTTGGCATGATGAACGAATATCAGCTGGCGATCAGCGAAACCACGTTCGATGGGCGCGAGGAGCTTCAGAATCCCGAGGGCTTGCTCGAATACTGGGATATGATCCAGCTGGCGCTCGAGCGGGCGAAAACCGCGAGAGAGGCGATCCAAGTGATGACTGATCTCGTTGATAAATACGGATATAACTCGACCGGCGAATCTTTCTCGATCGCGGACACCAAGGAAGCCTGGATAATGGAGATGATAGGCGCCGACTCCGGCAGCGGAAAAGCGGTCTGGGTGGCGCAGAGAATCCCGGACGGATATATCTCGTGCCATGCCAATAAATCCAGGATCGGCGAGTTTCCGCTGAATGACCCGCAGAATTGCCTGTATTCAAAGGATGTAATATCATTCGCGATCAAGAAAGGGTACTACGATCCGAAATCAGGTCAGCCTTTCCGGTTCTGCGAGGCTTATTGCCCGGCGACGCCCAAAAATCAGCGGTATGCGGACACGAGAGTATGGAGCATTTTCAGGCGGGCGGCGCCATCGCAGAATTTTTCGCCGGACTATCATAGAGCGGTGGAAGGGGCCAAGCCATATCCGCTCTGGATAAAGCCGGACAAGAAAATATCGCTGGCCGACGTCTTCGCCCTGATGCGCGATCATTATGAGGGTACCGATTACGATATGACTAAGGGGGTCGATGCGGGACCATTCGGAAGTCCTTTACGATGTCGGCCGATAGATTGGACGGTCGACAGTGTTGATTATGCCTGGGAAAGGCCGATATCGACTCAGCAAACGGCGTTTTCATTCGTGTCGCAGTCGCGCGACTGGCTGCCCGATGCGGTCGGCGGGGTATACTGGTATGGTCTGGATGATACATATATGACCTGCTATTTTCCGCTATATTGCTCCATCAGCGCCATTCCGAAGTCGTACACGGTCGGAGAGCTGAGTAAATTTTCGTGGGAGTCGGCCTGGTGGGTGTTCAACTTTGTCGCCAATTTTGCCAACCTGAAATTTTCCTATATGGCTCCGGAAGTGGTGGCGGTACGAAATGAGATCGAGGGGGATTTCCTGACCATGCAACCGATAATCGAGCAGACGGCGCTGGAGCTTCTGAAGAAAGATCAGCGGCTGGCGGTACAGTATTTGACCGATTATTCGGTGTCGCACGGAGAATCGATTGTCGGGCGGTGGTGCGAATTGGGAGAACATCTGGTGGCAAAGTACAACGACGGGTACGTGCAGGATTCGACCGGACGGGCGCGTGAGAAAGGGTATCCGGAAAGCTGGCTCAGGGAAGTATTGAAATCGCGTCCGGAGCAGTTTAAGTTGCCGAAGAATGTGGAGCAAAAGCCGGAGTCGAAGCTGATAGATTGAGGTTTCTCATGCGTTCCGTCAGGAGAGACTCCTGACGGCGCATAAAACACCCCCAAAATGCTTTTTTGACAGGAAGCATTTTGAGGGAGCCGCACAATGCAATGGCAGGAGCCTGCAGAGGAAGAAGCAGGAGGCTCCTGCCTACAATGCTATTCCCTTTTGCAGAAGTGAACGAACCCAATTTTAAAATGGTTAAGAATATATCTGGTAAGGGGATGGGGGGAAATGGGTTCGCTTTTTGAAATTTTTTGGAGGGGTTTTCCCGGTAAGTAGCGTCCCGATATGTTATTGACATAGTGATGGATACGGGATGCGTTGAAAGTGGATTGTTAAATAAAATCGGTGGGTTCATTCCAATCTGCATAACCCTCACCCCTATCCCCTCTCCCAAAGGGCGAGGGGAAATTTTGGGTGTCGAGAATGGCATTGCGGCGCAAATTGGCCTCTGGTATCTGGAAGAGTATTTCAGCATGTTCAAACAAACCCATCCGACGTCCGCCTGCGGCGGACTCTGGACGGGGTACCAAGGTAATAGTTGGCCGCGGAAGCGCGGCCGCTACGGCTGGGTTCCGGCTCAAGGGCCGGAATGACAAAAAGGGGGTCGGGAATGACCCGCCTGCGACGGACTGACGGCGCATTGAAAAGCGTCAGGAAGGGGTTCCTGACGCCGCTTAAAGGGAATTGCAATTTACCCTCGCCCCTGACCTCACTCCCGGTGTGAGAGGCGATATGGATGGTTAAAGGGTTTCTGTTATAGGGCTTAAGCATGGTTGGCACCGGTAAGATGGGGTCAGGGGCTTGGGTTCCCGTTGTCCTTCTAATAGATGCGTTGCTTTGATTTGATAGCGATTTTCTATAATAAAGCTTGTCATGGGCCTGGGCGGCTCGGTCGCAAGCGTTGATTTGTTTTTTGGTCATGGTCATAACCCTCACCCCTATCCCCTCTCCCAGGGGGCGAGGGGGCCGAAACTGTGGGGGCGGTTTGTAATCTGCCCGCATTGAGGGTGTCTCGCGATAAGTTGTCTTTTGGTCACGGTTTTAAACATTACCTCTTCACTAATTGGCCTCTTGTCGTGATCACCATCGGTTTGGTGGTAGAATTGCTATGGATTCGTGATGATGGCAGAAGATAAGGCCGTTCATGAGGTTAGATGTCGAAACCCCGCCACGCGCGGGCAAGTAGGTGCGAGGGTTTCCATGTACAGGCACGGGTAGAGATTAATCCCCGGCTTATCAATAATTCTTGGCGAAGGCACGGATAACGTATTAGAGTCCCATTCGCGGGCACTATTTAAATCCCCCTGTTGTGCAGCGAAGGAAGGGTTGAGCAAATTTCCATCAAGTTACTTGACGATTTTCGATATATCTTTATCTTGCATTGGAGGATTCGTGCGAAAAGCATATCATTTGAATCGACATTTTTGAATTTGGTAATAATTTACTTAATTGTAGCTCCTAAAATGGAGGGTTTATGTTAGTGTTTATAAGTTGGTCAGGGGAAAGAAGCAAAGAAATTGCAGAAGGGCTGAAAGTCTGGCTAAAACAAACCATTCAGATCACTGAACCATGGACATCAGAAGAGATATCGAAGGGCGCCAGATGGAATCAGGAGATAAATCATAAACTTTCGGAATCCAAAATGGGCATAATATGTTTGACACCGGAAAACATAAGTGAAAGATCAATTCTATTTGAGGCAGGAGCTTTGGCAAGAAATGTCAATTCGCCCGTGTGTACATTATTAATGGATTTAAAACCTGAGGATATCGGATGGCCGCTTGGACAATTTCAACATACTAAGGTTGAAAGAAATGAATTTAGAAAATTGCTCACGCTGATAAATGCGGAGGTGGAAAAATCCGGCTCTAAGCCGCTCGATGAAAGCACCTTGGACGCCGTATTTGATCGAAATTGGTCCGATATTGAACGGATTTTTATTTCTGTGCAGAAAAGAGCTCCATCTGAAAAGAATCCTCCAAGAAATGCCGAGGAGATTCTATCTGATATTCTAGAATTTACTCGCTATACAGCGCAATCGATTACGTCACTTTTGGAGGATGTGAGAGATAAATCATGGAAAAAGGAAGAAATATCCAGCGTAATAAGAGAATATGAGCGATATAAACGAAGGAGGGCACTTGGTGAGTACATGAAAGGAGATGCGGCAATCCTAGCGAGAATTGCTAATAGGGTTGCCTTGAAACAAAAACCTCTCTTTGAGTCGCCCGAAAGCAGTACAAAGAGCACTGAGTGAAACCCGCATTTGTATAGTTGGCCATAATACTGATAAATTGGTGTAGGCAATAATCCTGTCCGTTCAAATATAAGTGTAAGCACTATTTCCGTGCGCTGCATACATAAAGTCTATTTACCGCGGCTAGCGCGGCCCATTAATCGCAACGCTTTCAAGCTTAGACTTTGATGGAATTCTTTTGCCCCGTTTTTCATAGTAATGCATGAGCGATTGTTTCTGTGCTAGCGCGAATTTCTCCAATTCGTCCGTTCTATATTCCTCGGATACCATCTCCCACCATAGCACTACATTAGCCGCAATCCGGAGTTTAAGATCTTCAAGATAATTCGGATCTGTGAGCGCGATTCTCTCGCATACGTGCTCGACGACTTCTCTCATGTACGCCATAACATATGGAAGGCGGCTATAGAGAAACGCCCACTGTTTGGCCTTCTCGTCCCACCCAGAAAAGATAAAGTTAAAATTTAGCACGTCAGTGCGGATTTTCGGATGCTCGGTAATTAAATGCATTGCAAGATTACAGATGCCGTCGAATCCATCTTTGCATTTTTCGTATCTAAGCTGAGCTATATATTTCGCATTGAACATATCCTCGCCTTCAATCCTTTTAAGAAGTCCGTCAATTAGCTGAGCATGCACACCGGCTCCACCCAACTTGGTGGCTCGCAGACAACGCGGATCAGTGGAAAGCTGCTCCGCGAATCTTAGCGGGTCGCTGGCTATTGATTCAAGTATGAACAGATTTTCCTGAAGAGGCTTTCTCAGCAATGCAAAAGATACATTCAATTTCGCCTTTTGCGAGCAGTCCAACGCCTCATAGATAAAATGAAGCATATCTGAGAGTACAGCTGGGAAAATCACAACACGAAGGATTTCCGCACGTTCTTCAAGTTTGCCGTTTGCTTGGAGCCAATCAAAAATATCTTCAGCCTGCTCTAAAATCGCACGCTCTTTATTGTCCGCCAGCACGACTCTCGTTCTAAAGATGTTATGCTCTTCTCCTGACCGCAGCAATTCGAGCATGATGTCGTGCAGAAGAAAGGCAAGATTGTGTCCATGAATAAACTCCAGAGGCAGGAAGATTCTTGATTTGTCAGCCAGAAGCTACCTCCGTTCCCGTATCGCCAATCTGCATAGTGCACTCAAGGGAATCGAGCAGGTTTTCAGATTTATGTTTAGGGTACGAAAGGCATAATTGATTTTCAGCCGATAAATATGGATTTTATACCCGCGAATAATATAATAAAGAGGATGGAGAAGTCAATGAAAATATGAAGACCGGGCGGGTGGTAAAGGATTATCGATCGGCATACCCTGAGCCGTTAGTTATCAAGGCGGGCGAAAGCCTGACAGTGCATGAAAAGGTCAGCGAATGGGCGGGATGGGTTTGGTGTGTCAATGATAACGGCAAGGGGGCATGGGTGCCGGAAGCGTATGTTGAAAGGGTCGGCGACAGGTGCAAGGTGCTGTGTGATTATTCGTCCCGGGAATTGAATGTCCGAAAAGGGGAATTATTGAGTTTGATAAAAGAAGAGAGCGGGTGGGTGTGGTGTGAAAATAGTAAGAGGGAATGTGGGTGGGTGCCGGGGGAGAATGTTGAGGTTTCCAAAATTTAAATATAAACACTCCCAAAATCCTTTTTCGAGAAAAAGCATTTTGAGGGTGCCACACAACGAGTTCCCGCTGAAGCGGGAAGCTGTGCTCTGGGGTTATCGGTTTGCTGCGGGAAAAGCATCCTTGGCCAATTCCCGGCATCCATACAAGGACTTGCGCTAAATTTCAAACCGCAAATCTAACTGAAACGCGTCCACTTTCATCCGAATTCAGCCTACTACTTCGAAATTAACATTTGACACTACATGAGATTATGGATCATGTGCGACAAAACAAGAAATCAATCAAAATGCCCTCTCCAATCTTGAATTTTCTCGGCTGAATGTCAGCTGTCTCTTTAGTTGACCTTGATGTATGTTTTTAGGCAGGATTGGATTCTTATCTTGACAAAGACGGTCTATTTTGTATATTTTCTCATGCCTTCAGGATACGCTCCAATTGATCTGCCTCGAGTCACGCTCCTTCACACCCTTCTTAACGAGCCCGGACGGATTAGTAATAAAATGTACTTCAGGAAATCAAGACTCTCCTATTCGGTTATCCTGTACTAAAGGCTGGCATCGTCACTGGCGATATTGGGTCGCTGTATTTGCGTCATATTATACTGATTTGGCAATTGAATACTTTCATCATTATGGCAGGGAGAAAACCATGAAGAAAATGCAAACGATGTCGGTCATCCCATTGTTAGCTTTATCGCTAATTATCGGCGCGGCGCCGATTGCGATGGGCAACAATGGAGCCTCAAGTCGATCTGCATCGCAGACTGATCGAACCGTAAAGTCGGTGAAGGAATTTATGACTCGGGATGGCCGACTTGATCTGGCGGCGGTGCAAAGATCAGGTTATCAGGGCCCGCTTGATATCCGTGGATATCAAGTCCAAAATAATTCGCAAACAGGGGAACCGATGCTTCGACCTTCGCCCTCACCTGTGCCGGCGGCTAATCCTGATGATGTCTATTGGGATAATAGTATGTCGCCATCAATTTTTGGAGTTGACGGGATCGGTATCAGCGGCGATTGTATATAATGGGAAACTCATTATTGCGGGCAGCTTTGAGGTTGCCGGTAATATCGTTGCCCGCAATATTGCCGCCTGGGACGGTTCATCCTGGTCAGCCTTGGGGGCGGGCGTAGGCGACACAACTTTTGGTAGTGTCTGGGCTCTAACCATATATGACGGCAAGTTGATTGCCGGAGGATATTTTTCGACTGCCGGCGGTGTCAGCGCCGATAATATTGCATCCTGGGACGGTTCATCCTGGTCGGCCTTAGGATCAGGCATACCGGGAGGTATGGTGCATACTCTGACCGTATACAATGGAAATCTTCTAATAGCAGGTGGCGGTTTCACGACTGCCGGCGGCGTCGGCGTCAATAATATTGCCGCCTGGGATGGTTCGTCATGGTCGGCCCTGGGATTGGGAATAGGTGATGCCTATTCCACGGTCTGGGCTCTTACCGTATATGACAGTAAACTGATCGCCGGGGGAGTATTCTCCGTGGCCGGCGGTATCAGCGCCAACTGTATTGCATCCTGGGACGGTCTTTCGTGGTCAGCGATGAGCTCCGGATTTTCGGGCGGTTACTATAACGGCGTTTATGCCCTCACAATTTTTGACACCAAACTGATTGCCGGAGGGGATTTTACTACCGCCGGGGGTAATGGCGCCCCATATGTTGCCTCCTGGGATGGCTCATCATGGTCGGGTCTGTGCACGGGGGTTGATATGCAGTCTGGGGTTCCCGAAGTATGGTCCTTGACCCCATACGACAATAAGCTGATTGTTGGCGGCCGTTTCGAGACAATCAGCGGAATTAGCGCCAGGGGTATTGCGTCTTGGGATGGATCTTCCTGGTCGGCCTTAGGGTCGGGAGTCATAGGTTGGCCATGGGGACCTTGGACAGTATTTAATAATAAATTGATAGTTGGGGCATCTGCATATACATCTGAAGGTGCATACTCTGACGGTTTTGCCTGTTGGGATGGTGCCTCATGGTCAGCTCTAGGATCAGGGATAGGGACTTTGAATTATAATAATAATTATTTTGTTAGCGCCCTTGCCACTTTTAGCAATAAATTAGTTGCCGCAGGAAGCTTTAATATCATAGGAGGCACAACTGTAAACAGTATCGCCTCCTGGAATGGCTCCACCTGGTCAGCGATGGGAACGGGTGTGTTTTATGACCCCTGGGAGCCTGCTTCTGTTTCTGCTTTGACCATTTACGGCAATAAATTGATTGCCGGGGGAAGTTTTTTGACGGCCGGCGGTGACAGCGCCAGTTGTATTGCCGCCTGGGACGGTTCAACATGGTCAAACTTGGGAGAGGGAATAACCGGCCAAGTCTTTGCGCTGACAGTATATAATAATAAGTTGATTGCCGGAGGAAGTTTCTCGACTGCCGGCGGAGTCAGCGCCAACGATATTGCCTCCTGGGATGGTTCCTCCTGGTCGGCATTGGGGTCAGGATTCGAGACCTATTCCAATGTGTCTGCTCTGACCGTCTATAACGGTAAACTAATAGCTGGCGGTAGTTTCTCAACTGCCGGCGGAGTAAGCGCCCTCTATATAGCATCCTGGGATGGATCATCCTGGTCTGCTCTGGCGGGTTCTCCGTACGTTTCCATAAAAGCGCTGACTACTTACAATGGTAAACTTATAATTGGAGGGTATCAAACAACAAGTATGAGTGGTATCTACTCATGGGACGGCACGTCCTGGTCATTTCTAGGATCGGTTTCAGGAGGATATGGTGATCCCTCCGTCAAGGCCCTCCTCGTCTTTGATAACAAGCTAATTGCAGGAGGCAGTTTCACGACCGCCGGCGGTACCGACGCCAATGATATCGCCTCCTGGGATGGTGTTTCATGGTCAGCCCTCGGATCAGGGGCGGGGGGAAATAATCGGGGATTTGGTTCCGATGTGACTGCATTGGCCATTTCTAATGCGAAGATGTTTGCCGGAGGGAAGTTTGACATTGCGGGCGATAAGGTTTCTGCTTGTCTTGGGCGCTGGACCAAGTACTTTTTCTGTGGGGACCCCAATGGGAATGGTACAGTCAATGCGTTGGATATAACATTTCTGATCAATTACTTGTATAAGCACGGTCCCGCTCCGAATCCGCTTGAGTCGGCGGATGTGAACCATACCGGCACTATAAATGCGTTGGATATAACCTATCTCATAAATTATCTATACAAGCACGGCCCGGCGCCAAGTTGCCCGTGAATGGAGGAAATATGAAATTCGCTAATAGTTTAAAAGTGTTGTTGGTTGTCATCTGCCTGATGCCTGTTTCCGGAGCAGCAGAAGAGACAAAAGCAGGGGGAAATCTGCTTGGCCAAATGCCATTAGCTTTCACGCAGAACGACGGCCAGTGGCCGGACAGTATTCTGTTTCGGGCCAATGCGGGCGGGGCCACCATGTGGTTTACGCCAAGCGGCGCCTACTACCAGTTTATACGATATGTTCCGAATTCAGACGGCTCGGTCTTGGCACCCGGTGCGACTCCAGACCGGCTGCACTGTCTTGGGCGCGAACCGGAGCAGGATAATATCGAAACCATGATGATCAAAGCGGCCTTTGTCGGAGCCAATCCGAATCCCATAGCGTCCGGCAGCAAGTTGATGGAGTATAAATGCAACTATTTCTTGGGCAATAACCCGGCCGGATGGCGGACCGATGTGCCTAATTATGAAGCGATTTTGCTTAAAGAGGTCTACCCCGGCATCGATCTGACATATTATGGCGATGGGCGTCAAATGGAGTATGACTTTGTTGTAAATCCGGGGGCGGACTATTCGCAGATACGGATTCAATATGAAGGGGCCAAATCGCTGGTCGTCAACGATAATGGTGATTTGGTGATTGAGACCGCTTGGGGCATGGTTATTGAGAAGGCTCCATTAGTTTATCAGGGGGATGGCGCGAATCGGACAGCCATTGCGGCAGCGTTCCATGTAGAGGACGACTGTAGTTTCGTTTTTACGCTGGGGCAGGAATATGACCCTGCACTGGCGGTGGTGATCGACCCATCGCTAAAGTTTAGCACCTATCTTAATGGAAATGTCGGTGAGTTTGGCAATGGTATCGCTGTGGATGGCTTAGGTGCGGCGTATGTTGCAGGCCAGACGTCATCTGCCAATTTCCCAACTGTTAATTCTTATCAAGGCTCATTTGGGGGAACCGCTGACGCTTTTGTCACCAAGTTTTCTCCCTCAGGTAACAGCTTGATATACAGCACATACTTGGGAGGGAATGCCGAAGATGATGGATGGGGTATTGCAGTTGACAAGACCGGGGCGGCGTATATTACAGGGATTACATTTTCCACTGATTTCCCGACATTTGTCCCCTACCAGTCAACATACCAAGGGGACGGCATTGCCTTTGCGACAAAACTCTCGCCCACCGGCAATAGCCTAATCTACAGCACCTATTTGGGCGGGAGTGGCAGCGACAACGGTATTGGAATCGCAGTGGACACGTCGGGGGCAGCGTATATTAGCGGGATCACGACTTCCGCCGATTTCCCGATGTCTAATCCGTATGATGGCAGCTACAATGGTGGTTACTCGGATGTCTTTGTCACGGCGCTTTCTCCTACCGGCTATAGCTTGATATACAGCACCTATCTGGGTGGGAACGACCAAGACCTAAGCTATGGCATTGCGCTGGATGCGTCGGGGGCAGCATATATTACCGGGTTCACGTTTTCCACAGATTACCCAATGCTCAATCCTTATCAAGGAACATTGCGGGGGCCTGAAGATGCCTTTGTCACCAAGCTTTCTCCTACAGGTAGCAACCTAATTTACAGCACCTATTTGGGTGGGAGTAGCAGCGAGGGCGGGGACGTAGGACGCGGCATTGCATTGGATGCATCAGGGTCAGCATATATTACGGGGATTACGATTTCCACCGATTTTCCGACGTTTGATCCATATAGGGCAACATTGAAGGGGTATCAGGATGCCTTTGTCACCAAGTTTTCGCCTTCCGGCACAAGTTTGATCTACAGCACATACCTGGACGAGAGCACTTCTGGAAAGGGAGGGATAGCAGTTGATGCGTCCGGCTCGGCATATATAACTGGGAGCACATTTTCCACTGAATTCCCGATACTGGACCCATACCAGTCAACAAATCACGGGGAGGGTGACGCCTTTGTCACCAAATTTTCCCCTGCCGGAAACAGCTTGATCTACAGCACGTATGTGGGCGGGAGCTCCACGGAGGTAGGAGAAGGTATCGCGGTGGATGGTTCCGGGGCGGCATATATAACTGGATACACGGGTTCCGCCGATTTTCCGACGCTTAATCCTTACCAGGGAGCGTTTCAGGGAACCAGTTGGAATGCCTTTATCGCCAAGTTCCTGCCCCCATTCGTCTGTGGCGATGCTAATGGGAATGGTACAGTCAATGCGTTGGATATAACATTTCTGATTAATTACTTGTATAAGCACGGCTCCGCTCCGAATCCACTTGAGTCGGCTGATGTGAACCATACTGGCACTATAAATGCGTTGGATATAACCTATCTCATAAATTATCTATACAAGCACGGCCCGGCGCCTGCCTGCCCCTGAGATTGGACGAAGGCGGGGTGTGAATAAATCATAAGCAAGACAATTTCCGATAGTTCACAAGCTATGGGAAATCGATCAGGAAGTAAAATTATGAAACAAGCATTAATTGCCCTATTAGGCATTATCATTTTGTTCACGACGGCAACAACATTTGCAGGCAACTGCGGGGATGTTAACAGTACCGGCACCGTGAACGCGCTGGATATAACCTATCTTATTAACTTTTTGTATAAGCATGGCCCGGCGCCAAATCCCCTGAAATCGGGCGATGTCAATAATTCGGGCACTGTCAATGCTCTGGATATAACCTATCTTATTAACTTTTTGTACAAGCATGGCCCGGCGCCAAACTGCCCCCCGGAATTGCCGGCATTAACAACCGCCTCGGTCAGCTCCATAACACAAACAACAGCGGAATGCGGCGGGACTATTACATCGGATGGCGGAGCCGCAGTAACCGCTCGCGGAGTCTGCTGGAGTACAAATCCAACCCCCACGATAGCTGATAATAAGACAATCGATGGCTCAGGGACTGGCAGCTTCATCAGTTCTATCACCGCCTTAACCGGCAACACCCTTTATTATGTGAGGGCATACGCCACCAATAGCGCCGGTGATGGCTATGGCAATGAAGTATCATTTGCTACTAATGGAACGGTGACAGATATTGACGGTAATGTTTATCCAACAGTCAAGATTGGCAATCAATGGTGGATGGCGGTGAATTTGAAAGTAACGCATTACCGTAATGGCGAAGCCATCCCGAATGTAACCGACAATGCCACATGGCAAGCCCTTACAACCGGGGCCTATTGTGAATATAATAATGACATAAATAACTTTGCCACTTATGGGCACTTATATAACTGGTATACAGTAGCAGATAGTCGGAATATAGCTCCCACCGGCTGGCATGTGTCAACTGATGCTGAGTTTGAAATCCTTACTGACTATCTTGGCGGATATGCCATTGCGGGCAACAAGCTAAGAGAAAGCGGTACAACTCATTGGGGGTGGCCTAACACGGGCGCCACTAATGAAAGCGGTTTTACCGGGTTGCCTGGCGGCTGGCGTCTCTGGGATGGTACCTACAACTATATAACTGCTCGCGCCTACTTTTGGTCTTCTACTGGGTACAGTTTTCCCCTTGCTTGGAGCCGCTATTTGTATTACGATGGTCCGGGCTTCGTCCGCGGGGCCAGCAATGAGGGAGACGGCTTTTCTATTCGTTGTGTGAAGGATTAGGGTTAATTTGTTCGCTGATATTTATTGAATTATCGAAAGTAAGGCATTTTTAATTATTACCCCAATTTATGAGGAATTAAAACTATGAGACAAATATCAATCGCACTCTTAGGCAGCATCATTATCCTGGTCACAGCGGCATTATCATTTGCAGGCGACTGCGGGGATGTGAACAGCACCGGCACGGTAAATGCTCTGGATATAACCTATCTTATTAATTATCTTTACAAACATGGCCCGGCACCGAACTGCGGAGCAGTTCCGTCATTAACAACTGCCATTGTCAGCGCAATAACGCAAACAACGGCAGAATGCGGGGGGACTATTACGTCGGATGGCGGAACCACTGTAACCGCCCGCGGAGTTTGTTGGAGTACTAATCCATCGCCTACGGTAGCTGATAATAAAACGACCGATGGTGCAGGGGTTGGCAGTTTTGCCAGCTCCATTATGGGTTTGACGGTAGGAACTCTTTTTTATGTAAGGGCTTATGCCACGAATAGTGCTGGAACCGGCTATGGCAATACTCAGTCGTTTACCACGGTAGCCGGCACCGTAACTGATTTTGACGGCAATGTATATCAAACCGTGACTATCGGCAATCAAGTGTGGATGGCAGAAAATCTGAAAGTGACCCACTATCGCAATGGCGATGCCATACCCTTTGTAACTTTTGCTCCAACATGGGCCGCTCTTACTACTGGGGCATATTGTGATTATTATAATGATGCAAATAATGCGATTACCTACGGCAAATTGTATAACTGGTTTGCTGTGAATGACAGTCGGAGTATAGCGCCAACGGGGTGGCATGTGCCAAGTGATGCGGAGTGGATGGAATTGGAAATGTCTCTGGGATTGAGCCTAGCTGAGGCTGTCGCAACCGGCACGCGTGGTACTGACGAAGGGGGAAAGATGAAAGAAACTGGAACTACGCATTGGACGAGTCCTAATACCGGCGCCACTAATGGGAGCGGTTTTTCTGCATTACCAGGCGGCTACCGCTATTACGATGGCTATTATAGCGATAAGAACCTTCGTGGTTTCTTCTGGTCTATTACTGAGTTCGCCTATGATCGCGCCTGGTATCGTTACCTGGGTTATGATCAATCGGGAGTCAGTCGTGCAAGCAGTGGCCTTAAGGTCTATGGTTTCTCGGTTCGATGCGTGAAGGATTAGGGCGGCTGATTAAGAATTATATATAGTTCAAAATTGTTGAGAAATTGATCGGGAGATAAAATTATGAGACCAATGTCATTGGCACTATTAGTTGTAATCATCTTAGGTATGGCAGCGATATCATTTGCGGGTGACTGCGGGGATGTTAACGGTCCCGGCACCGTGAACGCGCTGGATATAACCTATCTCATTAACTTCTTGTACAAACATGGCCCGGCACCAAATCCCCTGCAGTCGGGCGATGTCAATAACTCCGGCACTGTCAATGCGCTGGATATAACTTTTCTTATTAATTATCTTTATAAGCATGGTCCCGCGCCATATTGCCTGCCGGTATTATCCACCGCCGCCGTCAGCATTTTGACGGAAACAACGGCAGGATGCGGTGGGAGTATTACGTCAGATGGAGGAGCATCGGTGACCGCCCGCGGGGTGTGCTGGAGTACAAATCCAATCCCTACGGTTGCTGATAATTTAACGACTGACGGCGCCGGGACGGGCAGTTTTACCAGTTCCATCACCGGTTTAACTGCCGGCACGACTTATTATTTAAGAGCATATGCTACTAACAGTGTTGGCACAGGTTATGGTGATGCTCAGACGTTCATCGCCGGCACTGTAACCGATATTGATGGCAATGTATACCGAATAGTAACTATTGGCTTTCAGGTGTGGATGGTAGAGAATCTGAAAGTAATGCACTATCGCAATGGCGATGCGATACCGAATGTGACCGATGGCCCCACCTGGGCGGGGCTTACCACCGGAGCATATTGCGAATATGATAACGATGTAAATAATGTCGCCACTTATGGCAGATTGTATAATTTGCTTGCTGTGAATGACAGCCGCAATATTGCACCGGCAGGGTGGCATGTGGCGAGCACCCCTGAGTGGCAGCAGCTGGTTACTTATCTTGGGAGCTGGGCTATTGCCGGCGGGAAGATGAAAGAGGCCGGAACCGCGCACTGGCAGAGCCCCAATACTGGCGCAACTAACGAAAGTGGTTTTTCCGCGTTGCCCGGCGGCCTCCGTGGCTATGGAAGTTATGCCTTAATTGGTAGCTTCGCCTACTTTTGGTCGTCTGAAGGGCTCGGCTATGTGGGTTACTGGTACTTGAGAAGTGACGATTCGGTGGCGTACGGTCCCTACACGACAAGTGAGGTTTGGGGTTTGTCGGTTCGATGTGTGAAGGATGTGGTTTGGGGTTTGTAGGGAGGTTATTAGACTATCCTATGATTAGGCAATAGACTCAATTTCCATATTCAGCATAGCAGGAGCCTGCAGGGGAAGAGACAGGAGGGCTCCTGCCTTACAGAGCTGTGCTCTGTGTTCCCGATCAAAGTCGGGAATGATCCGCCTGCGGCGGACGGGCATGCGGGGCGAAAAGGGCGTCGAGAGGGCGCGGGGGTGTCAGAAGGTGGCAGTATGACGTTCTTTAAGCTCAAGATACCGCTATATTTCGCGTTTCCGGGGTTCAATTGAGACGAATTCTGACGATAATAAAAAAACACGACTTTAATCAGAGCACGTTTCATGAAAGATCAAGTAAAGAAGAGACTTCTCGAACAACTGGGCGCGACACCGGCAGCATCAGCGCTTCGTCAGGAGCGAACCAAGAAATATCAAAACCCGCGCCGAGTCGCCAAGCAGATTCTGATCCTGGATGATGAACCATCGGGTCTCGAGTTTGCCGCCACGATGCTGGAATCGAACGGGTATGGTGTTCATACGGCAACATCAGTGGTCGAAGGGAAAAGTATCCTGCAGAGGTATCCTGATATATCTCTCATAATAACCGATTTGAAGATGCCGAATGAGACAGGGTTTTCGCTTCTGGAATATCTTCACGATAACGGGCGATTCAGCCATATTCCGGTAATTGTATTGACCTGCTGTTCGGATCAGAATATAGTCATGCAGGCGATTGAGGCGGGCGCCAAAGGATATTTGACCAAGCCGTTTACGTCGGACCTGCTGTTGCGCCGGGTGGGAGAAATTTTTGACAGGGGGAATGGCAATATTCTTCTGGTCACCGACAATACGGCGGCGGCGGCAGTGCTCAGAAGGGCGCTGGAATCGGATAATTTCAGGGTTTATTCGGCGCCGACCGGCAAGGAGGCCAAGGGGCTATTGGATAAGGTTGATTTCGACATGTTTATCTGTGATCTGATTCTCGATGATATGACCGGGCTGGACTTGATGATCGCCGTGCAGGAGATCCGCGGGTATCTTCCGTTTCTATTTCTGGAAGAATCGAATATGGGTCTGTCCGAAGAGGATATCAAGACGGCGGGCGGGTATGGGCTGTTGAAGAAGCCTTTCAATAATTCCGAAATTCTGATGTCAATTCATAGCATATTTTCCAAAGTCAGAAGCCAGTAGAGCGATATTGTCATAGGCCACGGCGGCGCTCCTTGGCCGGCTGGCTGGCGGCGATAATTATATCTGTCTCCACCGGCGGTCGCTCCTTCATATTTTTTCTGGAACTAACTGCCCGACAAAAAGTAAAATCAGTTTTATAAGGATGTTGACAAATGGCGGCATTTTCATATTTTTGGAGGCCAATACAACGAAAGATAGGTAAAGATTATGATTTCAGTCAGAAATCTCACTAAGTATTATGGGCCGACTCTGGCCGTTGACAATGTTTCATTCGAGGTGGAAAGGGGGACGGTGCTCGGCTTTCTGGGGCCCAACGGGGCGGGCAAGACGACGACGGTGAGAATTATCACCTGCTACCTCTCCCCTACGACCGGAACGATTATGGTGGGGGAACATAATATCCAGACGGAATCGCTGGCGGTGCGAAAAATGATCGGGTATCTGCCGGAAAATGCTCCGCTCTATCTGGATATGAACGTGGTTGACTATCTGAAGTTCATGCAGAATATGCGGGGACCGGGACAGTCATCGAACGGAAACAGGATCAAGCTGGTGATCGAACGGTGCGGGCTTGAACAGGTGCTGCATAAGAATGTCGGCGAGCTTTCCAAGGGGTACCGTCAGAGGGTCGGACTGGCGCAGGCGCTGGTGCATGATCCGGAAATTTTGATACTCGACGAGCCGACGGTCGGGCTTGACCCGAACCAGATTATAGAAATAAGAAATCTGATAAGAGAGCTGGGGAAGGAAAAGACGATTATACTCTGCTCGCATATTCTGCCGGAAGTGGAGGCGACCTGCAACCGGGTATTGATTATCAACGAAGGGAAGATTGTCGCCGACGGGACGCCGCAGGAGCTGCAGGCATCGTTCGAAGGGAAAGGGCGAATAGTACTTCAGGTAAAGAATAATCTGGAATCGTTCGAGTCGAAGGTTGCATCGGTGCCGGGGTTCGAAAGAATAATCCAGAGGGATCAAGTCAATGATAATCTTCTGAATCTGGAGATAGAGACGATAAAGGGAAGCGACCCGCGCGAGGAGATATTTAATCTGTGCAAAGCCAATAATACGGTCCTGCTGGAATTGAAACGGGAGGAAACGTCGCTCGAGGATATATTCCGCAAGCTCACCGGGAAGGAGGAATAGATGGATCAGGTAATCACACTGGCGAAGAAGGAATTTCGATCGTACTTTGATTCGCCGATTGCCTATGTGGTAATCACTCTTTTTCTCCTGATATCGGGATGGCAGTTTTCATCGACATTATTTATGAGCAACACGCCCGACCTGCGGACGCTGTTCAGCATCATCAGGTTTATTCTGCTGTTTTTCGTTCCGGCGTTATCGATGCGGTTGATATCGGAAGAGAGAAGGCTGGGTACTATCGAACTGCTGATGACATTGCCGGTCAAGGACTGGCAGTTGGTGATGGGGAAATTTCTATCGGCGTACTTGTTGATTATTGTCACGCTGTTTCTTACGCTCGTACATTATGTGACAATTTCCATGCTGGGGAAGCCGGATTTAGGCGCGACATTCGCGGGGTATCTGGGGCTGGTCATGATCGTCGGGGTTTATCTGGCGATAGGGATATTCACGTCGAGCCTGAGCCAGAACCAGATCGTGGCTTTTATTTTATCTTTCGCGATTGTATTTGTTTTCTTCATGCTGGATAAGATCATTTTCTTTTTCCCGGGATTTCTGGCAAGTATTCTGGAATATATATCGATTGATTATCATTTCAATAATATCTCGCGAGGAGTTATAGACAGTCGGGATCTGATATATTATTTCTCGCTCATGTTTCTGTTCCTGTTCCTAACCGTACAAACTCTTGAAAGCAGGAAGTGGAAATGAAAACGAAAATAAAAGAGATAAAGACAAAATCGGCCGCAACGATATTGATACTCATAGTTGCCGCCATACTTATTATAGTCAACCTGATTTCGCTGAATCTGTTTTCGAGGGCGGATCTGACCGACAACAGCATCTATTCACTTTCGCAGACATCGAAGGAGCTGGTGGGGAATCTCAATGACCGGCTCAACGTGAAGGCATATATCACGGAAGATCTTCCGGCTCCGCATAACAACGACGCCCGATATCTGAAGGATATACTTGATGATTATAAGGCATATTCCCACGGATATCTTCATTATGAATTCATCGATCCGGTCAAGACCAGCAAGGAGCAGGAGGCGATGGGGTACCGGATTCCGCCGCTTCAGTTTAATATCTATCGGAACGACAAGACGGAATTTATCAAGGGATTCAAAGGGGTCGCTCTGCTGTACGGCGATAAGACGGAGGTTATTCCGTTTATCGAGAATACGGACAATCTGGAATATGATATGTCGAGCGCGATAAAGAAACTGACGTCGAGTGAGATACCTTCGATTGCTTTTACTATGGGGCATGGCGAGCCGGATATGACCAAAGGACTGCAGACGGCTTATCAATTGCTGCAGAAAGAGTATCGAATCCAGTTTCTTGATCTCAAGAATCAAAAGACAATTCCGGATCAAATATCGGTGCTGTTTATTGCCTCGCCGAAAACCGCCTTCAGCGATTGGGAGCTGTATCTGCTCGACCAATTCATGATGAGGGGCGGGCGGATAGTTTTCCTGCTCGACCGGTTCGATATAAATATCGCCGAGGCAAAGGTGACGCCTATCAACACCGGACTTGATTCGCTTCTGAATTACTACGGAATCGGAATCAAGGATAGCCTGGCGATTGATCTTCAGTGCAATATGGTACCGGTTATGCGGAATATGGGGTCGTTCCAGATGCAGAGCATTGTCAAATATCCATTTTATCTGGGTGTCAGCAATTTTAACAATGAAATACCGGCGGTCAAGGATTTCAAGTCGCTGGGTATGATATATACAAGCCCGCTGGATTTCAGCTATCCTCTGGGTTATGGCGCGAATCGGGAACAGCTTTTTACGACTTCGGAAAAGGCCGGTCTGGTGGGGCAACCAATAGATATTTCGCCGGAAAAGCAGTACTACCCGACAGATTTTTCGCGGTCGAAACTTCCGCTGGCGGCGATTCGGAGCGGGAGATTCGAGAGCTATTTTAAGGACAAGGCGATTCCTCAATATGCCGGAACCGATACCATGGCCGCGCCTATGCCGGCAAAGATCGATTCGGTCGCGGACACGAGGATGGTCGTGATCGGAAACGGCTTATTCATCAACGACGACAGCCGCAGAAATGAGAGCGGATTCACATTGCTTCTCAATCTGGCCGACTGGATGACGCAGGACAAGGGGCTGATTTCGATTCGATCCAAGCAGGTCGGCTCGAGGATGCTGAAGGAAACATCAGACGCAGGCAAGAAGACAATTAAATATATCAACATGCTGGCCATGCCGCTGGCGGTGGCGATATTCGGTTTTGTCCGCTGGCAGGTCAAGCGGTCTCTTAAGAAAAAGGAGACATTATGAAACGCCTGATAATTCCTGCGATAATATTGATAGTTATATTTGCCATCTGGTTTATCCAGAGCAAAATCGAGACGAGGAGTACATCGGCCAAGACAATTTCGGGATTTCTGAAACTCGATCCGGCGGAAGTCAATAAGATTACGGTAAAGACGGCGACTGATAATTTCATTTTTGCCCTTCGAAACGGCCGCTGGTATTTGGAGGGAGAGAAGCCGAGAATAGCCGACAGCTCGGCGGTGATAAATATGATAACGTCATCGGCCGACATGAAGGTGGGGAATATTATCTCTGAAAATCCGGAACGCCAGAAGGATTTCCTTGTGGATACCTTGACCGGGAATCTGGTCCAGTTTTATAATGGCGAGAGTCTTTTGAATTCCATATTCATCGGCAAGATGTCGAGTGATTATACTCACACTTACGTGAGGAAGCCGGGGTCGAAAGAAGTATATCTATGCGATGGGCTTCTGACATACATATTCAACAGGCGCCGCCCCCAGTGGCTGAATCGGGCAATCCTGTCTTTTGCGCCGGAAAGCGCCAAAGAGGTTGAATTCATCTATCCCGATAAGAATTTTCGCATAACGAAAGCAACTTCGGAATGGTATGTGGCAAAATCGCCATATACTGATTCCCTGCCGACCGACAGCATGAAGACTGATGCATTTCTGCGCCAGGCGGGAATGTTGAGGGCGAGTGACTTTGTCGGTGAGGCCGATTCCGGCAAGATGGATTTCAGCAGGCCGGCTATGACTTTGAATGTCTCGCTCGTAAATGGCTCGACGGAGAAAGTTGAATTTGCGAGCGCCGATTCGACCGCGAACCGTTTTTATTGCAGGACGCCGGAGGGAGAAGATATTTTCGTGCTTTCAAAGAGCGTCTATTCAAATATGCTGAAGCAGGCGGCGGATTTTCTGCGGGATAAATAGATTGATGAAATCCGTCAGGAATCCGCCATAGGCGAACTGACAGCGCATTGGATGTTCCTATTCGCCGGAAGATATCGATATCGAGGTTTCAACTGGGAGCCGACCCGTCTTGGGGGGAAGTTGATCAGATAGGTCAGGTCTGCCCAGTGAGGTAACCGTGTCCGATTGACATCTAGCACTATAGTTTGGCACACGATCGTCTCACGACTTCCACTATGGCAATTTCCCAAGCAGGCATTGCACGAAGACAAATTTTTACAATTTTCGGTTCATTATCCTAATATGACCTTAGCCTTATCATAGCCCTTCAAAATGGAATTCTCAATTGTGCTCTGAGAAAAGTCGAAAGTATCACCAAGTTCTTCATCGGGCTCAATTATACGATATCGGAGTCTTTTGAGTTCCGCTGCCGTCCATGAGTCTCAATTTTACCCCCGCTGATTCCGCTTGTTCAGCTATATCGTTAAGCAGGATAAATTCCTTTACATCGCGTATAAAGATTTCATTTAGGGCAATACCATGTAGCGAACGCGCCGCAATATCTAATAGGCTCTTCAACTTCCCTCTGGATTTAGCCTGCAATCCTTGGATTGCAGTTTATAATAATTATTTCATCTACATCTGATTTCATCACAGGGCCAATTGGGCTTCCGTTCCTTAATCCTCCGTCTACGCCAAATTGGCAATTCTCTGAAACTTCTATAGGCTCCATGAAAATCGGCATCGCTATTGAGGCCAATATAGCTTTCCTAATATCGATTCTCTGTGCGTCGTCCTTATTCGACACTGAGTAGTATAGTCCCGATTCTAATGAAACAAATCCGATGTGTAAATCAACTCCTATCTCCTGTATGAGAATTTCCTGCTCGATGAGTTTGCGCAAAGGCGCCATATTCATGATAGATCTCTTCCCAAGAAGTAGGGCACGCACCGCCCGCCATTTCGATAGTCTCTTGCCAAATACAGATTTGCCTATCTGGCGCCAAAGAGTTTCTGCCTGATCATACTTTTCCATTGCAAACATCGCGCCATTAAGTGCCCCGACAGAAATTCCCGAAATTACACTCCATTTATATCCGGCTTTTTCTCGGGCATATTTTTCAGCCCCTATCTGAAAGGCACCTTTTGCGCCCCCACCGCTTAAAACAAGTCCAACTTTCATGATATTTTTATTATTCATATTCAATAAATAACCAATCCGATTACTATTGTTAGGCTGATTCTTTGGATGGTCCAAAGGTCTCATTTACCACAATCTTCAGACCTAACGTATCATTTGGGCAGGAGCCCCAATACCGTTTAAATTTGTCGTCGAACATTTTTGCCAAATCCCTATCAGATGGATCTGCGTCAAAATCTTCGATTATCCTGTACCTGTTGCCCCCCCAATCAAATGACCCATCTTCCTGCCAACGGCAAAAGGATAAATAATGTATCCTGAATGGTTGGGGGACTGCAAATCCATGAAGATTAGGGAGCGGTTCTGCATATTGTCTCCCTTCGATATTTAGGTAGCGCTTGCTTTCCTGAAATCGATCTCGCCAATAGCGTATGCAATCATTGATTTGAGTGATTGAATTGGGACTTTTCAAGCACCAGTTGGTGACCGCTGAAGGAGCGAAGGGATTCAGGAGTTTAGCATTCTCCGTTATAATCAAGAATTTCAAATCAATAGAATCGATTTGCTGATTTCCAAGAAGATCGTGCCACAATTGCCACGCAGTATCAAGATCTAGGCCAAAATTAATTACCTTCAATTGCAGGAGCCCCCCAGCCGCTTTTATCCGGGCCTCCAAGTCATTTTTGCATTCCTCAAATGAGAAAAGACGCTCCGCCCTGACCGAGGCAAGAGCGACTTGCCGCTTAAGATCAGTAGAATGCTGCATTAGACCATTAGAGTAGGCCAAAAAGTGTTTCCTCACTACTTCGAGGGTACCCAATTTGCTTTAGTAGCTTATCCATGTTTCTCCCCAGGTCCACTACATAGTAGGCGACACCAAGCACTACAAAGATCAGGAGGGTTAAAGTGTACTTTGAGGTTTTTCCCAAAGACCAAGATATAGCAATATGTATACCGCAGATATTACCACTGCGAAATATACGGTACCCATCGAAAAAAATGAGCAAGAATAATTCCGAGATAGTTGCCAACTTTATTCATGAATTCTCTCCCTGCAATGCCCAGCCGCAAGAAATGATTTAATGCTTTAATTAAATATAAGTGAATTGGCGATTGAATACAAATAGAATTATATTTCGCTTGGGGTAGGATTCTGTCGGATTGTCACCCTCAGACTTAGGCGAGGTATAAGTATCCATGCTTAGATTCATTATTCCATTGTTATGAAAACCGATTTTCCATATCTTAAAAAGGCTCAAACGAGGAGGAAATTGTATGGCAGCCTTTATTATGGCAATGACCATAAATCCAAACGCCAAAAAGCTCCATGCCGATTTATCTCATCAGGTTAATGATTCTCTGGAGGTTTTTGCTCAACATAAGGTCAAAGTAACCCATTTATACGCCACTCTGGGCAGGTACGACTTCGTGGCGATATTCGATGCCGCCGATCCGACCGTGGCGTTCATGGTGGCCTCGGCCATCAATATCAAGGGGATTCTCGAGACCGAGACCTGGCCGGTTATACCGTATGATGAATTTTCGCGGCTTCTGGCGTAATTGCGATAGTAGTGTTGACAATATCACCCGATTAAAGGAAGGTTCAGCATGAGACGGATATTGTACTTTCAGGCAGTAATTATATTAATTTTGGCTGCCAATATTTTTGCAGCCACCGGCGATGTTTTGAAGCAATATGCCACGCCCGGGAGTTGCCCAACCGGTCTGGCATACGATGGGAAGTATCTCTGGCTGGCGGATCGGAAGAGCGATTCATTGTATCAGATCAAACCTGAGGACGGTTCGGTGGTACAGGCATTGGAAGCTCCGGGATATCAGATCGAGGGATTGGCCTGCGAGGGGAAATATATCTGGGCGCTCGATATCGAGGAAAAATCGATTCTGAAATTCGATCCGAAAACGGGAATTAACGAGAAGATCATCCCGGTGCCGTGCGATGAGCCTCAGGGCTTGGTATGGGACGGGAAATACCTCTGGATCGGCGATATGGCCAAGGACAAATTGTACCAGATTTCGACCGAGGATGGTACGACGATAAGGGAAATATCATCGCCATCCGGCAATCCCAACGGGCTGGCGTACGATGGGAAATATCTCTGGGTGTCGGATAGATTCGATGATATGATATACATGGTAGTCCCGGAGAATGGGAATGTCGTGCTGGCGTTTCCGTCGCCTTCAAAGTATCCTCGAGGTCTGGCGTATGATGGGAGCAGTCTCTGGAATGTGGATTATCAGTCCGACAGCTTGTATCAATTGAAAGTGCGGGATACGGTTCCATACGTACGAACCGAGCCGCGCAAAGAGCAGATGGAATATACCCATCAATTTCGCAACTATGGCCCCGGCGAAATAACCGAGCTTGACATATATATAGCCATTCCGCAGAGCCTTCCTGCTCAGATAGTTCTGGATACTCCCATCTTCAGTATTCCGCCGACTGATTTTCCATCGGATCGATGGGGACAAAAGACGGCGCATTATCATATTGATAATCTGGCTTCGGGCAAGTCGGTATCGGTATCGATGAGAGTCGGCGCGGAACTCTACAAGACAAGATATTTTATCTTTCCGGACAAGGTTGGTGCCCTCGCTGACGTTCCCAAAGATGTGAGCAAGCTTTATCTGGCGGATGATACCAAGTATTGGGTGAATGATTCTTTGATCCAGAAGACCGCCAAAGAAGTTGTCGGAAATGAAACCAATTGCTACTGGATCGCGCGAAAATTGTTCAATCATCTGATCGAGAAGATGCATTATGAACTTGCGGGCGGGTGGAATGTCGCACCGGCCGTTCTGGCAAGAGGCAGCGGATCCTGTTCCGAGTATAGTTTTGTCTATATTGCACTATGCCGTGCGGCGGGACTTCCGGCGCGATATGCCGGGGCAATAACCGTTCGAGGAGATGACGCGTCGACCGATGACGTATTTCATCGCTGGGTGGAGGTATATCTTCCCAATTACGGATGGGTACCGATTGACCCGTCGGGAGGCGATCAGGAATCGCCATCGAGGCAGGCGGGATATATCGGCGGAATCGACAACAGATATCTTATAACGACTATCGGCGGGGGAGGTTCGGAGTATCTCGAATGGAGCTATAATTCCAATGAGATCTGGAAATCGAAAGGAAAGTGCAAGGTCTATGCGGAACATATCGGCGAATGGTCTCCCCTCGGTAAATCCGATGATATGGGATTAATGCTCGATTCGGAGGGGAAGACATGCAAACCGAAATAAACCGGTGCAGGCGCATCGGAACATTATCCAAATTAGTGATAAGTATATTGATATGTATTACCCCTTCAATTGTGAGGTCGCAGATGCAGGATTCCGTGCCGATCGGTCCTCGTTTTCATTATGAGACCGGCTTTGATGATAAGGGAGCTCATGGGGAAATTATGGACTGGGGGCGGACGCTTCCGCTTTATAAAGTGTATGAGGGGGCTCCGAGAATTAAGTTGGCGCAATTGACAGACGAGAGCATTCCGCTCAATAAGGCTATAAAGGAAAGGAAGTCGGTTCGTTCATTTTTGAAAAGGAGTGTTAGTCTGGAGCAGATTGCGCAGCTGCTTCAAACGGCGGACGGCATTACGCATTATTATAAAACATACGCTCTCCGCTCGGCCCCATCGGGCGGGGCTTTGTTTCCGATAGATCTTTATATTGTCGCGACCGGAATTGATTCACTCGCTAATGGGTTATATCATTTTCAGATTTCAGACAGCAGTCTTGAACTGGTCAAGGCGGGAGATTTTCGGGACCAGTTATATAAGGCATCGTTTGAGCAGGAATGTGTCGGAGCCTCTTCCCTGACCATTGTACCTTACGGCTCGATTCCCCCGCTCCACCAAGAAGTATGCCGATAGAGGATATCGGTACACTTACATGGAGGCGGGTTCAATTTGCCAAAATGTATATCTTGAGGCAACCTCGCTCGGGCTGGGAACAGTTGCGGTCGGCGCCTTCAATGATGACGCCCTGAATAGTCTGCTTGAAATTGATGGGCGCGAAGAGGCGGCTCTGCTCATGATGCCGGTAGGGATATCCGGCGGCGAATAAAGGCGTATTGAATTAAGCAGGGCGTATGCAATGCTCCCGCTGGACAAGCGCCCTTCATCGGGATCATGAATCTCAAGGAAAATTATATTCTGGCGAATTGCTGTAAGCCTAAGATCGAGAATTCTATCACCGGATATTATAGTCATGAGAATTTTATCAAAGTGCATAGGTCGGATTGCCATAATCTGGCCAAAGCGGAAGCATCACGGCTGGTGAAGCTTGAGTGGGGAGAGATTATTGAGGCCGATGAATTCGAGCCTGACGATGATTTCGGACTGCTTGACGATATTGATTTTCGGATTTTGAAGCATCATGATCAAATGGGGATTGATTATTCATTGATGGTCGCGGCGGAGCTTCAGATCGATCAGAGGATCGCGTTTGACAGGCATGACAAGTTGCGCGAGATGGGTCTAATTCAGAGGGTGAACGCAGTGATGGTGCAGTACCGGAAGAAGATTGTTAAGAACAAATGGATAAAGCATCGGAACCATACCTATTATGATTTGACTGAGAAAGGGAAGAAATATTTGCGGTATTTTCTTCAGAATATTCGATAGAAGAGATAAACAAGTATCCCGGAAAATATTATTCCCGTGTAAACCCCCAGCATGAAAGTGCTGTACCAGAACGGTACTTTCTTTTTTTCTTCGGAGGGGCGCTAAGAATCGAGTGGCAGTGTTTGCAGATAACCGCGCCCGGGGGCGATTTCTTCTTTGCAGAAGGGGCATTTTTCTTTGTCTTTGACACCTTTCATAAATAAAAATTTAAGACAAAGAAATCATTTATCAACAAAAAAAATAGGGCGGCTGAGATGCCGCCCCAAAGATCAGATCAAATCAGACCCTATGCCGGGTATTCGACCCGCGCGAACCATTCCAGTTCTATTTCGGGAAAGAGAGAATCTCTCTTTTTGCAGTCGGAATAGAATTCCCAGTCGCCGGTAGAAGGAGTTTCGCCCTTGATTTTCTTTTCCGCCATTTGAGCAAGGCGATTGAAATCGGCGTAATGCTCGGCAAGACGAAGTTCGGCATAGTCACGGGCGGCCCAGGTGGAGATCAGGAATTGCCAGTCGGAGGCAGCCAGAAGCATCAGTTCGCGCGCCGCCTGTTTCATGATGTCAACCAATTCGTTGTCTATCGTACCTTTGTGGTATTCATAATGTCGGGCCAGCTCGCACATCTTCTTCTCGGCGGCATAAATATGTTTCCAGGTCCACTCATTGTCCTGATTGAGCCAGATATAATGATTTCCGCCCTCGCCCCAGCTTCCCTCCGGAATTGAAACGACATCGCGAGGTTGAACACGGTCAAGATGCTCGCTCAAGAAAGTAAGTTGTACTTCGGGGTCACGGCAGACTTTTGCGATCACCTGCTTGAGGAAATATGGTCCCTCAAACCACCAATGGCCGAATAATTCGGCATCATACGGCGCGACCAGAATTCCGGCCCGTTTGGTTGTTTCGTAGTAGCCGCTGAGAATATCGTGCACTTTACCGGCAAAGTGGGCGGAATTTTCAGGAAGGCGAGCCATGGCGCCATCCATGAAATACTCCAATTTGTCCGCCAGATCGGATTTGGCCGATGTTACCGCCCAATATCGATGCCCACCGGGGAAACGTTTCTTGTGAAAATCCAAATAGTGGCCGTCGCCGGGGTATCCATGTTCACCCGACCATACCAGAAGTCCGGTTTCGGGATCGCGAGTGAAAATAGCGGCAGGCTTTTTCCCCTCAGGCGAGGAACTTACAAGATAGAGCTCTCGCGGTGTCTTGGCTTTGTCTTCCTCGCGAGGATGATACTGCGCCTCAAATTGACCCCAGAGCCTTTTCAAAGCTTCAAATCTATCAATATAGACGCCGATCGTGCGACCGCCTTTCAGTAAAGCGGTATCGATAATAAAAAACTCGAGACCATTTTCCGAAAGGAATTCATCAACTCCTTTACGAGAATAGGTTTCCTGTTTTCCGTCAATCGGGACCGGCGGGGTCCAATTGTATCTTGGACGATAGGCACATTCGGGCAACCAGATACCGCGCGGATTCTGTCCAAAGTGCTTCTTGTAATTTTTTACCGCCTGCTTTACCTGGGCCTGGACGGTTTCATCACGCGATAATAGCGGCATATACCCGTGCGTGGCGCCGCAGGTCATTATTTCGAGATATCCCTGATCCTGAAGTCTTTTCAGTTCGCCCGGGATATTGCGGTTAATCCGATTGAAATGCTCCAGTGTTTTCTTATAGAAATCTTCCCAGAAATGAGCATTGGTCAGCATATTCTGCTGATTGTACTTATGAAATTCGGTAGCGTCTATTCCGGCGGCTTCAATTTTTTGTTCCAGATATGAGGTGAATTCGAGCTTGAATGATTCATCGGCCATCTGTTCGCAGAGCACCGGGCTGATATCGATGGTCAGTTTCGGTTTCAGACCTTCAGCGACGAGTTCGTCAAGAATCGAAACCAGTCGCAGGTAAGTCTCCCCGGCCGCTTCGGAGAGCCAGTCCATGCCATGCGGCCAGCGTCCATGCGCCAGGACGTATGGCAGGTGAGTATGTAAGACAAATGCAAAATATCCTTTAGTCATTATGGTTTTTCTCCACTCGGTTCATTGGGGCCAAATCCAATGCTTTTCCCCTGAAGACCCTCGGGGCCGCCGAAGATTTTAATTTCGCCAAACTGCTTTTCGTATTTTTTGAGATTTTCGTCGAGAGTCTTTTGCAGTAATTTGGCATGGGTCGGGGTCATTATGATTCTGGCCTGAATTCTGGTTTTCGGCGCGCCGGGCATGATACGGGCAAAATCGAGGATGATTTCGGTCGCCGAATGGGCAATCATGACGAGGTTAGAATAAATCCCCTCGGCCTCTTTTTCGCCGATTTCGATATTGACCTGCTGAGGTTTAACTTCCATTTTTATCGCCTCCCCGTCGGGCGCTTTTTGCGTTCAACGGTATTCAACTTGTAAAATCATTTTCCTTTTTTTATATTGGCCGAAAGTTTAACGGAAAACAGCTGAGTTAATCTCTCATGCCAATAAAGATCGACAGAATTTATAAGATATCGTCAAATTTGGGAAAATCAACAATATTAATTCTCGGCGATGTCATGCTCGACGAGTATCTCTATGGCTCGGTGAGCAGAATTTCGCCGGAAGCCCCGGTGCCGGTGGTGGAAATATACAACGAACAGCTTCGGCTGGGCGGGGCCGCCAATGTGGCTAATAATGTCAGAGCGTTGGGTGATGAGCCGGTTTTGGTGGGAGTAATCGGCGAAGATGACGCCTCGATCAAGCTGAATCAGCTACTAAAAGAAAAAGGGATTTCAAAAGATAATCTGATTGATGATTCGGAGCGGCGGACAACTATTAAGACTCGAATTATCGCTCATTCACAACAGGTGGTCAGGGCGGATCGGGAGGATACCGGCGAAATTTCCGCTGACCTTGAAAAAAGGATTTTGGATAGATTCAATTCCGTCTCGAATAAGCTTAAGGGTGTGATTATTTCGGACTACGGGAAAGGGGTGATTACGGAATCGCTTCTGCAGAAAATTATTCCGGCCTGCCGAGAAAAAAATATATTCGTTGCGGTCGACCCAAAAGAGACTCATTTCTTTAATTATAAGAAAGTTTCGGTCATTACTCCCAATCATCATGAGGCCGGATTTGCGGCGGCAAAAAAAATAAAAACCGATGATGATTTGAATTATGTCGGAAAATTTCTGTTGGAGAAACTTCAGGCCGATTCGATTTTGATTACGCGCGGGGAAAAAGGGATGGCATTATTCAATGCCAACGGTGAAGTTGATTATTTCCCGACAGTGGCCAAAAAAGTATTTGATGTTACCGGCGCGGGCGACACGGTGATAGCGTCATTCGTGTCGGCCATAGCCGCCGGAGCGACATTGAAAGAGGCGGCAGTGATATCGAATTGCGCGGCGGGTGTGGTGGTAGGCGAAATCGGCACGGCGACGGTGAGCGCGACGGTGTTGACGGAGGAATTGAAGAGGCATTTTGCGAATGGGGGGTAATATGATTATTGCACGAAACAAAATCAAATCGCTTGCGGAAAATCTTCGGCGTAAGCATAAGACCATTATTTTCACCAATGGAGTGTTTGATATATTGCACTATGGGCATGTGGATTATCTCACGAAGGCCAAAAAGCTGGGCGATATTCTGATTGTCGGGGTTAATACCGACAGTTCGGTTAAGAAATTCAAGTCGAAAGATCGGCCGATACAGAACGAAAAAGATCGGGCACGGATATTGGATGCTTTGAAGTCGGTGGATTACGTGGTCTTGTTTTCTGAGACCACGCCGGAGAATTTAATCAAATTGATTAAACCTGATATTCTGGTTAAGGGAGCGGATTATAAGATATCGGAAATTGTCGGGGCGGAATTCGTGAAATCGTACGGGGGTATGGTTAAGCGGATAAAATTAGTCCAAGGGCGTTCGACCACGGGGATAATTAAGAAATTATTCAATCTAAAGTAGCACGGGCATGAGTGGCACCCTCAAGTTTATTTGGGACGCAAGTCGAAAATAAACTTGGGGGTGTTCAAGGAAGATTGCAGGAGAAGCACCCCCGTAATAAGAGATTCCAGGGATAATGAAAGTAATATTTAAGAAGTGCAAAAGATATAATGTTCCCGGAGATGCCCATGAATTGACATTCTCTTGTTACAAGAATCTGCCTCTGCTCACGGAAAAATATTCCTGCAATATTCTGTCTCAGGCTATTGAGTCTGCCAAAGAAAAGCATAAATTCCATCTTTTGGCCTATGTATTTATGCAGGACCATGTGCATTTGCTCTTGGTGCCACAAAAAGATGATTACTCTATCTCCAAAATATTACAGTCAATCAAACAAGCATCTTCCAAAAAGATCCTAAGTTATTATAGAGAATTCTGTCCTGAGAAACTGCTTCTGCTTCAAACGGGCAATCCTCGGAGACCACATAAATTCTGGCAGGAAGGGGGAGGGCATGATCGGAATATAATTTCGAGAGAATACATATATAATAGTGTGCAATATATCCACGATAACCCTGTCAAAAGAGGGTTGGTTTCTGCTCCGGAAGAGTGGGAGTGGTCAAGCTATAAGGACTGGTCAGGTACGGGAAAAGGGTCAATTGTCGTGGAAATAGAGAGTATGACGTTTTAGCGGAAAGCACCCCCATAATTTATTGAAATTAAAATTTCAATAAATTGTGAGGGTGCCACACAGAGGGACGCTACCATACAAAACAATTTTCTAAAATTTTCGGCTGCCGCGCTGGGTGATGGGCACTCCTTTTTTGCATAAGGGGCAGGTATCGGGTTCCCAGGCGTTAGCGGCGACAGTCGCGAGAGGTTTCAGAGGATAATCGAATTTGACCTTGCCGCCCGATCTATCAAGAAAAATTCCTATGCCGACAATATTGGCCTTGTACGATTTGACCAGATCAATCAGCTCGAAAATCGAAGTGCCGGTAGTAAGGACGTCGTCGACCAGAAGTACACGAGTATTCGGCTCAATGAAAAATCCTCGTTTGAAAATCCGCCCCTTCCCTGTTTCCGCAGATTCGGCATAAATCGAATCGACGCCCAAATACTTGGCGACTTCATAGGCAATGATTACACCTCCGGTAGTTGGGCCGACGACAAGTTCGATCTTTTCTTTTTCGAACAGCTTGGCCATCTCGACACAAACTTTTTCGCATAGACGGGGTCGTTTGAGAATCATGAATTTTTCGTAGTATATGTCGCTATGCTTACCCGAAGTCAGCTTGAAATGCCCCTCCAGCAGGGCGTCCGATTCTTTGAAGATATCAAGAATATTTTGTCCGGTCATGAAGATTAATCTCCCGTTAATAATAGCCACGGCGGCGGCCATCTGGCGTTCGTGGGTTATCGATACTTTGATTTCTTTGTCCATCAGTCTTTCGCGGATGGCGCCATCGAGATGAACGTAAGGTTTTCCGTATAAATCATTGAGGATCTGTATCTGGCGGAAAAATACTCTCTTGTCCAAGAATGCTCCCAGAGTCTTGATCACGGCCTCCTTGGCGGCAAACCGTCCGCACAGGAATTGGACTTTATTAGGTCTGCCCTGATATATTTCTGTTTCCTCTTCCCCCAGAATTTTTTCGGCGAATTTGTCCCCCCATTGCTCCAGAGCTTTTTTGACTCTGTTGGTCTCGATAAGGTCGATGCCTACTGAATAAATCATATAAAGATTACCTCTTTCCCTTCCGAAAATAATGTCAGAAATAGTATTATATATTAAGATAGTTCTTGAAAAAGATTTTTGCAATAACGCGAATAATTTGGTTGCGTAGAATAATTGAAGAGGATAAATTAGAGCCAGGAAAAATGAGTTGGAGAGGGTTTAATTTTTGAAAAATCTCTAACAACTCAATAATGAAGGTCGTCTCTTCGATGGTTGCGCGTACGCCGTGACCCACCTTCGGGTGGTAGCGAAAGCAAAAGACCGGAAGCGGCTGTAAAAACCCTTTACCGTATGGAATTGAGGAGTTTTTTCAAATAAATTTCCCTCTCCATTTTATTTTAAATCGAATCATTGAACGTAGCGGGGGCATCCGGCAGAGCCGACCGAGTCATTCATAGATTCTCACTGACAGAAATGAAATCGGGAAAAGCGACTTAGCGATTGATGACGGATTGAATCTTCTTTTCCAATTCAATCGAGTCGAGGTTCGAATTGGTTAGAATAAAATAGCATTCGTATCCGGTGGACAAAAGATAGAGTCTTCCCTGTTCGATGGCGTAAATTCCACCCTCTCTCTTGCCGCCGGGAAGCCGCTGGAATATTTCAATGAGTTCGCGGAGATTTTTGAAGATGGCGGAGAATCTTTTCCGGAATTCGCCGGAGATTGATTCTGATTCGAATTCGCCACCGTTATCGATGCGGAAAACTTTCTCAACTTCCACCAGACTATTCAGGCGGTCGAAAATCGTGGAGGCGGTTTGTTCGGATTCGTGGCGGACGTTGGAATGCTTGCTCAGGTAGGTTTCGAAATCCTCACTGTCGATGACTTCGATTACCTGCGAATGTTGTTTACGAAGAAGGCCCTCCGCCTTGAGCATATCTTCCTGCGAGGATATCGGGAGACCGAGTTCCTGTTCGATTTTATGGACAACTTTACCGCCGGAGAAGACCGACGTGGTCAGGCGTGGGTTGGGACGCGAGGCGTATTCGGTCTGAATCTGAAGCTCGGTAGAACCTCTGAGAATTCGAGAGGTTCTACCTGTTGGAATATAATTTATCTGGGCCATATTATAACATCGGGCGGATTATGCCTATCGCCGCCCTGAAGTTATATCGGCAGAATCAGCATTTGGAATAACCGCAACTCCGGCAAACAATACAGCCGCCGTCATGTTCGATCCGAGCTTTACAATCGGGACAAAATTCCTCGGAGAGATCGATGCTCCTTTTCCATTTTTCGTCCGTTGCCAAATTGCTTGTGAAGAACCTGCGCGATGGCGTCGGGAATCGAGGAAATCAAGCCGCCGTTTCCGAATACGGGAGAGGCGCCCCCAATTCCTTTTAGCTGTTCGACAATCATTTCGACCGGAACTCCCGAACGAAAGGCCAGCGAAATCAGACGGCAGATAGCCTCAGTATCGGCCATGGTCGAATAACCGGATTTTCCGATCTGCGCGAAGACCTCAAACGGTTTGCCGTCAAGAGTATTGACGGTGACATAGAGATTGCCGTAACCGGTTTTTATTTTCTGGGTGACGCCCTGAAGAACTTCGGGACGATCTTTTACTATCGGGGCAGATTCTTTTGCTCCGGATTGCCCGACCTGTTTGGGAGTAGCTCCGGTCGAGAGAACCTGCTCGGCGCGGCTGCCATCGCGATAGATAGTAATTCCTTTGCATCCGAGTTTGTATGCCAGCATATAGGCAGTACGGACATCGTCCTCGGAGGCTTCCTGAGACAGATTGATAGTCTTGGAAACGGCGTTGTCGGTGAATCTCTGGAAGGCGGCCTGCATCCGGACATGCCATTCCGGGGAAACATCGTGAGAGGTAACGAAGATACGTTTCACATCGTCGGGAATCTCATCAAATTTGGAAATGGAATTGGTCTTGGCAATTCGCTCCATCAGCTCGGCGGAATAGAAACCGCGAGTGCGGGCCACCCGTTCGAAGTAAGGATTTACTTCGATCAATTTGGTATTATCCATCACCGTGCGAACATAAGAAACGGCGAAGAGAGGTTCGATTCCCGATGAGCATCCGGCGATAATGGATATAGTGCCGGTGGGAGCGATGGTCGTGACAGTGGAATTTCTCATTCGGGGGCCGGTACCATCCCTGAAAAAGCTGGATCTTTCCCAGTGCGGGAAAACACTGCGGGTGGTTCCGAGCCTCTGGGATTCATCATGGCCGACATTTTTTATCCGGGTCATCATTCTTTCGGCCAGATCGAGCGCCTCCTGCGAATCATAAGGGATATTGAGAAGAATCAGCATATCGGCCCAGCCCATAACTCCGAGTCCGATTTTGCGGTTTTCTTTGGTATGGAAATTAATTTCGGGCAGAGGGTATTTGTTGGCGTCGATAACATTATCGAGGAAATGCACGGCGAGGCGAACGGTCTTGTCCAATTTTTCCCAATCGATTTCGTAACGTGAAAGATCGTGAGGCGAATTGAAATCGACGACCGCCCGGAGCATTTTGCTCAAGTTTATCGAACCAAGGTTACAGCTTTCGTACGGAAGAAGCGGCTGTTCGCCGCAGGGGTTGGTCGATTCGTACAATCCGACCCTGTTGACAGGATTGGCGTCGTTCATGCGGTCGATAAACATCACACCGGGTTCGCCGGTGTGATGGGCATGCGCGATAATTTTGTCGAGAACTTCGCGGGCATCAAGATAGGACGGTTTGCCGTCCTTGACAAATACAGAGCCGGTGCGGGGATCGATCAATTCATATTTACCGCCCGCCTCCGCCGCCCGCATGAAAGCATCGGTGATGGCCACGGAGATATTGAAATTGGTCAATTCGCTGAGATCGTCTTTACAGGAGATAAAATCGAGAATATCGGGATGATCGACGCGCAAGATACCCATATTGGCGCCGCGACTTGTTCCGCCCTGCTTGACAGCTTCGGTGGCGGAGTTAATCACGCGCATAAAAGAAATCGGGCCGGAAGCGACGCCGGAAGTCGAAGCGACGACCGCGTCTTTGGGGCGCAGTCGTGAAAATGCGAATCCGGTACCACCGCCGGATTTGTGAATGAGGGCGGTATGCTTGACAGCATCGAAAATCGATTCCATCGAGTCTTCGATCGGCAAGACAAAGCATGCGGAGAGCTGTCCCAGAGGCCGACCGGCATTCATCAGAGTCGGGGAATTCGGCATGAAGTCCAGATCGATACATCATGTCATAGAATTTTTCTTCGGTATCTTTGACTTCCTCGGCCGATGCCCCGTATCTTCTATCCGGCTCAGCGATAGTTTGGGCCACCCGACGGAAAAGTTCCTCCGGGGTTTCGACAATCTTCCCCTGCTCGTCCCTTTTGAGATATCGTCGCTCAAGAACCTTTATGGAGTTTTCACTTAACTCATGTTTCTTATCATCTTCCATGATGACCTCCTAAGATTCTATTTCTATCAGTGATGCTGAATTGGTTTCTTTGTTGATCTCGAAATCCCGAAAGACGATCGGGGCTTCTTTCTTAAGGACTTCCAGCATCATCATACAAATCTGCCGGATCTCCCAATGAGCCCGAGGGTGACAGCGCACCTCGAAGATATGCCGAAATTCCCGCAGGTTGGCCGATATCACTATTTCGGAGGTCGTGGCATTCGGCAAAATATATCGAGCGTCTTCTTTGGGCACACCTGCCTTCACCATCTCGGAATAAAATCGTTCACACTCGGCCGCCATTTCGTATATCGGCCTTTAAACTCGGTTTGTTCAATCGTGGCCGGCAGGACAACGTCAAAATCGCGGACCTTGCCATATTCCACATAACGCTGGGATTCCTGCGACGGCGACATCAATCGGTGGCGAACCAGTTCGTGGGTAAACACTCGCGATCCGCCCTTAATTCGGAAAGTGGCGATGGCATGTTCGAGAACGGAATGATGCCCTTTTTGAATTACCTTCTGTATCAACTCACCGGTCGACGACGGCGGGTTAAACCGGTGAAATGACAAATAGCAGGTGCGGCAGGCCAGTTCAATTACCTGCTCGGCATTGGGGGTAATAGCCATCAATTCTACTGATGGTCTGGCAATTAGTTTATCAAGCATCTCGCTCACCTGATTGGATTTGGTTTCATGCATATAAATTAACCCTTATTTCGCTCCGAGGTGTCACATTTATCAATTTCAAAGCGTCCTGAGGCAAAAACTTCTCTTCCCCCGGCTACCGGGGTTTCTATTCATAAGCCCTACAATAAGTTATAATCAACGGTCTGACAACAGGTGGGTCGTCAAACAAATTTTTTGGCCGACAGTTACTCTAAAATAATTACGATATTATGTCAATATAAAATTTGCGCTTTTTCTTAAATAAATCACAATATATTGTATTTCAATGCCTTGGGAGGCCGTTATTTAGTATTTGAAAAATGTAGGCAATTCAGGAATCCAGCATTCACTTGAGCCACAATATTATCCAAGAGTGAAAGGGATTAAGTGGGCTCATATCCTGCTTATCGGAAGGCCGAATTGGCCAGAAAATCTGCCGATTTCATGAAGCCATATTTTTGAAGAAACAGGACTACCTGTGATATTCATTCTGAGGAAAAGCTTCGGATTATTTTATTGGCATAGATAGAGCAACAAGAACCATAATCAAAAATGCAACAATAACGACGCGGAATCAGTCCAATCAGTACATGGAAATGGCCGCATTTTGAGAAGAAAGGTACTGCCCTTTTTTCGGGTTGAAAAAGCGAAACAGAAATGGCTTGACACACTCCAAATATTTGTGGATTATTCAGATAGGAACAAATTGGCATTAACCGGATTTGGAGGCGACGGCATAAATGAAATTAAGCACACTTGAAAAGGATGGTGTCATAGTCATGGAGCCGAAAGGGAAAATCATGGGCGGCCCCGACGCAACCATCCTGCATGACAAGCTTCACGAATTCATCGAAAATGGCAAGAAAAAGGTTGTTATTGACATGGCTAAGGTGGAATGGATGAATTCCACGGGACTTGGCATCCTAATTTCCGGCCTGACGACTCTGCGGAATAATCAGGGGGAGTTGCGGCTGGCAAATGTGACGGGCAAGATTCAATCGCTTCTGACGATCACGAAATTGATCACAGTATTCGAAGCGTTTGACTCGGTCGAGGATGCTGTCAAATCATTTCAGGGTTAGTTTTATAAGAGTTTGTGATTCGGGGCAGGTTGTAGTCCAACCTGCCCTTTTTTCAAGAATGGAAAGCAATATGAAAAGACCAACAATCATAGGGAACAGTATCAAAATTCCCTCTTCTCAAGAATACCTGGTTGATATTGACGGCTTCCTCGAAGGGATACTCCGAGGTTTCGGCATGGCGGAATCGACCATTGCCGATATTGCAATTTCCGTGACTGAAATTGTTAATAACGGAATAATCCACGGAAATAAATCTGATATCGACAAAGAGGTCGCGGTCTCAATCGCCAGGAAAGAATCGGGGGTTGAAATAACGATTATCGATCAGGGTGAGGGGTTTGATCCGACGAGAATTGAAAATCCGGTCGACGATAAGAATCTCATGCGCGAGGTTGGCCGGGGGATTTTTATCGCAAAATCTCTAATGGATAGTGTTCTGATCGACACCAAGAAGCAAAAAGGAACTCGGGTGGTGCTGACCAAGCGCATCTAGGGCGATCGAGCCAGCGGAATTTGAAATGGATATCTATCAGAGCATCATAATAGCCATATATTTCGCCTTCGGCGGGGCTCTTCTATTTCTTGCCTACACGGTTATCAGGGAGAGATCCTCTAATCGACTGAATAAGATCGCTGGAATGATGCTTCTTTTCGCCGCCATGGGCCCGATATTCATGGCTCTGGGAAGTATTGTCAGACCCAATGCCTCCGCCGCCTCGCCTTTCGAGGAATCGCTGTTATATAACCTGCTCTATATCTGGGAATTATTTTTCCCCGCGTTTCTTCTGTTTTCATGGGTTTTTCCGGTTGATCGATTTTCAATTCCCAAATTCAGAAGATGGCGTTATTTGATATTTTTTCCCCATATATTTCATATCCTGCTGGTGGTTGCATTTCGTAATCCCGACCGGATTCTCAATCTGTTGGAGGTGGGTTCGGGCGAGGGATTTATAGCCCTTGTCTTGAGACCGCTTTCATATGCACTTAAATTCGTAGTTCTCGGATTCAGTCTTCTTCTGCACTCTCAGGAGACTCTGTTTTCACTAATTAATCTCCTGTATGTGGCGCTTGCGGTTTATTTTATTTTGCGCGGGAAGAAATTGATTGTCAATCCTACTCTCAGAGGCCAATCGACGATCATTGTCTGGGGGATTTCGCTGGCGGTGACCCTTTATTCGGCTGCTTTTTTGATCCCGCAGATATTTTCATTCGAGATTCCAGAGCTTCTGAGCACGGCGCTCTTAATTGTCGCCCTGATTGTGGGTGGTGGCTCCATAGGATGGTCGATAGTTAGGTATCAGTTTCTTGATGTCAGCGTTATTGTTCGGCAATCGCTGGTTTATACTATATCGTCGGCGCTACTGGTCGGATTTTATATTCTTATCGTGGGTGAAGCCGACAAGGTTATCACGGCGGTATTCGGTTCGAAAACCAACATTGCCAATATTGTTTTTATTATTCTGGCATTGGCGCTCTTCCAACCGATCAATATCCAGCTCGATAATTTGATCAAGAAGCTCTTTCTCAAGAACCGGACCGATTATCGCAACGTAATGGAGACATTATCGCGAAGGCTGATTTCCATATTTGAACCGGATCAAATTCGGAATATGATCGATAAGACTCTGACTTCGACATTATTGGTGAATAAGATATATTTTGTACTGTTTGATGACATTCTCAGCGAATATGCGTTACTGCCATCAGACGATTATCCCCATAAGACGGTAATTCACCGAGATGATCTGTATCTGGGAGGGGTTGGTCAGCTTGATGTCCCGACTACAGTCGAACGGCTGGCGCATTATCGGGCGGGTAGCAGGCTGGCAGAAGAGATGGAAAAAAGGAGAATTCAGCTTATTCTGCCGCTGAAGGATGCCGATCACCTTCTTGGATTTCTGGCCCTGAGCGAAAAAGCTTCCGGTTTTCGATATAACGCCGAGGACATCAACATGCTGGGGATCATTTCCAATCAGCTGGTAACGGTTCTTACCAACTCCCGGCTTTATGCCGATTCTCTGGAAAAGCAGAGGCTGGATGAGGAGATGACGATGGCCCGCCAGATTCAGCTCGATCTGCTTCCCAAATGCCCTCCGCGCTCCGAAAGTTATGACATTTGCGCCTATTCCCTGCCATCGCGAACGATCGGAGGAGATTTTTATGATTTCATTCATAGGAGGGACGGGAGTTTCGGGATCGTAATAGCGGACGCGTCAGGCAAAGGGAATGCCGGCGGCTCTGTTAGTCACTCAAATTCAGGCGATTTTGCGCTCGGAGGTCGGCAATAATGCTGAAATCGCCAAAATTTTGTATAATGTCAATAGACACATTGTGGAATCAACCTCGGCGGAGAGATTTGCCACACTCTTTTATGGAGAGTTTAATCCGGAGACCAGTGAATTCAGATATTCCAATGCCGGGCACAATTACCCGATGCTTATCAGGGCCGACGGCAGTCACGAAGCACTTACCAAAGGCGGAATAATACTCGGGGCGTTTCCGGAGGTGAAATATCAGGAGGAAATGGTGCATCTGCGGAAAGACGATCTGTTGTTCTTCTATACCGATGGATTATCGGAGGCTCAAAATCATGAGGAAGAGGAGTTCGGTGAAAAACGGATCCTGGACTATGTGCGGGATAACAGAAAATTGACATCAACTGAAATTCTGGAGGGAATACTTTCGGACGTGCGCAGATTCGATATAACCGACCCGCCCCGCGATGACACTACTCTGATTGTAATGAAGGTGATGAAAGGAATCGGTTGAATGGAGCACACGGTTTTTGACGAGACAATATTAACTGAGCGAAAGATGAATTTTTCGGGATATCGATTTTGTCCGTTCTGCCGCAGTATCTTGAAACGGGAGATGATTGACTCGGCGCTCAGACTCCAATGCAGTAACCCTTCATGCGACTTTATTTACTTTCATAATCCGATCCCGGCGGCGGGCGCTATAATAGTGCGCGATAATGAAGTTTTGCTGGTGAAGAGGGCACGAGAACCTCGCCTCGGCTGGTGGTGCATTCCAGCGGGTTTCATGGAGTGGTCGGAGCATCCCGGAGCGACGGCCATACGAGAAGTTAGAGAAGAAACCGGGCTTGAGATAAGACTTGATTCCCTCTTTGAAGTCTACTCGGGAAACGACGATCCTCGTACTAATGCAGTATTGGTGTTGTATTTGGCAACTGTCATCGAGGGGACTCTGGAAGCAGGCGACGATGCGGATGAGGTGCGATATTTTCCGTTCGATGAAATTCCCGATAAGATTGCATTCGAGTCAAACAGACAGGCACTCGCCGACTATAAAGAAAGAGTTTTGAAAAGGGATTGATCGAAACATTGACAAATGGGTATTCGTATATTGAATTTGCACAAAATGGATAAATCATTGATGGACGGAGGGGAATAGAGATGATCCGGAATATTATCTTACCTGTCATAATTATATTATTTCTGGGGGCGGGCGTTTTTGCCGCCGAGACTGACAGCAGTTTAACCAAGATTGAATCACAGGATTATTTTTTCAAGATATCTCTTTCCCGCAAAGAGGCTATCTTGTCGATCGCGGGAAGAGATAGTATCGAGACAAGAGCGCTTGAAAGCAAAAATATCAAGAAGACTGTCGACGAAATCGATATCAACGGAGTCCGCTTTCTAACGAAAGAGGGCTTCTACATCGACGGCAAATTGTATCCGTTAGATTCGATCGATCGAGTTCGGCTGGAGATATATGGAGACGGCAAGAGCGACATCTATTTCCTGAGGAAGCCATCGGCGACGGAGAAACGATTCAGGGCGCGGCGGCAAAATGCAGATTTCAATTCTGGAAAATATATCCATCACGGGCGACCGCTTTGTGCGGGGGTCGGTCGTAAGTTTCTGGTCGGATATTCGAATCGACGGTGAAATCAATGAGGATGTCATTGCGGTCTTCGGAAATATAACGGTCAGCGACAACGCTGTCATTAGAGGCAACATGGCGGCTATTAATGGAACCATAGATGTCTCTTCAAAAGCCACCGTGTACGGATCCATTCAATCGCAGGCCAAGAGAGATCGATATCGTCTGGATCGGTGGAAACGATGGTATCGCAAAGATAGGTACTTCTCCCCTATCGTGAAGTTCAACTATAATCGCATTGACGGCGCCACCCCGTATCTGGGGGTCGGCTTTCTCGATGAGGATTCGGTTCTGCCCGAAATAAACGTATACGCCGGATATGGCTTCGAATCAAGACGATGGCGCTATCATATCGGGATCGAAAAAACCTTCCTAAAGACGACGCCGCTGACAATCGGGGGTTCATTTTACAGAAGACTTGCCTCCAATGATAATTGGATAGTCTCGGAATCCGAAAATAGTCTATTCGCGATATTCGCCACCGAGGATTTCATGGATTATTATGAGGCTGAAGGAGGTTATGGATTTGCGCGCGCAAAATTTTTCAACATGCTGAGTATCGAAACCGGAATTCTATCGGAAAAATTCAAGTGGCTGGATGCGCACAGGAACCTGTGGTCCGTTTTCGGGGGTAGAAAATTATTCCCCGAAAATTTCTCGACGGTTGAAGAGCCATATCGAGGGATCGGAATCAAGGAAATAGATTCGAAAAATATGACATCATCAGTAACTCGAATCAAGGTTGATTCGCGCAAATCGGACAAACTTTTTGCATCCGCCTTCTGGGAAGGATGGGCCGAATTCGAAACGGCTCCCAGCAGCTGGAATGATGATTTTGACTTCACCAGGTACATTTTCTCGGTTACCCGACATCAGAATCTCTGGAAAAAATCCGGGATGACCGGGAGAATAGTATATGGCGGTTCAACCGGATATTTGCCTCTTCAGCGCAAATATTTCCTCGGCGGGTTAGGAACGCTACAGGGATATTATCACAAGGAATATATGGGGAATAAATTCTGGCTCGGGGAGATCGAGTATGGCATTCAATTCCCTAATTCTGATGTGGTCGGCTGGGTCTTTTACGAGGTCGGCAAAATAGCTCCTGAAGGTCGCGGTCTCGGTGAAACTGAAGCGAAGCATGCCATCGGGATAGGGTTGTCAATAATCGACGATATAAGGCTTAATGTTGCGCGGAGACTCGACCGCTCGGATTTCGCACCGCGGATATATGTAAGAATTGAACAGCTTTTCTAACAATAGCTAATTCTGCGTCTCGAAATCCTGTTTGCGGCATAACGAGTTATGAGACGGCGAAATCTATTCGTCGTCTTTTTTTGTGACAGCGCCTGTCATGATTCCGCAGAGAATTATCCTCCGGACTATATAAAGAAGGACGCTTATCTGCCGATACCTTAATGAGATAAAAGATATTGGTGGTAAGCATGATACCAGATGATGAAATAACGGTTAAGTATTCTACCGCTAAGCTTCAGACTGTTCCTGCGGGACAATCCGTGGAAAGGACGCAGAGAATGACATTGAATGATACCGGGAGCATTCTTGCACAAATGGATGCGGCGCTGGATGAAATCGCCGAGACCAATCCGCGCATCGAATCGGAGTCGGTCTCATCAGCGAAAAGTCTAGAGGACCTCAGATCGATTCTTGAAGTTTCTCTGGCCATAAATTCATCTCTCGTACTGGATGATGTTCTTCAGATTGTAATGCAGAAGGCGATCGAGCTTCTCTCCGCCGAGAGGGGTTTCATAATGCTGCTCGATGAGAAAGGGGAGCTTCAGTTCAAGACGGCCTATAATCTTTGCAAAGAATCGCTGATGGAAGAGGATTTCAAGATTTCAAATTCCATCATTTACAAGGTCGCGGCCTCGGGAAAATCGGTCTATACCTCCGATGCGCAGTCTGACGAAAGATACGCCCATCAGAAATCGATTCTGGAATTGCATCTTCGCTCGATCATGTGCGTCCCGCTAAAGATAAAAAATAGTACCATAGGGGTGATATATCTCGATAATTCCTCGCAGGCCAAATTATTCCTCAAATCGGACCTTTACCTTTTTGAGTTACTGGCCCAGCAGGCGGCGCACGCGATTCAAAACGCCACCCTGTATTATAACCTGCTGGATATGAAGGAGTACAATGAAAAGGTCGTCAATAATTCTCCGGTCGGGATTATTGTAATTGATTCGGGATATAATCTGGTCTCGATTAACGATTCGGCTCTGGAAACTTTCGAGAAAAATAAGGATTCGATTAAACTGCTTCATCAGAGTGATCTCCCGACCCGTTTCTTTGAGCTCGTTCCTGAAAGCGAAGCTCCGCGGTGGCGGCAGATGTTAGAAACGCCTCTGACCACCAGCCAACCTTTCGAAGATTCCCGCTATTTCCATAAGACCGGTTATGAAGAGAAGGCCTTTTCGATCAAGATATCCCCGCTCAGGAAGCTTCCCAACGGAGGCGACGGACTGATATTGGTTATTGAAGACATCACAGAAAAAGTTATCATGGAAAAGTATGTTATTCTGTCGGAGAAGCTGGTCGCGCGCGGGGAAATGGCGGCTTCCATAGGACATGAGCTGAACAATTACCTCGCGATAATCGGAAATAATGCCGAGCTTCTCTCGCTGAATCTTCAAAGGAATCAGCCGGAAAAGGCGAAATTCAATTCCACGCAAATTATCGAGAGCATATCCAAGATGAAGCGATTTACCGATGGACTGATGGATTTTTCAAAGCTCGAAACGGAAGTGGTCAGTTATGATATCAGGCATCTGATCGAGGATTTGCTATTTTCATTGAAAGCGCAGAATCGATTCCGGAAAAATATAATTTCAGTCGAACTTGACAGCAATATTCCCAACATTCAGATAGACGTCGGGCAGATTCAACAGGTCTTGATGAATCTCCTCAATAATGCCGCTGACGCCCTGGAGCAAAGAGCCTCAATGGAGGAAGCAGCCGGGAACCTAGGTTTCGCCAGAAAAATTGACCTGCGGGCCGAATTCGATGAGGCCATGGCATCCATTAGAATATCCATAACTGACAACGGTACCGGTATTCCCGAGGATGGTTTGCGGAAGCTGTTTACGGCCCATTACACAACCAAGGAAAATGGCCACGGGCTGGGACTCGCCAATTGCAGGAAGATCATCAAGAATCATCACGGAGATATCACGGTAGAATCAAAAGTGAATGAGGGAACAACGTTCACAATAACCCTTCCAAAGGAACAGACTGAAAAGATAGTATAAATGGATTCCTTCCCGGTCGCTCCCCGCGGCTATAAATTAGTCCGCTTCCTGGGAAGCGGAGGAACAGCCAATGTCTATCTGGCTCTTCGGCAGTCGGATAACCGGCAGGTCGCACTCAAATTTCCACTGAATAAGTCGCCTGAGACTCGATGTACATTCGAGACATTAATCAGGAGAGAATTCGAGCTGGTCAACCGCCTCGGCTACCCGGGTCTTATCAGAATTTATGAAATGCATGACAATCCGGACCAAGAACCCTTTCTGGCGATGGAGTATTGCGCCGGTAAGACTTTGGATAATGTCGGGCAGATTAAGGACGCGCGGAAACTAGTCAATGTTATCTCATCGATTAGTATCAACCTGTACTATCTGCAACTGGTCGGCCTCCACCACGGGGATTTGAAACCTCAAAATATTTTTATTCCGGATAGTCCTGCAGCATTTACAGGGAAGCAATTGTCATATACAAAAATTTCGGATTTTTCACTGGCTTTAAGAAGTGATGAAGATATTACAGCCCGTCTGGGAGTCGGGACGGTGGGATATATCGCCCCTGAGACGATTGAATATAATCAGCTAACTTACAAGTCAGATTTATTTGCGTTAGGTATTATAGCCTACTCATTGGCGACCGGGAAACATCCCTTCTACGACAACGAATCCGATCCGGTCAGAATTAATTCCATGATAAAAGAGCACGATCCGGAGCCTCCTGATAAGCTCAATCGCAAAATGCCCGACGGTCTATCACAGATTATCTTGGAGATGCTTGCCAAGAATCCCGAAAGCCGACCTGAGAATGGTTTTCAGATCTGCCAAAGGCTGGAAAAGATAGGAGCGGATTATCCATACAAAAAAGCGATCAGGCCGAAGCATATTCTCCAGCAAAGTGAGATCGAAAGCAGCTTTGCAGTTTTGAATGAAACCCCATTCAGAGTTGATGAAGGGGCGCAGCGGCTCCTGGGGAATTATGCAGGCGCCGATCGAAACTGGTTGAGAAACATTCTTGAAATTAATTTTTCGGGCAACCATATCTACTGGAAAGATGGATACTTGGCATTTCGCGGAAAGCCGGGCAACATTATTTGGCCGCGAAGGATGCAAGAGTGGGTGAATATGGCGTTTCAAGCCTTATCATTTTCCCAAAAGAGAAGAGCTGTTTCCGCGTCTGTGGTTGGAGAAATGCAGGACGCGAAGAGAATTGGTATCATAGACGGGACGCCTGATGAAGAATATTTGAATCGTCCGCTGATTTATTTAATTCGAAGAAATCTATCAGAAGCTACCGTCAAGCGTATTTCGAACCGATTGGCAAGAACGGCATTGAATGATCGAGATAATATTAAGATCGTCGCCAGGCTGTTTCTTCAGGCAAATAACCTCGATGAAGGGTATACCGTAACTCTTGATGCGGTGAGTGAATTGATAAATGAAAATGATTATCGACTGGCGCTGGAGATGCTTGATAATTTGGAGCGGATTTGCAGGCTTAAGAATGATTTTGAACGATTGAAATTCGTGTTGATGAAACAGGGGGATACATATAAGCAGATGGGTGACTCGGCTAACGCCGAGAGGAATTATTTGAGAATAGTAGAGCTGTATCAAGATTGCCCCCATGACAGGCTGCTGGGCGAAACATTCAAGGACCTTGGCGATTTATATAAGAGTAAGCAGGATTATAAGGCCGGCATTTCGGCGTTGGAGAAAGCCGAGAAAATTTACTCGGAAATCGGCGACGAATTGGAATTATCGCATACTCTGAATAACCTCGGAAATATATACAGCGTCAATAATCAGTTTGAGAAATCGTCCGCATATTTTCGAAGAGCGCTGAGGATGCAGAAGCGACTTGGCGCGATTAAAGATACGGCATCCACGCTGAATAATATAGGCGTTCAGTACTACAAAAGCGGGCGATGGGACCGGGTAATCAGAATTTTGAAGTTGTCGCTGATCCTGAACAAGGAGATCAGCAATTCGGTCGAAATCGGCCGGGTCTTGAACAATATGGGTTCAGTTTATTTCGAAATAGGCTCCCTTGACGAAGCGCTGAGATGCCTTAAGGAATCACTTGAGATTAATAAGAAAATCGGAAATCAGAAAGAGCTTCTATTTAATTACGAGAATCTGACGCAGGTGATGCTGGCGGCGGGCACACTCAAAGAAGCGGTAAAGTACCTTAAAGAAGGGTTGACGATCTCATCGGAGATTGCTGATTTGCCTCATCACACGAATTTCACGGGAAATATGGCGATTGTACTGAAACGGATGGGATATTATGGCAAAGCCGCGCAGAGTATCAAGCAGGCAATAGAAGCCGGCGAAAAGCTCGATGACAGGCGCGACCTTTTGCTTTGGCATATGACACTGGCCGATCTGCATTTCCGCCTTAATCAGAAGGACAAGGCTATCGCGGAGCTGCACCTGGCCCAGGATATTGCGGAGGAGACCTCAGACAAGAGGGCGCAGTTGTCTATTTACTCGCAGATGGGATTTATTCAAAATAATATGGCATTGATTGAAAAGGCCGAAGGACTCAGCCGCGAAATGAAGTCGGTAAGAATGACGGCAATAGTCAACCTGAAGAGGTCTTTACTGCTGCTCCGGAATAATCGACACGCGGATGCTCTGGAAATTTTACTGGGTCTGAACAAGGAGTTCCGAGAGAATAAGCCCGATATTGAAGCCTCAGGATATTTCAATTGCCTGGGGGGATGCTATCTGGGGATGAAGGATATATCCGAGGCCGCCAAATGCTTTGAGACCGGATTGAGAATCGCGGAAAAGGGGTCTCTGCTTCCGGAGATGATCGAGGCGACGACGAATCTTGGCAAGATCCATACGGAATTGAAGGATTATGAAGTGGCGTATAATTATTATAGAAATGGAATAAAAAACCTGAAAACGATGGTTGCCGATATAGATGAAAAGTCGGATAGATTGAGTTTCTTGTCCGACGGGAAAATCGCCTCTCTGACGTCGGAAATAGATAAGCTCAAGCGGATGCTTTCCCAAAAAGGGAAGGCAGGCCGTTAGGGCGGCCTGCCTTATCCATCAACTTTCAAAGGAGCTTATTGCCCACCAAGGCTGTATCCGATGGGGGCGATTTTCTCCTCAAGTCTGACGATGGTGAGTTTCATTCTCCACCTCCTTCGAAGTTGTGGTTTACGTCACTCCCCGCTAAACGGGGTTTGTTTAATACTATAGTTCAATCCAAGTTAGAGATACAATATTGTGAATCCACTCCGCCTTTGTCAACTTTAATTAAATAATTAAATTAAAATTGTCAAGTCAATTTGCAGCATCTTCTTATTTTTCTTTTCGCGGAATTTAAAGTATATCATCTTATTGCACAGCTAACATATTAAATATTAATATGTTATGCGCCGTCATCGGTATTTATTTAAATCATAAACTGGACGCAATATACCGATGATTGCGAAAATTTTAATTCATTTATTAAGGCTTGCCGGCTTGCGGTAATTGCCTTATCCCCCCCGGCATTTTCTCTTGACTTATGCGTCATTCAGGGTAAATTGCGAAAGTGAAAAGTTTCACTATTTGAAAAGGCGTATATAGTTATAGGATTCAAACATGAAAAAGAATGCAGATGCGATAGTAATTGGTGGCGGAATAATTGGCTTATCCACAGCGTTTCAGCTGGCAAAAATGAAGTACGGCAGGATTATTGTCGTGGAAAAGGAGCTGTTTCTCGGGGCAGGAGCAACCAGCAAATGCGCTGGTGGGGTGAGAGCGCAATTCACCACCAAGGTCAATATTCAAATGTCCATGAAATCGGAGGAAATGCTGGTCCATTTTGAGGAGGACACCGGATATCCGGCGCTATATGATCAAGTAGGATATATGTTTTTGTTGTCCGACGAAAATGAACTGCAGGAATTCGGCAAAGCGATGGATTTGCAGCGTTCTCTGGGATTGAAAGTCGAGATGATCGAGCCGTCCGAAATAAATAAAATCGCGCCGAACGTCAGAACGGATGATATTATAAAGGCTACATTCTGCAAGGATGACGGACTGGCTGATCCGGGGGAATTGATTCAGGGATACGCCACGGCCGCCCGCAGACTGGGTTTGGAACTCAGCATTGAGACAGACGTCACGGCATTAAAATTAAATGGCGACAATATTCAGGGAATAATCACGAATAAAGGCGAAATTGACTCCCCCCTGGTTGTCAACGCCGCGGGGCCGTTTGTCAACGTTATCGGGAAGATGGCCAATATCAATATTCCGGTGGAGCCGGTAAGACGTCAGATAGTCACCACCGGGGCCTTGGATTATATCCCTCACACATTTCCGATGGTGGTTGATGTGAAGGCAGGGCTATATTTCCATAAGGAGTCTCCGGGGTTACTGTTTGGCTGGGCGGACAAAACGGTCAAGCCGGGATTCGATACCTCAATAGACCCCGAATACACTGACACTATCCTTATGAAAGCTCTTGAGCGGGTCCCAAAGCTGGAGACGGCCGAAGTCTCCAAGAGCTGGGCGGGCCTCTACGAAACTACGCCTGACCATCATGCTATTATCGGGTATGCGGAAGGAGTCGGCGGGATGTTCATAGTCGGCGGATTTTCGGGGCATGGTTTGATGCACGCTCCGGCGGCGGGATTGGTGGCTGCGGAAATTATCTGCGGGAAGAAGCCGTCGATTGATGTCACCGCTCTGGCGCCGCAGAGGTTTGCGACCGGGCTAGTGCACGAAGAGACCAATGTCATTTAGATTTTTGGCGGATGAAGTCGAGTGGAATTTCCTTCTTTCGGGAATATCCGGCATAGTTTAAATAGATTTACAAACTGGGATCATTTTCTTATAATATTTGGATTTGGGAAAAATGGAGATTGAAAATAATCCATAGTGGAATGATCACTCTCCAAAAACTGACACTGTTGACTATCGTATAGAGCGGGAAATTTATGGCAAAAATGAAGCCGGAAGATATTAGAGTCATATTGGCCACCGATTGCGGTTCCACGACGACCAAAGCAATATTGATCGAAAAGCGGGACGGTGAATTCAGACTGATTGTGAGAGGCGAAGCTCCCACCACGGTGGAGGCGCCCTTTGAGGATGTAACCAAAGGAGTGCTCAACGCCGTCGGCGAAGTGGAAGAACTTTCCGGCCGGAAATTGCTGGACGAAGATGAGAGAATAATTTCGCCGGCGAACGGTAATGTGGGAACCGATGTCTTTATATCGACGTCGTCCGCGGGCGGAGGTTTGCAGATGATGGTAGCGGGTGTGGTTCGCTCAATGACCGCCGAATCGGCTGAACGCGCCGCCCTCGGGGCGGGGGCGATCGTGATGGACGTGATCGCATCCAATGATAAGCGTCTCCCCCATCAGCAGATTGAGAGGATCAGACATCTCCGACCGGATATGATATTGCTTTCGGGCGGGATTGACGGAGGCACTACCACCCACGTGGTGGAGATTGCCGAGCTTATTTCCGCCGCTGATCCGAAACCCAGGCTCGGTTCAGGGTATCGCCTGCCAATTATCTATGCGGGGAATAAAGAAGCGACCGACGCCGTTAAAGAAACGCTCGAGCAAAAAGTTGACCTGCGCATAGTTCCCAATATTCGCCCGGTGCTCGAGAGAGAAAATCTCGGCCCGGCCAGAGAGGAAATACACGAACTTTTTATGGAGCATGTCATGGCCCAGGCGCCGGGATATAAGAAGCTTATGTCCTGGGCTGACGCCCCGATCATGCCGACTCCGGGTGCGGTGGGACTGATTATAAAGACTATTGCGGATATGGAGGGGATCGAAGCGGTCGGCGTCGATATCGGCGGAGCGACCACCGATGTATTTTCAGTATTTCGGCCCGAAGGGGCTGAAGGGGTGTTCAACCGCACCGTTTCGGCCAATCTCGGGATGAGCTATTCGATATCCAATGTTTTTGCCGAATCAACCCTGCCCATGGTAATGAGGTGGGTGCCGTTTCACATGGATGAGCGGGATCTGCGGAATCGTGTCAAAAATAAAATGATCCGGCCGACGACCATTCCGCAGTCAATCGAGGAGTTGATTTTTGAGCAGGCAATTGCCAAAGAGGCATTAAGGCTTGCATTCATACAGCACAGGAGTTTCGCCACGGTTCTCAAAGGAGTGCAACAGCAGAGAACGATTGCCGATGCCTTCGAACAGACAGCCTCCGGGGCGACGATAGTAAATATGATGACGCTCAACATTCTGGTCGGTTCCGGCGGGGTTCTTTCTCATGCGCCGCGCCGCCAGCAAGCGGCATTGATGCTGATTGATGCTTTTCTGCCTGAGGGTGTCACCCGGCTTGCGGTCGATTCAATATTCATGATGCCTCAATTGGGGGTTCTATCCACGGTTCAAAAGCAGGCGGCGACCGAGGTATTCAATAAGGATTGTTTGATTCATCTCGGGACATGTGTGGCTCCGGCAGGAGAAATCAAAAAGCCCGGCCCGGTGCTGAATTACAAAATTAATATGCCGGACGGCAAGGTCGAATCGGGGACTCTTGATTTCGGCCAGATGAAATTGATAAAGCTGGGATTCGACGAAAAGGGAAATCCTCTCAAGGTCAAAGCCGAGCTGGAACCTCAAAAGGGCCTTGATATGGGGCATGGCAAGGGAAACAAGATTGACGCTGAATTATCGGGCGGAGTGGTAGGAATAATCCTTGATGGCCGCGGACGCCCGTTCATTCTTCCGGAAGATGATAAAATCAAAGTTGAAAAATTGAAGGAATGGATGCTGGAGCTTGATATTTATTCAAAAGAAGCTCTTGAACGATAAGCTAAATCCACGAGGCAATTAAAATGGGTCATGCATATACTCCCGGTTTGAAGGTAACGGAAAAAATTCTTATTAAGAAAAATCGAATTCTCCCCCTGAAGGGCGAGGTTATCGTCAAGAAAGGGGATCTTGTCAAGCCGGATGATGTTATCGCGAGAACTCATCTTCCCGGCCCGGTCGAGCCGATAAATGTTGCCAATATTCTTGGACTTCCTCCGGAAGATATCGAAGAAGCGATGCTGAAAAAGCAGGGCGACACAGTCAAGGAAGGCGAGATTATTGCCCGCGCAAAAACCTTTTTCGGCCTTTTCAAATCCGAATGCAAAGCCAAAGCGAGCGGGACGGTGGAATCGATTTCGCACGTAACCGGGCAGGTCCTGCTTCGCGGTCAGCCGATACCGGTAGAGGTGAAAGCTTACATAACCGGCGAGGTAGTGGAAATATTCGAGAGAGAAGGGGTCGCTGTCTCCGCCTGGGGATCGTTCATTCAGGGGATTTTCGGAATCGGCGGCGAGACGCATGGCGAGATAAAGACGGTAGTGCCCGACAATACGGCAGTTCTGACCGATCAATTTATCGGCCCCGAGTGCAAAGGAAAAGTAATTATCGGCGGTTCGATGGTTACCGCCGATGCGATCAAGAAGGCCGCCAAGGTCGGTGCGGCCGGAATCGTTACCGGAGGATTCGACGACAAAGATCTGCGCGATTTCCTCGGGTATGACCTCGGCGTGGCAATCACCGGCTCGGAGGACATCGGAATTACTTTGATCGTGACTGAGGGTTTCGGACAAATTACAATGGCGCAAAAGACTTTCGATTTGCTCAAGTCCAAAGAAGGGAAGCTGGCCTGTATTAACGGCGCCACCCAGATTCGAGCGGGAGTAATTAGGCCTGAGGTGATAATTCCCTATGATGCCGATATCCACGCAACGCAAAAGGCTGCCGACTTCCGCGAAATGGGCCTTGGGGTAGGTTCGCCGGTCCGGGTTATTCGACATCCGCATTTCGGGAAACTCGGGATCAGTGACTGACCTTCCCGCCCCGCTTATGAAGCTCGAGTCAGAATCGCATGCACGGGTATTGGAAGTGGAATTTAAGGACGGATCACGAGCTGTCGTTCCACGAGCCAACGTGGAAATGATCGAATCCTGATCTGTTTGGAATAAATCGCATTGCAGGGACGTCTTGAGAGACGTCCCTGTTTATTTATTGAAGATTCTTTGCGGGAAAAGCCCTCTTTTTGTTGACTGGTATCTTTAACATCACTATAATTCTGATTATGAAATTGGTCAGCAGTTTACGGAAGACAGGCTCTTTTCAGTCCGGCTCCTGACGTTCAACAATCCGGCCGGTTCTGACGTTATAGAGAGGTATTGAATGGAAGCGATATTATTATTTACTCCGGGGATTTTATCGGGCGGAATTTGGCAGATTATCGGCCAGACAGGGCTGTTTGGGATCATAATTCTGGTAATTTTATTGGTATTCTCGCTCTTTTCGTGGGGGATAATGTTCAACAAGTGGAGGTTATTTAAGAAGGTCGAGACGCAGAACGCCATGTTGCTCAGCGCCTTTCGGAGGTCGAAAAGATTCTCCGAGACGATCAATCAGGCCAATTCGTTGCGGCTGTCTCCCCTCGCCCGTATATTTGTTGCCGGGTATAATGAAGTGAAAGACTTGATGGGAACAGCCCCGGAGGGAAATACATCAGGCGGTAAAGTCGTACCGCTGGGTAGCAAGGAAATTGAGATTGTAGAGATGACACTGGAACGAGTAGCCTCCGAGGAAATCGCCACGCTGGAGAGATATGTGGTCTTTCTTGCCACCGTGGCCAATGCTTCTCCCTTTCTGGGACTTCTGGGAACGGTGGTAGGCGTCATGGATGCCTTCTGGTCAATCGGAGAGCGTGGTTCGGCGTCTCTGGCGGTCGTGGCTCCCGGGTATTGCGGAAGCTCTGGTGGCGACGATCGTAGGACTGGGAGCGGCCATTCCGGCAGTGATTGGGTATAACTGGGCCAATAATAAGCTGAAATCATTTTATGATAAAGCCTCAAATTTTAATCTTGAATTCCTCGGCCGGGCAAAGAAGGAGCTGAGCTGATGCGTCATCGCGAATATAAATCCCTCGCCGAAATAAATGTCACCAATCTGGTCGACGTGGTATTGGTGCTGTTGATCATCTTCATGATTTCCGCTCCGCTTTTACAGTCGGGGATTGAGGTCGACCTGCCGAAAACAAAAACGGCGGCGCTCAACGAGCAAGCGGAAGGAGTGGTGCTTACCATCGACCGGAAGGGCGGAATTTTTATCAATGACGTCTGGACGCGCGCGGAGAATTTTGAGACGAATCTTGACAAGGAACTCAAGAAGCAGAATCGCTCTTCTGTTTTTCTGAGGGCCGATTCGCTGGTGCCATACGGGGCGGTTGTTGACGTGATCGGAAAGATGAAGACTATGGGAATCGAAGAGCTGGGTTTGATAACCACCAAGGATGAAACGCAGAAGGTGAAGACTAAATGAGACAGGATTTCCTTCTGTCATTTGTTCTGCATTTTGTACTGGCGACGGCGCTGGTTATCAGCGTCCCTTTTCAGCCGAGGGTGAAGCTTGATATGAGCGACGTTATCAAAGTGAGCCTGACGTCGATGCCCTATGCGCCAAAATTGAATACACAGGCGGCTGTACTGCCCAAGCCGGTTTCCGCCCAGGAACAACCTGAACTGGTGCCGGACACGAAATCGGCTTCGAAGGCGAAAGCGGTCGACAAGCCCAAACCGAAAAAGAAAGAAGAGAAGAGGAAAAAAACGTGCGGTCGAAAAAGGACTCGAAGAGCAAGCCGGGAGCGAATCCGGGACAAAGGATGTGAGCAATAATCTCGGGGTCGGCTCGCCATTCGGCGGGGCGGCGGTTGACAATGCCTCATTTAAATACCCTTACTGGTTCGTGCAGGCCTTCTCGAAAATCGAGAGAAATTGGAGCAATCCGGTTTACGCCAATCAACCGTTGAGCTGCATTATATACTTTCAGGTGATTCGCTCGGGGAGAATCATCAAGATTGAAATTGAACAGTCATCGGGAATAGATACATTTGACAGAGCCTGCGAACAGGCGATGAAACTTTCCGAACCTCTCCCCCCGCTTCCCGATGATTTCACGGATGAAATAATAGGTATTCACCTCGAATTTCCATATGTGCCGGGATGAGAAAATTTAGCTCCTTACTGTTTATATCAATCTTAATCTGTTTGCTTCCCGCCTATCTGAATTCTCAGACAGGCCCTCTGGTGCGCGATGTACGCGGGAGACTGACCGAGAAGTCATCGTACGAACCCACGAAGATATCAGTGGAAGATGTTAAATATATCGGGGACCGATATATCACGGCCAATGACTCGATAATCATGCAAAATTGCGCCGCCATAATAAGAAATGATCTTGATTTTTCTCCGTTTTTTGAGATAGTGATTCTTGATTCTTTCTTCCTGAAGCATATGGAACTGCAGGAAATGAATATACAGGCCTGGAAATGGCTTGGATCATCGTATCTTGTCCGCCTTGAGGCCGAATTCCCGGAAGACAATATACGGCTCAGATATCATCTACTCACGACCGACGCCGCAGAAGAAATCCGCAAAGAGCAATTCGAAACTTCGAAGAGCGGTTATCGGGCACTGGCTCATACCATATCGAATGACATAATCAAATCGCTGACCGGAGACGATGGCGTTTTCCTCAGCCAGATCGCGTATGTAAAACAAGTTAATGGAGCCAAAGAGCTTTTTATTTCGGACTTTGACGGATTTAACGAACGTCAGCTCACTTCTAACAAGTCGATAAATCTTTCGCCCGCATTTTCGCCCGACGGGGAATTTATATATTTTACGAGCTATCTTGACGGTTATCCTAAAATATACGTCTTCTCCATGAGTACTTATTCCGTCGATTTGATCGCGGGCTATCCGGGGATTAATGCGTCCCCCTCAGTATCTCCGGACGGCAAATATATTGCCTGTGTTCTATCCAAAGACGGCAACTCTGAAATATATCTGCTGGACCGAAAGGGGAAAATCGTGAAACGTCTCACGAATAGCTGGGCGATTGAATCGTCACCGACCTGGTCGCCCGACGGGAAAGAAATTGCCTTCACGTCGGATCGGACGGGGTCGCCTCAGATTTATATTATGGACGCTGAAGGGTTGAATGTCAGACGAGTGACTTTCGAGGGGAAATATAACGATTCGCCCAACTGGTCTCCCCGCGGAGATCGGATAGCTTATGCCAGCCGGGATAAGATATTCAGGATATGTTCGATCGATGTGAATGGAAAAGATTATCGAGTATTGAGCAATCTGGGCGATAGCGAAAATCCGCATTTTTCACCGGACGGCAATCATATTGTTTTTTCTTCCTCGCGTCTGGGACCCTGGGAAATATATGCCATGGATTTATTCGGACGCAAACAGCAAAGGGTGACGGTGAAGGGCGAGTGTTCCAATCCGGCCTGGTCGCCCATAAGAAAATGAAATTTTCGGGAGAAAAGCCCGAGAAATATTTTTCTGCTAGTGTTCATTTTTTGTTGACCGATATATAGAACATTCTTTAGATTGCTTAAAATAATACTGGATAATAATAATTCAAGGAGGATTCAAATGAAAAGGGCATTCTTGCTGACATTGGTGGCCATGACACTCTTATTACTCTACGGTTGCGGCAAACCGAAGACGGTAGAGGAAACACCACCGCCGGTCGAACAGCCGAAACCACCTGTTGAGGAAACTAAGCCGACGCCGCCCCCGGAACCGGTTATTAAGAAGATCACTGAGTCTGACTTCGTAACGGTTTATTTTGATTTTGACAAATACAATCTCGTGGAATCGGCCAAGAAGGCTCTTGATAACAATGCCCAGGTCCTCAAAGATAATCCGAGCGTGATTGTCCGGATTGAAGGCAACTGTGACGAAAGAGGTACTGTCGAATATAACCTCTCGCTTGGAGAGAAGCGCGCCGCGGCGGCCCAAAAATATCTGACCGACCTCGGAATAGCTGCCTCCCGTATTCAGACTATCAGCTACGGCAAAGAAAAGCCGGTGGCAATGGGCCATGATGAGGGCTCGTGGTCCAAAAATCGCCGGGATGATTTCAAGATAATGTCCCAATAGCGTTACGACCATGAATAATCGATTAAAAATAGCAGCCGCCATAGTGACTATGGCGGCTTTGTTTCTGCTTGGCGGGTGTGCCATGAGGCGGGATGTTATCCGGGTCGAAGAGAAGACCGACACAATTCTGGCGGACCAGAGTCAGATGAAGAAAGCGGTCATGCACCTGGATTCTCTGCTGAACTCAGAGGCCGACGCGTCAATCGAATTAAGGGCGGAGATACGAAGTTCCGTTAACGACCTGATGGATCAATTCCGCGAAATACAGGCCAGCATGAATGATATGCAGGATAAGATGGGGCAAATGACTCAGGGGCAATCGGCTCGCGTGCCGATTAATGTCCCTCCCCGGCCAACAGACAGCGCTGCGGCGGACACCACGGGCAAAGCGCTTCCCCCGGGAGTAGATTGCCAGACTCTATACGACGATTCCTTTGTCAGTATTCGGCGCGGCCAATATGACGACGCCATCAAGGGATTCAATGATTATCTCAAATATTGCGGAACCCAGGAATTGGCGCCGGATGCCCATTACTGGATTGGGGAATCACTCTATTCGCTGGAAAAATATAAAGACGCCATCGCGGAATTCGACATCGTGGTAAAGAACTACGCCGCCTCCAAAAAGCAGTCGAGCGCCATTTACAAGATGGCCCGCTGCTATGAGGAACTGGGGCAGAAGAAAGACGCCCGCGCGCTTTATAAGAAAATTGTCGATGATTACCCCAACACTCTGGAAGCATCGCAGTCCAAGGAGAAACTTAAAGAGTTGAAATAAAATTATGCCGATAACGGCGCCGAAAATAAGAATTGCATCCCCGGCCGGGTTAACTCCTCTTGGCCGGGGTTTTTATCAGTTGGAAGAGGAGATTTTGTACCTTCCGGTCGAATATCCGGATGGCAGGGCGAAATTCTTCTCCTATATCGAATCAGAGACTATTTCCCTGCAGTTCGACCGCGACGGGCGACTTATATTCGTCGAATTGACTCTCCCCCGCCGGCATTGGATAGTTCATCCCGAAGTTTCATTCCCTCGAAATGCGGAACCGGCGGATATTCGTTTTCTCGATTTCAGGGAAAATATGAACAATCCCATAGTATCCTGCGATCAGTATCGGCAGAATATTAGAATAGAATTTTCATCGTTAGTCCCGGCGTCGACCTTCTACCTCGCCAAAAACCTTATCGGTCAGGTATCCGCCGATGACTATTTGATTGCCATCTGGGCGACCGATTTTGTTGAGGACCTTGCCGGGCGAGAAATTGCCTCATGGCGCAAATCAATTCGCGCCGGGCAGAAATCTTCCGTCCTCCTGCATTCTTAATCCCGCGCAAATGTGATATTGATGTGATACCCGCTCCGGGGTCTTCTGCCGTTATTATGTTCGGAGGTAGATGCATTTCGTGGGACAATTTTTATATATCGATGTCGACGCTTTTTTCGCCTCGGTGGAACAATCCATCAATCCGGGCCTGAGAGGCAGACCGGTCATGGTCGGCGGCCTGAAGCATGAAAGAGGCATTGTTGCCTGCCCGAGTTATGAGGCGCGGGCGCTTGGAGTAAAGACAGGAACGCCTCTTTATGAAGCGGCCCGGCTGGCGCCGGACGGGATATTTCTCAGGGGGGATTATCATCGATATCAGCATTATTCCGACCGCTTCTATGAAATCCTCCAGAATTATTCGCCGGATATTGACCGGATGTCGCAGGACGAAGCCTGTCTGTCGATAGGCGGTGTCATCAGGCAATTTGCCGACGAAGCCACGCTGGCGCGACAACTTCAGAAGGAGATTTGGGATACGCTATCGCTTTCGACGTCAGTCGGCGTGGCGCCCAGCCGCGTGGCGGCCAAGATGGCGTCGGAGTACAAGAAGCCGATGGGGCTGACAATGCTCAATGGAGAAAATATTAAGGATTTTATGGCCGACCTGCCGATCCGCAATATTCCCGGGGTCGGCCGCAGGACCGAAAAAATCCTGCATGAAATGGGGATAAGAGAAGCTGGTCAACTGGCGGCGGTTCCCGAGGAATATTTGAAGAGTATATTTGGCATGAACGGGCTGAAGATAGCCTCATACAGCCGGGGCGAGGATGGTCTTCCCTTTCGCGATTATAAGGCGATTCGTTCGGTCAGCCGCGAGACCGGATTTGCCGAGGATATCACCGACCGCAATATTCTGCTGTCGCATTTTTACTATCTGCTCGAGCGGGGATCGGCGAAGCTCCGATTGCTGAATAAGAAGGCGGGGAGTGTCAGAATTAAATTTCGATATGCGGATTTCCAGACAATTGAAGGAGCGCTGCGACTTTCGCCTCCGTCGAACAGCGAAACCGGCATCTTCCCCGGCGTAGAGATGATGTTTGACCGGCTGTTTACCCGAAGAATCGGCATTCGGCTGGTGGGTGTCGTTCTGGCCAATCTCAAAAATTACGCCGACAACGAATCATTTCTGAATGACGGAATCGAGAAGGAAAACAGGCTCCTGAAAGGGCTTGATTCCGCCCGTCATAAGGCCGGATTCTTCTCATTGATGACCGGCCGCACTTTTGCACTGGCGCCGTTATACGGACGCGGCGATACCGGATATGAGCTTCGTACTCCCAGCCTTTCGCAGTAGCTTCTCCCTTCTCTATGGGACAACCTCGCCGGAGGCGATATTAACGGCTGTCGGTGAATATGGATACAAAAACGCCCTGCTGGTTGACAGGAATAATCTTTACGGGTGTTACGATTTCTATTATGGAGCTTTGCAAAAGGGAATAAAGCCGATCATTGGATCGGAATTAACGACTGATATCGGCGACCTGTTTTTATTATGCAAGAGCCATAACGGTTTTAAAAATCTATGTCGATTGATTACCGAATACCAGCTGCGGGAGAAGCCGACGATCGCATCGCTTGCCAAACATAGTCAGGATATTATCTGCGTCACGAAGCCGACCGAACATCTGGGTATCTTGCGCGATATTTACTTCAACGACATGTACTGCGAAATTGGCTATGGCAAACCTGCCGCGGCATATCGTTTCGCTGCACAGAGCAAAATTAAATCGGTCGCTCTTCCGGTTGCGGCATTTCTGAGAAAAGACAATTATTCCGCGCACAGGCTCCTCAGAGCTATCGATGGCGGGCATCTGCTAGACAATCTTCCCGAATCGGAGACAGCCGGAAGAGAAGCATATTTAAGGGAATCGGGCTGGTACGACCGGTATTTTGCGGCGTTTCCCGAATCACTGCGAAATTCCGAGGAATTGGTCGAGAAATGCCATCTGTCATTTCCGGCGAAGAAAAATATTCTCCCTGATGTTGCCATAGACGGCGACCATTTTGCGAAATTGAGCGAGAGCGCCCTTTCGGGGCTTTCGCGGAAATTATCATCGCTTTCGGGGAGATATTTATCGCGGCTGGAATATGAGTTGTCGGTCATAAGGCGAACCGGATTTGTGGATTATTTCCTGATAGTGGGAGAAATTGTTGATTATTGCCATCAACAGCGAATACCTGCCGTAGGACGCGGCTCGGCGGCCGGGTCGTTGGTGGCTTTCGGTCTTGACATTACGCAGGTTGACCCGATTAGAGAGAATTTGTACTTCGAGCGATTTCTCAACGAAGCCCGTTCCGATTGCCCCGATGTCGATATCGATATCGACTGGCGGCGACGGGATGATGTCCTTGATTTCATATATAAGAAATATGGAGATGACCATGTTGCCATGATGGCGACATACGTTCGCTTTCAGCCGCGGCTGGCCATCCGCGAGAGCGCCAAAACACTCGGTTTTACCCCGGAGGAAATCGACGAATTCATAAAGCGTATTCCTCGCGAACCGCTGGAGCAATGGGAGGCAGAATCAGTGCAATTGCCTTCTGCATCAGGACGGAAATTCGACTGGAAACGACTCAAACCGGCGCTTGAACTGGCGCGGATGATATCCAATCTGCCGCGTCATCTGGGAATTCATTCCGGGGGAATTGTCATCACACCCGACCCGCTGACCAATTATGTCCCTCTGGAAAGAGCGACCAAGGGGCTGGTTGTCACGCAGTGCGATATGTATCAGGCCGAGAAAATCGGGCTGGTAAAAATCGATATTCTGGGACAACGCGGGCTGGCGGTTATTGCCGACTGCTACACGGCACTGGAAAAGATAAGCGGGCAAAGTTTCCAGATGCCGGACAACGATCAAGTCACGTACGAAATGCTCCGGGCGGGAAAAACAATCGGTGTCTTCCAGATCGAATCGCCCGGCCTGCGGGCTTTATTGAGGGATATAAAGCCGCAGGAATTGAACGATATTACGCTGGCGCTCTCCCTTATCCGTCCCGGGGCGTCGGAATCGGGCATGAAAAAAATATTTCTCGACCGATTTCACGGCCGGGAAAATATCAAATATCCGCATCAGTCCCTTTCTTCGATTTTGCGCGAGACATACGGCGTCTTTATTTATCAGGAGCAGGTTATTCTGGCGGCCCAGAAAATCGCAGGATTCAACCTGCCTGCATCGGATCTGCTTCGCCGGGCTATCACCAAGAAGCGGCATTATAAAGATAATGAAAAATTGAATCGCCGTTTTCTGGATGGAGCCTTGGGCAATAATGTTGACGCCGCGACGGCGCAGAATATATATAATCAACTGGCTCAGTTTGCATCATTCGGTTTCTGCAAGGCGCATGCGGCAACTTACGGATATCTGGCATATCAGTCGGCCTATTTCAAGGCGCACTACCCCGATATGTTCATGGCCGCGGTTCTCCGCAATGGCGGCGGGTATTATCCGTCGGCGGTCTATGTCGCTGAAGCGCGGCGGCTGGGAATAACAGTGATGCCTCCGGATGCGAATATATCGGAAAACAGCGATTCATTGCATGACGGCCGGATTTATCTCGGGATTGGCCGGGTAAAGGAGATTTCACAGGCGACTCTCGATCAGATCGCGGCGGCGAGGCCATTTTCCTCGCTCGATGATTTCCTCTCCCGCGTGGAGATTCGGGAACGCGAGATGGAGAATTTGATAAAGATTGGGTTTTTTGATTCAATGGAAATCTCCCGCCCGAAGCTTCTCTGGCAATACCGTCTCTGGGGGAAAAATATCGCGCTCGACCGGGATAATTTCTTCAATGGAGCCATCGCATCGCCCCGGATTAAAAATATGCCGTTGTCGCCGACGAGCCGCTTTGAGGTTTTCCGCGCCGAGAACAGCATCCTGGAACTGGCGGCATCGTTTCACCCATTGACACTCTTTGAGGGATATTTAAGTCCGCAGCCGGATAGTCTATTCGGGCAGAAAAATAATTCGGCTGTGTTCGTTTCCGGGTGGCTGGCCGATCGAAAGAAAATAAAGACGCGTAATGGCAAATCGATGGTTTTCCTCACCTTCGATTCGCTCGTCGATACATTTGAAGTGGTCATTTTCCCGGATATGTATGACCGATATGCCGAAACGATCAGAGCTTATCGATACCTGACCGTCGAGGGGAAAATCAATCTGGATGACGGCAATCCGGCTATTATAGCGATTCGGATATATCCGGCCGAGACCGGCCTGAGGGAAATCAAATATATTTAAGAGTTGACAGAGACAACTCTGTCCCGTTTATTTTTCGCATGCCGATTCCCGAAAAGATAAAAAAAGAATATGAAACTCTCGTGGTGCAGATCAGGTATCACGATGAGTTATATTATAAATACGACCGGCCGGAAATTTCCGACGCCGAATATGATCGGCTCTTTGACAGACTGCTGAATATTGAAAAGCTGAATCCGGAAATTATCGCACCGGACTCTCCCTCACGCCGAGTCGGGGCCGAGCCACTGAAGGAATTCAGGACGGTGACGCATCGTGTCCGGATGCTGTCCCTGCAGAAAGTAATATCCAAAGAGGAATTTGCCGAGTTTGATCGGCGGGCAAGAGAGGGGCTGGGAGTTGCCCACGAAATAGAATATACGGTCGAACCGAAGCTGGATGGTCTGGCGGTTGAATTGATTTATGAGAACGGGGTTTTCACGACCGGTTCAACGCGTGGGGACGGTTCGCGGGGCGAAGATGTAACGCAAAATTTGAAGACGATCCGATCGATTCCTCTTCGCCTATCCGATAATTCCGCTCGGAAATATCCGCTACTGGAAGTTCGAGGCGAGGTTATTATCCGCAAGTCGGCCTTTGCCAAATTGAATCAGAAGATGACTGAGCAGGAACAGGCTCCATTTGCCAATCCTCGCAACGCCGCCGCCGGTTCTCTGCGTCAGCTGGATTCAAAAATAACGGTGGCTCGCCCGCTGATATTCAATGCTTATGGCATATCGGTCACCGATCTTCCCGAGCTAGGGAGCCAGTATGAGACAATGAATTTTCTGAAATCCGAGGGATTTCTAGTCAACGAACATCTGGCGATAGTCACCGGGGTGGGGAGTGTCGCGTCCAAATTCGAATCGCTGGTCGAAATCAGACCGAAGCTCGATTACGAAATTGACGGAATGGTCGTGAAAGTCAACAGTTACGACGAGCAACTGGCACTCGGCGAAATATCGCGTGCGCCACGCTGGGCGGTGGCGTGGAAATTTGCGGCCGAAGAGGCGGAGACGACCGTAAAAGATATCATCTTTTCGGTCGGCCGCACCGGGGTGATTACACCGGTGGCCAAATTGGAGCCGGTGCATGTTTCAGGCGTGACCGTCTCCAACGCCTCACTTCATAATGAAGACGAAATGCAATCCCTTGATATTATGATCGGCGATACGGTGATAATTCGCCGCGCGGGGGATGTTATTCCGGAAGTCGTTGAGGTAATAAAAGAAAAGCGAACCGGCAAAGAAAAGTCTGTGTCGATGCCACAGACGTGCCCATCCTGCGGAACAAAGACAGTTCGCCCTGAGGGCGAGGCGGCGCACCGATGCCTGAATTCTGCCTGTCCGGCTCAGGTCATAGAAAGGATATTCCATTTCGCCGCCAAAGGAGCGATGGATATCGAAGGTCTGGGGGGAAAGCTGGCGGCTCAATTGGTAGAAAATAATCTGGTGAAGGACCCATCCGACATCTACTACCTGACCAGGGAGAATCTTCTGACGCTGGAACTGATGGGCGAAAAGAAGGCACAGAATATTTTAGGCGCCATCAAAACTTCGAAGAATAGAGAACTTCCGCAGATGATTGTCGCTCTGGGAATCTTCGGCATCGGTGAAACAGCGGCCAGGATTCTGGCGGAGCGATTTTGAGGATTTTGACAATCTATATCGGGCGGGCTTCGATGATCTGATCGCCATTGAAGGAATCGGCCCAACACTGGCTCAATCGGTAATTGATTATTTCGCCAATCCCGGCAATCGGGAGATGATCGCCAAGATGAAGAAGGCTGGAGTGAATTTCGCTCCGTACAAAACCAAGCAAAGTCGTGTCGCCAATCACCGGGAAGACATTCGTTATCACCGGAACATTGTCCAAGCCGCGCGAGCATTTTAAAAAGCTAATCGAAGATGCCGGGGGAAAAGTGGCAGGGTCGGTGTCATCGAAGACAGATTATCTGCTGGCGGGAGAGAAACCGGGGAGCAAGATGGACGACGCCCGAAAGCTGGGGGTAGAAATAATCAGCGAAGAGAAATTAAATGGCCTTCTTGGCTAATTTTTATTTCAGATACAATCAGAATTTAAGGGCGGGAGTCTCAATAAAAAGTATCGGATCGGCTCCCGCCGTATCAATAAATCCTATAACTTTCCCGCGACGGCGTGGGCGATATCAAGAGTACTTGAAGAACCTCCCATATCGTAAGTACGTACCTTACCTTCTTTGATTACCGTCGCAATGGCGCTTTCCAGCCGGGTAGCTTTTTCCTTTTCGCCCAGCCAATCCATCATCAGAACGACTGTCAGGAGCATTGCCATCGGGTTGACCTTATGCATTCCGGCATATTTGGGGGCGGAACCATGAGTCGGTTCGAAAACGGCATAATTGTCGCCGATATTTCCCGACGAGGCGAATCCCAGCCCGCCGACCAGCTGGGCGCAGAGGTCAGAGATGATATCGCCGAACATATTGGAAGTCACCAGCACCGAATAATCCAGAGGATTCTTGAGGAGCCACATACACATGGCATCGATATTGGTTTCATATAGGGGAATTCCCGGATAATTTTTGGCTACCTCGCGTGCAGTACGTAACCATCAAACCGGAAGTTTCCCTAATAACATTAGGCTTTTCGACGACAGCGACCGATTTTCGGCCATTCTTCTTTGGCAAATTCGAAAGCATCGATGATAATATTTCTGCAGCCGGTTTTGGTATTAATTCGAAGTGAAACCGCTATTTCGTTGGATGGATGCTTGTCGAACTTCTTCATCTTGGGATTATGCTTTTTAATCACATCCCGCACTTCATCGGGTAGTGGGAAAAATTCGACACCGGCGTACAGGTCCTCGGTGTTTTCTCTGAAGACAACGATATCGATTCCCTCTTTGTAATTCAATGGGTTCCCCGGATATGCTTTGCAGGGACGAAGATTCGTGCGAAGATTGAACTCCTGGCGAAGACGAACGATAGGCGAAGCATAGACAAGTCCTTTCCCCTTTAAATTGGGGGCAAGCTCGGCCTCGGCTTCTTCTTTTGGTTTTGATGTTATCGCGCCGAAGAGGGCGCAGTCGGTGCTCTTAAGAATCTTAATGGTTCGTTCGGGAAGCGGATCCGCCTCTTTGCACCAGAATTCCCATCCGATATCGGCCGGAATATATTCGGCGTCGAATTTGAATTTATCCAGAACTATCTTTGCGGCATCCATGACATCGCAACCGACGCCATCTCCCGGCATCCAGGCAATCTTGTATTTGGCCATACGACTTTAAGTCTCCTCGATTATAATTGGAAGGTAAGATTTATTAGATGTGAATCGTTGAATTCATTCTTATAGGGAACGAAAGCGTAGTCGATACGCAAATTCCCCTTTGAAAATCCGGCTCCCGCCGAAAAATTGGACAGGTCGTATCCGATCCGATATCCGGCGCGCAGGAAGAAATTATTGTAAAAAGTGTATTCACCGCCGAGATGAGTATGGAATTTATCATCCAGTATGACGGCGTCGACGACCGGCATGAATTTATTCATCCGATATGACGCCCCGGCTCTGAACGTGGTCGGCAGTTTATATTTTTCTTCTCTGATCATCAGCTTAGAGCCAAGGTTCTGAATTGCAAGACCGACATTCAATTTTTCAATCGGAGTGGTCATCAGTCCCAGATCGACGGCGAAGGCTGATCCCCGATACTGGTCGATTTTTTCAAAGACCCAGCCCAGCATGAATCCGAAAATAACATCCTTGTCGACTTTGAATGACGCGCCGGTTCTGATCGCGACATCATGAGCGTCGAACGGATAATAATCGCTGGTCGGCCCGGTTCTCCCCTGAAGATTGCTTATCACGGCGAATTGAACACCGGTCATGTAACAAATTCCTTTTTTCTCGAATGACATGTAACCGGTCTCAATCCGAGTATTCTGCCAATAGGTATTATAACCGATAGAAGCCGCAAGCGGTCCGATTTTGTATCCGGCCGCCGGATTATAGGCGGCAGAATAGGGATCGCCCGCAACGGCAGTGAAAGCCCCGCCCATACCGGCTGGGCGCGCGCCAGCCTCGACGGTGAGAAGCTTCAGCCCGCTAAGGGCCCAAACCGATCCGCTCATGCAGGCTGCCAGCATGAGGGGAATGAGTATTTTGGTGACATATTTCATATTATTGAATCTCTCTAAAACATAAACTGCATGCTGACGATGAAATCGCTTCCTTCATCGGCCCGGTCGGCCTGCCAGGCACAGTCAACTGCAAATGTTGTTTTTGGCTGAACGAATTTAAAACCCGCTCCCGCGGCCAAAACGCCATTATTGAGGCCGGATCTCAAAAGGAATTTGTTATTTATACTGTATTCACCGCCGAATCTTGCTCTGGCCGTCTGCTTCGCATTTTTCTCAAGATCAATATCCAAGAGAAGTTTCCTCTTGAAAGTACGGCATGAGGCGCCCAGACCGAGTGTCAGAGGAAATTGATCGTTCTGCGTGGCCGACAATTGCTCGCCCTTGAGCCGTCCAGGGGTACTTCGCGGACAAATGATTCAATACCAGACCGAAAGTAATGTCCGTGATCGGCTTGTTATCCATCGAACGATAGGCAAGCATCGAATCGACAGTAATCATCGTGCCGATATTTATCCCAACAGAATTCGCTTTCAGACCGGCAACTTTTTTATAATAGTAATTTAATTTCGTACCGATGTTGAGAAACGGCGTAAATTGCTTGGCGAAAGTAAGCCCGAAATCATGTTCGTTGGATGATACAGTGGTCCCCAAATCCTGGCCGCTGGCGTTTCGAGCGGTAACTTCGCCATACCCTGCATAAAGCCAGCTAATCGCCATAGACGATTGTAACTTGGTGGGGATCGCGAAAGTAATAAAGCCCAGTTTACGATCCAGCTTCATCATTCTATACGAGCTCGAGAAGGTTCTTTTCTGAGTGGTCGCCATTCCGGCCGGATTGTATAGCTGGGCGGCGGGATCATTGGGAATCGCCAAAAATGCTCCTCCCATCCCGGCGGGGCGTGCCTGTATCGCCACCTGCAGGAAAGCTCCGGCATATCCGCCATCCTCGGATGCTGCAAATGCCGCCTGCGCCAGCGTTCCGATCAAAATAAGAAATAATACTACTCTCTTGGTCATAGATAATCCTTATGGAATAACGGCCAGTTTTCCCCAGAAAACATCGCCGCCTGATTGCGTAATTTTAAAATAATATATTCCTGCCGCAACTATATCTCCCTTGCCGTTGTGGCCATCCCATTTGTCGGTCGAATAGATAATCCCCGGGCCGCCGGCTCGGTATTCGGAATTCATAACTCTTTTGACCAGGTTCATGGCAAAGTCGTACACTTCTATGGTAACATTGGCATTCTTGCTCAACGGATAATGGAAAGTGATTTGGTTTGATTCGGAAACCGGATACGGTGAATACGGCACCGGATAGGCATAGGCAATTGGCGAATTGTCAAACGCTCGATATATATCCCATCCGGTATTTCCCAGATCATTGAGGGCAATCTTGGCCGCGCCGTCGCTCGTTCCTACCCAGAGAGTATCACCGATAACCTCGGCCGCATAAATGCTGGTGCCGGAAGCCATCGTATATGGCTGAGGAGGCTGATAATTGACCAACGTTCCGCTTATGGTCAACGTGTCCCAACTTCCCCCGAGATTTCGCGAATAAAGCAGGCCGATATCGGTGGCCGCAAATACGGCCGAATCGGAAAAGGCAAAATTCCAGCAAACGGCGCCTTCATATTTAAGATTCCAATCTTTACCGTCAAGCTGGGAAGCGGATATTCCAATAAACTGCCCGGTGTCATTTGGCCGGCCATTTGCCCAGATCATACTCTTTCCATTTGGCAGATATTGTATCCCAAGCGTCGGGACAAAATTCCCGGATAACTGCGGGCTGATATAACGAACCACGGTATCCTGCCGCTGAGGATTGGTATTCGCCAGAATTATATGCCATTTGTTAGAGCCTTTCGGGACTGACTGCGAGACCTCTTGATGAACCGATATAGATTGTATCGTCGACAATTTCAATCGAACTCAGGTTCTGGCCGGTGAGACTAATGGCGGTATTAATACTATCCTGCAATACTGCGGACGAATAACCGGAGAAACCGATTCCGTCAGGAGAAACGGCAAAAACATTTTGTCCGACGAGATAAACCAGCGAATCTATGAAAGCTATATCATAATATGGCGTGGTATCGGCCGGGAATATGTTCCAGATGTGAGAATTTGTACTATATCGATGGACTGAATTTTTTCCCTTGACCGATTTCGACCGGATGATTGATGGTCCAGATGGCGGTCGAATCCAAAGTCCCCGATGAATCGCGAAATTCCTGCACCCGCACGCGGAAGCAAAGAGCGCCGGTCGTGTCGGTATCTTGAAAGGGAAACTCGCGCATGGAATCGATCCCGCCCAGACTATCTATGCTCAGAAGAACCAGCTGGGAATCGGTTCCGGCCCAGAGTTGCATCGAATCGGCGGCGAGTGAATAGGTCGTCCGAAAAATGGGAGGATTGATCGTATCAAATTGAATTTTCTGCCAGCTGTGTCCGGTGTCATTAGACGAATATAATCCGCCTCTGAAACCGGCCATAAAGAGAGTATGTCCGACGGTTGCGAAATCGACTGGATATTTGTCCACTCCCATCAGATCATTAAGGCCCGTAAAATTGTGCTGAAAGCTGTGTCCGTCATCGTCGGAGACGGCTAATCCGGTCCCTCGACCGCGGATGGTATCCAATGTCCCGGCGAAAGTTCTCCCGCCATAGTTAAATACCGTAGCTATGGCTCTTCCCGGCAGGCCATCAGATATGAACGCGGACTGGAAAGTGGCCAGCCCATTTTCGAATCTCATACGGGTGAGCCCTGAATCTCCCCCGATGAAAATATATCCACCCCCGGAGGCAATATCCAGAAGGTAGTTTGACGACGGCTTTGAATAGGCGGGCCCGAAAATATATCGCATGAGTCCATCGGCTGATCCGGCCCATAATACAAGCGTATCGGGATGAGTCAGATCGGTCGCGGCGGAAAAGTATCTGCTTCGAAGACTTAAATACCCCTTGCCGGAATCGGCCAGCATGGAATCGTATGGAGAGAAGAAAATAGGTTTCCAATTATTGCCGGAGTCGAAACTTCCGAATAATCCACCCACCCATGAAGCGCAGAAGACGAGAGTATCATATCCGGTGATATCATAAATTGTAGATTGATAGCCGTACGAACCGGGAATCATCAAAGTATCCCATTTTAGTCCTTCATTATCCGTAAACGAGAGACCATCGGCATAGGCCACGGATACTCCGCCGACATCAACGCTGTGATTGGTGGCCACCCAGAGCCGCCCGTGGATTGAATCGGAGTACATGGCCGAGACCTCATCGGAAACCAGCCCGTTCCGCTTATCATAGGTGAACCAGGCGGTATCGCCCAAATGCGAGAATGCCAATCCCCTGCCGGTGGCCATCCAGATCGAATTTTTGTGTTTGACTATATCGATGACGGTGTTGTCCGACAGACCCCGCAGGGGCTCATCCAAGGTAAGCATCAGACCGGCTGATAACGAGCAAGGAAGAATCAGCAGTAATATTAAAATTAATTTTCTCACTCTATTCTCCAAAAAAATAGCCGAAGACTTTCCCTAAGAAGCTCGGCCTATTAAAATATTTCCCAATCAAATTCAATCAATTAAGAGAAAATCAGTCGTTATAAAAGCTTATATAGAAACCTCCATGACACGAGAAAATACCGAAATAATGCGATAAGTCAAGCATAATGAAATAGTCATTTTCTGTCGGCGTCAATAAGCATCGAATCTACTTGGCAGACTGGAACCTGGTTGTCAAAGCAGGCACCATTTCAAATAGGTCGGCGACAATTCCATAACTGGCGATATTAAATATGGGCGCGTCTTTATCACGGTTTATAGCCACAATCGTCTTGGAGGTCTGCATCCCGACCAGATGCTGGATGGCTCCGGAAATACCGACCGCAAAATAGAGTTTCGGATTAACCGTTTTGCCGGTTTGGCCAACCTGATGAGAATAAGATATCCAGCCGGCATCCACTATCGCGCGCGAGGCGCCCAATGCGGCGTGAAGCGAATCCGCGAGAGTTTGAATCAAAGGAAGATTTTCCGGCCCACGAATGCCACGTCCGGCCGTAACGATTATGTCCGCTTCTGTCAGATTTACCGACTGCCCGGTTTCAACTATCATCTCCTTTACAGACGCTTTGGAGTTGAAAAGCGCTGAATCAATTGACTCGGCAATTACCTCGCCTGCGCCGGATGCGGACTCTTCGAAGATTTTCGGGCGAACCGTGACAAAGAACGGTTTCCCGGCTTTATGAGAGAGATCGACAATGACATTGCCCCCATAGGCGGGACGAGTTATGACGACCTCATTACCTTCAATCCTGATTCCCGTGATATCAGAAGCCATGGCGCCGTTATTCATGGCGGCCAATCGGGCCATCAGGGCTTTGCCATAAAACGTCGCCGGGCCGAGGACGACCTGAGGTTGATATTTGGAGATCAAAGAAGTCAGGAGATTGGTGTAGATTTCGTCATTAAAATATTTCAGTGATGAATTCGATACGGCCAGAACCTTGCCCGCCCCCCGACCGGCAAGCTCTTTTGCCAACGGCTCTGCATTCTCGGCGAGGCAGGCCGTGATTATTTCACCTCCGGTTTTCCCGGCGGCCGTAATCAACTCAAAGCTGATATTCGATAATTTCCCGTTTTTCTGTTCAGCTATGACTAATGCTTTAAGATTCATATTTTAGGCCTTCCACATGCTTTTAGTGAAGCTAATTTAATGGCACAATATAATATAATCATGATATGCGGCCAAGTTCTTTCTACAGTATGCATTGGCGAAATGATCGAAACTATCAATCTGAAGAGGACTTGATTTCCTGCTCCTCATCGTCCATTTTTTCGAAGCCTGCGAAGAGGCTGCATACGTCGTCATATGTGCTGATATTATTCAACTGCCGCCTTAAGCCAACTCCATCCGGGAATCCTTTAGAATACCAGGCAAGATGCTTCCGCATTTTCAAGACCGCTCCCCTTTCGCCGAATCTTTCAATCATCAGGCGGGTATGTTCCAGCGCCAGCTCTACTTTCCCACCGAGAGAAAGGCCTGAAATAATCTCGTCTGAGTCCAGAAAACGTTTAATCTGCATCAAGACATAAGGATTTTTCATCGCCGCCCGACCGACCATGATGGCGTCGCATCCCGTCTGAGAAATCATCGCCACCGCGTCGGAGGGATTATTTATGTCGCCATTCCCGATGACCGGAATAGAAATTTCCTTTTTTAGAGTGGCGATCTTTGACCAGTCCGATTTCCCCGAAAAACCGGAGGAACGGCTCCTCGGGTGAAGCGTGACAGCCGAAATCCCGCATTTTTCCGCGGCTTTGGCCACCTCAAGGAAGGCATCATCATCGGCTTCCCATCCGGCTCTCATTTTTATCGTGACAGGATGTTTACTATTCTCCACGGCGGCGGCCATTATTTCGGAGGTCAAAGTGATATCTTTCAGGAGCGCCGCGCCTCCATTCCGCTTGACTACTTTCTTAACCGGGCATCCCAGATTGAGGTCTATCAGATCGGCTCCCAATTCGGCGCATTTCCCAACGGCGCCGCCTATGATTTCGGGCAATGAGCCAAACAGTTGCAGTCCAATAGGATGTTCATCGGGATATATATCGACAAGGTCTAATGTCTTCTTTTGACTTCGCACAATTGCGTCGGCTGAGACCATTTCGGTATAGCAAAAATCGGCGCCATATCTTCTTGCAAGAAGGCGAAATGGACGGCTTGAAACCCCCGCCAGTGGGGCCAAAAAGAGCCTTCCGCCGATGTTCAAGTTTCCTATCTGCATGCCGACAATATAACCAAGCCAAAATTAAAGGCAAATAGGTAGAATGGAAATTGGTTCCCTTGATACATTTTCTTATATATACGTAGAATTAGGGAGACTATAGAAAGGAGCTTCTATGCCCGAAATCATTGTAAAATATGAAGATAAGGTCATTGAGCGGATGGTGGCCGATAAGAAAAGGATTTCTATCGGTCGAACCCCCGATAATGATATTGCTCTTGAAAATCGCGGCGTCTCGCGGAAACATGCCCAGATTGAGTTCAATGACAATGCTGCCGTTGTAATCGATAATGAATCGCTAAACGGCACGTTCGTAAATAATCGCAAGGTCACCGAAGAAATTCTGCATGACAACGACATCATCACTATAGGGAAATACAATCTTATTTATCATTCCGAAGCCAGCCGGCCGGAATCTGCGGCCAGTCTTGATGGCACCATGGTTCTAAAGACTAAGAAGCAAAAAGAGCTGGTTGAATCGGACAAGCTCGAGCGGGAAATTGTCAGTCGTATGGGAGGCTCAGTCCTTCTTGGCGAGGACAATTCCGATTTCTCGGAATATCGTATCGAGCATAATGTGACGACCATTGGAAAAGCCAAATTCGTTCATATTCATGCGCGCGGTTTCTTGCTCTCCGGCATTCAGGCCAAAATCGTAAAGGAATCCGAGCAGTTCTATCTGGTAAACCTTGGCCGCAAAGGGAAAACGAAATTAAATGGCGAAGAAGTCTCGCGTCAGGGTCTCAAGAACGGGGATATTATTCAGATTGGGAAATCTGTTTTCCGGTTCCTGGAGGGTCGTCAATAGATGAAGATTGCCCTCATATCGGATGTACATGGGAATCTGGAGGCCTTGGAAAATGTTCTGAGGGACATAGAAAAACAGGGAGCGGAAAAGATCCAATTTCTCGGCGACGCGGTCGGATATGGGTGCAATCCGAACGAATGTGTCAAACTCATCGCCAGTCATTGTGATATTAAGTTGCTGGGGAATCATGATTATGCCGCTATGGGATTGGAGGCGGTCGATAATTTCAACCAGCTGGCGCAAAATTCCATTCAATGGACCCAGGAGGCGCTGACGAAAAAATCGATAGCCACGCTTGCCGATTTCGAGATGGAGGCCGATTTTCTAAGCTTTCACCTGGTTCACAGTTCGCCGTCCGAGCCGGATCAGTGGCATTACATCCTGACTCCCGCGCAGGCGGCAAAGGAGTTCAACGCCTTCGATCAACCGGCCTGTTTTGTCGGGCATTCTCATTTGCCGACAGTGTACATGCTTGACGACAGCAATGAGGTGGTACAATTCGCCAAGTCCTCGTGGCAAAGAATGGATAATAAGAAGTATATCATAAATATCGGCTCGGTGGGTCAGCCGAGAGACGGAGACCCGCGGGCCTGCTATTTGCTCTTCGACATTGAATCGAATATGGCACAGTATCAAAGGGTCGAGTACGACATCAAGAAGGTACAGGGGAAAATGCTCAAGGCCAACCTCCCCGATTTTCTGATCGAAAGGCTGGCGGTTGGTTTGTAGGGGTAATTATGTTTGGGAAATATTCGTCGTATGTCTTCTGTCTGCTGATATCCATTCTGGTGGTGACTCTTTACACCAGTAATTTCGGTCCGCTGGCGCGACTTGAATGGAAAATCCAGGACATGATGTATTCTTTTCGCGGCAGTAATAATTACTCTTCCGATATAACACTGGTTAATATCGACGATCAGGCTCTCAAGCAGTTCGGGCAATGGCCCTGGGGACGCGACAAGATTGCCGATCTGGTCGCCGCGGTCGGAGCGGGACATCCCAAGACTATCATGCTTGATATGCTCTTTGATCCGGACATACGCCAGGATACGGCGGGTTTTACCGGCATCCTTGCCGGCCAGATGTCATGGACCAAGAATGTCATTCTTCCCTATGAGATGAGTCAGGCTGAATTCAGGACTAATAGAATATCAACCCCCAAATATCTGTATAATTCCTCAATCCAGGTGAATAATGACCTTGGAGTTCTCGATGAAAATGCCACCCTACTGGCGCAAAAAGTATTTCTGCCGCCCGAGGAAATCTGTCAATATTCGGCCGGCCTGGGATTTAAGCAGATTATATTCGACAGCGACAGGAAGATACGCTGGGCGCCGCTGGTAATGTTCCACGACGGTTATTACTATCCCTCGGTCGAACTACTTGGGGCGGCCAATTACATGGGGATACAGCCATCATCCATCAAATTATACAGCGAGAAATATATACTGGTTGGGAATCGCCGGGTTCCCATAGACAAAAAAAGCGAATTTTTCATAAATTATAATAAACCGGGGCAGTCTTTCACCACTCTTTCCGCGGCAGATATCTTAAATGAAAAAGTCGACCTCAATAAGCTTAAAGATAAGCTGGCAATCATCTCGGTGACGGCTGAGTTTGCCACAGATTTTTATCAGACGCCGGTGTCATCGCATCTGCCGGCAGTTGAAAAGACCGCCAATGTCATTGAGAATATCGTTCATGGAAATTTCATAAACAGACTGGATTCCTCCCCGGGACTGGATATGCTGATCCTGTTTGTGCTGGGTGCGATTTTTTCGTTTATTTTGCCACGAGTTTCATTGCTCTATAGACTAATCATACTAATCGTGACCATGTTCGTGCTGGCGAATGTGAATTTCATTCTCTTTAATTCATTCAAGGTGCTGGCTCGCCCGTTATATATTGGTCTGGAGTTGATTCTGCTGGCCTTTGCGAGCCCAATTATTGATAAGGAATTCCTTGAAAAATTTTCTCTCGGCGCCCTGGGATCCACTCCAACGGCCAAACCGATACGGCGTCCCAAAATAAAGCTGGATGAGAATCCTATTCGCCAGGCACCGATAAGAAGCTCAAGACAGCCCGAGGACAGCATCGTGACCGTTTCAGTTCAACACGCTCCGGAAAAGACTAAATCCGTATCGACCGCCATGCTGGATACGGAGATTGAGCATGCCGCAACCATTGCCGCCTCCACGCCTGCGGGAAAGCCAGTCTCCGAGCCGGCGCACGCGAATGAAGAAATTCATCCATACCTGGAAGAGGCTGAAGCGGCCGGGAATGAATCGGCATCTCCCGAACCTGAACCCAAGCCCGAGGTAACTCCCTCCTTTGGATTTGACAGTCAGAAGATCAAGAATCTGGGAAGGTATAAAGTAATTTCGGAATTGGGCAAGGGAGCCATGGGAACAGTGTACAAAGGCATTGATCCGGCCATAAATCGCAACGTCGCGCTGAAAACCATCCGTCTCGATTTTGTTCAGGATCCGGAAGAGCTGGCTGAACTGAAAGAACGGCTTTCGCGAGAAGCCAGAGCGGCCGGAAAGCTCTCTCACCCCAATATTGTGACTATCTATGACGTGGGGAGCGAAGGAATTTTACAGTATATCGCCATGGAGTATCTGGAAGGGCAGACACTTGAAAATATGATCCGCAGGAAGGTCAAATTTAATTATAAAATAATCGCTCAGATAATCGCTCAGATATGCAGCGCTCTTGATTTTGCTCATGCCCAGGGCATAGTGCATCGCGACATAAAGCCGGCCAATATCATGGTCCTGAATGACTATTCTATCAAGGTTATGGATTTCGGAATCGCCCGAGTCGATTCGTCGTCGATGACCAGAACCGGTATCGCCATGGGAACCCCCAATTATATTTCGCCCGAGCAGCTGCAGGGCAAACCGGTTGACCGCCGCACCGATATTTTCAGCATGGGAGTGGTAATATATGAAATGCTGGTCGGGAGAAGGCCGTTCCGCGGCGAAAATCTGACCAGCCTTATTTACAACATCGTCAATACAGAGCCTGAGGCTCCATCTTCGATAGATAAATCGATTCCCAATATTTTCGACCGTGTGATCGCGAAGGCTCTGAAGAAGAATCCCGAAGAGCGTTACCAGAAGGCGGGCGAAATTGTGGCCGGTCTGGCGGATTTCATGGATACATTCTCGGCCAAGAGATCAGCCTCGGTCTAGCAGGAATATAGTTGAGTCTCCCTGCCTCACAGGGTCAGTGCAGAATTATTAATGCAGTGATGAACTATTTGTCTTCGGGATTGATGATATCTTCGGCCAGCGAAAGCGCCACGCCGGAAAGCATAACTTCCACGCCCAGTTTGGTAAAGTCGCTGGAGATCAAATTACGATCGATACCGGCATAGAGAGAACAGGAAGCTCCCTTCTCCACTACCAGTCCAGAAATATATGTCTCGGTCTCGGTCACGAAGGTGACCTCACCCAACTCTTCGGAGATTACGTATCCGGAGCAATTATGCAGCTGAAGATGAGAGGTTCCGGTATAGACCACGACCAGCATGCCCCGCACACGCCCCAATAAAGCTTCGGGATAAACTTCCAAGACCAGAACGCGCTTTTCGGTTCGGTTGGTGATCTTCAGCCGGAAATGATCCTTTTCATGGATGACTTTTTCCGAGCCGACCGCAGACGCTATTTTCCCGGCATCCTGCTCTGTAAATTTAGCCTTGGTGCTTGTCATTCGAAATTTGCTTTTTTGGGTCTTCCTTCTTGATGACCGGCTTTGCTTCTTCTTCTCCGGACACATATTCACCGGTATCTTTTATTGCTTTCTTGAATTCTCTGATTCCCTTTCCCAAACCCTGAGCGATCTCCGGCAATCTTTTCGCCCCAAACAGGAGAAGCAATGCCGCGAAGACCAAAACAAGTTCCGGCCATCCCAGGTTAAAAAGAAGAACAAATCTCTGCCATCCGAAATCTATCATATGAAGAACTCCTTTCAAAATTCGATTAAATATACCACCATCTGAAATACGCTATAACTAATAATACTGTCAATACCGACATAAAGTTTATCTTAAACATCAATCCGACCGTGAAAGATATGGAATAAAGCTCCACCCGGGTGGTTTCAAACCCGATCTGCACCGATTTCGTGAACAGGGTTTTGGCGGCTCCGGGCGGCAGGGTCGAACCGATCAGGTCTCCCAGAAATCCTCCGACAATTGCCCCAAGAAGTAGAGCAACCACAATAAAAGTTAATTCACGCGCTTTCAAGCCTTACTCTTTCCAAAAAATGTTTCCCGACTGAATAAAATATTTTCAAACCGTCCGCCGAACCGAGGATTGGCTCGACCGCCCTTTCAGGATGAGGCATCATCCCGGCAACATTCCCTTCCCGATTGCATATTCCGCCGACATTATAGAGCGATCCATTAGGATTGCTTTCCTCTGTGATGTTACCCTTTTCATCACAGTACCTGAAAAGGATTTGGTTATGCTTTTTCAATTCCTCGATATCCGCTTGAAAATTATAGTAGTTTCCATCCTTATGCGCAATCGGGATTTTTAGTATATCGCCGACGGCACAGCCGCAGGTGAAAGGATTGTTGATCTGCTCAACTTTCAAGTAGATAAATTTGCATGAGAATCGAAGATGATCGTTGCGCATCAACGCCCCGGGCAACAGTCCCGATTCAACGAGAACCTGGAATCCGTTGCAAATTCCCAGAACGAGGCCGCCCGATTGGGCGAATTTGATCACCGATTTCATAATTGGCGAGAATCGCGCAATGGCGCCCGAGCGAAGATAATCGCCATAAGAGAAGCCACCGGGAAGAATAATCAGGTCTGATCCAAGAAGGTCGGCCGACTGATGCCATAGAAATTCAACCTTCTCCCCCACCAATTTGATCGCTTGATAGGCATCGTAGTCGCAATTGGACCCGGGAAAGGTGACCACGCCGACTTTCATTTTTCGTACTCCACGCTGAATTTCTCAATGACCGGATTGGCCAGAAGCTTCCGGCAGATTTCGTCGACCTTTTTCTCCGCCTGCCCGTCAGCGCCGGATATTTCCAGTTCGAAAAACTTCCCCGATTTGACCGAGGAAACGACATCATATCCCATATTAAGTATGGCACGCTGGATAGTTATTCCCTGAGGATCCAGCACCCCTTCTTTCAGCCTGATATAAACAATCGCCTTCTTATTCATCATCAATTTTCTCCATCTCGTCGCGGCTTCCGGCGTGCCGTTTTCTAACATACCCTACGCCGAGATAGAAGAATCGGTACGCCTCGCGAACAAGGCCTATTATAATATAAAGGGCTATAATAGGAAATATTAAAAGTCTCGGCTTCCAGAGAATGGCGGCGGCGGCCAGAAGCACAAATGCCAGCTTAAGCCTATTTTTTTTCGTATTGAATCGATCCGGCATAGCATCATATTCTATCTGAGAAACCATTAAGGCGGAGAATAGAATCACCATGGAGACCAGATATTCGGCATATTCGAGTTGACCCCAGATGTAGTAGCAGAAGATCAGATATGAAACCAGGGCCAGCGCCGCCCCGGGAACGGGAAGCCCCAAAAAATCGCGCTTTTCTTCTGTTTGAGCGAGAAGGTTGAAGCGGGCCAGACGATATCCTGAAGCCATAATATAAACGACACTGATCAACCAGCCCCACTTGCCGATAGAATGCAATTTGACCGCGTACATCAGAATGGCCGGGGCGACTCCGAAAGAAAGAAAATCGGCCAGCGAATCAAGCTCGATGCCGAATCTTGATGTACTTCCGGAGAGGCGGGCAACTTTGCCGTCGAGTCCATCCAGAAATCCGGCCAGTATGACCAGCCAGCAGGCGGTGGTATATTCCCCTTCGAAAGTCGATATTATAGCCAGAAAACCGCACACCATGTTTCCCATGGTGAAGGTGCCGGGGAAAATTCCTCTAAAATTGCCGACTTCCATGAATTCTATCCGCTCAGCCTATCTGGTTACCCTGCCGATTACCGTTTCTCCCCCCTTTACCATATCGCCCTTTTTGACAAGAACTTCTACGTTGTCCGGAAGGAAGAGTTCGGCGCGGGAGCCAAAATGAATCATCCCGAATATCTCCCCCGCCTTCACGGTCTGATCTTTTTCAAGACGGCAAACGATTCGGCGCGCGAGAATCCCCGCAATCTGCTTGAATATCAATCTATTAGAGCCGAAACTCAAACCAATCTCTGATTGTTCGTTGTCCGCTGAGGCCTTATCTTCAAACGCGGCGAAGAATTTCCCCGGATGATACTTTACATAATCTATTTTCCCGGTGATGGGGACTCGGTTGATATGGACATTTAATACCGATAGGAATATTGATACCTTCTTCCCCCTACCCCCGATATACTCATTTTGCATATCTTCGACTGATAAGACTCTGCCATCAGCGACGGAGAGCACCAGATTATTATCGACAGGAATATTCCGGCTCGGATTTCGATAAAAGAAAATTAGAAAGAGAGTTATTACGGCCAAAACAGCCGCTACAATAAGTGAGAAGAATGAATCTTTCCCTGCCGCCAGGAGGGCAAATAGGACTGTCAGAATTATCCCGGCGAGGATAAACTTCAATCCATCGACGGCAATCATTTACCGAACACCCTCTTGAATATTTTCGAGACATTCTTCAAGTAATACTCTAAATCGAAGTAGTTATCTATCTCCGCATCATCAAGATACTGCCTGATTTCACGATCCTCTTTTATCAGTTCCCGAAATCCTCTGTCTTCCTCGTAAGACTTCAAGGCGTTTCGTTGAACCATGATATAGGCTTTATTCCGATCCCCTGTCACCTCAGTTAATTTCAGCAACAATCTCTGGGAGAATACGATTCCGCCATACCGATAAATATTCTCCAACATTCTTTTCTCGTCGACGAACAGGCGATCCAGAATGTCATTGAAAATTTTCATTCCATAGTCAACCGCGATCGTGCTATCCGGAATGATGACCCTTTCGACCGAGCTATGTGCGATATCTCGCTCGTGCCAGAGAGGGATATTCTCCATGGCCGACACCGAGTATCCCCGGAGCAGGCGCGCCAGCCCTGTCAATCGCTCGGCAGTGATAGGATTTCTCTTATGTGGCATAGCGGAGGAGCCTTTCTGCCCTTTGGTAAAACCCTCGGATAATTCGCCGATTTCGGTTCTTTGGAGATTCCTAATCTCAGTGGCGAATTTTTCGACCGATGATGCCAGAATCGCGAGCGAGGTGATATAAGCGGCATGCCGGTCACGCTGGATGACCTGAGTCGACACCTTGTCGACTTCCAATCCAAGATACTGGCAGGCTTTCGCTTCAATCTTGGGATCTATATTCGCGAAATTTCCGACCGCTCCCGAAATTGCTCCCACTGCGGCAGATTCTGATGCCGCTTTGAATCGCTCTTTCCCTCTTTCCAGTTCGGTATACCATACGGCGAATTTTAATCCCAGGGTTGTCGGCTCGGCAATAATGCCGTGTGTCCGCCCGATAATTGGAGTTAATTTATATTTCAGCGCCAGTCGCTTGATCTTCTCAAGAGCGGATTGAATTTTCCGGTCGATAATCTCCGCGGCCTTTTTCATCTGAAGCGATAGCGCCGTATCGAGAACATCTGATGATGTCATCCCGTAGTGGATGTATTTCGAGTCGGGCCCGACAAATTCGGCTACGGATGTCAGAAAAGAGATTACATCATGATTGGTGACCGCCTCTATTTCATCTATTCTTCTTAAGTCAAAATCCGCTTTTTTCAGAATATTCCTGAGCGCCTTCTGGGGTATCAGTCTGGAGTCGGCCATCGCCCGACAGACCGCCAGTTCGACCTCAAGCCAGAAACGAAATTTTGATTCTTCAGACCAGAGTTCTCCCATTTCGGGGAGCGTGTATCGCGGAATCATCCCTTATTCACCTTCTGCCAGTCTTCAAGGAATTTCTGGAGCCCGACATCGGTTAATGGGTGTTTAATCAGCTGTTCTATTACTTTAAATGGCACCGTTGCCACGTCGGCGCCCATCAGGGCGGCATCCACCAGATGCAGAGGATTTCTGACCGAGGCCACCAGAACTTCCGTGGCGAATCCGTAATTATTATAAATCTGAACGATCTGTGAAATCAAGTCCATTCCATAATGAGAAACATCATCGAGACGGCCCACGAATGGCGACACGAAAGTCGCTCCCGCCTTTGCGACAAGTAAGGCCTGCGACGGCGAGAAACAAAGGGTGGCATTGGTCTTGATACCCTTATCTGAAAGGGTCTTTATTGCCTTCAGCCCCTCTTTGAGTATCGGAATTTTGATCGTAATATTTTCGGCAATCCCTGCAAGATCCATTGCCTCTTTTACCATGCCATTAGCATCGACCGCGACAACTTCCGCGGAAACCGGTCCGTCCACTATCTTACAGATTTCCTTCAATATCTCTCTATAAGGCATTTTCTCCTTTGCCAAGAGAGATGGATTAGTTGTAACCCCGTCGATAACGCCCATAGCGGCCGCTTCCCGGATTTCGTCCAGGTTTGCGGTATCAATGAAAATCTTCATCTATACACCTCGTAGTCAGTTAACCTAATATCCCACTTCGACCAGATACAATCCTCTGGCCGGGGCGACATGCTTGATTCTGGTGTGGTCGCCCGAGTCCATAATATCCTTAAAATTCGTCAATGTCAAGTATTCCTCCCCCCTGCCTGCTTCGGTCATGAGACCTACCAGCGATCGAACCATGCTGTGAAGAAATCGATTAGCTTTAATATCATAAATCAGCAATGAATCTTGTTCGATCCATTCGGATTGGATGATTTCACAGTTATTATTTTCTTTGAGGGAAGCCACCGTGCAAAATGCCGAAAAATCATGCACGCCGATTATTGAGCTTGCAATGAGATTCATTTTATTAAGTTCAATCGGAAGTGCATACTCCCAGCGATACTCGAAATACAGGGCCGTCTTGTTTCGATCGATAATATATCGATAATGTCTCCATATCGCCGACCGGCGGGCATGGAAGTCATTGGCGACCATATATGATTTGATAATACGAATAGTCTGTGGGAGGTAGAAATTCAGAGCATCCCTGTATTTTTCCGGCGGGAGATTATGGTCGATTTTGAAATTGGCCACCTGTCCGAGGGCATGAACGCCGGCATCGGTCCGCCCGGCCCCGATAATATTTATTTTTCTGCCGACGATTCTTTCGAGAGCTTTTTCAATTTCGCCCTGGATAGTTATTTCTTCCGGTTGAAATTGCCAGCCGGCGAAATCGGTCCCTTTGTACTGCAGATCGAGCCTTATATTTATTTCGGCCAAGACATCTCTCCGGTCATAATGAAAAGAAGGGAAGTTATAACAAGCGTTACGAAAACGAACAACCAATCGCGGACTTGAAAGCGATATATTTTCAGCGAACTTCTTTCGGCCCCGCTGACATAACCGCGTGACTCAATGGCCAACGCCAGATCATCGGCACGTCGGATAGCGGCCTGAAATACCGGAATCAAAAGAACTGTCAGCTTACGCGCCCGGTTTATAAGGCTTCCCGAAAAATCAACTCCTCTGACAATTTGGGCCTTTTTTATCGTGTCGATTTCATCGGCGAGCACCGGAATAAAACGCATGGCAATAAATACGATTAGACCGATATCCTCGACCGGAACTCCAATTTTCTTGAGAGGTTTCATCCAATTGACCAGGGTCTCGGCAATATCCGATGGCGGGGTAGTCAGCGATATAAAAAAGGCCAGGCCGACAAAGACCAGCACTCGCAGGGAAAAACTGATGGCCATAGAAATCCCGCCCTCCGTCAGCCTGAAACCAAATATTTCAAACATAGTCTTTGAATCGCGAGCCGAGAAGAGCAAATGATAGATAGCTGTGATTGCGACCAGAATGATAAACGGCTTCCCATTCCGAGCAATGGCGGAAAAAGAAATGTCAGAGGCTACCAGCATCAGGATCAGTCCGAATATGACCGCTGAATAGAAGACGGGGGACGCGGTAAAAATCGATATAATCATTAGATAAAATATGGCGAGTATCTTTCCCCGGGGATCGAGCCGATGTCCGAAGGAATCGGATGGTTTATATTGGCCTATAATCAAACGGTTGTTCATTGCATTAGCCTTTGGGAAGGTAATGTAATCGAACGGAGAAAAGGTGTCAATCGGTGGTTTTGAGCGGTAACCCCTACCGTAGAAATATAAAAAGCCCCGGTTTGCGGCGGGGCTTTTTACTGCAAAGGATCAAAAAACCAGCTATTTGAGGAGAACCATTTTTCTGGTTTCCTGATCCTGGCCTCGTGTTAATCGATAAAAATAAACTCCGCTCGCGACGCGAGTGCCGCTGCTGTTCGTGCCGTCCCATTCGATCTGATATTCGCCCGGTAGCTCGCGCCTGTCGACAAGGGTCTTGATCTCCTCGCCCAATATATTATAGATTTTAAGAGTTGTGTTCGGGATGGCCTGACCGCTGATATTACGCAAGGAATAACTTATTCTGGTCGTGGGATTGAACGGATTGGGGAAGTTCTGGCTCAGTTCGAAGCTCTTCGGCAAAATCACGAACTGACTTCCGTCGCCGACATCGGTGGCGATATCACCGAAAAACCTCATGATATTCGCCATCACGGTATCGCGGGAAAAAGTCGTATCAATAATTCTGTAAGTATCACCACTGTAGATTGTATCGATGCATCTCACATTGTAGATCGCCTCATATCCCCAGTCGAAAAATACCAGCTTATACGATCCCGCAAAACCAACCGCTGAGGCATACTGCGTCTGGGTTTCATCGCCATACCTGTATACCGGGAAATCCCCCATTGACCGGCAAGAGATGAGCCGGTACTGTAAGGGCCTCATTAATGCCGACATAAGTCGGTCTTAAGCCGGCGCCGATAGGTGACCCGGGAACACCAACATGTTCCGGATAAAAGTGTATGCCTTCCCAGCGCGCATGGAGATAGTTCTCGAGAAACGTCGAATCCTGGTGATGCAGATCGGTCGCGATTCCCTGACCGGTCAGGAATAGATTTCCACCGTGATCAAGAAAATATTTTATGGAATTGACGCTCGCGGGTGTCAAATAATCGGAAGCGCTATCGCCGGTGAACCAGATGACTGAAGAATATTTGCTCGAGTATGGCACCAAGGACGGGAACCAATGGGGATATAACAGATCATAATATCGCCGGCACTCCGCTTCTTATAGAGGTCGCCCGAATAGACATCTCATATAATCCCGATTCGGAAATCCGCTCGCATTGCTACGATCATCGTCGACAATAAGCACTCGGGCTTGTCCGATCTGATGTTCAAGACCAAATGACGTTCCTAGAACTCCTTCAGTTTCGATATTCACCAAAAACGAATCAAAGTGGAATCAGACTATTGGGCATTACGAATTCTATGGGACGATCGAGATTGTTGGTGGCATAACCGTCACCGGCCAATGAGACTCTGAGAACCGAATCAACATTGAATTTTATAAAAGGATCATCGCTGGTCATTTTGAAAACCGCATTGCTGGCCGATCTCCAATCACTTGTCATAAAGTAGAAAAATTGTACTGTCTCCCCCGGCTCGAAAACTCCATCCATATCCTGGTCGGTAAATTTGGAGCTATCGAGCGTGAAATGAGGACGCGACCATCTGACATCAAGATTGGCCGTCATGACGAATCCGGATCGGAAATATTCCATACTGAGACCTCAGTCACTTCCGCGCCATACCCCGGCTGTTCGGGTTGGAGAGATCGTCAAACGAACGTTTATTGGTACTTCCCGGCCAGGGATCCCCGGGATCGCCTTCACTCCCTAGAGTCTCCATCTGGCTGCAAGCCATCCGCCTGCTCCAGAGCAACATGGTAAGGAATTCCGTCATTACTGCCGCCCGGTGAATCCTTGACATGATAAATCAAAAGCCCTTCACCCGGAAGATATGTATCGAATTTTGTCTTATGCCGATTTTCGACTAAGAAATACTGATACCCGCTGTAGACCCCACCGCCCATAATTTGTATATGACCGGATTTGACTCTGCCTGCGGGAAATGGACATCAGTCAAATTACCTGTCACCGGCGTGGGCGTGGCAAATCCGACCGCTATTTTGCACCAGGCATCAAGATGTGCAGGAGATCTCGAACTATTTAGATAACTTCCTATGGCCATGAAAGACCATCTACCCCAGATCCATGGATCGTTCTCCGGGATCGCCGTATCATACAGATCAGGCAAACCGATAAAGTGACCGTATTCGTGACAGAAGACTCCGATAGGCGACATCTTTTTGTTATACCACGATTTCTCAGGCTCGACCGTGTAGGGGTTAATTGTCACCCCATCCTTTCTGGACGGCGTATGTCCCCAGATCCCACTTGTGGGAGTGAATATCCCCGGCAAGATCCCGATTCCTCAAAGCCGGTGCCGGCATGGACTATAAAAATTCCGTCGACCTGCCCATCAGGATTCCCTCCATTGCCATAAGAATCATAGAGAGCGAGAAATTCACACCGGCGGCGTCGGCGGCATTGACGGCATCGAGGGTCAGCCGCTGGGAATTATTAGGGTAAGGCCCGAGGCCATGGGTCGTCCCGGGAGAATAGTATGAATAATTATTCGGCATCCGGAACCATCCGTAGACATTCCCCATGACATAAAATGTCCCGTAGGAATTTTCCAGATAGTACTCGGTAAGCGAACCGGTCGGATTTTTTCTTCCCTCCGAAAAAAGCACCGAGTCGAAGGCGTCGGCGGTATTTTTCGGATCAGCCGCTTTGTCGGGGAAATCAACGAGCAAGACCAGGACTCTGACCGTGTCGATAGTTTTCTCTCCGAGCGCATAATGAGTTTTGATCTTGACCTGCTCCGGAGCATCGACCCCTCGAGACTGAGCTTCTTTCATCTGAGCGATGAAGGCATCAATTTTTCCTTCGGCTTTCAGTTGCTCCCAAACCTCTTTTGAAAGCGGCACGGCCTGGGTGCGGCTATTTATCAAAGATAAGATGACTATCGCTGTCATCATTAGGTATGTCCGAAATCTGGTCTTCATGCTCTTTCCTTCCATCTATAAATCCAAGCGAAAAATAATCAATAGTTCCTTTTTTGAGCAGATCACTTTAGCAGCATCATCTTCCTGATCATCGATGACGATTCGCTCGTAAGTCTATATAAATAAAGGCCGGAAGCCACCGGCTGGCCGGAATTATCAAGCCCGTTCCAGACGACCGTATGTCTTCCCGCTTGTGCCATACTATTATAGGGAGTGCATATTTCTTGCCCGAGAATATTATAAATCGTCAGAGTAACTTTTTCTGTGCGCGGCATATCAAACATGATTGTCGTCGCCGGATTAAAAGGATTGGGGAAATTCTGATATAATTCGAAAGCGCCCGGCAGAACCGCATGATTGTCATCAACATCGGTCGCCCCGAGATACTTGGCCATGACCTTTGTCGCGGAGGCGGTAAGAGACGGCAGATCTTTGGCGGCAATCAGCGCAAAATCAACTTTCGCCGTATCGTAAGGAGTAATATTGAATGGCCCGAATGAATGGATAGTCATAATATCGGCAGGCGTGGTGTCATTAATTTCCGTTCCGCGGCGGGCAATATAATCAAACTTTTGCTGACCGGTCAGGGTTTTCTTCCCGGAAGTATTATCTACGGTCAGGACACCGCTGGCGTTGCTCAGGGGCAGAATGCCGATTACCAGCGAATCTCCTGTCTGGTAGAAGAGCTTCCCGTCGAAAGTTAATCCGGCTCTGTCCCCGGTCGAATTCAAATCGAAATCGGTGAGGAAACCGAAATAAAGGCCGGTGATATTGTCAATTGATTCATTGATTAATGAATATTTAATTATCGCAAAGTCGTTATTATCCATCTGGTCATAAGTAATTACGGTTTGACCTATGGTAATCGGAATAGGAATTTCGGAGTGGGTGTCCACAAATTTGGAATGGCTTACAAATTCATCGCCGCCGTCGGGATATCCGGTCGCCAGCGGCTGTGAGGGAGTGAAATCAGACTGATCCGCCCGCCCCAGGCTGTCGCGAACCGATGATGATAATTGAAGAGGGCTTCTCCCCACAATAATGCCCGCCTCATAGAGTATATTCCCGGAACCCTCAAATTTGAATCCTTCTCCCCCGGCCGAATAAATCGAGTTTGCTCCCATTCCGAACTGTCCGAAATCAGAGACCGTAAATTTCAGTTCAGGTGTGACATGAGTAATAATATTCCCTCTGGGCGCGCGTCCGACGGTAAGGCTCAGATTCAGGGTATCCGGTTCCTGCGCATAGGGGAATTGAAGAATCAGATTTAGCGGGATTGATTCGCCATTAATCATATTCCGATCTAATGATATGACAAAGGGCGCGATGTTCATGGAGTAGGCCAGCCCTTTTTCGAAAAGGAAAAGAGTGCGGTTGGATATAATTTGGGCGCGCGAATCGTTTGATTCAACCATTCCACTGAGAGAATCAAATGTCATAGATGGGATATTCAATCTGACAAAGAGATCGACGGTTTCGCCGGGATCAGCGATTCCATCCCCTCCGGTGACCTGGGCGTCGATATAAACTTCTGGGCGAGCCGGAACGGGAAGATACTCGATGGCCTTTTCGGCATCCGGCAGGCCATATCCATAGTCATTATCTTCGCCGGGATCACCGAGATCGCGGCAGGACTGAATTATGGCATTTTTGATCTCATCGACCGTTGCTTCAGGATTATATTGCCGCAGCAGCGCCACCATGCCGGCTATAAACGGCGCGGCCATCGAGGTACCAGTCATAGACCGGTAGGTTCCGCCCTTGTATGATGAATAGATCATTATTCCGGGGGCGACTACCTCGGGCTTCTTCGCGGTCATATCGCAGTTCGAGGGACCTCGGCTTGAAAATGGGGCGATGATATTCGTGGCATCGTCAATAGCTCCGACCGAGAAATTATTCAAAGGAGTGGTGGCGCGAACGGCCGGAAGACGAAGCGACATTGGCGTCAGGACCTTCATTGCCGGCGGCGAAAATAGTCACGATTCCGGCGGCTTCGACATTATCTATAACAGTATTAAAAGTTTCGTCACACGGGGGAACGGCGGTGCCGGGAATTCCCCAGCTATTAAGAATTACATCGGGCACATCGCTGTCGGTGGATGGATCCCCATCCGGATCGACAGCCCATTGAAAAGCGGCCAGTATGTCGGATATGGTGCGATTTAGCGTCTGTCCCTGATCGATGACCGCGGCCGATATCCAGTCAGCGTCAGGCGCGACTCCGAAACTGTCCTGAGGAGTGCTTCCGACCATAATGCCCATGGTATGAGTCCCGTGACCGACCTTGTCGATCGGGAGAGAGTCTGTCAGGTTGGGGGCAAACCATGCGGCTGAATGAATGGCATGGTTGCCGCGCCATTTGCTTTTAAGCGCCGGATGAGCTTCCTCAACACCGGTATCAAAACTGCAAACTAATCGGCCTCTTCCTTTCAGCCCCCTTCTCCAAATAGTCGGAATATTTAGAGCGGCCAGATGATTTGAGATCGACTGAGCTTTGGACAAAGTGGTGGGAATTTCGACGGGTGGAATATATTCAATGCCGGCGTCTTCGATGATTGAATGGACACTAGCCAGATTTTGAATTTGAGCCAGAGAGGATAACGGAATTTTTGTCGCGACGGCTGGGGCGATCCAGAATTCTCTAAATTGAGCCTGTGGATAAACACGGCTGACTTCTGCTTTAATATTAGCAAGGCAATCGTCCTTGGCCGTTATGAGATTTTCAATGACTGCGGTATGACGAGCTCCTGCGGAAAGTCCTTTTGCTGAGGCGGCTTTATTCACTCTGTCGCGAAGATTATTGTCGCTGGCAAAAATGACAATAGAGACTAGGGAATCGGAATTTGGTTTAAGCGTTTGAATTTTTTCAAGTGATGGAGAGATGACTGCTGTTTGCCCCAGGGCAATGTTCGAACTTATTGATACGGCAAATATTAAGAAAACGCCCGTAATTTTGTTCAAAATCTGCATTGGTTCTCCTCAATAAAACCAAAACGTATTGAGCAATCAATATGCCGTAGAAGATAACCCAAATGATAACAGGAATAGACGCAAATTCATGCAGATTCCAGCAGCAATTCATATTATAACATAATGGTATCCAATCGTATACGCAATTTCAGACGATTCATCTAGAGCGCTAACCCCGCAAATCAGCGGATCCGTCATTCTGCAAACCTGTTACAATTTATGCAGATGCGAATCGTTTTGCATGATTATCTGCCGCTTGATAAATTAGTTTCCCTGTGGTATTATCCGAATTAGTATGCTTAAGACACCTCCCGTCTGGAATGAAAGGAAATCCATACTCCTTGTTCTTGGGGTGGCGATTGTAGTCAGGATCATCTTCACCATTATCTATTACTTTACGCCAGAATGGAATCATCTTCTGGTCGATTCCCTTTTTCATGATCGCTGGGCGGTTGAGATTTCGAATGGGAATGTCCTCGGATCGGAACCGTTCTTTCGAGCGCCATTTTATATATATTTATTGGCCGGCATCTATTCAATTTTCGGGCATTCACTTCTGGCAGCGCGAGCCTTCGGCCATTTAATTGGATTGGGTTCCGTTCTTCTGACGTACCTCATCGCCCACCGCCTCTTCTCGAAAAGAGAGGCTATCGTAGCCGGGTTGATTCACGCGCTATTTCCGATTGCAATCTTTTTTGAGAGTGAGCTGTTAGTGGAATCACTTTTTACGTTGCTGGTCGAGCTATCTATCCTGCTGCTTTTCTATTCTGTTGATCGGAAGCGGAATATATTATTCTTTTTGACGGGGATAGTCCTCGGCCTGGCGGCAATCACAAGACCGGTGATCCTCCCTCTTATTCCCCTTTATATTATTTGGATTTTTCTTCTGATTCGAGAGCGCAAGAAAGCATTGATCTGGGGACTCCTCTGCGCGACAGGCGCTGTCCTTGCGATAATGCCCGTGACCGCCAGAAATTTTTTGGTCGGGCACGACTTCGTTCCGATCGCATCATCGGGAGGAATTAATTTTTATATCGGCAATAATGAAATGGCCGATGGCCTCTCGGCCGCGATACCCACATTCGGTTCCAACTGGCAAATACAGGATATCAAATATCTGGCTGAGAGTGAGACCGGCCATGCCATGAAGGCTTCGGAATTGTCCGATTTCTGGTACAAGAAAGGAATCGACTGGATATTGAATGATAAGCTCGACTTTCTGCGGCTTTATCTGAAAAAGCTGTACTACTGCTTCAACAATTTTGAAATATCCAACAATCGCGATATCGGGCTCTTTTTCGAATCCAACCCGGTCTTGCGCTATAACCCGCTAAATTTCGCGCTGATTTTTTCCCTCTCGATAATAGGGTTGCTGATCGGGGCAGGTCGGATCAGACTCCGAGAAGAAACACTCTTCGTGCTGGTGTTCACGGCCGGTTATCTAATGATGATTTCGCTGTTTTTTATTAATTCTCGCTTTCGGCTTCCAGTAGTGCCATATCTGATAGTATTCGCCTCGGCGGGACTGACGGGGCTGGTTTCTCTTTTCAGAGGGCAGACAAATAAATTGAAAATCTGCGTGGTAATTCTCGCGGGTCTGGCAATCTATCTCTTCTCCGTGTCGAATTTCTTTCATGCCCAAAAGAATAATACCAGCAATGGATTATTTAATCAGGCCAATTATCTCTTCTCTACCGGCGATATGGACAAGGCAATTTCATTATATCACCGGGTCCTAAACGAGGACGGCTCCTATCCCAAAGCAAACCTGAACCTGGGCGCACTCTATTTGAAAAGAGGTAATCTCGATTCGGCCGGATTCTACTTCAGGCAGGAAATCAATCTATATCCAAAGGATGCCCTCGCCTACAGCAATCTTGCCTCACTTTACTATTTGAAGAACGAGTTGCCAAAGTCCGTGGAGAATGCCGACCGCGCTATTTCCCTTATGCCATATCTGCCCGACGGTTATCTGGTCAAAATGAGGACACTGGCGGCACTGGCCGATACGTCGGGTGTAATAAACGTCATAGATAAGGCTCAAAAGGCGCTGGGTAATCAACCCAAAATCCTGCTGGATGCCGGCCTGATATTCTCCAACTGGACGGCATACGATAAGGCCGGGGAATACCTCCGGGCTGTTCTTGACTGCAAACCGAATGCGATAGAAACGAACGATGAGGCCTTTAACAGTCGAGACTACGGCCGCGAATTGGCCGGGATAAAGGCAAGAGCTGCCTACCAACTTGGATATATTTATGGCATCAGTAATAACTATCAGGAATCGATCAAGATGAGCAACATGGCGATTACGTTTGATTCGTCGCTCGTCGAAGCATATATAAACCTATATAACGGCTACTTGCTGAGCGGGGATGCCGAGAAGGCGCGTGCGTTCCTGAGATTGGCAGTGCAGCGTTTTCCTGAAAATAAGCTCCTGAAAATGCTCGAAGAAAAGCGGAAATAAAAAAAGCCGGAAATTCGTCGGAATTCCCGGCTTAATCTTAAGTCAGAATCACGTTAGTACTTGTTCGGAACCATCGGACCAAGCAATTTCTGGTTGGCCATATCGTCCATCTCCCGATCGATCTTCTTCAAGCGGGCCAAATCGAACGAAGCGCGGCCTGCACTGGACGGTATTCCGGTGGTTAAATATGGCTGAACCGAAAGCCAATCCATCATCCCATTGAATGCCTGCTGAGCCTGAACTGAATCAAGCGGTAGCAAGCCGAACGAGAAATGGGCCGTTCGATAAAGAGGCGTTTGGTATCTCACAGCCACCACGGTCCCGTCATATTGGGCAATTATCCCGGTGCGGAGGCTATCGGTTCCGGCGGAGCTATGAGCATAAGCGAATGGAGGGCTCGGTGGCCTTAAACTGTCCATTGCAGAATATGAGTATATCGCCTCAGCCCCGAACAATTTCGAAACATACCCAACTTCGGGGTAGGCGCCGGTAATGATTGATCCGTCGCTCGGCCACCTGTATGGGAAATTGAATATTTCGAAACCCGGAAGCCAAATATATCGATTTTCGAGAAGCGTTGTGTCGACGTAAATATCGGGAAGCTCACTTCCGACCAGGCTCTTGGCGCCCTTGAAATCTTCAATGCGAATCTGACCGGAGGGGCCGAATATATTCCAACCAAGCCGATTATAATCGTGAGTGTCGAAGCCTTCCCAGGCGGTTACGTTCATCAACTGAACACCGAACGTGAGCGCGTAGGTCGCTGGCACACTCCGCAACCCATTTATATCGGTAAAGCTGAGTCCAAAAGGATTTCTAACCATCGACCAGGCGCTCATTCCCGCATAGATGCCTTTGCGGATATATTGACCCTCGAGCGACCTATCGAAATCAATCGGGCCATAGGGCGTATCTTTAATCAAGATCACCATTTTGTGCTTCAATATATCGCGAAGCGACACGGAGCCGATTCCCTGATCGGGGGCGCTCAGCAACGGAGCGACAGCAAAATAATCCTGAGTGCATTTATATTTCGCATATTCGATGACAATGTATGTTTCGCAGTTCACGCCGGTACATACCGTATCGGGCGGCAATATATTGGCTGTATCGAACGAACCCGGCTTCCAGTTGTTGACCATTCGGCCATATACATTTTTTACCGTGGTCGGCCAATCGGCCGGTGTAAATGACTGGCCCTCTCGTCCCCAATAAATGCCCGGCATTTTAGGCCAATTAAAGTTTCCGCCGTCGATCAAACCATAATTGGTGGCATCAATGACAATTGCTTCCCTCTCAAATTTCGGTTCTATGGCCGCTACCCAGGCATAAGCCGGCACCGGGTCTTCCACCCTCGAATCGTCCCTCGCCTGGCACCGAACAATGAAATACTGAAGCCTGGTCGTATCTGCCGAAGGCGGGAGGTGCTGATTCCGGAATACGTCGTAGATATCGACTTTGGTATCCGAGACCCAGTGATCTCCGGTCAACGGGTTATATGATTCTTCAACCAAACGACTCAGATCGGACGGAAGCGAATCATCATAAAAATAGACACTCCAGACACCATAAGAGTTACCGGTCTTTAAGGTATCGACTAGAATCTTATTATATATGGTGTTAAATATAGTATCCGGGGGGATAACGGTAGTATCAATGGTCGTATCTATTCGATTGACAGTTTCAATAGTGTCACCTTTATAATAGAAGTCACCGTAAATATCGACAAATATAGAGTCGAGATAATTCTTAGTAACCGTAACCATTTCGAGACTATCATAGGGACCGTATAGCTTCCAATAAAAATCGAAAGGAGGAGGATTGCGAGGATAGTCTATTCTATCTGATCCGACGAAATTGACATTAATCCCGCCGAGCCCACCCGAACTGGATTTCGCGTTTACATATGGGACATAGAGCTGGTTGGTGCTGATTCTCGTATCGGGAAAATGATTATTCTTGCGGAACATCCGATATCTCGGCGGCCACGATTTGGCATCGAGATTATCTACCGCGTATATAAAGACGTAAGACGAGATATATTTTCGCACGGGATCACGAACATCGGCTGACATTTTGATTTTTTGCTTGGTATTGGGATTGTCGAGTTTCACAGTCAGAGTGATCCATGAAATTGAGTCTTCGGGTGTATTAGTGATATAAGCGATCGGATCCGGTCCGACAGTTGTGCTCTCGATCACGGCGTACTTGAAGTACTTGATGAAACCATCGACATCCGTGCCGTACCAATAAATGGTCGTATCGGACGAAAACTTGGCGCCCTCAACGGGAACGTTCACGAATTCAACAGTGGGCGGGATGTTCGTCCGGGATGGCCCGGTTATTTTTTTGCTACATCCTCCGAGAATATATAGACCCGTAAGCAGTGCAAGTATTATAGCGAAATGCCGCTTCATAGAATTCCTCCGATGTATGTTGAGAACCACATTATCATGCTCCTAAAAGGCCAGGCCAATGGAAAATCGGTGAACTTGCGTAAGCCAGCCAAAATCCTGATAGGCGTAATCAACGGAAATGTCCATGTTCTCGCCGATCGGCAATTTCAATCCGGCGCCGGCGGTAAACCCATCGGAATCGTAATTGAGCCTTTCGCCCAGTCTAAGGCTGAATCTATCCCTAAAGCAATATTCAAGACCGGTGTTGTATTTTTCCAGGTTATCTGCCGGATGGCCACCTTCGGCCGCGAATGTCAGACGATGTGCATCCTTGCTCAGCAAATCTATACTGGCGCCGAATTTAAAATTGATCGGCAGCGGAAAACCCTTTTCAATAAATTTAAGGTCCGGCCCAAAATTGGTAATAGCCATGGCGATTTTAAAATTTCTAAACCCGGAGTTGTAGCAGGTTCCCACATCGGCTGCCCATCCCGACGCGGACTCCAGTTCCAGATTTTCCTGAATATATTTGGCCGTAAAGCCGACCGAGAATTTATCCGTCAGGAAGCGGCCATAGCTGACTGACATTGCCATGTCGCTGGCCGAGAAGTATTGCGCATTGTTATTCTGATCGACTCCCATAGGGTAGAAATAGTCGGTGTACAGTATGTCCCCGGTCGTCAGACCATAAACGCCAACGCCCACTACTCCGCCCGACAGCCTCAAGGGGAAACGCCAGCGCGCCGAATTCAAAATTTATGCCGGCCGGCATGGCAATATGGGTAAACATGGCCTCGCGGCCGTAGACGTATGTAAGAGCGGCCGGGTTGTAGTAAATGGCGGAAGCGTCATTTACTGTGGCCGCATAAGCCTCAGCCATACCCATAGCTCTGGCAGAAACTCCCAATTCAAGGAAGTTTACGCCGGTCGTTCCGACTTTGGCTTGCCCGAACGATAGCGCCGGGGTCATAAAGAGCAGAAGTCCGAGCAGGCCGATCACGTATTTATTATATTTCATAATCTATCTCCTCAAAGAATACTTGCTTCACTCTCCACTTATAGATTAACCTGCAAACCCAATTTGACCTGACGGCCGCGTTTCCAATTGGAGGGATTGCTGTCGTATGCCGTTCCGCCGGTCACATTATTGCCGTCATTTTGCCCGGTATCTGCGCGCCCCGTCTGCGTATAGACCGTCTGCACATTCCTGTTATCGAGCACATTGTCGATCCAAACGATGAAGCTCCAATTGAGCTTGGCCAGTTTGAAATACTTCTCAAAACGGGAATCGATATTCAAGGTTGAAGGCATCCGCATAGAATTCTGATCTATGTCGAGCCCCGCTTCAACGTTTAGATTGGGATATTTATTGCCGGGCGTGAAGGGACGTCCGGTCTCGAACGCGGCGCCAATGGATAGATTCCATCCGTGAGGGATCGGGACTCCCAAATATCTTTGGCTTCATCGTCTCGGGGACGACGATCTGAATGTTGCAGTTGATGGCATGACGCACATCGTTATCAAGAGGTTTTTCCGAAAGCGACTCGCGACTCAAATAAAAATCGCTGAAATATGTGGTACGGGATTGCGACGCTTTTCCATATGCGAAGGCATACGTATAATTAAGATCGCCATTCACCAGACGTCCGCCTCTCTTGTCGATCGTAACTTCAAAACCGCGACTGCGGCCGTAATCACGATTCTCGTACCTTTGGATAACCAGAGCGCCTCCGGGAAGTCGAACATTGGCGCTGTTAATTTTGTCGAATTCATCCTTAAAATAACCGGAAACGTCAATAGAATAATCTTCAGACATCGCGTATTTGACGCCGAAAGAATACTGAATAGTCTTCATGAAATCCAGATTGTAGTTGCCGACGACATCATTGGCGGAAGCCGCTGCGGTATTTCTGTCATACATGTACGAAAGCTGAGGCAACTGATAAAAATGGCCATAATTGAAATGGATTTTGGCCTTGTCCGAAATCGGGTAAGAGAAACCAATTCTGGGTGAAACTCTGGTGCGATCCCCAAAAATAATTCCGCTTCCGAGATCATCATTGCGGGCGATCGCTTCCAAACCCTTGGTCTGGATGAAGAAATCATATCGGAAACCAAGGCTGGCAATCATGGAACCATATTCCAATTTATCATTGAGATAGAGAGCTCCGCTCCAGGGCTTGTAGGTGAAGAAGTCTCTCAATTCGCCGATTCCCGGATAAGCGCCGCCGTCATTACGACCGTTATAGATCTGCTCAAGACTGCGGATATCTTCTTTAATATATTTCTGTTTACTCACCGTCCCGCCGGCCTTGATTTCATGGGCGCCCATTTGACGGAAGACGCGACCTTCCAGAACCGTCTCATCTACTCGCCTGTGGTGCCAGACTGTGGTATTTTCATAACTGCCGGTGTTGAGGAAATTGCTCGTTCCACCAAAGTCGTACAGCGCTATTGCCGTTGACATCGGTGAAAGGTTCACCCGGGTCGTACTTCTGATTCGGCGAATCAAAAATACCGTTGCCATTGCGATCGATAAAAGGCATTCCGGGCTGCCACGCTTCATCCGGCCCGGTATAACGAGAGTTTCTGTCCAGATCCTGGTTATATCTCGCATCGGGGGACATGACAAATCCGTCGATTCCCGGATCATAAATGCCATTATTATTTACATCAGTAAATGGCTCCCCGAGATTGACATCACCGTCAAGATATGGCTCAGGACTATGAGCACCGATGACATTGCGTCTGCTGTTGTCAAAAACGCCATTGCCATTTGTGTCATACAGATAATCGCCGCGATCCCACCGCCCGTTTCCATTTACGTCGACATATGGCTCCCCTTCGAGACCGCCACCGCGAGAACCGTCATTGAATCGAAAATTCATTGGATACCTCACGCCCGACTGATCGTTCCGAAATCCGCCGCGAAGGTTATCATTACTTACCGTATCGTCGGTCGAATAGAGGGGATAGGAGAGATCCTTGCCATAAGCCATGGTATCGGGATAGAGATTGATTAGCGGCTCGGGTGGATCATAGACGCCATTCTTGTTCCTGTCGTCATAGCTCTCAAATTCATTATATCTCAGGAACTGATCGGGATTAAGCCCATAACCGGGATTGTTAGGATCACCCGGCTGGTACCGATAATCGCGATAATAATAGGAGAGTCTCAAATAATAATGCATGTTCTTCGAGAGCTGATGAGTAGTTTCAAGCGAATAGGTTTTCCAGCTGGTTTCGTCGACCGGAGCGGTATTGGGGGTATAGCGATACTGCCAGTCAAAGATCGTCCTGCGATTCATAGCCATCTTGTACGAAAAAGTCATGGTCAGATTATTGCGGGGCTTAATCTTAAAATTGGCATTCAGAGTATAATCATTATTCTGTCGCTCCGGAATATGAATTCCGAACAGATTGAAATATCGATAATTCTTGGTCGTAATAGGGGTATCAAAACTGTTATAGTTGTACTGCGTGCCTGTCTTCGTCATCTCGGCGTACAAGAAGTACGTCAGTTCCTTATCTTCCAGGAAATTCAGGCCGAGAGCGGGAAGAATTTTGCTTCTAACTATCGGATCAGGACCGCTCAGACTGAATGCAGTGTAATCATAGTTCTCTGAATATTTGTTCAAGCTCTTATTGCCGAAATCATCGGTAATAAACTGCATCGACATATTGGTCTTGTCCGCTGATCCGGTCTGCGTGGTGATTTTCACGACGCCCGACAGAGCATTACCGTATTCAGGATCGAAACCGTCTTTAATAATACTGATTTCCTGAATTGAACCCGATGTCAGCGAAAGCCCGAGTGTCGATGGTCCCTGGCCGCCGAGAGGGTCGCCGATAGTCACACCGTCAACGATATACGCTACCTCGCCCGGTCTGCCGCCTCGAATAAGGATTTCTCCCTCTTTCGTCGTCACCACTCCGGCTGTCTGCTCGAGAATCTGATCAACGCTCTGAACCGGCATGGTTTTGATGGTTTCGCTGGTAAGCTTAACCTTGTTGGACATCTCATATTTGTCGATAATATCCTTATCTGCAATGACCTTGACTACCACTCCCAGATCAGTAATGGACTTGTCCATCTTTAGATTGATCTCGGTGGTCAAATCGGTGGACACGTTCACATCCGAGATTTCAACGGGGTTGTATGAAACCGAAGTCACCTTAAGAGTATATTTCCCGGGTGGCACCAGTGTGATATTGTAAGCCCCATCCATATCCGTCATCGCACCCTGAGTCGTGCCCACAATCCTTATAGAGGCGCCAGGTATGGCTTCCTTGGTTTCCTTGTCAGTGATTACCCCTTTAATCTTACCGGTTGAGCCGGCAAAGACAAAAGATGCAAATATCATTAGCCCGGACAAGACAGCAATGAAAATCAAGATCTTCTTGGGCAATCCTGTCATTTTCCTCTCCTCCTTAAATCTATAAAATTACTATTTTTCTCTTTCTCCAGCCGTTCACTATCTGTCTGATATTAAATGGGAATCGATATTGGAAGAGGATAATGGGTGAGGGTCCTCTTCATCCAAAACCGCCATATCTCAACTATGCGATAACTGTCCTCCCGGCGATGCTTTCAATAACTCCCATAGGCCGTTAAAATACCTACTGGACGAGACTGAAGTCAAGCGATTTTTTCCTTTTTTCATCCCTGATATTCTCTCCCGAACTCTCTTAAACAATTAGACAGATTTTTCGTGCTTTTTGTGTAAAGAAATTATCGCTTTCCCAGCGGATTATGCCGCAATTCTTCCGCCCTGGCTTTGATCTCCAATTCCTGTTTTTCGCCAAGGGCAAACTCCTCTAAATTCTAGGGCCAGACTTGATGACAATTCATCCGTAAAATGCCGCCCAAACCGTTTAAGCCCCTCCAAATCGTGCGGAATCTGATCATTTGAGCTTTCCCAGACTGGGTCTGCTTGCTTTTGAGATATAGAAGGACACTCAGAGATTCCAAATAGCTTAATGGAACCCTGGTGAATCAGGCTTTCCCCTTTGCGTCTTTGAGCTCCGCCCGCAATCTTTACGCCTTTGGAGAGTATTTCATATTTCGAAACAGAACCGAAGCAGGATTGTGAAGCCGACGGCTTATTCCCGCCAAAGCTCGAATCCGAGAATTCCGCCCATTCGGCATTGACGCCAAGTTGGCGGAGGGCATTGACAATTGCGGTCGATATCAGAGAATTCGCCTGCGCGAGCGACTTGTGAGAATCGGGAAAAAGATCGACCCGAGCCGCACAGACTGAAAGTAATCTCGGTCGATTCATGGAAAATGCCTCTCCCCCCGGTGATTCTTCTTATGACAGGCGTATCCGATCTGTGCAATCCCCAGTCGACGGCCTTGTTCTGATCCTGATTATATCCGATCGTTATCGCCGGAACCGACCAGGAATAAATGCGAAGAATGGCCGAATCGGCCAGGAGTCCATGGCATACTTCGTCAAAAAGCCATTCATCCATGGCCATATTGAGAAAAGGATCCCGCGATGGCGTATATATAAACAGACCTTTCGACATTTATCCTATTCCTATCTTCATCGTCTTGAGAATATATTATCAGAGTCCGCATGTCAACCGCCTCGGGGCCGGCTGACTTCGATTCCGGCGGAGCTGTTTTATATTGCAATGAATCTTGACCGACGATATTTTTGGCGTTAATGAAAAACGGTTTCAAATTCACCCCCGTTCGTAAGTTGATGATCGGGCTTATAGCCCTCTTCTGCCTCTTGCTGATAGGTACGGCGGGCTTCATGATAATCGAAAAAATGAGTCCGCTGGAAGGGGTGTATATGACCGTCATAACCCTGTCGACAGTGGGATTTGGCGAAGTTGCCCCTTTGCACTCCGTGGGAAGGGTCTTTGTGATAATCCTTATCGTGAGTGGGGTAGTCGCCGTGACATTTACCGGTTCCGCCATCGGCCAATTTGTACTTGAAGGCGAACTGAGAAATATTCTGGGGAGAAGAAAAATGGAGACAGATATCAAAAAGCTATCCAATCATTTCATAATTGCCGGTTACGGCCGGGTCGGAAAGAAGGTCGGAGAAGAATATTCCCGCAGAAAAGCTTCATTTGTGGTGATAGAACAAAATGAGAAGGTTTGTGCGGATCTTGAATCCGAAAATATTCCGCATGTAAAAGGTCCGGCAACTGAGGACGAGATTCTCCTGGCGGCAGGCGTGGAGCGCGCCAGAGCGCTGGTTTCTACCCTGCCGAACGAAGCCGATAATGTCTATCTGGCATTGACCGCCCGCCATATGAACTCAAAGTTATTTATAATCGCCCGCGCTGACCAGCCGGAAGGTGAGAAAAAATTGAAAAGAGCCGGCGCCGATTCGGTGATAAGCCCTCATATTCTGGGCGGAATCAGGATGGCGATGGCCTCCCTGCGACCCAATGTCGTAGATTTTATGCAGATGACCGCTTCCGAAACGACAGGACTGGGGTTTGAGGAAGTTCAGGTCCCGCCCAATTGCCGTTTCAGCGGCAAAACCCTCATTGATTCGGGGATAAAGGCTGAATATGGCGTAACCGTGATCGGCATCAAAAAGTCCGGTCAAACCATGCAAATAAATCCGGCGCCTACGGCGATGATCGAGTCGGGCGATATTTTGGTTCTGGTCGGGGCGAATGATAAGCTGGAACGGGTGACAGCCGAGATGGGATAGAAAATTCCCGGATATTAAAAAGCACGCCCAGGAGGACTTGAACCCCCAACCTTCTGGTCCGTAGCCAGACGCTCTATCCAGTTGAGCTATGGGCGCGTTCTATCAAACCGCAAGATTTAATATATTTAATAAGAAATCACAAAGTCAACCAAAATAAAGGCCGCCACGCCTTTTGATATCAATTTGTCTGATCCGGGGGGAATTTTAACGATAGCCGGCGAAATAAATCGCCAATGCCGCGATAACGACAAAAGCAAGAAAAATCAGAAAGAGAGGTTTCCCGCTCCGCTTCTTTGTCACCTGAAGAACAACATCCTGAGTCTTTTCGACTTGCTTCAGTAACGATTCGAGAATCTGATTTTCCCGCAGGAGGGCGTCCTCTCCTTCCACCGCTATTGTCACCGGCTTGACCTCGGTGAGAGGCGAATCCCCACCGGCTTCATCGATGCGGATGGCGACCACCGTAACATTATCCTGTCCCCCATGATCATTGGCCAGTTGAACGAGGGTCTCCGCGATTTTTTCGACATCCCTGTTACACGCCTTGGCCGCCGAGAAAATTTCACTATCCTCAGCATAGGCGCAGAGCCCGTCAGTGCAGAGAATATATATCTCGCCCGGTTTGACACGGTCGGCGCGGTAGTCTATTTCCACTCTTTCATTCACTCCCAGCGCACGAGTAATGACATTTTTGCCGACCATTTTTTCCACTTCATCCGGTGAAAACTGCCCCGATTGTTTGAGCTCCGATACCCAGGAGTGATCGGTAGTGAGAGGAACCAGCCCAGTATCCAACAACCGATAGGCCCGGCTGTCTCCGACATGAGCTATGTTTATCAGATCGTCTTGAAAAACGGCGGACACGACTGTTGTGCCCATGCCCGTATATTCGCTGCGCGAGCGCGACTTGATATAAATACTTCTATTTGCCAGCCGGATTGCCTTGATCAGCAAATCGCCGCTGGCCGGGAATTGAGCCGGGATCTGCAAGGCGGGATCATGGCCCATCTCTTCAGCCGATTCCACGAAACAATAGCTGATTATATCGCAGGCGTTCTTCGACGCCACCTCCCCGGCCTGATGTCCCCCCATACCGTCGCAGACCAGGAACAGATTATCTTCCAGATCGACTCTGAAGGAATCCTCATTTCCTTTTCTAACCAGCCCCACATCGCTTTTGCCGGCAACGGTGATTTTAAGACTCAAAATCTCTCCTGTGACAAGAATCCTCCGATTTATTAAAAATGAAAATATAAAAGTCCAAATCAGTCAACAAGAAAAAAGATTTGATTGACAGATTTAAAGTAATGGCTGATCGCGATCAGCCACTACTATCTTGCCCCCCTCTGCAACAAAAAAGCCCCGACTCGCGGGGCTTTTTTGAATACTAAATCTGAATCTGTCAGGCTATTTCATCAAAACCATTCGCTTCACATCGGAAAAATCGCCAGCCTTAACCCGGTAGTAATAAATACCGCTGGGAAGGGAGTCGGCCGTATATTTAAAAGAATGGTTGCCTGCCGTCTGATGTCCCAAATCAAAATGATTCACTTTTCTGCCAAGCAAATCATAAACCTCAAGGGTGACATCAGAGGCCGCCGACAGATCATACGAAATCGTCGTCGTCGGGTTATACGGGTTGGGGTAGTTCTGATGCAGCAAGAATCCGCCCGGGAGAAGTGATCCATCTTCGGGCGCATCTGTCGCCGAGAAAAATCCTCTTAGAATCCCGCTAACTGATAAGTTTGGATCCGTGCCGGAGCGGACAGTATAATTAATCGACACGTTTACTTTCGGGTCGGCGCTATCCGGTACATATAAATCAATACTAAGCTGTATTGTCTGACCCGGATCGCAGTAAAGCCCCGTATCGCTAACTATCTGCCAGAGGCGCGAGGAACTGCATGTCAAAGCGTAGAAATCAGGACTGTCACCGGTATTCTTTATTGGGATGAGAAAATGGACAATATCTCCCGGCTTGATAGTCTGTCCCTTAACGGTACTGCCCTGCATAGAAACCTTGGGGGACAACGGAAGCATGGAAATATCCACATTCCGTTCCGTAAGAAACATCCCCGTAAATAATAAGGCCTGGCCCATCCGGAGCGGCGTTTTCGCCATTGATCTTGAAGTAAATTATCGAACCAATCTGAGCGCCAGCAATTATTGGAGGTGTGTTGTCAGCTCCATAGACTGGCATATAACCATAAAAACCGGGACCTGGCAAAGTGTCATTAACAGTGTAAGTTCCGACATGCACACCCGATTGAGTATATGCATCAACGATTGTCCCGACAGGCGCGGGTATTAATACCCCATCGTTATTCCTGACCGAAACACTTCCCCAGAAATTCGTCCAGGTGTTTGTAGGAGTCACGTCCGCCCAGAGTGAAGAAACCAGCACCAAACTCAATCCTCCAGCAACCAGTATCTTCGTCAGTATTTTATTCACTTATTTTCACCTTCTTCAACCGACCTCCCGGCCTTGGCCGGGAGATCGGATTGGAGTTTATTGGTAAAACCTCTACTTCATCATAACCATCTTACGGGTCTGCTCGAAGGATGCCGTTTTCAGTCTGTAGAAGTAGATACCGGAAGCGACCGGCTGACCGGAGGCATCAACACCCTGCCAGACCACAGTGTTCGTGCCGGCATTGGCCATACCGTCAAACACGGTGACGACCTTTTCGCCGAGAACATTGTAGATCTCGAGGGTGGCCTGAGCCGCAGTCGGCATGGCAAACGAGATTGAAGTAGTCGGGTTGAACGGGTTCGGATAGTTCTGGAGCAGGCTGTAATCATCGGGGAGAACACTCGATCCGCCCTTGCTGGCCAGCGTCTTGACTTCAATCCTGGCGCCGTTGTCGGTCCAGGTGAAGGTTTCGGCAGTGGCCTTTCCATCAACCTTAAGGCTGAATTTGGCGCCCGGAGCGACACCTTCGTGCTCAGGCGTGGACGGATCGTCGCCGTAGACCGGCATGAATCCGAATTTGCCGTCGGAGCGGACAGTACCCGCGCCGATGACAGAACCGTCGGCCGCAACCGCCAGCACTTCCGTGCCGGCCGGAACAGCCTGATTGTCAAGCATCAGCCCGCGTGAATATATGTCAACCCACATACGGGAACTCTGAACGCGATTCTTGGCAGGAGCCTTGTCGGCCACTACGATACCCTGAGGCTTGGTAACTTTCGGACCAATGCCCGGATAAACAAGCTGGCCGCCTGAGGTCACTTTCACCCAGTAGCCGAAGCCCGGCACCCATGGTATCCAGAGTCGAGAATTCGACATTACTCGGGTCGTAGGTCAGTGCGCCATGATCATATCCCAGCGCCACGATCAGACCTTCCATAATACTGCCAAGGGCGTGGGGCGTTGCATCACGATCGTCCGGCAGATAGGAAACCAGGTTCCAACCCTGTTCGAGCTCAATCGGTGTGGTAGCTGCGACCGGCGCTCCGGTAACGCAGAGCTCCATTTCGCAGTTCATCTTAACCCAGTAGCCGTGGAAATGATCCATATCCCAGAGGGTCGAGAATTCCGGTAGATTGGGATCGTATGTGAACCCGCCCTGTTCAAATCCAAGAACCACCTCTACGCATTCCATCACAGGATGGAGAAGCGTGGTAATATAATCATCGGGCGTATCGACATTCCATGAAATCAGGTTCCAGCCCTGATGCAGGGTAATGCACTTCGTCGCCGACGGGAAGACGCTCAGGCAGACTTCATGGCTGTCGCCATTTTCGGTCCAGACAACATTGCCTGAGGCAATCGCCGTATATCCGTTCACAAAGAAAGTGATCGAATCACCCGGCATTGCTCCCTCATCGGTCTCAGTGTAGGGATCGTCACGATAGACCGGCATAAAGCCGTATGAGCCCGGTGTCGTTACAAAGAATGTTCCGCAATGAACGCCGTCCGGATCGTAGGCATCGACCACTGAACCGGCCGGAAGCGGAACGTTATAGAATTCGTTAAAGTCGCAATAGAAATTGACCCACTCATTGGTCGGCTCAGGCTGCGGAACGGGAGTGAGAACTATATCGAAGCCGATCTGGCCATACTGAATATCCTCGACCATTCCCGGATAATACCCATCTTTGTAGGCATAGGCATCAAACGGGTAAATGTCGAACGGATTGCACTCGAACTGGCCTGCGTTATTGCTGAAGGAACTGGCAAGCACTGAACCGCCCGGGAAATCATCCCAGAGTTCGACCGTGGCGCCTTCAATTTCATTGCCATAGATATCGATTACGCGCCCGCAGACTTCGCCTGGAACGCTATCGATTACCACGCCGCCATATATGAAGGTCGGAACAAGGGCATTCATGGCATCCGTCATAAACATCAGGCTATCGGGGGTATTACGAACCGTGTCGATTCTGACAAAAGCCCCCACGGCGCTGTCGCTGACGGAGAAATGCATTTTGGCCAGCAGGCCGCGGCCCGGATCGATCCTCGGGGTCAGGGTCGGCATCACGAAAATATGAGCCTGATGGGTCGTATTATTGATCGATACCGGCTTGATATCAACATAATCAACTCTGGTGCCGTCGAAGGAAATCGAGTCCAGATATATTTCGGAAGAATTCCACTTCAAAGGCAGAGTTATTGATGCCAGTTTCTCGGCATTCTTGAAGTAAACCGGTACGGTGATATCACTACCCGGAGTGCCCGGAACCGCGGGGGAAACCCACACTGAATCCGAACCGGGTATGGTCGGCTCATTTACGGTCACGCAAACCGGCACCTTAAGGGTAAGAAGCGATTCGCTTGGCGTGTAGCTGTAAATGAGAATCGTGTCACAATAAGACCCCGGAGCAAGGCTATTTACATCAATCGCCATGCGAATTGAATCCGGAGTGTACAGCGGTGTAAAAGGCATAGTATCGAGAACCAGCCATGGCTGGGAATTATAGCACCAGAAGAGAAGGCTATCATAATGCACTTCACTGACAAGCAGACCGGTATTAATCGTGCCGCTTCCCTCGTCAACGACGAAATTGAAGGAGGAAGGCGTAGCCGCAATCATGGGATTCGGCGGCTGAATCTGGCAGTAGACTTCTGCTATCATGGGGACTATCTTATAAGGATTTGTCGCGCCCGGAGCGTGTATGTAAATCGAGCCATAATACTTGATGGTGTCGCCCTGGTTTAACACGCTGGTGTCGGGGTGGACGGCGGAATATTCGAACCTTACGTACACAAGTGAGTCGCCGCCACCGGACCCGGACATTGGAGAGGCAGAAGCAAAGCTCGTGAGAGAATCAATCGTCCAATTCAGCGTGCCGCTGCCGCAATTGTAAATGACCATATACAGGGTGTCCAGATTTTGATACCGGTTACACCAATTAATCTTAAAGGTGAGACTGTCAGGATAAACCGCCAGACAGGGTTGAGGTGGAGGAGGAGCACAGTAGACGAAGGCCTTAACGGGTATCATTTTCGGAGAATTCAGCGCACCGGGGGAGCTCACCATTATCTCACCATAATACGTGATTGTATCACCCTGATATAGTAAAGTCGTGTCCGGATGAATCGAGAGGTAATCAAAGTAGACTGGTAGAGTACGAACCGCGCCCGAATCGGTGGTTCCCGACGAGACGGACATATCTGCAAAATATGGAAGAGAATCAATAGTCCAGCTTAACACCCCGCTACCACAATTGGCGATATTCATGTACAGAGTATCGAGGCTGAGGTACGGCTGACACCAGTCAATCATGAAAGTCAGACTATCCGGTTGAACCGACATACAGGGCGGGGGCGGAGGAGGAGCACAGTATACGAAAGCCTTGACAGGAATGATTTTCGGCGAATTCAGCGCCCCGGAAGCCGAGAGAACCGCATTTCCGGAATACATTATAGTATCGCCCTGATGTAGCAAGTAGGGTATCGGCCGGCGGTACTGAAAAATACTTAAATGTAATCTGGAAACTGTCCGCGCCGGTGCCCGACATCTTGGGAACATTGATAAAATTCGGCACTGAATCAAAAATCCAATTCAACGCACCGGTGCCGCAATTGCTGATCTTGAAATTGATCGTATCCATCGGGCTGTTGATCGGATTACACCATTCAATAATATATATCAGGCTGTCGGGTGAAATCGCCAGACAGGGCTGTTCCACGGGAACATCAATCACTTCAATAACCACCAGTTCGGAATCGAACAGGGAACCGTCGAAAGCATAAAAGGTGATCGGATAAATTCCCGCCTGACTGAAATCAGGTTTAAATATGAAGAAACCGGTTCCGTCGCCATTATCGGTCACAACCGCATTCGGCGGGAGGAAGGATGAGGAGATAGTCGGAATCTGTCCGTCAGGATCGACGGCGGATAGAGCGATTCCCAGCGAATCGCCTTCGTGAATACTGACCGGCCCTGTCGCAATCTGGGCAAGAACCGGCGGAAGATTAACATTATTAACCGTTATAACTACAATTTCCGAATCATTCGCCAATCCGTCGCTGGCTATGAAAGTAACATTATAAACGCCCGACTGTGAATAAGTTGGCGTCCAGTCAAATGTACCAGTGCCGTTGCCATGATCGGTAAAAGTCGCACCGGTCGGCAGAGGTATCGAGGTTATCAATATCGGCGTTGTCCCGTCGATATCGGTGGCTGATACGCCAAAATTCAAATTAACATTTTCATCGACCGATTTCGGTCCAATGGCCGCCAGAACCGGCGGTTGATTGACATCATTGACTGTAATTACCACAATCTCGGTATCGAGTAATAAGCCGTCGCTGGCACGGAAGACGATATCATAAACACCTGACTGCGTAAAGCCGGGCGTCCAATCGAAAGTACCCGTTCCGTTGCCATGGTCGGTAAATGTCGCACCGGTTGGCAATGGCGTCGAGGTCGTCAAAATCGGGGTCGTGCCGTCGGGGTCGCTCGCCGACACGCCAAAATTCAGATTAATTCCTTCGTCGACTGATTTAGGTCCAATCGCCGCCAGGACCGGAGGCTGATTGACGTTATTAACCGTAATGGTCACAAGTTCGGAAACCGAATCGGTACCGTCGGAAGCCCAGAAAGTAACTGGGTACGACCCGGACTGCGAAAATGTAGGCGTCCAATCGAAAGTGCCGGTGCCGTTGCCATGATCGGTAAAAGTCGCGCCGGTCGGAAGCGGCGATGAGGTCTTAAGAATAGGTGTGGTACCATCGGCGTCAGTAGCAGAAACACCAAAATTTAGATTAACTCCTTCATTAACAGACTTAGGCCCAATGGGGGCGAGCACTGGGGGCTGATTTGCGGCTCCCATAATATTAAAACAGGTCGTGGGGAAAGTAGGCTGCGGATCATCAAAAAGCCAGTCGAAAGTCGGATCAATAATCCCAGGTGGAAGTTGCTCAATACATAATTGACCGGATGTATTCGCCGTTTGAAATCCCCACCAAAGAATCTTTTGTTCCCCAAGGTTAGGGGGGTATCCAGCGCCGCTGGCAATGGACGAGAAATCGAAGTTGTCCGGAAGATTGCCGTCCCGATCCTCGGTGTAGACACCTTTTATTATATCCCAGTAGCCGATAAATGACGCGGAGGCAAATTTCCCGGTAGTGACAGCGTCACTCCACGTGTAATTAAATGTGGGCAACGCTTCCTGCCACTGCACTGCGATATTTCCGGTGAATTGGAAAGCACTCGACCAGGTGGTCCTATTTGCCCATTGAGGATGGGTGGGATCATTAATAATTGTGTCATTATTGGTAGAATAAACATTTAGACTACATAGCGTGTTCGGGAGGATTTTTAGCTCACCGGCATCCATTACAGCCCCGGGGCCGGTGATGTCGGCTCGGAAATCCATACCGAATGCCTGTCCAACGAATAAAGTCAAAAGGGACAGGACAAGAAGAAACCATTTTTGTTTCATCATACACTCCTGTTAGTTTGAATTGAGTCGATAATGTTGTTTTTTTTCATTTTATAATTAATTTAGCAATATGCTCAGATTCATGACGCCTCCAAATTCGGTTGCGTGCAAATTACAGTATCGCAGTCAAAAATAATAGAAATAGGCACAAAACTTAAGCATCGCCTGAGATTCGAGCAAAATTGGTACCACGACATTTCTTAATCCAGCCCCATAGTAAGTAAACGAAAAGGGCTAAGCACCAATAATATATAACAGAAGGGCGAATTGTCAAGCCCTTAAAGGCTTCGGCGCAATTTTTGTGTGCGCAAGGATTTGCATAATTTAATCAGGCGTTTGTCCGGCCACTGGCCCGAAATGCTTGCCTCCACCGGATGGCCTGAAGCACAACCGCCGCCCCCAGCACATCTGAGAGAAAATCAAAAATATTCGCGTCCCGTCCCGGGATAAAACGCTGACAGATTTCATCAACTGAGGCAAAGACTAATAAAAAGGCAAATGAAAGCAGAATAGCGGCTCGCGGACTCACTTTTTGCGACAGGTGCGAGAGGGAGCGATGAACCAGAAGCGCAAAAATGGCGTATTCGATAAAATGCGCGACCTTATCGAGCGGGAGATGCCGAATATGCGGCGCCTTTAAATATGCAATCGTGGAAACGGTTATAATCATCGCCCCGTACAAAAGCGCCGGAAGATGGAATTTGGTAAATCTAAGCATATTCTCTCAATTCAACCCTCTACCCTATCATATCAGGCTCAATCTCGCAAGCGAAAAATGGCAGCCGAGGCATTAATAAGAGTTTTAGCTTGACAGGCCGCTTTCAAAAGAAATATTTGGCCATGTAATTAAAATCATTGGCCGGGGCAAAGCACGGAAACGCCCCCGCGAAAAAACAGAACTATTCATGAGATTGTCATGACAAAAAAAGATGACCCAACGTTGTATCCCACCATACCGGCCCTGGTCGGCAAAAATGTCTATTTGCGGATAATGATGCCCGAGGAGCAGGCTATTACCTACATGTGGCACCTTCACTCCGATCCGCAAACTCAGTCCTGCCATCAGATGAAGCTGGCCACCCCCGCCGATATAGTCGAGGCGGCCAAAAAGAGGGAGAAAAAGGCGGAAGATGCCGATTTTCTTATCGTCAGAAAGGAAGATAATCAGCCGGTCGGCAAAATCCGATATTTCAACCTCAACATGCTGAATCGTTCGGTCGAGCTGGGGTATATCATCGCGCCCGACGAAAGAAAAAAGGGGTACGGCAAGGAAGGATTAAGGTTGCTGATAGTCTATCTCTTCACGTACCTGAATCTCAACAGGATCTATGCTCAAACTGCCGCATTCAATGAGGCTTCGGTCAAACTGCTCAAATCCCTCGATTTCAAGCTTGAAGGCACTCTTCGACAGCATCATTACTACAAGGGAAATCTATTTGACGATCAGCTCTACTCCCTCTTGAAATTCGAATGCGGATATGTCAATGAGCCGGCCGCGCCGTTCCAGTCGGGAAAATGATCCATGATATCGACAAATCCGGCGTATAAAATGAAAAAATGATTCATATCATAGAGGGGAATTAAATGAAAATAAGGGACATCTTGAAGGTCAAGGGAGGCCATGTTGAGACAATCGCGCCGAACGAAAATGTACGACGGGCGATGGACAAGACGATCGGGAAAAAAATCGGGGCGCTGGTGGTGATGGAAAAAGAGGTCGTTGAGGGGATTATCACTGAGCGCGATATCTCACGAGTGATTCATCAGGAAGGCGAAAAGGCGTTTGAACTCTCAGTCAGGGACGCCATGACCCGAAAATTGATAGTAGCGTTACCTGATGATGATATCGATCTGGCGATGGCTCTCATGACCAATAATCGATTCCGCCACCTCCCCGTGATGGACGGCAAAAAGCTTATCGGGATCATATCAATCGGCGACATAATCAAGACCCAGGTCATTAATCTCAAAATTGAGAATCGCTATTTGATCGATTATATAACCGGGAAATATCCGGGATAAAGAAATATCATTCTTCTCGGTTTCTAGTCCTATCTTCCTGTCCGCAGGATTTCATCCGTCCCTGTAATCGCGTGTCTCGCAATACCGTACGCTCCCCGGGCATATAGCTAAATATCCTCATAATTATGCCGATTTTATTCATAGAAAATAGGACTATTCGATCATAGCGGATTACTACGATGCATCTGACCGGACATATTGAAAAAGCAAGCCAATATTACGATACTATTTATTCCCGCGGATATGATACTCGCAATTATTACCCGCTCTATCGCGAGGTGATTAAGTTGGTCGAAAAGGGGGGTATCCCAAAGAAAATATTGGAGGTCGGATGCGGCATTGGCGATCTGGGCAAAATGCTTATCGATAAAGGGTACGATTATCGCGGTTTCGATTTCAGCGAACAGGCGGTAGCATGTTGCAAGCAGTTGTGTCCCTCGGGCGATTTTAGAATCGGTGATGCCTATAATGCCGAAAGCTATCTTCCCGCAGACTATGACGTTGCCGTCGCGTTAGAAGTACTGGAGCATCTTGACGACCTGAAAATTATAGAAAATATTCCCGCGGGCGTTCGATTTATAGCCTCTGTTCCCGACTATGATGATATCGCTCATTTGCGTCTCTATCAAGATTACCGAAGAGATATCATCGACAGATTTTCGGGATTGCTCCACGTTACCGATATTGTAACCCTGGCTGGTGAAGGGCCCGATTTAGTCAGAAAAAAGTGCTACCTTTTCCAAGCGACCCGAGTTGGTCGGACGGACGCCCCTATTCAGAATGAAGTTGAAAATTCTCATCATCGTGATAAGAAATCAAATACCGGCAGAAATAATCTCTGCCCTTGCGGAAGCGGTCGCAAATACAAAAAGTGCTGTCTGAAATAATATTGACAGCCGCCTCGATTCCTTCCCGAATTATTATCGTCTTATTCTGCACATAAAGGTCTTCAAATATGTTGACTCCGGGAAGTAGATCGAAACCGGATGATCCGGGCTTTGCCTGATAATTTTCAGCGTGTCAAGATGTAAACCGAGTTGGACGGAGGCCCGTCGCAAAGTGAAAGCAAAATCTTCTTCGTTAAAAAAGGCCGAACAGCTTGAGGTAAACAGCAAGCCATCATCATTTATCAGTCTCATGGCCGCACGGTTGAGAAAATGATACGCTTTGCGGCCGGCCTCGAAATCATCCTGCGATTTAATCAGCGCCGGCGGATCCAGAATAAGCAGATCGTACGTCGGCTTATCACGCTTCGACAGCCAGCTGAAAACATCGGAGCATTCAGTCGCAAATTGCGCGGGAGGAATCTCATTTCGCTCCATCAGTTTCGCACCTAGAATAAGCGCGGCGCTGGAACTGTCAATGTTTAGCGCCGACCTTGCCCCACCCTTGAGCGCCGCCACTCCTGCCGAACAGGTGTAGGAAAATAGATTCAGTACCCGACGGCAGTGCGAGAGTTGCATGATCTCCCGCCTAAGATCCTTCTGGTCCAGATAAAATCCCGTCTTCTGGCCGTACATCGGATCGGCAATAAATTTGAGTCCATTCTCGAGAAATTCGACCGAACCCGGGTCTTCGCCGTAGCGCACACCCGCCACTTCCTCCAGCCCTTCCTCCCGTCGAACCGAGAGATCGCTCCGCTCGATGATAGTCCGAGGCTTAAAAATATCGACGATGGCCTGAATTATGATATCACGCATGACGTCCAGCCCGACCGTTGACAGCTGGACGACAAATACGTCGCCATATCGGTCGACCACCAGCCCCGGAATGCCATCAGCCTCGCCGAATACCACCCGGTAACCGGTAGTTTGTTTTGACGGACCGTAGCCGTGAATCAGCCTTAGCTTATCGGCCCCTGCAATTTTTCGCAAGAACCATTCATTGTCTATCAGGGCCGGGCCGAATTCATAGACGCGAACGGCAATCATCGAATGCGCCGAATAAGTCCCCGTGCCGATCAGCTTACCCTTGTTATCTGAGATCGAGACAACCGAGCCGTTGGGCAGACCGTCGGGAATCTGTTCCACCGCCCCGGAGAAAATCCAGGGATGGTGGAAAGCGACATTGGCCTCTTTGCCTGCTTTCAGTTTTATTATCGGGTACATCCATCCTCCCAAAACATCTCAAATAATAAAAGGCGGCGTGAGGTCAATTCAATTTTATCTCGGGGTGAGAGGATTTGAACCTCCGGCTCCTTGCTCCCAAAGCAAGTGCGCTAACCGGACTGCGCCACACCCCGGTGCCCGAAAAGTTCAATATATCGCCAAATGGCTTTAAGTCAAGTGGAATGGTCTGGGGAGGAAATGAGATGCTTTTTGCATGAATTTGGGAGAGACCCAAAGAAAGACGTGATTATCACTCGCTCCTGCTCATTCGGTCCTCCAGAAGCAATCTCGCCTTAATCAAGGCCTGCCCCCGGTGGGAAATCATATTTTTTTCCGCGACCGTCATTTCGGCGAAAGTCTTCCCCGCCGGCGGATAGAAAAAAATCGGGTCGTAACCAAAACCGTATTGTCCGGATTTTTCTTCAGCTATATATCCGTCGACCGTTCCCTCAACTGTCTCCACGTCTTCGGCGTCCCACGCGACGGCAATTATCGTCCTAAATCGCGCCCCCCGCTTATCGCGCGGAACTCCGGCCAGTTGCTTCAGGAGTCTGTTATTATTGTCGTCATAACTGCACCCCGGGCCGGCATAGCGGGACGAATAAACACCCGGCGCCCCATCAAGATAATCAACCTCCAGACCTGAATCATCGGCAAGCGCGGGGTATCCGGTAAATTCCGCGATACCGACCGCTTTCAATATCGCATTTTCCTCGAGCGTACTGCCGGTCTCGTCGATATCAGGGAATTCCAAAAAATCCGCGAAGGTAAGGATCGTGATATTCAAATTTTCGAGGAGATGTTTTATCTCCCGGATTTTGTCCTGATTTTTTGTCGCCAGAACGATCTGCATGAATGAATTATTCCTCGATAATGACCGTCGGGTCCTCGGATCGATTGCTTATTTTATCGCTGATGAATCAGTATATATCTGTTCGCTCTTTATACCCTGATAATACTTCCGTGCGAAAATAAGCCATCCGCTCTCGAATTTTTTTGGATCCACGTTAAACAATTGTTTGACCGACTCGTCAAAAGGAACCGCCGACTGCCAGAGCATTTTGAATCTGTTTATCCCGAAATTGAAGGTGACAAATCCCACGATCGATGCCGCCTCCCATTCCCTGTGAAGGCTGTCCGCACGCGCGTAACTTTCATTATTCGTCAGAGAGTCAAGCGGAATGAGCTGCTTGATTTCGACCAGCGATATTGTACTGTGATGATAATCATATCCCGAATAGTCAAGCAAAGACGCCAGTCCGTCATAAAGAAATTTAAGATCAGTCATTCTGATATCCATTCTGTCTATCAGATAGCGAGCCAGTTCCAGACCCCATGCGGATCGCCTGTCCCAATGGATTTGGTTGGCCGTATGAAACGGCAATGTACGGCCGGTCAGTTTTTGACCTTCTTCCGGATTATTATGAATATAAAAATGAATCGTATCGGCCGGAATTTCCATGCCGAGGAAATTGCAATCTTCGGTTAAAAATCTTTCGTATGCGCTGGAGAAGGAATCCATCTTCTTCCCCCAATAAGAATCCTTCGGATAATGAAAGACGAAATGCTTGTAGCTGTACGTGACCCAATCCGGATACTGTGGAGGGGCTTCAATCTTCTTTTGGGAGCAGCTGAAAATAATAGCGAATATCAGCAGGGCGGCAATCGACAGAAGTAGAATTTTTCTAAAATATTTCATCAGAACCCTCAAAAGATTATACTTTTTCTCATACAATCAGAGCCTGAATATATCATTAGATCTGCGCAAAGTCAAAGATTTTGGCATTGCGAATCATCAGAGAGCTCAGACAGATTGAATCGATGGAATAGAGACTGAATTCAGCGAGATACAATCTTAGTATATCTAAGAGCCTTTGAAGGACAGAAATGGGCGCAGGCCGGATCACCTTTACAGAGGTCGCACTTGACAATCTCATTATGCACTTCATCCACGAGCGCGCATCCGAAAGGACAGGCCGCTACGCAGGCCATGCATTTCACACAACGTCCAAGATCGAGTTCAATGGCGCCGGTTTCGTCGTTGCGCCTCAGGGCATTATAGAAGCATGATTTGACACAGGCGGCATCGTCGCACTGCAGGCAGGTAACCGGGACATACTTATCTTTACCATGAGCCAGTGGGTAAATTCGGCTTCTCCCCTGTTTTAAATTACGCGCGTGGCTGAACGCACAGGCCAACTCGCAGGTGCGACATCCGGTGCAGAGCGAAGGGTCGACAATAAAACGGTATTTCATCGCGTTATCTCCTGCGCCGCAATGACTATCTTTCCCATATTTCTGGAAAGTTCCACCCGCTTGCAATCGTCGCACGTATCAAAATAGGTCGCGGGAATATTGCGATTCTGAATTAAATAATCCGCAAAATCATGCGTGATCGTCTTCTTGCCGCATATCTTGCAGGCGATCAATTCGAATTTCCGCCCCCATATAGTCCGGCTTGAATTATCATCCACCCATTCGATAAAATTGGTCGGGCAGATATAAACGCAACTGAGGCAGCCGACACAGTCAGCGGGAGCTTCTCTCAGAGGCGTTTCAATAGCTTTTTCGTGGCCCCGCTCGATCGCTGAAATGGCATGACATCCCAATTCGGCGCAGATACGGGTGCAGGCATAGCACATGATACAATTATCCCCGTCGGGAACTGTCTGATAACTGGTCTCGGTTATTCCGTACTCCGATGCCATTTTCTGGATGATTTCCGATTGAGGACTGCGAGCCAGGTACAAATCCAGAATAGTCTTGCGAAGTTCGATCACTCTGGGCGAATGAGTGCTCACTATCAGATTCGATTCGACCGGATAAAGACATGACGTCACAAACTTCGTCCAGCCGTCCCATTCTTTTTTCGTTATCTCCACCATGCATAACCGGCAGGAACCGCATGGCTCGATAGCGTCATGATTGCACAGGGCCGGAATATCGATCTTCTGCCGCCGAATCACATCCAGAAGCATTTCGCCGTCATTAGCCTGAACCGATTTACCATTTATCTGAATAGTCGTCATATTCTTTCGACCTACTTTATCGCGATGGCATCAAACGTGCAAACCGCATAGCAGGATCCGCAGCGGTCGCATATCTGTTGATTTATCAAATGCTTTTTCTTCTTTTCGCCGGTAATGGCATTCACGGGGCATACTTTAATACACGCCAGGCACCCCGTGCACTCATCGGTAATTTCGTAAATAATAAGATCTCTGCAAACTCCGGCAGGGCATTTCTTGTCTCGGATATGCGCTTCGTATTCGTCACGGAAATACCGCAAAGTGCTCATGAACGGATTGGGACCGGATTGCCCCAGACCGCAGAGGGATCCGATCTGGATGTTCTGCGAAAGACGCTCCATCAATTCCAGATCCCCTTCCTGCCCTTTGCCCTCGGTAATTTTCTTGCACAGGGCGTGGAGCTGATAAAGCCCTTCCCGGCACGGAACACATTTGCCGCACGACTCGGAAACCAGAAAATTCAGGAAATATTTCGCCACGTCCACCATGCAGGTGCGGTCATCCATTATTATCATGCCGCCCGAACCCATCATGGAGCCGGCATCGGTCAGAGAATCGAAATCCACGGGAAGGTCAAGTTTCGCTTCCGGCAGACACCCGCCCGACGGCCCACCTGTCTGGACCGCTTTGAATTTCCGATCATTCGGAATTCCCCCGCCGATATCGAATATAATTTCGCGAAGGGTTACCCCCATCGGCACTTCAACCAGACCGGTATTTTTTACTTTACCCGCCAGAGAAAAGGCCTTTGTCCCCGAACTCCTTTTTGTACCAATAGCCGCAAATGAAGCAGCTCCATCGTTTATTATGACCGGGATTGTCGCGAAAGTCTCGACATTGTTTAGTACCGTGGGCTTATCATGCAAACCTTTAATCACCGAACGAATATATTTCGCGCGCGGTTCGCCGACATCACCGCCGACCGATTTCATCAGCGCCGAGGATTCGCCGCATACAAAGGCTCCCCCGCCGCGACTTATCTTAATATCGAAATTCAGCCCTGACCCCAGAATATTTTCGCCAAGCAATCCATATGCGCGGGCACATTGAATCGCCCCTTGAAGATGGACCACCGCCAGAGGGTATTCCTCACGCACATATATATAACCTGATGACGATCCAACCGCATACGCGCAAATAATCATCCCTTCAAGCACTGAATGCGGGTCACCTTCCATGATGCACCGATCCATAAATGCCCCCGGATCGCCCTCGTCGCCATTGCATATCACATAACGAACATCCGATTCGACTTTCCGGCAAGTATCCCACTTTTTCCCGGTAGGAAAACCGGCGCCTCCCCGCCCACGAATTCCCGACTTTGTGACTTCATCGATAACTTCCTGAGGCTTCATGCCGCTCAAAACTTTCGCCAGAGCGCTATATCCGCCCCGCTGCGATATAATCCCGGATTTTTTCCGGGTCGATTTTGCCGACATTTCGCAGGGAAATTCTCTTCTGGCGCGAATAAAACGGAATCTCATGATAATCTTCTATCTTGTGGCCATTGTCAGGAGCCGAGTAAAGCAATTTCGATATGACCTCGCCGCCGGAAATGCTCTTTTCCACTATTTCAGCAACATCCTTGATCTGCACGTGCGTGTAAAACAGACCGGATGGTTCCATTATCACCAGCGGTCCTTGAGCGCAAAATCCGTGACATCCTGTCTTCTTGATCGATTCGAGCGCGACTCCTTCAATATTTCTTTCGGAAATGATCTTCCTGAATTCGTCAAGAATCTTCTCCGAACCGTTGGCAAGGCAACCCGGACCGAGGCAGACCAATATCTTCCGAGGAATGCTCTCCAGTTCGGCTTTGCAGACCTTTTGGAACTTACTGAGTTGTTCGGCCGATTCGATTTTCATTTCTGCTTCCCGTCGAGGTATTTCTTGACCTGATCGCATCGAATATTGCCGTGATATTCATTATTCACCGCAATCACCGGCGCCATGGCGCAGGCTCCCACGCAGTTGACTATCTCAATGGTAAATTTCATGTCAGGGGTCGTCTCCCCGGCCTTGATATTCAGGCTGTTCTCGATCTGCTCCTGCACAAGATTCGCGCCCTTAATATGACAGGCGGTACCGTGGCAAATCCTGATAATCTTTTCTCCGCGAGGAGTCAGGCTGAATGCATTATAGAACGTAGAAACCGAAAATACTTTGCTCAGAGGTACTCCCAGCGCCTTTGAAGTCTCTATCAATGCCTCACATGGGAGATATCGAAATTCACGCTGGATATCCTGAAGCACCGTAATCAGCGAACCCGGTTCTTTCGGGCTGCGGTCGATAATCGAGGCCAATTTTGTCAGATCGTGCGCCATAAAATCGTCATGCCAATCAGTTACAGTTTCACCTTAATCTGTGAAACGGAATTTTTCCCTTCTTCAAGCGCGATACGATTATTCTCGAGGTATGCCTTCTTCTCTCCCATTTTTTCGATCAGCATCTGTATCAAAGTTTCAAATTTCACGATTCCCGTAACCTGCACATAGGCGCCGAGGATGACCATATTGGTAATTTTGGCGCTTCCTATTTTGATAGCAATATCGTTGGCCGGAATCAGAAACTCATTTATATCCTGCCGGCCCGATATTTTGTCTATCAGCGAGCTGTTGATAAATAGCAGGCCTCCGGGCCTGACCAGCGATCCGAATTTATCCAGTGAAGGTCGATTGAAAACACAGGCCGCGTACGGATGGGTAATTATCGGAGAACCGATTCTTTTATCCGAGATGACAACCGTGCAATTGGCCGTGCCACCGCGCATTTCGGGACCGTACGACGGTACCCAGGTCACCTGCTTCCCTTCGGCTATTCCGGCATACGCCAGCAATTGGCCGATAGTCATCACACCCTGCCCGCCAAATCCAGCGAATGTAACTTCACTCTGACTTGTCATTTGGCGGTTTCGTCCTCGGGTGTCTTAAAGGTTCCCAGCGGATAATAGGGCACCATATTGTCTGCCAGCCACTTTGTCGAAACATCGGGCGCCATTCCCCAGTTGGTGGGGCAGGTGGAAAGGACTTCCACCAGCGAAAAACATCTTCCCTCAACCTGATATGAAAAAGCCTTCTTGATTTTCTGCTTGGCATCTATGATATGCATCGGGGTATGAACCGCCGCCCGTGCAATATACGCCGGAGTTCTCAGACTCGATAACAATTCGGATATCCTGATCGGATACCCGGCCGTAGCGACATCGCGCCCTCTGGGAGAGGTGGTCGTTTTCTGAAGCGGCATGGTCGTCGGCGCCATCTGCCCGCCGGTCATACCGTAGATGGCATTGTTGACGAAAATCACTGTGATCTTCTCCCCGCGATTGGCGGAATGAATTATCTCACTCATCCCAATGGATGCCAGATCGCCGTCCCCCTGATAGGTAAACACGATCATGTCGGGGCGAAGTCTCTTGAATGCGGTCGCCAGGGCCGGGGCGCGGCCATGAGGCGACTCCATAAAATCTACATTGAAATAATTGTACGCGAATACGGAACATCCGACCGGCGCCACGCCGGCGGTCCTTTCTCTCACACCCAGTTCGTCAATAGTCTCAGCGACCAGACGATGAATAACTCCATGCGTACAACCCGGGCAGTAGCTGGTGATATTACTGCTTAATGCCTCCGGGCGGCTGAATATTGTCAATGAGTCTTTTGTAATTTCTGTCATACTAATTTCTATTTGGCCGCTTCAAGCTGTTTCTTGACCGCCGCTTTGACCTCTTCGGGAGTCGGCACGATCCCGCCGGTTCGACCATAAAATCCGACCGGCTTGATCCCCATCACCGATTTTTCGATATCTTCCAGCATCTGTCCCATGCTCATTTCAACTGTCAATAGCGTCTGTATATTAGGCTTGACAATTTCGCGATAAATTTGCTTCTCCGGAAAGGGAAATAGAGAAATCGGTCGGAACAAACCGACACTTATTCCTTCTTCTTCCAGTTCATCGATAGCCGTCTGGCAAATTCGGGCCACCGTGCCATAGGCAAAAACCAATATTTTATTCTTATCATTCACCTTGTACAATTCATAGCGAATCTCATCGGTCTTTTATTCGCTCATATTTCTTCGCCAGATCGATATTATTCTGTTCGAGTTGTGCCGGGATCGAGATAGAGCGACTTGATTATATTCGATTTTCTCCCCTTCGCGCCGGTCAAAGCCCAATCTTTCGGCGGGAGAGGAGGTTCCTCATATTTCTCTGGAAATTCGACCGATTCCATCATCTGACCAATCATCCCGTCACCGATTAGCATGACCGGATTGCGATATTTATCCGCCAGATGAAAGCAGAGCATCATCAGATCAACCGCTTCCTGCACCGATGACGGCGCCAGGACGATGACCTTATAATCACCATGCCCGCCGCCCTTTGTTGCCTGAAGGTAATCCGATTGAGCCGGAAGAATACCGCCCAGCCCCGGTCCGCCGCGCATAATATTCACGATAACAGTCGGCACTTGAGCGCCGGCCATAAAGGATATCGCTTCCTGCATCAGACTTACACCAGGACTCGATGAGGTGGTAAACGCCCGCTTGCCGGTACAGGCCGCACCAAACAACATATTGCCGACCGCGACTTCACTTTCGGCCTGAACGAAAACCCCGCCTACTTCCGGAATACGACGAGACAGATACTCCGCCACTTCGCTCTGAGGAGTTATCGGGTAGGCAAAATAATTGATGGCTCCGGCGCAGACGGCGGCCTCGGCTATCGCCTCATTTCCTTTCATCAATTTTTTTGCCATCGATTTTTTCCGCAATCCTAACTAATATTGAAAAAGGACGAATTGGGTGCCATTGGTTAATACGCTTATCGCCGCATCGGGACAGGTTATGGCGCAAATCCGGCATCCGATACATTTGGTCGGCTCATGCACCGCCGCGCAAAAATACCCCTTCTCGTTCAGCTCTTTCGACATTGAAATAATCTGCATCGGGCAGGCGCGAACGCAGAGTTCACACCCCTTGCAGTATGTCTTATTTATTCTAATACCCGGCATAACTAAAATAATTTCCTAATCAGCTTTTCTTTCCCACGGCTTGAGCATCGAACGGACCAGAGGCAGAACCGGACAATCGAAGTGCGACGATTCGGTCTTATCGAGAATATCCTTCTTGGCGCTTAAAAATTTGAACGGCAGCCCCGTAGTTTCTGCAATACTTTTTGCCAATAAATATCCTTCTTCCAGTATATCTACGGTTGTTTCATCAATCATATGACTATTAGATGCTATTCCGGTGAATTTAAGTTTGGATGACATCTCGATTCGGGCCATTGTTTTTAGACTTCCGGCAACATCCGATGTAAACGGCCGCCTGCTGTTCAGAATCATTATCATCTCATAATTTCCGATAGGAAATGAGCCAGAAAGCGATCCCAGGGCCCGCGAACCCTGTTCGTCACCGCCGACATCGAGAATAAGTCTTCCCTCACCCTTTTCGATCGCTCCCTTTATATCCGGTAGAAGTATCGGCAGATCGGCGAAGAAAAATCCGCCCTTCGGAGCAATCACGGATATTCCCATCGCTTCCATTTCTTCTTTAGCTTCGCGTGAACGGAAATAAGGATTGACCAGATCCAGATCGACAATCGTAATCGGACCTTTTTCGGAGTCGGCAAGATATTTTGTCAGATTGACCGCAACCTCGGTTTTGCCGCTCCCAAATCCGCCGACGAGGATTATCGTTCTGGCCGAAAATGTCGGATACAGATAACCTTCCCTCGCTCTTTGCATCAATGAACTTTCGGCTGTCGCCACGATCGCGTTTCCTTGTCCTCCGGCTGTCTTTCGGATCGCCGTAAGCAAAACTAAAGTTGTCTTCTTTCGCCAATATTAATATCGAAAAATATCCTCGAGATGTCAAGGGGATTGTGAAAAATATCACGTATTGCAGGCATATATTCGCGCTGTTTCAGTGCTCGATCGCCGGAAGTAAATTCGGATCGGACAACTGGATCCGCCGCAGAAATGAAACCATCTGATCACCGAAATAAGCGTCGCGAGCATCATATAATTTATCCTGCAAAGCTTCCGGCAGGGAAATGAAACTATAACCTCTTTGACTTAATGAAGATATAATATCATCCAGAAACATCCCATTAATCCGATTGGCATGAAGCTCGATTATATGCTTCACCTTTCGCTCCATCACCTTGCCAGCCAATATTTCCGCGCTGTCGAGGCAAGCCTGTATATGAGCGATATATTCCCGCCTCAACTCCCCGATTCTGACACTATCGGTGCTTCCGGCGATTTTATCCGCCGTCATATTATAGACAAAATCCTCCGGCACCACCGTGGCGTGGACAACCCTGACATTCTCCTGCGTAAGGAAATCCTCGATCTGTCCTCTTATTTCCGGATTCTTGCCATATCGCAAAAGAGGATACCGAAAGTAACGGCCGCTCTGCTGATATGAGGTCACCATATTTTCGATTGATTCCATCCCTTTGTTAATATCGTCGACCAGGAAACCGGTCGGGACTTCATTCACATCCTGCCCCGAGTACGGCTGAAATCCGATTATATGCCCATCCTCCAGCCATCGTTCGATTATACTCCAGTCCCCTTCGATATTATCGCCGATAACAAATCCCGCCGCTTTGATATTATGCTTTTTCAAAGCCGACAGAATTCTATCGTTGATCCATTTTCTGACTTTCTTGTCATAAATTCTTTCCGCCGGCAGATTATCAAAAGTGATACATATCTGCCCCGTCCGCTTCTGCCCCGCTTTACTCGCAGCTTCGCCCATAGCGGGTAGAAATGCCATTAACGACAGAATGAAATATATTATTGTCTGCTTATCTGATCCGCATACATTTAGAGTATCGGATTTTCGCGGGCAAGTATAAGTACGGCGTCGCCGATTTGATTCTACTGCACCAAATCCTCAGGCGTCGTCGGATGCGTCAGAATCGAGATAAATAATTCCCAGCGCCTTCCCGGATTATCCTCAGTCCCGCCATTGGCTTCAATATAGTTCCTGATCAAATCCCCCCCGACGCTGTAGGTGATAACATAGCTGCGATAATTATCATAGAAATCGATACCATCTTCCGCTTCCTTGCGGGTCTGCAAATTGAAATACATTCTCCACGCAATGGTCGCCTCTTTCGACTTCTTGCCGTCAAGGTAATCTCTTGCGCCGTCAACGCCCGCATTCAGTTCAGAAAGCGCTTTGTTGACATCATAATATTGCTCTATCTTCAACGTATCAATCCCCGCCAGAGGGCACAGGATACCTTTCACGTAAGCCAGCCATTCTGTTTTCGGAAAGAGCAATTTAATGCAGAAATCGGCCATTCCTTCCGCGATCAAGTTACGCGGCGCAAATAGGGGCTGCACGCAAAATTCGACCCAGCCGCTATCCCGATAAAATCCGCTCTCCTCCAGCACGTTCTGCACATGATGTCCCGGATACCCCTCATGAGCCGCAAGGGCGATTATACTCCCTATTCCTTGGTCATCGGAAGTGTCGACCTGTATCAAGCTGATATTATTTCCCTTGAACCAATTGTAGGCGCCCCACGGCTTCCGGCCAACCATCTCGGTAACAAAACTTTCTCCCTCAGGAAGCCTGATATGCTGTTTGGTCCGCGCGCGGCACTCTGCAATGGCCACCTTGATCAAAGTATCAATCTTGTCATGGGAAACCAGAAAATGCTTGCGGAATTCCATATACCTCGACTGAATATTCCCCTCACCGGGCAGTACCTTATCTAGTTTTTGCAGCAGGCTGTCATAATGCAGGCTATCAAAGCTTGGCGCCTTGGCCCCGTAAAGCGCCATTGATTCCTCATCAAACGTCATCTTCTTCCCATTTATAATCTCGATTACGGCCGCAACCGATTTGATCTGACTTCTCAGAGACTTCCGGCGCGGCTGTGCCGACAAGCCAGGATTCCCTTTTTCAACCTCCCCCAGTTTTTCCAGCAAGGCGCTCGCTTCGGCCTTAAGTTCCGTGTAGGGGATTTTCGCAAGAGTATCATGAATTGACGCCGGCCTCCATTCCGGGGGACCAAAATAGGCATCAATATAATCGGCCTTATAAAGCCCCACTCTTAAAGCCAGCTTGACATACCGCTCGGCGATATCGTCAAGCTGTGTCCTCTCGCGGCATAATGCGGATGACATTAGACACAGGAATAACATCACACAGCCGCTGAATTTAAAAATCAATTTCATGATCATTACCTCCCCATTTAATAGGTAGATACCCTATTTCTTCAGCCCTAAATGTACGTCCTTGTTTGATCAAAATCAATCTTTATCCCCGCGCGATCAATCGATTCCCGGGAAAACAAATCGCCGACCCGCATACGGCAGATCGGCGATTAGATATTCAACTTAAAAAGATGCTTAAACCATCACGGGCAAATCGGCGCGGCCCCTCCCTTATATAGGAAATTGATAAGATAGGTGACATCCAGAGCATTGACTGTGCCGGTATTATTGACATCAGCCGCTGCGGTCGGGTTCGGCGCCGCTCCACCCTTGTAGAGGAAATTGATAATGAACGTTACGTCAAGCGCATTCACTACACCATTCCCGCTGGCATCGCCGCATACGAACGGGCCACCCGATCCGACCTGAACTTCATCAAGCTTGGAAAACAGCCCCCACTGATTTTGCGCATCCATGGCGCGCGCTTTATAGAAATATGTACCGGCCGTACGATTGCTGAAATGATACGATGTGTCTGGTATGGTCGACGAAACCGTCGTTACCGTGCCGAACGTCTCCACCGGATATATATCATCTACATAGAAACCTTCGCCGAGTGTATAGGAATCGGTATAATAGGAAATTCTGATCGTGACCTGTTTACCGACAAAATCCAGAAGACTAAATTTCCCCTGTACCCATCCCGATGACGCCCCGGTTATGCCGTTGCCTCGATTGGCGCCAAAAGGATTCGTACTCGTGGTGATATTTCCCGCGATCGGCGTGAAAAGCAATCCGTCGGTTGAAACCTCGACATAGGCATAATCATAATCAGGCTCGATATCATAATATGTCCATAATTTGACCGAATCCCCCGCCGCGACAAAAACCGGATCCTTGGTCTGGAAATAGTGCACCGCGCCATTCTCGGCCCCCGAGAAGAAACTGGTCGGCGTCGAATGATAGCGCGTATTGACAAGACTGAATCTATCCGTGTACCAGTAATTCCAATTGCTGACCGGATCAGTGAGGCGGCTCTTATTCTGGTATTCGATCAGTTCATACTGGACGGCTGGATTTAGCGTATCATGCAAACTCCAGGTAACATCATAACTCAGCCGATTGACAAAATCGGGCGTGGTCATAATCGGTGCATCGGGAGGTTTGATCTGATAAACATTCCCCGCAATTCGCGCCAGAAATAAATTCGGCTGAAGATCCTCCTGCACGATTTCCGTCTTACGATGAATAGTAGGCCAGAAACCGTCGGTCTGAGTGCCCGATTCGATGGTCATCGCGAAATTCTTATTCTTGGTCGCTTGCTCGCCGTACCCCCAGTCGTCACTATCGCCGTTAGTTACATATAATCCCCATCCTGGCTCCGGAGTATAACCATTGAAGGCGGCACAGGAGTCCGCCAGCGCGGAAAAGATGCTGTTATCGGGGGTATAAATTCGATCGTATCCCCACGGATATAGCACCAGATTGGAGTACGAATGATGATACATGGTAATAACGAAATTATGCGCCGCGACAAAATCCCGCATATGCTGCGTTTCCGGTTCCGAAAACGGGCCGGTCCCGCGATAATCCTCCGCACTGGTGTATGGCGACGAACCAAGATTGTCATATCCCCATTGGTATCCGTAATTGCGGTTAATATCGACACCGAAAGTACCATCACCGTTATTGCGCCGATTCTTGCGCCACATTCCCCCGCCCCCGGGATCAGTCACCTGGTTGCGATAATACCCGTCCGGATTGACCACCATCACAAACCAGAGCTCCCGATTATCAACCAGATTGGTAACCTCAGGCAGCACTCCATAATTATTGAGGAGATAATCCATGAAATATATGAGTATTTCAGGCGTGACAACTTCCCGCGCATGAATGGCGGCAGTATAAAGAACCTCCGGCTCGTCCTCATCGATATTGGGATTATCCGAAATTTTGATCGCCCAAGTCGGCCGCCCCTCGATAGTATTCCCTATATTTACTTTGGATGAAACGATATCCGGGTGAGCCGCGATAATCCCGTCCTCGTAGGCATAAATTTCATCCAATGTCTTATATCCACCCATGTCGAGCGCTTTGGGAAGGCGGGAACGATAATAGTCCGGAACCTGCGTAATAATAACCTCAGTCCTGAACCCCAGAGAAGCCAGCCTATCCAGTTCGGGCTGGTTGGTAATAATTTCTATATTGTCAGTTCCCCTGCCAGACTTCATCGAGGTGCAAATTCTTGAATTGCAGGTATTGGGCTTTCGAGTCCAGATAAACCCGAGCCTGAATATGGGAAACCTCGGCCGCGAGGGCTATGATTGTTGTGAGGGCAAAAATGATAATGGTGAAAATAACGAATCGAGTGCAACGCATGCAGTGCTCCTAATAAAAGGCAAGTATGTATCTTCTGCAAATATAATAGGAATCAGCGTTTATCCAAGGGGAAAATGGCGACAGATATTCTCTCCGTAACCCAATCGCACATTCTGCGGCCGCTGGAAATCAAAAACCCCCGATACAAATCAGGGGCTTAATTTTTTTCTGCGGAAGGGGGGACTTGAACCCCCATGCCGTTAAGCGCCACCCCCTCAAGATGGTGTGTCTGCCAATTCCACCACTTCCGCATTCAGGCTGTCATCCACGCCGAAACGGGATTCCAGCTTCTGAGAATCTATTTTCCGCCCCCGCCGCCCGACGGTGGCGTTGTTGTCTGAGTTCCGCCGGCCGGTGGCGTCTGGCCTCCGGTGGCAGGCTGACCTTCAGCGGGCAACTGGCCGCCGGTCTGGTCCGGGGTGCCCGGCGCCTGCTGTTGCTGCTGTTGTTGCTGTTGCTGACGCGCCATATCCTTGGCTGCCTGTTCGGTCACGGCCGATCCCGTAAGGGTTGCCGCTCGACCGGCACGATGGCTTGACATGAATGCCAGCACGCCGCAGTTAATCATGAAAACAACCGCCAGAATGGTAGTAGACTTGGCCAGAAACGAGGCGGCCCCGCGTCCGCCAAATACGGCTCCTGTTAATCCGCCGCCACCCCCGCCGAATGCGCCGGCTAATCCCTCACCCTTGGACGACTGCATGAGTACAACAACCACCAGCAGAATGCATACGAGTGTGTGAAATATCACCATTAGTGCAAACAATTTCTATTCCTCCATTTCGATTTATTTCCGACGGACTAAGCCGACTCTATTATTTTCATGAACTGATCCGTTTTCAGACTGGCTCCACCGACCAGAGCGCCGTCAATATCGGGCCTGCCAAGGAGATTCGCGGCATTTTCGTCATTAACCGATCCGCCGTACAAGATGGAAATACTGTCCGCGACCGCTCCGTAGACATCTCTCAGTCTGCTTCTAATGAAAACATGGACTTCCTGTGCCTGCTCCGGCGTGGCGGTCTTCCCGGTTCCGATTGCCCATACCGGTTCGTAGGCTATCACTACTTTCTTTATTTCATCATCGGTCAGCTCTTTCAGGGAACCTGCAAGCTGTTTCCCGACGACCTTTTCAGTCAGTCCTTTCTCTCTATCCTCCAGCTTTTCCCCGACACAAACAATAGGGAGCAAGCCTGTTTTCAAGGCCAACTTTGCCTTGGCATTGACGATATTATCGTTCTCGGAAAAATATTCTCTTCTTTCCGAGTGTCCCAAAATAACATACGACACCCCGATTGTCAAGAGCATCGATGGAGCGATCTCGCCGGTATATGCCCCGGATTCCTTGGAATAGAGATTCTGAGCCCCCAGAAAAATGGAGCTTCCTTTGATAACCTTCGCCACCTCGCTTAAAGCGGTAAATGGCGGGCAAATTACGACTCTGGGCTGATGAATACTTCCCACCCGGCCATCAATCCGCGAGCCAGTTCCATCGCTTCCGGATTGGTCTTGTTCATTTTCCAATTGCCGGCGATTATTTTCAGGCGCATTTCAGACTTTCACCTTCGCATCGGTCAGCGCGGCCACTCCCGGAAGAACTTTGCCTTCCAGAAATTCAAGCGACGCCCCGCCGCCGGTCGAGATATGAGTCAGCTTTCCTTCCAATCCCCGTTTACTGACCGCCGCGGCCGAATCGCCGCCGCCGATCACTGTAGTCGCTCCTTTGGATGTTATTTCAGCGAGAATATCCGCAATTTCATAAGTCCCTTTGGCGAATTGCTCGATTTCGAAAACACCCATCGGGCCGTTCCAGACAACCGTCTTGGCTTTCTCTAATTCATTGCGGAATAGACTGATCGTCTCCGGACCGATATCAAGCCCCATCATGCCGGTCGGAATATCATCGATCTTGACGATCCTGGACTTCGCCGTATCTGATATCTCCTCGGCAACCACGCAATCGACCGGCAGCATCAGCCTCAGCTTCTTGGCTTTTACCTTGCTCATAATTTCCCGGGCAAGTTCAATTTTATCTTCCTCGAGGAGCGATGTGCCGATATTCTTACCCATCGCTTTGAAAAAGGTAAATGTCATGCCGCCGCCAATCAGAATGGCGTCGACTTTATCAAGCAGATTCTGGATAACATCAATCTTGCCCGAAATCTTGGCGCCGCCGAGTATGGCGACAAACGGGCGCCGGGGGTTATTTAAAGCTCCCCCCAAATATTTCAGCTCTTTCTCCATCAGGAAACCGGCCGCACTGACCGGGATAAATTTGGTCACTCCCTCGGTTGAGGCATGGGCTCGGTGGGCCGACCCGAAAGCATCATCTACATAAATATCCGCCATATCCGCCAATTGCTTCGCAAAAGCCGGGTCGTTTTTCTCTTCCTCGTTATGATAACGAAGATTCTCCAGCAGCAACACTTCGCCGTCTTTCAAAGAATCCGCCATTTTTTTGGTTTCAAGACCGATACAATCCGGGGCGAATTTGACATCCTTGTGAATCAATTCGGAGAGCCTCTTTGCCGCCGGCTTCAGCGACATTTCCGGAACCGGTTTTCCCTTGGGACGTCCCAGATGACTGCAGAGAATTGTCCTACCGCCATCAGCCATTATTTTCTTTATCGTAGGGAGTGATTCCACGATACGGCGATCGTCGGTGATATTCAGATTCTTGTCGAGCGGAACATTGAAATCAACCCGAACGAGAACCTTCTTCCCCTTCAAGTTTACATCTGAAATAGTGAGTTTATTCATATCTTGTGCCCATCTTTCTATTCCGTTTTGAAATTTCCCTGCCGAAAATAACGATCACAAGCGAGGTCAGAAATATGGCAATATCTTAAAAACTTGCGGCTGGGGACGAGGTCATCCTCTCCCCCAATATTTATCTTCAATAAACTTTTCGTCAGATCATTTTCTCCAGCATCTCTACCATCCGGCAGGAGAATCCCCATTCATTGTCATACCAAGAAAATACTTTGGCAAAATTCCCTTTAGCCATGGTCAAATCCGAGTCGAAAATTGAACTGTGCGGATTGCCGATAATATCGACCGACACAATCGGATCGGTGCAATATTCCAGAATCCCCTTCAGCGGCCCCTCGGCGGCTTTTTTCATCGCGGCATTGATTTCATCTTTCGTTGCTTCTTTGCTGAGTACGACCGCCAGATCGACCAGCGAGGCATCAGGGGTGGGAACGCGTATGGCTACTCCATCCATCTTTCCCTTCATAGCCGGAATAACTTCAGCGATGGCTTTGGCGGCGCCGGTTGAGGTTGGAATCATCGAGAGGGCGGCCGCACGGGCGCGACGCAAATCCTTATGCGGCAGATCAAGAATCTTCTGGTCGTTGGTATATGAATGAATGGTCGTCATAAAGCCGCGTTCTATGCCGAAATTATCGAGCAGAACTTTAACTACCGGTGCCAATCCGTTGGTCGTGCAACTGCCGATGGAAATCACATCATGTTTATTCTTATCATACTCTTTATCATTGACCCCGATAACGAATGTCCCGTCATGTTCCTTCGCGGGAGCCGATATTAAAACTTTTTTCGCTCCGGCGGTCATATGCTTACCGGCATCCGCTTTCCCTTTCATAATACCGGTCGACTCGACAACGAGCTGGACACCAAGCTCCTTCCATGGCAATTTGGCCGGATCTTTCTCGGCAGTGACCTTGACCTTTTTTCCTTCGACGATCATGAATTCGCCATCATAGCTGACGTCCCCCGGATATTTGCCATGGATTGAATCGTACTTCAGAAGATGAGCCAACGTGGGGGCATCCGTGATATCATTGATGCCGACTATTTCAAGCTTGGATTTGCGCGCCGCTCTGAAAACCAGACGGCCGATGCGGCCAAAACCATTAATCCCTACTTTGATGGACATTCCTATTTCTCCTTACGTTTCATATTACTTCCCTTTAGGACCGAATATATATCCCGCCCCGAATGAAATTTCCCATCCGGAATAGTCTCTCACCCCGGAGAGGGGTTTACCGAATTTAGCGGGAATATATTTAAAATTTGCGCATAGTCCGATCTGATCCGCCACCGGCCAGTCAATCCCTCCGCCCAGCACGTAAGTCAATTTGGTCTGGGAGGCGTTGGTAAATTCCACGCCATAATAATAGTCGATGGCGTTTTGTCGGCCGTAAACAACTCCTCCCCCCACCTGAACATAGGGGTAAAACGACAGTGCCTTGATCGAAGCAAACGGATATAATTTTGCCGAGAGCAGGAACGGATATATGTTGACTGAACCGACCAGAACATTGTCGACAGAATAGTACCTGAAATCGCCACGGCTGAAAATCCCGATGCACAATTCGGCCGAAAGAGATGGGACAATTCGCTTCGCATAGAAGAACTCAGCGTAGAGACTGCTCCCCGAAAATGTGAGAGAATCGCCCGAAACATAATGGGCTGTCTTATTGGCCGTTCCCGTCCATACGCCCACTCTCCCCCCCGCGAAATTCTTGTGGCCGAAATCCCGAAGCTGGATTTCAACGCCTCGGGAATCGGTCGGCAAAAGCGCCAACCCGCTCAATATCAAAACAAATGCCAGACTGAAAATACGTTTATCCAAAGAATACCTCTGCTGTTGCAATTAATTCCGGATCTATCGTCTTAATCTGCGATACTACGTTGGCTAAAGGATATGGAACAATCTTTGCTCCCTGAAGCGCCACCATGTACCCGAATTGTCCCTTATATACTAAATCGATGGCGTGGACTCCAAAACGGGTCGCCAGTACCCGGTCGAATGCGGTGGGAGAGCCGCCCCGCTGAATATGCCCCAGAATGACGACTCTTGTTTCGTACCCCGTTCCGGCCTCGATCAGTTCCGCCAATTTATAAGCTATTCCACCGAGCCTTACATGGCCAAATGAATCAAGTTTCTTGTCCTGAAGAACCAACTCCTCTTCCGTCGAATCCGGCGACATCTTTATCTTGGCGCCCTCGGCAACAACAACGATGGAAAAATCCTTTCCTCTATTGTGGCGACGTTTTATCAGATTGCAGATATCGGTGACAAAAGTGATTTTTTCCGGTATCAGGATAATATCAGCCCCTCCGGCTATGCCCGATTCCATGGCAATCCAACCGGCATGCCGCCCCATCACTTCAACCAACATGACCCGATTGTGCGATTCCGCGGTTGTATGAACCCGATCGATCGCCTCGGTAGCGACATTAAGCGCCGTGTCAAAACCGAATGTCCTGTCGGTCCCCATGACATCATTGTCTATTGTCTTGGGAACACCCACGACTTTAATACCGTCCTCATAGAGTTTGGCCGCGACGCCGAGCGTGTCCTCGCCCCCGATCGCGACTAATGCGTCTATATTATTCTTCTTCAGACTTTCCTTGATCAGCGCTACCCCATTTTCGATTTTGAACGGATTGGTTCTCGACGTTTTCAGGATGGTTCCGCCTCGAGGAAGAATTCCGGAAACGTCATTCAGCTGAAGAGGTTTGATTAAACCTTCTTTTAATAAACCCTTCCAGCCTTCATAAATTCCCAGAATCTCGAAACCGTAATTTAATATACCTTTGCGGGCGACCGCCCTGATAACGGCATTCAGACCTGGGCAATCACCACCTCCGGTTAGTATTCCGACTCTCATTATTTCCTACCTTTTCAAAATAGAGCAAGGAGTTTATATAATTGCATTATTATTCTATGTCAAGATTCATTTGAGGCTGTCATTATTTTTGATATCTGCCTGTCCGGGAAAAAGATAGAGTTTCCGCATCCTGTAATTCAACAGCAGGTCAAACTTCATCAGCATCAAATTGCCGATATTGCCGTCAACGTTGCCCGAACGAATGACACCGGCATCTCCATCGGCAATAAGCAATGGCGGGTTATCAATCACAATTTTGCCGATTTGAAAAGTTTTTCCCGTGGCGGCATAAGCCTCTGCCTGCCCGCCAATTCCGCCGATTGACTTTCCCATTTTCTTAATATCGGTAAAACCTGCTTCAAGATTATGTTTGTCCGAAAAGGACTTATGAAGGATTAATCCGAGCGAATTCCCCAGATCAACCAGAAATTTACCACCGGCGCTATCAATATTGGCGTCAATCACCGGTATTTTCAACATGAAATCAATATCAATCATTGACGCCGAATCAGGCTGCTTGAATCTTGAAGGATTATATATGACCATCTTAAGAGCTGAATAATTTATTCTGAGTGGAAACCGCGAAATAAAATCATACCCCAGCAGACCGGCCGGTTTGTCGGGTATTGTTATACTCAGACCCGACATATCTGCTATTGCCGCTGTCTGATCAGTGAGCTTGACCTGCCCTATGCTCAATGAATCTATATGCGTCAATGAAGCTGTCTCATATCCTGCGACTCCTTTGGAGGCCACCTCGCCCGAAATTGGCAGCCCCTGCTGAGCGGCGAAGCTCTTATCTATAACATTCGATCCCGCTCCCGAGTCGAGAATGAAATATACTTCTTTCGAACCATTGATTCTTGCCAAGATGAAGATATGTCCATTGACAAATTTTATCGGAACAACGACTGAATCCAGATCCTCCGGAAATAGAAAATCAATTTTGGAATCGCTCTCCATTTGGAAAACAGAATCCGGAATAGGCGGATTTACTTGAATATCCGCAATCTCAAGTGTCGAATTGAGCTGAGAAACGACCGATTCGCTCCGGTAGAGAAATGGGAATTCGATTCCGTTGACTTGACGGAAGTTTTCCTGATATGTCCGCATCAGCACTTCATCGATATTTTCGTCAGTCATTCCCAGGCGTCCGTTGGCAGAATCGATAAACAATTTGATAGAATCTCCGCCCTCAGGGTAAGCCACGAAAATATGATACAATTTTCCGCCAAGAAGCGAATCTGTCACGAAGACAACTTTCCCCGCCATCCGATCGCTTAACAGGTATGAAAATCCCGCCATATAAGCGGTATTGATCACTTTCTGCCGGTCATTTCCTGTCAGTTCCATGACTTGATCGTTCTGGTCCTTCATCCAGGCAGTCCGGCCGTCGAATATCTGAGCGAACTTCAATGCTCCCAAATTATATCGCGTGAGTATCATATCCGGCTCTTTGTACAGAATCTCGGCATCCCCACTAAGTCCGCCGAAAGAGATTTTGCCTGATTGACGAAACGATCGCACCGCTCCGGCGGATACGATATCTTTCTCCGGTACAACTTCTCTTATTTCTGTCGAAAATGCTGTTGTAGAACAGAATAACGCCAGAACCAGCATTGTGCCCCGGGCAAATTTTCTCATACGTTCTATTATACCCCGCGGATATATCAATATTCCGTTCTATTATAGTCTGCGAGTACGATTATTCCGATCAATGTCCATGAAAGCAGGAGCGACGTTCCCCCGTAACTGATAAACGGCAAAGGTAATCCTGTGACCGGCATCAGGCCGAAGGTCATCCCGACGTTCACATAGAATTGGAAAAACAAGATAGTCAGAGCTCCCCAGGCGAGGTTCGATGCGAATCTTGAACGACACCGTGCGGCAATTCTGACCGCGCGATAGAACAAATATCCGAATATCAGAATAACAATAGTTGTTCCCCAGAATCCGAATTCTTCGCCCAGAACGGAGAAAATAAAATCGGTGTGTCTTTCGGGGAGAAACTTCAGCTGGCTTTGGGATCCTTCAAGATATCCCTTACCGAGAAGGCCACCGGAACCGATAGCAATTTTGGATTGAATGATCTGATAACCCGCCCTTTTGGGATCGCGCCCCGGATCGAGAAATGTAAGCACGCGAAGCTTCTGATAATCGGCAAGGTGATTCCATATGAAAGGCGTGATCATCCCAAACCCGAGATTGATCGTCACGACAACGAAGGCAAAAATAAGCCCCGGGCGAAGCATAAGCACAAATAATATCAAAATAACCAGATAAATTATCCACGTTATCCAGTGAAAAGCGGCGATAAGAGAGATGAACGGAGAAAACACGAGCGCCAGATAATATGGCGAAAGCCCCGCCCAGAACCACAGGCTGGCGAGCATTGCCACGCACACGAGCGAAGTACCCAGGTCCGGCTGTTTCATTATCAGCATAGTCGGAAGTCCCGCCATCAGCGCGGAGAAGGCAAGACGCCTCTTTGATTCCGGCGGAAGCTTGGTGTGAGCCAGATATCGGGCCAGTGCCAGAAGGAGAGCCAGCTTAGCGATATCCGATGGACCCAGGCTCAGAGGTCCCAGCGCAAACCATCTTGAGGCTCCCATTCTCGTTTCGCCGATTACCAGAACCAGTATTAGCATGAGAAGAGATATGGCAAAAAATGGATAAGCCGCCAGATCGAGAAATCGCAGCGGTATGCGGGCCACAAATGCAAAAAGAACCAGCGCGACGACAAGCCAGATCATCTGTTTGATATAATTATTCTGAGATGAACCGGTGGCCGGATCATACAGGGCGGAATAGATCATGATGATTCCTATCAGCGACAACAACACAGCCGACAGGATCAATTTCCAGTCAAGATTTCTATATTCAAATTTCATGATCTACGGCCTCACCGTCTTGGCAGTTTCGAGCGAGTGTACTATCAGCGTGTCCGGCTCCGGGGCAAGGTACTGCTTTATTATTTTTCCAACAAGAGGCGCCGCCACTACCGAACCGTGTCCCGCATTCTCAACTATCGCGCATACTACGATCTTAGGGTCTTCGGACGGAGCGTACCCGACAAACCAGGAATGGTCTTCACCGTGTGGATTCTGAGCCGTCCCCGTCTTTCCCGAAACTTTATAATATTTGCTCCTCAGGCTTCGCGCCGTACCGCGGTCTCCCTGCACAACCAGTTCAAGACTGGATTTAAGTACTGCCAGCGTCCGATCTGAAAAGGGAAGACGAAAAGAAATTTCCGGCTGGATTTGAGTCGAGGTACCGTCAGCGTTCAAGATCTCTTTCACCAGATGCGGCCTGCAGACAACACCGTTATTGGCTATACCGGCAAAAAACTGCGTCAGTTGCAGCGGCGTAACCGTAAATTCGCCCTGACCGATCGCAAGATTCACAACCAGAAGTTTGGACCATCCTTTTTTGCCGAACACTTTGTTGTAGTAGGCAATACTCGGTGAGATGCCATTCTGCTCCCCGGGGATATCGATTCCGACCTTTTTCCCAAACCCGCATTTTGAAGCATACTTCCCCCAGATATCGACGCCCAATATCTGCCCTACCTGATAGAAAAATACGTCGCATGATTGTTCGATAGCATGATACACGGTCAGACTGCCGTGTCCCTTGAGATCCCAGCACTTAAAATACCTGTTCCCGAATCTCATTCCCCCATAGCAGGGACGAAGATGCGTTTCATCGGTTATCAGACCTTCTTCGAGAGCGGCGCCCCCGGTTAGCAGCTTTGATGTCGAACCGGGCGGATATAATCCGGTCAATGGCCTGTTCAGCAGAGGATGATTTGAATCGGCGACAATATTCTGCCAGAGATCGGACGGAATAATGCCTGAGAATATATTCGGGTCAAGACCCGGCGATGATGCCAGGGCGAGGATTTCCCCGTTTCTGGGATCGATGGCGACCACCCCACCGGCTTGCTGAAGGCTGTCATAGATATGCATTATCAATCGCTGAAGTCCGGCGTCTATTGACAGCACAAGGTCAGAACCGGGGACACCCGGTACCTTATCCCTTCCTTCGTACTGCCCGATAATCTGCCCCCGTGCGGAAACTTCGATATAATCGGTTCCTTCGATACCTCGCAGATCGGAATCATACGACTTCTCAATCCCCTTCTTCCCGATTAATCTTCCCGGCCGGTAGCCTTTTGGTGACTGAAGATCCACTTCATCGGGAGACACTTCACCGATATATCCGATAAAAGTTTCCGCCGAGATTCCCTCGGTATATCTGCGCACGGATTCGACACTATAAGTTACGCCGGGGTAAAATTCGGCATTTTCGTCGAGGGCGGAAATTACGTCGATTCCCTGATCTCTTCTGACCAGAGCAGGAATATAAATGCTGGTAAAATTCGCGGCTTCCTTGGCTTTAATTTCACTGGAATCGACATTCATAAGGGCGCTGAGCCGGGGAATGGTCACTCCTTTGACCTGCTCGCAGGGAATTATTGACACAGTGTAGGAGAGGCGATTGTCCGCAATCATTTCTTTGTTGCGATCGTAGATCACTCCTCGCTTGGGCACGATGGGTCGCACCCGAATTCGATTGTTCTCAGACTGTTCCTGAAAATAGCTGTACCTGATGATCTGATGATAAAAAAGGCCGATGATGACACTCAAAAGAGCAATTATTAAGAAGGCCCCGGATATTCTGGCGCGAGATTCCCTGTCGATCTGATATTTACGCATCGCAAAATTATATTCTGATCCTGCCAAAACCTGCAAGACCCTTGCCGACGACAATAAAGACCCATCCGAGAACTAGAGAATATATTACGCCCGGCAGGATATATCTGACAAGTACAAAATTGAAACTATCCAGAGAAAAAACGGCTGAAATCAGAATATTGTGAGCCAGCACGGAACATCCCATAAGAATTAATTTGGAGGCGACCGAGTCGAGATTCATTCTGACGCTTATCGTATTAACGCCGATTGCGATGACCGCCAGCGAGCCAACCTCCCAGGGCATCATATCCAGACGCTGAGTTGAGGCGACAATAGCCAGCAAGATAGCAAACCAGGTTGCCTTGAATTCGTTCGCAGAAAAGGCCACCAGAGTCACCAGCACCACTGATAAGTCTATCGTCACACCATAGATGGAAATCATCTCGGATAGCATCGTATTATAAAACGCCATCAGAAAGAAGGAGATAACGATCATTGCCAGCTTCACCGAATGCCCCCTGTCAGCACATATAATTCATCAATCTCAAAAAAGTCCACGGCCGGTTTCAATTGCACCGATTTCAGAATTTCCCCCTGATTGGGGAAAACGGAATCAACTCTGGCAACCGCCAGACCGATAGGATAGATTCCCCCCATACCCGAAGTTACAATCAGGTCCCCCTTTTTTATTTGCGCGTCCGCCGGCAGATTATAAAGCATCATCCCTTTTTCGGGCGAAAATCTTATCGTGCCCATCTGGTGAGTGTCGGCAACCCGGACAGCGACCGCATTACCGGGATCGGTTAATAGCTGTACCGTAGCGGACCCCGCTGTCGTCTCTTTGATTTTCCCCACCAGCCCATATCGATTTACAACCGCCTGATTGGCTCGGATTCCGTCATCGCTGCCCTTATTGATAACCGCGCCAATGGGATAAAAATGCTCGATTACAGATATTGTCTTAACCGGCGTTATTCTAATATCCGCAGGTGGCTTATAACCGATAAATTCCCGAAGCCTTCTATTTTCTCGGCCGGCTTCCTGCAGAGCTTCCAATTGAAGACTCAATTCCACAAGTTGCTTTTTCAAACGGCGATTTTCATCGCCAACGGATTTCAGACTCTCGATTTTCTCTTTGAACTTATAAAACGGGGAATAAAACAGAGTCGTCGAGACGCTTCCCAGCAAAGGTCTTACCTGATCGGTCGATATGGTTACCAGCAGGAAGACAACAAGCGCCGTTCCGAAATTAAGCGTGCGACGATTTCTGTGAAAAATCGTCGTAGACCATGCCATAAATCAGGAGCCTCCCTGCTCCGCTATCTCATTCTACGGTATCAATCATCTGGAGCAGTTCGCCGGGCGAGGTCACCGCCATCATTTTATTCCGGTTTTCCTCGGATTTCATGATGTACGACAGTCTCGCCATTACGTTCAGATGGGCTCCGATGGCGTCTTCTGGGGCAGCGATAAGAAAGAATAGATGCACTGTCTTATGATCCATGGCGTCGAATTCGACCCCCTTGTCGGAACGACCGAAAGCGATGACGATCCCCTTGGTAGCTTTGGTTTTCGCATGAGGGAAGGCCACTCCGTAACCAACCCCGGTCGTAACCAGATTTTCCCTTTCTCTCACGTCGCGCAGAAGCTCATCGGCATCCTTGACAAGATTGGATTTGCCGGCCAATTCCACCAGTTCCTTCAGCACACCCTGTTTATCGGCGGCTTTCAGGCCGAAGGTTATCAGATCTTCGGAACAGAATTTTGACAACTTCATTAATATTTACCTCAATCAATAATTTTCCGCTTCATCAACAAGCAATATTGGAATATCATTTTCCACCCGAAAAGACAGGCGGCAGGATTCGCAATTTAATTTCTCTTCTTCATTCAAGTAAATTAGAGCCCCCTTGCATTTGGGGCAGACTATGATTTCAAGTAATTCGCCAGATAATGCCATATCACTCCTCCAGCTCCCGATATACGCCCATTCTACGAAATTTCTCCAGCCTGGCCTGAAGCAATTCATCAGTCGAGAGGTTCTCCAATTGGGTCAGGGCATCCATGATTTCCTTCTTCAGGTCGCCAGCCATTACCTTATAATCATTGTGAGCGCCTCCGGGCGGTTCTTTGATTATCCTATCGATAATTCCGAGCTCCAGGAGGTCCCCAGAAGTCAGCTTAAGCGCCTCTGCCGCCTGCGGAGCCATGCTCGCTTCACGCCACAAAATGGCGGCGCATCCCTCCGGAGAAATTACAGAATACCATGAATACTCAAGCATAAAAATTTTATCGCCAATGCCAATTCCAAGCGCACCACCCGAGGCCCCTTCGCCTATAATCGTGATAACAATCGGCACTTTCAGGATCGACATCTCCCGAAGATTCCTCGCTATCGCCTCAGCCTGTCCCCGTTCTTCAGCTCCAATCCCGGGAAACGCTCCCGGGGTATCGATGAGGATGACTATTGGTTTATTGAACTTCTCTGCCAATTTGAAGAGACGCAACGCCTTACGATATCCCTCCGGATGCATCATGCCAAAATTGCGTATCAGTTTCTGCTTTGTATCTCTCCCCTTTTGCTGTCCTATAATCAGAACAGATCTCCCTTCGATTTTGGCAAATCCCCCGACAATCGCCTTGTCGTCTGCAAAATAACGATCACCGTGCAATTCCACAAAATCGGTGGTCATCAACTCGATATAATCCATGGTATGGGGTCGTCGGGGATGCCTCGCCAATTGAACTTTCTGCCATCGGGTAAGACCGCTGAATATCTCGCTTCGGAGCTTCTCCATCTTGCTCTGCAGCGACTCTATCTCACCGTGCAATTCAACATTGGCTCCGGCGGCAAAATCTTTCATATCGGAGATCTTTTTCTCCAGTTCGAGAATCGGTTTCTCAAAATCAAGGCTCAATCTATCCGGCATATTCTCATTACCTGCGGAGACTTTCCCATCCGCGTCTTATTTTGGAAATCAAGATAAAATATATTATGAAAATTACAACCATAAAAAGGATCAGTATTGCCAGCAGAACGGATCGATTGAAAAAAAGCATCATTATGGATATCAGGCTAAAAACCGCCCCCAAAAGATAGAAAAGATTGACGATCACTCCCCGGGAGAGACCGGCATACCTTAAATAATGAAAAAGATGTCTTCTGTCCGCCCGCATTACATTCTTGCCCGCGGCCAGCCGGCGCACGAATGAGGAAACGGTTTCAACCAGCGGAACCCCCAGCACGACCAGAGGAATAAACAGGGCCGCCAGGGTGAAAGATTTGATCGGGACGACCAGCGAAATTATCGCAAAGAAATACCCGATCAGTAACGAACCGCTGTCACCGAGAAAAATCCGGGCCGGATAACGGTTGTAAATCCAAAAACTACTGAGCGAGGCACAGAGTATCAGGGATATAAGCGCCACCGATTCAATATGGTAATTTAAGCCGATAACAACCATCGTTGCCGCGGCTATTCCTGAAACACCCGAGGCCAGCCCGTCCAACCCGTCTATCAGATTCACTGCATTAGTCAGCCCGACCACCCAGAGAATAGTTATCGCCATCCCAAAACCGGCCAGGTCGACAGTTCCATACCCCGGGATGGAGAGGGTATTAATCGACAGGCCTCCGAAGTAAAGAATAAGTCCGGTGATTACCTCGGCAAATAATTTTGGCCAGGCCGGAAGAGGCCAGAGATCATCAACAAGTCCCACCAGAAATATTATGCATGAACCGGCGATTATATAAAACAAAAAGGGACGGATATCAGCCATTAATGCGGGATTGAAAAGATATACCAGACCTGCGGCGGCCCAGATTGAAATAAATATTCCCACGCCTCCGAGATTGGGAGTAGGTTTTTTGTGGCGCTTATGGCGTCCGGGATGGTCATAAAGTGACAGCTTATGGCAGACTCTGATTAATCCGTTGGTCAGGCCAAAGGCCAGCGCCGCCGAAATGATAAAAACCAGTATGAATGTAGAAATTTGCATCGTGGCGACTTCTACTCGTTGAACTTTGATCCGATCATCAGGCGGGCAAGAAAATTAATCATCAGGGCAATCGGAAGCAGGAATACGGAAAAACCATTCGGATAATGCTTCAGAAAATATCTCCAGAGTGACATATGATGATGCCAGCTTCGCTTAAGTACGGAGGCTTCTGAACTTTGTCCCCAGAAATGAACCCCGCCCGCTTCCGGGACAAAATACACTTTTCCCCCCAACTGCCCTATCCGGAGACAGAGATCGGTATCTTCCATGAAAAGAAAAAAGCGACTATCGAATCCGCCCAATTGACGGAAAAACTCCCGCTCGATTATCATGCAGGTAGCGGCGGCGGCAGGCACCTCCGTAATTTTCTGAAAATCACCGAGCGTATATTTGTCGGTCTTCTGCCCCATCAGCGCGGTCAGAAATGATCCCCGCGAGAAAAATATATTCCCCATAGTCGGAATATTTCTGCAGGTCGGCTGAAAACTCCCGTCCGGATTGCGCATTCTTCCCACCATCGCATCGGGTCTGGACTGCCTGCCCATCGCTTCATTTAACGTCTCAATTGCCTTACGATCGATGATTACATCAGGATTCAGGAAGAGAAGAAACCTTCCCCCTGCCAATTCGGACGCCTTATTGACTGCGGCGGCAAAACCGATATTTTGCCGGGATTCGAAAATTCTGGCCATCGGCGCCGCAGACTTCGCCGCCCTGACTGTACTATCATGGGAATCATTGTCGAAAATAATTATCTCTCCCCCGACCCTGACAATTTCATCAACAAGGGAGCTTAAGCATTGTACAATTCTCCCCGCAGAATTGCACGTTACCAATATTGCCGATACTGATATGTCGGAATTCGGGTCGCCCACCTAATTCAGCTTGCCAAAAATTGACATCGCTCGAAGATACCAGACTTTCCAGATCGCTTCGCGCACTATTTTTTTGGACATCTTTGAGGCCCCATGCTGGCGATCGGTGAATACTATCGGGATTTCTTTGATTCGAAATCCCTTTTTCCATATTCGCATGGAGACTTCAATCTGAAAAATATACCCGTTGGATTTAATGGCATTAAGGTTAATTGCCTCCAGCGTCTGCCTGCGGAAGCACTTAAATCCGCCCGTCGCATCCCTCACCGGCAGACCGGTCACTATTCTTGTATACACATTGGCAAAGTATGACAGGAGCAGGCGGCTCATCGGCCAGTTGACAACATTGACCCCCGAAATATATCTGGAACCCAGCACCAGATCGTTTTCCTCGATGGCGCTCAGAAAATCGCCCACATACTGCGGGTCGTGCGAAAAATCGGCGTCCATCTCGAAGATATAGTCGTACTTTTTTTCCAAACACCACTTGAAACCGGCAATATAGGCTCTTCCCAGCCCTTCTTTCTTCTCGCGATGCAGAATATTTATTCGCGAATTTTCTTTCGCCAGCCTGTCGACAATCTCTCCCGTCCCATCGGGCGATTTGTCATCGACTGTTAAAACTTCAACTCTCTTATCCTGCGATAATACCGCCTTGATGATCTTCTCAATATTTTCTTTTTCATTGTAGGTCGGGAATATTATAATCGCTCTCTTCTCGTCAGTCATAGGTTCCCTTTTTTCTTTCTTCCCCTGTAATTCCCATAATAGTTAAATCCCAGAACGGCCGCGACGATGATGAGTCCGAAGAAAGTCATCATCTTTCCCTTGTTATTCATTTCTCTGTTATATTTGAAAATCACCCGGCGGGTTCCTGCCTTTAATGGGACTGCCCGGAATGAACCGTCCGCCCTGAGGACCGGCGTCTTGATCCCGTCGGCAAAGGCTTCCCATGCAATATAGTAATTGTCCGTCATCACCAGAATGCAATTGACCGGCGTCTGCACGTCGACCACCACCGAATCGTTGGCGTAGGATACGATATCCGCCGGCGGAAGTATCGTATCGCCCGATGAAATATCGATGGCCGGCTTTTCTTCGAGGAATACTTCCTGCATCAGATTATTTTTCCCTGAAAGAATTTGCGGATAGATATCCTTCCTGTCCGGGATCACCTCATACTTGCCGACCAGAAATGCCCGGGGCAGTGCGCTCGAATTCCGATACAGAGTCGCCACTCCGAAATCTTTCTCCAGACTGAGACTTCCGGGGCCGAAATAATCGGGAGGAAGCTTGGCCGCCTTTGGAGCCAGAATATATCGCGTGCCGATAAGGTTCAACAAATATGGATTCCCCTTATTTCGCAGAGACGGCCCGCCCAGTAAATCATCATACCACCGCAGTTGATTGCCATGATACCCCGTGACCACTTCTATATCAAAATATGGAAGGTAATCTTCCGGCACGGCATTTAGATTTAACACACGAAATTTGCCGGACTGAGAGTTCAGGTAGGAAGTTATCGGCGACGGCGAAAACTCCTGCCTCTGATCATAAGTACTTATGAACCGCGAATTGAATCTTATGCCGTCCACCATTGCCAATGCCGGTATTAACATCAGTAGAGGCAATCCGCCCTTTCGGGAGACAAAAAGCATGACGACCGTGGCGGTTATCGCCACGAGGAAGGCAACTAACCAGAATCCGCTCTGAACGTTCGGAAGATTCATCAGCGCCAATTGCCACTTGGTGATATTTCCCTGACCCACGCTTATTGTCTTTATATCACCGTAGAAGAGTGAAGATTGAAGGGAAAGCATGCTTTCACCGGCGACTGAAAATAATATTGCAAATACGAAGAGTACCACTGGCGAAATCATGAGAAATCGGAACAATCGTTTTCGCACTTTTTCCGGCAAATCCCGCCCCTTGTCAATAATAATTTGCAGCCCGAATCCAGCCAGCAGTGAGGTCGTAAATAGGAACAGAAACATTACGGTTCCCGGAGCGCGCAAAGATTTCACATTCGGGATGAGATAAAAGAATATCTTAAAAAGCGGAGTCGTATCACCCAGCGCATATATCAGCGCCATAATGGCCAGCCCTCCGAAGAAGTACGCTTCCTTCCTGCGGGAAAAGAAAAAACCGACCAGGGCGAGAAAAAGCGGAATGATACCCATATATTCCGAATTATCCTTAAAGGCATTTTTCCCCCAATAATAATTCCCCTCGCCCGCGTTGCTCCCCACGAACTCGGGGACAACCAGCGAAAAAGCTTCCTGCTCGTGCAGCGACCATGATGTCGCCCATTCGTACCCGCGCTTGCTTTCCGCGCGGGGCGAATATTCCGTAGTGTAAATATAACCCGGATAAAACTGGATTGCCGATATGAGAAGTCCGATAACGACTGCCCCCGCCAGAAGACCCGCCGGTTTGGCGACCGTCAATAGCGAGCGCGATTCACGATACAGATAAATAAGTTTGAAAGCCCCGTATAAGGCTATCCCCCACAGTGAATAATAAGAAAGCTGAGCATGCGGACTGAGAATTATGATTCCTATCACCAGCCCCAGCATGGCAAAATTCAGAACCGGTTTCCTTTCAAAAGCCCGGTCAAGAAAGAGCATGGTCAGAGGGAACAGCGTGACTACAAATATTTTGCCGTCATGCCCCGGCGCCACCAGCGAAACGAGCAATCCGGAAAACATATAACCTATCGCAGACAAAGTCGAGGCCACCCTTGAAAGCCGAAATTGCCGGGCGGTAAAATACATGAAAATGCCGGACAGAAAAATATGTATGACAAGGTTGAATCCCAGCATCCTGTAAAAATCATCAAAGAATTTGAGTATCGAGAACGGATAGAAAATATCGCCATGAAATGCGTCGACAAAAGGCATCCCGGCAAATATGTAAGGATTCCAGACCGGAATGGCGCCGTGCAACGTGACAAATTCGACATAGAAGTGCCGAAAGAATATGCCGGCATTTATCGTGTCGGAGCCATAGAGCATCTTATCGGAAAAAATGAATTGGCGGAACATTATCACTACTCCGACCAGCATAACCCCGAGGAGGATCGGGAAATAATACTTGATGCTCTCGGGATTCCAACTTGCCGAAGCTGATTTCTTATGATGATGTTCTGCTGTCTCTTTTTTCTTCATCAACAAATTCCTCCAATTCCTCTGAATGATCGACTCAACGAATTATAAATTCCTTCATCGATCCGAGCGATCCTCCATATCGTTAAGCTTCCTTCTGATTGCTCCCAACTCTTCCTTGAGCGCGGCCATTCCTTCAGCCAGAAAACCCAAAATGAAAAGCCCGAGACCCAACCCCAGCAAAAGCAAAACCAGATAGATGAGAGGACGAAAACCCTCATGCTCTATAAACCGGAAATACAATGCAATAATGCCGACAACTACGCCCAGGGCAAACGAAACCGAGCCGCTCAATCCGAAAAATAATAATGGCTTCTTTAATAAAGAAATTTGCGTTTTCACCGCCAGCATGTCCAGAACCCCGATGGGAATCCGAAACACCGAAAATTTCGACTTTCCCCAGCGGCGTTCGTATAGAGGAATTTTCACTTCTTCTATCCTGTGGCCTTTATCTGCCGCCAGAACCACGAGGTACCGATGCCAGTCCCGCCGCAGGAATATATCTTTCATGATATCGGCCTTAAAAGCCTTTACAGAATTCAAATCATGAACGTTCAGATTAAATATTCTGCGGGATAGATAATTATATATGCCTGAGACTAATTTCTTCTTGTACTTCCCCTGCTTCCACCCGGTCACGACATCCGCCCCCTCGAAGATCGGGGCCACGAGCGCCGGAATATCCTCCGGCATATACTGAAGGTCGGCGGGGTAAAACACATAAATCTCGCCCGAGGCGAGAGCAAAACCGGTCTGAAGCGCCTCGGTAAGCCCAAGATTATATGTGTGCTTTTTGTACTTAATGAAAGGGTATTTCAGAGTCGCCGCTTTTATTTTCGCGAGAGTACCGTCGATGGAACCGTCATCCACGAATATCAACTCGTATTGATCGCTCGCCCCGTCGACCATCTGTTTGAAATGGCTGACGAACTCATCTATGTTCCCTTCCTCATTAAGGGCCGGAACTATAACCGAAATGATTTTATTCAATGTCTGAAACTTCCTTTTCGTTTAGCAAGGCGTTGATATTCTCGCCCAATAATTCCGACTCGGGATTATATTTCCTTGCCGCATTTAATTCAACTATGGCCTTTTCTCGATACTCGCCTTTTCCCGATATCCGGGACATCCTAATATAGAGTTCGCCCATCTTATAGCGCAAGTGAAAATCGGTGGGAGAGTATTTGACCGATTTCCCCAGAAAATACTCGGCCTCGTCGTAATATTTCAGGTCAAAGGCCATGATCCCCGAGAGATAGTTGGCGGTCAGGTTATTGGGATTCCGCAACTGGAAACGTTTCATATAATAGTTGCCCGAGTCCGATTTCTGCTTCAGATAATAGCTCACCGCCTGCTCGAAACCGGATGGCTGATATTGGTCGGCAGTCGTGTTTCCGGTCAACCCTGCCACGCGATAGAGCAGCGCCTTTCGGCCTCCCACGTAATAATGAGTAATTAACGATGCTTTGTTCATAAGATCGGGATAATTCTTTTTGGCGTAATCTTCATTGGATTTATCCAGCAACAAATGGGTTATCGGGTATTTCCGGAAAAATGAGGTGTCAACATTGGCCACCCCGAACATATGAATCAAATTCTGCAAGATATTTTCCTGAGTCAAATCGGCGGCGTATGGCCCCGACACAACCGCCTCGGGCGAAAGAATCGTCGCCAGATCCTTCGAATCGGCGATAGTCGAAAATGTCGCTCGTTGGGACCATTCAAGATATTTATACACATTGGGGATGATTGCCGCGACAACGGCAACAAGAACCAGAATTTTTTTGACTCGAGAAGAAAGTGCAAATGACGGACTTATTAGATATTTTTTAATAAGCAAGAGAATCGCGACAAGCGCCGCTACGGCACCGATAAATATAATCGGCTGGCTGCTTCGATAGAAAGTAACATCGGAATAACCGAAGATTGGCTGGGTAATCTGATAAATCGGAACGGATAACAGGAGAAAGAGAAATATCGGAAAAGACCAGTGCTGGCCGGCCTCGGATCTTTCATCACTGACCAGCCGTGAAAGATATATCCCCGCCAGAGCATAGATCGGGTAGATAAGCATCGTCTGATATCGAAGCGGGCGGTAATTCCATATCATCAGAGCGCTGTAGGCTCCGACTATCAGCATTATGAAAAAGAGTATCCCCGGGCTAATTCCGGACAATTTCTTCTTCCAGCTTTCCAACCGGCCTGCCCGGTAGAAAAATATCATTACCATAATCCACGCCAGAATTGAAACGACCGGCATCCGAACAAATAGCATACTCTTCGCGCCCAGCGACAGAAACCTGTGAATGAATACCCAGACCGATTGGAGGGCCATCGGCGTGCCGTAAAGATCGAATGCCTGCTCCTCAACATATCCCGAGACAGATTGAGCCAGCGGTCGATAGCTGAAAAAATACCAGAAGACCGCCATTACTATGAAGCCCAGACCGAAAAGCAGATATCGTGTGATATATTTTCTCGATGACTCTCGGAAATCGTGATAGTACTCGTACGCCGCAAAGCAGGCAAAAGGGAAAAGGTAAACCATACCTATCAGCTTGCTAAAAAATATAGCCGACGCCAGAAATATTCCCGCCAGCATGGCGGGCCAAAGTCGTCTGGTCAGAGCCATTATCGTGAATGCCAGCGCCCCGAAGAAATTCATGCTGTTTTCGAGAAATGGAACCCTTCCGTAGAAAATCTGATTATAGTCGACCGATATCAGAATAAAATAAAAAATGGCCGCCGCCGATCCTGCCAGCCTCCTTATGGCAAAGTACAACAGCAATATTGTCGAATATGAGAAAAACAGGCCGACAAAATTCGATTGCGCATATCCGACTCCGGCCAATTTAAATATCAACAGCGCCAGAAGCGTCGTCGCCGACTTAAGGAAAAATACCAGCCGAAAATCATGAAGGGGATTAAACGAACCATAAAGTACGAAATTCCTTGCATACGATGTGTACTGGGCGGGGTCGGTATATACGTCCTGACTGGTAGTCAGATCGACCGGTGGGTCCGCCGAAAGTTGATTGGCTCTGATTAGAAACGCGGAAACCGCCAGAACCAGGAAGGCAATGAGCTCGAGCTTCTTTGGTATTTGAAACCTGCTCTTATTTTCCAAAAAACTCCCTTATTTTCGACGATATATAATCGACCTGTTCATCCTGCAGTTCGGGATACACCGGCAACGACAATATTGCCCCGGCCAGTTTCTCGGTCACGGGGAAACTCCCTGCCTTGAATCCGGCGTCAAGATACGCTTTCTGTTTATGGATCGGGATCGGGTAATGAATCAGCGTCGGGATGCCATTTCCTGACAGAAACGCCTGCAGCTTATCTCTCTGCTCGATTTCTATCACGAACAAATGGTATACCTGGAAATAATCATTGAACTCCGAGGGACACGTTACCGGCAGGTCTTTAAGATTTCGCTGGTATCGATTCGCGACACGATTTCTTTCCTGATTCCATTTTGGCAAATATTTCAATTTGACACCTAAGACAGCCCCTTGAATCCCCTCCATGCGAGCGTTATATCCGATCACGTCATGGTAATATTTTTTCTCCGAACCATGATCGCGAAGCTTGCGGATTTCTTTCGCCAGCTCTTTATCCGACGTTGTAATCGCCCCCCCCTCGCCGTAGGCCCCAAGATTCTTACCGGGATAGAAAGAAAACGCTCCCGCGATCCCGTACGATCCCGCCGGCTTGCTTTTGAATAACGCCCCGTGCGCCTGACAAGCATCCTCGAGAACAATCAGATTGTGCCGTTTCGCAATGGCATTAATTTTGTCCATATCAACCATGCATCCGAAAAGATGCACCGGAATAATTACCTTTGTTCTGCTTGAGATGGCGCTCTCGATTTTGTCCAGATCGATATTCCGCGTGACCGGATCGACATCCACCAATACCGGAGTCGCGCCGGTATAAATTATTGCCGCCGCTGTCGCGATAAATGTATTCGCGGCGGTGATTACCTCATCTCCCGCCCCCACCCCGAGAGCCTTTAGCGTCAGGAATAATGCCGACGTGCCCGAATTTACGGCGACTGTCTCATCACACTGACAGAACTTTGCAAACTCCTGCTCGAATTTGGCCACCGATGGTCCGAGGACAAAGCTTGACGAATTGATTACCTGCGCGATGGCAGCGTCTATTTCGCCTTTGATTGACTCATATTGAGCCTTTAGATCGAGAAAATTAACTTTCATATAATATATCCCAATTAATTTTCTTCGAAAATAGCAAAAGGATTGATTCAAGTCAAGCTGTCAAGGTCTGGTCTATGATCCGGCTTCCGACAAGCCCTGACATAAAGAAAGGGCGGCTTGCCGTGTCAAACCGCCCTAATTAGATGACATCCAATGTCAAATCAGGAAATCCCTTAAGTCCTCAGATTATTATTATCCGCGCAAATGCTCTAAACGCCGGCCAAATGGCTCAGCGTCAGAGCATCAATCTGGTCGGTCCGGATTATATATAATGCGGCGCCGTGCCGTGTTTGTACAGATAATTAATCAGATAAGTAATGTCTAGCGCGTTGATATTCCCGCTCCCGTTCGGATCGCCCGCCTCTACGGGTACCGGCGCTCCACCGTGCTTGTAGAGGAAATTAATCAATGAGGTAATATCGAGCGCGTTTACCGATCCTGTGCCGTTGGCGTCGCCGCAGGGATGAATTACAAAGGCGCCGCCTTTGACATCAATCAGATTTGTATCGAGATGTGGAACAATTATCGTATCAATAAACATCGAATCCGCCGGGGGGCCGACTACACGTTGCCAGTTCAAACAGATAGTATCGTTCGGCGGAGGCGCCCACTGCATGCATTTGTACCAGCTGGTATCAGGCACGGTATCGGTATAAACGCCTATCAAATTCCCCATCTGATCGGAGAAATGGAAATTATTTATATCGCTCAGAACCATGAAGACTACTACATAGCGATCGGTGGTGGTATCGGGAATATCAAAAACATTCGCTGTTATTTTAATTAATGGAATTTCGCCCGTCTGAGGGAATCCTATTCCGGGGGTGTGCGGCGGATCAGGAATCATATTCGCCAGCGCCGCAATTTTCGCATCGTACCACTGGCCGCCCAATGTTCCGACATGGACATACTCCCATCCGGAAGTCAACGTTCCCGAAGTATCAAAATTGCCGGTAAATTTCACGACATCCGGTTGGTCCAGCATCATCCACATATCAAATCCGGCCACGGTGTCGGCCAAATTTTCCATATAGATCGGGATTGTTACGTTAGTTTGACCCGGATAGACATAAACGGTGTCGGTCCGGATTGTAAGAATAGGGGTTGCTTCCGCCGATAACGGAAGCGCCAGCTGAACCACCGCGACAACGACCAAAAACAGTAACGCGGCAGAAACGATGCGTCTGCTGATGAGGGACATGGCAAACTCCTTACAAATAGGTTGACTGTTAACGGTTCGCTATCAAATGTCCCTTACAATTTCCTCCGGCAGTATAGGTGAGAAAATATAATAATCTATATTACCTTTTGAATTATAAGCCTTTGCCCGATTTTTGTCAAGAAAAATATTCGGGTTGGATTGGATTATGATGTGCACCGCAGCCCCTATATGTCATTCCGGTCGAGAGACTCGGCTTTTGACGAGACGCTTCGATCCGGAATCCCGAGCGATGCTTCTCCGCTACCGGCGGAGCAGGTTCCGTACGTCCAATCTCACTAGGCTCTTCACTATGTGAGATTCGACAAAACCGCCGCTATATATCAGAATGCCAATTAAAAGCGGAAGGGGTGGGAATCGAACCCACCGGAGACGGCATAACCGCCTCCCCACGGTTTTGAAGACCGCAAGGGCCACCAGACCCTATCCTCTTCCGGATAGATTATACCAAATTCCGCTGATTAAAACAATATAGGTGAAGTAGTAGGTCGGGTTCCGAGACCCTACGTCAGTCGGGGCGAGAAACCCGACATCCAAGTAATATAGCCGCACGGCGCAGTGTCCCAACGAATATTTTTGAGGAATAATTAATGGTCGAGGCAGATATTATGAGGCAGTTACGACAAGGGCTCTACCGGGACTTTCAAAAGCCAATAAATAGATTGCAAAATTGACCTTAATCATTTTTATTAAGTGATATTAGGGCGAATGTACTGGGAGTTGTAATGCCTTTAAAATTCACATGCAAATATTGTGGCGGTCAGATAATCGCTGCAGATTTGGAAATTGACGACACCGCATTATGCGGAAATTGCAAGAAATACAATGTTATTCCAATCTACGCGACCGAGATTTCGCCGGACGTCATTGCGGTTCCCCCTGAGGAGCATGACGAAGGCAACCTCGATCAGCCTCCGGAATCTTTGGCCTTTGAAGGGCGGCCGGTCGGCGCTATCTTGAACGCAGTTATGACGATATACTTCGATTCGAGTCGCTTTTTTCGGTTTATATGGATGTTTTTGGTCTTTGAGGTGGCAATTCCATTCTTGGCCTCCTTGCCCCTGCTAATTATCGTCATAATATTGTCCATCGCCCAACCGCAGAATATCAAGCTTTATTCGTACTCAATGGTTATTGCGTCCATTCCTATCATCTTCATATCAAGCTCGATTTATTGCGCGATCGTCAGTTATTTGGCCATGCTGAATTCTCTTGGCCAAACAGCGGGGATTCGTATTTGTCTCAGGTCGATTAAATATCGACTTAAGGCTTTTATTGGAACAAGCACTTTGAATGTGATCATTTTCCTGGGTATGCTGGTCACCATAATCGGGATTCCATTCGCGTTCTATTACGGAATCCTCTGGTCGCTGGCTCCTATTGTTTCCCTCATGGAGGGGAAAAGTGGGATGATGGCTTTGAGGCGAAGTAAGGAATTGGTCGGCCCACACTGGGGAACATTATTTGTTTGTGGACTAATCTTTAGCACCCCCGTGGCCGTTCAATTAATATTCCAGCTCTTTATATCAAATGCAATCGCATTTCTAATATCCATCGTCTCTATTTCACTCGTCATGATCTTCCCTTGTGTTGCATACCTGTATCTACGCACAATGAAGGAGGGACTTACCAAAAGGCAACTGGCCAATGAGATCGCCTCCATAAATGGGTCACAAATGGTGAGAATTTAACTCGGACTGGAATACGATAATATATTGACCTAATCTATTCGCTTTTATATCGATCTTACCGGCATATCCGACGGATCGTCGATCAGGATACTTTCTTTAATCGCAAACGCCTCGGCGTACTTCACGCCGACCATATGCCCGTAATGCCGCGCAGTGATAGTCATATATTCGAATATATCGACGCCCGGTCGGTATATTTCGCGCGACGACGGTGTCCCGTCGAATTGCGATTTGTACGCCGCCACCGCTTTAAGTTTGCGCTCGAATTGCTCGGTCACATCGACAAAGAACGAATGTTGACCGTTGCGGAACGATGACGTATAGATAATCTTATGAGGCCGATGCGGCTCGCCTTCTAAATCAAGCTTTTTCAAACCCGCCAGAAAGCAGGCATCATATCCAAGCAGAGACGCCGACAGATGATCCGGGTGCCGCTGCGTCCAATACGGAAGAATAACCAAATCCGGCCTGGTGTCCTTTATCACCTGAGCTATCTTGAGCTTATTCTCCTGATTCACCTCGACTCCGGCATCCGGCAGTCTCAAATTGGCGCGGAAAGTCACCCCCATAATTTTTGCCGCCTCTTTGGCTTCGGCCCCGCGCTCTTCGGCCGTCCCTTTGGTCCCCATCTCCCCTTCGGTCAGATCGAGAATGCCAACCCTCTTCCCTTTGTCGATCAGCTTAATAATCGTCCCGCCGCAGGTTATTTCGATATCATCGCGATGCGCCGCTATTGCCAGTGCATCAAGTTTTATGTCAGCCATTCAGCACCTGCTTGTAATAATCTTCGTACTGTGATATTATTTTTACCGCATTGAATCGTTCATCCGCCAACCTTCTGGCATTGACCTTAAACTCCGCCAGCCTCTTTGCGTCTTGAAGCAATTGAATACCCGCTTGCGCCATCGAAGCCGTATCCCCTACCGGAAAGAGAAACCCGTTGATACCATCATCGATCACCTCGACCAGCCCCGTCCCCGAGGTTCCAATCACCGGCACCCCGCATGCCATCGCCTCCAGCGCCGCCAGCCCGAACGATTCCTCTTCTGAGGGAAGCAAAAACAGATCGGCCAGCGGAAGAACCGCTTCCACCCTATCCTGATTCCCCAGAAAAATGACCCGGTCGTTCAGATTCTTTTTATTCACCTGCCGCCGCGCCAGTATCGCATCCGGTCCCTCACCGATCAGAAGCAATTTCGACGACAGCGTTTTTGAAATTCTATCGAATATATCTATGACGTCGATGACCCGTTTTACCGGCCTGAAATTCGAAATATGCGCCACGATATATTCGCCGTCTTCCGCAAACGACTTCCTTTTGCAGGTGGCGCTATCGGCCTTAAATCGCGAGCCGTCGAAAAAATTATGAATGACTCTTATCTCTTTTTCGATCTTGAATGTCTTCTTCGTTTCCTCCGCCAGATAATTGGAAACCGCCGTGATACCGTCGGAGGCGTTTATCGAAAAACGTGTTATATCATAGTACGACGGATCCGACCCCACCAGCGTAATATCGGTACCGTGCAGCGTCGTGATGACCTTCGGGACTTTGCACGTCACCAGCTGCTTGGCGAGAAAAGCCGATGTTGCATGCGGTATGGCATAATGCACATGAAGAATTTCCAGATTGAACTGGCAGACTACTTCAGCCATCTTGGCCGCCAGCGAAAGAGTGTACGGCGGATGCTGAAAAAGCGGATAGGCCGTCGTCTCCACGCCGTGGAAATAGAGATTCTGCTGAAATTTATCCAGCCTGAAAGGCAATGCATAACTTATGAAATGCACCTGATGGCCGCGCAGAGCTAACTGCTGTCCCAATTCGGTGGCGACTATTCCCGAACCGCCGGCGACCGGATAACATGTTATACCTATATTCATCTTCAACTCAAAAAGTCAGATATATATAACATCTGATGATCGTTATTGTTTACATCAATTTTATCGACTGATGAAATCCACGACTTTCGGGCCGTATTTTGCCATATAATAACTGATATTCAACGACCTCTCCTGCAGATTCCTGTTCGGGAAAAGAGCCGTAGCCAGCCTGTAAATCTGACTGCGAGTGGTCTCCATTTTCTTCTTATGATGATCGTATATTTTTTTCTCGAAGGCATTCAGAGCAAAATCGATTTTGCCATAAGTCTGTTTTCCCATCGGCTCCAGCGATTCGTCAAACTGGCGCACCGCCGCAAAAAATTCCTGAAACTCCGCCTCGAATGCACCCCGGAATTTTGCGATCTTGGCTTCCATTTCCTTTGGGAAAGAGAGCGCCGTCGCCCTGTTGACCAGATCCTCTATGTCGCCGGTCAAATCGGTTAGATTAATTTCCAGGTCGCGGAGGAATATTTCATGCCTTCTTTCGATTATAGTCATGGCCGGCCTGAAACAGTAATAAGGTTGCACCAGATTGAACAGCTCAAATACCTTCCCGATCTGGCTGAAATAGGCAATTTCCGACGGTCCTCCCGCCTGCACCACGACCGGAAACAGATACGACTGCCAGATCGGACGCGTCAAAACATCAGGCGAAAATTTCTCGGGACTTCTGTCGAGTAGGTCAAGAATGCCGGATAGGCCCAGCCTTTTATCCTCGACAACAAACGCATCGTCTACAAAGTGAATAGGAATCCTTTGGGGGGAATGATAGAAAAGATGTACGGCCGTATCCTTCTTTTCCGCCTGAATATGATAGCCGTCATGTTCCAGATTGGCGCAGGTTTCCTGAATTAATTCCTTCATCTGGTAATGCCTCTCCGCCAGCCGTTTGAAAAATCCCTTGGACAGAGTCTTAACTTCTTTGTCGGCGGGCGAAAACATAACCAGGCCGAAATCAGGAAGAATATCGAGCATGAATTGACCAAAGGCTTTGACAAAATCATTATTCAACGAGTAAGCCGCGAATAGGCGCTGATACAACTCGCCGGTGAATTCCGATGAACCGCAGGCCTTCTGAGTAGCGCTCACAAGCCGACCAAATGCATTCTCATCGTCGAAGAGCATCTCGGCGGCCGGAACGCGGATTTTCGGAGGATAGTCATAACTCAGTTTTTCAAGTTCGCCCTGCTGATTGAGCATATACGTATGATTGATCTCCTCGAAATCATGATCATCTGCCGCTATCCAGAATATCGGAATCACGGGGCGCCCGAGTTCCTTTTCCATCAAGGCCGCGCGCTTGACTATTCCAATCGCTTTATAAAGCGTCAGCAGAGGACCGCCGAAAAGCCCCGCCTGCTGGCCTGCAAAAATACATAAAGAATCTTCCCGCCGCAATTTCTCGATGGAAGTGAACGATCGCGGCTTGGCCCGAAATTCCGTATTCTGACGATACAGAATATTAGATAAGGCAAGCCGCGCAACTTTAGGGCCTTCAATTCTGGAGGCTACTTCCACCGCATTTTCGGAGAAGAAATATTTTTTCAGGGCCGGCTTCCCCTCGAGAAAATCAAGAAAGAGGTCGTTGAGACGAAACTCTTTAACCGGCTTGACCGACTGCTCCTTCATCTTCCAAACTTTCTTTTTCAGGTTGAATCGTTTCTCTCTTCATGAAAAAGGCGACGATGTCATCAATTATTGTATATACGACCGGCACCACGACCAGCGTCAGGAGGGTCGAACTGATGAGTCCCCCAATGACCGCGCGAGCCATGGGCGCCCTAAGCTCCGCTCCCGGTCCGAAGCCAAGCGCCAGAGGTAGCATTCCAAAGACCATCGCGAAAGTGGTCATAAGAATCGGCCTTAACCTGATAGGACCCGCAATCAAAATAGCTTCCCTTCGCGAAACTCCTCGCCGTCGATTCTGTTTTACGAAATCAATCAGCAAGATAGCGTTCTTAGTGACCAGTCCCATCAACATAATAATCCCGATCAACGACATGATCGAAATTGAATTCTTGAAAACCAGCAGCGCCACGATCGCCCCGACCAAAGACATCGGCAGCGAAAACATGATCGAGAACGGATCAAAAAACGACTCGAACTGCGAAGCCAAAAGCAAATAGACAAATATCACCGCCAGCCCCAGCGCCAGGAATATATATCCGAACGATTCTTGCTGCATCTCTCCGAATCCTGTCATCCCGACATAATATCCGGGCGGAATGGCGATGTCTTTTGCGACCTTCATAATATCATTGATCGCCGTGCCCGAGAAAACACCGGAGGTAACATTACTCCCCACCCGAATCTCTCGAAGGCGGTCATATCGATTGTACTTGCCGATCGACGCGCTCTTTTCGATTTGCGCCAGATGCGACAGGGGGACAAGGAACGTACGCTTGCCCTCAATATCTTTATTGCTGGCTATCATCAAACGTCCGATATCGTCGGCATTGGCCCGCTGAGATTCATTAAGCCGCACCCTGACATCATACTCCTTGTCGCCTTCTTTATATCTGGTCACCACTTCTCCGTCAACCAGACTGCGTATCGTCGACGCAACCTGAAAAACATTGATGCCGAGGTCATTGGCGAGATCGCGGTCGATCGTTATCTTAAGCTCCGGCTTACCCTCTTCGAGATTGTTGTTGAGATCAACCGTCCCCGGAGTCTTTTTGAAAATCCCTTCGACTTTATGACTCAGATCCGCCAATATTCCCAGATCATTGCCGCGAATGGAGATTTCCACCGCCCTCGAACTGCCACCCTGATCTTCTTCGGTCGCCACTGCGGATTTTATCCCCGGTACCATTGCGATGACTTTTCGGACGCTATCCACCATCGCCTTGGCTGAAAGTGGTCGCAGGTTCTTGTCGACAAGTTTGACGAATATAGTCCCCTCATTAACCCCTGTCTGCCCGGAACCGATTGTCGTGAATATAAGATCGACACCCTGAAACTTCGAAATCAACTGCTCAACCTGCGCCATCCGGCTTGACGTGGTCGCAAGGTCTGTCCCGGGAGGAGTCTCTATGCCAACCACCAATTTACCTTCATCGGTCTGCGGCATAAATTCGGATCCCGCGAGGCCTGATAGAAATATCGCTACGACGAAAGTTACGATCGACGCCGTGATGACAATCGCTCGGTGGTTTAGCGCCCATCCCAGCGTGCCATGATATACTTTATTTATGTAACGCGAAGAACCTATTCCAGGGAGAGATAATCTTCAATATCCAGCGGTAGAATCTCCACACCGCCCTGAATAGCGGGAATCTGGGGGGTTGGATATCGGCGCCCTCTTTCTTTAGAAATCGCGAGGAAAGCATGGGGGTCAAAGTAAACGCTACAAACAGCGATACTATAACCGCAAAGGCAACCGTCATACCGAATTGATAAAAGAATCGCCCTACGATACCGCGCATGAATGCCACCGGCACGAAGACCACGACAATCGAAAAAGTCGTCGCCATCACGGCCAACCCGATTTCCTTGGTGGCAATGAATGCCGATCTGAAGGCCGTTTCGCCCTCGTCCAGATGCCTGAATATATTCTCTATCACCACAATGGCATCATCGATAAGCAAACCTACCGCCAGAGAAAGACCCATCAGCGAAAGCATGTTTAGTGTAAATCCGAGCGCATTCATAAGCGTGAAAGTGGCAATAATAGACGTCGGAATTGCGACAGCGGAAATTATGGTAGAACGTATATCCGCCAGAAACAGGAATATTACGAGGATAGCCAAAAATCCTCCATAATATATATTAACCAGCACATCGTGAATGGAATCCTCGATGTACGTCGAATTATCGACAACAGTATTGATCTTTATGTCCGGAGGCAGGTCCTTTTGCAGCCGGCTGATTTCGCCCTTAACCGCCTGCGCCACTGCCACCGTATTGGCGCCGGACTGCTTCGAAATATCGAGTGTTATCGCCTCTTCCCCGTTGACTCTCGCCAGCGATCTCTTTTCGATAACTCCGTCCGTTATTACCGCGATATCGCGCAGGTAAACCGGTTGTCCATGGGGATTGGCGATTATAATTTTATCGAAATCGGAAACCTTAATCAATTTCCCCATTGTACGGAGCAGATATTCCGTATGTCCTTCATTCACTCGACCGCCCGGAATTTCCAGATTGGCGGCGGCAAGCGCCATTTTTATCTGATCGATCGTAATTTCATAAGATTCCATCTTGTCGATATCAAGCTGAACATCAATTTCTCGCTCGAACCCTCCGACAAGATTGACCGCTCCGACCCCGGGAATCGCCTCCAGCCGCTTCTGAATTTCATCCTTTGTCAGCGTCGTGATTTCCTTGAATGGACGCTGACCGGTAACGGTGAGAGACAATATTGGACTGCTCTCCGGGTCATATCGTGCAACCACCGGCGCGTCTATATCTTTGGGAAGATCACCCCGTATGGCGGATACCTTCTCCCGCACTTCTTGTGCCGCCGATAGAGGATCTTTTTCCAGCACAAACTCCGCAAAAACGAAAGAATAACCCTCCTGTGAGGTTGACGTAATATGCTTCATTCCCGAAATTGGATTGATCGCGTCTTCAATTTTTTTGGTTACCTCTGTCTCAACCGCTTCAGCCCCGGCCCCGGGATAAATGGTTATGACCGTCACGAATGGGAAATTGATATCGGGCATCAAATCGACGCTCATCAGATTGAATGACGCATACCCCAGTACGACCAGGGCAATGATCATCATTACGGTAAATACCGGCCGTCGAATGGAAACTTCAGCTAATTTCAAAGCTCGACCTCCTTGCCTTCGGCATTCACGTATCGCGCCAGGTTGACTTCGACCCCGTCCTCTAGATAATTCTGGCCGACCGTGATTAGAGTGTCGCCCGCACTCAGGCCGTTCTTTACTTCCGAGGTACCGTTGAAATCGATTCCGAGAGTGATTTCGCGGGCCGACGCTTTCCCGCCCGAGTAAACATAAACATAGTTCTTATCATTTCTGATTATGATTGCCGTACGGGGAACAACAACGATATTATCAAATTCCCCGACCGTTATATCAGCCTTGCCGAACATCCCCGGTTTGAAAAGATGGCCGGAGTTATCTATTTCCACTTCGATCTGGAAGGATCGGGTCGCCGGATCGGCCGAGCGGGCCACCATTATCACCGTTCCTTTTCCCACCAGAAGCGACTCGGCCGCGACACTCACGTCCACTTGCGCCCCCTCGCGTATGAATCCGATGTCGTTACTGCTCACTCCAAACTTCATTCTCAGGTTGTCCGTCGACGCAATCGTCGCCACCTGCATCCCGGGCGCGGCATATTCCCCCACCGTAACATCCAGCGAGGTCACCGTGCCATTGATCGGCGAACGCAATTCAACCATTTGAAGCGCCGCCTCATAATTCGCGCGGGAGACTTCATATTCCGTCCGGGCGCCGTCATACTGTGATTCCGATATCGCTCCCTCATCATACAAATATTTCATCTTTCCGAAATTCTTTTCCGAATTTTGATAAACGGAATAGGATTGCATATAGCTTGAGGTCGGGCCACTCTTGTCAAGAACTAATATCACATCGTTCGCCTTGACATAATCGCCTTCTTTAACATTTATCTTCTCCACCGCCTCGGCAATCTTGGCTCTGATCGCAGCCTGCTTTTGACCCTCAAGATTTCCGGTGAACGATTTGCTGAGTTTCTTGGAAACGCCAACCACCGCCTCGCCTTTCACGGAAATAGCTTTTCTGTCGTTGGCGGCAGCGCCCGTCTTTTTACCGGAGCACCCGGTCCATAGACCTGTTAGAATTATCGAAGAGACAACTGCGACGAATATCTTGTTATTCCAATTCATGTCATTCCTCACTTGTTTACGTCAAGGCCGGTGGCTTTTTTCATGCCGGATTTTGCAAGACGATAGTTATATATGGCGCGGGCAAAATTGGAACGAGCGCTGGTGAGCGCCGTCTGTGCCGAAAGAACCTCCAATTGTGTGCCTACTCCCGATTGATATCTTAAATCGGCAATCCGCATCCCTTCCTCCGCCTGCGTGATTGTCTCTTTTTGAACTTCGAGCGCCTTGCGGGCAAGACCGATGTTGTCATAAGCCTGCTCCACTTCAAGCCGAACATCATCATGAGTCTGTTGCTCGGTCAGCATCGCTTCATAATAATCGACTTTCGCTTTCCTCACCTCGCCAATAGTGCGCCCACCGTCAAATAATGGAAAATTCACCATCAGCGATGCATTCCAGGTCTTGGCCGTGTTGCGGGGATTCAATCTCAAATCGTCTGAAGATGCTGTTATTTCATATGTCGTATTGAGGCTCACCACCGGATAAAGCCAGTCTCCCCGGGCAATCCTGACCGCCTTATCATAAACCTCTTTCTGGTAAGTAGCCTGCTTCATTTCAGGTCTGTCCTTCAGGGCCAGAGTGGTCAGTGAATCGAGCGTCGGCAACGTCACCGCGGCCGTATCGTTCAGATCGGTGGCAATCACGACTTTTTCATCGAGCGACAACCCCAGAAATGATTTCAGCCGCTTTTCCGCCATGTTGGCCTCCGATTGCGCCGCAATCAGCTGAGGTTCCATGTTGGCTTTTTCAACTTTCGCCCTTAACAATTCATATTCCGAAATCATCCCCTTCTGGAAATATTTATCTACCACATCAAGGTTGTGCGTCAATTGATCGTACGCCCTTTGCATCACGTCAAGGTTGGATTGCGCCAGCGACGCCGCGAAAAACATCGATTCCGCATTGAAAACGATTCCCGACTCCACTTCCCGAAGTTTTTCGTGAGAATATTTCTCATAAACGCCGGCAATCTCCAGCGCCGATCCGACTTTCCCGCCCACATAAAGCGGCTGGGTCAACGAAAGCGCAAAATCAAAATCATTATTCAGACTGATCGGAATTTTCTGACCACCCAGGAAAAGCTCCATCGGTTTGAAATTTCTGGTATATCGCCCCGACAGCGATAATTGCGGCAAGGCCCCCGATCGCGCCGATACAATATTGCCGTGAGCCCTGTCCAGCTCCTGCTTGGCGGTCAGATATTGACGATTATAACTGATCGCCAGATCCCTGACTTTTTCGACCGTCAGTACCGTTTCGGCATATATCGGACTGCCCAGAAATACCGCAAGAACAAAATATAGAAGTAATTTTTGCCTCATAGTTTGTCTCAATTCTTGCTCCGCTCTTTTAAATACAAGTTGCACATATTTACCATCTGATTGATTATTTCTTTCTGATTCTTGCCGCCCGTATAGCATTGCATCTGAACCAATAAACCGTCCTGCACGGCGTGAACCAGCCATATCAGGGCATCCGCTTCTTTCTTTTTCAGATTGCTGTGGCCTTGAATAAAACTCGCGAATCTATCGACAGCAAGCTTATGAACCCCGGATATATATTTCCCGACACGAGGTATTTTGGAGGCATGCTGCCAAAAATCAAGGCTGAAACATTTATCCCTCACCATCAAATCAAAACTGGCGCGTATACAATTATCCACGACACTCTCCAGATTCGAATCGCTTTCCAGTATCTTAAAAAGCCTTGCGATTTGATCTTCAGTATGGTCTTTAATAACCGCCAGGAAAATGTCCTCTTTGCTCTTGAAATGAAAATAGAGCGCCCCTTTGGTCAACCCTGCTTCCCGGGAAATATCCTCAGTCGTAGCCCCGTCAAAACCCTTGCGGGCGAATACCCGAGAGGCGGCCTGTATGAGTTGAGACTTCCTTTTTATCGCCGGAAGTTTGGGGCTCTGCTTCAAAAAATTCTCTCCGTAATTAAAATACCTACCAGTAGGTATCTATATTTGCCAAAGTTAACGATTTTGTCAATCATTTGTTTCAATTATTTTTGGACATTTTTTAATCCGTTGGTACTCTTAAACTTCAAATTTACGCGGTTTTATTCATTTGATTTTATTGCCCGTATTTCTTAAGCTGTCGTGATTATGACCTACTTGGATAAAGGGTTTATCTATCTCTCGCAGGTAATTAACCTGCCGGTTTTGGACGCCGACTCTGGCGCCAAAATCGGCCGGGTGGATGATGTCGTCGCCGTCTTGCGCGAAATGTACCCGAAGATAACTTCGTTCATCATCCGACTAACACCTGAAAAAAGAAAACTCTATCTTCCCCTCAAAAACATTAAGAAGATAGTGGAAAATAAGGCCATCTACGCAAAGATTCCCCCCGAAGACATGGATCAGGCGATTAAAGTCGCCGAAAATGAAATTTTGCTTAAAGAAGTCTTTTTAGATAAACAAATAGTTGACATATCTGGCGCCAAGGTAGTTCGTGTTAACGACTTACATCTGCTCAAAGAGCCATCCAATCTCTGGGTGGTGCATATGGACGTCGGCTACAGCGGCCTCCTGCGACGACTTGGATGCCTGAGACTGGTCAATTTTTTCTTCAGATTTCTGTTCTCTCGCGAATTGAAAGATAAATTAATCTCCTGGAAATATGTTCAACCGATTTCAGGCGCATCGACAAGTGACTCATTAAAACTCAAGGTCGACAACGCCGGGCTCTCCCAATTATTGCCTGCCGATCTGGCCGACATATTGATCGATTTGGGCGTTGACGAACGCGAAATTGTTTTCAACTCTCTTGATCTATCCACCGCCGCCAAAACACTCGAGGAACTCCCGCCGAAAATAAGAATTCAAATTGCAGAATCACTTAGCCAGTTGCGTCTGGCCAATATCATAAATGAAATGCCGATGGATGAGGTGGTCGACCTGATGGCCGATCTCCCTAAGAAGCTGGTCCACTCCTTATTCAGGATTCTCCCTCAGGACGAAGTCAAGCAGATCAAAGGACTGCTCGAGCATTCCGAGGATATCGCCGGAAGCTTAATGAATACGGAATTTATCTCGGCCCGACCCCATGCCACCGCGGGTGATGTTCTAAACCGCTTGAAAACCGAGGCGGAACGCACCGAATCTTTTAGTTATATTTATATCCTCGACGATAACGATCTGCTGGCGGGTGTTGTCACCCTGCGCCAGCTTCTGACCGAAGATCCCGATCGGCCTTTATCGGAATTTATGCGAAGCCAGGTGGTGACCTCCAGAATTGATACCGATGTCAAAGACGTGGCGCAGACCTTCATAAAATACGATTTCCATCTGCTTCCCGTCGTTGATGATGATAACAGAATGCACGGCGTCATAACCATGAAGGACGCCTTTGAATCGGTCTTTAGCGAAATCCGGGATTAGTCTGACGTAGATCGCATGCTGGAGTACCTCAAAAGATTTGTCGGAAACGGGTTCACCAGAAACTTCCTTTTATTTCTCGGCATCCTTGGGCCGGGCATAATAACCGGAAGTGTCGACAATGACGCCGGCGGAATAACAACCTATTCTGTTGCCGGGGCCATTTATGGATATAAGCTTCTATGGACATTGATACCGTCGTTCATAGTCCTGGTCGTCGTTCAGGAGATGAACGCCCGGATGGGGATTGTCACCGGCAAGGGGCTGGCGGATCTAATTCGAGAAAATTTCGGGGTCAAAATAACCTTCTTTATCTTTTTGGGACTGGTTGCGGCGGATATCGGCAACACCGCCACCGAATTTGCCGGAGTCGCCGGCAGCCTTTCGGTCTTCAATGTCAGCAAATATATCTCGGTCCCGCTGGCGGCAATCGCCGTCTGGATATTGGTAGTGAAAGGAAATTACAAAATAGCCGAACGGATATTTCTTTTCTTTAGCATCTGCCTTCTATCATATGTCGTATCGGCGGTGCTGGCCAAACCGGATTGGAGCAAAGTAGGCGAAGGCTTCATAAAGCCTGCCATGCATTTCGACGGCGCCTACCTGAGTATGATACTGGGAATTGTCGGTACTACGATCGCTCCATGGATGCAATTCTACATGCAGTCGGCCGTCATCGAAAAAAGAATCAAGATCGAGGAATACAAATTCGCCCTCTGGGATGTCATCATCGGGTGCATCGCGACAATCGTAGTGGCCTTCTTCATAATTGTCGCCTGTGCCGCCACCTTGCACGAGAATAACGTCGTTATCAATGAGGCGAAAGATGCCGCTATGGCTCTCAAACCGTTCGCGGGTGCGCTCGCCTCGCAGGTGTTTGCCTTCGGGCTTTTCGTCGCCTCGGTATTCGCTTCCACGATCCTTCCTCTGGCAACCGCCTTTTATGTTTGCGAGGCGTTTGGCTTTGAGGCCGGAATAAATAAGAAGTTGAAAGAAGCCCCTCAATTCTACGGACTGTTCACCGGCATAATCGTAATTGCCGTCATTATTATTCTGATCCCCAATGCACCGCTCATAACGATTACCATCTGGTCGCAGGTCATTAATGCCATTCTCCTCCCCGTCGTACTTATTTCGATGATTCTGATGGTTAATCGACCCAAAATTATGGGCGAATATGTCAATAATAAATTTCAGAATGCGGTCGGATGGACGACCACAGTCGTCTTGATAATTCTGACCACGCTATTGGTAGTTTCCCCGCTCCTGAACCGCATATTCAAGTAAGCCCTTGGGACTTTTATTAACGCCTGCGGGCGAATCCTAAACTGTCGTTTCCGCTTCGTCCACCTGGTTGAGGAATTTCTCCTTCTGTCCCTCGTCCTCGATTTCCTTCAGCGTCATACGTTCGGCGCGGAAGAAAAATCCTCCCATCAGAAGGATCGGAATCAGATCCAGTATATGCAACGCCAGCGCGAATAGTACCGCGTCGGACTTACCTATTTTGAAAGCCATCAGTCCGGCCGCAACCGCCAGTTCAAAGGTGCCGGCATTCCCCGGAGTGATCGGAATCAACAATGCCAGAGTATTGATGACCATGACTACTACTGCCGACGCTATCGGCAGATCAAACCCAAACGATTTGAACAGGCAGTATATGACTAAAACATGACACGCCCAGGAGAGCGATGAATAAAATAATGTTCGCAGGAAATATTGACCGGAGTGGAGCAGGTCGATTCCCCGCGTAAATGAATAAGAGAATTTTTTCAAGGTGATATATAATCCGGGCCACCGTCCCCGCATTAATTTTCTGCCTATCTGCCCGATTCCTTCCTTAAAATGCAAGATAAGATACAATAAGGCGAACAGGGAGAAAGTCCCGATTCCAATGGCATAACTTATCGTCCGATATTCGGCGGGAAGGACAAACGATACCATAGATAACAGAAACACGAAAATAAGAAGGCTGATGGCGTCAAATAGAATCTCAATCACAATTGTCGAGAAAACATACGACTTGGAGAGATTTTCTTTCTTTGAAAAAAGAAGAAGCCTTCCTACCTGGCCGGTCAGCGCCGGCAGAACGATATTGAGCACCTGACCGGCGGAATATAGCGGCACAATCCGCAAAACGCCGATCCTCTTTGTCTTTTCGACGATTGTCCGCCACCTCAGAGCCCTGAAAATTATCATTAAAAATTCTATTATTATGGTTGGAATCAGATAATAGAAATCCACACGAAAGAAGAGCTCTCTCATGTTATGCAACCGAATATCCTTGAGGCAGTAACCCAGAAGGATAGTGGCTATCAGAATTCCCCAGAAATGCTTTTTCTTAAAGATAGAAAGCATTACTCCTCAAAAATTAATTCCGCCCGAGGCGGCAAACCGGCTTGAAAAATTATAGAGATTCGGCCGCGGTATGTCAATCAAAAACACCGGTTGACTCCGCGCCGATTAAATGACTTCGACACTATCTTTACTTATCCACCCCTTGCGCTTGTTGGCAAAAGTGACCAGATAGTATTTTTCCAGAGAATTCTCGATGTCGAATGTTAGCCCCTGAGCCGCGACAAATTCAAGGTCATTATCTTCTCCCGGGCCGCTGTAAACCTGCGCCTCTTGAGCGACTATGACCCCCCGATGCGTTAGATACTCGGTTCTATACTTAAATGTTGTCATGCCGGAAAAAATGATCAGCAGAGCCAGTATTGAATATCCCGCAATCCTAATCAGGCCGCCGCGCAGCTGAAACTGAATCACGGCGCAGAGGAAAAGGATCAGGGCAATAAATAAAAGGGAAGAAATCCAGGCTATCCCGTTGAGAGTGAATGGGGCCGTAATGGTCTCCAGGAACGTCGTCACCGGATTAATTGTGACCCCTTCCAGATTGGTCGACAGGAACTGGCGGGCAAAGGAAAGATTATTTTTTATATCATCGTCGATGGGATCAAGTCTGCGGGCACGCAGGTAATATAGAATGGAATACCCCAGTTTCCCTTCCTTGAAATAGCAATTGCCGATATTAAAATATAGGGGGGCTGAGATGTAATTATACTGTTCCAGCCTTTGATAGGTTTCTCGCGCCGCCGGATAATCCTTCGATTCATACAGCTTACTCCCGGCAGCGAATAGCGAGTCAGCATTGATTCCCATGACGCTCGGAGCGGCAAATAAGAAAAGCGCCGCAATAAAAATAAGACTTGCCCGACTAAACAATCTTGGTCTCCTCGAGCCTGATAAGAAGCTCCTCCGCCTCGCGCAGAGATTGTAAGATTCTGTCACGAGAGACGGCAGCCGATGAATACTGGGCAAAATCGGCGTTCTTGAGAAGCTCGCCGGTCTTGCTGATAAGCGTTTCGGCAAATCCCGAATCTTTCAGGATATCAAGAAGAACATCGCCGGTCATGCCATGTGGCGAAATATTCATTTTGTTAGCTACATAGGAAAACATCGCTCTTCTAATCTCGGCATAAAATTGAGCGCTATGCTCCGGAGCGGCTATTTTACTCGCCACGGAAAGATGTTTTCTGGCCAGTTTCTTGGCGGCCCGCGAACGGGCGAACCCTATATCAGTGGCATATTTTTCCCGGCGTTTGGAATTGACCCAGATAACACAAAGAGCCAGAACCGGGATCCCGTTCAGAAACAGGTAGAGCGGAGTAAAAAGTATAAGTTGTTGTTTGTGTTCAAGGCCGCCCGATTCGGTCTTGATATACCTGATATCCTTGGCATTAGAGGCCACTACCAGCCCCTGTACCGTCTGAAGAGACGTCCCTGCCAAGTCTCCCCCCGCGGCTGGCTTGACATCCAATTGAACCGCATTTGAGGCTATGCTTTTGTATTTCTTCGTGCCCGGGTCAAAAAAATCAAGCTTCACCGGCGGGATCGTCATTCGACCCGCCCTCTTGGGGATATAAACTTCCTCGAATATTTTGGTCCCGCCGACCATTCCGTTGATCTTCGAAATCTTTCTCATCCGTTGAGGCCCGATAAATCCGGAAATCCGTCAAATCGCCGATATTCGGTTCCGCCACCGTCTTGATATTCCCCGTCCCGTCTATTTTATATGTCACAGTCACCGGCTGATTCATATCGACGTTCGTCTTATCCGGAGAGGCCTCAATTGAAAAATTCCCCACCGTCCCGGTGAAATTGGTCGGTCTATTTTCTTCCGGCAGCGGCAGAATCTTGACTGTTATCGGTCGGGAACGCACCGTCTGTGACTCCGCCTGACCGAAGAAATCGTCAAAGACCGAAAAAGGATCCTTCCGATTGGGGGTCCTTCTCGATGCAATCGAGGCCGTCAGCATGGCCGGTCCGATAGTCAGATCACCGGACCGGGTCGGAAAGAGGGCGGTGGCTATCTCGATGACTCGATACCTCCTCCCGTTAACCGTATCGAAATATGTCTTCTGCGGTTCCAGCATATCGCTCCAAAAATCCGTCGTCTGGGGAGCCGTATATTCCGGCTGGGAATATAATTGAACGGCGTGATAGAATTTGAGCCTGAGCGTTATCTGCTCATTTACAAAAGCCGATTTTTTGTCCACTTCGGACGTCAGAAACATATCCCTTTCCTCGCCGGAGGTCGTGACTCCTTCTTCTTTTAGCGAGCGAGGCACCCGCCGATTGGCGTCGGAATCGATCACCGTGAGGGCAAGTTCATTCGATAAATATTTTCCGCGATTATAGACTATCGACGCCGCACTGATCGGAAATATCCCCGCTTTTTTCGGCTGGAGGAGATATTGATATGTGTATGATGTCTGCATCTTCCCGTTGACGATCGATATATTCGTTGATGTTCCTTGCGAATAGACATTGAACATCGATAGGTCAGGAAGCTCCGGCGCCGGGATATCCTGTTTCGCTCCCGAGACCGATATAGTCAGCACCGCCTGCTGGGATATATCTATCGTATCCCGACTCATCTCCATCCGTAAAGATATATTGTCCTGCGCCAGAATATTTATGGGCAGGAGCATGCCGACGATTAAGCTTAACCCCAGAAATCGCATTACCAATCTATCCCCTGACCTGCCGCCGGCATCTGCACCTGATGTACTTCCTTCTGAGTTTCCTTCTCATCATCTTTCAGCGCATTGAGTATTCGTTCAGCGTCCTCTTTGCTCATCTGATTTTTGTCAACCTGCTGTTGTTGCTGCTGCTGTTTCTGCTTATCCTTGTCCTGCTGGTTCGGCTGATCCTGTTGATTTTGCTTATCCTCTTCCGGCTGATCCTTCTTCTGGTCCTGCTGTTTTTGCTGGTCTTTCTGCTGCTGTTGTTGTTGCTGCTTTTGCTGCTGCTGTTGATTCTGTTTCTGGTCCTGTTGCTGTTGCGGCTTCAGTTGTTCCTTCAGCATCTTTCTGGCCAGTTCCAGATTATATTTGGCATCGATATCATTAGGCGATAATTCCAGCGACTTCTGATACGTCTGAATCGCCTTCTGGTAATCGCCCGATTTGAAATAGACATTCCCAAGGTTATACTGCCCCATCGCCTCATACTTGACATCTTCCGTCACAAATGATTTCTCAAGCTTCGCCGCCGCTTCTTCGTATTTCCCTTCCTTATAAAGAGCGCTGCCGATATTATACTGAAGCTCCGGCAATTCCGGGCGATCCGCCTCTGCCTGATGGTAAAACTCTAGCGCCTTGCTGTAATTCCCTTCTTTGAAAGCCGTATTACCTGCCTTTACAGTGCCGTTGAAAGAGTCCGCGTGCGCGACTAACGCCGGCAAAATCAACAAAACCAGATATACTGAAAATCTAATTTTCATACTCTATTCTACGTTTCTTACCTTCTTTTTTTCCGATACAAAGAATTCTATAACAATCAGGAATATAGCCAATATCAACGGATATTGAAACCGATCTTCATATTGCATCAAGAGCCTTCCTTCAAGCTCCTTCTTTTCCATTTTGCTGATTTCATCGTAAACTTTATCCAGTTCCATTTCGCCCGCTGTGGAATGATAATATTTTCCCCCGGTTGTCAGGGCAATCTTCTGAAGTGTCACTTCATCCGCCTTGGTGATCACCACTTCCCCATTCTGATCTTTCTTATACCCCACCTTCGCCCCGGTGCGATCCGTTATCGGAATCGGCTCACCTGCGGAGGAACCTATCCCGATAGTATAAATCTTTACCCCTTCCTCTCTGGCTTCATCGGCGGCGCCCAGAGGATCCGAATTATGATCTTCACCATCCGTCAAAAGCAAAAGCACCTTGTGCTTTTTTTCCTGCTTCTCGAATGCCCCGTCGGCCACCCTGATCGCATCGCCGATAGCGGTTCCCTGTTTCGGAACCAATCCGACATCTATTATATCGAGAAATATCTGTGCCGCCGAATAATCGAGCGTCAGAGGGCACTGTACAAAAGCTTCACCCGCGAAAGCCACCAATCCGATTCTGTCCCCCTTCAAACGATCGATTATTCCGCGCACTTCCTGCCGGGCTTTCGAAATCCGACTCGGTTTCATATCTTCCGCCAGCATCGAATTGGAAACATCAATGGCGATGATAATATCTATCCCTTCCCGCTTCATCATCTCCATATGAGTTCCGCATTGAAGCTGGGAGAGGGTCAATACCAGAAATAAAACTCCGACAAGAAGAAGCGCCGCCTTCCCCCCCTGTCGGGCAAAGGAAATCTGCGGAGCGTTTTTCATCACCAGGAACAGATCGCCGAACCGGGCCAGAAGCTTTTTCTTTCGGCTTATGACCCATAGATAAAAGATCCCCAGAAGAACTACCAGTATCAGGAGAATAAGATTTTCAGGTGAACCAAATCGCATAACTGCCGTCTACCTCACGGAATCTTCCTGAAAATGGTCTGTCCGAGAACCATTTCCAGCATCAAAAATATAAAGCCCAGATAAGCGAAGGGCGGAAATAGTTCCTTGTACTGAACATATTCATTCACTTTGACTTTGGTCTTTTCCAGCTTGTCGATCTCGCTGTAAATCTGCTCCAGCTCTTTCTCTGAGCGAGCCCGAAAGTACTTGCCGCCGGTCTTATCGGCGATTTGACTCAAGACTTCTTCATCGATTTCATTGGGAAGATATACATACCGCTTCCCGAAAATCGGATCATCCACCGGATACATAGCATTCCCCGGCTTGCCGACTCCGATCGTGTATATTCTCACTCCCATAGTCTTGGCGATACCGGCCGCCGTGAGCGGATCTATTTCCCCGGCATTATTGACACCGTCAGTCAATAAGATAATTACTTTCGTCTTCGATGGCGACTCCCTCAATCGGTTGATGCAATTAGCCAGCGCCATCCCGATCGCTGTGCCGTCCTTTATCATCCCGAATTTCACCTGATCAAGAAAATTCAGGAGGATGCCATAATCAAGCGTCAGAGGGCACTGCGTGAATGACGACTGCGAAAAAACTACCAGGCCGATTCGATCGCTGGCGCGCTTGGACACGAATTTCCTGATTTCCTCCTTCGCTACATACAGACGATTTTGAGGTTTGAAATCCTCGGCCCGCATAGAACCGGATATATCGAGCGCCAGCATGATATCTATACCTTCCGAAGTTACCTCGCGATTTTCCGTACCTGCCTGCGGCCTAGCAAAGGCGACTATTAATAACGCGATGGCGAAAATCCTCAGAACCGATAACAGAAAACGGAATCTCTGTTTGCCGGTTTTGGCCGAACGCCTGACTATTTTTAAATCGCTGTATCTGATTGAAGCCGATTGAAAACGCCTTCTTCTTATATAATAATATCCCATCAGGCATAATATGACGGCGCTTGCCAGAAATATTACCAGCGCGGAAATGGCGATATCTTTATCGAAAAGCGTGATATGAAATCCGGCGAATCTAAACATTGGCTTCCCTCATCTCCGAAACCGAAGCCGTCTCAGCTTCCGCTATGCGCGCCATCTCAGCCTGCCTGACATATTCTATGATTCCCGCCGCCTCGCCGAAATCAACTTCAATCTTTTCCGGCTCCGGAACAAGTTTGGCAAATTTCACCAGATCGGCAAAATTGAGAAATTCCTTCAACCGATTAAATAGCTCTTCGGTTATGTCTCCCTCGGCGATACAATCGAGAAACTCCTCGGTAGTCATATCCAGCACCGGGATGCCATAAATACGCCCCAGATAAGCGCGAACGATCTCAGTAAGTTCCACATAGAACTGCTTGAAATTCCCTTCGCTCAGATAATTTTTTACTTTCAGGAGCGCCAGTTCCTCGTACGCAATCTCCCATGGTTTCCGCAAATCAATCGGCTCCCCGGACAGCATCCCTCGCTTCTTCGCCCGCCAGTAGAAATACCCCGCTATTGCCAGTATGACAACAGCAAGCCCCCCCAGATAATAATAAATCGCCTTGCTGGTTTTGAATTCAATCGGCCCTTTGATATCACGGATATTGGTCGAATCGGCGGACTCCGCCAGAAGTGATTTTACTTTGATCGGCGTCGGCTCTGATATCAAATACTTGGTCGTACTGTCAGGGAGCGTGAATTTAACCGGAATCGGAGGAATAATATAATCGCCGGTCGTGAAAGTAGTCAGCACAAAGCGGCTCTCAATTTTGATTCTGCCATCTTTGAGTTTCGTGGATTCGTCAGTCTGATAATCCTTAACATCAAAGGCGCCAAGATTGGCTCCGATCGGCGGCGGGGTGAGCGTGATGCTGGAATCATGAATTATAGTCAGACGATAGTTGACAAGATCACCGATATAAATCTCGGACTTATCGACCGCCGTCTCGATCGTTATTCCCGGCGCGGAACTGACCGTATCGGGAGATTCATTCGCCGCGCTGACTAATGCGACCATGCCGATCCACAATATTATTATGTACACGCAGTTCTTCATTTTCGACTATAAACCGTTATCGCGTCCGACTTCAACGACTCATCATACCCTGCATCCAATGCCTCCGCGTAATATGACGGCGTCTTGAAAACAGTAACAACCGCGGAAGGAGTTCTATTCTCAATCGCTTCTCTGAGATAAGTGCTGTCGCACAATTTATATTTCATGAACCCGGCATGGTCGAGCGGCATCGACCATTGAAATGTGATTATCTCCGTATAAGGCAAGACCGGTTGACAGGTCAGGAACGGATATAGCGGCCACTCCGAAAGCACTACACCACTCGGCCCGGCCAGTTCGAGCATCTTGCCCGTGACTTTTTTCACTTCCGACAGAAGACGCCATCGCTCCCGCTCGCGGACCGCGAAAATATCAATCGCGACATAGGGAATAAGCGAAATAATATAAATAAACGAAATCAAGGCGAGGATCAGGTTCCTGCGTATTGGAACTACCGCCCTGTTTAATTTCTCCCACAAAACTTCCATGTTTAGAGCAATAATTATTATAGCAAAAGCCATGAATTGCTCGAAATAGTGTCTGAGCATCGGATGAGGGAATAGATAACTGAAAGCAATCAAAACCAAACTACCCAATGCCATCCCTTCCGGTTTCTGCACCATGTCGCTCAACGATGCCAGCCGCCTGCTTTTGATCAAATAAATAATCCCTGCGATCGTCAGAATAATAATTATAAGTAAGTGCGGATCTATAATTGTCCGGAATAATGCCGTCGTCTTACTGGAAATAAAATACGCGAAGCTTCTGTCCGATTCCCTGTATATCTGAAATGTATAGTTATCGAAAAAGAAATGTCCCGGTGATGCCAGCGCTGCCAACAAAGTCGGCACGGCCGGGGGAATCATTGATAGCGCGAACAACGCCAATCCTTTCAGTCTTTTCCCGATAGTCAGCGCTATCACCGACCATAAATAAAGTGGCAATAATATTGCATATGTCGCCCGCAAATTTATCAGCGCACTTAGCAATAACCCCAGAGCAATCAAATAGCCGATATTTCTCCGCTCTCGAAACTTCATCCAGACCAGGAATGCCGCCAGACTTAAGCAATGCGCAAAAACGGGCGATTCGAAAATCGTATGCATCGATAAGATCAGGCCGGAGAATACATAAAGTCCGAGCGATATCAGAGCAATTTCCACTTTTTGGGTCAGCTTCCGTGTTATACTAAATAGAAATATTGCCGACAGAAAACCGGCCATGACCGCAAAACCCCGCAAAATCCAGAATGAATTCCATCCCTGAACCGCCAGCGGGGAAAATATGGTCGGCAGAAGAGGCATTTGCGAATAGAAGAAATCCGAATAAAGCGCTTTGCCCAATCCTACCTGATGGGCGGCCGCAAAATAAACACCCTCGTCCCCCCCGACAATTCTGACCATCGCATACACGACCAGTACCGCCAGATGAAACACCAGTAAGCCTGCCAGAATATTTCTATGCCCTTTGGTCATATCTCATCGCACATTCTCTTCGAATACTTGCACTTTCTCTAAAGCCGCCAGCTTCGAAATATAGTCGGCGAAAACCTTCTGCGATTTCCCCTTCTGGTAATCCATCATTACCGTTGCCTTCACTTCATCGTACGCCTTGTCGCCATACTTATCCTTCCTGTTGGCCAGATAGTAATTTCGGACGTCAACCGTATCGATGTTTACCTGCGGGAGAGCCTTATCGACCAGATATTTTTCCACCAGCAATTGCTTTTCTATCTGCTTCCGTTTTCTGGCGATATCCGGTTCCCTATCGTACCCTTCGCGGATGGCGGCTTTGTACATCAATTCCATGCCGACCATCTGATTGAGCATCTCTATCTTCCCGCTTCGATCCAGATATTTTTTCTGCATCTCCGGGGGAAGGCTCTGTATTGCTTCGTTAAGATCGGTCAGGAATATCGGCGTCTCCCCCACTCTGGCAAGAACCGTCTCCCCTTTTTCCGATGCCTTCACCGAATCAAGATTGACCGCCCGATCCAGCTCGCGCTTGGCGTCGACCATCCGCCCCATCTTCTCCAGACAGGTAATCAGATTCTTCCCGGCTTCATCGTAGAAACTTCCTTTGGGATTCAGCGCCCGTGCCCTGACATAGTACGCCGCGGCATTCTCGTAGTCGGACATATTTTCAAAATAGGTCTTACCTATCAGATAATTTACATTTGCCGCAGCAACAGGATCAATCGTGCGATCATTCAGTATCTTCTTGTATTCATCCACCGACGCCTTAAAAAGATTATTATCAGCCAACTCCCCGGCCAAACTCTTTTCGGTTTTATAATCCTTATCTCCGCCCGTCCTGCCATATAGCGCATAACCAACCAGTACCAGGGTCGCTATCGAGATTACCAGACTGACCCATGATAAAAGTCCGTTCCCCTTGATGCTATTCCCCGCATTCATACCTAATGTCTCTTCTCACGCAGTTTGAAAAAATTAATCAGCGGCACGATATACGATTGATTGGTAATAATCTGGATAAAATCGAGATTGATCAATTTGAACGAACGCCGCAGTCCGTAATTATCCGCCTCAGCTTTTTGCGCGAAGTCCAGACGGAACTCCTGCGACCCCGTATCGATAACCATCACTTCTCCGGTCTCGGCATCCTCAAGTTCGATCAGACCGACATCCTCGAAACTCAGCTCCCTCGGATCGGAAATCTTCATGGCGATAATATCATGCTTCCTATTGGCGATCTGGAGCGGCTTGATATAATCCTCGGACAAAAAATCGGAAATCAGAAAGACAACCGATTTCTTCTTGATCACCCGGTTGAAATATTCCAGAGCCGCCGAGATACTCGTACCTGTCCCCACCGGCTTGAAATAAAGTATCTCCCTTATCATGCGCAGAACATGAGCCTTTCCCTTTTTAGGCGGAACAAATTTCTCTATCCGATCGGTGAAAATTATCATCCCGACTTTATCGTTGTTCTTGATCGCCGAAAAGGCCAGCACCGCGCAAAGCTCGGCGGCGGTTTCTTCTTTGAAACGCTCCCGCGTTCCGAAAAATCCCGACGACGACATATCCACCAGAAATATCACCGATAGCTCACGCTCTTCCCTGAATTTCTTGATATGAGGATATCCGGTGCGGGCCGTCACATTCCAGTCGATCAGGCGTATATCATCGCCCGGAAGGTACTGCCGCACTTCTTCAAATTCGATACCATGCCCCTTGAACGTCGAATGATACTCTCCCGAAAAGAGGTCGTTCACGAGCCGCTTGGTGCGAATTTCAATCCGCCGAATATTCTTAAATATATCCTTCTGTTCCATAAGCGATTCGAAGAATCAAGGCACTTCAATCGTATCGAATACCTTTTTGACTATCTCATCCGATGTCTTCTCTTCCGCCTCGGCTTCATACGTGACAATTAGCCGATGCCTGAGTACATCAGGCCCGATTGCCTTAATATCTTCCGGAGTGATATATCCCCGTCCCCGCAGGAAAGCATGCGCCTTGGCGGCGACATTCAAGTAAATTGTCGCCCGTGGCGACGCACCATACGCTATCAAATTCTTAATTTCCGCCAGCCCGTATTTCTCCGGCTCGCGGGTCGCGAAGACAATATTGATAATATATTCCTTCACCTTATCATCAACGTAAATTTCCGAAATTACCTGTCTTGCTTTCATAATATCCGCCGGCGTGATAACCTTCTCAACCTTTATCGGCTTCCCGACCGTCATCCTGTCCATGATCTCCCGCTCCTCAGCCGGAGTCGGATAAGTTATTCTCAGTTTGAGCATGAAACGGTCAACCTGCGCCTCAGGCAACGGGTAAGTCCCCTCCTGCTCGATCGGATTCTGCGTCGCCATCACCAGAAACGGTTCGTCAAGCTTATACGTACTATCCCCGATTGTCACCTGACGCTCCTGCATTGCCTCCAGCAGAGCCGATTGCACCTTCGCTGGAGCACGGTTGATTTCGTCCGCCAGAATGATATTGGAAAATACCGGCCCCTTCTTGACACTGAAATCCCCTTTTTGAGGATTATATATCATCGTCCCGATCAGATCCGCCGGAAGAAGATCAGGCGTAAACTGAATCCGCCGAAATTTGGTATCGATTGCATCCGAAAGGGTCTTGATGGATAGCGTCTTGGCCAGCCCCGGGACACCTTCCAGCAAAATATGCCCGTCCCCGAGAAGCCCGATCAGAAGCCTCTCCACCATATATTTCTGACCGACAATAACCGAACTTATTTGTGAAGTCAGCTTCTGCACGAAAACCGATTCTTTTTCAACGATCGCCTGAATCTGTTCGATGTCTTTATTCATTTTGCCTCCGCAAATTGGCTATTTTGTCTTCATAAAATAATTTTCAAGATCAGTCACAAGTCTTATGATATCCCCCGGCGCTCCCCCTGATGGCGCATACTTTTCCTTGTCAGCCAACGACAGCCACTGGCTCAATTGTCCCTTAGCTTCCAGCGGAATTTCCGCTTTATCTATTTCAGTAAGAATATCCGATGTTGCTCTGCCCGTTAATTCCATGCCATATTTCTTTCCCATATATCCGATTAAGAGCTTATACAAGCGAGTGAAGAATAATTTCCTCTCCGACTGCGATTCCTTCTTAACCACCGCAAGCTCTTCCAAAAAAATCTGCTCCGGGGTTCTGACAGGTTCCTTCGGGATCTTTTTCCGCATCCGAATCACAATGAAATATGCGGCTCCTAATGAAACCGCCAGAACGAGGGCCAACAAAAATATTATGAACGGCAAACTCAATTTCTTCTCGCGTGGGATCGGCTGAGCGATCGATATTTGAAACTGCTGACTGGTCAACTCCCCCGGGATCGAATCAGGCATCGCTACATATTTCAGAACAATCGGCTCAATAACACCCGTCCCGGCCATCATTGGTTTGAGAGTATACTTGAAAGTCCTCGTCGTATAATCCAAACCGTTTTCCTTGCGACTGGATATCGATGATGTAGTTCCCAGCGGCTTCAGTCCATGAGTTGTCGGCAGGGGCAATATTTCAAATGCATACCTTTCAATCCCACCCTGCCATTTGACCTCAAGACTCAGCTCTGCCGTGGATTCGAAAGGCATCTCGGTTTTATCGAGATGCGCCGATAACGAAATCTCCTCCCCCGACGCCGTGCCAAATTGGAGGAACATGAACGCCGCAACGAAAAAAGGAAGCATTATGCTTTTATTCAAGATGTTATCCCTATTTAGCAAGGCACAAAAATAGCAAAAGTTTCCTATTTGTCAATTCTGTTATACTCAACAAGTTGACTCTGAATTATACCTTGATCTCTTTTATAGGTTGCAAAAAAAATGAATCTAACTCAGCGCAAAGGCAATTAGCCCGGGGATCATCAAATACTTTAAATAGCGTCCCGCAAGGCTATATTTGTCAATAGATTGTGAAATCAAGAGATACCCAAGCAAGCCCGCCAGCGGCAAATCGACAAAAACCAAAACCACGATTGCGTAGCCAATATGAAACCAATGATAAAAGACTGAAATGACCGTCAGGACTATCAATACGGCATAGATGGAAGCGACTATCGACATTCCCCACTTCAATGACATTATCTCAGGCACTGTCTTGCGTCCAAATTCCTTGTCTCCCCTATGGTCCGCTATATCCTTCAGTATTTCGCGTCCAAAATGAAAGAGAAAGGCAAAGATGGCCGGAACCAGAGGCCCCGGAACAGCCCCTATCGATTCCGGGCATACAGCCAGTCCACCGACCAAAAACGCTCCCCCTCCCAAAATCGCCACCAGCAAATTCCCAACAAAAGCAATTCGCTTGAGCCACAAATTATAAGCCAGCAGCGCCGCTATGTAGACTATCGCCGGGATCAAAATCCTGATTCCGCAAAACGACGCCAGTATTACTGCAAAAATATTAAAAGTAAGAAATATGAATATTGCCAGCCATGATGGCGCTACTCCTGAAGGCAGAGGCCGAGACGGGCGATTAATCCTGTCGATCTCAATATCGCAATAATCGTTGAACGCATTCCCTGCCCCGCATATCAATCCGATTGCCAGCGCGGGCAAAAATATAGATGAATCATAAAATGTCCTGCTGCATATATACCCGCCAATCCAGACTCCCGCCCCGGCAATCAGGCAATTATGAATTCGAACCAGGGATAATACGCCGAACAGTTTTTGCACGACGCCACTATAAGACTGCAGACCGTATCTGTCAACAACGCGTCCCGCAAAAATCTATCTTTTATGTTGCGTCGGGTCATGCCTCGGCTTGCGCCGAGGCATGACCCGACTGCCATTTTTCTTGTGCGCGGCAGATGCCCACATCTGCCCGTTCGTTTTGATTCTGAGAGATATCTTAAAACTGTCGAAGAAGCTTCAGCGCTATGCTCGGATTGCGGCTGAAGGGATTGGCGTTAAATTTGACCTTTATCTTAGTGTCGTCAACTTTTGAAAATTCGTTTTCCTGCTCAGTCTGCTGAGCCATCCTGCTGACAATCCTGAAACTGTCAATCCCGGCGATTATTCTGTTGAAAACCGCCATTCCGATCATGAAGGTTGCTTTCCTGAAGGCTGTCTTGCTGGAATTTCTTATCGAACGATAAGTGGTTCTGGCATCGTCGCTCTCCCACTGCCAGTAGAATGATTGAGTGTACGGATAATACGGCGCCGTCGGATTTATAATTCGTCCGGCTGTGTTATAATCCTCGCGATTATTATAGAACGTCAGATTCTTGTAGAAATCATCATTTTTCCCCGATGGGTCGATACCTGCATGACGCTCGGCATATCGAATATAATCATCTTCCTTCCAGTTGCCGTAAGTATGGAACGCCAGAACGCCGGCCCAGACTGCCACTTCCGCGCCAATGAAAACCTCGGCTCTTCCCTTTGCTCCTGCATAATATTGCCCCGCGCCGGGAAGCAACAAAGACAACGCGACTGCTTTCGTCTTCGACAGACCGTGGGTGGTTGCTTTCTTCTCTTTTTGCTGGTCACTCCCGCCAAAATCGCGGGATTCATTTAATAATGCATGCTTCACCGGAAGGTCAAGGGGCGAGGGTCGGGGTGCAAGAGTAGAACCCGATGCCATTGACCAGAGCACGACTGCGCCCAGAAGAAAATAGAATAGATGTTTAAAACTCTTGCCTGTCATACGTTCACTCAAAACCTGTATGAAAATCTCAAGATTGGAATTTCCTCAGTGGCCGAATATTTCCTCATCTCCGCATTAATCATCAACCAGCTGTCTCCCGACTGATTTCTATTATGCCTGGACGCCGAGAGCATGGCGTCAAACGCCGACAATAAATGATTGGCCAGCGATACAACCAGGAAGGAATTGCTCTTGTTGAGAAGATCATTAGCTTTGCCGCGAAGCCCGTTGTAATAATTTCTATGAGGGGTGTTGAACACCAGAGTATCATCCCAATAATCATCCCAACCCCCCCGAAACTGGTCGTATTTCCCGATCATTTCATAGTATTGCTGACTTTTGGTGCCCGGTAGATGCTCGGTAAAAACAGAATCAGAGGTCGTGTGCCCGGTAGTATCCTGACTGATCAGCCATCCTCTATAGGAATTGGCGTCGGGGCTGTCTTTACTGCCTTCTATCCAGTGTTGATTGGCGTAATTTTGAAATTCCGTCGTCTTCTTGTTGCCGTCGCCATGATACTTAAAATAAAGTCCCCACGACGCCGCTTCGACGCCCAGGAAAAATATCGGCTTTAATAAAGTCGAACCGGCGTATTTCTGACCCCAGCCGGGAATAATCAGTGAATATATAAAAGCCCTCTTCGGAGATCTGTAATCATATTCATAAATAGTCTTATCTTTGGTCGTGTCATTTCCGAATTCGTCAGGCTGGTCGGCTTTCAAATATGAAGCTATATATTGATCCGCGCCGAATCTGACGGATTGGACTCCTAAATCGATTCGAGTGGGATTCAAACTCATCGCCGATACCGCAATACAGCCGATGCTCAGCAGAAACACAACCAGAAGTGGTACTCTTTTCATCTATAATTCCTTTCTTATTTCACAATTGCGATATCAGTGAAAGCGCTCCTGGTATCACTCCCGAATTCTGCCTTAAGAAGACATCTGTACACGCCGGTCGGCAACGAGGAACCATCCCACATCTTTTCATTGACTCCCAGTTGGCCGCTCAATTCCAACTTATCAACCTCTGCGCCCGAAAAATCATAAAATGTCATTGTCAGTCGGGCATTGTCACCCAGAAAATACCTGATTGTCGTCTTACCGTCAAGTGATGGATTAGGGTAGCAGTAAAATTCGCCGGTAGGAAACTTATCCGAGAAGACCTTCGGAGGTCCCAGTTTCTGCGTCGGCAAGTAAAATGTCCCCCTCGCATTTCCTCCACCCATCGGCCAGTCGGCGGCCAGGGAATCAAACGAGAAATCATAAGAATAAAACCATCCGTCGACTCCCAGGAATCCAAGGGCTCCCCCATTGCTTTTCTTATAAACCAGAGGAGACCCCACCCCCACTCCGCCTGCCGCCAGAGGAAATCCATACAAAAGTTCCGGTCCGAATGCATAGCAGTTTCCGTTGCTAGTCAGGACAACTATATCTTGATGCTTATCACCGTTGATATCAGCCACGACCGGCGAGGATATGACATAATCGTCCGGAAATGTTCTATCGATCGTGATCGGAAAATCAGTCAGGAATACAAAATTCCTGTCCAGCGCTTCGATTTTATTCTTTCCCCCGGCGATTATATCGGGATAACCATCATCATCGACATCGGCGACGACAATATTTGCATATATCGAATCCTGCAAATCGCGATGATTATAAAGGACATAGGGGCTCGCGGGCGACTTCGCATAGTCAATTGTGACTGCTTTAATTTCGCCGCCCGGCGTCGCGACAATTATCTCCGGCGCATTATCTCGGTTGAGATCGGCCGCCACCGGACCGTAAAAATATTTGCCTCCCAAATCGTAAGAAATAGTATCGCCGGAACTGCTGACGAAATAAATTCTGACATCGTTCGTGTCTCCGGCGATCATGGCTATGCCGTAATCAAGCTTTACCATACCGTACAAATCCGGCTGGTTGATCTGGGGCGAAGCGGGCGTTTTGAGCCCGAGAGAGTCGATATAGTATAGCCGGATATATCCCGCCTGCCGATTGCTCTCCGCCGCGATTATTCTGTCATCAAATATTAAAGAAAGTATATCTCCGGAGAACGGGACCTTGTGAAGCAGTCTCCCCTCCCCGATCATGAATTCATCCTTGTTGCTGAATACAAAAACAAAATTTCCCGCTCCGATCGCAACTCTCAGCGAATCGGGCCCCTTCCCGAAATCTCCCACCACCGGCCCGGCCGTGATGGAATACTCAACTCTCGCGAAAAGAGGAACCGTATCGGCGGTCTTGCCGCTCATGGAATAGGCCGTATCGATATACACCGGTAAAAGAGGCGTATAGTCAGATCCGTCCTCGTTCATAACTATCAGATTTCTATTTGCGGCGGTTAGAATTTCATCGACACCGTTATTATCCAGATCCGCAACCACGGGCGACAGCCCAAATGCCGGATACCCTGCCCGCCGAGGAAATCCCACTGAAGCCAGCTCGCTTTCGACATTAAAAGACATCAGCGTATCAGACGACGATATGCCGGTAATGCGAATATGACTGTTAATCCCATAATACCCTATTGACGCCGGATTGGTGTTCGGCGTGAAAGAGGAATTATTTCCGGCGTAATACATATCTTGCTGTGACCCGAAACCGGAATAATAAATCCCCCCGAAATCGACCAGCCCGTCCGCTTCCATGATTTCAAGGAAACGATGCGTCGGGTTAACCTGAAGCATATTCTGTAGGAAATTATTATATCCGTCGCCGTTCCAATCCATAGCGGCCACCCGTTCATCAACGTGCCAGATAATTATGCCTGAGCCCGGAAGCAAGAAATCATATTCGCGGCTGAACTGCCGGGTGTTAGGATTTATAGGCCCCAGAATAACAGAAGTCGCCGAATCGGCAAGCAGAGCGGTCGGGACCCCATCGATTTCAACCTGCCTGTTTTCCAGCAGATAATATTCAAATTCCGATATCGGAACCTTGGCGACCTTGATTCCGCTCTTTGCCATCTCCGCCGCTACCAGCTGAATGTCCGACCCCTGATGATAAACGACCGGCGTCACAAACCCGAGATATGCCCGCGACCATGCGTCGGGATAAACCGGCATGGTGCCGAATACTCGACCGACAACGAACCCGAAATCCACCCCCGTCCCGAAGCCGTTATTATCCATCAGCGAGAAATCGCCCACCTGAGTCATAAAATTGCTCGTGCTGTAAAGATCGGCCAGACCCAGTTGATGCCCATACTCGTGCGCCATCACCGCATTCAGGGCCGTGGCGCGATTATCCTGCGAGGCTGTCTCCGGCATGATCATGACGTCCTTGACCGTATCACCCCCGTTATCGACCGGAACCAATTCCGCGTCGCCCAAAAAAACATTGCCGGTAAAAAAATCGGACGGGGTCGGAGGAAAACCAATATCATTCTGCCTGTCCGAACCGGCATGGAATAATAAGTATGTATCGTAGTCCGCAAAATTTATCGAGGGTTCGGCCGAATCCACCAGCCTGATAGCATCATGGGCGAATTCCTCCAGACCGAACGATTTATTCGCTCCCTGTGAACCGTAGTAACCCATAGTATGCGGCAAATGATAAACCGAATCGCTCTCCTCGGGGTAAACCTTGCCGACCACGGCAATCTTCCCCTCCGAGACGATTGAATAATAAATGTTGAGCGCTTCGATATGCTTCTCAAAGTAAGCCTTAACATGAGGAGAGGGATCGATCATAAACCCCTCCTCCTGGAAAAATGTCAGAGTATCGCGCATATCAAACCGACCGCGCCCCGTCGTATTGGGGTCGTCGGGGTTTTCATACCGAAAATCAAATCGCAGGGCAAGAATTCTTAAAGTATCGGCATGCAAAACCGCCCCCGTCGACGCCAACTTGGGAAGCGACCACGGCTTGTCCCGTTCGAGCTTGAGAATATTTCTTGGCGAACTCATCGAATGAAATCCGCCCTGCACGACCGGTTGGTTCTTGTCCTCAATCTGCTTCTTTTCCGTCGAAAGCGGCCGCAATATCTTGCCGTCATTCGCCCCGACCGGATGGCATATAAGCGCCGCCGCCGTCAGCGAAAGAAGGAATCCTATTCCGAATTTTAATCCAGCCATAAATTCTCGGTTTGTCTCTGTCCTATAAATCGATTGAAAGTGAAAATCTCATGGTATTGGCCAGCGGGACATTATCGCTCGAAGGTATATAGGCGAAATCGAACTGGAATAATTTGTACGCCAACCCGAAACCGAGCGTCGGTGTCTTCACTTCGCCTTCCTGATCGTAAATATAACCGGCGCGGAAGGCGATGAATGAACCGTACCAATATTCCGCCCCCCCGTTGAGAATAACTTCTTTCAATTCGCTGGACAGACCCTTGCCGATCGCAACCAGCGACTTGTTGGCTTCAACGGTTACGAGGGCCTTATTATACTGGGATTCCAGCAATTTATAGGCAAATCCGACCGCCAGATTTCGCGGCAGCGGGTCAGCCTGCGCCACGTCGATATATGAAATATCCGGACCGACATTGGTTATCGCCATCCCGAAATTGAGTCGGCGGTTCAGTCTGTATAGCAACCCGGCATCCAGCGCCAGCCCGGTTGATGTACCACTTCCCCTCTCCTGCCCGGTGCCGAGCGATGAAAGGTGCGAGTAAATGACTTTGGCCGACAATCCGCCGCTCAGCGACGGTGACAATGAAGTTCCATATGAAAGGCTGATGGCGATATCGAAGGGCAAAAATTCGCCCAGAACCTGCGCCGCTTCATTGGTTCGCGTTATATTGCCGTAGGACAGAAAAGTAATATTCCCGCCGACCGTTCCCCATCCTTCCACCGAGCGGACATATGAGAAAAAGTCGTAGTACATATCATTGGCAAATTCCGGGAGCCAGTTGACATGCATCATCGAAATCTCGGTCTTGGCGCCGGCGCGGATCTGCACCCGATCACTCGTGGCAAACCAGACATTGTTGTCTTTTTCTTCAACGCCCAAACTGTTTTTCTTCCCGAGATCCTGATCATTGACACGGGCCCAGGTGCCGTCGTAATAGATCACTCCCGACTCGGTCGCAAAATAGAGCCGATTCTCAATCAGCTGAATTTCATTAATCTTCGCTCCCGCCGGGTTAACCACAACCGATACCGGTTGCCCCGCCTTCAGAGTATCCGACTGCAGGAAATTTACCGCCTTGATATTTTCTGCCAGCCTGAAGGCTCTAACCGAATCCCCTTTGACGCGCTCTGACGCAAAGTCAAACAAGGAAACATCCGCTTCCGGCGTGACATTTTTATATCCGAATCGGGACCACCTGCGTCCGTCATATTTAAGCAAACCATATTCCGTTCCGATCCAGATACTCGCGCGGCTGTCTAAATCGATGTCGGTTAATGTAAAATCTAATCCGGCTGTGTATGGAATCCTGACCACCCGTCCGGGAGCGCCCGACTTCGCGTCAGTCCCTTTCGGTGCCGTTGTGTCCGCAGTCTGGCCAAGCTTTCTGAATTTCGCGTCGAGAAAGCCGCCATAAACACCAAGAGTATCGATCGCTGCCATGATTTTCTTGTTATCTTCCTGGTAGGCTTTCGCAGTCGGATTAAGGGCGCGAAACTTCTCGATATATTTTGTTTTTTCGGCGGGCGTGCCGTAAATCTTCATGCTCTCGTAAACTGACGAATCCGTCTCGCCCAGCACATCGCTGTGCTCGAAATAGTTTTTCCAGGAAGTGCCGTCGAAATGATATAAATCATTGTCGAGAAGAATCCAGACATTGTCTTTATCCTTGACCGTAATGCCCTTGATTGATCCCGACGGCAACCCGGCCGAATCACCATAGTATTTGAACGCCCCGGCATCGTAAACCACCAGGCCCAGATCGCTTCCAAGATAGGCTCTCTTGTCAAAAAGCCTGACCTTGGTAAAATTGTGCGACGGCACCTTGTCATCAGGGGTGAGTTCCTGCCAGTTGCGTCCGTTGTACCGATAGAGACCGGAGTCGCTCACAACCCAGAGGAAATCATCATCGGCCGCAAGATCATGTATATTCCCCTCCAGACTTATATCAAACGGGATGATAAGTCTCTCGGGAAGAAATCGCATTTTCGACTTCTCGAGCGAAACCAGCAGCTTGTCCGCCTCATTCTGGTCTATCACCGAATCTTTCAAACTGTTCTGACAAATATCGCCTGCCTGATTTACCATATTCCAATCGATAAGGCATTTGTCGTAGCTGTCCGTCAGAGCGTTCAGCGCTGTCTCAATCTCTTCTTTCCCGGTATATTTCTCCGAAAGGTGGCTGATAATGTCATTCCTCAGAGTGTCAATTCTCTCCCTCGGAGAGGTATTATTGGCTTTGCCTAATATCTCAAGGAGCGCGGGAAGCTTTTGATCCGCGGCATCGCCGGCCAATCCGGTATACTGACGAAGGATTGATTCAGCCGTCTGTTCGGGGCCTGGCTCCACGATATCATTCTTTGACCAGTTATCTTTATTGAACTTGACCAACCCGCTGTCGGTGATCGCCCAAATGTCGAATCGCCGATAGTCAATATCCGAGCCGTCATTTTTGAAAAGAGCCATCTTCTTCAGCGGTCGATATTCTTCGGGTATCTTGATATCAAACCATTTCCCGGACAACGGATAGGTTCCTAGCCCGGCCGGATTCCAGTGAGTCGCGGTAGCGTCATCGGCCACTGCCACGAAGGCCTCACCCATTCCGGCGGCTCTGGCCCCGGCGGCAATTCGCAAGAAGAGAACCGCGGCGCTCGATACGTTGGCATACGCATTCATGCCTGCGCCCATCACAATTAGAACGGTTATAAGTACAACTGGTAATCGTCTCATCGGTGGACCTCCACGGGATATTAGTTAACCACAACAACTTTTCCAAATGATTCAACCGCTTCGTCGGATTTTTCCGATACCGCGGTCACTTTATATATATAGACACCGGCGGCCACGCGGTCGCCATCCGAATCCCTGCCGTCCCACGAATAAAACCTGTAGAAGTCGGCCGGAATCGCGCTCTTTTCATAATCAAATATTTCTTTCCCCGACACCGTGAATATTTTAAGGCTTACCGTCTTTGCCGATGAAGAAAGAGCAAACGAAATCGTCGTTTCGTCCCTCATCGGATTCGGGTAATTCAGCAAATCGGTTATCATGAGTTTGGCCGATTCAACCAGTTCCGCGCTGAATTTTGCCGTCGCGGAATTATTGGCATTATCCCATACTTTGATCTTGAAACTGTGGATTCCCGGCTCCAGATTCCCCGGATCATATTCCAACCCGCCGTTTGTGCAACTCCCGGTCTCATATTCGAATAAATCGGTCAAATTTATAATATTTTCAATCTGATCATCGATAATCAGCGTTATTTCGTGACTCGTGCCGCCTATCAGGTTTATTCCTGAACTGTCGGTAAAATGAATATTAAGCTTCTCTCCTGGCGTTATCTTATCCCCGGACACAAAATCATGCCTCTCTCCGAATGTATACCTGATATCCGGGCCAACCTCATCGCTGATCGTGGAGATATTCGGCGAAACCGGAATTGAATCGGCCAGCCCGAATGCATCGGCCGTGCCGGAGACCGCATATCCGGAAATTCTGGCCGCCGTCCCCCCATACCCGATGTCCAGCGGAGCTATAAAAGAAAAATTGAATCTGCCGTTCTCGATAGCCGCCTTCCCTCTGTAGATAATTGGGCCGCCCAGAGAGTAATTGACGGAATCATACAATTGGCCGCTGCTGTAATATACTTTATGGTATTTTTTTACTTCCGAATCATAAACAAAAATATCAAGAGCGCCTTCAAATGCCACCGCGGATCCCGATCCTCTTTCAACCACTTCTCCCTGCACATTATGACGCGCCAGCGCGGTAAGCGTGTCCGGGAAGTCGGTGAACTTTATATCGAAATGCGGAACCCCGAGCCTCACGAACGGATCTCCGAAGAAAGAGTAAGTCCGGTCGTTTCTGATAGGTCGCGGCTGTGAATAAGAATACTGACGCAGTAGCTTGGCGGAATATACCGCCTGGCACATCGAGAGCGAATCGGAGCCGAAAAGAACATCATAAAACAGCCGATTGAAATCCGCATTCTCGCCCGCGAAAACCAGTCGCGTCGCCGCCACCGTGGCAATTGCTCCGGCATTTGGAAGTCGGAGAAGATCCTCCGCCATCCCCTCCCGGGTCGGATCGTCAAAAAAGCCGATTGAGCAGGATGCCGTAAACACGAGCGCGAGACGATCGGCATTCTGTAATCGCGGAAGATCGGAATTTCTGTTGAAAATACGCTCGTGCGCCCAGGTATCGGGATTTCCATGCCCGACATAATTTATCACTAATGTCCCGTCATTGAAACTTCTCACGATAGCGTCATTCACCGCCGTCTTCTGACGGTTTGAGTCGAAAGGATAATCCCATGAATAAATTTTGTTTCTTCTGAACGCCGCCGGCAGATGATTTTTCTGAAGTTCCTCTGTCTGGGACGTATGGAATGACTCCACCTCATTGGCCCCGAATTCGTCGTCCGCGACCAGCGTGACCGTCGCCCGCCACGGGGCAAAATTGGTCGACGCCTCATATGACTTGACCTTGCTGATGACCGTGTTCAACTGCGACACGCTCTTAACCGGCCATCGAGCGATCATCATATCATATCCCCGATCCGACAAGTGCGACGAATCACCGTCAAGAATCCCGTAATCGCCGAAATAAACATAATTGTCATCCGATGATGTCGAATCATAGGCATGAACGTACGGCGGAATATAATTCTGCGTGGCAGTATTCAAATAATTTTTGAAATCATAACTCCCGTCGCCCACAAGCAGAGCGGCCGATGGAGCCGGTGAAGGAAAATTGTCGTAGGCGTATTTCAAAAAATCCCTAATCGCCGTCGGGTCATATTGCCCGAAAGAAAACTGATTCAGTATATCTTCCAGAGCCACCAGCTCAATGTTAATCCCTGATTCGGTACTGCGGTACGAAACATATGATTGCAGCCCGGAAACAAACTGACGCGGTGCAATCACCAGCATATCGTACTGAGAGGACTGATCCACGAGATTCGGCCGCTCTACCCTTTCAATCGACGATGGCTGATATATTTTCCCTTGAGAGCAAAGATAGAATCTCTTCGAACCCCCCGTTCCAAACGGATATTGAAACGATATTTTCCCCGATAATGCACTCGCGCCGGTCACCATAACAGGAGCGGCGTCATTTGAAAGATCTAAAATATATGGCGTTTCATTGAAATTATCGTCCACCGAAATTTCAGTCTTGTCATGCCTTGAATCGATTACGGCATCAAGGATATTGTTTGATGCTTCAAGATTACCCATGTAAGAAATTTCGCAAAAATCAAGATGCGGAGGAGCATCATAATTGGCGCTCATCGAAACCGAAAATTTGTTGTTCCCCATTTGCAGAAGATTCGCGGCAAGATAACGATACTCGGTATTGTTGCCGGAAATCCGAACGGCCGGCCCGTCGTTTACGCTTAGGTCAACCGAGGGCGACTCCGCCCTGATCCGCACCAGCGACGATTCCGACGATATCGCCGACGGCAAATCAATATAGAAGCTGAACTCACTCTGGTCCGTCCAATACCAGTTATAATAATCATCAACCTTGGTGTCATTCCCATGCATGAGCATTTTGTTCTGCCCGGTATGGGCATAAAACCGCCCGCTGGTAATCAATGTATCGGGACTCCCGATAATCGAACCGTCAATCGATCCTATTCGTTTTCCCTTTTCAGGAAAATTCCCCGAAACCGCCAGCCAGTAGCAGTTAGTGGTTGTATACGGATTTTCAAGATATTTTGGGGCCGAATCCGCAGGGTATCGCCAGCGTTCGGCTGATTCCGCAAAGAATAATAAATAGTCCGAATAATCAAATCTGCCGTCATTGCCATCCACGACAAGAAGCGCTGCCTCATTGAATGACGGTCGCGGCCGATTGTTTAATACCTGAAGCGGCTCTCCCCCGCCGTAGAAAAGATGAATCGAATCGCTCATCAGATTGCTGATCGATATCCCCGCCGCCGCCAGCGACTGACCGGTTATTTTCGTCAACCCCTCATTTGAGACTGATATCTTATACCAGACTGATGCCGGTCCAAAGGGATTCTGAGCGATCTTATAGGCCGCCACACTTTTTGCGAGCGTCGGCCAGCTCTTAAATTGATCGTAATTCAGTACCGATGACCCGAATATCGGATCGAATATCCTATCCTCTCCGGATACGGGAGATAAATTCACGGGATTGCCCGTATGCTGAAAAGATACTGTAACCTCTATCTCGCTATAAAATACCCCTTCGCTGTATGGGAAAATATTGATACTGGATACTTTACGCCCGCGGATTATACTTGTCTCCACTATCTGAGCCATCGATTGATTTCGGGATATTATCTTCCCCGCGATTGATGCCGGAATATTAGCCGGCTGAGCGCTTCTGATATTGGCAATCGATGCCTCCGCATCTGCCGGCACACCAATCAATATGGAACGCACCGGGCAGTATCCCGAATCGCCGTACGACGCCGAAACAAACTCCTCCGGATTGGATATAGTTAAACGAAAATCAATTCCGCTATTATCAGATGATATAATCTTTACATCGGGATATGGATTGGACAGTGCATAAGCCGGGATTAGGCTCAAAATTGATATGATAAAAAATCCAGACCGTTTGACGGTCACAAATAAACCGGGTATCGCGTTAACCCGGCCCATTAAACCATAGAAATACAAAAAAACGTACCTGTGGTTAAAGGGACGATGAATAATTAATTACCTCTCATCTTCTAAAATGCACAACACCTTTAACCAAACTATTCGATAATCATTCCTCCATTAATTTGTCAAGTCAATAGAATATATTATGTTGCCTTCCGAATGTCAAGCCATCAGACGGTTATAATACTTATATTTCCAACCGCTTTTGCCGCAAATTGCCGGCCAAGAAAATCACAAACAATCGCTCTTTGGCGTAATATCCCCATCAACATATATTTACGCTTATTGTTACCCAAACGTTGAATTTATTCCTGCGCGACCGATAGGCAATCTTTTTCACAAAATACCGTCGCGCGCGGTATCTTTTTACCTGACTTCTACCTTCATCTTGGCAATTTCCTCCAATTCAACCGTAAAATGCCTCAAATAAGCCGCCTGCCTGACTACCTTGAAACCATTAAGCTCATTTTTTCGCGCAGCAATCTTCCCGATTATAGTTGCGATATAATCAAGATGCGCGCCGGTATAAACCCGACGCGGCACCGCCAACCGAACCAGCTCCTTCGGAGCCGTCATCTTCTCGCCCGTAACCGGGTCATATCCGCCGAACATCAGCGACCCGATCTCCACCGCCCGAATACCTCCCTCGCGATACAATTCCACCGTTAAAGACTGCCCCGGGAACTGCTCATTCGGTATATGAGGCAAAAATCTCCCCGCATCAATGAAAATGGCATGTCCCCCCGTCGGCTTTATAATCGGCGCCCCGGCCAGCTCTATTATTCTCCCGAAATATTCAACCTGCCCGATTCGATACGCCAGATAATCCTCATTCAACGCTTCCGCCAGACCGACCGCTACAGTATCCATATCACGCCCCGACATTCCGCCATAAGTCGGGAATCCTTCAATAACGATAAGCAATTCGGTAACCCGTCGGGCCAGATCATCATCATTGACAACCAAGAATCCCCCCATATTAGACAATCCATCTTTCTTGGCCGACATCAGTGCGCCGTCAGCGTACGAAAACATCTCCTGCGCGATTTCCTTGATACTCTTGTCCTGATACCCCGGCTCCGACTGCTTGATAAAATAGCAATTCTCCGCATACCGGGCGCAATCAAAGAAAAATCTTATCCCATTCTTTTTGCAAATCTCTGAAGTCTCTTTAATATTAGCCATCGACACCGGCTGGCCGCCGTTCGAATTATTAGTCACCGTCATCATGACCACCGGAATCTTGTCGGCTCCTTTTTCCGCGATAAAACTCTCCAGCCTTCGTATGTCCATGTTTCCCTTGAAAGGAATCTCATCATCGAGCGACGCTTCCGGGCACGGGACATCGACCGGAACCCCCCCCTTATGGGATACATTGGCGCGGGTCGTGTCGAAATGCGTATTATTGGGGACATAATCCCCCTTTTTCAAGATTGTCGAGAAGAACACATTCTCCGCCACTCTCCCCTGATGAGTCGGTATCACATGTTTCTTGCCGGTAATCTCTCTGATAATCTTCTCGAACCGATAAAACGACCGTGCCCCTGCGTACGATTCATCCCCCAACATCAACGCCGCCCATTGTGCGGTCGACATCGCCCCCGTGCCGGAATCGGTCAACAGATCGATATAGATATCCTCGGCTTTGATCTTGAAAGTATTGAATTTTGCCTCTCGCAGAATCTTTTCCCGTTCCGAACGGGGCAAAAGTGCAATCGGCTCTATTGATTTTATTTTGAACGGTTCCGCGGGATGTTTGAAATCTTCCAAAGTACCTCCCCGACGTTTTACATCTTGTGCGGGTCTAAATTATTAAACCCTGATTCATAATCATATCCAACAGGCTCCAAGATAAAACTTATTTACGCCTTTTTCAAGCTGAATTCCGCCGCAATCCGCCCCGTGAGAAGATTCCGATAATTATGTATCTCCGGATTGTAGAACAGTTTCAGATATTGCGCCTTTTCGACCTCGATCAATCCCAGTTGCTTCATCACTTCGACACACACCGGATAAATCGCGCGAGCATTCCCGTCATGTATCTTCACCGCAATTCCCATCGGCGGATCGGAAAATCCGATTCCCTGAATCGCCTCCGCTCCCCCTTTGCAAATTACATTCCCCGGGAACGACCGCATTATCGCCAGATCGAATCTCCCCTCGCCCGAAAACATCTCCGGGAATTCCGTCATCGCCCCTTTGATACGCGATAATACTTTCGACATCTCCGGCGTCCCCCCCTCTGACAAAGCCAGCTTCTTGAATGCTATCGCGGTATATATCAAAGGCAGCCCGAAATTCGGAGCCGAACAACCATCTATCCCCATTTTTATTTTCTCTTTCGGATAACCGTACATCCCCGCCACCGCCTCTAGCGCCATCTGCTGAGTTTTCGATTTCGGATCGAGATAATGCGATACATCCTCTCCCAGAAATCTTGCCAGCGCCAGAAAACCCGAATGTTTCCCGCTGCAATTATGACGTAACGGATCCTTATGCTCATCATGCATCGGATATTCATTTTTCATCTGCATGAACAACGGCCAATGCACCCCGCAATGCAAATCCTCCGGCTTGTTTCCCGCCGCTTCGAGATTCGCCAGCACGACCGCCTTATGATGATCCGTCCCTGCGTGCGATCCCGCCATTATGGACAACTGCTTGTTGCTGAATTTGAATTTATCCGCCCCGCCGGTCTGAACAAGCGGGATCAATTGAAACGGCTTCGACGACGATCTCACGAATGTAAAAAATTCCGGATCGCCGACATAATGCGTCAACTTCCCATTCTTATCGACTACCGCCACCGACCCATAATGAACCGACTCTTCCCTCTCCCCCCGATAAACTTTCGCTACTATTTCAGGCATCGATCTCTTCTTTCATCTCTAGGTCGGGTTCTGAGATCCGCCCTGGCGGAACGAATAACCCGACATTAATATTCTTTGTACGGCGTCACGCGACGCACCTACTCATCCGCCCGAAAATAACCGGAATCGCCCCTCAGGTCAAGCTAATGATAGATTATATTTCACCGAGAACATCAGATTTCATATTGAATAATCACTATCGGCCGCAGCGTTGAATCATTTTCCGAAGAATACAAATAAGTGAATTCGTCAAAACAGCAGCCAATAAAAGGCGGATGCTCATCAATAGTGAATGATCTAATTACAAGCCCCTTTTGATATTTTGTCCCACCATAGAAATCTTTGACATCGACCTGAAAATTTGATCCCGCCGCCACCGGCAATACTGTGTCCTGATCAGCAATCCACGGTTTATTGTTCCACGTAATACTATCCTCGCGCCAATCTCCAAGAGCCTCTGTTACACGAAGATGCCCCGCATGAATCCCCATAAAATAGCATTGTTGCACCTGCATCACCAGTTCCGCCGAAACCACTAATGCTGAATCCGGCGGGATAGGCAAAGACGGCAGCTTAATGTATGACCAATTAATGTAATAATATGTTCTCCCCGGCTCCATCGGGTCAGGCTTATCATACCACAGATTATACCCCGCATTCAACATCCAGGATTGGCCATAATTTGCTGTATCACTTCCCGAATAGTTAAAATCGCCATTTCCTACATCGGCGTCATCGTACACATACAACGTATCAATTATGCTTTCACCGCCAGTCGGTCTTGCTAATAAATGGATATCTATTGATTGATACCCCGGAAGGATCGATAATGAATCCAGATATCGCGTGAAGCCATAGCGGATGCAACTCAGAATGATCATGTTGGTTTCCACTACAGAAATATCATATTTGCCATTATTATCTGTTGTGTCGAATTTGTCATTAACAGACACGATTGCGTTCTCAATATAGCCACTGTTACTATCTAAGACTTGCCCCGATATTCTGACTATACCGATCAGGGCTATATCAATTCTCATTTGGCCGGGAGTGAAAGAAATAGTATCGGCGTAACCCAAATAATCGGGATGGATGCATGTTATCGACATTAAATGACCTGATTCCACTCCGAAGAGAATAGTTGCCACTATCATCAGTTGTATCGAATTGATTACCGATTTGAATTATTGCGCCTCGAATAGACTCATTAAGAAGTCCGGCCACATGCCCGAAAATAATTGACTGACCCACCAGCGGCACATTGTATATCATCTGATGAAACAAATTAATGCTGTCCCGATATTCCGGGTAATTCTCGGCCTTCACACTGATTAAATATTTCCCCTCCGGTATTTTTTGGAAACCATAACTGCCCGCCGAGTCTGTGACACGAATATCGCCTGCGAACGCAACCCTCGCCCCCGCAATCGGCGAATGGTCGGCCAAATTGACTACTTTCCCCGTCACATCCCAATATTTTACCACCGCCGGCGACGTGCTTTCCTTCTGACATCCAGCATTGAAAAATAGCAATAAAAGTCCAGAAAATACGATGCCCCGACTTATCGACATTAAGTCTCCTCCTCTTTCGAACCGCCTTATTCAATATAAAGACGATTCCCCCCTCGTCAATATCAAAAATTGCGTCTATTGCGCCCTAATTCGTCTGAAATTACCCCCTATGCTCCTTCCGGCGCCGAACCGGGATTCAGAACGTGCCACTCCTTACCGCCAGATAGTCTATTTCAGCAATATCATCTTCCTGGTTTGTGATAAATTATCTGCCGAGAGCCGATAAAAATAAACCCCGCTGGCAACAGGATTGCCGCCATTGTCCGTTCCGTCCCAAACCAGAGAATGATAACCCGGCGCCACAAAAAAATCTTCAAAACGCCTGACCTGCTGTCCAAGCACATTGAATATTCTGAGTTTAACATTTTGGGGCTCATGCACCGTGAACTCTATTCGCGTCGAGGAATTGAACGGATTGGGATAATTCTGACTTAAGGTCATTGCGTCCGGCAAATTGGCCTGACGCCTGAAGAATTCCACTTTCTTGCGGGCCTGAATCGCCGTCGCTTTCAGCTCGCTCAATGAATCAGCGCCCATAATCGCAAAATATGCCGTATCCGATTCCCCCGGAAGAAGCACAAAAGGCCCCGTGGATAGGTACATGCAGTAGTGTCAAATCAAATCCGCCTGAAATCATCGTGTCAATTATGCCCGAAGACAATGAGCCAAATTTGCCGGAATCTGAAAGTTCAGGACGAGTTTCATAATTTCCGATGGCCAAAGTCTTTACCTGATACGAGTTAATCCCCTCCTCATTTAAAACTGCCATTCCGCGGAACCACAAGGAGTCATTTTCCATGTCATGATTATAAATAAAACCAAGATTCTCCTCAGGGGCGAAATCCGTCATGCAATTAAAGCCGGGAAAATAACACCAGGGTTTCCAATCCAAAGCAAGTCCGACAAGAAGATTATCAATCACTCTGCCGGAAATATTTTTGATCACATATTCAATCAAAACGTACTTATCGTTCGGCGGTTCATCCCAACTATATGTATTTTGATTTACCTGAATTCCAATTCTCTTTTCTGCCTTTCCATCATCGAAAATGCACTCAGCTTCATGATCTGCGATAAAGCCATTTTCCTTGATCACCACACTATCGCTGGCATCACTCCAGAAATCATCGTCTGATCGCGATCGCTCGTCACGAAAGTTATTCGATATGTGTAAAGCATCAGTTCCAAACATTAGCGAAGCTTCGACTAAGCAATTTCGAGTAGTATCCCCCCATTTAAAATTTTCGTAACTCCCAAAGTTTGTGGTCGTAAATTGCAGAATGGCATTCTTATGTGTATAAGTCGATCTTTGTCTTTCTCTGCCTGCCTGCACCGGAAAACAACCACTTCTGATGTATCCATTTGCGCCGTGAATTGTGTAGTCGATCGAAATTTTTGCCCCGGCATAAATTGTATCATCGAAGATTGCCTCAAACGGAATTTCTCCAACCTTTGCCTGACTAAGAGATATCGGCCCATAATAGATTGAATGATTTAGAATAGTTATTCCGCTGGTATTTGGGCCAAATTGCATATAAACCCCGTCTGCAAATGCTCCACGATTTTTTAGGGTTAAATCCACCCTTAATGTATCCCGAACATTGACCTGAGGGCAATCAATATCCACGACCCGAATATCCGATTCTGACCGTGATTTGAGAAAATTTATCGAAGCTGGAATATTGATTATACCCCAGCCATAAGCATTGTTCGGAGATGGATAGCTTCCTGGAGTGCAACCTGCAAGCAATGCCTCCTTGATTTCTCGAACGGAAACATTGGGAGCGCATTGTCTTAATATGGCTACGGCGCCGGCTACATGAGGGGTGGACATTGAGGTCCCTCCATGATAATCATACCCGCCATCCGGAACTGACGATCTTATACTCATACCCGGCGCGCAGACATTCGGCTTGATCGAAATGGAATCGCACAGAGAAGGCCCTCGGGCTGAAAACCAGCATATATATGATGTTAAATGATTGACAGCGCCTACGGCGAAATTAGTGAGCGAATCCAGAGCGCGGTTGCCCGGACTCTCAACTGTGAATGGGGCGCCGCCACCATTCCCCGCCGACATTATATTGACTATCCCAAGAGCCTCAGTCATATCAATTTCTTCCCAAATCCTTCCGGAATTCGAGCAACGGGTGCTGACACCAAAAGTAATGCAGACAACATCCGGGACATCATCTGTCGTATATGGATTGTCATCCGGGTCCGCTGCAAATTCCCAATCCTCCTCCTGCGTGCCAATCCATTCCGCCCCCGGTGCCACTCCAATTGTGTCTCCGGTTGCATCATCATGTCCGACCATAATTCCAACAATGTGAGTTCCATGATAGGCATATCGATTAGCCTCAACCGGATATCCATCGGCTGTCTTGCATCCGGACCAGGCTGCTTCTTTATTACCGTCACGCCCCTTCCAGTTGCCGACAAGTGCCGGATGTTTGCCATCCACACCAGAATAATCAAAATGGCAGACAATTCTCCCTTTACCGGTGTACCCATTCGCCAGGCCGAATCTGCACCGATCAATTTCAAATTGGCCTCTACTCCACCAGTTGCACAATTTCTAACTGATTGCGTCCCTGGTGAGTCGATATCTTCAATCTGCTTGAAGATGGGCTTCTGAAACACTTCCAATATATCATCACGCCGTGCCACCGCATCGACCATGCTTGAAACAAGTTTCACCGAAATTCTGTTTGTCAGCCAATGACTACGAATATCTGACGCTTTTCCGGCTTGCTCCAACTCGTTCAAATGGGAGAGAAGTTCTTTCTGGGTACTGCTCGCAACCTCTCGCAGCAGAAGATTGCCCCGAAGACGTCTCTCATTAAGTGTCGCACAGGTGCTGTCGAGATAATGATTCAGATATTCGGGCGATATGCCCCCCGCCACGGATAACTCGACCGGAATTAGTTCGCCGGCGCCGCAATTGCTCATTTGTCTGACTACGCCGATATCAATCTTACCGGACAACCCCTCAAATTCGGCGCCGAATGCTTCGGATAAGGGAACCAATAAGCATACAAATACCGCAAAGAGAGACAGACACCTTTCGAAATCTTTTCTGCTCGACATAAATAATTCGCCTTACCGGAGACTATTGGAGAAATTCCAATCCGGTCTATTCATTTTAAATATAATATACTTCCCAACTTTGGCAAGCAGAAATGCCGCTGAGTCGTGCCCCTCGGCGAACCCAACACGTCGGTACCCCACCCAAAGCGAGCCCTTGGCAAGCGCCGGGTGGGTCATTTCGCAGCGTCGATCCGCCACGGGCAGATTTTCTGATGATTTATAAGTGGCACCAGCTCCTTTCCGCCGGAGGCGGATGAGACCTGCCACCTTCCCAAAATCCGCCACTTTGCATCTCGCTAAGTCACTCTCTCCTAAGGGATTGCTTTCCCCGCAATTTTTCATTTTTCGCTCCTATCACCCTCTCCGCCAACCCCTTATCAAGATTACCATCAAACCGATGTTGATTCGGACACCGACCTATTTATGAAGGGAGGTCTGTTTTGTCAGGCCCCAAAAATGCAAATGCGACGACCTAAGAATAAAGAAGACCTTGGTACCCGTCCAGAGTCCGGTCTACGACCCGACTTTCGGCGGGCTTCCGGACGTCGGATCGGTTTTTGGGATCGTGCTTATATGCCCATCTCGACGCCTGAAAACCAGATTCGAGAAAGGAAAAGATCCGGGAATGAACCCACCGATTTTACATAACAATCTACTTTCAACGCGTCCCCTATCCACCACTGCATCAATGACATATCGGGATACATGTTGCCGGGAGAACCCTTCCGAAAAATTTCAAAAAACGAACCCATTTCCCCCTAACTCATTGCAGACCTTACAGAAACTCTATTTCCAATCGGGTTCGTTCCCAATTCCCAATTTCACAAGCCCTTGGCTTTTAATGCGATATAATAATTCGTTTCAAACCCAATTAAGCAATATTTGTCAGCTGTCCGCCAAGACGGATCCAAAATTGCCCATTAGTGCGCGGCAGATGTCCACATCTGCCCGTTCTTCAGCAATCATATGCCCGGCAGATGTTGCTCTCTTTTGTGCCTCGCAGATCTCCATATCTGCTGGCGCCCCCTTTTTCCTTTTAGCGCTTGGCTCGGTACGGCGATTCAACCACCGCCTATGCACCATTGCAGCCGTCTCGTGCCTGGCCCGCCGCGGCGAAATCATATCTGCCGGGCCCAATAAAAAAGGCGGGGAAATCCCCGCCTTCAATAAGGAGGTCTTATGCTCTAACTCATCCGGCCTTTTTAAGTTTGCCCGTGAATTTCGCCCAGAGCGATTTCATCTTGAGCTTCCCGATCGCGCCGCTCGGGTCGAGATTCTTCGGGCAGACCTGCTGACAATTGAATATCGTATGACAGCGGAACGCCCCGTAATCGGTCGCCAGATACGACAGCCGTTCGTTGGTGGCGCCGTCGCGCGAGTCGTTGACAAACCTCAGCGCCTTGAGTAGCGCCTGCGGCCCGAGATACTTCTCATCGGTCCCCACCACGGGACACGACCCATAGCAGGCCGCGCACAGGATGCAGTCGACATACACATCGATCTTCGTTCTCTGCGCCGGTGACTGCTTGAATTCTCTGGCCGGCGGCTCCCCCGCCATAATCAGGTACGGCTTGATCTTCTCGAACTGATCGAAGAACGGCGTGAGGTCAACCACCAGATCGCGGATAATTTTCATATGCGCCAGCGGCCTCACCGTCACCGTGCTTCCGATATCGGCTACCTGCGTTTCGCACGCCAGACGGTACTTATCGCCGATATGCATGGCGCATGACCCGCAGACCCCCATACGGCACGACGACCGAAAGGCCAGGGTCGGATCCATATTTTCCAAGATATAGTACAGGCCTTCAAGGATAGTCATCCCCTTGATTTCGGGAAGCTGGTACGTCTGAAAATACGCCTGATCGCCATTCTTGGGATTGTATCTGAAAACTTTGAAAGTCGGCATATTAATACTTCCTTTCCTCAGGTTTGTATTTTCCCATATGCACCTCTTTGTAGGTCAGCTCAGGCCCCTCCGGTTTGTACGTGAACACCGAATGTTTCAGCCATTTCTCGTCGTCGCGCTTGTTGAAATCGCGCCGGAAATGCGATCCCCGCGATTCCGCCCGATTGAGCGCTCCCAGCGCGATACAGTGGGCCGCATCAAGATTGCCTGTAATTTCAGTCACCCAGAGGAAATCATAGTTAAATTTCCCCGTATCCGGAATGGCACGTACATTTTTGAATCGCTCCTTGAATATCTTTATCTCCTCCAGACCTTTTTTCATGTCGGTTTCATTGCGGAAAATACCATACCTGTCCATCATCGTCTGGGACAATTCATTCTTAATCGTATACGGGTTTTCTTTCCCGGTGGCCGTGCGCAATGATTTAAAACGGTCTTCTTCCTGTTTCAGGGTTGAATTGAGAGTATCGGTATCGATTGTATGTGACATATTCTTGACTTTGGCCGCCGCGTGCGCACCCGAGCGTTTCCCGAAGACGATCGTTTCCAAAAGCGAATTCCCTCCGAGACGATTGGCGCCATGCACGGAGACACAGGCGCACTCGCCGGCGGCGTAGAATCCATCGACTCGGGTCATCCCATCCTTGTCGCACTCAATTCCTCCCATGGTATAGTGCATCGCCGGATGGATAGGAATGGGGTCCTTGATCGGGTCGATACTCTTGAAGTTGAGACAGATCTCGCGAATACCGGGAAGCCGTTCCATAATCTTCTGGGCTCCCAGATGCCTTAAATCAAGATGCACATAGCGGTCTTCAAATCCGCGCCCTTCATTAATTTCGGTCTGGATAGAGCGTGAGGTAATATCCCGCGGAGCCAACTCCATAATTTTCTCCGAGACATAATTCTTCATGAACCGCTCGCCCTTGTTATTGATAAGATATCCGCCTTCGCCACGGCACCCTTCAGTCATCAGAATCGAAGAGCCGTCAAGCGCAGTCGGGTGGAACTGGATAAATTCCATATCTTCAACCGGAACTCCCGCCCAGTACGGAATGCAAACACCCAAACCGGTGGATGCATGAGCATTGGTGGTATTGACCGAATAAATTCTGCCCGATCCTCCGGTAGCGAAAATGACTGCATTCCCGCCGATAGCCTGAAATTCACCGGTATGCAGATTCATGGCGATCACACCGGCGCACCGTCCCGCCTTAACTGCCAGCTTGGTGACGAACATCTCATAGAAGACAGTGATATTCCTCTTCACCACCTGCTCGTAGAGAGTGTGCAAAAGATAGAGGCCAGTTCTGTCAGCGCCATAACAAGTGCGCGGATACCCGGCGCCGCCGAACGGACGCTGAGCGATGGAGCCGTTATCGAATCTGGAAAATGGGCATCCCCAGTGATCGAATTCAAATATCGTCTCCGGCGCGACCGCCGTCATCACCTCCACCGCATCCTGGTCGGCGATAAAATCCGAGCCCTTAATTGTATCGTAAGCATGGCGCTCGGGAGTATCATCCTTCGCGTCAGGGTGATTAGCCAATGCCGCATTTATGCCGCCCTGCGCGGCGCCCGAGTGAGAACGGACCGGATGTATTTTGGACAGGAGAGCCACCTTAACCCCCGCATCATGCGCCGCCACTGCGGCGCGCATCCCGGCCAACCCTCCCCCGACAACTATTACATCATAAAACATATTTTAAATTCTCCCTTACATTCCCGGGTAATAGCCGGATTGCATCTTCGGTATCTGAAGAATAACCGTAATAATCATGATGACTGCAAAAAGTACCGATTTCTATCCAGAAGAATAAGCTTATGCGACTTGGTGAGGCCGGCAAAATCACAGATTGAAATGCGGACGCCGTTGAGCATATGAAAAAACACCCCCGCCACCAGAAAGATTTCAAGCAGCGCAAAAAGCGGACTCTGCACGAATCCCATCCGCTGATTGAAAGATTCTTTCCCTGAAATCGCCGACGAAAGCACATAAGTGTGCAGGATAAGATAGACCACTAATCCAATTCCGGTGATCCGATGGAAAAGGTAAGTGAAATTTCCGATATTCTTATTTCTATTAGTATCATCGATTGCGTTCTTGAACATATTATTGAATGACATCATCCCCTCCCACTGAATAAATTAGTCAACGTGAGAGCGCCGACTATGGTTAGGACAAGGCCGATAATCCAGAAAACCACCTTGGTGAAAATGGAAAATCCGCCGGAGGGACGATAATCGGCCAGGATAGCCCAGATTCCATTGAGAGCATGAAAAACACAAAACGGAACAAAAAGGAAGTAATAAAATTTCCAGAACAATGAGCCTGCCAGACGCTGGTTAACAATCGCAAAATCGATCAACCCTTCCCGGTGAAGAAAATGGTTCACATTGATATGCGTGAATAGGAAAAATCCCAGGAAAAGTCCTGATAATCTTTGGAGAAACCAGGTCAGCAGGCTTTGATTAGAGACTTTTTCTGCCATAAGGCTCTCCTAATAAATTGAAGAAAGTTAACTATATTTTAAGGGGAGAAAATAAAGTCAGATTTGGATAATTTGTCAAGCGATATCTGGATAAAATATATCGATAACATCCAAAATCGAAAGCCAAAACTGCTATGCAATATTTACAACTCATAATGCTGTGATAAGACCATCTTCTGCCATAATTATTTCTGTCGCACCGTGATATTCTTGCGCGAATTTTCGCACCAGATGGAATCTATCATCGGCGATGTGACTCAATATTACTTTTCTGACAGAATATTTTCCCAGCAGATCGGCAAATTCATCGATATCTATATGACTCGTTTCAATTATAAGAAGGTCGAGATCGCGCAAATATTCCCCTATGTCCTCCAGAGACCCAACATCACCCGAATAAAATATTCGATGTTTATCTTCCACGTTTATCAGAAAAGAGTAGCACTCCATGCGATTGGGATACTTGCGCGCGGCAATTAAATCCCTGTTTCCTGATTCATGCTTATTCTCGACAGCTGTTATTTTTACAATTCCATCGAGCAGAATCAGGTTTCCTATTATCGGCATTATGGACAATTCAAATGGAAGCTTTTCCCGGAACAGATAAGCAGCATCGAGATATCCCCTGACAGGATTGATTGCTTCGGACGGCAGATAGACTGTCAACCTGTCCGAACGTTTCTCCACTTTCAGCCATTGAACAAAAAGTGGCAGGTCAGCAATATGGTCGGCGTGGGTATGAGAAATGATAATACTCTCCAGAGCGAAAGGCGATTGCATTGAACGTAGATATGAAGACATCACCCCGCTGCCGCAATCGAACATGATCGTGCTCCCGTCCACGGATAAGAGATGTCCGGCACAGGCGCGATCTTTCGACGGATTTCCCGACCCCGAACCAAGGACTGTCCAGGAGAGGTTGGATTCCATAATGGGAATATTTAATTCAATCTAAGGCCGGACAATATATCCAATGCTTTCAGGCAATCATCGCGGGAAATATCAAGATGAGCCACAAAGCGGAGTCGTGTCCTGCCAAACGAAACTGCCAGTACGCCATGACTTTTGAGGATCATCACCAATTCGTCGGGAGTTTTCCCCGTTTCGGCAACATCGACAATAATAATATTAGTTTCTACTCGGCTCAGGTCAACGCGGAATCCCTTGACCTGGTTCAATCCATCCGCGAGAATTCTGGCATTTTTGTGGTCTTCCGCGAGTCGATTAATATTATTCTCGATAGCATATATTCCGGCCGCCGCAAGAATCCCCACCTGACGCATTCCGCCACCAAATAATTTGCGGATCCGGCGAGCTTTAGTAATAAATTCTTTGGAGCCGACTATCATCGACCCGACTGGAGCGCCCAAACCCTTTGAAAGGCAAACCGAAATTGAATCAAAAGGCGCCGCCCAATCTTTCAGCGAAATGCCTGTCGCCACGTGCGCATTCCATATTCTCGCTCCGTCAAGGTGCATCAGAAGGTTATGCTTATCCGCCACCTTCCGGATTTTCAATATCTCTCCCAGAGGGAAAATCGTCCCGCCGTGGCGATTATGAGTATTTTCAATCGCCACTATTTTGGTAATCGGATGATGAATATTGGGAGGCCTGACCGATGATTCAATCTGCTCGGCCGTGAGAACGCCCCTTTCGGTCGAAATCATGTTAACGAGAAGCTGCGAATGTATCGCCGGTCCGGAAGCTTCATAGTTCACGACATGGCAATCCCGCTCACACAGCAGCTCCCACCCTGGCTCGGATATAGCCCTCAGCGCCACCTGATTTCCCATCGTGCCGGAGGGCACAAAAAGCGACGCTTCCGTACCGAACATCTCGGCGACTCTTGCCTCAAGACGAATTGCGGTCGGATCGTCTCCGAAAACATCATCGCCGACTTCAGCGTTGGCAATTGCCTGTCTCATGCCGGGCGACGGTTTGGTAACCGTATCTGAGCGAAAATCAATATATTTCATGGCAGTCAATTTATAATTATTGTGACTAATTGCAAGAATGAAATTACTATCCGGCGAAGATCGCCGATTTCACTATCAATTCCATCACCAAGCCGCTTACCAGAGGCACAGAGGCATTGTCATCGAGATGAAAAGATACTGCCTCGGTTACTGTGGCAACGACCGCCCCGATCAACCCGATACGCAACGGCAAATCCGGGGCCACGAAGGATACCAGCAGTGCCATAACCAGGAACGCGAGCGATCCCTCGAGCGATTTGCTCTTAAACCTGATACGACCGAATTTTCTCCCGATAATAGCTGCGGCCGGATCACCAGCCATGATAAAAGCCAGTGATGCCACCGCCACCGGCTTTGAAAATAGAGCAATCGCGAAGCAGGAAGTCAGAAGAATATAGCTGGCGCCCGTAAAATCACCCTTCATTTCATGCTCTCTGATTATTGGCGAGAGAATGCCCTTAAATAGATTCCAGATTCTCCAATTTTTCAATCGCCCAATATCTACTATGACCATTGCGATCGAAATAGGGATCATTATGGCCAGCGCTTCCCATCTTCTCAGGTTCAGCAAATAATATCCCAATGGAATTACAAGGGCGAGAAAATGTGTTAGTTTGCGCATAAGCTCGCCGGTGAAGGAGATCTGATTCAGTCCTTGATTTCTCACTTGCAGGTCACTTTTTCGGTAAGCGTCAACGATTTGATTTAGGAGGAAGTTCGATCTTTTTCAGCTTACTCAACCGATACTCCACTTTATGACGGGCCAAGAGATCTCGATCCCACTGAGCGCCGCGATCATTATTATATGATGCCCTCAGCTGGTTCGCAATTTCTCCTCTCACCTGCGGCAATGTTTTGTCATACAATTTATCAAGGACTTTTATTATATGATAACCCCACTGGGTCTTTACCGGATGCGATACTTCGCCCCTGGCCGTTCCCATGGCAACTCTATAAAAATCGTCAGGCATGTCGCCCGGACCTATATACCCCAGATCGGCGGCGGCGATTCGAATCTCCTCCTTCCCGGGATAATTCTCGCGGGCCAATTTCATAAAGTCGACACCGGAGATGGCCTGATCTCTCAGGTATTCGCCATAAAGAGAATCTTGAGTGACAATCTGCTGGACGTACAGAGGTTTTTTAAATGTGTACTTATCAATATTTCTTTGATAGTAATCCTCAATAAGACTATCGGGAGGCTCATAGTTGAGGTCAATACGATTCTTCCTGAAAAGATCCATCGCATATTTGTGATATAATCCTTTCTTGGCGGCAACTACTGAGGAGTCTTTCGTAAAACCCAATTTATCCCCTGCCTGCAGAATCAAATATCTCTGGCCCTCCGTCATTAGAGCTTTATGCTTGTCTTCCAGAGTCAATGAGGGAAGGCCCTGGTTATCTCTGTAATAATCAAAAAAACCGTCAAGACGATTGAATATAACAGTATCAATATTATTTATTGTCATCGCCCAGGTAGTTTCAGGTACCTGATGGATGAATTTCATCAGAGCGGAGTCGTTGAAAACTATTTTTGCGGCGGAGTTTATCGAATCAATAAATATGCGGCTACGATTTTCCATCTCCAATTTTGCATATTCTCGGGCGATTTCATTATATAAATTCGGGCCGTACGGAGCGAGACCGGAATCCAGATGATCGATAACCTCCGCGATATGCCATCCATCCGGAGTCTTGAAGGGTTCGGATATCGTCCCTTTGGGTAGTGAGAACACCTTGTCTTCGAATTCCTTGGTATACGTATGCCGCGGGAAATATCCCAGCTCTCCATATTTATCGCCTGATTCGCGATGCATCGAATAAGCAAAGGCCAGCTCCCCGAAAGCCTCCCCCGAATCCATACGAGTCCTCAAATTATATACCATCACTTTCGCAATCGAATCCAGCTGATCCATAGTGTATGATGCATACATGCTCGAGTCTCTTCCCATCCGCAACCCCTTGGCCGAAATTACCAGTTGCTTCGCATGAACCTGTTCCTGATATGTGAATAATTCCGGATGCGCGGCATAGAAACTATGATATTGGGATGAATCAATCTTTATTGAATCCAAGATATAGTGCTGGTACATATAATCCAGAAAATAATCCCTGAATCTCAGTCTAAAAATCCGATAAAGATCAGGGTCTTTCTTAAGGTCGATGGCATTTGCCTCAATGGATACCAGAGAGTCCATTACGATGGAGAACAAAGTATCAAAATAGATTGTCGAATCGAGAACTCCTCCCTGAGGGGCAAGTTCGCTCGCCGCCAGTCGATTATAGAGGTCGGAGGCCATAACATACCGGTCGGAATCAATGACTGCAATGGGAAAACTCGGCTTGGCCGCCTCGGCTGAAGGCGATTTTGAGACTTTCGCGCACCCGCCGATCAGTGTTAAAGCCAGCCCCATCAAGAACATTACAGAATATTCATAAATATATCTCATCCGAATAATCCCGATAAAATTTTTAAAATCGTTTCAATTTATACAATCATCTCCGAAAATCAAGCGGGAAAAAATAATCCGTAGGCTGTCGGCCTGTAGAATCTAGTGAGCTGACGGGGTACTTTCTGATAGTAACTGAGGTTTGTCCTCGGCAAGAGAGGCTCTTTCATCGGGAACCTGATTGAATTGGAGAATGAAAACTGTTCCCTCCCCCTTCTTTGTCCTGACACGCAGGTCGATGTTGAGACTTTCGGCTAATCGCTGGACAATAGCCAAGCCCAGACCGGTGCCATCTCTCTTGGTCGAATAGAAGGGATCAAATATCCGCGAGACGTCGGAAAAATCCATGCCCATGCCATCATCAATCACTTCGACAACAACGGCATTCCCTTCGGAAGGTCTGATTCGAACCAGTACCTCACCTTCGACGTCCTCAATTGCCTCGCAGGCATTGACAATCAGATTAATCAATATTTGCTTGGTCTTATCCTCATCGCCAAATATGTAGACATAAGATTCGGGTGCGGAATATCGAAGAGATATCTTCTGACGGTAGCACGGATGTCTTCTTACGACTTCAAAAACATCGCTTATCAAGTGGCATAACTCAACCCGACTGAACACCGTTCTGCTCGTTCGAGCATATAGCAGAAAATCAGACAAAATTTTATTCAAACGATTGGTTTCTTTGACGATGAGTTCCATCAGACGCTGGTTCTGCCCCGAAACCTCGATATCCGATTTAAGAACTTCTACGGAACCCGAAATGGCCGCCAGAGGGTTTCGTATTTCATGCGCAATGGCGGCGGACAATTCACCGATAGCTGCCATCCTGTCGGAAATTCTTATTTTTTCCTCCAGCGCCTTGGTCTCGGTCAAATCCTGGAAAATGGCAATGACCCCCCGGATATCATCCCTTTCATCCATCAAGAGCGAGGTTGAGATGCCGAGCGGAACTGAATGCCCCGACTTGTCGATTATTTCAATTTCATTTCGCGGTAATCGCCGATGTGACCGCAGGACGACCTGAAGATTCTCGGTCAATTGGGGCATCCTCTGTGAAAATACCGCGCGAAAATGCTGTCCCCTGACTGCCCGCTCCGAAAAGCAGAGGATTTCCTCGGCCGCACGATTGAAATATATTATATATCCATCCTTGTCGACGGTCAGCAATCCTGAATTGAGGTGGCGCAGAATATCATCGGTGTCCAGCCTTGCCAGTTTCAGGGCGAGCGAGGCGCTGGCCAGCTGCGTATCTCTGCGCTGTAATCTTTCAACCAGAAACCCCGAAATAAAGGCCACCAGATAGAAAGTGAGGATATGCAGGAAGATGTTATAGAAGGCGGCGTCCTGAGTCGAAAAGATTGTCTCCAGCGCTCTTGTAGCAGATCCGGGATCTCCGCTGATGGCCAATCCAAACCAACTAATAAAGGCGTATGAGACTGAGATTAATGAGGCCACGCCGAGCGTTCCCGCGAGATTGCTGACGAGCGCGGATGAGATAATTGTCAAAATAAACAATCCCGAAAAGGCGGATTGAATATTCCCCGTCGTATAGATGATGCCGACTTCAACGATGATTTCCGAAAGGGATTGGATAAATGGAATGAGGTTCATCAAGGATTTTATGTCAATCCAGCGGCGAAAGATAAGCATCAGAGGGAGAAGAAGAGTCAGCAGGGAGTATGCGAAAAATGGGAAACTAAGGAATCTCGGATTTCCCATCCAGAATATAACGATTCCCGATATCAGGACATAGGTTGTCAGTCGGAGTGAGAGCAACCACCCGGGCTTAAATGCTGAAAAACCGGACCTCATATCAAAATAATAAGGCGCCGTCAGCGGCGCCTTTTTCGCAGTTAATTTTCTCTATATCTTTCCAATAATGTCGAACATCGGCAGGTACATCGCCACCAGGATGCCTCCGATGACAGCGCCCATAATCACTATAATTACCGGCTCAATAATCGAAGTCAAGGCGCTAACTGCTCCATCAACTTCTTCGTCGTAGAAATCGGCGATCTTCTGAAGCATGTCATCCAGACCGCCGGTCTTCTCGCCGACAGATATCATTTGAGTCACCATCGGTGGGAACACTCCGGTTTCTTTTAGTGGAGCGGTGATCGTTTCGCCTTCGGCAATCGAAAGAACAGATCTCTTGATGGCGTTGGCAATGATCACATTACCCGCGGTCTTGGCCGTGATTTCCAGGGCATCCAGAATGGATACACCTGAGGAGATCAGAGTCCCCAATGTTCGGGTAAACCGTGCCACAGCCGATTTCCGAACGAGGTTTCCAAAAATCGGCGATTTAAGAAGAAAGCTATCAAAAATGGCGCGACCCGATTCCGTTTTCAGCCAGTAGATAAAAGCCACAATGCCCGCTCCCAACCCGAGAAGCATATACAAAAAATAAGTCTTCAAAATGTGGCTTATTCCCAAAATAATCTGAGTCGGTTTGGGCAATTCGGCGCCAAGGTTGCCGAACATCTTGGCAAAGACTGGAACAATAAAGGTTAACATCGCAATGGTCACACCTATGGCTACCACCACAATTACCGAGGGGTACACCATGGCGCCTTTGACCTTGCGCACGAGAGCATCGGCCTTTTCCCGATAGACGGCCAGACGGACCAATATCGTATCCAGCGCGCCGCCCAATTCGCCTGCCTCAACCATATTTGTATAAAGATGATCAAAAACCTTGGGGTGTCGGGCAAGAGCTTCGGAAAGAGTTGATCCCCCCTGCACCGATTCTTTGACTTCATTAATGATTCGGCATAGCTCTTTATTTTCCATCTGCGAGCCCAGTATTTCCAGGCATTGCACCATGGGAAGACCCGCGCCGATCATAGTCGCAAACTGCCGGGTGAAACGGGAGATATCGACCTTGCTGACTCCGCTCCCGATTTTGAGTCTCAATTCCGCAGGTTTCTTACGGATGCTGGAGACCAGGATTCGATTCTGGCGAAGAACTCGTTCCAGTTCCTCGCGGCCCCTCGCGGCCAGTTCTCCGTGCACCGCGGTGCCTGCAAGCGTTTTACCTTTGTATTCAAATACGGGCATAATTATTCCCTTTCACAGTCGACATTTTTAAGCCATAACCGGCGATTTGCCCCGGGTCAAAATCTCGTTTAGTTCCTGAATGTTGGAACTAAAACTCATGGCGTCCGCAAGCGATACTTTTCCGGAATTATACATGTCCGCCAATGATTGATTCATTGTTTTCATGCCATACTTCTGGCCCGATTGAAGCATACTGTATACCTGATGCACCTTATCGTCTCTAATCAAAGCCCTTATGGCCGGAGTGCATACCATTATTTCCAAACCCATTACCCGTCCCCCGCCAATCCTGGGTATCAGGCACTGGGAGATTACCGCCTGAAGGGAAAAGGAAAGCGATATTCTCACCTGTTCCTGCTGATTGGTGGGAAAAACGTCAATGATACGATTAATCGATTCCGCCGTCGAATTAGTATGAAGTGTGGCAAATGCCAGATGACCGGTCTCGGAAATATTTAAAGCCGCTTCGATCGTTTCCAAATCCCTCATTTCCCCTATTAGAACAACGTCGGGATCTTCGCGAAGGGCATATTTCAAGGCCGATGCAAAAGACTGGGTGTCACTGTAAACTTCCCTCTGATTTACTATGGAAGCCTGATGCCTGTGCAAATATTCAATCGGGTCTTCCACGGTTATGATATGGCATTGACGCTCGCGGTTTATTGTATCAATAACGGCCGCAAGGGTCGTGGATTTTCCTGAACCGGTCGGACCCGTGACCAAAACCAGGCCGCGCGGGAGTCTTGCGAATTCCGCAACGACCTTTGGCAATCCCAGTTCTTCGAAGGTACGTACTTTATATGGTATCTGCCTTAAAGCCACTGCCACATTGCCCCTCTGCATGAACACATTACAGCGAAAACGGCTCAGATTCTCTATCCCGAAGGAGAGATCAAGTTCAGAGCTGGTTTCGAATTTTAGTCTTTGTTTGTCGTTCATTATTGAATAAGCAAGCTTCTTTGTCATGTCAGGAGACAGCGTGTCATGTTGCATCTTTATAAGTTTTCCATCGACTCTGACAACTGGTGGCGATCCGACGGTAAGATGAAGATCCGAGGCATCCATCTTGACCATATCTTCAAGAAGCTGACGAAGAGTTATCATTTTTTCTCCCGACAGGTTAAAATATATCCGGTATTGCTTACTTATCTTATATCGGAAAATATGGGCGAATCTTGAAACCAAAATTGGCTCACTTTACGCCCTAACCCGATGATTTATAAGGGATTTTGATTGGGGGGTATATAGTTACGACGTGGTGGCGAAAACCTCTTCCACCGTCGTGATTCCATTCTTCATTTTTTCCACAGCGGCCATTCTCAGAGTCAGCATCCCTTCCTTGATGGCCAAATCCCTGATTTCCGTATCCGTCGCCCTCGCCAGAATCATTTGTTCTACTGCTGGCGTGATCGGCATCACTTCGTAAATGCCGCTTCTTCCTGCCATACCGGTGTTATTGCATTCGTTGCACCCCTGCCCCTTATATGCCTTCAGGCCCCGGAGCATAGCATCAGGGACATTCAGGGAAGCCACCTGTTCTGCCGTCAATGGAGCCTCGTGCTTGCAGGATTGGCAAATCTTGCGAACCATTCTTTGGGCCATAATAAGGCGAGTGGCGGAGGCCACCAGATAATTGGGCACTCCCATATCGATCAGACGGTTTATTGACGACGGCGCGTCATTGGTATGCAAAGTGGAAAACACGAGGTGACCGGTCAGGGCAGCGCGAATCGCAATTTCTGCCGTTTCTCCGTCTCGAATTTCGCCTACCATGACGATATCCGGATCCTGGCGCAGAAATGACCTCAGCGACGCGGCAAATGTCAGCCCGATATCGGATTTTACTTGAACCTGATTTATCCCGTCAAAATTGAATTCCACCGGATCCTCGGCTGTCATGATATTAACATCAACGGTATTGATCTGTTTTAGAGCCGAATAAAGGGTCGTAGTCTTTCCGGAACCGGTCGGACCGGTGACGAGAACTATTCCATAAGGGACATGGATCGCCTGATCGAACCTTTTCAATGCATCAGGATTGAAACCTAGTCTGGTCATATCGACCATAAGTGATTTGGGATCAAGAATTCGCATAACGACCTTCTCGCCGAAAATGGTCGGCAGAACCGACACGCGAAGGTCGACCGTCCGTTCACCGAGCTTAATCTTTATTCTGCCGTCTTGAGGAAGTCGTCTTTCGGAAATATCGAGATCGGCCATAACTTTAAGACGAGAGACAATGGCGGCGCGATATTTGAACGGTAATGGCGCCATTTCCCGAAGATCGCCATCGACACGAAATCTGACTCGAATCCTCTTCTCGTAGGTCTCAAAATGAATATCCGAGGCGCCCATTCTGATGGCATCGGATATAATCGAATCCACCAGCTTGACCAGAGGCTTGTCCTGCACGGCCGATCGAAGGTCGGCCTCCGAAGGACCTTCTTCTTCCGAAGAGACCAACTCAAGACCCGAGTCCTCTTCCAGCCCTTTGACAATCTGCGTGAATGCGTTTTCGTCGTGATAATGATTCTCTATTGCCTTCTGAATTGCCTTCTCGGGCGATATCACAGGCTGGATGGAGCATCCGGTAATGAATTTGACGGCATCCAGAACATAAATATTGTTCGGATCAGAAATGGCTACGATCAGACTTTTGCCCAGCTTTGAAACGGCAATTACGTTGAACTTGCGGGCAATATCCAGAGGAATCAGTTTGACTATTTCGGGATTGAGCTCAATATCGGAGAGACGAAGTGTGCCCATGTTGAGCTGCTTGCCGACAAACTGGGCAACCTCCTCCTCGGAGGCAATAGCTCCAATGGAGACAAGGATTTGCTCAAATTTTCCCTTTTTATCTTTGAGTAAAGCTAATGCCTGCTCAAGCTGTTCCGGCGAAATTTTGCCGGCCTTGACAAGTATAGCACCGAGTTCGGCAGACATTCCACTCCCTTTCTAATCCTCTCAAGATGATCTTACCCCGCTAACCGGTCAAAGGGGGCAGTACATCGGTTCAATCCTGAAAGATATCGTCCAATTTATGACCTGCCGAAGCCGTGAACTCATCGGTCAACCCTGGTCCTCCGGACCGGTTGCGCGATTTAAGTGAGGCAAATATTTTGGCCAATTCGGAGGCGGTTTCCTTGGCGTATAGACGCACCATACCTATGGTGGTGCGATCATCAAATACAACGGCCAGAATAGAGCGGTCGCCAACCAGGGACATATGTATATGATCTTTTTTCCCTTGATGGAATAAGACGGAAAACTCCGATTCGCCCACCAGTCTGGCAATTTCCTTGGTCGAGGCAAATGAGCCGGCCAACAATGCCGCCAGAGCTGTCGTGTCAAGCGAATGGGTAAAACCCTGGCGGGTAATCAAATGCCCATCCTTGTCCACGAGGAGGGCACATTTGGCTTCAGCACCCTTCAGCATTCTGGCGAGGATTGAATCGATCTTCTCGATCTCTTCTTCATATATTACCAGGTTGTCATCATTCACAGACGGCACCTCCTAAAATTACTTGATTCCAAATAGACGTTTAAAAAATCCCTGCCTCTTCCTGACAATACGCTGTGCAGGAGCCATTGTTGGAGTCGGAAGATTCGACGCCGGAGTTACATTCTGCTGTACGCTGTCGCTCGCAAAATGGCTTCGTATGCCGGCGGAATCTTCATCCCTTGAGGCGGGCTGAAAATCAGAAACGGTTATTCTTCTGTCCCGACGCAAAATGCGCGACGAGGCGGAACCCGGAAATGGCCTCTGGCCCCCATCTTCGGAATCCACATTCGTTCCATGATGAACCCCTATATCCGCGCCGACCGGCGCCTCCATCGGCTCGTCGATCCCTTTGCTCTCCTTGAGCATGCCATATTCGACTTCCTTTTCGGCGGCAGGTTCCTCTTGCTCATAATCATGATCCGGTTTTGCGGCAGTATCATATGCCACCTGACGTATCGGACCAGTCGATTCGTCAGCAGAGGCTGATACGTGCCCTGGTGTCTGCCTCACTGGCTCCAATGGCACGGCAGTCTCCTCTGACGCCGCCACCTCAGCGACACCAACTGATTCCTTCGCAGGCTGAGCGGCATTGCGACTGTTCTTGGCCTTCTCAAGAACAAGCTTAATTATCATCTTAAGGGTATCAAATACCCCCTTGCCCGTAACCGCTTCGGCTTCAAAATGCTTCCAACCGTAGGCATTTAGCTTGGCTTCTAATTCCGGTATAGAGAGTATCCCCGGGAGATCCCGTTTATTATATTGAATTACAATCGGCATCTCTTCGATATTATATCCATATTCTGCCAGATTTTCCTTTAGATTAGTCAGTGACTCGATATTCTCATCCATCTTCTCGGCCTGACTATCTGCCACAAAGACCAGCCCGTCCACACCTCTCAACACTAATTTCCTCGTGGCGTTATAGTATACCTGCCCCGGCACGGTATACAATTGGAACTTGGCCGCAAAGCCATTTATTGCTCCAATATTGATGGGCAGGAAATCGAAATACAATGTCCTGTCGGCCTCAGTGGCCAGAGATATCATTTTTCCGCGCGTTGTCGGAGGGACTTTCTTATGAACATAGAGCAGGTTAGTTGTCTTGCCTGAAAGTCCGGGACCATAATAGACAATCTTGCAGGTCACCTCGCGAGCAGCATAATTTATTGAAACCATACTTCCCTTCTACTTCAAAGACTGTCCTTGCGTTAATTGTTGCTTCTTATTCTGGAAAGGGCGTTTTTTATTTCCAGACGAATCAGTCCGATATTGACATCCTTCTCCGCCGTAACCACCAAAATCCCTATGCCCGCGTCGGAAAAAAACAATTTCCCCGTCGCGGCTTCAATGGTCACCTGTGATAGAGGGGTTTGCTGGAGCCGGTCAAGAGACTTCTGGATATTGGAGGTGATGGATGCCGCCAGCGCCCCAACCGTATCTTCTTCCAGTGATGTACCAAGGTCGGAGGCGATGACAATACCATCATTGCCCACAATCATCGACCCGGTTATGCCGGAAGTCTTATTCAGGTCTTCAAGTATTTGATACATATTGCTCCTCCGGGCCAGGCATCAGTACCGTGCCATAGCGTTCGGACATATATTTCTTGATCATGTCGACAGCCTGTATGATTCTGATGCCGACGAATTCATCGTCTTCGCGATCGGCCAGAACAAGCAGGTTGAACTTTTCGCTTATCTGAATGGTAAGCTTTTTCGCGCCGAAAGAAAGATCGAGCCGTTCCGGCACCGTACCTTTTTCATTGCGATTTAATATAATCCCATTGGATTTCTGAAGAAGAAGCGCCAGCGGCCCCCATGCCTCGGGATCAACCTCGCCCTTCCTGAACGAGGCGAGCGTCAAACCTTCGGGATCAACCACGGTGGCGAGAATCACCGCATGGTGTTCACCGATGTAATGAACTGCCTTCTCGAAACCGTTGAACTCCGGTGCGCCTGCAGGATGATCCAATCGTGGCTCGCGATGAAGTCGCTCTGTCGCTGCTGTGGTCGTATGATCAAAGTGTCGAGTTGGGTCGGGCCGCATGTCATCACGCCTGCCTGTGGCTGAAGGTTGGTACTTCCTGAAATGACGTTTTCTTTTTCCATACTCAGCTTCGGCAATCGCCTGAAATATCGGCCTTAAGGCAAAAGGGGCAATGACTATTTGAAAGATGATCGCCGGCAGATAGCGTGAAATGCCCAGAGTGAGCGCCGCCGAAAATCCGACATTGTACATGATCGCGACGACAGCGCCAAAGATGGTTCCCAGAACGATGCGATAAAGAAAAGTCAAACCGGCGCCCTGCAGCAATTGCAAAATTGTAGATCCGGGACAGAAAATGAAGAATATAAGACCGTAGTATATGGCCTCAACTATGGCATATATGAATGAACCTGTGGCCAGGTTGAGCCCCAGTCTCGCCGGGAAAACAAATATCGGCACAATTATGAGAAGGCTCGAAATCAGGAGAATTAACCATCTATCTTTGCTCGATATATTCATTACGCCATTCCTTTTACTACTTTGAAATCCTCGGATAATCTATCCAGGAGTGACGATAGCCGCAACCGGAGGGTCCCGAGATTTATATGTTCATTGGTCTTCACCAGCAGGAGATTATCATTCAGAGAAATAATATTGATTATCATCCCCGCCGTTTCAATGAAAATGCTTTCATATTTGCCAAAATTGCACTTCTCAATTTGCGACTGGATTGTCCTCACAATATCGCATGCAATGGCGCCGAATAGTTCGGCTTCTGAACTGTTTTCCCATCGGGAATCGGCCACCAGTCCATCGTTATTAATGAACAAAACTCCTTCAACGCCGGAAATGGCTTCCACCTGGTCAATCAACTGATGAGGCGATATCTTTTCGACTACCTTGGTCTCATGATACTGCTCAGCCGGAGGAATCGCTCTTGTTGGCCTCGCGACAGCTTCAGTCTTCCTGCCGGTTTCGGGCGGAGCAATCCTCGCCGCCTGCAGAAGCTTGATGACCTGAGGATTACCCTGATCGGCGGCATAAAGTCGATTGAGTATTTTGGTCGCTCGGCCGGCATCTCCCTTATGGAGATAAATCTCGGCGAGAAGCAGTTCCGCGATCTGGCTTGGCCCCTCAAGTTCCATAGCTTTGTTGACTTCTATTTCCGCCCAATCATACAGCCCCCTGTCAAAGTTGATCTTGGCCATAACGATGTGGGCAGAGCCGTAATTTGGATGCACTCTCAGCCCGTTTTGACAGGCACGAAAAGCCTTATCCAGCTCCCCTCTTTTGCGATAGGCTTCCGCTAATGCAGCAAATATCTGGGAATTGGGATTTTGCTCCAAAATCCTATTGCATTTGGCGATCCTGTCATCCAATTCCGCAGTAAGGCTCATAAATGGCTCTCCATGCCGGGTGCCAATATATTAATTTTCAAAGAAGTAGAAATAATCATTTTTCTCAATCTCTAAATATAATAACCATCGACAGTTATGTCAATCAATTTTGGTTAGGCAAGCACTTTCCGTATTTGATATAACCCAGCCAGCCAAGTTACTGCCATTACCAGATATAGCAATGCCGTCACAAATTCCGGCGTCGGCAGAATATGGGCCTTCTGGCTAACCGTCAGAACCTGTGCCAACACCAGTGCCGCAAAGCCAAGAACAAACATCTGCCACCCCTTGGAAAGCAGACCGCCTCGGACAAGCGACAGCACCTTAACGGCCGCAAGCAGGCATAGGATTGAACAAATCAAAATGAAAAAATTGAAAATCGACGCGGCGGAGAAGAAACTTTCGCCGCCATTATTCGCGCTTGCTTTCTGAACCGGCAAGAGATTCAGAATTCCAAAACCTATAATACCCTGAATTATTTTATTTCTCATGTGGCACCCTTCACCAATCTGACTGTACGATCTGATTTTTTGACTGAGTTGAATAAATTTTCATCTATCTGATATTTTTTCACTAATTCACGTTTCAAGGCGAGCGGCTCCGAGGCTTCTTTTCTTACTTTAGTCACCGCCTGACGGTACATTCCGACGCCCAGGAAATAAAATACATACTCGAGTTGATTCCCGAGCATATTCTCCAGAGCCGACATCACCGTGTGCATCCGAACCGCCTCCGGTATCTTCTGAATTTCACCATAAAACTTGTCGAATGAGGGCGACAGATCCACGCCTGGGTCGAACCCCGGGAAATAGACCAGGAATCCGTTCCGAAAACCAGATAGGTATCTGCTAAACATTGGATTCTGATCTCCCACAATCTCTTCGATCATGGTTCTGATTCGATAAAAGCAATTGTTGTATAGCGCAAAAAGAATTGATAGAACAATCTCTTCGTCATTTTCCTTTGGCGCTTCTTCTTTGACTACTTTTTTCCCGGCGCCCTGCACCAGTCCCCCTACTATCATTTTATAAATAGCGCGGCACGTTGGGAATTCACCCATCGGCGACAGGTCAATCAACTCCGGGAGAGTCCGCTCGCCATTGATAAGTGAAATAAGACGAAACTCATCGAGACTGAGGGTAACTTCGTCCTTCTTGGTCTTGGGAGTAAGCGACAATTTGAGCATGATATCATCGGGAGGCAGGACCTTCTGTATTTCAACCCATTCATCTATTCGACGAGTCCCCTCCATAATAATATTCATCGTATTCAATTCAATCGCAAAGGGCATCTTCTTTGGAGTAACCCCCTCTGCAAATTTGAAATCTCCTTCTTGCCAGGAGAAGAGATTATAGACAATTTCTTCTATCTGGAGTTTCAAACACTCCACGATCTCTTCCTTCTCAAAGAGATTAAGGTCGACCAGAGTTGTACCAAGCTGGCGCCCCGTCTGCTTATGAAGCGAAATAGCTCTATCCAGATCTGCCTTGGAAATCTTACCGCGTTTTAAAAGAAGATTTCCCAGAAGGTCTTCCGAGGAATTAATGGATGATGCATACATGACGTTTCCATCTCGAAAAGCAACTTCCTTCTGACGGGTGCCGGTCACGATCTGAAGTAGACCGGTCTTCTTCCCTGTCGCCAGCAGCTGCAGAATATCGGGAAAAGAAACTGTTTTAAGGTTCCCGGTTAGGCTCATATCAAATATAGCTCCCCTTGCTGTAAGGAGTTCTGGCAAACCACATTATTCTTATATTTCTCTTATGTTATCGGGAAAATAAGCTCTATCCTTAACGAAGCTGCGGAGGTTTCAGATCTAATTTGCGAGTCGGGCTTTGCCTTTGCTTACGACTATTTCTACCGCCCCAATCTCCGATGTATTAAGGATTTGCGGTATTGAACCGTCAAGACCTGCCTCCTTCAACTCTTTCCAGGATCGGATGCCGTCCCCAACTCTATTACATACAATAGCTTGTGGATTTTGGCCTGCTGACTGCCCCAACCAAATCGTATCAGCGTTCTGCAATTGTGGTAGAATGACAATGGACGAAGAACTCGCGCTTGCGTAACCGGTTGTCAGCGAATCCAAGCCCTGCGGGAACGTCAAAAACTGCACGCATGAGGAATCAAAACTATAAAATAACTGCCCCGAGCTCAAATAAGTGGTTGGGGCGTTGGAGGATCGCGGAGATTCCAATCTTCCGTAAAATGCTATTCTGGAAGTATCAAATTTATATTCTCCCCGAAGATATAAATCCTGAAATAGGGTCCTTGATGAAAAAGGAATAAAGATGCTGTCTGTCATGCCGGCATTTGATAGGTATAACACTTCACTGATTGTTTGAGGCTCAGCTGTCAAAACGAATAGATTTACTTTATCGATTTCTCGATTTTGAAGATAGGGGAGGATTATCTTTTCCGCATAGCTATAATCTCTGGGGGGAAGACCGGAGATAATTAAATGGCTCGATCTGGAATGGTAAAACCCAAGGATTCCTCCCGAAACGGGAAGAATTTCAAATCGCCCATCAATCCTCGGCTTAAAGACGCCGCCAATTAGAAGAAGATTGGCTGACACCAGCAAATATACCACGCCGACACGACGGGCAGATTTGGAATAAATTGCCATTCCGACTATTGCAAGCAATATGTAAACAAAAATAATCGAAACGGCCGGGACCTGAAATCCATGAACAGATTGCGGGCCGGACGAACCGAATATTTGGAGTAGAGAAATCGTTATTTCAATGATCGGATTCAAAATTGCACCGACGAACTGCGCCAGCGCCGGAATTATCATCGCTGCAAACAGAAGTATTATTTCCCCTATTACAGTCGCTGAGACAAGAGGAACAATTATCAAGTTGGACAAAAAACCTATTAATGGAATCCTTTGGAAATAATAAATCGATAGAGGCAAAGAGAAGAACTGAGCGACCATGCAAATCAAGAACGGCCAGATGATGAATTTATAATACCACCGCGACAGAATATTTTTAAACACCTTTGAGAATTTGGGCAGCATGTATATCAGCCCCCACGCCGTCACAAAAGAAAGCTGGAAGCCGACGTCGTACAGCTGGGTCGGCTCAAATAGCAGAATCACAACCGCGGCAAAGGCGACAATATTGTTGTATTCAATTTTTCTCTGAAAGGCTTTCCCCAGAATGATCAGAACGGCCATTACTGCCGCCCTCACAACCGATGGTTGGTTATATGCGAGAAATGAGAAGATAAATATTATCCCGATCAGAACGGCCGACCTTATCCAGTGTCGCATGCCCGAACCTTTGAGTATCAGGGAAAACAGGAGCAGAACAAGAGCGACATTCGACCCCGAGACTGCCAGAAGGTGCAGGGTACCGCTATCTCGAAAAAGATTATAAATACCGGGGTCAATTCCCCTGGTTTCCCCAATAAGAAATCCCCCCGCCAGAGCAGCCTCCCGGGGCCCAAGATTATTTTGAAATACAGCAATTATGGACTGTCGGAGGTCTGATATCACCCTGTAGAAATGATGAGGGCTTACCGGGTCGACCTGCAGTGAATATTGATTGGGCAAATAGGCAAGGCCGAATATTCCTTTAAGATTCAGATATCTCCTATAATCATAACCGGAAGGATTTCTGCCTCCTTTAACAGAATATATTCGCGATTCAAAAATGACCCTGTCGCCATACTGAAGACGGCTGGTTTCCGCGTTTATGCGGAGAAGAATCTGCCCGTACCCCTTTCTTTTGTCTCCGGCCGTCTCAACCGAATCGACCGTTATCACCAGATCGACCCGCTGACGGGCCATTACCGGCCAATCATCGAGTGTACCATAGATCGTATGAATACGGTCATCATCCAGATACTCTGCTATATGCCCGGGAGGAAAGGTCTTATATCGGAATGCAAAGTTCGATGCCGAAAGCGATGTAATACATAATAGCCCCAAAATTCCAGCCAGTAATAATCTCTGCCTGTGATAGAACGAAATTACCAAAAATAGAAGTGCAATGGCAATTGAAAGAAAGACCCAGACCCCGAATCCGGCGGAATTCGATAGAATTATCCCGGCGATGATCGCCAATAGGACGAAAATAGCAGGATATTTTTTTGCCGGAAATTCAGGCATCTACAATCGATGATTAAAATATTCTCCGTACCAATGAAACAAATTTCCGAACTTCGTCTACTCTTAAAGCCCAGAGGATTAATATATAAATAGACCCCATAATAGCTATTTGCAAGAATATGACAATCATCTTTCGCCAAATATTATTCAGTCCGATTATTGTGTCAATTTCAAGCAATTTGATTACAAGCAATGCGACCAGAGCCCCCATAATTGTTTTCAGGAGATGAAGACTGAGATATTTAAAGCTTAGACCCGTAATCTTCTTTTTCATATTGGCAATCAAAAGGCCAAGATTAGCCAGTCCTGCTATCGAAGTAGCCGCCGCCAGGCCGCCAAAACCCCACACCGGAATAAATGCAAAATTGAGAACGACATTGATAGCGACCGATATCACGGAATAATACATGGGGCGACGCGCGTCGCCAAGAGCATAATAGACGGGGGCGGCCACCCTGACTCCTGCGAATCCAACCAGCCCAAATGAATAATAAAACAACGCCGATGCCGTATTGATGGTGTCGGATGCATCAAACGCGCCTCTCTGATAAATCAATCGGATTATATCCTCTCCAAAACCGGCCAGATAAACGGCCGATGGCACAATAAGAAACATGGAAAGGCCAAATGCTTCATTGAATGTCTTAACCAGCTTGTCGGTCTGATTACGAGCGACGTCTTCGGAGATTTTGGGTAATGCTACAGTGCCAAGGGCCACACCAAAGACACCCAGAGGAAAGTGCATCAGGCGAAAGGCATAATTGAGATATGAGATTGCTCCCACGCCGCAAAATGACGCCAGCAACGTATTAACCAGAATATTGATTCTTGAAGCCGAAAGCCCCAGTACCATCGGCGACAGAAGGCGACCGACTCTTTTCACCCCCTCGTCCTTAAAATTGACATCAAATTTATACTTGAATCCTATCCTTCTCAGCGAAGGCAGTTGAAAGACAATCTGGCCTATTCCTCCAATAATAACCCCAATGGCAAGAGTGTAGATCGGCATGCTGAAATAGCTGTATAGAAATATCGGAGCGATTATCATTCCAACATTGAAAAGAGTGGGCGATAATGCCGGCACGCCGAACCGTCCCGCTGAATTAAGCACCCCCATTTGAACCGCCGACACCGATACCAGAAGCAGGAAGATAAACATGATTCGGGTCAGATTGACGGTCAATTCGAATTTTATTGGATCGTCGGTGAAACCCTTGGCTGAGATATAAATAATGGCCGGAGTAAATATAATTCCCAGAGCCACCACTGCGCTTACCACCACAATAAGATCGGATAGGGTAAAATTAGCCAGCCGATACGCTTCCTCCCGGCCGCGGCGAATCATTTTCTCCTTGAAGATCGGTATGAAGGCCGATGACAGTGCTCCTTCGGCAAACAAATCCCTCAGAAGATTGGGAATTCGAAAAGCGGTGACAAAGGCATCAGTGGCCATTCCCGCCCCAAAAAAATACGCCTGAACTTGTTCTCTCACCAGCCCCATTATTCGGGAAACAGCCGTCGCAAGTGATACCTTGCCGGCCGAGGAAGCCATTGACTGGTTGGTATTATTATCCGTTGACATCGTATTATTTATATATATATTCTTTCAACTAAATTTTGGAAAGCAGAAAGGTTAGAAATTGCCAAGAAAGAAATCGTGCAAGAAAAGAATGCGCACCTCGGCTGAGGAAAATGCCACCAACAGGGCGACTAGATCGCGCATGAAGAAGCAGATGAAAGAGCTTGAGTCCAGCAAGGTCAAGACCGAGGCGGAAGGAAAAATGAAAGAGGTCTTCAGTGTTATAGACAAAGCCGCCAGAGATCGAGTCATTCATAAAAATAAAGCGGCTCGTGACAAGTCTCGACTGGCGAAGAGAATCAAAAACATCGCAGGTTAAGATTTTACCAATCAGACAAGGTATTTTACTAATCTTAGAAGTCCCGGCCGGGTTCTAATTATCCCGGCCAGAAGCTTTCCCGCGTTTACCCCGCTGGTTCCATTCTTCTTGAAATATGCATCCAGAACCCGGATGATTACTATGAAATCCTTATCGTCAAGTCTGCTGTAGACCCGGCGCAGTTTGGCATAAAGCCTCAGCTCTTCCCCCTTCTCTTTGATAAATTGCCCGGGATAAAATTGGTCGATTTCGCTCATATTTTTTATCGAACCCGCAAGATATTTCACTGCCGCTAATCCGGCATATTTCCCCGATAACATACCGTTGGTTATGCCCGCCCCGGAGAACGAATCAACAGTTCGCGCGGCGTCCCCCACAACCAGAAGATTCTGTCGACGAAACATTCCCTCCCCCTGATATCTTGGAACCAGTCCGCAGGTGCTTTCGACAATTTCGGCCCTGCCAAAGCGGCGCTGAATAAATTCGTCCAGCAATAGGCGAGCCTCATCCCCTTTTTGCCTGCTTATTGCCACTCCGATACCAACATTGGCGGTACCAGGCGACTTTGGGAATACCCACACATAGTTGCCCGGCGCGATCTGATTGCCCAGATGAAATTCTATGGCAGCATGATCGATCTCAATACCCGCAAGTCTATATTGGAAGTATGCGTCCGCATCATTGGAACTAATTATATTATTTATTCCTGCCAGACGCGCGATTTTGGATTCCACCCCGTCGGCCGCAATAAATATCCGGGCCGTGATCTCTCCCCCTGATCCGTCCGGTTTGATAAATTTCAGCGCGGTGAATAAATCATTTTGAGCCGTCAATTCAACGCCAATGGTCTCGCACTGAAGCGCGCACCCGGCCTTAACCGCCTCTTGCGCCAGATCAAAATCGAATATCTTTCTATTGAGGACAAAACCTGCGCCGGAATGGGAGACAGAAAAAGATTCACCGTTTGGAGCTACCACCTTTATTTTGTCGATGCGCGATGAAATCCATTCCGGACGAATTGAGACCAGCTTTTCAAGGGCATATCGAGAAACCGCTTCCGCACAGCAGAGTGGCGTTCCCGGTCTCTGATGTTTTTCCAGCATCACAACTGAAAACCCGGCCCGTGCGATTTCATGCGCGGCCATCGAACCGGCCGGGCCGGCGCCGATCACGACTGCGTCATAACGGGACATCATTGGATTCCTCAAGCGCCCCCACCGGGCAGAACTGAATACAAATACCGCACATATTGCAGAGATCAGCCCTCCATTCCACTTTGTCAAATGACAAAAACAAGGCCTCGACAGGGCAGAGCGGCACGCACCCGCCGCACTGTGGGCAGGATTTTACACTGATTCCTTGCATGACGATTAATCTAAATCGACGAATCGCCGGATTCAACTGATTTTTAATAGAAGACTAGCAGTTGAGAAAATATATACCATTCCTGATATATTCCGGGTGGCCCGAATTGAGGCGAAAATTGACGAGATCGCGAAGAAATTGCTCTTTCTCTCGCACTGGCGCATCTGCATTCAGCACATTAAGCGGGTAATTGATGCCTATAATCCTGATACCATTTTCAAATTTGAGAAGTCCGGCGGGAAATAAATACCCGTGCCGGGCGGCAAAGAAAAGGTCCTCACCTGTCAGGCTCGAAAAACTCAAAATGGATTTTCCGGTGAGGCACCTTACATTTGCACTCTTGAAATCATCAGGCAATACCCTCTCGGCAAATTCATATTTCTGGCGAAGGAATTCCATAAATAAAAAGGCAAATGGTGAAATCGGGATAAGGTCACTTCTGCGAAAATCCAGAGTTGCTTCCTGATGATCTGCGAAAGCAATATTTATTCTCGTGAACCCATTTAGAGTTTTTTCTCTATTTCCGTTGCTGACAAAATTGAATGATCTGGGAAATTTCTTGATAAATTCGCTCAAGGCTGAATACTCCAGACCTGAAATGCAAATGTTGGCCTCAATTTTTACTTCAGAAGGCCGGGATGAGAACTGAGCCGGCATGGTCTTTATTCCGAGACGACGTAGCGGCGTCCAAAATGGCGCTGTCCTCAAGCAAAATATATTTATGATCTTCCATGCGAGCAAGCGAGAGAGGGTTCCGTACACTACCGGAATCTTCGATAGTTTTTCTGAGATATTCAACCTTGTCCTCCCTATTGGCCATCAGGGGAATCACGTCCGACAATGATACAATTTTCAACTTCGGCATCATAAGGGTATCCTCAGTAACAAATAGTCAGGCTGTAACCACAGCAATCATTATGCCGGGACAAATAATTAGCGTCGCTTTTCAGGATATTTAAAAGTGATTACGCGCCTTGAGGATATCGCGCTCAACGGCGCATAAATATCCGGTCTGCCGGGCAAATTTCACTCTGTGTGCAATATGCTTCAGATAGCAAAAATGATATTGCAGACTGAGTAGCCTTACATCACGGCACGCATCCGGCGACAGGCGTCCGACCGCCTTTATACAGATAATTTATCAGAAACGTCACATCAAGAGCATTGATCGTGCAGCTCCCGTTCGGATCAGCATAATCAGGATCCGATGGATGAGTCCCATTCTTATATAAATAGTTAATCAAAAATGTCACATCCAGCGCATTGACATGACCATCATCGTTGACATCCCCATACGGCCGCGACACAACTACCTCGTCAAAGTAATCAAATACTTTCGCTATCAGAGCCTGGGCCTCCGACTCATTCAGGTAATATAGCGGGAAGGACAACGCTATCCGCTTCCCTCCATGAGCCTGATAGATCACCCCCGCCGGCTTCCCCTGATACGTCGGATTACCGGACGAGGAATTATAGGTGTATATCACTTCCGCTCCGGGCAATGTCTCAAATATCGATACACACGGCAACGCCGGCCCAAAGATCCCCGACGGATTCACATGAAGTGTCGGCCAGCCGCCCAACCCCGTCGCTCCCGTAAAATCAAGATTCTGATTCTCAAAGACCCGCGTTATCCCAAAATTGTCATACACAAAATGTCCCGGATACAACGGATTCGAACTGGTCAACCAATATACCGTCTCATTCCCCGCCAGAAGTATATCCGTACTGTCATAACCCAGATACCAGCGAACCGAATCCTCACTGGTCAGAAACAGATGCGTCGATACATCATCATCGATCCAGATGATCGACCCATACTGACCCGCCGTCGAGCGGCTCAACGCCGCCAAACTCGAATCCAGATAATACTTGGTATAGGTCTCCCCTGAAAAAACACCGTCATAATACGCCGCCTGCTGACCCTCCGTCGGATCCATCCCGCCCGACGACGTCTCCTCAACGAATAACATACCCCCGTCGAACGACGCCGGTACTGCTCCCGAGATGCCTGAACTATCCGAATAATAACCACTATTATCAACCGCTCGGGCCCGATATTCATAATAAAAATGGGGTGATGCGGTCGCATCAGCGAAAGAAGTATCTATAATATTGTCCTGCAGAACCGCCCAGGTGGCATCCTCTGCCCGCCGAAAAAGGCAGTAGTGACTCAAATCGAGTTCTTTGTTTGCCTTCCAAGTCAAAAATACTTGTCCAAAATCGGGCGACGCCTTGAAATTCGCCGGTGCCTTGGGGTAGAGATAAGGAGTGCCGGAGCCCTCGGTAATGTATATAGGGCCATGACCTTCGGGATTTGTGCCCACTAACGAAATGTAATATTTCTGCCCCAGTGTCAAACCACCCAGGTCATAGTAGCAGACACCGGAAGGAACATCTACCGTGTCAGTATAATTGCCCGATTGAATTCCGTAAAGGATCCTATAAGTATACTCGGGGAGACAATCAGTATTCCAGGCGACTCTCAGTGACTGCCCATCCCCCCCGTCATAAATTGCGTCGACATCTGTCTGTTTAGCCGCAAGATCCACCTGTCCCAATGCCGCTACTATCATTCGGAGTTCCTGGGCCATATAGGGAAAATTCATGCGGGTAGTAACATCTATATTATGGTGCCATCCGGGCGTATTGAAATCCCCCTCTTCCACATACGCCGTCTGATAGCCATATTCGTCAAACGGGAGACCATCCGATGCCTGCGACGCGGCAATGTATGGTTGAAGCGAAGTGACCCTCAAAGCCGACTGATAAAAAACTTCAGCATAAGCGGTCGATACATACCCCCGATGCAGCGCTACATCAGGAATGGTATCTGCAGTATAACCTATCATGTCGAGATTGAGCATAAACTCGACGTCTGTCCCCTGGTTATAAAGAGTGTTGGCGAAGAAATAAGATCCTACCATCCATTGTTCTTCCGCCGTGAAGGCCACAAATAATACGGTCTTATTGAGGGGAATATCTTTTAGAACCCGAGCCAATTCCAGAACGGCCGAAACTCCGCTGGCGTCATCATCAGCGCCCGGGGCGAAAATCATCGGATCAGCTGTCCTGATTCCATGAATCATAGTGACCGCCGACTACGACCGTAGTTCCCGGCTCTGAAACGCCTGTCTTTCTGCAAACGACATTATGCAACGGATATCCATAATAATACAGGGTATCATAATAGACATCGGTATAACCAAAGGATCGAAATTTATTCACCAGCCAGTCGCGGGCCGCGATAATAGAATCCGTGTAAACATAACGAGTCCGAAATTGCTCCAGTCTCAAATTATACGCATAGATAGAATCTTGCCTGATCCGCTCGGCCAGACTGTCATATGGAAAATCATCCCTCTGGGCAAATGGCATCGTCACCGGCAAATAGAATAAAGGAGTTTTCCTGCCTTCAAGTGGTACCAGACTGTACCCCTCTTTTTTCAACCTGAGAGCATCCTCCTTGGAAAGTTCCGCCAAAAAATTTTCGCCCGATGAATAAAAGGGAGTGAAACTCAACGCCTTCTGCGAAAGATCAGGTTGCTTCCTGGCCACCCGAAAAATCCGGTCCGGGACAAAATTAGTCAGTACCGGTTCAATTTCAATGCTGGTCGCACGCAGCCTTAAAATCTGTGCGGAATCCAATTCGACAAGGAATTTTCCATCGAATATTCCTCGAGCGGAATTGATAATACCGCTTGCTGTCTCCAGCGATTCCTTGCTGTCAATTTTCAACAGGTATAAATCGGTAGAATATGCCGGCAAATTCAATATGAGAAGAATTATAAGCGACAGAATTATTTGCGAGGCAATTTTTGAGCCTTTCCCTCTAATCATAAACCACTCCCTCAAAATGCCGGTGCGCCGCAGAACGACTGCTATTTAGCTCACGGCACGCATCCGGCGACAGGCGTCCGACCGCCTTTATACAGATAATTTATCAGAAACGTCACATCAAGAGCATTGATCGTGCAGCTCCCGTTCGGATCAGCATAATCAGGATCCGATGGATGAGTCCCATTCTTATATAAATAGTTAATCAAAAATGTCACATCCAGCGCATTGACATGACCATCATCGTTGACATCCCCATACGGCCGCGACACAACTACCTCGTCAAAGTAATCAAATACTTTCGCTATCAGAGCCTGGGCCTCCGACTCATTCAGGTAATATAGCGGAAAGGACAACGCTATCCGCTTCCCTCCATGAGCCTGATAGATCACCCCCGCCGGCTTCCCCTGATACGTCGGATTACCGGACGAGGAATTATAGGTGTATATCACTTCCGCCCCGGGCAATGTCTCAAATATCGATACACACGGCAACGCCGGCCCGAAGATCCCCGACGGATTCACATGAAGTGTCGGCCATCCGCCCAACCCCGTCGCTCCCGTAAAATCAAGATTCTGATTCTCAAAGACCCGCGTTATCCCAAAATTGTCATACACGAAATGTCCCGGATACAACGGATTCGAACTGGTCAACCAATATACCGTCTCATTCCCCGCCAGAAGTATATCCGTACTGTCATAACCCAGATACCAGCGAACCGAATCCTCACTGGTCAGAAACAGATGCGTCGATACATCATCATCGATCCAGATGATCGACCCATACTGACCCGCCGTCGAGCGGCTCAACGCCGCCAAACTCGAATCCAGATAATACTTGGTATAGGTCTCCCCTGAAAAAACACCGTCATAATACGCCGCCTGCTGACCCTCCGTCGGATCCATCCCGCCCGACGACGTCTCCTCAACGAATAACATACCCCCGTCGAACGACGCCGGTACCGCTCCCGAGATAGCTGAACTCTCTGAATAATTATTAGAATTGTCAACTGCCAACACTGAATAATCATAATAGAGATGAGCCGCCGCCGTAGTGTCGATAAAAGAAGTGTCGGTCAGGCCATCTTTTAGCAAAATCCAATTGCGGCTCGTCGTTTGCCGCAACAGCTCATAGTGACTGAGATCTACTTCCTTATTGGCCCGCCAGGACAAATTTATTTTTCTCAGGCCCGGGTCTGCAATTAGATGAGTCGGCGCCCGCGGAATTTCGTAAGGTGTGCCCGAAGATTCCGTCGTATAGACGGGACCATGCCCATCGGTATTGACCCCTAGAACTGATACATAATATTTTTGTCCCAGAGTCAGGCCGTTCAGGTCGAAGGAGCAAGCCGATGCCGGCACATCAACCGTATCCGTGTAGACCTTCGTCTGAATACCGTACATGACTTTGTAAGTATAATCGGGCCGACAATCTTTATCCCAGACAACTCTTAAACCCTGCCCGTCGCCAATATCGAGGACATTGTCAATCCCTGTAGGTCGCGCGGCCAGATCAATCTGCCCCAGGGCCGCCACTGACATTTTGAGCTCTTTGGCCATATACGGGAAATCCATTCGGGTCGTCACATCGGCATTATGATGCCATCCCGCGGTATTAAAATCCCCTTCCTGAACGTAAGCCGTATAGAAACCAAAAGCATCAAAAGAGGCGTGGTCGGAATTCCCCGCGGCGCCGGCAAAATAGGGTTGAAGATCGGTCACCCGCTGCGCGGCCTGGCCGAGGATCCCCGCATAAACCGACGAAAATCCGTAGTAGAACGCCACGTCAGGAATGGCATCGGCTGTAAAACCTATCATATCAAAATTAACCATGAACTCAACCTTTGCCCCCGAATAATAGAGATTGCTGGCGACAACGTACGAACCAACCAATCCCACTTCTTCAGCGGTGAAGGCGACAAACATAAGGCTCTTTTTCATGGGGACATCCTTCAGAACGCGAGCCAACTCAAGAACAGCAGCCACGCCACTTCCGTTGTCGTCGGCGCCCGGGGCGAACACGTATGGATCGCTATCCTGATTCCATGAATCATAATGCGCACCGACCACGATAATATTGTCGGGATCTACCGCGCCTGGTTTCCTGCAGATCACATTATTGCATTGCCGTCCATTATAATCGAAAGAATCGTAGTAAACATCCGTGTATCCGAATGATTGAAATTTGGCGACGATCCAATCGCGGGCCTTGTAAACGGAATCGGCGTAAATATACCGAGTCCGAAATTGCTCCAGTCTTAAATTATATGCATAGATGGAATCCTGCCTGATTCTATTGGCAAGAGTATCATTGGGATATTCTTCGCGCAATTGTACCGGAACAACGACCGGTGAATAAAAGAAAGGTGTTTGCCTGTTCGAAATAGGGACGAGACTGTATCCGTCTTTCCTCAAATTATCTGCCTCGGTGGAAGATATGTCTGCAAGAAAGCCATTCTCATTGCCGTAAAGAGTCCTAACAGGCAATCCCTTCATGGCCAGTTCGGGATTCGCCCGGCTCACCTGATAAGTCCGCTCAGGAACCCATCCGGCAATAAGCAGCTCCATCTTTATGCCGGCCTTATCGAGGCTTTTTATCTGATCAGGATTTAATTCCACGATGAATTTACTATCGATCCATCCGTGAGCATGCTCAACCAGCTTCTGGACAGTCTCAAGTGATTCCCTGCTATCGATCGACAGGAGGTAAAGATCCCCGGCAAAGGCTGTGGATATTAACAATATACCAATTGCAAATACCTTTATCAAACTTGACCACATAATCTGATCCTTTCCCAATCTGCGGACGTATGGTAAGACCTTTTCCGGCGCTAATTTGGCCGAAATATGCTTTATATATCAATAATAAGCCATCGACGAAATTTGTCAATCAAATTATCTCTAAGGCTCTAACGTTCGAGGGATTCAAGGAGTTTAATTTTCATTTTATCGCGCACTTTTAAATATTTGCCGGTCGAACTTGCGACAATCTCGCCATTTTCAAGCTTTATTGAACCCGTTGTCTGGTATAAGCGCCCATTCTGCTCAACGATTATTCCTTCCAATTTGAGCTTCTGCCCAATCAAAACCGCCTGATGAAATCTCACATTTAGTTCGACGGTCATAGCGAAAATCTCGCCGGCCAGTAATGCCTTAATCATCACTTCGTCCAGCAATGCCGCTATGATTCCCCCATGCAGAACCCCCGAATACCCCTCGAAATTTCGACCGGCCGTATATTCTGCTATCGCCTTTGCCCCATCGAAGTAAAATTTGGCTCTCAGGCCAAAATCATTTCGGTCGCCGCAGACAAAACACCCCGTATACCTGGCAACTTCTTTCATGAATCATAATCAAACAAATTTCTCCGGGCTGTCAACTAAACAAAAAAACCCCGCCGGTAAGGCGGGGCTTTGGTTATATATTTTCTATTAATGAGCGAGCGGATCGCAAAAATCTCTCGTATAATTCCAGACCTTATTTAGGCCTTCAACCTTTACCGTAGCTGTGCCTTCATTGATAGTCACCGTCGCCACCCAATTTCGTGTCAGCGTATTGGAAATGGAGCCCTTGGTAACCGTATAGCTCTGAGCGATATTAGCTTGCAGAGCGCCACTCGACGGGCAAGTCGTCGGCCATCCCGACCCCGGTGAATGATAAATAGTAACGCTGTCAACTGTGATATCCATATTATAGATGGCCACCACGCTGGAATCCTGACCGACATAATTCCACTCTACATTATAATCTTTGCTTCCATTCACAATGGCGAATTCCCCGTCAAGTCCTGCGAATTCAAGATTCACATGTCCGTCTATATTGGTATGGGTGACCGTAGTCAAATTGCTGTTGAAATCCCAGCTGCGGATGAAATGCATATAATCCATCTCGAGAGGATTCTCTGTTACCACCGAGTTCTTCTGAAATTGAATGGAATCGGTCGTATGGAAAGACAGGAATGTGTTTCCCTTAGCGACATAAACTACGTACCAGCCGTTCACATAAGCGCAGGTGACCGTATCATTCGGACCGAGCGGCGAGTAGTAACCCCGGACATATTGCGTGTCGATCGGAGCCCGGTCGGAATTATCCAAAGCCGCAGAAAATATCTGGATAGAAGAATCCAGATAATTATTAACTTGACTCTGAACAGGGACAAACTCCGGATCGGTGAGAGAACCCTCTGTCACCTGATTGGTCGGGGCATTGTCTTTTGAACAGCCGGCAAAAAAACCGAGCATAGCAGCCAGCACTACAAGGCTTAATCCCGGGATAAAGTATTTCGGACGCATGCTGAATCTCCTTTCGCGTCATCCTCGACCGGGATCCCCTCTGCGGATGGCTAATGCTCGAGCAAAAAGACCATTATCGCCTTCTGGGCATGCAATCTGTTCTCCGCCTGATCGAATACGATCGAATGAGGCCCATCCATGACCTCATCGGTTATTTCTCTCCCTCTCTCGGCGGGAAGGCAATGCATTACCAGACAATCAGGGCTGGCTCCGGCCAATAATGCCGTGTTAACCTGATATTTACCTAATAACTTTGACTTCTCCTCTTGCTGATCCTTCTGTCCCATTGAGGCCCAGACATCAGTATAGATAACATCGGCATCGTGAACCGCTACTTTAGGGTCAGCCGTAATCAGGATTCGGCTGTCCTTATTCTTCATAGCCCGATCAAGAATCATTCGATTGGGAGGAGTCGACTCTGAGGTCCCTATTCTGAGGTCAATCGGTATGCGGGAGCCCAGATTGAGCCAGCTGTTGGCCACATTATTCCCATCCCCCAGAAAAGCTATCTTATAGACATCTTTCTTCTTATGCTCCAGAATGGTGAAATAATCCCCCATCACCTGGCAGGGGTGCACCAAATCGGTCAAACCGTTCACAATTGGAACGGAAGCATATCGAGCCAGTTCCGTCACGTCCGAGTGGGCAAATGTCCGTATCATGATCATGGCCACGTAGCGAGATAATACTCGGGCGGCATCAGCGATCGATTCCCTCTGTCCCAGCTTGATTTCCGGGCCTGTGATATATATAGCCTGGCCCCCCAGCTGATTGATACCTACTTCAAATGACACCCTTGTCCTCAATGACTCTTTGGTGAAAATGCAGGCGACTGATTTCCCGGCCAGAGGCTTCGGGGCTATTTTGCCATTCTTCATCTTGGAGCACAAATCGAATACTTGAAAAATCTCCTCGGCAGTCAGGTCGATTATTTCGGTAAATGATCTCGCCATCTTATCTCCTTTCAAAATTAAATTGACCCAAGAAACATTGTGCCTCCCATTCTGTCAAGAAGATTGGATCACCAGCCTGAAAAAGAGGCCCGGCCGATTTCTAAACGGGCTTGCATTATGAAACAAAAGAAATTAGACTATCGTATCTATGCCATAATCAATTCGGAGGAAAATATGTTTTGGAGAAGAGAATTTTGGGGAGTTGTCTTGCTGATATTGGGAATAATTCTGCTTCTCAGCAATCTGGATTTCATCAATTATTCCTTTCGCCGGATAATTCATGATTTCTGGCCGGTCCTGATAATTCTGCTAGGCCTTTATATGCTCGCCCACTCATTTCGACGAAAAGAAAGGCGCCATGATTTTAACATGAATTGCTGCGGCGACTCCTCAATGCATATCGGAAGTCAACATTCTCATGCTTTCGGCGACATCAACGTCGAAACTAAAGACCGCGAGATTGACGGGCTTGAAAACTCCACCGTCTTTGGGGATACATTTCTATCGCTTGCGGGAGCCAAACTCAAACCCGGCATTAATAGGCTCCGCATCCTTACGACATTCGGAAATATAACCGTTCTGGTGCCCGAAGGCGTGGAAGCATTGGCGTCGGCAAAATCCACTTTTGGAGACCTTCGAATATTCGATAAGACGGCCGGAGGAATATCTAATTTCCTCATGGCGCAGACGCCGGGATACGATATGGCCTCCTCCAAAGTAGAAATCTATGCCGCAGCCACTTTCGGCGATATCAGAATACACCGCGGATGATCAAGGCCGGCATTAATCTTTAAGCCGGACTTTTCGGAAAAGCGGGCGCCAATTAATACGAAATGCCCTATGCCCCTTCCACCGCCGCAATATACTGGCTGAGAATCCCTTCCTGAAAAACTTCGGGAACCGTGGGGAGAGGGTCACGCTCCCACTTCACCAGCCTTATCTTGTCATCGGCGATTTCTATCGCGGTTAGACCATCCTTGAAAACACCACAACCGGTATTGAAATAGCAGGGCAACGGTTTTCCAGATTTTTCCACCGGCACAATTTCCCTACCTTTCCCCTCTTCATCCCGAACCTTATCAAAGACAGTCCTGAAGCTCATTTCTGTATGATCTTGGATTTCTCCTTATCATTCCTGTTTGCGAGCCGTTGTTCTTGAAGCTTTCCCATCTGATCTTTGAGTCTGTCGAGATATGAAAGCGATGCAAAAATTGCCCGATGCGAATGCCCGCAGATGAAAATGACTTTGTTCTCCTTCGCGATTGAATAAAGCGCCTTTTCATAATCCTTGGTTATTTGCGACTTTGTAGCCTCGGTCGGACGGTCAAATTTGTAAATCGGCTCGATCGCCTTATATACTCTAACCCAAAACCGGCTCGACCAGCTATGCTTATCTGATTCCTCATCTCCCTGATGACCGTGGAAAAGCAAAATTCGTATCTGCCCTAGGGAGTCTGTTAATCTTATGGCTTCACCTGCGCACTCGCAGGAATGCGGTTTGTTTTTCATGGGATCCCTCGGGCATCCCCATTCCGAATCATGGTTGCCGGAAATCCGGTGTACCCTGTCGTCGCCAAAGGCTCGAAAGCTTTTGTAGATGCTTCCGTTGTACTTGTCTCTTACTTTCGCATAGTCGAATTGCCAGAAGTCTTCAGTGTCTCCAAGCATGATGGCGCTGTATCCATTCTTCCGATAATAATCCAGCGCCGCCATCATTGCCGCTTCATTGCGGCAGAAATCATCGGCCTTGCCGCCATCACCAAGATGAGTGTCGCTGAACAGTACATATTTCTGCCCGGACAATGGCAATTCCTTGACTTCGGGATCTCGCAAAAGGCCCCCGAGTTTCTCTCTCGCCAGTGTTACATCAAGCGCCATGATATACCCCCACTGTTAATTAAAACCATATGACCTGCCTGACGTCAATTCAGAGCGCCGACAGCCCATTTTGATTTAATTTATGAGATCAATCGTGATGATTAGCTCCGACAATAAATAAAGTAGCCCGAGTGAGAATGTCAAGCGAAAACCTGGCCTCAAATCATCCGCGATTGAATCCTTTCATAAGAGACTTACTCGGGAATGTCGCATAAATCCGCCCATCTTCTGCCTTGACACATTTACAAGCTCCAGTTTCCCCTTGTTTATCGCGCGAAAATCGCTTTATTCTTTGCTTAATTATGCATTGGAGGAGAAAAATGCGGCCAATACCCAAAATCATTCTTGCTGTCTTGATCTTTCAAGCTGTCACACTGGCAGTCTTTGCCGACGAGGGGATGTGGATTCTTCCCTCATTAAATCAGCTCCCCTTCGACAGCCTTCGCGCCAGAGGGCTGGAACTGACGCCGGAGCAGATTTATAATCCTGCCGGCGGCGGAATCACCGATGCCGTCTGCGACCCCGGTTCTTCCGGATCTTTTATATCGCCCGACGGGCTGGTCATAACCAATCATCATGTGGCTTTTGCGGCGATACAAAGGCAGAGTACGCCGGAGCACAATTACCTCGAAAATGGTTTCTACGCCAAAACCCGAGCCGAAGAGCTCCCGGCTATTGGCTATGACGTCTACATAACGAAATCTTTCGAGGATGTCACATCTAAAGTTCTTGCTGTGGTCAATGACAAAATGCCCGGCCTCGAGAGGCATAAGGCGATCGATAAAAAAATCAAAGAGATAGTGGCCAAGGCGGAAAAAGGGAAAGACGTCGAGTGTGATGTTGCCGGTTATTTCGGCGGAAAGCTCTACTACCTGATAACATATTTCAAAATCCGGGATGTCCGCCTCGTGTTTGCTCCGCCCCGCTCGATTGGCGACTACGGCGGCGAAACGGATAACTGGATGTGGCCTCGCCATGCCGGAGATTTTGCCATCATGCGCGCCTATGTCGCCCCCGATGGCAAGCCTGCCGACTACAGCGAAAAAAATGTACCATACAATTCCAAAACCTTCCTCAAAGTTTCCTCCAAAGGCGTCAAGGAAGGCGATTTCCTGATGGTGATCGGATTCCCCGGGCATACTAACCGCTATGAGTGTTCTTATGCCATCGATAAAATGATCAATTTTGAGTACCCTAACGACATCCAGACCCGGCATGATCTCATATCCATACTGGAGGCTGATGGAGCCAAGGACAGCGCCGATGCCATCAAGTTGTCCTCGCCTATCAAAGGCCTCTATAATTACCTCAAGAAGAGTCAAGGTATGATGGACGGCTTCGCCAAGACCGGGCTTCTCGCTAAGAAGGTCGAAGAGGAAACAGGATTGGCCGGCTATATAAATTCGTCCCCGGAATCAAAAAAGAAATATGGAAATGTTCTACCCGCGCTCGACAGCCTCTACCGGGCGCAGGTACAATATCAGGATAAAGAGGCTCTGATGGGATGGATGGGCTGGCGGTGTGATTTCCTGAGAATAGCGCTGAGCATTAATAAATGGGCAATCGAAAAAGAAAAGAAAGACCTCGACCGCGAGCGGGGTTATCAGAGTCGGGATACTCTGGACGCCAAAGAAAGGCTGACTGACGCTCAGACCAATCTGGTTCCCTCAGCCGACAAAGATCTGTTTATATATTTCTTGAAACGGGCTCTCAGGCTCTCCCCCGGTCAAAGAATCGCAGCCGTAGATAAAGTCTTCGAAGGAAAATCTCCCACTGATACCAATGCCATTATTCAATTTGCGAATATGCTCTATTCCGGCACAAAAATTGGCACCGTAGAAGAACGGCTCAAGATGTTCGCGATGAGCAGGATCGAATTGGATAAACTGAACGACCCATTCATCAAGTTTGCTTCGTCTCTTGAAAGTGATCGTGAGGAATTAAGGACAAAGGGCAAGACTATTGACGGTGTCCTCAACCGGCTGGAGCCTCAACTCATCGCAGCCTATGCCGACTGGCAAAAAATGAAACTCTATCCCGATGCCAATGGAACCATCAGATTAAATTACGGAACAGTCAAAGGATATATGCCCCGTGACGCCGTCGATTATAAATTTATCACAACCCTATCGGGAGTAATTGAGAAAAATACGGGAGTAGATCCCTTTGATGCGCCCAAAGAGCTGATTGATGCTTATAAGAGCAAGAACTTTGGCTCATATCTCAATAGCTCGCTGAATGATGTCCCGGTCGATTTCCTTTCGGACAACGATATTACTAATGGGAATTCCGGTAGTCCCGTGATGAACGGCAAAGGTGAACTGGTCGGATTGGCCTTTGATGGCAATTACGAAGCCATGACTTCAGATTATCTTTACTCTCCTTCAATTACCCGGACTATAGCGGTTGATATTCGATACGTCCTGTTCTTATTGGACAAAGTATATCACGCTGATGGTTTATTGAAAGAGATGACTATTCAGTAAGAACGATCTATTTGCAGAGGTATCCCACAGGATGCCTCTGCAATAATCTTATTACAAAATATAGCGACTCAGATCTTCGTCCCCGATTATATCCTTCAGCTTCTTCTCGACCATTTCGGGAGTGATCCTGATACTCTTCTTGCCGTTCGGCGCGTCAAACATGATATCTTCAAGCAGGTTGGTCATGACGGTATGCAGCCGGCGGGCTCCGATATTCTCAGTATTGGTATTGACCTGTTCGGCAATCTCCGCGATCTTCCTGAGAGAAGCATCAGAAAAAGAAAGCTTTACGCCTTCCGAAGCCATCAAAGCAGAGTACTGCTTGATTAGAGCATTCTTCGGCTCGGAAAGAATCCGGACAAAATCATCCGCCGTCAGCGTACCAAGTTCGACTCTGATCGGAAATCGTCCCTGAAGCTCCGGTATCAGGTCCGACGGCTTCGAGGAGTGGAAGGCTCCCGCGGCAATAAATAGAACATGCTCCGTGGTAACCATACCGTACTTGGTCATCACAGAGCTCCCTTCGACTATGGGAAGAATATCTCGTTGCACTCCCTCGCGGGAAACATCAGGCCCCATTTTCGATTTTTCTCCGGCAATCTTGTCTATTTCATCAACGAAAATTATCCCCGATTCCTGCACTCTTTCGAGAGCATCACCGATCACATCGTCCATATTGACCAATTTGTTGATCTCCTCTAAGAAGAGGAATCTTCGGGCGTCAGCCACGGTCATTTTGCGTTTTTTCGTCTTCTTGGGAACCAAACCCGAAAACATCTCCTGAAAATTAATTCCCAACTCCTCCATCCCCATGGGAGAAAATATCTCGACGACCGGGAATCTGTCCTGCGGAGTGTCAAGTTCAATTATGCGGTCTTCCAGTTTTCCCGCGTTCAGTCTTTCCCGCAATTTTTCACGCGTATCATCATTTTTCACCTCCGGGAGTGGATTCCCCTGAGGATCCTTGGATCTGGGAGGATGTGGCAATAAAAGATCCAGCAGTCTCTCATTTACATTTTCTCTGGCCTTTTCAGACACCAAATCCGATTTCTCCATTTTAACCATATTCACGGATAGATCCACCAGATCGCGCACCATCGACTCTACATCGCGGCCGACATATCCAACCTCGGTATATTTTGAGGCCTCCACTTTCAAAAAGGGCGCACCCGCCATCTCCGCAATTCGACGAGCGATCTCGGTCTTTCCCACACCGGTCGGACCGATCATCAGAATATTGTTGGGAAGAATTTCCCTGCGGATATCGTCAGGGGTGGCCCTGCGACGCCATCGATTGCGAAGCGCGATAGCCACTGCTTTTTTGGCTTTATCCTGTCCAATAATATATTTATCGAGATAATCGACAATCTCTTTGGGGGTCTTATATTCTTGGTTAATCATTTAATGCTTTCTACGGTGATATTATCGTTGGTATACACGCAAATCTCCGAGGCGATGAGAAGCGCCTTCCGGGCGATTTCTTCGGCGCTCATATTTGGACTGGCGGAAATTAGCGCTCTCGCCGCCGCCAGTGCATACGCGCCTCCGGAGCCGATCGCCAGGATGCCGTCATCCGGCTCGACCACCTCGCCGGTGCCGGCGATGAGCAGAGAATTCTTTGAATCGGCCACGGCCAGCAATGCCTCCAGCTTTTGCAGATACTTATCGGTTCTCCAGTCTTTAGCCAGCTCCACCGCCGCGCGGGGAAGATTGCCCGAATATTCTTCTATTTTCGATTCGAATCTTTCAAAAAGAGCAAGCGCATCGGCGGCCGCCCCGGCGAATCCCGCTAGTATTTTGTCATCATGAAGTTTTCTTATCTTAATCGCTTTAGCTTTCAAAATCTTATCGTCGAATGTCACCTGGCCGTCGCCCGCCATCGCCACCGCCTTCTTATAACGTAGACAGATGATGGTTGTCCCATGAAATTTTCATATTCTTCTCATTTCCTATGCCCGTGGATGGGCTCGGTTATAAACCGCTTTCAATTGCTCGGTCGTCACATGCGTATACTTCTGCGTCGTTGCCAGGGAGCTATGACCGAGCATTTCTTTTATCGCCAGAATATCGGCTCCATTTTCCAGCATATGTGTGGCAAAGCTATGCCTCAGCATATGGGGAGTTACCCTTTTCCCCAATCTCGAACAATATTTCTTCACAATTCTATCAACCGAACGAACTGTCAAAGGTTCGCCGCGATAATTCAGGAATAAATATCCCCCATGCCCTGATTTATCGCCGATGAATTCCTTTCTCAACTCTAAATATCTCTCCAGATCAGAACTGAGTGTCCCCCCGTAAGGAACTATTCTCTGCTTATTCCCCTTGCCGAGAACCTCAATCAGCCTTTTTGAGAAATCTACCGACGTAATTTTCAACCCGGCAATTTCAGCCCGGCGGATTCCCGACAGATAAAACAGGGAAACCATCATAAAATCCCGCCAAGCCGCAAAAGTCCCGGAATTACTATATTCAAAAAGCTCCTCGGCCTCTTTCTGGGATAGGAAATCGGGTATTTTCTCAGTGTATTTTAGCCTTCCGAGTTTCGTCTGATATTGCTCCAGCTTTTTCTCCCGGGCGAGATATTTCTGAAATCCGGCCAGCGCCGAGAAGAAACCCGCCAGAGTCCGCGCTGATACCCCCTCAGCCCTTCTATCCGCGAGGAATTTCCTGAGAAGTATGGAATTTACTTTTGGGTCCAGTATTCTCTTCTCCCCTTCACTTTTCATGAAAATTACCCACGGCTTAACATTCCGTTTATACGTCTCGATAGTGCCACGGGAAAGTTTTCTTTTCTCCTCAAGATATTTCAAATATTCCGACAAAGCCTTTTCGAGCATAGATGAATAATATCAGATACCGAAATTGAGGTCAAACTAAAACAACTGGCAAAGGCGGCGGTAAAGACGATTATTGTTTATCTTCGGTGATTTTATGTTTGCAGGCGGGGCAGTATTGATAGGCGCCGCTTTTCTGAGAATATTTTTCTACCAGATAATTACTGCCGCACGAAGGACAGGCTTTATTAATTGGTTTATCCCAGCTTACAAAATCACATTTGGGATATTTGGAGCATCCGTAGAAAATCTTCTTTCTCTTGGATTGCTTCTGCACTATGTCACCGCCGCATCCCTCTTTGGGGCACTTGGCTCCGGTCGGAAGGGGCAAAGTGGTTTTGCATTCGGGATAGGCCGAGCAGGCAAGGAATTTCCCGAAGCGGCCGGTCTTAACAACCATCTGCGATCCGCATTTTTCACACTTTAAATCAGTGGTGATAGCCGTTTCCTCCGGCTCCAGCGATTTCGTAGTCTTGCAGTCCGGATAAGATGAACAAGCCAGAAAACGACCGTTGCGTCCCCACTTGATAACCATCGGGGCGCCGCATTTATCGCAATATTCATCAGAGACTTCTGTTATCGATTCTTTTATATCACTCTGCTTTGCGGTTAATTTACCGAGAGTCTTCTCGAAGGGATCATAAAACTCCCTCACGACATCGGCCCACTTTTCCTCGCCAAGTTCAATTTTATCCAGATCGGTTTCCATATGGGCCGTGAATTTGACATCGAATAGTAGCGGGAAACTATCCACCAGTATTTTATTGACCGTCTTCCCGAGGTCCGTTGGATACAATCGACGCTCCTTTGACTCCACATATTTCCGGTCCAGCAGGGTCGAAATAATAGAAGCATAGGTCGATGGCCGGCCGATCCCTTCGGCCTCGAGCGTCTTCACCAGCGTCGCCTCGGAATATCGCGCGGGAGGTTTGGTGAAATGCTGAGACGGCTTCACTTCTTCAAGCCAGAGTTGTCTCCTACTTTCAAATCGGGGATGAAATCCACCAGTCCATTCTCGCCGTTCTGACCGTTCTGCCCATTTTCCTTCGCTTCTTGATACACTTTCAGGAATCCGTCGAACTTCAGGCTCTGGGCGTGGGAATGAAATGTATACTTGCCCGCCTTAATATCGACATCGGTCGTGTCATACACGGCCGGCGACATCTGGCTGGCTACGAAACGATTCCAAATGAGAGTATAGAGCCTCATTTGGTCGCGCGACATGAACTTCTTTACCTTTTCCGGCGGATGATCCATATATGTCGGTCTGACAGCCTCGTGCGCGTCCTGGCTTCCTTTCCTGGCGCTGTACTTAATCGGTGATTTGGGCAGGTAGTGGGCTCCGAAATTATCTTTGATATGATCTCTGACTGCCATCAAGGCGCTGTCGGCCACGCGGGCGGAATCAGTTCGCATATAAGTGATCAAGCCTGTGGGGCCCTCCTCACCAAGCTCAACACCTTCATATAATTGCTGGGCAATCATCATCGTCTTTTTTGCGGAAAAAGACAACGCTTTGGCTGCCTCCTGCTGGAGCGTGCTCGTGATAAATGGAGGATACGGTTTCCTGAGCTTTTCCGATTGTTTGATTAGAGTGACTTCATAGGTAAGCGATTTGAGCTCATCGGATATTCTGTCGGCATCTGGTTTGGTGCCTATTTCGGCTTTGGCGTCATCAATCCGGACAAGTCTCGAGAGAATCTGAGCTTTCTTTTTGTCGGCGAGCAGAATTTCAATTTCCCAATATTCCTGTTCGACAAAAGCGACTACTTCGGCTTCACGTTCGCAAATAATTCGTAACGCCACCGACTGCACCCTGCCGGCAGAAAGCCCGCGAGCCACGGTCTTCCATAAAAATGGCGACACTTTGTATCCCACTAATCGATCCAGCACTCGCCGCGCCTGCTGGGCGTCGACAAGATTGGCGTCGATATCGCGGGTGTTCTGCAGAGCCGCAAGCACCGCGGATTTCGTGATTTCGTTGAACGTCACTCGGGTAATTTTGGAGCCCTTCAACTGCTGGGCGACATGCCATGCTATCGCCTCCCCTTCACGATCGGGATCAGGTCCCAGGAAAATCATATCCGACTTTGCAGCCGATTTTCGCAATTTCTCGATTACTTTTTCTTTCCCTTTGATCGTGACATAGTCGACCTTGAAACCATCATCGGTATCCACACCCAATTTTGATTTGGGCAGATCCCGGATATGGCCGATCGTGGGCTCGATGTCAAAATCCTTGCCAAGGAATTTCTTCAACGTTCTCGACTTGGCGGGTGACTCGACTATGAGGAGGTTTTTAGCCATAATAAATTCAAACTCTCAGCTTTGGGTCTGACGACGAAATTTTACCTTGCCATCTATCAAATCCTGAAGTGCCAGGGTGGTTACCTTTCGTCCGTCAATGGTGACATTTTCTTCTGCCATTCTTTCCAGCTGGGCCAGACGAAGTGAATTAATCTGTCTCGCCCTCTGAGCCGCTACAAGAACGGCCTCGTAGCGATTCTCAGTGATTTTATCCAATTCCTCAAATGACATTTTTGTCATAATTCCTCCTATGAGCGAAAGATTCAGCCGAGCTACAGTTTCGGCCGCCGTGACTTCATCATCCTAAAATGGTCGAGATGACAGTGGAAGGAGCCGATAATCATTCTCACTTCATCTACGGCAGTACCAAGGTCTTTGTTGACAACTATATATTCGAACTTGTTATACAGCTTCATTTCACTAACGGCGCGTTTAAGCCTGATCTTTAGTTGCTTATCGTCTTCAGTATGCCTCATCTTTAACCGTCTCGCCAGCTCCCTCTGGTTGGGCGGCAAAACAAATATCGTCGCCGCCTCCGGGTAAAGTCGCTTCAACTTGAATGCGCCTTTGACATCGACATCGAGAATCATCACGCCACCATTCTTTAGCGTCTCTTCCAACGGCCTGCGCGGTGTCCCGTAATAGAATCGATGCACCTGGCATGACTCGGCGAATTCCCCGCTCTTTTTCTTCTTCATAAAGTCCTGATATGTCACGAAATGATATTCGCGTCCATCTTGCTCATTCCCCCTCCGGGGGCGGGTGGTCACAGAGACAGAGAACCGCCATCCCATTCGTTTGTTCCCAGGCGTCAGAAGCTTTCGGCAGATAGAACTCTTTCCACCTCCCGAAGGCGAGGATATGATCACTATTTTGCCGCTGTTAGACTGATGAATTCTTTTCATGCGCCGTTGTTATTCTATATTCTGCACCTGCTCGCGCATCTTTTCGATTTCTTCCTTAAGCTCGAGGGCAAGGCGGGAAACTCGAGCATCGGCTGTTTTCGATCCCAGCGTGTTGGCTTCTCTATTCAATTCCTGAAGAATAAAATTCAATCTCTTGCCCACCGATCCTTTCTGCTTCAGATCGGAATAAAACTGCTTCAGATGGCTTTTGAACCTGACACACTCCTCGGTGATATCTGCCCGCTCTGCCAGAAATGCCACTTCTTCTTCAAGTCGGGCGCCATTAAGCGTTCTGCTGTCAAGAGCTTCCATTAATCTTTTTGATAATTTATCACGATAGATCACAAGCTGTTCGGGAGCCATTGCTTCAACCTCACGGATCTTCTTTGCAAGAATGTCCAGCCGCGGGCTGATATCCTTCCTTAGACTCTCGCCCTCTTTCCGGCGCATACCTATCAGCCCCTCCAGCGCCTTATCAATCACTTTGCTCAAAAATGGCCAGATTCTGCTTTCGAGATCGCTGATTTTCTCAATCTTGAATATTTCCGGAAAACTCAATAAATGCCCGACTTCTACGTCGCCGGCCAGCTTGTATTTCTTCTTCATGTCTGCCAGAGCGTTAACTACCTCGTCAGCCAGGACTTTGTTCATCGTGAGCCGATCTATGCCAAATCCGTTATCTTCATAATTGACTACAAGGTTAATCTTCCCCCGATTTATTTTGGATGCAATCAATTCCTTGACGCGCGGCTCAAGATATTGCATCTGCCGGGGAAGGCGGAACGAAAATTCAAGAAACCGATTGTTCACCGACGTAATTTCAACCGACAAGGAAAGCTCCTTGCCCTTGTAATCAGCCTTGCCAAATCCGGTCATAGAATACATAAAACCTGCCCTGCTCCTAAAAATTAGGCTGTTATAATATCAATAAAACGTGAATTGTCAACCGATTCTCAACATTCGACCTCATCCGCGGAAAGATTCTTCCCCGCCCAAAGCCTGATAAAATGGCCAAAATCGTCATTTTTACCATAAATTTGTGAACGGAATGGAATCCTTTAATGAAGTCTCGCGGCCTGCAACTGCCGGATTTCAAAAATATATTTTGAAAAAAATAAAAATCGCGATTGCAACCAAATCACGTTTTATCGCGGGCGGTGAGACATGAATGACAGACAGATCAGATCTGCCCCATAAAATCGCCCGTACGGTAATGATTGGTTGGGTCAGTCCCGGCAGGTTTCCCAATCTTTTTCTCAACTTATTGCCTAAAAAAAGGTTGACATAAATCAAAGCAACTATGATTTTCCAAAAAGTGAGCGTCAATCAATTAGTTTTGAACATATGCGGCCAAAATCCGTCCCCCCATTGGCCGTCAACCGAACCAAACCGATGAGTGAAGATACCAAGGTCTTGGTTCAGAAGTTTATTGAAGGTGACGGGGAGGCCTATGCCGAGCTCGTGAGGAGGTACAAAAAAGAGAATCTATTCGCTTGCATTCAGAATGATGGGCAACCACATCGACGCAGACGAGGTAACTCAGGAGACGTTCGTAAGAGTGTATGAAAAGCGACAGGATTTAAAAGCAATCACATATTTTCAGAGTTTTCTACTTAGGATTGCCACCAATTATGCGATTGATCTTCTCAGAAAGAAACAAAAAAGATTTATTTCATTCGATGATGAGACCGAGATGTTACCGTCAGTGCAGGCAGAAATGGCAGAAGGAAATGCGACCCCCGACCGATATCTGGAAAATGTGGAGCTTTCCGAGATAATTAGCGGGGCAATCGACAGACTCCCGCCGCGGCAAAAAATGACTGTAGTGCTTCACGATGTTGAGGGATACTCCATGACAGAAGTGGCCATGACACTGGGGTGTCCCGAGGCGACCGTCCGTTCGAATTTGCACATTGCCAGATCCAAATTGAAAAAATGGCTGGCAAAAAAGCTGTGAGGAAAGAAGATGGCTTGTCAGAAAATAAGCTATTATCTGGATGACTTTCTATCAGGGGCTCTCACCCCGATAACTAAGGGTCGAATTGGAAGAGCATATCGCCTCCTGCCCGGACTGCAAGGAGCTTCTGGAGCAGGATACAAAGCTTTTGGCGCTGCTGAAGCAGCCAGCTGTCTCTGATCCGGGCGAAGAATATTGGCAGAATTTGGAGAAATCGATTGCATCCAAAATTGCGGACCGCAAGATTTCCGAAGAAGCCCTATTTCCGGAGATTTCCCGAAGAAATATCTGGCGCTATCTGCCGGCGCTGGCGGCCGTGATTATTCTTCTCGTTATCGCGAATTCGAATCTCTCCTTTATTCGGGAAAATGCGGCCCCGGAAAGCTTGGCCGCCGGGGGCTATGTATATGATGCCGGAATTATCGGACATTACCTCTACGAATCTTCCGGAGGCGGATATGACTCGCAGTTATTGCCTGACCTGATGGCCACCATTCCCCTTTCCGCCCCGGGATTGACCGGATATAATATCGCGATCATGGTGCAGATTGAAACACTGGAGGGAGGACACAATTAGGATGAGAAATATTTATAGATCATGGATGATTCCTGCGATCATTTGCACCTTGATATTACTCGGCTGCGATCCCAGTATTAAGGAAGTAAGGCTTGCCTACAAATTCAAACCCTCCCAGAGCCGAGAATATTTGAACACGATGAAAATATCATCAACGATTACCGAAGCCGGCAAACCGCCCAAAAGTGAGGATTATTCGGTTCGTTCCACTCTGCTCGAACAGGTGATTGCTGTGATGGACAGCACCCGGGCAAGGATCAGCCTCACCAATATTACCGATAAACCGAATATGCCGGTCTCCCAGACCGGACAGAACGAATCCCCGCGAGCCTGGACGATAGAATATCTGATGGCTAACAATGGAAAAATTCAGGAATTTTTCCCGGAAGATTCCAGCAGTGCCGCTATGTTAGAGACATACAAAAATTATTATGAACAGGCCTCTCCGGTGTTCCCGGATGAGCCTGTCTCGGAAAATCATAGTTGGGGTCAGACCGTAAAACTTATCGTCAAGGGCGAGGGGCCAACCAATGCGGAGACAAAGTATAATGTGAAAGCTTTCGTCAGAGAAGCCGGATATGATTGCGCCATTATAGAATACTCGGGAAACATGATTCTGCCGTATCGCAATACCGAACCTGATGGTTCCCTCTTGATCGGCCTTAACCGAATCAAGTCAAAAGGGGTGATATACTTCGGGTACGTTCATGGGATGATTATAAAGCAGGAGGAAACCTATGATATCCAGATGGAGGGGTACCGCATAGGTGGGGGTGAAAAGAAAAAGATCACGGCAGTGAGCAAGTTGATGAGCTCGATGATATTATCCGATGCCGGCGCCTAAACCAAATTGCATCTCAATTAAGGCCCCACTCTATGTGGGGCTTTTTATTTGTTGAATGTTCAATGTATATTGGTAAATTTGCTATATGTTCAATCGCGTTATTCTGATTATCCTCGACGCCTGCGGAGTCGGCGAATTGCCGGACGCGGCGGATTATGGCGATGTCGGCGCGTCAACCATCCCCAATGTTGCCCGCGAAATTGGCGGGCTCAATATGCCCCACTGCGGAATATTGGGTTTGGGCAACATCGTCCGCATCCAGGGCGTCGATCCCGAAATAAATCCTCTCGCCTGCTGGGGAAAAATGACAGAAAAATCTCCCGGGAAAGATTCAACCTCAGGCCATTGGGAAATCGCCGGAGTAATTCTCGAAAAACCCTTCCCGGTTTACCCAAAAGGATTTCCCCGCGAACTGGTTGCTCGATTCGAAAAGGAAGCCGGAGTTAAAACTCTCGGCAATTACCCTGCCAGCGGCACGGAAATCATCGCTCAGTTGGGAGAAAAGCATCTTGAGACAGGCGAAATCATACTCTATACATCCGCCGATTCGGTTTTTCAGCTCGCCGCCCACGAGGAGATCATTCCACTCGATCGATTATATGAAATTTGCAAAATAGCGCGGGAAATTCTTCAGGGAGAACACGCGGTCGGAAGAGTAATCGCCCGGCCATTCCTTGGTAAACCGGGGAACTTTGTTCGAACCCCGAATCGAAAAGATTTTTCTCTCGAGCCGCCATCGCGAACATTCTTGGACTTAATGTATGAAAAACAAATTCCCACCGTTGGAATCGGCAAAATCGATGATCTTTTCGCTCATCGAGGCATCAGCAGGGTGGTCAAAACAAGAGACAATAATGATGTCATGAATAAAATAATTGCCGAAACAGGCTTGACCCGGAGTGGCCTAATCTTCGCTAATCTTGTCGATTTTGACATGCTCTGGGGACACCGGAACGATAGCCAATCTTTCGGTCATGGACTTGAGGAATTCGACAAATGGCTGCCGACCCTCTTGAACAAATTAAATGACAATGACTTATTGATAATAACCGCTGATCATGGCTGTGACCCCACATTAAAGTCCTCAACCGACCACACACGTGAATTCGTCCCGCTCATTGCTTATAATAGACTGATTAAGCTGGGAAAGAATCTTGGGACCAGAGATACCTTCTCTGATATCGCGCATACAATTTCAGAGATATTTACCCTTAATCACTCCTTTCCGGGGAAAAGCTTCCTTAAAGATATTGTCCAAACGCTCGGCTGAGCTTATAATGTCTCACAAATATGAGCGAGAAGACGATAAACAAACTCAATGAATATTTTGACCATTCCCTTTTGAAGCCCGAAACGGGTTTGGCCGATATAATCAGCCTGTGCCGCGAAGCGATCGACCATAAATTTTTCGGCATTGCCATAAATCCTTATTGGGTTTCAGCGGCAAAAAATGAACTATCAGGTTCGGGAGTGAAAATCATTTCCGTGGCCGGATTCCCTCTTTCAGCGAACAGGACGGATGTTAAACTATATGAAGCTTTGAAAGGAGTGGAAGACGGCGCCGATGAGATCGATATGGTGGCCAATATCGGACTTCTGGCCGCCGGCGAGTATAGCTTCAGTCGAAAAGGAAATCACCGAAATCCGACGGAATCTTCCCGAATCCATCATTCTTAAGGTAATAATAGAAGCCCCGCGAATTTCGCCTGCCGCTCAGATTGAGGCAGTAAAGGCCATCGTTAACGGCGGCGCCCAATTTGTCAAGACTGCCACCGGCTTTTTTGGCGGAGCGACGGTGGAAGTCGTAAAGAGATTAAAAGAGGCCGCCGCAGGGCCGGATAAAAGTGAAAGCATCAGGGGGGATTCGGACTTTGAAAGATACTCTGGCGCTGATCGAGGCCGGTGCCGATCGGATCGGTTCTTCAGCGTCAGTGGATATAATAAAAGAATATCTACTCGCATTAAATGAAAGAGGACGATCAGAAGACCCGACCGCATCTTGGCATTCTATTCAAGTGTTGTCGTATCTATTCGCGGATTTACTTGAATAAAAAGGGAGATGCCTTCGTGGGGTGGTGCCCAAAGTGTGCCGCAAAATTGGAAGTGAAAGTTTCCCCGACTGGGTCAAAACGAAGATTTTTCACGGCTGAATGAGTCCGGTTCGTAAATAAAGATGGCCTTATGAAGTCAAAAATTGTCGTTGTGCCGCTGGGAGAGGTCGATTTTATGTTGGTCAATCGTCTCGCGACCAACATCGGGCCGATTTACGGCCGATCGGTCGACATCCTCAAGGGAATGAAGATGCCGGACGAGGCCTATAATGTCGTCCGCAATCAATCCTATGCGAGCATTTCTATTCAATAAGCTGGAAAGGGTGAAGGCCAATCCAAAGGAATTTGTGCTGGGCGTCTGTGAGGAAGATATCTATTTGCCTGACGAACCGTTATGTTATCGGTCACTCGGACGCCGTCTGGGGCACCTCAATCAGTATCGCTTTATCAGAATTCGTCAGGAATTCTATGGCCTGCCGGAAGATGAATCCCGGGTCTATACCCGCCTTTTCAAGCAATCGATGCATCAATTAGCCCATCTGTTCGACATGACCAGTTGTCAGAAATCCCCACTGCGTCAATTATTTTTCAGCCAGAATATGATGGACATCGACAACAAGGGAGAAAAATTTTGCGACATCTGTCGAACGCCAGTTGACCGAGAAAAGATAATCTGATCTATGAATCATACCGCAGATTCTGGAATCGTTCAAAACCACCCGGCATGAAAGACAATATCTCCCACTGGGAGGTTATTCCTCCTCGCGAAGGTATCTATGAGGATTTCCCATCGAATATCTCGATCAGAAATTGGTTTCAGTGTTGAAGAAGCAGGGAATACAAAAATTATACTCCCATCAGCGGAGTGCGGTCGATTCGATTCACGAGCCGGAAACGATACAGTTATAGTCACTCCGACCGCCTCCGGCAAGACTCTCTGCTATAATCTTCCGGTTCTCGATCTATCATCAAAAACAAATCGACCCGCGCACTTTATCTTTTCCCTACCAAAGCGCTTTCGCAGGATCAACTGGCGGAACTGACCGGCCTGATCGATTAGCTCGATATCGATATCAAGACCTATACTTTCGACGGCGACACTCCCCAAACCGCCCGCCGCCTGATTCGCTCTGCCGGGCATATTGTAGTGACCAATCCCGATATGCTTCATGCCGGAATTCTGCCGCATCATACCAAATGGATTAAGCTGTTCGAAAATCTGACAATATGTCGTAATCGACGAAATCCATCACTATCGCGGTATATTCGGCTCGCATCTGGCCAACGTGGTGCGAAGGCTCAAAAGAATTTGCGAATTTTACGGATCGAATCCCGATCTTTATCACCTGCTCGGCTACTATCGCCAACCCCGACGAACTGGCCGAAAAAATAATCGGACGGAAAGTGAACTCTAATTGACAATAACGGCGCTCCCACCGGGAAGAAGCATTTCATCATATACAATCCGCCGGTAATCAATAAGCAACTCGGTATTCGCAAATCGGCCCTTAATGAAGCGCAGATGATTGCGGAGATGTTTATCAGCAATCGCGTTCAGACTATAATTTTTGCTCAGTACCGTCTTCAGGTGGAAATCCTCCTGACCTATCTTCGCGAACGGTTCAAAGAACCGTTCGGGAGAAATATCCGAGTGGCCGGTTATCGCGGCGGATATCTCCCCAATCAGAGGCGCGAAATCGAGCAGGGATTACGCCAGGGGAATATTACTGGAGTTGTCTCCACCAATGCCCTTGAGCTAGGGATAGATATTGGCGCGCTCGATGTTTCAATCATCTGCGGTTATCCCGGTTCGATATCATCGGTCTGGCAGCAGGCCGGACGCGCCGGGCGGCGTTCCGGGAGTTCAGTCACGATTTTTGTTGCCAACAGTTCAGCCATAAACCAATTTTTGGCGCACAATACATCGTATCTGCTGAAACGCACCCCTGAAATGGGAATAATCGATCCAAATAATTTGATCATAAGTACCAACCATATTAAATGCGCCAGTTTCGAATTGCCGTTTCATCAGACGAGAGTCGTTTCGTCCCGATGGCACCGATGAAATTCTCGATTACCTCGAAACGCCAGAATAGTCGTTCGTCAGACCGGCGGGAAATATCACTGGTCATCGGAAATATATCCAGCCCAGGGGGTATCCCTTCGTTCGCCTCGCCCGACAATTTTGTGATTCTCAACCAGACCGATAACAACCGCGTCATCGGTGAAGTCGATTATTATTCCGCCCCGATATTTCTTGCATCCCGAGGCGATTTATCTGCACGATGCCAACCAGTTCCAGGTGACTGAACTCGATTGGGAAGGGAAAAAAGCGTATGTGAAAGAGTCGGCGGTCGATTATTACACCGATGCCGAGACCAAGTCCGACTTAAAAGTACTATCGGTTTCGGATGAAAAAAAGGTGTATGATGCCGCCTTGTCGTGGGGTGAAGTTACGGTAACGATGGTGACAGTGCTGTTCAAGAAGATAAAATTCCACACTAACGAAAATGTCGGTTCCGGAATAATCAATCTGCCGGAATTGGAACTTCATACCAATGCCTTCTGGTATGCCTTCCCCGGCGATATCCGGTTCAAATTGAATCTTGAAGGCGAAACTTTCGGCGGGGCCTTGCGCGGGCTGGCCAATATTCTCGGCAAAATTGCACCGTCTGTGGGTGATGTGCGACCCGCACGATCTCCGCTCCATATCGCAGGTTCGATCGCCCTTCTCAGCGAACTTCCGACCATTTATATCTATGAAAATATTCCCGACGGCGTCGGTTACTCGGAGAAACTATTTAATATCTCCGATGATTTGTTCCGAGCCTGTCTCGAACAGGTGACAGAACTGCCCCTGTCAGCGGGGATGCCCCTCGTGCGTCGGCCCGGAGATGGAAGTGGGTGAATTCGGGAAAGACGGGACAATCAAACTGCTTCGATATATGATCGCCCCCCGCATGGTCGGCGTTTGATTGATCAAATCCTTTATTTAAAATAAAATCTATAAGTGATTCGTATCAGCTTCATATGATATGAAAACTATTCTCACCATAATTGGGATGCTTATCATTATGGCAACTAATATAAAGGCCGCCCTCGTCGATTTCGATTCCCTCTGGAATTATGACAATCCGGCCGAGACAGAACAGAAATTCAATGAACTCGTTCCAGCCGCAAAATCGTCAGGGGACAGTGGCTACTACGCCGAACTTCTCACTCAGATAGCTCGAACTCAGGGGCTTCAGCAAAATTTCGACAGCGCACATGCCACTTTGGACAGTGTGAAGATTCTGCTTGAATCCGCCGGTGATCGTGCCCATGTGAGGTATTTGCTGGAACGCGGGAGAGTATTCAATTCCTCCAAAAAACAAGCAGAGGCCCTCCCGCTTTTTGCAGAGGCCTGGGAAAAAGCGAAAAGCGGGCATTTTGACAACTTTGCCGTTGATGCCGCTCACATGATGGGAATTGCCGCACCCGCTGACAGTCAGATGGGATGGAATCTAAAAGCCCTCGACTTTGCGGAGAAAAGCGCCGACCCGAAAGCGCAAAAATGGAGGGGGAGTCTTTATAATAATATCGGCTGGGGATATTTTGATCAGAAAAAATATGACAATGCTCTGGAGATGTTTCAGAAGGCCGCGACATTTCGCCGGGGACAGGGGAATCCCACCGAGATTAGGGTTGCAGACTGGTGCGTCGCGAAGACTATGCGATACTTGGGACGTGTTGAAGAAGCCCTCGAGATTCAGCAGAGACTCCAGAAAGAATGTGAGGCTTCAGGGGAAGAGCAGGATGGTTATGTTTTTGAGGAGTTGGCCGAATGCCTGCTCGCCCTGAACAGGTCGGAAGAGGCCGTCCCATATTTCGCCGGCGCCTACAAATTGCTCTCCAAGGATATCTGGCTGGCTCGCGACGAGCCTGCGCGGCTGGAGAGACTCAAAAAATTGGGGCGCGTCAAGTAAATTAAACCGGCGACTTTCTTGACTACCCTCACAATTTCCTGATAGCGATAGCCGTGTAATCGTCTTCGAGTTCGTCGCGTCCCGCAAATGCCATTACTTCACTGCGAATAGCATCCATCAGAACGCCCAGATTTTCCTCGCGCCTCGTCCTGAGAAACTGCGCCAGCCTGACCTCGCCGAACATATCCCCCTTCTTATTTTCCGCTTCGGTAACGCCGTCGGTAAACATCACTAACAAGTCCCCCCGATGAATAAAGGCGCCCTTCTCTTCATAGTTAAAATTGTCGTGAACGCCCAATACGCCTCCCGTCGGCTCCAGATGATCTATCTCCCCGTTCCGGCGCACCAATATCGGCGGGCAATGTCCGGCGTTGGTATACGTGAGAGTGCTTCTCTCATTCTTCCCTGACTCAAGCGCAATGCACGACAACGAGAAAAATTTCGTCGTTGGCAAATTATGACACAGCCACCGATTCAGGCGCGTGACCAGCATCTGCGGCGAAACTATATCCTCGGCCAGAATTCGAAGCGCCCCGCGAATATTCGACATCAAAAATCCTGCCGGAAGCCCTTTCCCCATCGCATCGGCGATAACAATCCGCGCCTGACGGTCACTGGCGGCGGGCAGAAAATCATAGTAGTCTCCCCCGACCACTCGCGCCGATACCGATTTTACCGCCAGATCGTACCCCTCGATTGTCTCCGCTTCCTGAGGAAGCATGGCCCGATGGATTTTGCTCGCCAGCGTCAGCTCCTCTTCAAGCTGAGTCTGTTCCTGGCGGGTGATACATTCAAGGCAGACCTGAACCGTCGGTTGGACTTCCAGCCGATAATGCTCCACCTCCCCCTTGCAAACCTCGCACTCTCCGTAGCTCTTATTATCCACCCTCCCCAGAGCGTTTTTTATCTCCGAGAGAAGCTCCTGCACCTGATGGATTTCCTCTTCTCTGACAGGCGGCGTTTCATTCAGCAAATGGGTTAAATTGCTTTCCCGCTCAAGAAGTAAGGTTCCGAAAATGTTCCAGATCGGCCAAGGTCATAATTGCCTCCTTTGCAATCCTCTGCTATCCTCTATATTCTCCTACGCAAAGTACCCTCTCAAGTTGCACTTCCAAAATCACATTTTGCGAATTGACAAATTGGGCATCTTAATTCGGCATCGTGGCATTCTCAGGATTTGACTTATTGAAAAAATCGAAATCTTGAGGCCGCTATATTGGCATTCGCTCCGCAGGGACACACCAACACTCAGATTATGCCGCACCCCAATTAAGCTTGAAATTCCGACCAAGGTCAAAGATGAAATCCTTTATCAGGACTACTTTGCCGCCTTTGATAGTTATTACGGTTACGCCGCTGTTTTTACCCGCTCTTCCACTTCGGTTCGTGAGATCGATATTCCAATGTACGCTAACCACATTGGTTCCGGTAAGGGCAAAGATATTCTTTACGCATATATCCTGAATATTGAACTGAATACTCGGGAATTGTTCAAAGAAATTCCTGAACCATCCTTCCACGGCGCTCTTTCCCTCAAAAGTGCCGCTTTCACGAATTTCTCCGGGATAGATAAACACTCCATCTTCCCGCCATACCGACATAAACTTGGATAAGTCGTGACGGTTCATAGCCTCGAAAGAATCGGCTATGGCTCTTTTAGCGATGATGGCTCCAATCATCTAATTCTCCTTTCGGAATTACATATTAATGCAAGAACCGGTAGTGATTCTTGACTGGGCAGAGGTGCAATCACTATAAACCTAATAATTTGGGATTTCCAGAGCCATATTGCAATACTTCGCGGCCCCATATAAGTCAGGAAAGAGAGAAAGATGATTGATGTTCATTCGATTAAGCCAAGTTAAAATCTTTTCGCGCTCCTTATTTGGGATGAGAATTTTGATTAAAATGCGATGTTTGTCGTCACCTTTGAAGTTTTGCTTAACCCAATTTTCAAGAGTCATGCTATCTGGCGTACGGACAAAGAGCCCTCTCTGGCTTACTAGCCTTGCGTTCTCATCCGAATTAGGATTGACTATCTTTAAATGGGGGGAGGGTTTGATAAACTGCTCCACCAATTCCATTAATTCGTTCGAAATATCCTTCGGATTGCGAGGTTCCTTTTTAAATTTGGCAAATTCATGTTCTATTAATATCAGTTCGCTCTTTTGCTGCACTGCACTCCTGGAAATGGCCCAGACTGCCCGGTGGTCGAGTCCGAAATCTAGCTTTTCGGCGAATGCAAAATATAGCGCAACAAAAGGTGATTCCGTAAAATCCAGAAGCGGAGTAGCCAGCCCAAAATGCTGCCCAAGTGCCCACCAATCATTTTCTTCCAACAAATTGGGAGGATTAGGCCCACGCTTCCCCCTCACAGCCATCCTGAATGACGATAATTGATTCTCACGCTTCCAAATCGCCGTAGGATTGTCCACTCCCATATTGTCGACAACTCTGTCCAATCTCGACTGAAGGGACCAAGCATGAGATGCTTGGCCGCGAAAAATATATGCGGGGTAATCCAGAAAATGTTCCTTGATATAATCGTGGAAATGCCCCCACTCTGAGAGGGTCACGACACTCATGCCATCCGTAATATCCGTCGTGATCCAGCGGTCTGCGTACTTGTCATTTCATCCCACCCTGTCTTCAATTCCGGCAAATAGCCAATTGTCGTGCATACCCCCCCCCTAAAACACCGAAAACTTGAAATACTTCTTCGGGTTCTTCTCGATGTCCGTCACCAGATTCTCCACCCGCACGATCAGATTCTTCATGTCCTGATACAACGAATCATCACGCACCAGCGCCCCGGCCGTTCCTTCTCCCCGGTCGATTCTGGCCAGAATCGAATCCAGCCGGCCCGCCGACGAGCGGAGATTATCGTACAACGCCGGGTCGGAAATAAATTTCCCCGCCGTGCCGTTCTTGGAATTTATCTGCGAGGTGATATTATCAATGCTTTTCGAGGCATTCTCAACCGACGTCGTCAGTCGCTCCTGATTCGTCTGAAGCTCCTTCACCAGCACCGTCATGGCCGAAACCAACCTTGTCAGTTCATGGAAAAGCGTATCGTTCGTGAAAAACTGCCCCGCCGATCCCTCGCCCCGCCTTATTCTATCCGTCAGGTCACTCAAATTTTCGGTCAGGTTCCGCGTGCTGTGCATGGTCTGCTCCCCCGAAGAAAGCATCTCGCCGAGGTCCCCTGAATGCACCGTCCGAATTTCGCTTCCCGGCGCCAGTCGCGGAAGAGTCAAAGTCCCGGGCACTATTTCGATATATTTGTCGCCCAAGAAATCCGATCGTCCCTAGCTTGATCGCCGCATCGGTCGTGATCATGTTCGTGATAGATCGCCGCACTCTGAAATATATTTCAATCTGCCGGGCCGAATCGAGATTGACAAATCTAATCGACTTTACATTCCCTACCTCGACCCCCGCAATCCACACCGGCGCGCCGCTGACCAGTCCGTTGACATTATTCAGATACCCCTTATAAGTCACCTTGGTATCGAAAATCGAAGTCCCACTGCCGGAAAACGATGCCCACAGCAGCGCCGCGATGGCAACCGTTATCAGGAGTCCGACTCTGAGTTCACCCCACTTGACCCTAATAGTCCGCTTCATATAATCCTCAAATCAAATAAAATCTATTTTACGCATGTTGGCAATCGAATCCCGGAACGGTCCCAGGAATTCAACCACGCGCGGTTCCCGGGAAGCGCGCATCTGACCCAGATCACCGTCAAAGGCGACTTCCCCATTATCGATAATGATAAATTTATCCGCCATCTCGAACGGCATCGGCGATCTGATGAGTGACCACGATCGATGTCACCCGCTTCACTTCCGCCAGACGATTTATCAATTGGATTACATTAATGGTCGCCTGCGGGTCCAGTCCCGTGGTCGGCTCGTCGTAAAGCATAATCCTCGGGTCGGTCGAAAGAAGCGCCCGCCCGATAGCCACCCGTCTCTGCATTCCGCCGGACAATTCATCGGGCAAACGATCGAGAATATCCTCCGACAGCCCGACAAACCCAAGCATCTCCCTCACTTTTCTTTCGATTTCATCAAGCGACATTTTTGTATGTTCCAGAAGGTAGAATCCGACATTTTCGCCGACGGTAAGAGAATCAAAAAGGGCCCCGTCCTGAAAGACCATGCCGATTCGCTTCCGGATTTCATTGAGTTGATCCCGCTTTATACCGCGAATATCCTGTTCCCTCAACGATAATTGTTCCATTGTCCGGGCGCACCAGCCCGAGAATCAATCTGAGAATCGTGGATTTGCCGGATCCGGAATGTCCCATGATGACGCGCGCTTCGCCATCGGGAATCTCAAAAGAAATATCCCTCAATATCTGCTTCCCGCTGATCGAGTAATTGACATTTTTGAAAACGATCATAGATATCCCTTGAAAAGCGAAAAGATCGTCTTCGTGATTATGAAATTGCCGACCAGAATAGTAATCGAGGCAATAACCACCGATTCGGTGGTCGCCCGGCCAACTCCTTTGGTACCCCCCTCAGCGGTAAAACCTTTGTAGCAGGATATGAACCCAATCACGAATCCATATATGATCGGCTTGACCAAACCCATCAGTATATTCCCGAAAATGAGCTTTTCCTTAATGGCTGTCCAATATGTAATCGACGTGATATGCGAGATTAGAATAGCGATCAGCCATCCGCCCAGAATAGCGATAACGTCACTTATAATAGTCAGTACCGGTACCATAACGACCAGAGAAATAAGCCTCGGGGCGGCCAGCTTGCGAACCGGATCAATTCCAAAAGCAATCAATGCGTCGATCTGGTTTGATGATTTCATGGCGCCGATTTCGGCTGTAATTCCCGATGCCACCCTCGCGGCCACCATTAGTCCGGTAAGGACTGGTCCCAATTCGCGGACAATAGCGAGAACCATTATCCGCCCCAGATAATTTTTGCTCCCGAAATCGGCCAGTTCATTCGAAAACTGCAATGCCATCCCCTGCCCGGCCGAAAGACCGGTCAGAATAACCAGAAAAAGCGACCCAACCCCGATCAGATACATCTGCTCGAATGTCTCGGCGACATAAATTGGCCCCCCGACCGATGATCTCAGCATCCGGAGGGAAAAATAGAAAAGCCTCTGGCACTCATAAGCGAAACTTTTCAGCCAATTCAAAAAGATTACAATTAATTTTAGCGTAATTATCCCGTCAAATCTGCTTTTTCGATACCCGGTCACACTTTTCTCCCGTCAAACCGTAATGGTAGACGGATAGGTATTAATTGTCAAGGTACCTTTTAATCCATAGATACGGCCGAAATCGCTCCAATGTGTCAAAAATTACTTTGAAATGCCCCGTTATATGTTATCATAGGCGCGAGCAGCAGAAACAAGCCAGGAATCAATAGATGTATAATAGTGACAAGAAAAAGCGCGGCCATGCGATATCGCTTTTTTCGGGCGGTCTGGACTCGTCTCTAGCCATTCTCCTGATCCTGAAACAGCATATCGAAGTCACCGCCCTGACCTTCCTGACCAATTTTGGATGCGATATCACCGACAAATCCAGTTGCGGCTCCGACCCGTACCCGATGGCCGAAAAGTTCGGGTTCAATGTCAAACTGGTGCATCTCGGAGACAAATTCATCGATATCGTCAAATCCCCCAAATTCGGATACGGCAAGAATATGAATCCCTGCATCGACTGCCGAATCTTGATGCTGCGCGAGGCAAAAGAATTCATGAAAATGGTTGGGGCGGATTTTATCATAACCGGTGAAGTCGTCGGCCAGAGACCGATGTCGCAGATGCGAAACACCCTCCGAATGATAGAAAAAGTAAGCGACCTCGATGGCTATCTGGTGCGGCCCTTGTCGGCCAAATTACTGACGGAAACCATCCCCGAAAAAAGCGGCCTGCTGGACAGAAATCTACTCGAAAATATCTCCGGCCGTTCCCGCAAACGGCAAATGGAGTTGGCGCGGGAGTTCGGGCTCGAGGATTATCCCAGTCCGGCGGCAGGATGTCTTCTGACTGATATTGGATATTCAAATCGACTGCGCGACCTGCTGGAACATAGCGATAATATAGACTTTACCGATCTCAATTTATTGCGGGTAGGACGGCATTTTCGGCTTAATTCCAAAACCAAATTAATAGTCGGGCGGCACGAAGAAGACAATAACAAGATTGAACAGTACGCCAAACCGGATCAAATTCTTCTCGAAGCTCTGGGTGTTGGTTCACCCGGTGGCCGTACTTATAGGACCCGATAATGCCGAGACTCTCGAAAAAGCCGCCTCCATTACCGCCAGATATAGTGATTCGAAGCACCTTGGTGAAGTTGAGATAACTTGCACCAATCCATCGGATGGCCGCACAATCAATATCCGCCCCTGCGGGCCGGAAGAAGCCGAAAAATTCCTTATTAAATAGTCGAGAAGGGTTCCCGAAAGCCCAAGTAGGGAACCCTTCTCTCCTTGTTAGAGCAACCGAACAGCTAACCGCCAAAGAATCGCTGTCGCGCTTTTCAAACCGGCAGATTGCGGGCAACCTCTATTTTATATTTTACTTTGTTACCCGACACATAAAGTATAAACAACCCCCGTGCCGAATTTTGAAGTAAATCCATTACTGTCTATGTGATAATGACTTGCATCAGTGATCAATCAGCGGTAGGTGCACACCATATCGATTCAAGCGCATTCCTTGCGCCTCGACAGCCATACTTGTCGAGGGCGTTCCCTTAACTCATTATTAATTAATCACTTGAAGAATCGCAGAATATGTCAAAAAAAGAAGCCTCCTCGTATGAAAAGGAGGCTCCCTCACTTGCTGTTGGCTACGTAAATTCTTGACTTAACTACTTCAGCATCATCATCTTTTTCGTGGCGCTAAAATCACCGGCCGTAATACGGTAAAAATAAATACCGCTTGCTACAGACGAACCGACGTGATTTGTGCCATCCCAGATTATGGACTGGGAACCAGCTTCCTGGTATCCGCTGACCAGCGTCTTCACCTGCTGGCCAAGAACATTATAAATATCCAGCTGGACATTGCATGCCTTGGGCAGATCGTAGGAGATGCTGGTGGACGGGTTAAATGGATTCGGTGCATTCTGTCTAAGCGCAAATTCCTTAGGCAGAACCGTTGCGGAAGCTTCACCTTCGCTTCCATTTGCGTTGTCGAGCGGCGTAGAGAAATTCACCATGTCAGGCTTCATGCTCTTGATTTCATTATCCTCGGTATAAATGAACATCGGTGAATGGTTCGGCTCCGGTATCGTAATCGGCGTCAGGTCAATCGCCTTTGTCTCAGGATTATTGACCGTGAAATTCAGGTTGGCCACAACACCGTCACCGGGCTCCAAATCACTATTCTGTCCATAAACCATAGGAATCAAGCCGAGAATGACAATTCGGTTGTCATTGTCGATCGAGGCAAACTTGAAATCGAAATCCGCGGAACGAGTTCCTTCGAATGTCACCGATTCCAAGGTAACACCTGCAGAGAATTGTAGAGGCAAATCCAGCGCTGTCATCGGCTGAATATTCTTCAGCTCCAACGGAATTGTAACCTTACCGTCGACGACCTGCGATTTCTTTGCCACCAATGTATTCAACTCTGCCGCAAAAATCGAGGAGACCATGAAAATTACCAAGACTACTGTGATGATGCCAAAATGCTTCATGAATACTCACCCCCCGTTAAGGGTTAAAGGTTTAAGTTGGGCTATCCGCCAATTCCTCGCAAACAGTCCCTGTTTTGGCGATAGCCGTCTGCAAATCCGCATAACGCACTTCTTTCCTATATAGCATAGCCTGTGAGGGTTCATATGGGGACCACCAGACAATAAAATAAGAGATTTTCAAAATTTTGTCAAGAACTTTGTTCAATATCAAATCCCATCATTTTCCTGGCCTCCGAGGACATCCTTTCGGGAGTCCAGGCAGGTTCCCATACTACATTTACCTTTACATTTTTAACGCCTTCAAGAGCTTCGACCTTTTCCTTAACATCATCCGCCATCGGCCCGTGCATCGGACAACCCCGCGCAGTCAGGGTCATATCAATCTCCACATTGCCATCATCAAGCCGAATATCATATATCAGGCCGAGGTCGACGATGTTTATCGGAATTTCCGGGTCATAACAGTTTTTTAACGCTGTCAATACGATATCTCTTGTTAGCAAAAAATCCTCCTGACAAATGTTATAAATACATTTTTATTCAAAGTTCCAAAATATGTTCAAAAACTAATACGATTCAGAAACTTTAATATTCAAAACAATCTTACTCCCTGTCTGAGCATCTCTTCGAGGTTGACGCATTCGATAGCCGACAGGAAAAAAAGACCCAATTTATCCAGCTCGAACAGACTCCGACAAAATGGGTGAACGGCGACGATGATACTATGTCTGACCGGTTGGAGGAAAAGGCTATCATAAAAACCGTAATATATTCCGAAAATCAGATATAAGCACGCTGTCCGAATGTCGCTCTATCAGATCTCACTTTTTGCCTTTTTCTGCTCAATTTACCTTGCCTCCCAAACGCAAATTGACGGTATTTTACCTGACCGAAATTCTTGTGTCCTTCTGCTTGATGAATTAACTTGGGTGCGACACAAAAATAATTCACAAAATCTGCCAGAAAATCAAGCTGATTATAACCGTGTATTAATGAAATATTTTTTGTATATTGACTCAATTTTGTTTGAATCCTTAGTTGAGGAAATAGCCATATGTCGCATTCGGATTTCAAACCCTATATCCCCCCGGAATTGCATCCGCGAGAATTTACCTTTCGGGCCGTGGCCCTCGGGGCGATATTGGGTATTGTCTTCGCCGCCTCGTCGGTCTATCTCGCTCTGAAAGTTGGCATGACTGTCAGCGCCTCAATTCCGGTGGCGGTGCTGTCGATTACACTCTTTCGATTATTCGGGAAGGCCACCATCCTCGAAAACAATATCGTTCAAACTACCGGTTCAGCCGGTGAATCAATCGCCTTTGGCGTAGCGACCACCATGCCGGTTTTCCTTCTCCTCGGCATGGAAATGCAGCTCCTGCCCATTCTTACAATGTCTCTATTGGGCGGAATTCTCGGCGTCCTGATGATGATTCCCCTTCGGCAGGGCTTGATCGTGAAGGAACATGGGAAATTAACCTACCCCGAAGGTACCGCCTGCGCCGATGTTCTCATCGTCGGCGAAAAAGGCGGTACAACCGCCAAGACCGTTTTCATGGGATTCGGAATCGGCGCTCTCTATAAACTCCTATGCTCCGGATTCAGGTTGTGGTCGGAAATTCCATCAAGAATGCTCGGTTTCTTCAAAGGAGCCTCCGTTGCGGCGGAAATTTCACCCGAATTACTTGGCGTCGGATATATCATCGGTTCCAAAGTTTCGGCAAACATGATGGCGGGTGGCACCCTCGCTTTCTTGATTCTCATCCCGGCAATAAAGATTTTCGGCGAAAACCTCGATAAGGTCATTTTCCCTGCGACAACTTTGATTAGAGATATGACCCCCAGCGACGTTCGCAATGCTTATATTTTATATATTGGCGCCGGAGCGGTCGCGACCGGCGGAATCATAAGCCTGATAAGATCATTCCCTACCATTATTTCCGCCTTCCGAAGAGGATTCAGAACCTTCCTGCAATCCCGCAAAGGCGGCGTAACAGCTGAAAAGACTCTCAGGACCGATCAGGATCTTCCTCTCTGGGTGGTCGTTTTCGGTTCTATCGGCCTCGTAGCGGCCATCTGGCTTTCACCCATTCTTGGATATCAATGCCATCTCCGCCATCCTGATTGTGCTGTTCGGGTTTTTCTTTGTGACTGTATCGAGCCGGATCACCGGCGAAATAGGATCCTCATCCAACCCGATATCGGGAATGACCGTCGCCACTCTCTTAATAACCTGCCTTCTCTTCCTTGCCGCGGGTTGGACCGGAGTATCTTTTCGGGCGATGGCTCTTTGCACGGCCGCGATCGTCTGCATTGCGGCGTCCAACGGCGGGACAATCAGCCAGGACTTGAAAACAGGATTCCTTGTTGGAGCGACCCCAAAATATCAGCAGATTGCGATCACTATCGGCGTCGTTTCCAGCGCCCTGGTTATTGGCTGGATAGTAATTGCACTAAACAACGCTCGTACAACCGTTGTCACAAGGCATTATCCCGATTACGTCGCCACAGTGCCAGGCGATGCCCCCATTATGAAGGGACACGATGGAAAAGATTACCGGGTTCTGTATGTTCAGGAGCAAACCGGAAGCGTTATGGCCGGTAAATACCTGGTCAATGATAGCAACAAGATTGTTTATCTGGTCGACCCAGGAATTGCCGGAGTCGCTTCCGTAGATGATGACGGTAAACCGACGCCAAAACTTGACTCCCCGAAAGCGCGACTTTTCAGTTTGATTATCGACGGCATCCTGACTCAAAAATTGCCGTGGGGACTAGTCTTAATCGGCGTTTTTCTGGCTCTGGTTATGGAGCTGGTCGGTGTATCATCTTTGCCATTTGCGGTTGGACTTTATCTTCCTCTATCAAGTTCCGCGCCGATCATGGCCGGAGGAATAGTGCGTGCCATCGTGGACAAAAGAAGGAAATCTTCGGCGTCTGAGGCGGAATTCTCACCCGGCGTCTTGCTTTCATCGGGCTTTATTGCCGGCGGCGCTATCATGGGTGTGGTTCTGTCGCTTATGGCTGGCTTTGACCTGGACAAGCATATAGATTATTCCACCTTTATGGGTCCTCTGGCCAGCGCCGAGTGGTTTGCGGTTTTGCCCTTCATCGGATTGATGTTTATTCTCTATCTCGTCGGAAAGGCAAATAACAACAAGACCTGATATGCGCTATGAATGGGCATGATTGACATACTGAAAAAAAATAAATGGCCGCTGGTGGTTTTTCTGGCGGCCTTTTTAATCCGGCTGATCTATTTAATCCAGTACCGCTCTAATCCGTCATTTTATTTCCCCATGGTCGACGAACAGTGGCATTTCAGCTGGGCTAAGGAAATCATCGGCGGAAATTTCTGGGGAAGCGATGCCTATTTTCGTGGCCCCCTCTACCCCTACTTTCTGGCGATTCTTCTGAAATTTACCGGGAGCTCCATTCTCTGGGCTCGAATTTTGCAGATAATTATCCCATCCCTGTCGGCGGTACTAATTTATCTCTTGGGAACTAAATCCTTTTCGCATAAAGTCGGTCTCATCGCCGCGCTGGCCTTTGCCGCCTATGGCCCCATGATTTTCTATGACACCATGTTCATGATCGAATTTCTTTTCATATTTCTGGTTCTCCTCGCGATCTATCTTCTCGTCAAGTATGAAAACGATATCCGACCTCTCCCGTGGCTGGCTTCCGGCGCCATTCTGGGACTCGCCGCTATCACCCGACCGAATATTCTGCTGGTCGTCCCGTTATTGCTTTTGTGGATATACTTCCGCCCCCATTTTGCACGAAGTCGGAAATCATCTCTGCCAATCCTGCTGATTTATCTGATTGGCATTCTTGTCCCGATTCTGACTGTAACCTTGCGGAATTATGTTGTCGCGGGCGAACCGATCTTAATTTCTTCGCAGGGCGGCGTCAATTTCTATATCGGAAATAATCCCGATGCCGAAGGGCTGACCATGCTGATGCCTGAGGTCAAGCTTGATGAATCCCTGCCCTGGAACGAATTCACAGCCGCCACTCGCAAGGCGGCTGAGTCCGAGACCGGGCGAAAGCTGACTGCGGGCGAAGAGTCATCATTCTGGACCGCAAAAACAGTCAAATTCATTTCAAACAATCCTGGCAAATTTGTCTCCCTCACCTTCAAGAAACTTATCTACTTTCTCAGTTGGATTTGAAAATTCCGACAATCAAGACATCTATTTCAGCCGAAATTATTCCTCGCTGTTTTCAATCCTTCTATGGCACCGGCTAATATACTTCCCCTTCGGTCTTGATTTTCCCATTGGCGGCCATTGGAATGATTGAAGCGTGGAAGCCGACGTAAAGAGCTTGCCTTGTACTATCTATTCATTCTTGGCTATATCCCGACCGTGATTCTCTTCCTCGTGACCGCCCGGCATCGCCTGCCGGTCATTCCGTTCCTGCTGATTTTCGCCGCTATAGGCATACTGGCAATTATTGAACTGATTCGGAAAAGCAATCATAGTAAAGTTATTGGATATCTTATAATATTTGTCGCTCTCCTGATTCTCTGCAACCGAACCTATTTTGATATCGGATTCCAGAATATTTCACAGGTGCATTTCAATCAGGCCCTTGCCTACGAACAGCAAGGGAATCTGATGCTGGCCGAACAGGAATACAAAGCCGCCCTTGAGGAAAATCCCGGCTCCGCAACGGCGCTGAACAATCTCGGATATGTTCAGTATCGTTTGGGGCGTCTAAATGATGCTGTTGTCAATTTCGATAAGGCGATCCGGGTTGATCCGAAATTCGCTCAGGCTTATAACAATATTGGCCTGGCATTCGAGGCGCAAAACGATCTGGCTCAGGCGGAAACATATTATAAGAAAGCCTTGAATATCAGTCCCGATTTGGTGCAGGCCTCCCTGAACCTCGGCGACATTTATCTGGCGCAGAAAGATTATGTCAAGGCCGAAGTATATTACCTTCAGGCAAAACAAGTCTCCCCTACCTCAAAAGAACCGTTTTTCAAACTCGGCGCTCTCTATGCACGAAAACAAGAATTTCCCAATGCGGAAGAGATGTTTCTTAAAGGTGAGAGGCTCGGAACACCCAGCGCCTTTGATTACGTCAACTGGGGGAATATCTATTACGCCACCAAACAACCATCGCGTGCCATTGCACTCTACAAACTGGGGATCGCCGTCGATAGCGCTTTTCCTCAGGCGTACTATAATCTGGCCTTAACCTATCAGGCTTTCGGCTATCCGTCAGACTCGGCCAAATACTGTCTTGAGAAATTACTCAGCATCAATCCGCAATTCCAACCCGCCCGGGATATGCTGCAAACGATCAAAGGTGGACAATAAAGCTGGAAGGATTGGCTTGACGATGTATGAAGCCTTACGATTCTGATTCAACCTTTCAAAGATGTCTTCTCATCCCTTTGGCTTCAGCAATTCTATGAATGGCGGGTAATCCCACAACGACTCAAAATCAAAGTCCCTATGCAAGTAGAGACCGTACCTGTATCCCTGCAAGAAGCTATCCTTCAACAGGGTTACAGCTTTGTCCTTTTCTCCCAGAATTGCCGCAATACACGCACGGTAATAGGTATGCTCACCCCTAAGATATGGCTGTTTCAGGTTCTTGAGCCTCTCGGAAGCCTTCAGCGCTTTTTCTCGATCACCTTGCCGGGCGGCCATACAACCAAGATACCCTTGATACTGAATGTTCTCAGGCGCCTCCTTAGCAAATTCCTCGAATATGCTCTTTGCCTCCTCCCATCTGCGAGCGTAATACAGCGTGAGGCCATAGCCGTAACGGAGGAGGGAATCCATCTCTTCAGCCGGTCTGCTTCTGTACCATTGAATGGCCTGGTCAAAACTTGTCGTGGCAGCATCTGCATACCCGTGAGCGCGCAATTCCTCTCCGGCAGTTCTCATGGTACCGCCGGGGCTATGAGTCCCGCCGGGGCGGTACAGCGTTATGCTTTCTTCTATCAGTTTCTCGACCTCGTTGATTCTTCCCAGCGCTATAAGGGCCGCTATCTCACTATTGATGGGAGCAAAGTCGTTGGGGAATCGCTTGCGTCCCTCTCTTATCACTTCGAGTTCTTTCTTGTGCTCCCCCAGACAGTGGTATGAAGCGGCGAAGAGACTCCAAAAAGGGAGCCATTGTCGTTCCCGGTCAGCCGTCTTGAATGCCTCGATCGCCTCCTTAGGGCGATTTACCGCAAATGCATCATAACCCCAATCATAAGGATCGACAGATCCGGGCGCGATCTTGGCCGCCTCTCGCATGGCGTTAAGTTCTTTCATCCGGTCACCTGTAACCCCACCGCTAAACCTGTCGAGATATAATTTTTGAAGAGGGGTGAGTCGAGCACGGCGTAGATTAAGAAATCGCACCAGGGAATCTTCCTGTGCCAAATGCCCGAGGTTCCCATAAGCAAAAAGAGCAAAGATCAATGGAGAAATGAACGATGTATCGATGGCGTAAGCTCGCTTGAAATACTCAAGTGCTCCGGCATAATTAAACTGGTTCGCAGAAGAGATCGACTCCCTGGAGATACTGTTGGTACGCCTCATAAGTTGGAGGCTTTGATGCCGCCTCCACATCTCCTTCCGGCCGTTCATCCAGCACCATGGCAAGAGCGCCCAGCACCCTCTGCCGCACAGATTCAACTCCGTCCATGATCTTCGCGGTCTCCGAAGTTATCGGTTCAATCGCCTGCAGAATCCTCTCCTTGGCATCCATAACTTTCGCCTGAAACTGGATAGTCTCACCCAGTTTATAATAGGAGCCGATGACAATCGTGCTTGCGCCGGTCGCCTTGGCAATGGAGCGGATACTCTTGGTTCTCTTCAAGCCGGGACAACCTCTCAGGCGGGATAACTTCGGCCAAGCCTGTTTGCAAAAGACCCTGCGTGGTCCAGTCGGCAATCATCCTTCCCAGCGGATCAAGCGATGGATCGCCGGTCTGGTTCTCAAATGGCACCACCACGACGCGCTTGAGGGCAGTCGCCGTCTCCGCGGATGGTTGAATGACAATCTGCCAAGGTTTGAGGATCAAGGCAGCAGAGACCAGCAGAAGCACAGCAATAGATGCCAACAGTACCAGCACTCCGCGTCTGCGTGCGGCGGGAAGGTGACTGCTCGCAGGTGTCAACCGCTTCAAGTCCGCCGCTAATTCATCGGCGTGCTGATAGCGCAGACCCTTGTCCTTTGCTAAAGCCTTACTGATTATATTCTGTAGTTCGGGGCTGATGCCTGACTTGTACCGTGCCAGCGGCTCCGGCTCTTCATAGCCGATCGAATAAATGATGGCCGGTTCATGGTCGCCCTTGAAGGGTAATTGACCGGTGATCATTTCATATAGAACCGCCCCAAATGAAAATATGTCCGACCGCTGGTCAACTTCCTCTCCCGCGTCTGCTCGGGGGACATATAATGCAGAGTGCCAATAGTTGAACCAGTCTTGGTCAGCTTGTCGGCGCCTTTAATGGCTGCCAAGCCAAAATCAAGAATCTTCGCTCGGCCATCCTTGTCAATTAGGATATTAGATGGCTTAATATCCCGATGAATTATCCCTGCCTGGTGAGCTTTATTCAGCCCTTCGCAAATTTGAATAGATAAATCAATAATCTTTTCAATAGAGTGATCCTGCTTCTTTATGAAATCAGCCAGCGATTCACCCTCAATATACTCCATGGCAAAGAATGGCCGACCATTGAATTCACTGACTTCATGTATCGTGATGATATTTGGATGGTTCAGCTTCGCCGCCGCCTGCGCTTCACGCTTAAATCTAGCGAGACAATCAGCATCCTGACAGAGATGCTGAGGAAGAAACTTGAGCGCCACTTTCCGCCTGAGCTCGGTGTCTTCAGCAAGGTACACCTCACCCATGCCACCGGCGCCAATCTTCTCGATTATCCGGTAGTGCCCGACCAAAGAGCCTTTAGTTAATGCTGAATTGAGTCTTGCTTTTCCTTCGTCTTCATCGGCCTTAAATGCCATTCAGACTCCCGCAAAGAGATAATGATAATGAATTAAAGCTATATATGTTAAGTTAATCTCAGGAAATGGTGCAAGCAATAAAAAACTAATCTTAGTTTTTAATACTTCTTCCGGCGCTCGACGACATAATTCGAGCCTTTGATCGACTTCGAATATTTCTTCAAATCCGCCAGCATATGCGACATCTCACCGACATGCGTGAAGACCCCGCTCTGATTAATTAGCACCGCAATTGACAGTGTAAGAAAGCCGAATGTCTCGAACACCCCTTTGCGGTTTTTGGTCTGGATTACCCCCCGCAGGCGATCCTCCTCGGCATACCTGTACCTGTATCAGAGTGTCGAAAGTTTTGATCACATTTTCGCAGGCTGGACCCACCAGCGCCGTCGGCAAAATAAAAATAAAGTCATCTCCGCCGATATGCCCTACAAACCCCTCATGGCAAAGATCAAAAACCACATCTCTGATAATTCTCGCCGTAAGACGAATAGCCCTGTCGCCATAATAATATCCGTAATAGTCATTGTACGCTTTGAAATCATCGATATCGGCATAGCAGACTCCGAAATCGGCGCCTAGTTTGAGCAAGCGGTCAATTTCCTTTTCGATCAAAGTCGGCCCGGGAAGCCAGGTAGAAGGATTTACCGAAATATCACGATGACTCCGCGCGGCTACCATCTTTAACTGCGCCTCAAAAAGCTTTTCCTTCCATTCACCGTGGAGAAAAGCATCGACACCGTTGATATACGCTGTCATCAGAGTCGCTTCGGGCGGATTCGGATGATACAGCACTGTCGGAATGATCGCCAGAAAAATATGCTCCTTCATGAGCCGCACCATTTCGATTTCCTTGAGGAATTCTCCCTTCCCGGCTATTATGACCAGATCAAGCTGGAACCTCTGGCTTAATACCAGAAGCTCTTCTATCGTTCGGAAATAATGAAAGGAGGCTTTGTCTTTTTCCAACATTTTCGATAGGAAAAAGACAATATCAACCTCTTCCTGCCGGCAGGCGCAATGGAACATATCCCCTACCCTCGCCCGCCGAAATTTTTCTCGCGCGGATGAAATTCACGATGAACCGAAAGCAGATAGTCTTTGTCGACCTGAGTATATATCTGCGTGGTGGTGATACTGGAATGCCCGAGAAGCTCCTGCACTGTCCTCAGGTCGGCGCCCCCTTCGAGAAGATGGGTGGCAAAACTATGGCGGAAAGTATGAGGCGTAACCGTCTTCTTCACACCCGCCAGCAGGGCATATTTTTTGACTATTTTCCAGACCCCAACCCGCGAAAATTTCATATTTCTATTGGATAGAAACAGTATGTCGCTCTGGGCGACACTCTTTATTTTCTCTCTGACTTCCACCAGATATTTCTCAACCGCCTGCCGGGCAAAACGCCCATACGGAACCAACCTCTCTTTATTTCCCTTCCCGACAACTTTGATAAATCCGACTTCATCATAGACCGCTGATAATTTCAGATTGATCAATTCGGAAATTCTCAAACCGGCGCCGTACATAAGCTCGAGCATCGCGCCGTCGCGGATTCCTTTTTTATCCTTCACGTCCGGCCTTTCAAGAATCTTCTTCACCTCATCGACTGTCAGATAATCGGGATGATATCTCGATATCCGCGGAACACGGGCGTAATCAAACGGATTTTCCGTAACTTTCTCGCTATCGTGCAGATATTTAAAAAAGTTTCTCAGGGCGGAAATTTTCCGAGCTATCGAAGCCGGCTTACGATTCAGAGTATTCAAACGTGACAGATAATCATTCACATTCTTGTGAGTAATGGATAGGTCCGAGGGAGATTTGGTCAGACTCAAAAATTCCATAATATCGCGGCGATAAGCTTCAAGAGTATTGGCCGATAGCCCGCGCTCCAATTCCTCATGCTGGAGGAAATCCTGAATCGTCCCGCTATTATTAACTGTTTCCGGCATAATATATTTTCAATCTATCCCTAGGCCGACGCCACCGCTATCGCGGCAACCACGCTTCCGCCTGCGTCGCCAATGGCGCCGGCTGCTTCTTTGAGTGTGGCTCCGGTTGTGATAACATCATCCACGAGCAGAATTCTTTTTCCCGCAACCAAATTATTATCGGCCTTGAAAGCTCTTTTCATATTTTCTTCTCTCTGCATGATATCCAGTCTAGTCTGGTCCTTGGTCCGCTTGATTTTGGTCAGCGCGTCGCCCAAAACAGGCAGATTCACCCTTTCACTTATAATATCGGACAAAACAGCCGCCTGATTAAAACCGCGCCCCTTTTCTCGATAACTATCGAGAGGGACAGGAGTTATATAATCTATTCCGACATCCTTCAGAAGGGCGGGAAAGGGCTCTATCAAATGACCGACCAGACTTTTCCCTAACTTACTGTAGCCATTATACTTAAAATAGTGAACAATATCTTTCAATGGCGGTATATAATGACCCAAGCACAATACCGGGAAATGAATCCCTTCGTGACGGTCGGGGCAGGTGACGGTCTCCACAAGGACTTTTCTACAGTTGATACAAAATATAAATCCATTCCCCCAGGCCTTCCGCCAGCAATCGTCGCAGATCAGTTCATTTCCGTCCGAAATTTCGGAATCGCAAACAAGACAAAATGGAGGGTATATAAAATCAAGCAGATCCGAAACACCGGGGGCTCTTGATAATTTCTCAGGGCTGAACACGGAAACAAATCTATTGAATCAAAATCGATTAGACAAATAGAATAGTTTCCTTACATGCCTTTTGTCTTCCCTGATCGACAGTCTACCAAACCGACCGTGAGAGACCCGTCTCTACTTATCCCCTTGCTCCGCCAGAAACTTTTTCACCGTATCGGCCAGAGGAGAATTTGGCGCAAGCTCCAGATATTTCTTCCAGTAGAATTTTGCCATCTCATTATTATTTTCCCCACGATACGATATCCCCAGATTGAAAAGAGCAATCTGATGATCCGGCTTGAGAGCGATTGCCTTTTGGAACAGTGCAATCGCCGAATCAACCTTCCCCATGGCATGATAACTGGCCCCCAGATCGGTTATAACATCCGGATTAGTCGAATCAAGCTTTAGCGCCCGCCCATAACACTCTATCGCCAGAGGAAAAACCTGATTGTCCATAAAATGATTCCCCAGTTGCACGAGGCTGTCGTAGCTCGACGGTAGACCGGCGATCAGCCGATCATATTCCGCCTCCGTTCCATTTGGCATTCCCGATATGGGAGGATGTTTAAAATCCTTATTCGCGCCTGCCTCCTCAGGAGGTTTTGGCGCCTCTGGCGCTTTGGAAATAATTAGATATCCGATAAAAAGAACCGCCAGCGCTCCCAGTATAATGGCGACATCTCTGAGATTCCCCTGCTTTTTCTGGACATCGGTCTGAGTCAATTCATTTCCGCAAGCCGGGCAGAATTTGTCTGTCATTCCAATTTTTCCGCCGCAGACCGTGCATATTCTTCTCGCTCATAATATCCCTTAATAATAATTATTCATATCTATTTGTATCTAATATACGAATTAAAGCCCGCCCGACAAAACCTATTCGGTCGGCGGAGTCGCCAAAAGTGAATCTACGGCCTGCTGATCCTTCCTGAATATCAGATAATAATATCCGGGCGTGAAACTGTTTCTGCCCGGAGGTCTCGCCACCCCGGCTAAAGGATATGCCTGCTTGAATCCGCGATTCTGATAAATTAACCGCTCCGTTCCATACTCAAGCGTCACGACCTCCTTATTCAAGTATCCGACCAATACAAAATAGTCAGGGAATCTAATATATTCCCTCAGCGGGTTGAAGCCTTGATGGGCGATGTCTGCTGAGGTTAACCCCCAGATGTCGTAGAAATATTTGCCTGAATAATACGGGATTCGACCGGAATCCGTGATCGAAAAACGCGTGCTTTGCGGCAACGGCTTTGCCCACTCGATAAAATTCTCCTGAGCCGCCATTATCCCCTTTTCATTTTGCACCGTGGCCCAAACTGACAGCCCCGGAGAAACAACCGACAATACGATAATTCCCCAAATAGCCATTCTAAGTTTCTGGCTCTCAAATAACGATAATCCTTCAAGCGCCACGACAATAAACATCGGCAAAAAGGCAATTAGATATCGAAAATGAAAATTCATCACGATCAGGGCATTGACACTTATGGCTGCCTGAAGCACAAATAGTCCTGCGCATACTCCAATAAGCCGCAACTCCGATTGGCGACTGAAACTCTTTAATCCCTGCCTGATAAAAAGTAACGTTACGGGGAGAAAATACACGAGTTGCTTCCCCAGCTCAATAAAAGCGCCCGACGTGATCCTGGATTTCATATAGAAAGTATTTGGCATCGGGTATCCAAACTCATGCATTCTGAATGCAGTGAGTAGCACGATTGAAAGTATCACTGTCCCGATATTGATTATTAGGAATTTCCTGTTCGATTGAAATAACCCTCGATCCAGAACCCACAAAAGCAGAATTGAAAAAAAAGCGACTATAAATCCCTCTGGTCGATTCAAAATAACCAGCGCCAGCAAAAACGCTGACCACAATGATCGCTTAAGCAACGAGATAACTACACCCGCCAGAAGAAGCGAATGCAGGCCTAGTTCCAGTCCGCTCACGGCCCAGAAAGCGGTGATAGGAGCAATCAAAACCAGCGCCGGGGCCGCCCATAGAATTCCATTTTGATTCTTTTTCAGAAAATAAAACCAGATTACAGCTGATGCCAAAAAGAAGGCCACCCCAAGAATTTTTGCACAAAGATAAGTTGGCAACCCTATCGCATAGAAAAGAGACAGTATTAACAGCCAAAGAAAATTGGAATACCCCTCCACCGGCTTATCGCCGGGATTAAATACCAATCCATGCCCATTAACAAAATTCTCGGCATATCTGAATGTAACAAAGGCGTCATCAATGGAATATCCCCAGAAGACAAAAACGAATACCAGAAATATCAAAATGGAAATGGCAAAGACGAAATTCTTATTGGAAAAAATCATTCGGCGGGATGTTCTCCTCCCATCGCCCTTCGCACCGAAATAACCCCTTTTACCTTCCGTATCTTGCTCAGCACCCGTTCCAACTGGCTTAAGTTGTTAACCTCTACAATAATGAAACCGGATGAGCTGGCATCGGTCAAATTAATATCGGCCCCCCGGACATTGGTGTTGCTGTCGGCGATCGATTCGGTAATTTCGGCGAGAATATTTTTTCGAGGCGACACGCTCACTTCCAGCCGAACGACGAATGTCTGATCTTTGGATACATCCCACGATACGGGAATTGTACGTTCGGGTTGCCGGATTAATTCCTGGGCGGCCGGACAGTCGATTCGGTGAATTGTAACTCCCCGTCCACGGGTAATGTACCCTATGACTTCCTCGCCCGGAATCGGCTGACAACATCCGGCGAACCGAAACATCATATTCCCCATCCCCTCAATTTTGATCCCTCTCTCAAATCGGAATTTTTCCAGGACCTTCTCTATTACCGAATCCTTCTCGGAAACCTCTTCCTCCGGGATAATTTTTTGCACCACGTGAGCGGCGGACATGGAGCCGTTTCCGACCGCGTAGAATAAATTTTCTATGGAAGTCTGAGAAAGTCCCTGCGCGATTTCAAGAAGTTCGCTGTCCCCGGGTATATCACGCCTTTTCTTCTTCAGCTCTCTTTCCAACAGTTCTCGCCCCAGGGTCACCGCCTGCTGATACCCGGCCTGATTGAGCCATCTGCGAATCCGATTTCGCGCGTTCGACGTGGTGGCGATGCTGAGCCAATCATGAGTAGGATGGCGGTGAGGACTGGTCATTATTTCCACCTCGTCGCCCGACTGAAGCCGCGTCGTGAGCGGACTGATTCGCCCATTTATTTTCGCCCCGTTGCAGTGCAAGCCGACCTCGGTATGTACCGAAAACGCAAAATCGAGCGGAGTGGCGCCGGCCTGAAGATGTTTTATTTCGCCGCCCGGCGTATAGACATAAATATCTTCCGCGAATAGGTCAAACTTCAAATATTCCATGAATTCGGAAGGATTGGTCATATCCTTCTGCCAATCGAGAACATCCCTGAGCCACAGCATCTGCTGATCGGTCTTGTCGAGCTGATGACGCCCTTCTTTGTACAGCCAGTGGGCGGCGATTCCGTTTTCGGCGACATGGTGCATTTCGTGAGTCCGAATTTGTATCTCCACGATACGCCCGCCCGGTCCGAAAATCGCCGTATGCAGTGATTGATAATTATTCGGCTTCGGATTGGCGATATAATCGTGGAATTTCCGCGTGACCGGTTTCCAAAGTTCGTGCACTATGCCGAGGGCATGATAACATTCGGTCTTTGTATGGACAATTATCCTGATCGCCATTAGATCGGCGATTTCATCGAACGGGACATTTCGATCTTTGATTTTCCGCCAGATCGAATCGATATGCTTGGCGCGCCCGTATACATCGGCTTTTATTCCCGCTTCGGCCATTCCCTTCTTGATCGGGCCGACCACCTGCTGGATATATTCTTCCCGCTCCTCCTTGGACATCTCGACCTTTTTCACGAGGTCATAATAAATTTCGGGATAAAGAAATTTCATCGAGAGATCTTCCAGCTCGCTCTTGACCTTGGCAATTCCGAAGCGATGAGCCAGCGGCGCATATACCTCGCGGGTTTCAGTGGCGATTCTTTTTCGCTTCTCCGGATCAAGATGCTCCAGAGTCCTCATATTGTGAAGACGATCCGCCAATTTTATCAAAATCACCCGGATATCTTTGGCCATGGATAAAAGCATCTTGCGGAAATACTCGACCTGCTGTTCGGCCTCCGATTTGAATTTTACCGTTCCCAGCTTGGTGACAGCATCGACCAGCGCGGCAATTTCCTCCCCGAATTCCTGCTTGACTCGGTCGAGCTTGATCTGAGTGTCCTCTACCGCATCATGGATTAAGCCCGCCGCAATCGTCGTGGAATCGAGATGCAACTCCGCCAGGATAAGGGCGACATGAAGACAATGCTCGACATAAGGCTCCCCCGACTCCCTGAGTTGTCCGGCATGAGCGCTATTGGAAAACTCGTACGCCCGCCGAATTAGCGATATATTTATATTGGCGTTAAACGATTCGGTATTTATGATGAACTCTGCCAAATTCATCGAGATTGCTCCTGTTTCGTCTGTCGAACGAGAAGTTCATTGACTGCGGCAGTCACTCTATCGACTTCAATCGACTCCATCGAGGCCGCTTCCGGCGAGGGCTGAATAATACGGCTCTCGGCGCCCCGAGGACCCCAGCGCACCGGAGACATCAATTTGTTTGAAGGATAGAGTCCAACGACTTTAGTTCCGGTCGCAGCCGCCAGATGCAAAGGCCCGGTGGAATTCGCCACCACCAACTCAGCCATGCCCAATATTGCCATTAACTCTCTCAATTCTGTCTGACCCGACAGATTCCTGATCGATACTCCCGCCCTCTCGGCTTCTGCCCGAATCATATCGCCTTCCGCCGCCGAACCGGTGAAGACTGTCATATAACCGTCGCTTTCCAATTTCTTATGGAGCATAATAAATTTCTCAATCGGCCATCTGTCGGCTGAGCCGCCCGATCCCGGATGTAATATTATATATTTTCCAGAAACACCGGCCTTCTCCAAAATCCCGCGACCTTTCATATACTCTTCATCTCTAATATATACGCGCGGCGTCGAAATTGTCTCCCCCGCAATAAAAAATCTCAAGAAATCTAGATTGTACTCAGATTCATGTTTGTCACACGATTTCCGGCTGTGGAAAATAAATCGATTGAAATAAATTGATTGGAATCTCCTGATTGTGCCAATCCTCGTAGGAATCCCCGCCATCTGGAAAACGCGGCTTATATTCCGCTCGGGATACAAAACCACAACCGCCCTATAGCTATTTCCCCGCAATCTTCCAGCCAATTTTTCCCGGTAATCCTTCATCTTCATACAACAGATTATTATTGACCGAAATTACATTATCAATAGACGGATTATTTTCAAGAACCGGAGCGGCGTAATCGGAAGCAATCGCATCAACATGGCATTCAGGATAACGCGCCTTAAGCGATTCCATAACAGGAATGGCGAGCGTCAGATCACCGATCCTATCGGTACGGCTGACAAGAATCCTCTCTCCCGGTTTCAGGTCAATGCTTTTCGTCACCGCCTGATTCCTTTTCCTTGATCATTTTCAGTTTTGCGTACTTCACCAGTACAGCCGTAGCGGACAACGACGAAATCAGCAATCCTCTCCAGCCGTCTCTGAATCCCTGCTTAATAATATAGTGCTTGATGAACGCCGCCGGAGGCCGTACGCCCAGATCAAAAATCCCTGCCCTTTTCCCCCTGCGGAATGCCTCATCCGCTCCCAGCGAAGTATATCGAGTTGAACTTCCTGAAGTAGTGGTCAAGATCGGGATAACTGTAATGAAGCAGCTCCCCCTTCAGATCGCCCGTTCGACCGTCAAGTATAACCTTCTCATGCACAACCGAAGTATCAAATTTCCCTTTGCTTCTTCTGAATAGTCTTAGCACCCCATCGGGATACCACCCGCAATGATATATCCAGCGCCCCAGAAACATGGTCTTCCGAGGCATATAGTACCCGTCACTGCTAGGATTACTCTTCATTATATCCTGTATTTCCCTCGACAACTCCGGCGATACTTCTTCATCCGCGTCGATAGACAAAATCCATTCACTCGTCGCCTGAGATAATCCGTATCCCTTGGCCTGGCCAAAACCTTGCCACTTGATATCAAAAACCTTCGCACCCGATTCCTTCGAAATCTGTCTTGTCCGATCAGTCGAGCCCGAATCCACAACAATTATCTCATTCGCCCACTTCACGGAAGCCAAACAACGCGGAAGGTTTCTTTCCTCATTAAGCGCGATGATCACGACCGAGAGACTCATACTTTATTTATCTTCTCCCTGTTTCTTACACTTCCAATAAAGGCCTCCCATACCTGATCCACCGTGATATCGTGAATATTTAATTCATTACCGGATATCACAACTCCTTCCGACTGGCCATATGGATGCCAGTGAAGAAAATTGCGGCGGTGATTCGTATAAAGGCCGATTACCGGGACTCCAAAAGAACGCGCGATATGCACCAGTGATGTATCCGGCGAAATAAGCAAATCCAGATGCTTGATAATTGCCGAAATCTCGATAATATTCAATCCGCGCGGCAGCGCCACCGCCGAACTGCCCAGCTCTTCCGCAAGATGTCTTCCTTTGTCCAGCTCATCGGGCGTCGTAATGAGTATAACGCGATTCGGAATTTCATGACCGACAATCCTTTTCAGCAATTCCGACGTCTTCTTTGCTGGCCAATAACGCGATTCATTCCCCGCCGAAAGGTTGTACCCAATCCTGAAAATACGACGATCATCGCCGTAAACTGACCGAACAAATTCCTTCCCCGCAGACTCCGATTTCGAATCAATAAATGGGGTGGCGTAACCCGATATCTCGCGACTATCGATTCCAAAAGCCTCGAGCAATCGGAGAGTATTATCAATGATATGCCCCTGTTTTCCCCACTGCGGGTCATAATTGAAATCGTAGTATTCCCTGAATTTCGTCTTCCCGACTCCCACGCGAGGTTTCCCCGGCGCACAAAACTGGGTCAGAAAAAGTGACGTTACAGAATCGTCGCAGACCATATCGATTACACAATCAAACCCTTCTTTCCGAATCCGCCTCAACTGCCCCACATCCTTGAAGATATTCTTACTATATATAAATATATGCTTGAAACGGGGATCGCTTTCCACTATAGCGCGATTTTTAAGCGATGCCAGAAGCGAAATCTCTATATGAGGATAATGCTTTTTCAGCCCGTCGAACACGGGAAACGAAATGATTGTATCCCCCAATTTCTCAGGACGAATGAATAGTACTTTCGCAATTTTATTTCCGTCGATTACAGATCCATCCCCCCGGCCTTTTCTAAGCGCCGGCCCAAAAACGGAAAAAACCACGCTCTTAACCTTATGCTCGATATCCTTCAGAAGACCCATAAACCCTGTCAATTATTCACGAACGAGGATAAGTACTTTTCAATACTATCAACCATTGCTTCCAGTCGGAATTTGCTATCCCATCGCTCCCGGCCCTTGCGACCATACTCAGTCATGGCCGACGGTGATTCAAGCAGATCAATCACCGCCGTCGCCAGCGCCCGCTTGTCACCCGGTTCCACCAACCGCGCCGTCCGATTATCCTCAACTACTTCCGGTATTCCTCCGACCCTTGATGCCACAATCGGAAGACCGGCGCGCATCCCCTCGAGCAGTGCAATTCCGAACGGCTCTTCCACCGACGGATGTATCATTATATCCGCACCCTGCATGACCGAGCCCACATCATCAAGCATCCCGGCAAATACAAAATATTGCGTAAGATTCAATTCCGAAATCCTGTCTCTCAATTCCATCTCCAGAGGGCCATTTCCAAGAAATATAAAGCGAATCTTGGGATACTTTTCCACAATCATGAGGCGCGGCTTCGACCAGATAAATATGCCCCTTCTGCGGTACAAATCGCCCCGCGGTGACAGAGATGATTGCGTCAGCAGCAAGATTATATTTTTCCTTCAATTTCCTGGCCGCATCCTCTTTTGATATATTAGGCAGGCCATTGGGAATTCCAATTGGGATCACACTTACCAACCTCTCGTCTATATAACCAGGATCAGTTATCGCATTTTTCAAATATAGCGAAGGCACAATCACTCCGTCAATCAACCTTGGCGTCAGCAGTCTGTGCACCCAATTCCTTTTTGTAAGATTAATCCCGGCCGACCAGATCACCTTGCATCTACCCGCCAGCCGAGCCGCCAATCCTCCCAGCCGAATATCTTTGTTAAAATTCGCGACAATAAGTTCAATCTTATTCTTTTTTAAGAATCCGACCAATCGCGATATTATAATAGGGCCGAAGTCTCCGGAAATATTCAGCCCCAGTATATCAACATCCTTTGTCATCGCAGCCACTCGCCCAAGGTATTCCGATCCGCTTCTACCCGCAACCGTAATTTCATGACCGCGATTCCCAAGGCTTCCCGCCGTGAGCCTTATCCATTCCTCCATTCCGCCGTAAGTCCCTTTTTCTATGGAATTAAGGAATAGAATATTCATCTGGCGTCCTGAAACTGCATCGAATACAACCTTTGGTACAGTCCATTACGTTCCATCAACCCTGAATGCGTTCCCCACTCGACGATCTTTCCCTTATCCAGCACCAAAATTTTGTCGGCATTGATTATAGTCGAGAGACGATGCGCAATGACTAGCGTTGTACGGTCCTTCATCAGGTTATTTATCGCCCCTTGTACCAGAAGCTCCGATTCGGTATCGAGAGCCGACGTGGCCTCATCGAAAATTAATATTTGAGGATTCTTCAGAAGGGCCCGCGCAATGGCAATTCTTTGCCTCTGGCCTCCCGATAGCATCACTCCCCGCGTTCCGACGACTGTATCATACTTCTTTTCAAATCCCTGAATGAATTCATCCGCGTTGGCCGCACGGGCGGCAGAAACTATTTTCTCATCGGGGATTTCATCCACTCCATAAGCAATATTGCGCCTGATTGTATCATTAAATAGATAAGTCTCCTGGGTCACGATTCCCAGAAGATTCCGCAGGGAATCCAGACTTATCTCCTTAATATTAATCCCGTCAATCGTGATTGTACCCTCCTGCGGATCATAAAATCGCGGCAGAAGGTCGAATAGAGTCGATTTCCCTGCACCTGAAGGCCCCACCAGCGCCACCACTTCACCTTTTTCGACTTCGAACGAAACATTCCTCACGACATTAATGCGCTTGTTGTACGCAAAGGTAACATTCTCATAAATAATCTTCGATTCGAAATTCCTTTTGATAACCGGGCTGGAAATTTCCTGCACGGTCACGGGCGTATCGATAATACTGAATATCCTCTCCGATGCCGCCATCCCCTCCTGAAGTTTTATCTGAATCGAAAGAAGATTCTTGACCGGTTTGATAAGGGAAAACATGGCGATAATGAATGTCATAAAATCGCCCGCATCCATTTCCCCTCTCCCCTCAATTATCCTCGACCCGGCAAACATCAATATCAGAATGCCCGCCACAACTATTAGTATTTCGCTGATCGGGCTGGCCAGATTGCGGATTCGAGTCATACGTACCGAGCGACCTGAAATAATCCTGAGTCGCCCTGAAAAATTTCTTAATTTCGAATTTCTCCATCGCGTACGCTTTGACTATCCTGATATTCGAGATCGTCTCCTCAAGGGCGGAGTTGACGTCAGCCATCTTCTCCTGCGTCCGCATCGAATATCTCCGAAGCTTCTTCCCCATCAGATAAATAAATCCGAAAACCAGCGGCATGATGAGCGCGGCCAGAAGCGTCAATTTCCACGACAGCAAGAGCAGAAAACCTGCCAAAAGTATTACCGTGAGCGAATCGGTGACAAGACGATTGAACCCGAGATCGACCGTTTCATTCAAAACCAGTACATCATTTGTAACCCGGGAAATCAGCTGGCCGGTTCGCTGTCGATGAAAAAAGCTCAAAGATAATTGCTGATATTTTTCGAATAGCCGATTCCGAAAATCGCGAATAATTGATTGCTGAACATGGGCCATGAAATATCCCTGCATATAAAGAAAAAGATTGGCCGACACGGCAATAATCAGAATCAGCCAGCAAAAATTAATCAGCGTCCCCTTTCTATCTTCCGACGCAACAAGCGAATTAATCTCATGCTTGAAATTATTCTTGATCCTCACCAGAAAATCAAATTCCGACTGAACAGATTGTGACGCGGTAACGGAATCATTCTGTTTCGAAGAATCGGCAACAATTCCGGTAATCGGGACGGAACCTTTTTCATTCATAACTGGAAGCTGGCTGACTTCGAATAAAGTCATTAGAAGCGGTCCCGCCATCCAGACCAGAAGTCCTGATAGAAGAGCATACAATGCGGCCGATAACGAGGAAAATACTATATGCCGCCAGTATGGTTTAAGAGACCCGAATGTACGACGCAATAGACTCACAACACTATTCTTCCGAAGGCAGCATTAACTGAAAATTTCTTAATACACTGCCCGATCTTAATTTTGATACATATTAACGCATTTGACCGGCAAAAGTCAATTCCGTTCCAGTCTGTCTTCAGACGAAGAGGATCAGGGGGTAATCCTTGTTGCCGTTTCGGGAATGATTAGATTAAGTTTTTCGGGGGGAATATCGACGTCTAACTTCACCGTTCTGCGCTCGGCCTCGAATTGAAACGACTTGTCCGTAACTTTGAATTGGATACTCTTCATGATAAATCGACCGTGATCTGTATCGTACTCGATCTCTATCCCTTCATGACAGTTGGCCGATTTCAGAAGAAATTTTTGATCATCGGAGTCTTGATTCAGTGCCGTGATCTCAAACGGTCCCTCCGCAGAAGAGCCCGGCAACGGAACGCCCCGGAATAGTTGGAGAATTAAGCCTTCAATCCCGGAATCATTCAAGCACGGATTATCGATCAGATCGGCAATTTTGCCGCTGTAATATTCATCATCGCCGGGGAAATAGACAATCATAGAATCCTTCAAAAGCAATCCCTTCATAACTCCCTTCCCCAGATATCCACGGGCGAAGAAACTGAGCGTGTCTCCAAGCTGATAAAGGTCGAGGCGAACAGAATTTTTCCTACCCTGCCGCCAGATTTTGACATCAAATAGATAGGCATTCCCCTTGCCTGCTTGAACTTCGGTCTGCGGAATTTCTTCTTTAACAACCCGATGACTTCGATGAGCCAGAGAGCATCCGCTAAGAATGCCGATAGCCGTCATCATGGCCGCCAGACTTATGTACTTAAGCAAAATGACCTCAGGAAAGGCTTATGCCGGCAAAAAGATGGACAAAGATTTTTACGAACGGACCAAGAACAAGCCAAACTCCGCCGACGATAATTAAAAACATAAGAACAAATGGGGCGAATCTCTCAAACTCCATCAGCGGAATTTCAAACCTTGGCGGAAGCAGGCTTTTCAGAATATGTGAGCCATCCAGAGGATACAGAGGAATTAAATTAAAAAACCCCAGCGATACATTAATCATCACGCCAAAAAAGAAAAACTGGATCACGCCCGGAGGCAGATTAATACTTCCCGCATAGGCCGTCCTGAAAAGCATTCCGAAAATAAAGCCGAGGCCGAGATTGGAAAGTGGGCCCGCCGCCGAAATCCAGAAATCAGCGACCCGGGGATTCCGAAGATTGTAGGGATTAATTGGCACCGGCTTGGCCCAGCCGAACCGAAAACCCGAAAGAAACATCATCAATGTCCCAAAAAGGTCAAGATGAGCCAGCGGATTTAATGTCAGCCTGCCCATGTCTTTGGCAGTACTGTCTCCAAAACGATATGCAGTGTAGGCATGGAAAAACTCATGCACCGTCAGAGAAAATAATATCGCCGGAGCCGCAATCAGCGCCTCTTTAATAAAATCAGGTCCAAAAATACTGCCCATGATTATTTATTCCTGACTGAAAGGTTTGTGGACCCCGGCTCATAAAACCGCCACATTTTATCGGTTCCCTTTTTGATTCCAATCCTCGTCGAGCGCTTAATATTTTCCGGTTTATAACCTCGATCTTCAAGATAGAGCGTACATCCTGTCAAATCAAGACCGTTCTGTTCTCTGGTCAGCCCGAAAGCTTTGCATATCTTTCCCGGTCCATTGGTAAGAAGATTATTCCCCTTTTCCTGATAGCGATCCTTCATGATATCCAGTCCTTCTACCGGTTCGGCTCCCCGTACCAGAACTGCCGCCGGAAATCCTTCGCGTTCGGTTACGATATTCAGACAATTATACATCCCATAGATGAAATAGATATAACTGAATCCGCCCTCACCATACATCACCGCATTTCTTTTGGTCTTCCCGACAGCGGCATGGCAGGCCGGATCGGCCTCCCCGATATACGCCTCGACCTCGACGAGTCGGGCGGAAAGCAAACCATCGGAAGATTTATAAACCAGATATTTCCCGATTAAATCAGCCGCAATTTCCAGTGTAGGACGTATATAAAATTCCCTCGCCAGTCTTACCGAACTCCCGAACGCCAACCCTTTACTCATCGCAATATGGGAATAATTCATAGGCTATCGCCGCGGCAGTTTCAAAATCATAAGCAACATCATCGGGAGTATGCGCATCCGAGCCGATTGCAGAAATATTAACTCCCATATTCCGCGCTAAATTAACAATCTCCATCGACGGATAATACTCTTGGTGACCCCGCCTTAGCGCTGATGTATTAATCTCCATACCCACATTTAATTCTGCCATTGAAGAAAAAACCGGTTCGATCCTTCCCTTGTGCACGGTCAAAATCCCATCGCCATAATATTTCAGACCATATTTTTTATACACATCGATATGCGCAATAGCATCAAAAAGACCGCTCCTGACGGCATCATTCGCCAGCTGGAAATATCTATCCGCCATCTGTTCAAGGCTGAAACGCCCGAAACAGAGTTCATAGCGATGTTGACAGCAGAGGCAAATATTGTCCAGATCATGAACTGCGCCCAGCTTATATTGAAAGGGAAAACGGCCGAATAGCTCGGAAATATGCGATTCACAACCCGGGTAATATCCAACCTCGATGCCGCATTTGACTTCCAGCCCCTGATCGAAATAAATCTCATGCGCCTTCAGCACGGCATCAAAATATTTTCCAACACCCTCAAATGACAGCGGGACTATCTTCCCGTCAATTCGCATTTTTCTGTCATCCCCCGGACCGCCGGGATTGGAATCATAGTGGGTAGTGAAACAAATCTCGACCAATCCCTTTTTCAGGGCTGCTTGACAGTACTCGTCAACCGTTCCCGTCGCGTCCGCCGAAAAATCAGGGTGTATATGATAATCCGCTACTGCCGATTCATTGCCAAGCATAAATTCCTCCATTCAAACAAAAAGCTGTCCAGTCAAGAAGGGGTTATTTTTCCTCTCAAACCCCACCGTAGTATCCGGCCCATGCCCCGGGTAGCAAATGACATTATCCGGCAAAGATAAAATATTAGTATCAATGGACCTTATTAAGGTCTGAAAATCTCCGCCCGGCAGATCAGTTCGACCGATAGAATCCCTGAACAGCGTATCCCCGCAAAACAGGCAATCCTCTATCAAATAGCATATTCCTCCCGGAGTATGCCCCGGGGTGGCCAATATTTTAAGATGATACCCGCCCGCCTCAATTTCATCACCGCCGGATAAAACATGATCCGCCGGCGGACAAATAATCTCAAAACCGAACAGGGCCGAAATATTGGCGGAAGGCGAAGCCAACAGCGGTTCATCTCCCTTTCCGATATAAATTGGAAGATTATGATACGTTTCAACAAGCGGTTTAACCGCCGCGATATGATCTCCATGCCCATGAGTCAATAGAATCGCCCTCGGATTCAGACCGGATTTGTCTATATGATTTATGATCTTCTTCTCGTCCGCCCCGGGGTCAACAATCACAACAGAGCTATCCTTTTGATTACTAATAAGATAGCTATTAACATCAAACGGCCCGACAACAATTGTATCAATTCTCATAACATCCATGATACGTTAAAACAAATTTTCGACGGCAAGATATTTAATCTCGATAATTTGTCAAACAATAATAGATACTCGATCAGAATGAATAAATGCTTGAATAACACCGCATTTTTCGTAAATTCACACGATATGAGCTGCATCTTTTGCCAGATTGCCGAGGGGAAGAAATCCGCCCTGATATATTATGACGACCAAGACCTCATCGTCTTTGCCGATATTTTCCCTAAAGCGCCGATTCATTTGCTGGTCTGCCCCAAAACTCATTATCCCAATCTGCAGGATATTCCCGATAACCTGCTGATTCTCCTTTTTCAGCGAATCCGCATCATGGCCAAAGAACTTGGAATTGAGGATAATTACCGTCTCATCCTGAATAACGGCGCCAGATCGGGACAAATTGTCGGCCATATTCATTTCCACTTTCTTTCCAATTCGAGTAATGTTCACCTTCAATTCACAGACCAAACTCCTTGAACAACCTGCGGAAAGCGGCGGAATTATTCTATTGACAGACCTATTAAAAACATTATACTAGTCTGCTATGAGAAAATTTAACTTAAATCGGCGAAAGGAGTGATATAGATGACCGGTGTTAGGGTTCGTGATGATGAATCTTTTGAAAAAGCCCTGCGCCGTTTCAATAAGTTCTGCGAAAAGACTGGTATTCTATCGGATATAAAGAAGCATCAGCATTTCGAGAAGCCTTCTGAACGGCGTAAGCGGAAGCTGAATGCAGCCCGTCGCAAAAATCGCAAGCTTAGTCAGGAAAACTATTGACAATGTCTCTCCTGAACCGAATCGACGAAGATTTAATAAAGGCCCTGAAGGGTGGCGATAAATTGAAGGCAACAGTCCTTCGGGGCCTGAAATCGGATTTCAAATACAAGCAAATCGAAAAAGGGGCAGAACTTACCGACGACGATTATATAGGTGTCTTAAGCACCGCCGCCAAGAAACACAGGGATTCCATCGAACAATTCGCGGCCGGCAACAGACCTGATCTGGTCGAGAAAGAAACCGCGGAACTCGCCATGATTTCCGGGTATCTTCCCGAGCAATTCCCTGAAGAACAATTGCGCGAATTGATTATTTCAACGATTAAAGAAACAGGCGCCGATTCACCGGCCAAGGCCGGATTAGTGATGAAGGCTGTGATGCCGCAGGTCAAAGGAAAGGCCGACGGCAAGCTGGTGAGCAGGCTCGTTTCCGAATATTTATCCGGCGGCAAGAACTAGTCAAGGATCGAATCTGTCCCGAAAGGTTCGCGAACAAAAACGGACAGGATATAGAAAGGGAGTTTGCCAATGAACTGGATCGATATTGTCCTTTTGGTTCTATTGGTAGCGGCCGTCATCATTGGGTCAAAGAAAGGACTCATTAGAGAATTGGTGGCGCTGACTGTTTTGACCGCCGCTGTCATCGTATCCGTCAATTATATCGATTTCTTGGCCACCACTATCTATGAAAAGGTCGGGGGCTCTCCTCTGGTGACCGCTATCATTTCTTTTATTGTGCTTCTGGGGCTGATTTATGCGATTTTCAAATTATTGGGGCTCTTGTTCTACAAGGTGGCGAACCTCCAAAAACTCGGCAAAAAAGACCAGCTCGGTGGAGCCATCGTTGGAGCTATCCGGGGGTGGGTGGTCATCAGTTTCCTGGTATTTCTGGTTTTTCTTATCCCCATGCCCGAAAAATTCTATCTGGACTTTGATTCCTCCTTCCTGGGAACCACTTTTGCCAAGACGCTGCCGGCCATATATGAAACTTCAACCGGTCTGCATCCCCAGAATCCAAGCTTTATGCAAAAAGTGGAAAATACGCTGATTCAAAAGCCGACCCAAAAGATGTCCGACTCCAAGCGGCAGGACATCGACAAATCACGTGAACAGGTCTACAGGGTAATTTATCAAATCGACAGATTTTTCGGCTCCGAGGAGAAGCGGATTTAGCCTCCAATAAAGCTGTTTTCAAATCGCCACAGAGAGTTTATATTCAAGGCCGGTTAAACCGGCCTTTATTATTTTTTGATATGTCAGGATTCGACGCCCATACACTTGAGGTTCTGGAATACCCGAAGGTTATTTCGATAATCACCGGGCTGTGCCTCACCCCTTATGGTATCTCGCGAGTATCCCAACTTGCGCCGCTGGATGATATTCAAGCCATCAATCTCAGACTCGACGAAATCGCCCAGATGAAAGACATTATCAAATTCGGTGAGGCCTTTCCCCTGTATCGTCTCGAAGATGTCACGGAACAAATCGAAAAGTCAAAAGCCGAGGGGATTTTTCTCGAGCCGATGGAGATGCTGAAAATAAAAGATTTGATCGAGGTCTCCTCGGCCCTCAATGGCTACGCCAAGGCCGAAAGGGAAAAATTCCCCCTTATTTCCGAATATCTGGCCAAAATCCATCCTTTTCCGGAAATCAAAAAAGAAATCGTCAAAGCCATCGACCACGATGGCTCCATCCTTGATTCGGCCTCGTCCGAGCTTAAAAAGATTCGGATGGATATCGGTGACTTGAGAAGAAAAATAATCGCCAAATTGGAACGAATTCTATCGGACAAGCACAAACAACCCGGCTGGCAGGATGATACCGTCACGATGCGCGACGGCCGCTATGTCATTCCGGTCGTATCGGGGCAATTTCGATCCGACTCCGGCATCATTCATGATCGCTCACAATCCGGAGCAACATTGTATATCGAACCGAACGAAACGGTGGAATTCAACAATCGGCTGGGGCTCAGGTTTCAGGACGAACGTCTCGAAATCGATAGAATCCTCCGCCATATAACCTCTTTGATCCGCGCCGCCGCCGACCGATTACTCATAAATTGCGACATGATCGGAACTCTCGACTCAATTCACGCCTCCGCGAATTTCGCCATCAAATCAAACAGCCAGAGGCCGCTCATAAAGGGCGAAAGCCGCTTTAATATGCTCTCCGCCCGGCATCCTCTATTATTGTACTACACGCAGAAGCAGGAAGACATTATCTCCAGCGACATTTCGATCGGAGATGGCCGTCTGGCCATAATCGTCACCGGTCCCAATACCGGCGGCAAGACAGTTTTGCTGAAGACTGTCGGCCTGTTGATACTGATGGCACAATCCGGATTGCATATTCCCGCCTCCGACAAATCCGAGATAGGATTATTCAAAAATATCTTCGCCGATATCGGTGATGAACAATCAATAGAATTATCTCTTTCCACTTTCTCGTCGCACATCAGGCAGATTATTTATGCGATCCGTTATTCCGGTCCCGATTCGCTGGTCCTGTTTGATGAAATCGGAGCCGGCACCGACCCCAAGGAAGGCGCCGCGCTGGCCGAAGGAATCCTTCTCAAAATGCTGGCGCTGAAGGCCAGAGTTATTGTCACCACTCACTTTTCTCAACTGAAAACCCTGCCGATGTTGCATCCCGAAATCGAAAACGCCTCCTTCGAATTCGACCGCACCACTCTGCAACCCACCTTCCGCCTGCTAACCGGGATTCCCGGTGCCTCATACGCCGTCGAAATTGCCCGTCGGCTGGGGATGCCCTCAGATATCGCCGATACCGCCTTTCAACTGCTTGGAAAGGGAGAGCGCTCGCTGACCGGATTAATAGAATCGCTCGAAAAGGATTTGAACACTCTCAAGAAAGACAAAACCGCCCTCGAAGATAAACTGAAAAGCGCCACCCAGCTCGAAACCTTCTATCACACTCAGGTCGAGAAGTTGAAGCAGGAAATCGACCAATCCCGCAGGGAACACCTCAAAGAAACCGAAACTCTTCTCAACGAAGCCAGAACCGAGACCGAGCGACTGGTCAAAGAAATTCGGGAAAGTCAGGCCTCGAAAGAATCGATAAAAGCGGCCCATAAATTCCTTGATGATAAGAAAAAGATGCTTGATGCTCTAAAAACCAAACATATCTCAAAACCCGACCAATCCGACCAGCTTCAACCCGGCGACCTGGTGACTATCGACTCGCTCCGGAAAGAGGGCGAATTGATTGAGTTTTTGGGAGCGAACAAGGCCAAAGTTCGTATCGCAAATATAATCACTACCGTGGATCAATCGGACGTGAAGAAGATAATGGATTATTCGAAAAAACCTGCACCCGACAGCACCTTGAATCTTCGCGATCTCACCGCTCCCGGCCCCGAAATCCATCTGCGGGGAATGACCGTTGAAGAGGCGCAGGAGGCGCTCGATAAATTTATCGATACGGCCATCGTATCAGGGATGCATCAGATCTACGTTGTGCATGGAAAAGGAACCGGCGCTCTCCGGCGCGCCCTTTCCGAATTCCTGAAACAACATTCGGCGGTCGAAACATTCCGCCTCGGCAACTGGAATGAAGGCGGCGCCGGAGTTACCGTGGTGATTTTAAAATAGTGTCACCAGTAATCCCTCAAAACACGATCGAACAAGTCCGTCAGGCCAGCGATATAGTTGAAATAATCGGCGATTACATCCGCCTCAAAAAGCGAGGCCGAAATTTCACCGCCCTCTGCCCTTTCCATGAGGAAAAGACTCCGTCCTTTTCGGTTTCTCCGGACAAGCAGATTTATCACTGCTTCGGGTGCGGCAAAGGGGGAAATGTCTTCTCCTTCCTGATGGAGCATGAGAGCATGACCTTTGTCGAAGCAGTGCGCCATCTGGCCCGGAAAGCCGGAATCAATATCGAAGAGCGAAAAGAGATCGGCGGAGCCAGAGAGGAACTCGAACAACTCCATTATGCCCATCAGGTGGCCCTCGATTATTTCCGTTCCCTTCTCGGTTCGGACCGATACAAAAATCTGGTCATGCCGTATCTTAAAGCCACCCGCCGACTCACCGACCAAACCATTGAACTATTTCAAATTGGCGTCTCCGGCGAAGAATGGGATGGTCTCCTAAATTATGCCATCCGTAAGGATCTTTTTCCGAAAGACCTCGAAAAAGCCGGTCTGATTACCCGTTCCGAAAAAGATGACAAGCATTTCGATCGCTTCCGCCAGCGGCTGATGATTCCGATTTTCAACTTGAGCGACAAACCGATTGCCTTCGGCGGTCGTGCCCTCAAAAAAGGCGAGCCCGCCAAATATATCAACTCGCCGGAGACCCCTCTTTATTCCAAAAGCAATGTCCTGTATGGCCTGAACTTTACCCGGCAATTCATCCGCGAAAAAAATGAAGTTATAATCGTCGAGGGTTATTTCGATTTTATCTCCCTCTATCAGGCCGGAATTAAAAATGTCGTGGCCTCATCCGGGACGGCCTTCACTTCACAACAGGCGCGACTGCTGGCCCGATTCGCCGATATCGCCTTTCTCTTCTTCGACTCCGATTCCGCCGGTCAGAAAGCGGCCGTGCGGTCGGTCGATTCGCTGTATGACGCCGGAATGGAAGTCATGGTGATGATTCCGCCGCCGGGTGAAGATCCCGATTCTGTCGCCGTCAAATTAGGCGCACCGGGGATTGAAAATATCAAAATGAATGCCATGAGATATCTTGAATATCGCATCAAAGATATTGATATTCAGAAAAGCGGAATCATTGTCAGAGAAAAACTGATAAAGGAACTTGCCGAGCTGGGGGAAAAATTGGCGATTCGATCCGACGAGAGCTTTTTATCGATGAAGCCGCCGGGATGCTCAAAATAAAATCCGACTCTCTCTACGAGCTCGTTCCGCGCAGCGGGACACCAGCCAAAACCTCACAAGCCCCGCTCGCAACCAAGAAAATCGTGGATATGGAACGCGAACTCCTCTCCCTTATGATTGAATTCCCCGAATATATCGATACCGTGCGCGAAAAAATAGTCCATGAGGACTTCCAGGGCGATTCACAAGCCAAAATCTTTGCCCTCATTTTGACCGTATACAAAACTCACGGGATGGTTTCGGAGAGCCTGCTTCTGGACGTGGTCGATGACAGCGTCCTTGCGGCGGAAATTTCTTCGCTCGTCTCTGTCGACTGGAGCGGCCACAATATTGCCTCGACTGTACGGGATTATATCCGAAAGCTGATCGACTTCAAAAGAGAAAAAATCATCGATAACCTCAAAGGGGAACTGAAAGTCGCGGAAGAAACTGGCGATTTGGCGTTGTCAAGAAAGCTGGCCGAAGAAATTTCTTCGCTTATCGGTAAAAGGGAAAAGTAGCCTCAGTTAGGAATATGCTGAAAAATATTTTAATTCAAAATTTCGCCCTTGTGGAAAAATTAACTCTTTCCTTTGAATCCGGCCTGAATGTCCTCACCGGCGAGACCGGCGCCGGAAAATCCGTCATCGTGGGCGCCATATCCCAGCTACTGGGCGAAAAAGCAGATAAGGACGATATCCGTTCCGGCGCCAGCCTTGCCGTTGTTGAAGGTCAATTTGATATCTCAAATTGGCCATATATCCGCAAAATGGTTAATGCACTCGACATAGAAACTGCTGACAACACGCTTACTTTGCGCAAGGAAATCCTTCTGAAGGGAACCTCCAGAAATTTCATAAATGCCCAAATGGTCACTCTGGCTCAATTGCGGGAAATAACAAAATACCTGGCCGAACTTCTTGGCCAGCACTCCCATCAGCAATTACTGGACGAATCAAATCATCAGAATTTTCTCGATCGCTTCGCTGGTCTGGAAAGTGATGTTGGCGAACTGCGTGGGATATTCAATCGATGGCACACCGTCCGTCAGGAACTGGAATCCCTCGAATCGAGAAAATCTCAGGAAAAAAATGAACGGGAACTGATCCTATTCCAGAAAGACGAAATCGAAAAGGCCTCAATCAGAATCGGCGAGGAAGCGGATTTATTGGCCGAAAAAAAGATCCTCGACTCGTCACGGCTTCTCGGCGAAAAATCATCGTCCATATTGAACTTGCTCGAGCAGGATGATTCCTCGGCGCTCAGTCTTTTGCAGGCCTGCCACCGTGAACTTACTCAGATCGCCGCTTTGGATAAAAAACTTGAGAAAAATGTCGAACTGCTGGACACGGCCATAGTAAACCTCGATGAACTGCGGTTGGAAATCGAGTCATATCGTTCCTCCATCCCCGATGATCCTGAACGGCAGGAGGCAATAAACCTCCGTCTTGACGAACTTTTCCGCCTCAAAAAGAAATATGGCGGCTCCGAGGAATCCATTCTCTCGGCGCTTGAAAAAATTAATACACAACTGGAAACGAAGATTGATGTCGACGATCGCATAAGAATTTTGCGCCACGAGGAATCCGCTCTATCGCAAGATTATTCCAAATTGGCCCTCGAAATTTCCAAATCAAGAAATACGGCGTCGAAAAAACTCTCGGCCCGCGTGGAGAAAGAACTGAAACAACTTGGTATCGATTCCGCCAAATTTGCGTATGAATTTATTTATGAACCGAATGATGGCGGCATTGAGTTGAACGGTAGGAGAGTCAAACCCGGCCCTGATGGATTAGAGACTGGTCGGTTTCTGATATCAGCCAATCCCGGCGAGCCGCTGAAACCTTTATCGAAAACCGCTTCGGGCGGCGAAATTTCACGCATAATGCTGGCTCTGAAATCAATCGAAATGCAAACCTCGGGAAAATATCGGCCGCTTCTCGTTCTCGACGAAATCGATGCCGGCATCGGCGGGCAAACCGCTCACGCCGTGGCACAGAAACTTTCGGCTCTGGCCCAGCATTATCAGCTGATAGTCATCACCCATCTCCACCAGATCGCCTCCGCCGGCGATCATCATTTCGCCGTGGCCAAGACCGACGCCGATGATGGCTCCAAACGTAAAGTAATTATAGTTCGGAAGCTCAAGGCCTCAGAGCGCAAGAAAGAGATCGACCGAATGCTGAGCCTTCCTGAACGTAGCATTAAATAATGGACATCCTAAACCTATAATAATCTTAATGAATCTATTGCGCCGCACACTTCTCTCGAACAAAGTCATCACCTGGGCAATTCTTTATTTGGCCGGCATGACCTTCTTCACCGCCTTCCGTATTCTATTTCTCTGTGCCCATTACACTTTTCTGAAAGGGGCAAGCCTCGACCTTATCCTGAAATCATTCTTGATAGGTTTCCGTTTCGACACTGCCGTCATCGCCGCCTCCTATTTGCCGCTTTTCATATTGACAATCTTGCCTGTCATAAATCTTAATTCCCCGGCCTACCGAAAAATAATCGCCCTCATTCTTACCATTATATATGCCTTCTTCTTTCTTGTTCTCTCTGCTGACCTGCGATTCTTCGATGTCTACGGCAGCCGCTTAAATTTCTGGGCCATCGAATTTATGGCTGATACCGGCGAGTATTTCTATAGCATCATCACATTCCCCGGATTCTGGATTTTACTCGCGCTTTGGATCGGCATGACCGCGGCATTCTATTGGGCCGTAAGAAAATTGTTTGAAATCAATGCGCGGAGCAACCCCGCATCGAGCCGGATTGGCAACGCTATCGGGTGTCTGCTCCTGCTTGCCTTCTTCACTATCGGCGCGCGAGGCGGATTAGGTATGAAACCGCTCGACTGGGGAGCCGCCATCTTCAGCGATAATCATCTGCTCAATCAGGCATCCCTGAACGGCGTCTATACCCTCTCTCATTCAATCTATGAGGAATACAAAGAGGGGCGCAATTTCACGTCGCCGGAGGACAGCCGCTTCGCTTTTATGAACAAGATTGACGCCTATAACACCGTTCGCACTTTACTCGACATCGATTCATCATCCGCCCGTAACGATCTGTCCCTTGAACATCACGTATCCGGCAAGCCGCGATATGATTTCCAACCTAATATCGTGATTGTCATTATGGAGAGCTGGTCGGCCGATAAAATCGACGCCCTCGGCGCCAAATTAAACGTCTCCCCTCACTTCGACTCACTCTGTAATAAGGGCATCCTGTTCACGCAATTCTATGCCAACGGCGTCCGCACTAATCATGGTATCCCCGCTATCCTCTGCACCTTCCCCTATGTCTCCGGGCGGTCTATCATGCGACGGTACGCCGCCGAACATTCCTTCCGATCCCTCGCTGAGACCCTCAAAGACTACAATTATACTAACATCTTCGCCTACGGCGGCGACATCGAATTTGACAATATGCAAGGCTTCCTTAGAGCGGCCGGTTACGAAAAATTTTACGCCGAAAGAGATTTTGACCGTTCGAAGAAGCTGGGGAAATGGGGCATCCCCGACCATAATATATTCGAGAAGCTGGCTCGCGAGATACAATCATTCAAGCGTCCCTTCAACCTGGCCATCATGACTCTCAGCAACCACGACCCTTACCTGATTCCCGACGAACGCTTTCGACTATACAATGACACCATCGCCGACAGCAAAAGATTGAATACCTTCTACTATTCCGATTGGGCTATCGGGCAGTTTATTGACTCCCTGAGACAATATCCGTCGTTTGACAGTACCATTTTCGTCTTTACCGCCGATCATTGCCCTTACCAAACCGGCCCCTTTACCATGATGCCGAAAAATTTCCGCATCCCGCTTCTGATCTACGCTCCCAAATTGATCGGCGACAGTGCCGTGGTGATAAATAGAACCGGAAGTCAGGTCGATATCATTCCGACCATAATCGGCCTGCTCGGACTAACCGCTGATGAATACACCTGGGGACGTGACCTGCTCGACCTGCCCCAGAATGATTCGGGATTCGCTGTGATTGTCTCAGACGAAAAGCTCGGATTTATCAACGGCCCCTTCTTCTTTTTTGAATGGCTGAACCACAGCGAAAAATCATTGTACGATTTACGTGAGCCCGACTATTTCAAAGATAATCTCATCGCCCGTTATCCCAACAATGCATCCGCCATGGAAAAAAACATGGAAGCCTATATCCAGCTCGCCAACTATTTATCCCGCGGCGGCCGCAAAAAGTAGAACTCGCACGTAGGTCGACACTCACGCAGACTAAAGCTTAGTGAGTTTCGACATAAGCCTTACCCACTCACCCCAATCCCCCAATTTCCTTTTCCACCTCGCGCAATATCTCGCACGATTTCACCAGCTCTTTCATCTTCGTATGATCCGGATAAAGCGGGCGGTCGATATCGAGAAACTCTACATACTTTCTGATAACTTCCTTCGCCTTTGTCGTCCCGCGTCCGAATTTGTATTCACGCAAATCGAGCGCCTGCGCCGCCGCCATGAATTCTATGCCGAGAACTCCATAAGCATTATCCAGAATCTGGAAATTCTTGATAGCCGTATTCATCCCCATCGAAACAAAATCTTCCTGATCGGCGGCCGCCGGAATCGATTGTATCGACGCCGGCATGGAAAGAATCCTCTGCTCTACGATCAACGCATCAGCGGTGTACTGGCTCAGCATCAATCCCGAAAACATCCCCGCCCCCTTCGTCAGGAACGGCGGCAGACCGACACTCAAAGCCGGGTTATTCAGACGATTCAACCGCCTCTCCGACAGGACACTTACCATCGTGATCGCCGCTCCCGCCATATCCATCGGAAGTGAAACCGGCGTCCCCTGGAAATTGGCCCCGGAAAGCTGAAGATTCTCCTCGGCGAAAAATATCGGATTGTCGCCGACTCCATTTAATTCGATTTCCACCTGCGATCGTGCATAAGTAAGAGCATCGTACGCCGCCCCTATCACCTGCGGCGTGGATCGCATCGAATACGCATCCTGCACCTTGCATTTTATTCTCCCCTCCGCCAAATCCCCTCCCTCAACACATTTCCGAATTGCCCTTGCGCTTCTTACCGCTCCGGCGAAACCGCGAACCTCATGAATTTTGGTATGATACGGTCTCATATTGGCCTTCAACGCCTCCAGCGACATCGCTGTCGCAATCTCCGCCTGTCTGAGCCAGTTGAACGCATCATAAAGAAATATCGCGCTCATGGCCGTCAGCATATTGGACCCATTAATAGTCCCCAAACCGTCACGAGCCTTCAGCCCCGGAATCGGGATTCCGGCCTTCTCCATAGCCACCCTGCCCTCAAGAAGCTCCCCCTTATAATATGCCTTCCCCTCTCCCATCAGAAGCAATGCCAGCTGTGCCATCGGCGCCAGATCCCCGCACGCACCTACCGATCCCTTCTGGCAGACAAAAGGCGTAACTCCCTTATTTAACATCTCCACCAAAGTCGACGTTATCTCCGGGCGAATACCAGAATTACCATGGGCATGGACATTGATCCGCGATGCCATCGCGCCGCGCACATACTCGATTGGAGCCGGATCGCCGATCCCTGCCGCATGATTGTAAATCAGATATTTCTGAAAATCCTGCACCTGGTCGTCGGTAAGTACAACTTCGGAAAATTCCCCGATTCCGGTATTGATACCATACATTATTTCATGCGCGGAAATTTTCTTCTCCAGCATATCCCGGCATTTCCTGATCCGCGCCATCGCGTCCGGATGAAGCTCCACCTTTTCGTTATTTCTGGCGATCGCCACCAGCTTTTCTATGGTTAATCCCGAACCATCCAAAATTATACCCATATCTACCTCTTCAATTATTCTAAAATTTAAACGGGAAAAACTTCGTTTGCGTCAATATCCGCCGCTTACTCATCCTGCAAGCCGGACGAACTTTTCGGCTGATATCTGGACAAGATTATAATCATAGCATCATCTAATATAGATGAGCATTTCTGAATGTCAATTAGTTTGCGCGGGATGTTTCGTACGCCTTAAATAACCTCTCTGCTAAAGAGAAGGTTTTTGGGGGTGTTTCCCAACAATTTAATACATCAATAAGATCACAAATAATACCGCATAATCGGCCGCGATTTCGACCACTTCTTCGCCACCACAAATCCCGCCTTCGCAAACGCCGACTCAAAACCTGTCCATGCAAACGCCGCCGGCATACTCTTGCTGTACGGTTTGATAGGGTATGCTTCAAGTATTGTCACCTTTTTCTTCCGACAATACTCGATAACCCCTTTCAGCAATTCCACCGACAGCCCCATCCGACGATACGGTTTCGCGATAAAAAAACAGGTGATCGACCAGACCGGCTGGTCATCGATTGGTCTCAAGACTTTCGAATTATTAAGCCTGATAAATTTCTCCCGAGGAGCCACCGCGCACCAACCGACCGGTTCGTCTTTGATATATGCCATAATTCCAATCGGCTCGCCCGCCTTGACCAGTTTCTGCATCGCCTTCTTGTTCCCCTCACCCTTTTGTTCGCGATATTCCTTCGGCATGATCCGCCACGACATGCACCAGCACCCGCCGCAGGCCCCTCGCTCACCGAACAACTTCGCAAAATCATCCCACCGCTCGATCGTGAGAGGCCTAAACCTCAGATTCTTCGGCAACATAATCTATTCCCTTATATATTCAACATGCGTTGAAAATGTTCCACAAGTACTGTGCTCGGCGGGTTCTCAAACCCGCCGCCTTTCGCGCTGCGGTTGGCCTCAAAGCCAACCGATCTCCGTCATTAATTTTGCCTTCACTATAATATGACCTCTGATTCATTTCATTGTCAAATTCCAATTCGTTGGACAGACTCTATCTATTTTTCACTATCTCGCAAAACAAACTCGACCCGTCCACTTCCTCCAACCTCCAATCCAGATTCAACCCCTTCATCAGTTCCCCAAATTCCGCCGGGCTGACCGTGGTCGCCGTGAATCCATCCTTGCAGACAATATTTCCATCCCCCGTCTTTTCATAGTCGATTTCGCCCAAAAGCCCTTCTTCAGATTGTCTCTCAAACCACTCCAACCGGTCATCGCCAGAATTTTTCTGAATATGTGGAAAATAATACCATTCCCCCCGGCTTGGTCACTCTTACACTTTCCCGAATCAATTCCTTCTGGTTCACATGAAAAGCCGAAATCCCGTTCTGAATACATACTGCTAGATCAAATATACTATCACGAAAACCAAGTTGCTACTGCATTCATGCACAACATACTGCAATTGGCTATATGTCCCTGCTTTTTCTTGCCATAGTGCAGGCTGTCGATGGAATTATCAATCCCTACCACTGTCTTTGCGATTTTCGCCAATTCCAGAGTGATCCGCCCATACCCACACCCCAAATCGAGAACCATATCCTCCCTCTTGATCTTACTGCAAACGAATTCCGCCTCAGCCCTAAAATATCTCTGTACCCGCGGCGGGGCAATATCATAAACCCGCTTTAATCGTCCCCCTGATAGATTCTTGACATAATAATCATGCATAGCAAGTATTTTGCGCCGTCAGGAAGGGGTCACAGGCTTTCCCCTACCTCCCACAAGATGGACTCGTGGAAAATCCCTGCCGGAGTATTTTTTTGCGCCAAACAAGTCAATTCGCATAGCCTTAATAAGCTCATTTAATATATCATCATGCTTTATCAACCATTCTTTGCTATCTCTTGGCACCGGAGATTTCTGTGCCACATCGGTTCTGAGAAAATCATGAAAATCCATCAAGCGCTGAATGACGTCTGCACTGCTAATAAGGAGCAAAGAATTAAATGCCTTGCTTAATCTCACCTGCGAATTATTGTCATTACTATCGATTACCACATCGTTCAAGGCTTCTATGAATTGGCGATAGAATTCCTCCTTGAGTCTTCTCTCATTTGATAATCTTTCGTGCTTCTTGGCAAAATAATATGATAAGGATGCTGTCAAAACGGACGCTATTAGGGAAATACTCGCAATAATTATGATGGAATATCCATTTCCCCTCAATTCTCCTAATTCTTCTGCTTCTACTAAAATGCGCTGTCAGGAACCCTTTCCTGACGGAATTTAGCCTACGTCCCCATCTCCCACGACGCCAGATACTTCTTCTGCTCCGCCGTCAACCTGTCAATCTTAATCCCCATCGATTTCAATTTCAGCGCCGCAATATTATTATCAATCTTTTCCGGGACAACATAAACCTGATTATTCAATTTCTTATGATGCGATACTAGATACTCCGCCGCCAGCGCCTGATTGGCAAACGACATATCCATCACCATCGCCGGATGACCCTCTGCCGCCGCCAGATTAATAAGTCTCCCCTCTCCCAGAATATTAACCCGCCGGCCATTCTTAAGAGTAAACTCTTCCACGAAATTGCGGACTTTCCGCTTCTTGGTTTTTATCTTTTCCAGAGTTGTCAAATCTATCTCGACATTAAAATGCCCCGAATTGCAGACAATCGCTCCATCCTTCATCTTCTCGAAATGCTCGCGCCGGATAACATTTATATCCCCCGTCAGCGTCACGAAAATATCGCCGATCCTTGCCGCCTCCGACATCGGCATCACCTCGAATCCATCCATCACCGCCTCGATCGCCTTGGTCGGATCAACCTCGGTGACAATCACATGTCCCCCCATCCCCTGCGCCCGTGACGCAAACCCTCGTCCGCACCAGCCGTACCCCGATACAATTACTTTCGCCCCCGCTATCAGCGCGTTTGTCGCGCGAAGAATCCCATCGACCGTCGATTGCCCCGTCCCATACCGATTATCGAAAAAATGCTTCGTTTTGGAATCATTCACCGCAATGATCGGATACTTAAGCGCATTATCCTTGGCCATCGCCTTTAATCTGATCACGCCGGTCGTAGTCTCTTCGGTCCCGCCGATAATATTTTTCAGCAATTCCTTTCTGTCTGCGTGCAGCGTAGAAACCAGATCCGCCCCATCATCCATCGTGATATGAGGCCAAAAATCCAGCGCCTGATTGATATGCTTGTAATATGTCTTCTTATCCTCGGCATTGATCGCAAAAACCGGGATTCCATAATCCCCCACCAGCGATGCCGCCACATCATCCTGAGTCGAGAGCGGATTTGATGCGCACAACGCCGCATTGGCTCCACCCGCTTTCAGCGTAATCATCAGGTTGGCCGTTTCGGTGGTAACATGGAGACAGCAGGCCAGATTAATCCCCTTAAGCGGTTTTTCCTTCTGAAACCGTTCCCGGATAAGCCGCAAGACCGGCATATTGCGCTCCGCCCATTCGATACGAAGCTTCCCCTGCGGAGCAAGTTTATCATTGGCTATATCATTTTTTGTCTTTTGCATACATCACGCGCCTTTCAGCAAATCCTTGGCCCTATCGGTTTTCTCCCATGTATAATCGGGATCACTCCATCCAAAATGCCCATACGCCGCAGTCTTGCGGTAAATCGGCCTCAGCAAATTCAACGATTCGATAATCCCACGCGGAGTCAAATCGAAATTCTTTCGAATCAATTCCACCAATTTGGCATGCGGGATTTTGGCGGTTTTGTCGGAAAATACCATGATTGAAACCGGCTCCGCTACTCCGATAGCATACGCCAGTTGTATGGTGCATTTGTCGGCCAATCCCGAAGCCACCACATTCTTGGCGATATATCTGGCCATGTATGATGCCGACCGGTCCACCTTGGTCGGGTCCTTACCCGAAAAAGCCCCGCCGCCATGGCTGGCCATCCCGCCGTATGTATCGACTATTATTTTCCTCCCCGTCATGCCGGTATCCGATTGCGGCCCGCCGATCACGAACTTTCCCGTCGGATTAACATAATACTTGGTCTTATCATCCAGCATATTCGCCGGAATAATCGGCCTGATGATATTATCAATCATCTCCTGACGAGCCTTATCGGTGATCTTCTTTCCTGTACTATCCAGAATATCTTCTGTATGCTGAGCCGAAATAACTACCGCATCTATCCGATGCGGTTTCCCGTCGCGATATTCGATCGTCACCTGCGACTTTCCGTCCGGTCCAAGAAACGGAAGTATTTTCTTCCGGCGGGCTTCCGCCAGTCTCTTGGTCAACTTATGAGCCAGCATGATCGGCATCGGCATAAGTTCTTCTGTCTCGTGGCAGGCATACCCCGACATCAATCCCTGATCTCCCGCTCCCCCTATATCCACCCCCTGCGCGATATCCGGCGACTGCGATCCGATCGCATTAAGAATTCCGACATTGTTGTAATGAAACCCGAAAGCCGGATTCAAATACCCTATATCCTCAAGCAGCCCGCGCACGAGCCTCGGAATGTCGGCATACCCTTTGGTCGTTATTTCTCCCCCCACAATCACCAGTCCCACCGTCACGAAACATTCGCAGGCGACCCGGCTGTATTTGTCCTGTCTGATAACCTCATCGAGCACCGCATCCGAGATCTGGTCGCAGACTTTATCGGGATGCCCCTCCGTTACCGATTCCGATGTAAAAAGGAAATTTCCTTCCGACATGAAACGACTCCTTGAATTTATATTAAATTATCTAATTTCTCCGGAATTGCCGAGATTGATATGCGAGTACCTCCCCCGCACAACGGCTTTTTCGCCTATGATTGAGGCCTCAAGCATGGAAAATTCGATGACAGCATTTTTGCAGATTATAGAATCTCTTACGATAGAACGATGAATTCTGGCTCCCTCTGAAATTGAAACAAAGGGACCGATTATTGATTCTTCCACGACCGCCGATGGCGATATCTTTACCGGTGGGATTATTATGGTTCCGGGGTAATCATGGTTCTCATTCGCTTCCGCGAGTAATACACGATTGGTCTCGAGAAAGGCATCTTTCTTCCCGCAGTCGTACCAGCCATCAACCACCACAAACGAAAATTTCTCCCCGCCCTCCAGCATCGACGCCAGTGCATCCGTAAGCTGTATCTCCCCGCTGGTTTTCTTCCCGCTCGAAACAAGCTGTGACAATTTCTTTTTCAGCAAATCAGCTTTTTCGAAATAATAAAGACCAATTAGAGCCAAATCCGATTTGGGATCCTGAGGTTTCTCCTCGACCCCTATTATCCGGCCGTCTTCCACCTCCGCGACTCCAAATCTCCTCGGGTCTTTGACCGGCTTCACCCCAACTACATTCTTGTCCTGCTTGATGAATTCCGAAAAATCCGTTCGGGCAATTGTATCTCCGAGAATAATCAGTACCGGGCCGGAATCGATATTTTTCAATGCCAGATGAATCGCATACCCCAGCCCCAATAGCTCATTCTGCCTCACAAATGAGGCCTTAAAATTATAATTTTCATCGACATATCGGACAATCTGATCACCCAGATGACCGATCACGAAAACGATTTCTTCCGGATTCAGACCAATCAGAGGTTCTATTACATGCGCCAGCACTTCCTTACCGGCGACCGGAAGAAGCGGTTTTGGCACCGAATGAGTATGCGGCCGCATCCTGGCCCCCTCACCGGCCACGGGAATGATAATTTTCAGCTTCTCTTTCATGCAAAAAAACCTTTGCCAATATAGGAATTATTCAAGCCAAATTGCAATCCATTTTTCAGGAGAGTTGGCTCGAGAAATTAGAAGGAAAATCTTAATAAATCAGAATATCTGTCTGATACTGCCGCCCCAGTCAAATAGCAAAAATTGAACCTGCCCGATCAGAAGCGAAATACGCGCCATGACCGTATATCCGAAATGCGCCCCGAATGAAATCATTATAAACCATATTCCCACCCGTGCCGTCCCGCCCAGACACGCCGGTATGCTCTTTCGAGAAATAAAAATATATCAAGCGTCGAAATTACTCCGACCACCGTCACCAGCGCCAGCAGAGTCGCCGCAAACCCATTCTTGGGATTCAAGGACAACATCGTTGCCATGGTCTGCGGCAGAATAAGCCCGTGCAACTGAGATATCAAAAACACTCCCGCCGTGTTCCCCATCACAAATGCCAGCGAGATTCGGCTGACCCACGACCACTTGGCGAAAAACCTGGCAAACATCAACGCCCCCAGTATCCCCGGAAAAACAAGCCACCATTGCCCCTCGTCGAACATCGGGTCAACCAATTGCTGAATAATCACCGCCTGCCAGATAAGCCCCACATAATATCCCGCCGAAAGCCCCGCATAAACATGCTCCGCCAGTTTATAAAATGGATTATCCTTATAAAGAAACGAAAACAGGGCCAGCACCAAAAAAGCGCCCAGCCAGATTTGGAACTGCTCGATAAAACTCATGACTGCCCGCCCTGCCGGGACTTGCGAGTCGCAAAAAACCCGATATTGCCGACAATCACGAAAAATATGATCAGCAGATGAACCATCGATTGCGCATCCATCCCTCTGGTGGCCGTTCCCTCATGATTCACCAGACGCTCATACTCTGCCGCCCCCTTCATACCCCCCAGAAGTCCCGTCATCTGCTTTGATTCCACATAAGAATACATTTTCGGCGCCATGACCGCCGTCACCCCCGCCCCGACCGGGGTTCCATATTGCGCATTGACTATGGAAATCCAATAGTCGACTATGCCATTATCCGCAACTACATAAATAAATTTGACATCATTATAATTCTTGACCTTACTCATCAGCGGCAGATCTTTCAGCGGCGTGCCGGTGTTATCCGCCGGATATATGGATTCGATAGAACTCCCCATCCCCTTCAATACCGCGACATAATTCGCCTTATATCCAAGATTGACATAATCCACCCCGTACACTTTGCTGTATTTCTTGGCCATTTTCCTCGTCACCCGCTCCGCAATCGACGGACCTCCCAATGGAACCGTAGTCATCGTTATGATCTTCATATTTTTCCGAAACATCTGATTGAGAGCCGCGACCGATATCGGCTCAGTCTCGGCCAGAGTCGATGGATAATAATCGAATGTCAGAAATACAATTGAACTGTCGGGAAGGGCCTCGACGGCATCATAAAGTTGTCTGGCTTCAGGAGTGATCTGAATCGGAAACTTGATCACTACCAGCATCGGGAAAATGACCGAAATTGCCACCAGAAAATATATCCATCGGCGGTCGATATCGGATATTTTTTCCCAGAAGCTCACTTTATCCCTTCCCCATATAAGTGCGCTCTATTCCCAGCATAATTCTCAGCGACATCGAGGCCGCCCCCAGCGCCGCACCGATTATAATCCCCCGCTGAACCGCCATATTGACGCCGTTCATCACGTAGGAATTAATATACTGCGGAATATTGTCGCCGAATAATCTCAGGAAAGCTTCCCCCATCGGAATTCGCCAGAGCATTACCAGAACCGCCGTAACCAGAAGCAACGTCGCCTCGGTATTGCGGGCGCGAAAAGCGCGATAGGCGGCCGACGCTATATAAAACGCCAGCATCGCAAACATCGTCGCCATCATGGGAGATTCCAGATAATTAAACATCCAATCATAAATAGAATTCGGACCGGTCCCGAATAACGATCCCCAGCTTTCGGGGACTATGCTGTAGAGCATACTTCCTATTGCCGACTTGCTCGACAGCGGAATCATCGACGGGATCGCCATCGCGAATACCGCTATCAGCGTTATCAGATTAAATATCCACCCCTGCTTCTTCTGGCTTACCGTCCGGGAATGGACCCTCACCAGCGAAACCACACCCAATAAAAGCGTAAATCCGCCGACAATCGTCCCCCAGCGCAAGACCTCTTCCTCGACATTCCCCAGAAATGATTTCTCGGGATTGAGAAAGAACCCGACCACCATAATCAGGCCGGAAAGAAATGCGACTGAGACTGGCAGAGTTGTCTTCATATTAAATTATACGCTCTTGAAAAGCGCTCTGAATGCCTCACCCTGTCCGATCGTGGACAGTACTATGCCGATGACTATCAGAGCGACCAGAATAATTTTAATAAAATCCTGCCCCTTAAGCCCACCCAGCAGTAAAGGTTCATGGCTGAGATAACTTGACGCCGCATATAACTCCTCCCCCATCAAAGTATAATCGCACGCCGCAATAAAAAACGGCAGCTGCTCCGGCCTGGCCGTCCCCGCAATCTGAATCGAACCCGCCGCATTCCCCGTTTCCGCCAACAGCAGCGACTCCGCAAAAAATGCCCCCATATATATATTGGCCGCCGGCCGATCCCGCATCATCATCCCGTTGACCGTGGCCGTATATGCAAACTGCTCCCCCGCCACATATCTGACCATATCCTTATTATAAGCGTCATGCTTGCCAACTTCAGTATACGCCTGCTCGACCACCTCTTGTCCCGCCGCAAGCACCATCGGATATCGAACCGGCACAATCAACGGTGTCTCATACTGCGCGGTGATCTTGGCTACTCTTCCCAAAATGGAAATCCCCGCGATCGTCTCCATCTCGTCAACCTCCGATATGCCGGGAATAAATAGCACCGGTTTCCCCATTTCAGTGGCTCGCCCGACTGCCTCTTCCACCGCATCAAGCCCGGCAATCTTGCGGACAAAAAGCCTCTTCCCCTGTTTTGCCATCCGCGTGTAAATCAAAATCACTATCGAAAATACTAGGGCAAATATCAAAACTGATGTCCGTTCGCTCCGGAATACCGACCCATCCCCGCTTTGCGCCGAAACCGGCAACACAATCAAAGTCATCGCCAAAATTGTGAGGGAAACCGCTCGAATGATACCCTGGATATTTATTCGCACACCACGAAAATATCCATTTGGAGAAATATTGTCAAACATTATTGCAGTCATCATCTCACGCCGTGACAAATAGCGACCGGAACCACTCCCCATACCCGAGGCTTATAAGTATCGTCCCGATTATTATAATCGCCACCAGCAAAATCTTTATCAAGTCCTGCCCCTTCAAACCGCCCAGAAGTATCGGTTCGCGGCTCAGATAGCTCGACGCCGCATATATTTCCTCCCCCATTAAAGTATAGTCGCATGATGCTATAAAAAATGGAAGCTGCTCCGGCTCGGCCGTGCCGGCTATCTGGATCGAACCGGCCGCATTCCCCGTCTCAGCCAAAAGCAACGACTCGGCGAAAAATGCCCCCATATAAATATTGGTCGCCGGCCGCTCCCTCATCATAATTCCATTGATCGCCGCCGCCAGAGCGAACTGCTCCCCGGCCACATATCGAACCGTGTCGCGATTATAGGCATCCTTCTTCCCCATCTCGATATAGGCCTGCTCCACCACTTCCTGCCCCGCCACAAGTATCAGCGGATAATTCACCGGCACTATCAATGGCGTATCATATTGCGCCGTTATTCTCGCAATCCTCCCCAGAATCGAAACCGCCGCGATCGTCTGCATGTTGTCCAACTCTTCTATCCCTGGCACAAAAAGTACCGGCTTTCCCATCTCCGTCGCCCTGCCGACCGCTTCCTCCACCGCATCCAATCCCGCAATTTTCCGAATAAATAAGCTTTTCCCCCGCTTCGCCCACTGCGTGTAGAGAAGTATCACTATGGAAAAAAAGAAAACAAAAATCAGAACATTCGTCCGTTCAACCCTGAAAACCGACCCACCAGTCGCCTGCGCGCCGGCCGACGACACCAGAATCAGATTCGTCAGAACTATTCCCGCATATAATCTTTAGCTTATAAGATCTATCAAGCTCATATTATCTATCAACCTTACCCCATGCACCCTTACCGCCAGAGAACATATACAATTCTTATCTATCCTTTTCAGCGGCGAAATCGAGTCAAAATCAGTGAAAGCGATATAATCTATCTCCGCATTTGGGACAAATATCCTTAATCACATCCACCATCTCTTTTCGAACTAACGAGGCATTGGTCACTTTTTCGATCCGCACCATATTCCTGGCCACAATCAAAGCCGCATACAAACATACGGCCTCTTTTCTTTGCTCCGGAGTGAAATATTTATTCCTCGACGACATCGCCAGCCCGTCTTTTTCCCTGACTGTCGGCGCGACAACTATCTTCACCGGATAATCCAAATCCTTGACCATCTGCCTGATAACGACTGCCTGTTGATAATCTTTCATCCCGAACACCGCCACGTCCGGTCTGATAATATTGAACAATTTCGCCACCACCGTAGTCACCCCGCGAAAATGACCCGGACGAACAGCCCCCTCAAGAGTCCTCGTAAGATTCTCCACATCGACATAAGTCTGATAATCCGCCGGATACATGTCGCCCGCTTTCGGGATAAATACTATATCCCCCCCCGCTTTCTTAATTTTGGCAACATCCCCCTTCTCATCCCGGGGATATTTTTTCAAATCCTCATTCGGGGCAAATTGAGTCGGATTAACGAAGATCGTGGTCACAACAACATCCGAAAGTTTCTTTGCCCTCCTGATCAAAGACAGATGCCCCTCATGCAAAAACCCCATCGTCGGCACAATCCCAATCCTCTTTCCCTCCACAGCCAGCCCCCGCGAACGTGTCTGCATTTTCCTAATATTTCTTATCACTTCCATCTTTCCTGAATCTCCCATAATATGTCATTCCGGCCCTTGACGCCGAATACTCCAGAAAGTGGTCAACGGTTATTCATCCTACATTTCCTATCTGTCCAATCCAGTCTCAAATCGGAATTGAAGCCTTTTTGTCATTTCATATACTCCAGCGTCAACTTCCCCTCCTCCAACTTCCCATAACTGAAATGATCTATAAAATCCCCGCTGTTAAGATACACCCCGCCCTTCATTTCCTTGAACACCGGAATATGCAAATGCCCTATAATAACCGCATCATACCCCTCGGCGATCTTTTTCTCAGCGTATACCTCATAATCCTTCACAAACTTCGGCTCCCGCCCGGATGTATATCCCCGTGACGAACTCGATACATATTTCGCCAGCGGTATCCCCCAGTCGGGCGGAATCTTCCGATACAGCCAGATATTCACCCGATTGCGCAGGATTCTCTTAAGAATCCGATACCCCCAATCCGACGGCGATATCCCGTCGCCATGAATCAGAAATATCTTCTTCCCCTGTTCGTTTATCGGAAAATAATCGCGATGTATCGTTATCCCCGCCTCCCGGCTCAAAAATTCCCCCAGCCAGAAATCATGATTCCCGGTGATATAATGCACTTCCCGCCCATCGTCCACCAGCGACGCCAGCCGAAAAATAATCCTCAAATGCTCATTCGGGATAGCATGCTTATACTCGAACCAGAAATCAAACAGATCGCCGAGAATAAAAATCTTCTCGCCGTCGAGCTTGATTTTGTCCAGCAACGCATACAATTTCTGGATTTTGATATCTTCCCCCACCTTATCGGCCGCCCCCAGATGAACATCAGAAAAAAAATAGACTGCCATAAGGCAGGATTATAACACAAACCCCACGCTTGTCAAAATGAGTATGTTATTGTTTCAGGGGTCAATTGGAGAGTTGACCCCTTTTCTAATTGACCATTAAATCGATGATGGAATATTGATTCACTTCCCTAAATGGATAAAGAAAATATTATGAAGCTCTTTTCCGTATGAGGATTTAGTATGAAACTAACTCCAATAGGCGCGGAAAATTTTTCGGTAAATTTGATTTCCTTTGTGGCCTTTAGTCCGACGTTTATGACTTGAGGTCCATTGCCATCCACTCCATACCATTTGGTCGGGCCGAAGGTCACCCCAATGAATGGACTTATCGAAACATCTTTTAGCGATTTCGAAAATCCCAGTTCGAAATATGTTGAATTAGATGTATCATTATAGACATTTATTGCCCCGAGCAAATATACCGGCAGATTCTCCGGAACCGGCGTAAAGCAGATTGAATTCGACTGTATGCGCTCCAGCATTATGGTCATGAAAGGCGCCGAACTCCAAACCTGCATTTGGGCAATAGTAATCATACAGGCACGGGGTAAACGAGCCGGAGGAACAGGAAAGAGTATAAGACAGCCAGATGTCGCTCTCATCGGACCCAATCGACTCATATGCAAATGGATATGATCCCCAAAATCCTGCGGAGAAACCGCCTGCACTATATATTAATTTTGGCTGAATATTTACCGAAGTTCCGAAATCTATACCCCGCCAGATATAACGTGAAACCACATCGGCGCCGATATCGAATCCGCTGGATCCCGCATCTTCCTGCGCAAAAAGATTAGGGCAGACCACGATAAGCAATATCATCGGAATTAATGCTCTCTTTACATTTTTCATAATTGCTCCATTCGAATCGCAATATTTTCAACCATCAATATTAGGAATGCCTGATTGCGAATGCCTTGGCTTCAATATGCTCAGGTCCTCTGACTGCATGGCTCCCCTTCCCCTTAATTATGCCATTTAATTCGCCGACTATCAACTGCATATGCTCGGCCTGGAAGCCGAGTTCTCGGCTGGCTGACGACGACTCTTCAGCGCTGGAAGCAGTCCGTTGAGTAACTTCGTTCAATTGAGAGATGGCAGTATTGACCTGACTCACCCCTTTCGCCTGTTCATCGCTCGCCGAAGTCACTTCGCCGACGAGACCATTGACCTTCTTAATACCGGAGGTTATATTTGCCAATATCTGAACAAAATCCTGAGTCGCCCTGACGCCATTATCGGAATTTTTCTGGGAGCCTTCAATCAGTGCGCTCGTATTTTTGGCCGCCTCAGCAGAGCGCATGGCCAGATTACGCACCTCTTCCGCTACTACCGCAAATCCCTTACCGGCCTCTCCGGCGCGAGCCGCTTCAACTGCCGCATTGAGAGCCAATAAATTTGTCTGAAACGCTATTTCGTCAATGACCTTTACGACTTTAGCCGTCTCATCCGACGATTCTTGATCTCCTCTATGGCAGACGCCATCCCCTGCATGGCCGCGCTCCCTTTGTCCGCACCGAGCAGGCTTCCGTCGCCAACACATTGGCCTGCCTCGCATTGCCGGCATTTTGATCAGTCATACCGGACATTTCCTCTAACGCCGACGCCGTTTCTTCGAGAGATGAAGCCTGCTCTGTGGCCCCTTCTGCCAATGATTGACTGGCTCCGGCAATCTGCTTTGACGCTAGACCGACCTGCCGGGCGCCTTCGTCGAGGATTTTCCCGCGATCCGACTCAGCGAACGAGATAAGTCAATGCTTACAAAAAGCGATAATCCAACCATAAACAGCGCGCCCAAAATCATCGACAATTTCATCATCAATGACTTGGTTCCTTCGGCAGATGCGGCATTTCGCTCGATCTCTGGGAATTGCGCTCATTAGCCATCTCAACCACTTTGTCAATTGCCTGACGGTGTTCTTCATATTTATGAAGAAGAGGGCGATACGCCAATTCCCGCGCCTGGTTAATATTCCCTTGCTGGATAGCAGATACGAATTGCCCTTCGGCAATATTGCAGAAATCAATTGCGGGATTATACGAATTCTCCAATAATGTGCTTTTCATTTTTCCATCATTAAGGTCTTTCAACCAGAATGCATGACGGGTATCGAAATCATTCTTCAATTGGCCAAGCCGGCCAATCAATTTCTCCTTGGCGCTTGGATCATTTTCCCCGACCAACGACAGAACCACAAGATATGATTCAATGATACACTCGGGCGGCGAAGAATATCCGCTATGAGGTCCCTCCCCTGTAGAATCTCTTTGTAGATTGGTCCGTTTACCTTCAAATCACCTAGAGTGGTTAAAGAAATCACCGCAAAGAAAATGAAGATTCCCAAAAGGAAAAGGGACATTCCCATAATTTTTGCCCGCAGACCCAGATTTTTCCAGAAATCCACTATGCCCTCCTGTCGGATTTTTAATTACTCATAAGATTTTTTAAGCCTCTTTACTCTAGTGGTCGGCGAGTCTCCCTATATTTTAAGAAGTGGGGTTATTTGAATCAATTGACACTGCCACAATGTGCAGAAAAAAGATCACGCCGGGCAAAACTCCCCACCATCTCGATTTTTTTGAGGCATTGTATACTGAAGGGGCCGGTCGAACTCAGTCCTTTCCTAAGTCCGATTGATTTTCAATTGCCTTAGATGCCCCACCGCTTGTTTTTCAGATCCAACTCTTGACGGGCGACTGGTCTTGAAACTCCGCTCTCTCCATTCGGCCCCTATAAGACATCCTGAAATGTTGACTGCTTCTTTCTCTAAAATCCGACCCGCTCTCGTATCTATTTTGACAGAACAGGGAAAGTTAGGAGAGTGATATTATGAATACTATAAACTACATTTACTCATTGGGAATATGGACTGTTCGTGCGGGGCGGGAGAGGGATTTCATAAGAGAATGGGAAAATTTCGCGGCCTGGACAGCTAATAATCAGCCCGGCGCCGTCGAGGCTAAATTGCTTCAGGACCTCGCCAACCCCCGCAAATTCATATCTTTCGGTCCGTTCAAGAGTCAGGAGGCAATTAACGCCTGGCGGGAAACTTCGGAATTTAAGGGATTCGTGGATAAGGTCCGCGTGATGTGCGAAAGTTTCCTCCCGCATACCATGAAACCCGTCGCCACCGCCGGAAAACTAGAATACGCCAAATAACCGAAACCGTGATCTGTGACTTGCAGGGGCTTGCCATGAAGATCCGCCACAGGCGGAATTTATCAAGCCCCTCCATCTAGTCACGAAATTTTGACATTATGATTTCGACACCGCCACCTAACCGCGACGCGATTAGTGTATCTTTTATATCGGAAAATACTACAATTGGGGTTTCTTTAATAAGATACTCTTCTAGCAAATTCGCTTTTTCCAGCGGGGAAATATTGAGGACAATCACACTATCTTCTATCCGAGTAATTATATCCCTAATCATATCCGTGGCAACCGAATCGACGGGGAATGGTTCGGTCAGTGGTCCAACCAACTTCCCATTCTTAACTCGATCATTCAGGACTGCAGCACGCCGACCCATAGCGAGAATGATCGATTTGGCGTATACCGATTCTCGGCCTTGGATATTATTCAACTTGGTAATAAATGATCTTAATCCCCCACCGCGGACAATGCTTCTCAAACCATTTTTTCGTAGTTCACCATCTATGCGACGAACTCTGATGCTAGTGGTATCATCTGTTAAAATATAGATTGGAATCGTACATTTGAGATCATAATTTAGATCGTGCGCAGCGTTCCTGCTAAAATCCAGATACACAAACTCTTTGGCATCCAAAGGATTAAACAAAAGGTCGCACTTCACGGCGGAGTCAATCTGATACTTGTTAAGGTTTTTAAATATATCAGCCGGCTTCGGTAATTCCACGACTTTTCTCGAACTTGATTTATAAGCCAAATAGATTCCGCCAAACGAAGGTGCAAAGACATCATCGTCTATCATAAGATGCGCTGAACGGTTCTTAAATTCTATACGAGCAAATTTCCCTGTTTCAAGACCCATGTATATTGTGTCAAAAATAACAGTGTCCTTGATATAGCCTTGCATTTCGCCTAAATAGTAATTTTCCGAGACCCAGTAGCAAATATCTTGGGAGTCTGCAGATAGATACACTTACTAATGCTATTTGCATCATAATGGTTAATGATCTGCGTGGCCCCAGAATGCAGAAATATATTGAAACTCGACGAGTTGGAATCAAAAGGGAGTGAAATCAAAGTGTCAAAAAGTAGCGCCGATTCCCTAACAATAAATGAATCTTTGGAATTGGGGATAAAACTTTTATAGGCTTCATTTGATTCAAATGTGTATCGAATAGGAACTTTAAAATTTGGAAATACGATAGAATCTAGTGAAATACTACGAGAGGCTGAGGCTTTGTTTTCAACATGGAATCGCAATCCAATTTCCGGTGCACTAACATTATTATATCTCATTAGCTGCAGACTTCTGAGCTGCACATCAAAATCTGGTTCTTTATCATGATATTCAAAATATTTCCAGATTCCCCCACCCACCCCCACAATTATTGCCACCACAATGCCAATACGTCCCAGCCAGCCCCAAAATCCTACCTTATCTGCGGCTCTGGCTCGGTCTATTGATCGCTTTGATTCTTCTGTTTTTCTTTTCCTGATCATTATTGATTAAATTTTTCAGGCCCCGCGATAGAAGTGATGACCCCCCTACTCCACCCTCTCCATCATCTTCCGCAAACTGCCGTAATACGCCCCCGCCAATTCGCCAAGCGACAAACCAACCAAATCGTTTATCGCCAACCTATCGCCAATCACCCGCCCGATAGCCGAAACCGGAACCTTATTCCTGATACAATGCTCGACCAGCTTCTCCCCGTCTTCCTTGGAACCGAAACCACTATCCGCGACTGCGTTTCTCCGAACAGAAGTGCATCCGCCCGGACATCATCATCAAGAAATATCTGCGCGCCGATCATTCTCTCGCGATTCCCGATACAACATTCTGCCAGCGTCACCGCCAGCCCGCCATCTGCACAGTCATGCGCCGACTTGATAATCCCCGACTTTATTGCCGATAAGCACCGTCTCCTGCAGAAGCTTCTCAAAGTGCAAATTCAACTCCGGAATCGGGCCGGTGACTTTTCCGAAAATCGTATGAATATATTCCGACCCCCCTATCTCCTGCTCATTTTCGCCGATCAGGAAAATCAAATCCCCTTCATCTTTGAACCATTGCGTCGTGATATGCTCGATATCCTCGATAATCCCCAGCATCCCGATAACCGGCGTCGGGAACACCGCGTGCTCCGGGTCTTCGTTATAGAAACTGACATTCCCGCCCGTGACCGGCGTCCCGAAAATCCGGCACGCTTCCCCCATTCCGGCCACCGCCTCCGAAAAACCGTAATAGATTTCCGGCTTATACGGATTTCCGAAATTCAGACAATTCGTGATTGCCACCGGTTGCGCCCCCGAACAAACCACATTGCGAGCCGATTCCGCCACCGCCTGCATGGCGCCCGAGACGCGGATTGAGATAACAATACCGCCCGTTACAATCGGTCGAAAGGGCAATCGCCTTTCTCGACTTTCTGATCCGCATCACCGCCGCATCGGAACCGGGGCCTACTGCCGTATTGGTCCGCACCATCGAATCATACTGATTATATACCCAGTCTTTGTCGCAAATATTGGGGGACGATAATAGAGTCAATAAATCCTTATTCCAATTTCTATTCAGATTGAATTCATTCCAATTGATCTGATTCAGCTTATCGATATAATCCGGCTTCGTCGATTCGCGCTTATACACCGGCGCCCCGCCGCCCAGAACGAGGCATTCCGACGGTATCTTCGCCACCGTCTCGCCATTCAACCGGACTTCAAATATCCCCGTATCGTTCGATTCTCCTATAATCGTCGAATCAAGCTCCCATTTCTTGAATACTTTCCTGACCTCATCTTCCATCCCCTTCTTCACGCAGACCAGCATCCGCTCCTGCGATTCGGACAGCAAAATCTCATACGGCGTCATCTTCTCTTCCCGCACCGGAACTTTGTCGATATCGATCGTCACCCCCGAATTTCCCCGTGCCGACATCTCCGAGCAGGAACAGGTTATCCCCGCCGCCCCCATATCCTGAATCCCGACCGCCAGGTCCTTATCGATAATCTCCAGTGTCGCTTCCATGAGAAGCTTCTCCGTGAACGGATCCCCAATCTGCACCGATGGCCTTTTCAATTCCGATTTCTCCGAAATCTCTTCCGATGCAAACGTCGCTCCGTGAATACCATCCCGCCCGGTCTTCGATCCGACAATCATCACCGGATTCCCCACTCCCTTTATCGCTCCCGAAATCATTTTATCGGTCTTGACAATCCCCACCGCCATCGCATTAACCAGCGGATTCCCCGTATACGCTTCATCGAAATAAGTTTCCCCTGCCACCGTCGGAACCCCGAACGAATTTCCGTAATCGCCGATTCCCCGCACAACTCCGTCGACCAGATATCGAACTCTCGGATTATCAGGTGATCCGAATCGAAGAGAATTCAGCGACGCTATCGGTCTGGCTCCCATCGTGAATATATCGCGCAAGATTCCGCCCACGCCGGTCGCTGCTCCTTGGTACGGTTCGACCGCCGATGGATGATTATGCGATTCTATCTTGAATACGATAGCCAGCCCTTCCCCGATATCGACCGCCCCGGCATTTTCCTCCCCTGCCTTGGTGAGTAATGCTTCGCCCTCGCGCGGAAGTGTCTTCAAGAGCGCGATTGAATTCTTGTATGAACAATGCTCCGACCACATGACCGAAAATATCCCCAGCTCGGTATAATTCGGCTCCCGCCCCAATATCCCTATTATTTTTTGATATTCTTCCTCGTTCAACCCATGATCTTTGACCATTTGCGGGGTAACATTCGGCTGCTTCATCGATTCCTCCAAATTAAGGAGATGAATATATCGGCGCGGAGATATTGAGTCAATGGGAATGTTTGGGGAGAGATAAGGAGGTCAGACCAGAGAAATACAGTAGTGCTCGACATGAGGTTCATAAATTCCGATGAGCCCGGGCAATAGCGACAGGCTCCTGTACGATATTTATTGCCTGGCGAATACGCCCTGGCATTTCCATACTCGTAGTTCAATATCCGGGCTGGATCCAATTGACCAAGGCATTCCACCCAAGGGAATTATCATAAGGTTAGGATTCACACTATCCCGAAATGCAAGGCAGTAGAGACTCAGGGATTTGTCATCTATGAAGCGATATCCCATCTTAAAATATTTTACTTTATGATCGCCTGACCGACGCCAATTCATAATTGACTTGAAAAAGTATTGTATCTGCGTCTACCCTCATAAATTGTAGGTCGGGTTCCGATCCGGCCTTTAACAAAGAAAAATCCGACAGACTTTTTTAACGCCGGAATATATCGGTGAGGATAACGAGTCAACGGGATTTATTATTATGCCATACCATTTAGCCCCATGCTGTCCATAAGCGCAGTCAGGAGTTTCTTCTACCCGGAAATCTCCGTTGCCTATTATGCCAGATCGCTGCCCCGAAAAACATTTTGACCCGATATAAATTAATTTTATATTAATTCTCAGACAAAATATCTAAAAATTATTGCCGGAAATTTTATAAAAAAGGACGCAGCAACGTGAAACAGTGGTATGAAGAGTTGTTTGAAAATTATGGATTGAAATATGATAATGAAAATTTCACGCGAGGAACCGTTGGCGAGTGTGATTTTATCGAAAAGGAAATCGAATTTAACAAGGCAATCCGAATTCTCGACATGGGATGCGGCACGGGCAGACATTCTATTGAATTAGCTAAAAGAGGATATAAAGTTGTCGGGATTGATCTATCGGAGTCTCAATTGAAACAGGCAAAGGCAAAAGCGACCGAAACAAAAGCTGCAGATTGATTTTCAAAAACATGACGCCAGAAACCTGCCCTTTAAGCGTGAGTTTGATTTGATCATCATGCTGTGCGAGGGCGCCTTTCCCTTGATGGAAACTGATGAAATGAATTTTCGAATTCTCCAAAATGCCGCTAATGCTTTATTGCCAAACGGAGTATTCATATTTACCACTTTCAAATGGATTATTCCCTCTATTTCACTCCGTCAAAGATTTTCTCGATTCGAAGAAGAAAGAGGGAAATGCCTCCTCTGGCAGTTGTTCCTTTGATTTAATGACTTTTCGGGAGCATAGCACTATATCTATAGAGGATGACCTCGGAAATAGAAAAGAGCTGCTATGCAATGAACGATATTATGCGCCGTCCGAAATAACGTGGCTGCTAAAAACTCTTCGTTTCAAAACCATAGATATTTATGGCGCGCGGCTTGGGGCCTTCAGCCGAAACGATAAATTATCAACCGAGGATTTTGAGATGCTGGTGATTGCGGAAAAAGAATGAAACGCCGAATCCTTCGTTGCACTGAATTTCCAACGAGCGTGAAACCTTCCGAACACCCCTAATTCTTCGAAGTTTGATTCGGCAAGACCCAGCCATATTTCGAGCCAAAATGATTGACGGCTACTTCTCCAACTCCCCCTTCAAAAAGTCAATCACCTTCACCGGCGTCGGATCGGTATTATTCAAAATCGCCAGATAGAGCGACGTAAAATCTCCCAGCTGAATCAGAGAAAACATCCGTCCCAGCGGGAAATCCCCATGAGAATATATATCGACCACTTCAACATTCTGCTTTTCGATAATCGCGCGGACTATCTCCATCCGCTTCTGGATTCTCTCATGGTCGCCGTTGTCCCTCAAATAGATGGCAATCAGTTTGTCGCGATACGAATCGATCACATTCCATCCGACCAGTTCATTATGATTGAATTCGGCAAACAGATTGTTAAATGCCAGGCACTTGGCGTTCTCGCAAATCTGCCCCTTCCAGCGGGTGCCGACCGCATCGGTCAATTCCGGACCGGTATAAATAATCGGAATCTTCTTATGAAGTCTCAAAGCCAGTGATTTTGCCGGATTTTTTTCCGTTTCGATATCCGACGCATACTGCTCTCGATACGATTTCAGGCCCGTGATGAGATTGGAAATATCTTCTTCTACATTCTCGGTAAATCCGAGCTTCGACAGAAGAAACAATAACGGCACGAACGAAAATCCCAGCGCCGCCCGCGGTGGATAACCTTTCGGCAATTCCACCATAAGATAATCATTCGCGCGGGCAATCTCGGCCACCATGCCGCCTGATGTAATACAGGCAATCTTGGCGCCCCGTTCCTGAGCATCCTCGAGCGCCGAAAGGGTCTCCTCGGTATTGCCTGAATATGACGATATGACTACCAGCGAATTCTCATCGACAAACGCCGGCAGACGGTAGTGACGACAAATCTGAAATGGAAATTCGAAACTCCCCGCCAGATACGACCTGACCAAATCGCCCCCGATGGCCGAACCACCCATCCCTGCGACAACGATATTCTCGAGCTTCGAATAATATTTCTTGCCGGGATTTATAGCCAATCCGATTTCTTTGGCCTGCTCCAACTGCTCGGGGAAATTATATATTTTGTCGTACATCCCCGACGGGTCAATCTCCTTGATTTTGTCTATTGCTTCAAGTGCGTCTCATGTTGTTCCTTTATTTTAAAGACATATTATATTCAAGCAATCGTCCCTCAATCTCTTTGAGGGTGCTCATACGGATAACTTCGTTAGCCAGTTCAATAGTATCTTTATATTTGATTCGTGCGATCAACTGACAGGCATCGGGAAGTTTGGAAGGATTCATGGAAAGCTGATTTATTCCCAACCCTATCAGCAACGGAATGCTGATAATATCCCCGGACATTTCGCCGCACATCGTGATTGGTATACTGTTATTCTTGGCGGCGGAAATTGACATCTCGATCAGCCGAAGCACAGCCGGGTGCAGCGGGTTGAAAATTCTGGCCAGCCTATCGTTGTCGCGATCGGCAGCGAGAGTGTACTGCGTGAGATCATTGGAGCCGATCGAGAAGAATGAAACCTTTTTCGCCATGAGCTCTGCCGCAACCGCCGCCGACGGCACTTCCACCATCACCCCCACCTTAATATCATTATCAAAATCCGCGCCCTTCCCGGCCAACTCTGCCATGGAGCTTTTAATAAGTTTGTTGGCCCTCGCCAATTCCGAAATATCCGCCACCATAGGTAGAAGAATCTTTACATTTTTCTTGACCGACGCCCTCAATATTGCCTTAAGCTGATCTTTGAATATTTTCGGCATATCGAGCGCCGCCCGTATTCCCCTCCAGCCCAGAGCCGGATTATTTTCCTCAACCCGTTCATCACCCACGAAATACTTGTCGGATCCCAGATCGAAAGTACGAATGACCACCGGGCGCGGATAATATTTATCGGCAACGGTCTTGTAGACCTCATATTGCTTATCTTCCGGCGGGAAACTGCCGGTCTGAAGATACAAAAATTCCGTTCGGTACAACCCTACCCCAACTTTTCGCTCCGCCAGAATTTCATCAATCGGGCCCGGCAGGTCGATATTCGCGGCCAGCTCAATCTCAACTCCATCAGCCGTTCTGGGCGGGAACACGGGAAGCTTCTGAAGCCGGCTGATATGACGGGTCGACAGTTTTGTTCTCTTGTGACGAAGTTCATTCCATTGAACATCCGTTGGATTTATTGTGACTATTCCTTCGTCACCGTCAACCACAATCCGATCGCCGGACTTTATCTTAAGATGCACCTGAGGAATCCCGACCACGGCAGGGATCAAGAGCGACCGCGCAATCAGCGCCATATGAGAGACCGCGCTTCCGCTCGATGTGACTATGGCCGAGGCGTTTCTTTCAAATAGAGTCAATACCTCCCCCGGTGTAAGCTCCTGAGCCACAAATACGCAGTTGGGCGGATATCTTGAATCCTGCCCGTCGGTCTGCCCGACAAGATGACTTATAATTCGTCGCGAAACGGCATCGATATCGTTTACCATCTGACGCATATACGGATCACCCGAGGCCCTTAGCGGTTCCATCGCCCCCTCAACCAGCATACTGTAAATATATTCCGCATTCTTCCGACTGGCCCTAATTTCGTCCTTTACCTTCTTGAGGAACTCGCGGTCGGCGGCGATCATCATCTGGGTATCAAATATTTTCGCCACCGGGCCGCCGATCTTCTGCCCCGCCGATTTGCGCCATTCTTCAAGCTCAATGAGAGTCGCTTCAATCGCCGTATCTAGCCGCAAAATTTCCTGCTCCGCCTCCGTTTCGTTGAGAATTTTCTCCTGGATGGTCTGCTCCCATTTATAGATCACTCTGGCTTCGCCCATTGCGAAACCCGGCGACGCGGGGATACCCTTAATATTTAGACTCTTCTTTCGAGTAATCATTAATACCTTTCTCGAATATCAGCACAATGATATTTTCTGAAAAGCCCTAAATCAACTAAATTATAAATCCTTCAAATCGCCAAAACCCGAATTTACCAGTTTCACCAGATCTTCAACCGCCATTTCCTCGTCTTCCCCCTCGGCTGTTATTATAAGCTCCGACTTCATTTCCGCCGCCAACATCATTACGCCCATAATCGATTTGCCGTTTACCTTAAGCCCCGCCTTTTCCACGTAAATCTCCGACTTAAACTGCGAGGCATGGCTCACAAACATGGCCGACGGCCGGGCATGCATTCCGAGTCTATTTGCAATCCTGACAGATCTCTGAACCATCCAAGTTTCTCTAATTCAGGGTATATCTCTTCCCGGACAACTCTCGGACAATACCTCTTAACTCAAGAGCCAGGAGTAACTGAAGCAATTCCGGCAAAGAACTTTCCAGTGTCCGACACAAATTATCAATATGAACCGGTCCGTCCGCGAATGATTCAATGATCCTCGTTTCCATGTCGCTTAATCCCTCAAAACTCTTAACCTGCCCCGCCTTGACCTGTCCCTTCAGACGGGGGAGCTCCTGAAAGATATCTTCGACCGATGTCAGCAATCTTGCACCCTCTTTAATCAGTTTGTTTGTCCCCCGGCTCATCTCCGAACGCGGCGAACCCGGAATAGCAAACACTTCGCGATTCTGAGATATGGCATGTGACGCCGTCGATAACGCCCCTGACCTCTCCGCCGCTTCGATCACCACCACTCCCTGCGAAAGACCCGAAATCACCCGGTTGCGCTTGGGGAAATTTGTGCCTTGAGGAATCGTTCCCGGCAAGAACTCCGAAAAAACCGCGCCTGATCCGGCTATCTTGCGAGCCAATTCCTTCCCTTCTGGCGGATAAATTATTTCCAGCGAACATCCAAATACGGCGATAGTTCTTCCACCGGCATTCAGACATCCCCGGTGTGCGGCAAAATCGACTCCCCGTGCCATCCCCGAAACCACCGTCACGCCACTTTGCGCCAGCGCCATACCCAGATTTTCAGCAAATAATCTTCCCTCTTCTGAGGCCGATCTCGAACCGACAATCGCTATCGCGTTCGTGTCTTCTTTAGTATATTCGCCAATGTAGAATAAATATGGCGGCCTGTCCTGAACATTCTGCAACGGCGCCGGGTAATCCGAATCATCATATAAAAAATATTTCCAACCCCTTCTTTCGATCTCCGCCGCAAGCTCATGAGCCTTCCGCCGATTCTGGCTCTCTTTGATATTCGATGCCGTATCCCGTCCGATCCCCGCAACTTCCGTGAGCTGGCTGATCGAAGCCTCCAGCGCCTTTTCTGCCGAGCCAAAGTAATTTAAAAGCTGATATAGCCGAATTACCCCTACGCCTTCTACTTCGCTCAGGGTAATCAGGGCTTCGAGCTTTTCAGGACGGCTTCTGTCGGTCGAGCTCATATTCAATTTTATCCAATAATTCCTTAAGCCCCTTCCCTGTCAAAGACGAGCAAAATATAAATTCGGGATTCGCCTTCTTGACCATCTGCTTCAGCTTTTTGCTGTCCAGCAGGTCAATCTTATTTAAAGCCACAATATGCGGCCTCGTGGCCAGTCGTTTATCAAACGATTTCAATTCCTTTCTCAACATTCCCAGCGTTTTTTCTATATCATTGGATTCGAAAATATCGATCAGGAATACGATCAATCGTGTCCTTTGAATATGCTTCAAAAATTGAATCCCCAACCCTTTCCCCGTTGAGGAACCCTCAATGATTCCCGGGATATCCGCCAAAACAAACGACTTAAATTCTCTCAATCGGACTATCCCAAGATTGGGCACAATGGTCGTGAATGGGTAATCGGCGATCTTCGGTTTGGCCGCCGAAAGACGTGACAGCATGGTCGATTTGCCCGAATTGGGAAGCCCCACCAGCCCGACATCGGCCAGTAGTTTCAACTCCAGCGAAAATTTGAACTGCTGTCCATGGCGCCCTTCCTCCGCGCGACGCGGCGCCCTGTTGGTTGGAGATTTATAATGGGTATTCCCATGCCCGCCCCGACCACCTTTCGCGATTACAACCTCTCCACCGGCTTCACTCAGATCGGCAATCTGCTGCTCGGAATCAAGATCGCGGACTATTGTTCCCACCGGTATTTTGACTACTATATCCGCGCCATCATGGCCGGATTTCAGCCCGCCTTCACCCGGACGACCGTTTTCGGCGCGATAGATCTTCTTATATCGGAAATCAAGCAGCGTCGACAAATTAGCGTCAGCCCGGAATATCACACTTCCACCGCGCCCGCCATTACCGCCATCCGGCCCCCCCTTGGGTACATATTTCTCATGCCGAAACGATACGCATCCCGCTCCCCCATCTCCCGCTTTAACTTCAATTTCTACATAATCTATAAACATAACAACTTAGCCGACCCATTTGCAGGCTAACTCCATTAAAATTGATTTCTGAATATACAAAACCGATTGGCCAAACGCCAGAATTATGAACTATGCCTGATATTGGAGCAAACAACGCTACTTTTTCAGATATTCCGTCAGCTTCTGCTTGAAATCAGCCCGGTCGATATCCTTTTCCAAATGCCCCTTGTGAGCTATTGAAATCGCCCCCGTCTCCTCGGAAACCACTACCGCCACCGCGTCGGATACTTCCGTCACCCCGATCGCCGCCTTATGCCGCATTCCGAAAAGCTTCCGATATTGCGGGTCCTGAGTCAACGGTAGAGTGCAGGCCGCCGCCGCAATCAGATCGCCCGATACCACAATAGCGCCGTCATGCAGCGGTGTATATGGCGTAAATAGAGTTGTGATTATCTCTGACGATATCTGCGCGTGCATTAATTTGCCGGTCTCCGTATAATTTCTCAACCCTATTGCCTTTTCAATTACAATTAGACCGCCGTAACGGAGTTCCGAGAGTTTAACCGTGGCCCGCGAAATTTCCTCCAGCGACTTCCGACCCTCGAATTTTACGAGATACTGAAAAATCCGCGAATGACCCATCTGAGCCAATGCCGAACGAATCTCAGGCTGGAATACGATAACCAGCGCTATAAATCCTATCGTAGCCAGATTGGAGAAAAGCCACGATAATCCCTCAAGCTGGAACCAGAATGCAATGAAGGCTACGACAAAAATCGAAAGCAGTCCGGTGACCATTTGCGCCGCACGCGTCCCCTTCATTAGGGCCATGAACTGATAAATAATAAACGAGACTATCAGGATATCAAGCAGATCGATAAGCCTGAACGAGAGAAATCCAAAATGAAATAGCTCCATTATTCGCCACCCTCGATCGCTTTGAGAACCTTGACAGCCTCAACCGTAGCGGCGACGTCATGCACTCTGATTATATCCGCTCCCTTCATGATCGCCAGAAGTGCCGATGCTACCGATCCGCCGATTCTCTTTTCCGGTTCGTCCTTCTTTCCGGTAATCATCCCTATAAACGATTTCCGCGATGTCCCTATCAGTACCGGATACCCCAATCTTTTGAATTCCCCAAGATTCTGCATAATGGCCAGATTATCTTTGAGCCGCTTCCCGAAACCTACTCCGGGATCAATTATGATTTTATCTCTCGCTATTCCATGGCTTTCGCAATACTCGATTCTCTCCGACAGAAATAGCACGACTTCCTTCACGCAATCATCATAATGGGGATTCGCCTGCATCGTCTTTGGACTTCCGAGCATATGCATCAGGATAATCGGCGCTCCGGACTGCCGCACTACCTCTATCATCTGAACATCGGAGCGTAAGGCCGAGACATCATTGATTATATCCGCTCCCGCCGATATCGCCTGCCTCGCCACTTCGGCCTTGGTCGTGTCGATCGAAATCGGAATATCCGAAAACTGCCTGATTGCCTTGATTATAGGGACAACTCTTTCCAGCTCCTCTTCGAGAGACACTGCTTCCGACCCGGGGCGGGTTGACTCCCCGCCGATATCGATTATATCCGCTCCTTCACCGATCATTTCGCGGACTCTGGCTTCGGCGGCATCCCACATCAGATATTTCCCGCCGTCCGAAAAAGAATCAGGCGTAACATTAAGAACCCCCATGACAACGGGCTGCGCAAATTTGATTATTCGATTATTCGCCAGATGCAATTCCCGAATTGGCTGACTAACAGAGCTTAACATATTTCAAATACCCATGACAATTTCTTTTTCCAATATAGAAATCATAATATAGTCCGCAACATAAATTCTCCTTGCTCCCAATCCGCCCTTAAGACAGGCCGGACGCATGGATGCATATTAGATACGCCCCTTCATCTCATCCCTTGACAATTCCGCATATTTTCTTAATTTGACCCGGTCCGGGCGGCGGGTTGTGCTCAGATTCCCACCCTCCCAGGGGCCCACTGCCCGGGCTCTATCAATTTCCGCCCTTGACAGAATTCCATTTCTCATTATCTTTAATGACATAAAGAACTTATCTTTAGATTCAATAAAACGCCATACTCGCCGACGGAGGACTATTTTAGGATTAACAAATCGACGGTAAATATATTTAATATTTCTTCACGGGAGCTAATTATGAAGGCAAAATGGTTATTCCTGGCATTGACTGTGTGTATTATCTGTCACACCTCCGCGGAGGCAATGTATTTCCGCGCCGACGTTTCCAATGACAGCCTGAAATACGATACCCTCTTCTTCTCAATCAATCTGTACAGCTCGAACAACGATACCCTATATCCTTCCTTCCCGAACCGCGCGACTTGGTCGAGCCCGTTCTTATTCTCCGGGGATATTTCCGTTACCTGGCTATGATACTGCTCTTGCAAATGGATTGGTCTACACTGATTCTTTGGTACTTTCAAAATTTCTTACCCCGCAATTCCATGGTTTTTGGGATCTTGTTGAAGTAATCTATGTCGAGAGTTGGGCCGATGGCCTGCCGGACAGATTCAATTTCTCCGGAATTGCCAACACCTATGGCTACCCTCCTGCTCTTGGCGAAATCAAAATAATCTCCTGGCATGGGGCAACCAATTCTGCCTCCGGGCAAATCTGCATGGATCAGGGAGATATGACCAATGACGTCTTCGACTGGCTATTCGACGATCCTCAGCCATCATTCCTGAAGCAATGCTGGAATATGTCAGCCGACACACTGGAACCGATAAGTTCCGTGATTCTTACTTCTCTGCCTGATACTGTCGCCTTGTACGAAAATGATAATTTATCTCTGGCCGTCCACGCCTTTGAAATGAATAATAACCCCATCGTATTATTTGCCTTTCCTCTGCCGAATAATGCTTCTTTTATTGATAGCGGAAATGGAAAGGGTGTATTTAAATTTCATCCGGATTACGAACAGGGGAATCCGGTTTATCAACTCTATCCCGTTGCTTTCACAGCCTCAAATGGCTCCATCGTTGACACTGAAATCGTAATCTTCAAAGTTTTGGATTTAGATCGTCCCCCCGTCCTCGAACATATTGCTACTCCAAAAAATATAATCGAAGGCCAGCGCCTGCAATTCTTGGTGCATGCCTCCGATCCGGACTCCGAATCAGCAATTCTGACAGCCAATAACCTGCCGCCTAATGCATCATTTGTCGATAGCGGCAATGCCACCGGGCTTTTTGATTTCACTCCGGACACGACGCAGGGCAGCCCAACCGGAAAGCCATACTTCATTTCGTTCGAGGCTATTGATTCGACCAACAATTCCCTGCGCGATTTTCAGGACGTCGTCATTAATGTATTTGAAGACTCAATTCCTTTCGCCTCGGCCCCCTATCTATTTCCGATCGGGCATCAAACCGTGGTAGAAGGGGATACTCTCATTCTGCACATACGAGCCTCCGATCCAAATAGTGATCCTCTCCTATTCAGCGCCGCCCCCCTTCCGAATAATGCCCTCTTTCAACAGACCAGCGACACTACCGCCCAATTGATATTCACTCCCGACTCCAATCAAGCCGGAAATTACGATATACTATTTATTGTCTCTGACAGCACATATGCTGATTCTGAACTGGTGGTTATCTCCGTGACGGAAGTAAATCCTCACTTTTTCAGAGTGGGTATCTCCGGTCCCGCCGTCTGGAATGACAGCGGCACTCTGAAGATCATGCCCAATCTGGATTTCAACATCGATTTATATGCCAACAATAATGATACCATTCATCCCTATCTCAAACGCAGATTTTGGACGACACCTTTTCTGTTCACCGGTGACGGTACCGTATCCTGGGGTGATACCTCCCTCATCGGCCAGTCACTATTTGAATCCTTCTGGGATTCGCAAATCATGTTTACCGATAGTTGGGATGGCATCCTTCCGGACAAATTCTGCTTTGGCGGAATAGCCACCGATACCAGTTTCGGCTACCCCCCCGGCTTGGGTGAAATCAAGATTCTCTCCTGGCCGGTCAAAGCCACCTCACCGACCGGTCATATATGTATCGAAAAATGGGACATAGATGAGGAATCTTGGTGCTCGTGGATGATGGATCCCCCCGATCCCGGCTTTGAAACAGCTTGCTGGGAAATTGAGGGGCAGTATGGCCCTCCCCCTTCCGGCCAGTGCGGCCGCGTTACTGACACCACCGGCGCTCCCATTGAAGGCGCCATTGTCGAATTCTGGATCAATTTCCCGCGCGACACTCTTCTGTTTACGGACACCACCGATCCCATCGGCCAATTCGATTGCTCTATCCATACCACCGAACCTTTCGATGTTTATGCCTACAAACCCGGATACTACCCCGGCCTGCTCGTCGACCTATACTTTCCCGGATAGGAATGTCCTGAACGTCGTCCTCTCCCCCATCCCCCCCTTAACTCCCACCTGGCAATCGGTCTCCTTCTACTGCGGCGAAAATACATTTCTCGATGCCGTACTTCCCGTCGGCTCGGTCATTGACGCCTATGATCCCGACGGCATCCGCTGCGGCTCATGGTACGTTACCGATCCGGGCAAATATGGCTTCATGCCGGTCTATCGCGATGATTTCACCACCCCCGACATCGATGAAGGCGCCGAACCCGGCGACACCATTACATTTTACATTGATGGCATGCCGGCCGATGTTTCAATCACTCCGATCTGGACTGAAATGGGACTCCCTCAGGAAGTTTGCCTGTCTGTCCCATATATTCAGCATCGCACAATCCTTCTCAAAGAAGGCTGGAATCTGATTTCATGGAATATCGACACCCCCGACGACCAGATCACGACCATTCTTGGCTCTGTGATGGATTGTGTCGAAGTCGTCCTCGGCTTCGAAAGTGGCGGATTCATTTATGACCCCGAACTCGCCGATTTCTCAACTTTGACCAGCCTCGATCACTTCCACGGTTATTGGGTCAAGATGAATTGCGAAAGGGAACTGAACCTCGAAGGCTTCCCTGTCGCCGTTTGTACTCCCATCGACCTCGAAGCCGGATGGAATCTGGTTTCTTATCTGGAAAGAGCCTCGGACTCAACCCCGCATGCCCTTAATTCTATTCTCGACAATTTAATAATCGCCCTCGGCTATGATAACGGCGCGCTGACTTACGACCCCAATCTTCCCCTCTATTCAACCCTCGACATCATGTCTCCCGGATTCGGCTACTGGGTCAAAGTTAACACCGATGATGAACTGATTTACCCCGGTATCGGCCCAAAATCAAAATCCCCTCAGTCACTCGCTCGCCTTGACAAAGCCGTCATCGACAACAAAGTGCAGCCTTCAAGAACATGGATCAATCTTTATTCCCGTCAACTGAGTATGGATGGTAAGATTGTCCCCGAAGGCTCAGTCGTCACCGCCATCTCGTCCAATGGCAATATTCTCGGCGCGGCGACAGTCGGAACTGACGGCAAATTCGGCTTTATGTCGGTCTATGGCGACGACCCTGTCAGCAAAGAAATCGATGGCCTCAAATCCGGCGAGAAATTCTATTTGACCGTTGATGGAATCAAATCGGCCGAAAGTTTCGCCTGGACAGAAAATGGCGACCGAATGGAAATCAAATCTCTTACCGGCAAAGGCGCCGCCCCGATTATTCCGGCCGAATTCAGCCTCATGCAGAATTATCCCAACCCCTTCAACCCGACAACCGAAATCTGCTTTGATCTGCCGCGAACCTGTGATGTCGTCCTTGAGATATACAATATCACCGGTCAAAAAGTGATTGATCTGATCGATGAACCGCTCGAAGCCGGCCGGCATACCATCCAATGGAACAGCCGCGACGCCGGCGGCAATCAGGTAGCCACCGGCATCTATCTCTACCGCCTTCACGCCGCCGATTTTTCTGACACAAAAAAGATGATCCTGCTGAAATAACCGGATCATTCTGCCATAACATTTAAGGGGACAGAATCTCTTCTGCCCCCTTTATCATTTGCGCCAGGTTGTATTCAATCCTTAAGGCTTGCCGCCTATATCCGCATCCAGTAACTCGCCTTAATTAAAAATATATTCTGCGCATTGGCTGAAAAAAGCCTCTTCATATCGCGAGACATCTCCAGATTATTCACCGTCGGATCATAGTCGGGCCGCGAACGAGTCCACACCAGATAAAGTGTGCTTCCCGGACGGTATTCCCAGCGGATCAGAAAAGTCGAATTCATTTCCGAATAATTATAGTCGGAATTTATCCCTGACAGCGTGCTTGAATAATTCATACCACCATAGTAGTAACGATAATTATTATAATCCAATCCCGATGCCAACCCCTGCGCCGAAAGCTGTATCGACAAATTGCGGTTCAGCACCAAATTGGCCGACGCATCCAAATACATCTCGTCATTATTGAGCTTTGCAAAAATCGGCGTGTTCCCATCATTGGCCACCCAGCGAAGCACATCCCGATTCCGCTTATAGTTCATCCCCGTAGAAAATTCAATATTGCTCCTGGGACGAATCGTCACCCCCACATAATTGGCCCACCAGTGCCCGCCCCGGTCCGATCCTCCCCCCGGATTCCAGTTGAAACTATATCTTCTTGCGCGTATCCGTATTCAGGCTGTACCACCAGCTCAACGTCGGGCGAACCGGCCAAACCCACAAACCATTTCCGCGAGTCTCGATATCGCTGTATTTCTCGCCTTGAATCTCGACCCCACCGCCCAAAGCCAATAATTGGTAAACGTGATATTAGTATTGAAATTGCCCCCAAGGCCGATATTAACGCCGTCAAAATTCCATGTCGGATAAAAATTAAGATTATTGTACGTCTCTCTGAATATCCACCAGGGATTGATAGTATAATATTGAATCCAGCCCCACGGTGAATAAGTATTGGAGCGATTGGAATATCCGAGGCGATTGATTTGGAATTCCTGGTTTTTTATGGTTAATCCGAACGACCCTAGGATATGCTTGCCGCTCCGCTTTTCAAACGTGATATCCATGCCATATCCTGTCCGCGCATTGTCCGTTCTGCTGAATGCAACCTGCCCATACGTCCCCCACGAATTATTATTGGTAATAAGCCGCCAGTCGATCCCTCCCGTCGTCACCGGCCGGAAACTCCTCTGCCCGCCTACCGTGATCATCCCCCCGACACTTGAATTCCTGAAAATCTCCTGCTTGATCCGCAATACATTATAATTCGCTTCCGGTTCAACCACGCCTTGACGAGTGACCGTATCCGCCGACTTAATCCCGACATGCAACGTATCCCCGGTCCAGCTTGAATCCAACACGATATTCGTCCGTGTGGCATACTTTTCCTTCTCCCTCTGAGTCACAGCCGTCAACAAAGCCACCGATGTCCGGCTGAACAACTTCCCTGTCAATTTGGCCGCCCCGAGGATAGTACTCGCCCTCGGCCTATCGATAGAGTAAAGAAAATTGGGATCGTTAATGTTTTCTTGAGGCGGTCGCCCGACCCGACGCGAATAGAAAAGATTGAATTGAGTCTGGAATAAATCAGCCCCCTCCAGAAAAAATGGCCGCTTCTCCGAAAAGAACGTCTCATACGCCGACAGATTCAACACCGGCTGATCGAGCTCAACCTGACCAAAATCAGGATTGATTGTCGCATCAAGAACCAAATCACTGCCGATTCCATATTTCAAATCAAGCCCCAAATTTTTCCTGAAATCCCGACCATCCGGATTGCCGATCCGCTTTGGCTCGGTTTCCTCGCTCGATACCGCATAAGGAAGCGCCTCCACCTGCGCCAGAGGCTTTATCCCCTTGAGATCATTCAGGTGTCCGAAATTGGACACAAATCCCCCCTTCGATGACGGACTGAATGCCCACCCATCGGTTTCGCTTTTCCGGTTTATGACCCGTATGAAATCAATCCCCCAGGTCTGATCTTCTTTATTGGCGAAACGAATGCAATGGAACGGAATCTTAAATTCCGCCGTCCATCCGCCCGGCTCAACATCCACCGCGCTTTCCCAGACCGCATCCCAATCCATATCGGAATTAGTCTCATTATAATAGCGGCAGTCCCTCTGCACACCCGATGCATTCACTTCAAAAGCGTACCCGCTCTGATGATCGTGGAACGGATCTACTCTCACGGTGACACGATCCGCCTGAGAACTTCGATCGCGACGCACCAATTGCCGACTGATCTTGTCCGCATCCGAATCGTAGCACCAGAAGGCTACATACAAAGCCTGATCATCATACGCCACCGCTACCAGCGTCGATTCCGAGGCAGGCATCCCCTCGTCCGGTGCCCGCCGAATAGACATCCTCCCCTTTTCGATATTGGGACTTGACCAGACCGAATCATCAAGCCGCCCGTCGATTTTGGGCGAATGAGGATTGACTCGATATGCTCGCAGTTCCGGGATAATTGACGTCTCCACTTTGGTCGTGTCGCCCCATAGTGGAGAACTGAGTGCTAAGAGTGATAGAAATTGTGCAGCAATGGGCCTTAGCCGAATTTTCATTTTTTATTCCTTAAAAAAAGTATAAGCTTCTCCGGCTCAACCCAACCTATAACCTATTCTTTGACGAAAGAGAATTACAGTAGTTTCACCCCCTCATCATTTTCTTCAAAAATACCTTGGTACCCATCCGGAGTCCCACTTGGCAGAGAAGACCCAATAATTGTCATTCTGGCGAAGGCCAGAACCCAGCCGTAGCGGCCGCGCCCGAGCGGCCATCCTTCGCGCCGTCAGTCCGCACGCAGGCGGGTCATTCCCGACCCCTTTTTGTCATTCCGGCCCTTGAGCCGGAACCCAGCCGTAGCGCCGCGCTTCCGCGGCCAACTATTTCCTTGTTCCGCGCCGTACATCTGCCGCAGACGGACTCTCGACTAATCCGCTTCTATCCCTGCTAACATCCCAACATTTTATCTTGAAAATCTTCATATTAAAAGTTATTATTTCCCTAATTGGGTGTTGACATGGCATTCGAATTTAAGCAGTGAATCTCGACCTATGGGAACTATGAGGAGAAATCAATGACACAAAAGGATAATTTGTTTTTTGGAGCCGTTCTGCTCCTTGTGCTCGGCCTGGTTCTTACCGCCTGTGTCAGCACTCATTCGGTTTATCTCGGGGCGCCTGAGGTGCGCGCGCCCATACCCGCTGATTCCGTACGTATTTATACCAGCGAATCCGAACTCGACACGCTTGAATATGAGCGTATAGCGATGATTGAAGCCACCGGATCGGGCGAATGGACTTCACAGACTGACATGTATAATGCTATGCGAAAGAAAGCTGCGTCCCTGGGATGTAATGGGGTTATACTCCCACAAATCCACGAGCCTGGCTCGGGCGCCAAGGTTGCAGGAGCAATTTTCGGAACAGGCACTGAGCGCAAGGGAAGCGCAATTGCGATTCGAGTGATGGGGAAAAAGGAAATACACCCCTCGCAATAGCCACGCAAACCGGTATCTCACTACCCGGGTACCTCATCCAGTCCTTTGCGTCGGATGGATTTTCTCCATAAAATATACCTTGACATCGTCGCCGAATTCTGTACTTTTTGCATGATATTGGGCGGGCGTCCAGATAAATCATTCAATGTAAATATTGCTTCCGCGCCCACTGAACCAATCGCTATGCCGATCAATCGGCACAATGTTAGCTCAAGGAGAAAATAATGCATACCCATGAGATCATCTGGCGATACATTAAAGTAATCACTATCTACCTGACCTTCCTGGCATTTGCAGGTGTATTCATCTACAAATTTGCCAATTTGGGCTTGGGTCTCAAAGCGGAGGGCCTGACCACAACCGATCTTCTTGCTATTCTCCTTGCTTTTTTCTCGGTCGCTCTAGCGGTCTTCTTCTATTTTAAATCATCCGAAGAGTCAAATCGCTTCTACGCAAATAGCTATGAGTTCACGAAGGCCATGTCAGAAATGCTCGGGCGAATTGAAGCTGGTTTCGGTGAACGATTGCGTCACATTGATGAAGGTTACTCTCACATCAGCCAGAAGTTTGACGATGTTTTGGCCGAACGCGAGATGACTGTGAAAAAGGTCGAAAGGGAACAAGAGGACGTGAATAAAATCATTCAGGAGAAACAGCAGATGATTCAATCCCTCTTGGCCAAGACCGATCTTCAGGAGAACGAGAAAAAACAAATTCTTAAGGCCATGTCCGAAAAGGACGAGCAATTGCAGTCTGCTCAACTTCAACTGGAGAATTATCAAATTACCTTGAGGAAGCTGGAACGCGAGATGCCGAAGGTTGAAGTACCTGAGCTTCCTGACCCTCTTCTCTTTGTCTTGTCGAGACTCGAATCTGAGATAGGCCAAACGCATTTCATTCACGCTCCTCTGCCATGGCTCAACAACAAACTCAAGCCGTTTATCAGAGATCTCAGCGATCTTGAGCAGAAAGTACTTAAAAGCTCCAAGATAGTGGACAAGGATTTAGATCTCACTGGTCAGGGGCGGCTCATCCTAAAGGACTTTTCGAGGGCAAGGAGGGAACGCAGATAAGGTGGTGGCAAACTAAGAGCAAATCGCGGCGAGATTTGCCGCCATTGTTAGGTAAATAAATAACGGAGGCACGATATGAAGACTAAACTACCCTATATCAGCTATCCCGGTTGTATTCCTCGCATTCTTGGCAAAATCAAGGATGCGAAAACGCCGGATCGTTTCACTTATGATTTCCTAGAGACGATGCTAGGTTTCAAAGGCGGAAATTATGCTCAATTCATTCCGTTAGCTAAGAAAATCGGACTTATAAATACTGACGGCACACCCTCCGATTTATATAAGAAGTTTAGAAATCCAAAGACCTCGAAGCATTCAATAGCCCAAGCGATGAAAATTGGGTATCGTCAGCTTTTTGAGCGAAATGAATATGCCAATAACTTATCTTCGGGTGAATTGAAGGGATTGATTATAGAAATTACGGGGCTGGAACAGAAGGACCCCGTTTTAAAATTGACTTGCTTGACATTCGAAACCTTAAAACATGAGGCGGATTTCGAATCAATACCTTCAGACGAAGCTCCTGAACCCGATGATCAACCGGAAGATATTAAGGAGAATAGAGAAGATTATGCAGATTTTGGATTAAACTTATCATATACCATAAATCTCGTTTTGCCAAAGACGGATGACCCAGCTGTATTTAATGCAATCTTTCGCTCTCTACGGGACAACCTATTGAGGAGATAGTGTCAAAGTGGAAAATGAAATCAAACTATTCGGGATGTCGCATTTATTGGTCGAAAGGGATTTGAATAAAATAGAGCATGAGCAAAGGTTGAATCTTCAGCGGGGTGCAGAGGAAGACAAAGATGATATCTACTATCCACAATTTTCCCATCTGCTTCGTCATGAGGCCGCAGAAATGGGAAAACACTATGAATTATTTTATTGTCTTGAGAAAACCATAAGAAGTCTAATCGCAGATACATTAAAAAGTGCCCATGGCGAAAATTGGTGGGAAACAAAAGTGCCTGAGCAAGTCAAAAAAAATGCAAAAGAGAACATGAAGAGAGAAACAGATTCTGGTGTAACTACAAGATCTGACGATGAGATTGACTATACTACTTTTGGGGAGTTGGCTGAGATCGTAAGAAATAATTGGGATGATTTCCCAATGTTTTCTTCGCAAAAAGCATTCACTAGAATTATGACTAGTTTGAATGTCCTGCGTGGTCCTATCGCACATTGTTGTGTATTAGCCGAAGACGAAGTCGTTAGACTCAAACTAAGCGTTAAAGATTGGTTTAGATTAATGGAATAGAATCACTCCTCCACCCTCCGCATTGCCCACATTCGGCGCGAATAGACGTCAACACCAATTTTGCCTTTGTTATGCCCCAATATCTCCCCTAATCCCCAGTCCCACACCATCGCCCCATCAAATTTACTCGGTACCCCTTCCAGAGCCCAATTTCCGGGAGTGGATGGGTTTTTCCGATTATTCTGAAATATTTTTTTAGAAGCCAGCGTCCCATTTAGGCCTTAGCGCCACCCTTGACACCCCAAACTTCCCCCCTAAACCATAGCCCCACACTGCACCCACATCAAAATCACCACCAAACCGATGTTGATTCGGGACCCTCCCCTTATATGAAGGACCTAATGTTTAGAACCTTGACCAAAAAACAACTCTTTCCCCCTCGCCCTCTGGGAGAGGGGATAGGGGTGAGGGTTATGACCATGACCAAAAAACAAATCAACGCTTCCGATCGGGCGACTTTGGCCCGTGCGAAGGCTTTAATATAGAAGATTTCTACTAAACCAAAGCAACGCATCTATTAGAAGGACAACGGGAACCCAAACCCCTGACCCCGTCTTACCGGTGCCAACCATGCTTAAGCCCTATAACAGAAACCCTTTAACCATCCATATCGCCTCTCACACCGGGAGTGAGGTCAGGGGCGAGGGTAAATTAATCAGCGGTCTGTCCGGTCAACGATCCTGCCCGTCTATGTGGGCGGTAGATGACCACATCTGCCCCAGCCTACACTCTTGCAACGCGCCGTCATTCCGCCGCAGGCGGGTCATTCCCGACCTGCCCGTCCGCCGCAGGCGGATTTCACGACGGAGATGTCGTAGGGGTCGACCTATGTGTCGATCCTGTAATACCATATTGCGCCATCCGACCGCCACTGCGGACCTCCTGACGGAATCTCTTGCAGCCATCTGTGTGGCACCCTCAAAATTACTTTTTTGCAGAAAAAGAATTTTGGGGGTGTATTCAGAGCCTGTGTTGTGCCCGGCCACTGCCGGGCGTCGCATGGGTTTGTTCAGCATACCAGACAATATTTATGAAGACATGCAAAATTCAATTTTTTGCCGACCGATTACCTGCGCAATTGACCAGAACAACACCCGAATCTCATTCCGACTTGCGGGCAGAACACCCTAAATCGAACCCACCGATTATGCTTAACAATTTACTTTCATTGCGCCCCGTATCCGATCACCGTGTCAACGACATATCGGGACGCCACTCATCGGGAAGGACCGTCCGAAAAAATCCAAAAAGCGAACCCATTTCCCCCTAACTCACTGGTCGGCCAACAATTGACCCTTTCAAAATTCGGTTCGTTTGGGTTTGAAATTGGCGAAATTCCCCCTCCGTCCGGAACTAAAATTAATCCTCTTCGGTTCTTGGAAGATAGATAAATATAGTCTATGTACTTAAACCGCGAGGAGATTCCTATGGCTAAGACAACGACCAATGGCCTGCCGATCAGCAAGACTAAGCTCGGCTACACGACTTCGAACGTCTACAAGATGCCGTTGAAAAAAGTCTGGGATGCCGCCACCAATCCGGCGCATCTGAAAAAGCACTTTATCGATGGTATGACCGGTCAGTTCGGCCCGACCCTCGAGCCCGTCTCATGGAGATGGAAAGACATGGGCGACTGGAATTTTCAGCCGCTCAAGTTCGAAAAGGAGAAAGAGCTTGTCTTTCTCGCCCCCGACATGGACAAGAAATACCTGATCACCGTCCGCTTTGAATTTCTGCGCAAAAATGGCAAGACCATCTTCCGTGTCCACGAAGAAGGGTACAAGCCAAAACATCTCGGCCGCGCCTTCATGAATTGCGAGGGGTGGACCGAATTCCATACCGGGATTAAGGCTTACCTCAAATGGGGTGCCGACCTCCGCAAACTATGATTATTTCGCCATGCGGATGTGAGATTAAAAAAGCGGCGAATCATATAATCCGCCGCTCAAAATTATAATATAAGCATCGGCTATTTTGCCGGATATTTGGGCGCCGGGCCTCCCTTATAGAGGAAATTTATCAGGTAGGTTACGTCCAGCGCGTTCGTTACTCCGTTGCCGTTGACATCGCCCGCCTGCAGTGGATTAGGCGCCGCCCCATGCTTATAGAGAAAATTAATGATTCGTGTGACGTCCAATGCATTCACTACTCCGCTATGGTCGGCGTCCCCTGCAACATATCCGTATACCACGACTCTCGTTGAGCTCGACCAATTTCCCATATCGTTCCATTCATCCTTCGCCTGCGCCACGACATCGAAAGTTCCGGCCGCCGCCCAGCTATGTAATATCTTGCAGGTGTCGCCCCCGTCAAATGGCCCATTCCACTGGGAGGTATCTCCCTCCTGCCAGCAATAGCGATAATACTGCCGATCGTTTTCCGGGTCGGTCGCGATTGTCGCATATTCATAATTTCTTCCGGAAATTGCCGTATCTTCTCCCGCCGGCGCCAACGGGGTTTCCGGTGCGGTATTCTTCCACTGATTATTTTTCACCTTCAGGTCAATCTGGATCTGCGCGCTCCCCAGCCAGGTGAGGTTGACACTGAGGTCCAGATCATGCACCGTCCTCTGAGCCGCACTGATTATATGCGACGTATACGGCGCAATCGGTATATCACCGCCAATGTGGATTTCATAACCGCCATCGAAATAACATTCCGGCACAAAAATGTCTGCCAATTCGTTATCGAGCCGCTGACCGGCTTTGGTATTCACATTTCCAACCATAGCGGCATAAAACATTGGATATGTATGTGCTTTATAGATCGCATCCAGCGCGTTTTTTGTTCTGGGACAATATGGGCATGTGGTCGCCGTTGCTTCTTCTATGAAAACTCTATGCGTGTAGGAGCCGTAAGCCGTATCGACCCACTGTGTGTCTACTCTCGCCGCCGCAGTTGCATCTACATAGTATGCATCGAATGGTCCCAGGCCTGCCCCTTGAATGTTATCCGGATTGGAATACCCCTGATGCCATTCATTGTTGAATGCTACTGCGATCACCATGATATTATTTTGCTGAACATTCCCAAACCCGACCAGGTTTCCGTTCCAGACTATCGTGCGCACGATGGAATCCTGATAGGGGAGAGAAATCGTAGTATCATATCCCCAGTCAAGGAATCCATACTGATATGGCTTGAGATCGTCGGCAATATACCTTGATGCCGGCTCGACGACATATAATCTGATTCGCCCCTCATAATTGTGGCTTGCTCTTGATTGCATCAAAGGAGCGGCCGGGGGGTCAAATCCCTCATCGCGGCTGTCCCTGCAATAATTTTCCATCGCCGCCGCCATACCAAACGCCGAAATAATCAGCGCGATAGCAATGGCGACCACTGCGATACCTTTAGCGCTTCTTGCGATCATAATAGTACCCTCACGTTACATTAAAAAAAGTTAATACTTGTTCTCCAACTTCAAAAATTAAGGATGCATCACATCCGAAAAGTAATTCCCGCTGATATCTGCAGCGACGAGTATTTGTAAAGAGTAAGTGTCGAATTATTATGAGTATAATTTAATTGCAGGGCTGGTTCCGCAGCCACGCCTGAGCTCATCTGAAAAGGCCTCTGAAAGCTAAGATAATATTTCGATTGATAATCCTTCCGGTACTTGGCTTTTATCATCCATGCGTCATCCCCTTCCATCGTCCTGAAAAATCTCTTGTCCCAGTATCCCATACCAGCATTGCTCGTAAAACCCTTCAAGAGATAGGTTTTTATGCTGATAGATATAGATTGCCCATCATAGACTGACGCCCACGGGGAAAGAAAACCGGTCGATAGGCCATTGACAATCTTGTCGGCGAATCCCGTGAACTTTCGGTATGTATATGTAATATTAATACCCGTCTTAGGGCCGATCGATCTGGAAATTCGAGGGGAGACGTAGAAGGAATGCAAATTATCCTTCACGAGAAGCGATCTTACGTATTCCTCCTGAGTCTGCGACTTGTCAAACGGGTCAGGTCTGAGAATAGAACTATCGGGATTGTTGAGACGATCAGGAAATCGACGATACCCCATAACGGCGAAACCTGTCTCAATATCAAGACTGTTCGATCCCGGCAGTGTGAAATTCATCCCTCCAAAAAATTTCGCCACATTCTTATCCGCTCCGTCAAAATTGGTATAAAGTAAAGAATTATAGGCCGCCCCCAACCGAAGATAAAATCCATCCCCCGCTGTATACCCGATCGAAACTCCTGCGTCATAATTCTTGTTGTTAAATGCATCAAAGCTCTGGCGATATTTATTTATCGCCGCTTTCGCACTCAGAAGTATCGCAAGTCGAGAATTCTTTTTCGTCGGAATATATTTTATCCCCGCGCCTCCACCGAGGATGCTTAAATTGAAAAACTTGCCATAGTAAGTATAGTCAGAATTGACATTCAGCTCAACTTTTGGAGCAGGATAAAAATCGACCGCCGCCCTGATCGACGAATAAGAATCTTCCAGCTCGCTGGAGTCTCCCAGTATGTTTCCTGTATATCCGCCGTTTGTCGCGACTTCCGTCCTGACATCGGCATTTATGCTCTGGCAAAAGAGAAGAGAAATTATGGTAAGAATATGGATTTTATATTTCAACACTATGCTCTCAAAATGGGCGACAGACTCCGCCTTCACAGCACCCGCTCAAGATTATCCCCGAACCAATTCCGTTGCCGGGTCCAAAACCGACATCAGAATCAAGACTGCAACGATTCCCTCTCAAAGCCCTCGCCGAGAAGAGATGCTGATCAAATCCCGATGAATTCAACTCGCGCAATTCAGGAGCAGGGGCGACCTGATTTCCAAGAGTAAATATATCATCGGGAGCTGACTTTGGCGAAGCAGCACTGGATAAATTCTGCAGAAGATCATTAAAGCCGTCCCCGTCAAGATCAATGAATTCTTGAACCTCGGCATCTGACGCCAACAGGTTCAAATTAATCATGAAGAATGCATTGAATGCGATCAACAGCAAAAAAATCGTCGTGCTCAGAATTGACCTCACAATAGCTGCCTTCCTGTAGTCAGACATACGCTTCCGATCTGATTTCAATATAGCATTTTTTATCTGAGGGTCAATAAATAATTTCCCGAAATCCCCCTTCATTCTTCGCCATTATCAGATTATATTCCCGCCGGAGTATGAGGAACATCGTGACATCGGTAGAAGAATCTTGTCGAGACTATCGGCTCGTTGAAAAAGGCGATAAAATATTGGTCGCATTTTCGGGAGGTCCCGATTCCACGGCACTTCTGAACATCCTGAATCGACTTTCAAAACGTATGGGATTTACATTGTGTGCTTGTCATATAAATCATAATATCAGGCCAAAAGCCATTGGAAAAGAAATCGCATTTTGCCTGGAGACCTGCGCTCAAATGAAAGTTCCCCTCACAGTTGTTGATGCCGATGTTCCGCGCTTCTCCCAAGAGAGAAAGAAGTCTCTGGAAGAGGCAGGGAGAGAATTCCGTTATTTTGCCCTGGCTCGAATGGCAGAGAACGAACGATGCAACAAAATTGCCCTCGGGCATCACCGTGATGACATCATCGAGACCATCCTATTTAGACTTTTTCGAGGAACCGGTCCGGGGGGGATGTGGCCGATTAAACCAAAATTCAGCAAACTTATCCGGCCGCTGTTTGAAATTAGCCGCATTGAAATCGAACAATGGCTCAAAAGGCACAAGATTGACTATATGTTGGACTTGTCAAATATGAAGGAAAATTTTAGCCGGAATTATATCAGGAGAAAGATAATTCCATTGATAGAGGCAGGTTTTGGGACAAAATTCAAGAGCGGAATAATAAAGTTCGCCAAAATCACGGCCGAAGAAAATAAATATCTCGCGGAGATTGCTATTAAGAAATTTCAATCCATTAGCAAGCGAACTCCAGGTGGGAAAATAGTTATTGATTTAGACAGGCTGGCAGCTTATGATTTATGGTTACGGCGGAGAATTATTAGGCTTTCTCTGCAGATACTTACCGGGCACCCGGGCGCCGGAAGTTTCGAAGAAGTTGAACGGATTGAAAGTATGATAAATGGTAACCTAATGTCGGTCAATCTTCAGGGAGGAATAAGCGTAGTAAGAGACAGGGACTCGCTGCTGCTGGCTGGCAAGAAATGCAGATTTCTAGAGAGAAGCTTGACCTTTGGGCGCAAATTATTGCTACCGGAAATCAATTCCAAACTGATTTGCAGAGTGGTTCTTCGTTCAGAGAACATTTTCGGCCTTCAGAAACGCGGACACAAGGTCTCGATGGATTATGATAAAATCGACCCTCCCCTTTATGTTAGGGGTATCCATTCGGGTGACAGGTTCGACCCACTGGGCATGCGCGGAAACAAAAAGATTGGAGATTTTCTCACTGATAGGAAAGTCTCTCGGTATATCAGGGACGAAATTCCTTTGGTTTTCGACCAAAGAGGGATAATTTGGCTAGTCGGATATCAAATTGCCGAGAGATGCAAGATCGACAGAAATACTAGGAACGTGTTGGAAATTGAGCTTTTGAGAGGAAGAAGGAATGGAAAGGCAAAAATTTGAGCTCCTCTATGCAGAGGATAAAATAGCCCGCAGGATCAAAGAACTCGGCAAACAGATATCCGAAGACTATGCTGAGAAAGACCCAATTATCATAGGTGTCTTAAAAGGGTGTTTTATTTTCATGGCTGATCTGGTCAGACAGATTTCCATTCCGATTGAATTGGAATTCATCTCAGCCTCCAGTTATAATGGCGGTTTTTCGCCTGAAAATGATGTAATTATGGGAGTGGGACCGCACGCCTCTATCAAGGGAAGGCATTTACTTTTGGTAGAGGGCGTGGTTGACTCAGGATATACTGTTCACGCTATAATAGACAAATTGGATGCTCTGGAACCGGCCACAATTCAGGTTGTTACACTTCTCGATAAACCGGGGTGTCGTAAAGTTGATGTTGATATCGCTTACAAAGGATTTGACGCCGGTACAAATTTCGTAATCGGATACGGGTTGGATGCAGCACAAAGATATCGAAACCTGCCCTTCATTGGGAAAGTAGTGGAGAAAAAGCAGCCTGTGTAGATATTTCCGGGCCATTTTGCCGATAAGATTGTATATTGCCTTAGGAGTCTTAAATTGATGAGTTACGATGACGACAAAAATAAATTTTCTAATTCACCTCAGAAGCGGACGGGTAGGTCCCCCAAAGATGATCCCGATGGAAAAGACTCATTCAGTTGGAAAGGCCCGGCCAGATCCCTGATTTTCTGGGTCGTGATCATACTTGGTTTTATCTTTGCTTACAGTCTTTACACCTCCTCGAACCGGGATACGGCGGAGATCACCTACAGCGAGTTTCTAAAACAGCTGGATGCCGGAAACATCGTTTCGGTGACATTTATCGAAAAGGAAATCGAAGGACGTCTCAAGACAGAGACAGTTCTTTCATCAGGAAGCGCGACCGGAAAGTTTCTGAAATTCAAGGCCCGAATCCCGTTTGATGACAATAGCTTCACGCTCGTCGATCGGCTTGAAAAGGCAGGCATTATAATCAGCGCGAAGACTGAGGGACCTAACTATCTTTCCATTCTGATTTCTATTGCACCATGGTTTTTATTGATATTCATCTGGCTATTTTTCCTTCGGCAGATGCAAGGAGCTTCCGGCCCAAAAGGGCTGTTTTCATTCGGTAAGAGCCGCGCCAAGCTGATGACTGATGAGCGGCCGAAAGTTACATTTAATGATGTCGCCGGAGTTGATGAAGCCAAAGAGGAATTACACGAAATAATTGAATTTCTGAAGGACCCCGGAAAATTTCAGAAACTCGGCGGGAAAATACCAAAGGGTGCATTGTTGCTAGGCCCACCAGGATCGGGCAAAACTCTGCTGGCCAGGGCAGTGGCTGGGGAGGCGGGAGTGCCATTTTTCTCAATGTCGGGCTCGGACTTTGTGGAAATGTTTGTTGGAGTCGGTGCTAGCCGCGTCAGGGATCTCTTCGATCAGGGTAAGAAAAATGCTCCCTGCATAATATTTATTGACGAAATTGATGCGGTCGGTCGGCATCGGGGAGCCGGATTGGGCGGCGGTCATGACGAGCGTGAACAGACGTTGAATCAGCTTCTGGTTGAGATGGACGGATTTGAGTCCAATGAAGGAGTCATTCTTATAGCCGCCACCAATCGCCCGGACATTTTGGACCCGGCGCTGATGCGCCCGGGACGATTTGACCGCCAGATAGTTGTGGATTCGCCCGATGTTCGCGGACGAGAGGGAATTCTGAACGTCCATACGAAAAAGATAAAGCTTGGCGAGGGCGTCAAGCTTGACATTCTGGCGCGCGGAACGCCGGGGCTCTCGGGAGCCGATCTTGCCAATATGGTCAATGAAGCGGCGTTGCTGGCGGCCAGAAAAAATCGCGACGCGGTTGTCATGGAGGATTTCGAGGAGGCCAAGGACAAGGTCATGATGGGCGCGGAGCGCAGATCTCTTGTCATCCCCGAAGTAGAGAAGAAGATGATCGCCTATCATGAAGCGGGTCACGCGCTGGTCTCCAAGTATTTACCTGATGCCGATCCGGTGCACAAAGTCACTATAATTCCGCGCGGGCTGGCGCTCGGGGTGACACATTATCTTCCCGTGGATGAGCGGCATACGCACTCGAAGGAGCGGCTGGAGACGAGGCTGATATATGCCATGGGCGGCCGAGTGGCGGAAAGAATTGTGTTTAACCAGCTCTCCACGGGGGCGTCGGATGACCTGAGGCGAATCACCGAGATTGCCCAGAACATGGTCTGCAAGTGGGGGATGTCGGACAAGCTCGGGCCGATCACTTTCGGGCGGCGCGAGGAGCAGATATTTTTGGGTCGCGAGATCGCGCAGCATCGCGACTATTCCGAAGACACCGCGCGGCTGATCGACGAAGAAGTGCGCGCCATCGTGGAGAGAGCCGAGAGGACCGCTCATGATATCCTGACCAGTCATCGGGACAAGCTTGACCTCGTGGCGAAGGCGCTTCTCGAGAAAGAGGTGCTTGACGGTCACGCCATAGATATAATCATTGGCCGGATGGGACCTGACGAAATTATCGCGGCGGAGCCGGCGCCGAAACTTGATGGATAAGGAAAAGATCAAGAAGGGGGTTCAGCTGATTCTGGAGGGGATCGGCGAGGATCCCGAACGCGAAGGGCTGAAAAGAACCCCGGAACGGATCTTCGAGTTCTACCAGCAAGTTCTGGACGGCATCAAGGTCAAGCCGGAAAAATCGCTCAAGCTGTACACCACGCCCAATAAAGATGAATTAATTATCGTACGTGATATTTCATTCTATTCCATGTGCGAGCATCACCTCCTGCCATTTTTTGGCAAGGTGCATATTGCATATATACCGCAGACGGATAAAATCACCGGCTTTTCGAATCTGGTCGAGATAGTCGAAATACTGTCGCATCGGCCGACGGTGCAGGAGAGGTTGACATCGGATATCGCCGATACGCTCAATAAAGTACTTACCCCAAAGGGTCTTCTGGTCATTATCGAGGCGGAGCATTTGTGCCTAACGATGATCGGAGTCAAGAAGCCGGGGTCGAGGACGGTAACATCGGCTATCCGCGGTGTTCTTCGCAAGGATGCCACTCGCGCCGAAGCGATGGCGCTCATCAAGCAATAAAATATAACAGCTTGTCTGCGAGAGATTGCAGTCACAGCCATCCATTCAAACCCAAACGAACCGAATTTTGAATGGGTTAATTGCTGGCCGACCAGTGAGTTAGGGGGAAATGGGTTCGCTTTTTGGATTTTTCCGAACGGTCCTTCCCGATGGGCGGCGTCCCGATATGTCGTTGACACGGTGATCGATACGGGGCGCAATGAAAGTAAATTGTTATGTAAAATCGACGGGTTCATTTCGAGCGCTTTCTTTTAAGGGGCGGATGAGGTTTGTTTGTAAAGCGGTCGATCGATGAGAGAGTTTCGGCGCGTTCGCGGGCCAGGTCTCGCTCTGGAGAGTCCAGTCTTTTCAGCACGGCCTTTACAAAGCGGGACCTCAGATGCGGCGGGAGATTTTTAACGGTGGCCTCAAAATTGAATTTTGAATAGAAGCCATGTTTGTAGGCGTTGCGGCTGGATCGGAATTTGCCGAACGGGGTTTTGGGGCCGGTGGATTTTTGGGCGTTTTTTCTGTTGGCGATGAGTTGTTTCTTGCTAATGGGCATAGGTGTTACCTCCTATTGGCGTTAGAAATCCGTCAAAAGCCGGACAGGTCCGCTTGCGGCGGACTGGCGGCGCGTTGTGGCATTACTGGGTCGACACATGGGTCGACCCCTACGAAATCTCCGTCGTGAAATCCGCCTGCGGCGGACTGATGGTGCGTTATAGAGCCGGTTCGTAGACCGGACGGATGGTGCAATATGGTAATTAGAGGGTCGACACATAGGTCGACCCCTACGAAATCTGCGTCGTGAAATCCGCCTGCGGCGGATGGATGGCGGATTAAATTACCCTCGCCCCTGACCTCACTCCCGGTGTGAGAGGCGATATGGATGGTTAAAGGGTTTCTGTTATGGGGCTTAAGCATGGTTGGCACCGGTAAGACGGGGTCAGGGGTTTGGGTTCCCGTTGTCCTTCTAATAGATGCGTTGCTTTGGTTTAGTGGCGGTCTTCTATATTTAAGCCTTCGACGGGCCGAGGTCGCCCGGTGGAAAGCGTTGATCTGGTTTTCGGTCATGGTTATAACCCTCACCCCTATCCCCTCTCCCAAAGGGCGAGGGGGAAAGAGTTGTCTTTTGGTCACGGTTATAACCCTCACCCCTTCCCCCTCTCCCAGGGGGCGAGGGGGAAAAGGTTGTCTTCTGGTCACGGTTTTAAACATTAGGTCCTTCACTAAAGGGTCGGGTGGCGAATCAACATCGGTGTGGTTGCAAATTTGATGTACGTACGATGTGCGACTACAACTTAAGGGGAAATTTGGAGAGAAAAGAGGGGGGAGTATTTGAAATTTTGTCCCCCTTCATCGAGAAAAATATTTAAGCGTTATCTGAAAAAGTGATCCGACGACCGTCAGTAGCCGGGCAGGTGCGGAAGACGTGCACTGGATGGGGTACCAAGGTGGTAGATATGAAAAATCCCACCCGCTGGGTGGGTTACCAGTTACCAGTTTAGCAATGACTTACGGGAAACCCGGTGTCTGGTGTTTTCCCTTATTATGAGGTATTTTGGATTTTTTGTTAGAAAAATGTTAGAAAGGAGGCTGTTTTATAATAGATAATGTATTCCATTATTATTTGCCTAAGCCAAGAGGTCTGCCAATCTTAAACTTGTATTTCAAATTAATAGAAAGGTAGTATTTTTTGAATCCAAGCGGAATGTTTGAGTCTGAGCTTTTAAAAAAGCTCTTGACTTCTAACAGACAGAAACCAAATTTTAACTATATACCTATTTTTTATAGGTAAACCAAATGCCAAGCCCGGGCTATGGAATTGGGAACCTCCGGGCAAAAATGTTAAAGGTGAAACAGTCTGAAATTCATCATAACGAAGGTTATAGAGGAATTAATATGTTCACAGCTAAATCGGAAGTCTTCTTGTTCCTGATACTGACGAGTCTTTTGATCGGTTGTTCAGGCAAGAGCAAAACTGAGCGAATTGTCGAGACCAATGCTCTAGTGGGAGCTGCATGTAGAGGTGAAGTTGACTCAGTTAGGCACATGATTCAGAGAGGAACAAACATCGATGCTCTAGATTCGGAAGGAATGTCTGCGCTTATTGGGGCATCCATTACCGGCAGGACTGAGGTTGTTAATACACTGATCCATGCAGGTTGTGATCTAGATACTAGAGTTTCCTTAAGCAAGTTTCAGAAGGGGTACAATGCTCTGGCTTTCGCTGTTGCAAATGGCCACCGAGATATTGTAGAGACACTGCTGGCGGCCGGAGCTTCCGTGAATTCCAAGTCTTCGGATGGTTACACCTTGCTAATGATAGCTGCTGCTGGAGAGAGGTTTCGTTCATCACTTGGGTCGCAATGTGCATTGTGGGGCGATCCAGTGACCCTTAAAATCCTGATTAAAAATGGTGCGAATATCGACGTAAAGGACGACAAGGGGTATTCTGCTTTAGCATATGCCGTCATGTATTGCATTCCAGACAACATGGAGACGCTACTGAAGGCAGGCGCCGACCCTTCGCGTTCCTTGATTCGGGGTGACGCTTTTGCGAGCGATCCTAACTGTAAGGCGGGATTATACATCTTGAACAGATTATTAAACACTAGATACGACTCTGGACAAAGCAATGTCAGCGATCAACTCACTGTCGCCGATTCTCTATATCGGCTTCTCTGCGCTTCGGCTAAAGATGAGGACAATCAAATGTGGGATACTTGCCTCTATAGGCAGCCAGATAATGGGGAGATAAGCTTTTTTAGGGACTTGCTAAGCCTCCAGGCATTTCCCGTAATGCTCTCTATATCTTCAATTGATGAGAATGCGTTATTGTTAAAGGGTATTTACCAACATAGGCGAGATTATGCTCCTTATTATATAATGTGGACGCTAACATTCCACTTGGTCGATGGACGTTATTTGTTTGATGTATGCGAAACAACATTTCGTACTATCAGCAGGGCCGACTTTATCAATGAAATCGGAGCAGTGATTCAAGAATGAGACAACGCAATAAAACAGAGCAGATGAAAGTATCATCACTTTACTCATTTCATTGCATAGCGTATATCGTCAGACAATTCGAACATGAGCCTTCAAACTGGTAACCCACCCGACGGGTGGGATTTCTTGTTCGGCCGGCCGACATACGACCGATAGCTTGACCACTCCCAGTCTTCCGGACTCTTCGCCAGGCCCCGTTTCACGGGATTATTATGGCAATAATTCACTTTTTCCCAGATTGATTTCTCAGAGCGACAATTATGATCATAGCATCGTCTCTGCCATAAAGCGAATTTCATTACGCCATCGCGCATAACCGACAGTTTATCCAATAATGGAGATTTTTTTATTATTAAAAGTGCGTGGATTTTCTGCGCCGAAATTTTCTTCAGTTCTCCGACAATTGGGCTTAATTCCGTCTCAATCGGTGGCAGAACCACCAGATGGAGATGCTCCGGCATTATAACATACCCAAAAAGGACTAAATGATATTTGACCCGCAATTCATCGATGGTTTCCAAAACTATCTTTCGAAAAACACGATTGGTTAGGATGGGCAATCGCTTATGAGTACAAAAAAGTCACGAAGCGCGCTCGGCCGTCATGATCGTAATGCTTGAGGTTCATGATAAATTATATATCAAATCAGGCTGCCTTGTCAATTGGACACTGAGGCATATTGAGAAAGCCCACCCGTTGGGTGGGTTACCAGTTGATTCCTTTTGGAAGGTAATTGCATTTGAGGGGAAAAGCAAGAGGGGGGGATGGTGGGAGGATAAGAGAGGAAGAGCCCGGCCGTTGGGTGGGTTACCAGTTACCAGTTTTCGATTGACTCACAGAAAACACTCAATTATATTAATTCCGCGATAGCCCAAATTAGTCCGTTTGTCCAAAGGGTAAGACCTGAATTTCCGAAATATTATTAGAGGTCTAATTGTTGTTTGAATCGTCTGTAACTTCTGGATGAGAAATTTGGCGAGATTATGTCGAGGGTCCAGCAAAGCCAATATCGAAAATCCAACTGTGGAAGTCTGTAAGATCTAAAACTAGGAGGTGAAACGATGGGTGCGAGATTGTCCAAAACGCAATATCAGTGCCTAGTCGTGATGATCTGTCTGGCTATGGGTGTAGCCCAACCGCTCAAGGCGATAACAAATAAATCAGCATATGAATTTGAGGAGCAACAAGAATCCACGGCTCTGGCAGCAATTGGGATCATGCTTGTAGGGTTGGGAATCTATACGGCCATTACTCAAAATGCGCCGGACGCTATAGACGATGACCTGGGCAAATTCAAAGGAACGGAAAGGGCCAATGTGATATCCGGATATGTAGATCCGTGCATCATTGAGTATGAAAGGCCCACAAAGAAAGCATATGGTGTTGTTGTCAATGTAACTGATACGCAATTGCTGCTCGATATCGGCGGCAATAAGAAGATTATAGCTATGGAAAATATAAGAAAGATTAAGAATTTGGAGATAGAAGCGAAGAGACAATCAGCACGACGGCTTGGGGGCGGTATCCTTGGTCTCTTTGGGGCAGCAGGTGTTGCAATTATCGCAAGCACGGAGCAATCGGCACTTCGAAAATTCGATGTGCCCATGATCGCAGCTTTTCTTGCCGCTTCGGCCATCTCATTCGCAATCCCGAGCAGGACTGAGCGAGAGAACGACAAGTGGCAGAGCAGGCTGCATCCTTCACCGTCGCTAGGCCTTGTCCTGAACGACATGAACAAAGAGAATAGAGGAGTTGGCAATAGGGAGATAGCAAGCTGGAATGTTTGTCTATCTCTCAACTGGAGGTTTTGAGAAGAAATGCAGAGATTTCTATTTGCTCCCATCTCCGAATTTGCATAACCTTTTTGACAACATGTCCTTGTATAGCAGATGTGATTCTGGAGAAGTTCAATCATTCTTGTTGACTCCAGCCTAGCTAACCTTTTAATTTTCGCAAATCAACGCTAATTCAAGTTGTCAATAAATTTTGAAGCCAACCAGAATGAGAAAGGAGGAAAAATTGAAGAGGTTTGTATTACTTGTAACTATTCAGCTATTGGCGCTTTCCGCCTCTGCGCAAAAATCCCCAATCGATGAGGGAAGTATGATTGTGGAAGGGTCCGCATACTTTGCGACCCAAAGCGGCAAGGCGTATCAGGATGCGGAAGGGAATGGTATTTCTACCATTAGCGTAAGCCCCCAGCTTGGTTATTTTGTTAGTCCGAGTTTAATGATTGGGGGACACTTGGATTACTCGAGCACCTCCCAAGGCGACTTGAGCGGCTCAGGATTCGGATTTGGGCCGACCATAGGATACTTTTTTTATCTCGATAGGGGGAAAACAGAAATAAAAGGCAGCATATACCCATACATTGTAGGAATGTTTGCCTATGCCTCCTCTAGGACCGAGGTAGGTCATACTACCTATAAGTCTAATTCGACGTCCTTTGGGGCAAAGAGCGGTATTATGTGCATGCTATCCGAAGCCGTCGCATTGGATCTAGGTTTGAAGTTTGTTTCAAGTAGTCAAGAGCCAATCGGGGGAGGGGAATCAGTATCCGGCACGACTTTTATGATCAGCACCGGAGTTACTGCATTTCTCTGGAAGTAAGAGCATTTTCATAATCCAAAGGCGGGATTCTACCCATTTCCCGCCTTCGTATTTTGGGATAATATTAATCATAGATATCGCCAATATGAATTATCATTAGTGCCTACCCAATTAGTGCCACCGTAGCTCATCAAGATTCCCACCTCTTGCTTGCATGTAGTAATTATGTGCGATATTCATTCCATTGCGGCTATAAGACAAATATTTTGGTGGTCGAAAATACCATGCCAAGTGGATCATAATACAATTTCGGAGCCGCCAGGGAGGAGGATGCGAATAAGCCACGAATGCTCAGTTGTAGAAAGGGATTGACATTTGGGGGGAAAGGGGGTTATAATATCCACATATTTTGAAGGATTTTTGAAATGGCAAATGAAGCAAAAGATACCATATCTGATTTGAAGACACGACTTTCCAAACTTGGGAGGTTCCTTTGACCTTGAAGGACGTCGTGAAAAAATTAACAAATTAGAACAGCTTACGTCCGCCCCGGATTTCTGGGCCGATAATCAAAAGGCTCAAACTATTCTCAAAGAAATATCCGAGCACAAGAAATGGCTGGAGAAAGTCGAGCGATTCAACGCGGAGCTTTCGGAACTGGACGAGCTATTCGCTCTCATCGGCGATAACGGCGATTCGGCGGATCTTGCCGATATCAATTATTCGCTGGAGAAGATGTCGAGCGAGCTGGAAAAGCTCGAACTGACGACGCTTCTGTCCGGCCCGGATGATGGGCGGAATGCGATCCTGACGATTCATCCGGGGGCAGGCGGGACCGAATCGCAGGATTGGGCCGGATATGCTTTTCAGGATGTACAACCGGTGGTGCGAAATAAGAGGATTCAAGGTGAGCCTTGCTCGATTATCTGGCGGGCGAAGAGGCCGGTCTCAAATCGGCGACAATCGAAATTACCGGGGAATATGCGTATCGGGTATCTTAAGGCGGAATCGGGAGTGCATCGTCTGGTGCGGATTTCGCCATTTGACGCCAACAGCAGGAGGCATACGTCGTTTGTGTCGGTCTTCGTCTATCCCGAGGTCGAGGATAGTGTCGAAATCGAAATCAAAGATGACGATATGCGGATAGATACGTACAGGGCATCAGGCGCGGGCGGACAGCATGTGAATAAGACATCATCGGCGGTGAGGATCACTCATATTCCGACCAATATCGTGGTGCAATGCCAGAATGAGCGGAGTCAGATAAAGAATCGCGAAATGGCGATGAAGATGTTGCGGTCGCGGCTGTATCAGATGCAGGTCGAAGAGCAGAAGAAAAAACAGGCGGCGATCGAGAAGACCAAAAAGAAGATCGAATGGGGAAGCCAGATTCGGAGTTATGTTTTCCATCCGTACAACATGGTGAAGGATCATCGGACAGACGTGGAAACGTCGAACGTGCAGGCGGTGATGGACGGGAATATCGATAAGTTCATCGAGGCGTATCTGGCGGACCCGGATTTAAGAGAAAACTAAAATCGTTTCCTATAATTATCATAGATTGTGAGGAATAATAAAATGGTGGTCAAGAGCTAAAAAGAGTCAGAATATACTTGATAAAATCAAAGCAAAAGCGCGGGCGAAGAAGAGAACGGTGGTTCTTTCGGAAGGGATAGAGCCTCGCACCATACAAGCGGCCAAGGGGATAATTGCGGAAAAGATCGCCAATGTGATATTGCTGGGGAATCAGGATGAGATATCGAAATTGGCCAAGAAGTATGGTCTCAAGCTTGACAAGGTGCAGGTGATGGATCCGATGGCGTCGGAGCTTCTCCCCTCTTTTGCGGAAGAATTTTACGGACTTCGCAAAGAAAAAGGGATTACCGAGCAAGAGGCGATCGATACGATGAGGAAGTATCTCTTTTTCGGAGCGATGCTGGTGCGTCGCGAGGCGGCCGTACGGCGCAGTGGCCGGATCGATCAATACGACCGGGGATGTTCTGCGGGCGGGGATTCAGGTGATCGGTCTGGCGCCGGGGATAAAGACGGTATCGGGGGCGTTCATGATGACGGTGCCGAAGTATCTGGATAAAGTGAACAAGATATTCATGTATGCCGATTCGGCGGTAGTGCCTAATCCGGACCTGGAGCAGTTGGCGTCGATTGCGGTGTCGACGGCGGAGACGATGAAGAATCTGACGGGCGAAGAGCCGAAAGTGGCGATGCTTTCGTTTTCGACGAAGGGGTCGGCGAAGCATCCGGACGTCGATAAGGTTTTGGCGGCGTTGGAGATATTGAAGCAGGATTATCCCAATCTTAAGGTGGACGGGGAGTTTCAGGTGGATGCGGCGATCGTGCCGGAGATCGGGAAATCGAAGGCGCCGGGATCGTCGATTGCCGGCAAGGCGAATGTTTTGATATTTCCCGATCTTGACGCGGGGAATATAGCATATAAATTAACGCAGAGACTGGCCAATGCGACTGCCACCGGCCCGATAGTTCAGGGTCTGGCGAAACCGTGCAATGATCTGTCGCGCGGGTGTTCGTGGCAGGACATTGTAGATGTCACCGCCATTGCCATGCTGATGAAAGGATGAAATATGACGATTAGCAAACTTGCCCGAGAAATAAAGGAGTCGCCAACTCTGCTGTTGAACGAGGCGGCCGGAAAGCTTCGTGACCGCGGCGAGCCGGTGATCCACCTCGGGGCGGGGGAACCGAAGAGCAAGGTGCCGCTGGATGCGATTTTGGGCGCGGCGGCGAAGCTGACGACGGCCGATATACGGTACACGACGACCGAGGGGATTCCATCGCTGATAAAGGCGGTTATTCGCTACACCGAGGATTTCTACGGAAAGAGCGTCGGGACGAAGAATGTAATCGTCTCCAACGGGGCGAAGCATGCCATATATCAATATCATGGTGACGCTGGTCGATCCGCAGGACGAGGTGATTATCCTGGCGCCGTACTGGGTCAGCTATCCGGAAATTGTCAAGATGTGCTATGGTATACCGGTGATAGTCACTCCCGAGGACGGCCGGTTTATACCGAATTTCAAAGAGATTACCGATGTTGTCAGTTCCTATACCAAGGCGATTATAGTCAATAGTCCGAATAATCCGTCGGGGGCGGTCTATCCGGAAGAGCTTATTTGCCAGCTGGTGGAATTCTGCGAGAAAAAAGGTATCTATCTTATCATGGATGATATCTACCACAAGCTGGTCTTCGATAAGAAAACGGCGGTCCCGTGCTACAAGTACGCCAAGGATTCAATATCGGACAGTTCCAAGCTGATCGTGGTCAATGGAGTCTCGAAGATGTATGCCATGACCGGGTTCAGGATCGGCTGGACGGTGGCGAATGAGAAAATTATCGAGGCGATGATTAATGTCCAGGGGCAGAATATGTCGTGCCCGTCGGTGGTGCTTCAGGAAGCCGCGGCGGGGGCTCTCAACGGAATCCAGAGCAGTGTGGAGTCGTTAAGATTGACCCTCGAGAATAATCGCAATGTAATGGTTAACGAGTTGAGGGCGTTTACGGGGATCAAGATTACGCCGCCGAGCGGGACATTCTACTGCCTGCCGGACTTCAGCGCGTATTCCAGGGATTCGGTGGCTCTGTCCAAATTCCTGCTTGAGAAAGCGCTGGTAGTGGCGGTTCCGGGCAAGGAATTCGGCATAGAAGGACACCTGCGTTTGAGTTACTGCGGGTCGATAAAAGAAATCACCGAGGGTGTCGCCCGGATTAAGTGGGCGCTTGATCCGGAATCACCGAATGAGATTTATATTGGCGACCGAAAATACAGGAGAGACTGGAAATGAGTCATTATATACTTAATATAAAATCGCCGGCGCTGGACCAGGCCAAGAATCTGAAGAGTGATTTCGGGTTGGCAAATCATGGCTTTCGGAATCTGAATAATGTTTATTGGAATCTTCCCACGGAGGCGCTTTACGAAGAAGCGATTTTTCGTGGCGAGGGGAAGATATCTTTCTCGGGGCCGTTCATAGTTAATACCGGCAAGCATACGGCCCGCGCGGCGAATGATAAATTTCTCGTCCGCGAGCCAAACAGCGAAGGGAATATCTGGTGGGGGCAGTACAATCGTCCGTTCGGCGTCGACAAATTCAATGCCGTTTATCAGCGGCTGTTGGGATTTCTTCAGGGACGCGATATATTCGTGCAGGATTGTTATGGCGGGGCGGATCCCAATTACAGGCTTCCGGTGCGAATAATAACCGAATATGCGTGGCATTCGCATTTTGCACGAAACATGTTTATCCCACCGGCGACAAATGACGAACTGCGAAAATTCGTACCGGAGTTCACGGTCATCGCGATGCCGTCATTTCAGGGTTTGCCGGAAGTCGATGGGACTCTGACGCCGACGTTTATACTGCTCAGTTTCGATCAGAAGTTGTGCATTATCGGCGGTTCGGGGTACGGCGGGGAAATCAAGAAGGCGATATTTACGGTGCTTAATTATTTATTACCGCTGGACGGCATTATGACGATGCACTGTTCCGCCAACACGGGAAAGGCGGGAGATGTCGCTCTTTTCTTCGGTTTGTCGGGAACAGGCAAGACCACTTTATCGGCTGATCCCAAACGGCAGTTGATCGGGGATGACGAGCATGGCTGGAGTGACGAGGGGATTTTTAACTTCGAGAACGGGTGTTATGCCAAAGTAATCGAGCTTTCTCCGACGGCGGAGCCGCAGATTTTTGCGTGCACCAGAAAATTCGGTACAATTCTCGAGAACGTAGTCTTCGACCCGGTCACGAGGCTTCTTGACCTCGATGATGATACCCGCACGGAGAATACGAGGGCATCATATCCTCTGAGCTTTATTGAAAATGCGGTTGCAAATAAAATGGGCGGCCATCCGAAAAATATTTTGATGTTGACCTGTGACGCATCAGGAGTGCTTCCTCCGATCGCAAGGCTGAGTCCCGTGCAAGCGATGTATCATTTTATTTCGGGTTATACGGCGAAAGTTGCCGGCACCGAGATAGGTCTGGGGCAGGAACCGGAGATAACCTTCAGCGCCTGCTTCGGCGCTCCATTCATGGTGCATCACCCTTATTTCTATGCGAACCTGCTGAGAAACAAGATCACCAAGCATAATGCAAATTGCTGGCTGGTCAATACCGGCTGGACCGGCGGACCGTATGGAATCGGCAAGAGGATGAGTATCCATCATACCCGCGCCCTGCTAAATGCCGCGCTTGATGGAAAGCTTTTGAATGTCGAATATTATCCCGATCCGGTCTTCGGATTCATGGTTCCCAAGAGTTGTGACGGAGTACCGCCGGAGGTTCTCAACCCGATTAATACCTGGGATGACCGAGTGGCGTACAAGGAGAAATATCTTCAGCTGGGCGCGCTGTTCATCGAGAATTTCAAGAAATTCCGCGATGGATGCCCGGCGGAAATTATAGAGGCGGGCCCTGTGAAGAGGGATTTCGCAATTTGACAAAAATCCGAGAGGTTTCACGATCGCGGATATCAAGTAGGGATGTACTTTCTACCGCCATGGCTATAAGTGGAACAATGAAGGGATATTTTTGTTGAATTGCAGAGGATGGTTGTCGTCGATAATATTTTTGCAGCAGGAGCTAGAGTAGATCATGCCAACTTATCAGTATAAGTGCCCCCAATGTGGACATGAGTTCGAAGAATTTCAGCGGATGGCTGATCCCCCGATTGAAATCTGTCCCAAGTGCAAAGGGAAGACACATCGTCTGGTATCCGGGGGAGTGGGATTTTTGTTCAAAGGGGCGGGGTTTTATGCTACCGACCATAGATCATCCAGCTATAAAGAAGCGGCCAGGAAGGATTCGGGCGAGAAGAGTGTTCCCAAGACCACTGATACAAAGAAATAGCAGGATACCTCTACCGGTCATAAGGAATGAATAGCAAGCCGGATAGCATTTTTGAACTGTGGAAGCGAAAGTACGGCGGCAAACTTGTTCTCGACATTGATAGTCTTCCGGATTATTTCAGGGATGCTTCTGAAATCAGAGTCTCCCCTTCTGCCATATTCTTCGCTGAAAATGAAGATGATGTCATATCTATAATTAACGATTGCCGAAAGGCGAAAATTCCGATCGTTTTCCGAGGGGCCGGCACGGGTTATACCGGCGGGGCGGTTCCAGCGCCGGGGGGAATGGTACTATCACTTCAACGTCTTAAGAGACTAGATATCGATCCGTCCAAGAAGATTGCCTATTGCGGGCCGGGAGTCATAACGATCGAGTTGATGAATAAGGCGGAAGAGTACGGCCTCTTTTATCCGCCCGATCCGGCCAGTTATGACGAATCATGTCTGGGAGGAAATGTCGCCGAATGCGCCGGCGGTCTGCACTGCAAGAAATATGGAGTGACTAAGGATTATATAGTTGGGCTAAGGGGTGTGACGGTCGAGGGTGAAATTATCGAGACCGGAGTATATTCAGAGGGCGAAATTTTTGATTTGTCGGGAGTTCTGATCGGTTCGGAGGGTCTGCTTTTTGCAATCACCGAAATCGCGTGCAGGCTGATCGATTTGCCCAAAAAGGGGAATACAATTCTGGCCGCTTTTAAGATGCCTGAGAATGCCGCCAAGACAGTGGCGGAAATCACGAGAAAGGGAATTGTACCGTCAGTCATGGAATATATGGATGGCGATTCGGTCTCATGCTCCAATGAGTATGAAAAAGCTTTGGATATAGAAGATGCGGCCGCGATTCTTCTGTTCGAAACCATGGGAGAGGACGCGCTGGAGCAGGGGGATAAGATCATGGAGATATGCGGGAATTATCAAGCGACGTATCTAAAGAGCGAAAACGATCCGGAGATTTGCGAAAAATTGTGGAAGATTCGAAGAAATCTATCCAAAGCGGTCAAGGCTTCGGCTGAACAGAAAATTTCCGAGGATGTCTGCGTTCCCCCGTCGAAGCTCCCGGAATTGGTTAAATTCGTGGCTCAACTGAATCAGGAATATCCGATCAGGATTAATTCGTATGGCCATGCCGGGGACGGGAATCTTCATGTTAACTTTCTGGTAACAAAAAAAGACGGCCGAGTGGATGATATGATTGCGGAGGGGACGCTCAGGCTGTTTGAAAAGACGCTTCAACTGGGGGGAACGTTGACCGGGGAGCATGGGATTGGGCTCACGAAGAGGGAATTCCTTCAGTTGGAGTTTGACCCGCCGACATTATCGGCCATGAAGGCCGTAAAGGACATTTTTGACCCGGGAATCTGCTTAATCCGGGGAAAATGTTTTCAAGCTAATTCCTGTTATCTATTGCGCAGCATTTACTTAAGGTTGCAGCAACGCCTGTCTGGGGGGGCAGGGTGGCCTATTCTTAACGGTCTTGACTCATGGCCAGGGAAAATTTCGGCAAGAGAACCGGGGCAAATCAGGGGGGCGGTTATTGGTGAACTGAATTTCGCATTGTAGGTTTTTGGACTGAGCGACCAGTACGGTAATGGTGTCGAATATTCACCTGAAGGTCTTCTTTTATAAAAAATATTTGGAAATGTACTAATTTTGGCGAATGACCTGTTGACAAGCGGTCGGAAATAGGATAATATAGAGTCTCTTAATATGTGAAACAGTTCACAAGAGGATATGGTCATTAATAACCAATCGTCAAATAAAATCAGGAGGACTTAAGATGGCTACGTTGCAGAAGCGGCTGGCAGAAATAATTCCGCCGCTCAGGGATGAAATCAAGAATCTCACCAAGACACATGGTGAGATCAAGATTTCGGATGTCAGCATTTCGCAGGCGTACGGCGGGATGCGCGGTGTCAAAGGAATGATATGTGACACGTCGGTGGTGAACCCCGACACCGGTCTGGTTATACGCGGAATTCCGATTATGGACCTGACCGAAAAGCTTCCCGAAGAAATTTTCTATCTTCTTCTCACCGGCGAGCTGCCTGACAAAGCCGCCGTTAAGGCTTTGCAGAAAGATTTCGCCGACAGGTGCAAGGTTCCCAAGTACGTATGGGATGTTCTTGAGGCGATGCCGAAGGATTCTCACCCGATGGCGATGTTCAACACCGCCATTCTGGTTCTGGAGAGGGATTCGGAATTCCGGAAAGAGTACGACAAGGGGATGCGCAAAGAGGATTACTGGAAGCCGATGCTCGAGGATTCTCTCAATATGCTGGCGAAGATCCCGGTTATCGCGGCAGGCATCTACCGGATGAGGTTCAAAAAGGGGAACAGAATCGCCCCGAAGAAAGACCTCGATTGGGGAGCCAATTACGCGCATATGCTGGGGATCAAGGACAAGACCGGCAATTTTGCGAAATTGATTCAGCTCTATCTTACGCTGCACTGTGATCACGAGGGCGGCAATGTCAGCGCTTTTTCGTGCCATACGGTCGGTTCGGCTCTTTCCGATGCGTACTATGCGGTATCCGCGGGTCTCAACGGACTGGCCGGCCCACTTCACGGATTGGCCAATCAGGAATGCCTGGGCTGGATTCTGGAAACGAAGAAGAAATTCAACGGAGTACCGACCGATGAGGAACTATACAAATTCTCATGGGATACTCTCAATTCCGGACATGTAATACCGGGATATGGGCATGCCGTGCTGAGAATCACGGATCCTCGTTTCACTGCTTTCCTTGCGTTTGGAAAGAAGTATATACCGGAAGACGAGGTTTTCCAGCTGGTTGCGAAGGTCTTTGAAGTGGTACCCAAAGTGCTTGCCGAGCAGGGCAAAGTAAAAGACCCGTGGCCGAACGTGGATGCGGGTTCGGGTGCACTGCTATATCATTTCGGGTTGACCGAATTCCCGTATTACACGGTGCTGTTCGCAGTTTCCCGCGCGATGGGAATGCTGTCGCAGCTGATTTATAACCGTGCCATCGGGACGGCGATAACGCGGCCGAAATCAGTCAGCACGAATTGGATTAAGAAGCAGATTCCTGCGGCTTAATGATTTTTCGGTTTGAGTGAAGATAAGCGGTTCGAGAGATCGAACCGCTTTTTTTATGCATGGAAGATTATTCGAAAGGTGGTACCCCCTGAGGCGGGAGTGATTACCTCGATGGTACCCTCGTGTTCCTCGACAATCTGGTGCACGATCGAGAGGCCGAGTCCGGTGCCTTTTTCTTTGGTCGTGAAATAGGGGGTAAAGATTTTCTTTTTGATTTCATCGGGTATTCCGGGGCCGGTATCGGAGACGGCAAGGATGATATTGTTCTCGGAGGGGCTCAAGCAAACTTTCACCTCTCCCCCGCCAGCGGCGCAGGCCTCGATTCCGTTCCAGGCGAGATTGATGACGAGCTGTTTCAGTCGGTCGGCCGAACCGGATATGGTGAGATTGGGTTCAATTTTGGTTTTCAGGGTTACATTTTTGTGAGTGATATCGAGGCGGATCAGTTCGAGGGTATCGGAGACGATTTTGCTGAGATCGACGCGGTCTTTTTTTTGGGATCGTTCCTTGGTCATGGCCAGAAAACGGGTGACGATTTCATTCAGACGGTTGGATTCGGTTCTGATCTGACGCGCCATAGATTGGAATTCTTCAGGATTTTCCTTCGGCACGAATTCGGCCAGCAATCTCTGGGCGGCGATGGAGATGGCGTTGAGCGGGTTGCGAATTTCGTGAGCCACGCCGGCGGCGAGATCGCCGAGTTCGGTAAGACGTTCTTTGCGGCGGGAGTTCTCTTCGAGTTCCTTGATGCCGGTATAATCGTAAACAACGGCGACGGCTCCGGCTTCTTTATTGTCGGGGTCGGTGAGGCGCGAGAGGTTTACGATGAGGTATTTTCGGGCGGAGGGAAGATTCAGCACTGACTCGACCTCACCGAGGGTATGCTGGCCGGTCAGAGTTTTTTCGAACGGGATCACATCATGGAAGGGGAATTCAGCCCAATTTTTTCCGAGGATGGCGGATTCTTCAACATTGAAAATGTTCAATAATTGGCTGTTGACCATTTCGACGGTACCGTCCTTCGATACGACTACGATTCCGGAATTGATGCTGTCGAAGACTTTCTCGGAGAGGGATTTCATTCGTTTGAAGGATCGATCCAAGAAGATTCTTTTTTGTTTCCCGGCGAGATAAAGCATGGCCAAGAGGATTACGGCAAAAATGACGACGCTGAGGGCGATCATCTGACGGTCAAAGCCGGCCATGATGTCATAATATTTGTCGAGTGAGAGACCGAGCCTGAAGAGGCCGGACTGATATTCTACCGATGAGAACGGTTTGACAAGTTCGAGGATGCGGCGGTCATTGAAAAGATAGATGCGGGAGGATATGCTGTCGGAAGCCAGAGCGGTCACAAGAAAAGAGTCATTTTCTATTTTGGCGACCGATCCTATTTCGCGCGAGGAGAAGACGATACCCTCGGGAGTCTGAAACAGGATGTATTCGATTCCCACCTGACGTGCAATATTCTGCACGAGGTAGCCTATGCCGATATCTTTTTTGGCGGAAGAATAGAAGAGAGCGTCGGAGACGATGGCTATGACATAATTATTGGAGGCGGCTTTTTTCAGGTAAAACATCGATTTTTCCGAAGGGGAGCGACCGGAGATGAGTTGGAAGACATCGCGGCTGGAGGAATCCTGAAAGAAGCTGTCCACTTGAGGCGCGATGAGGTCTATGAGCAGGTTGAGGTCTACAAATATGCCGCGTGTACCTGAGACCTGAACTCTCGATTCGCGATTAAATATGAATATGGCATCGACGCCGTATTCGGAGGCCATGTCGGCAAGTTGCGAAGAGGAGTATTTGGGGAAATTGTTGGATTCGATAAAGCCGGCGAGGTCGGAAAATTTCTCCTGCACCAAAAGATCAAAGAGTGAATTGGCTTTGATGGCGTTATCAGAGGAGAGGGTCAGACTTTCAATGAGGGCTTCCCCCTGCTGTTTTATCAATTCGAGGCTGTCACTTCTGCTTTTCTGAATGCCGAGATAGGTCAGGACGCAAAGGAGAATTCCCAGCAGGATGAGGACGGGAAGAATTATTTTTGCTCTACCCGCGTGGGGTGAGCCGAGCGCCGAATCTGTCATGAGACCCAAATTAGATTTTTATGAGGTAAGGGGCAATAAATTAATTGACAGGGGCGGCCGATTTTTCAGGCTCGACGGGATTCTGGCTGACGGTTTTTATTTCTCTGGAGGAAGGAATTCTCGCGACAAAGATCGCCTTGGATTCATCGCCGGTATGGTAGGAGATTTCGCCCCGATGATTATCGACGACATTTTTGCAGGTAATAAGTCCGAGGCCATTCCCTTTCCTCCGCGAGGAGAAACGATTGACGAACAATTTTTGAATGTCATCGGGAGCAACTCCGGGGCCGCTGTCGGCGACTTTGAGGTCGACCTGACCGGTTGATTCATCGAACGAAGTGGAAATGATTATCCATCTTGTACCATCGAAACCAGCCAGCGATTCGGCGGCATTATATATCAGATTGACCAGCAGAAGTTGAATCTGACTGGAGTCGATTTCGACAAGCGGGAGATTCTCGGCAAGATTGGTGCCAATGAGAATTTCGTCGAACCGATTTTGGGGTTTAAGAAATGCGACCAGATTTTCTATTAATTGATTGAGGTCTTCTTTTCGGAACTCACTGTTTTCGTCGCTGAACTGTGTCAGCCCGTCGGTGAATTGAGAGATTTTGCCGACGGTCTCCCTCATGACGGTCACTTTCTTCAAGACCTTTTCGGTATCGTTCTTTTCAAGAATCATGGGGAGAAGCTCCAGATTTCCCTGAAGTACAGCGAGGTAATTATTGATTTCGTGGGCAATGTCGCGCGCCATTTTCCCCCGTGAGGCGACCCGATCGAGTTTTAGAATCATATTCTGATAATTGCGGCTTTCCGAAATATTTTTCACGAAATAGAGAACGGCAATCGGTTTACTGCCCTCAGGGCCGAGGGTCGTATGAACCAGAAGCGCAGGGAAACGCCCGCTATCGCGTCGACGACAGATGATTTCCTGTCCCTCGGGATTCTCGCCGACAGCCGAAGCCTGGTTACGCGGTGATGCGGGCAGGGAGAAGAGATTGGGGATCTTTTTGCCGCAGCATATCGGTCTGACCATACCCAAAATCTTTTGCGGCCTGCTGGTTATAAATGATGACCTGATCATCGAGGTCAGTCACAATGATGGCGTCGGGCGAGTAATCGACAAGGGCGGTTAAAATCGATTCGGATTCATTCAATGATTTATTCGCTTTAAGTAGTTCGGTATTGGCGATAGAGAGTTTATTCTGCTTTTCCGAAAGGCTATGCGACATTTTATTGAAGGCGGCCGCAAGTCTCTGGAAATCCTTATCACCGACCTCCTCGGCCAAATGATCCTGCTCGCCGGAAGCGGTTTTTTCAAATGCCTGGATCAATCGGGACAAAGGTCTTTTGATACCCTTGAAAATCAGATTGATTATAAGAAGCGAAATAAGCGCGGATATCAGGAATAAGAGGAAGATAATTTCCGCTTGATTATTGCGGAGGGCTCCGGCGGGAGTGTTTCGAGCAGTCACTTGAATCAAATAGTCGTCGCCTGCGGCCTGAGGCCTGATATAGTAAATGAGATATTCGCCGGCGGAACTGAGCACTGAAATAATGGAGCTTGAGGAGGATTTGAGAAGTTCAACATCTGATTTGGCAATCGGGGTTGCGATTTGAAGCGTCTGGGGCGCTTCTCCTTTCTGCGTCAGGTTAATCAATGAATCTTTTCCCGATTTCATATCCCGGTACAGAATGCCTACCGCCAAGAGGGATTTGTCGGATTTCAGGCATCTTTCGGCCTCAGCGACGACCTGCGAGTCAATATGAATCCCACTCGAATCCAGCCTGATCATATTTGCAAGAATAGAGGTTGAGTTGAACACGTTATCGCGCTGATGCGAGTAGTCGTCGGTGACGGAATTGTTGCCTGTAGGATAAAATAACACCAGTGCAAGGGCGGAAAAGATAAATACAATTTGGATTATGATCAGATGTGATATTCTGATCAGGAGGCCGGGGCTTTTGATTCTTGTCATACTTTTCAATCCAATAATAGTAACTTATTGTATCCTATATCGGCAGGAACCGAAGAATGAATTAGAATGATTGTCGAAAATATTATTGCTTTTGCTAAAGATATCGCACCTCAAGCGGATCGAGGAACTTCAGCGCAGACAGATAAGAAAAGTGTCTAAGGGAAATTTTAGAGAACCACATGCATCATCGGCAGAACTACTCAAATTATCCCCATGATGTAATTCAATAAGATTGTGTCGCGGATTCGCTTTATGCAATGATAGTGAAGGGATACCAGCAACGTAATTTAGAAAAAGGTCAAGACCCGCGGAGGCTAACTCATCATGAATATTGGGGGTATAAAAAATAGGGAGTGGTGGAGGGGGGATGCCCGACTCTAACGTCAGGTGGCTGGAAGACCAGCACACACCACTCCCTAAATCTCTAACAACTCAAAGGACGATTTGCTCCTTCATGCCACACTATAACAGCAATCATTATGCCCCGGTGACGATTTTTACATCGGCAAACGGTAGAAATCATTTTTCCCTCATCCTGCCTAGTGACAACAAATTCGCCATATTTAATCCAACACGCCTCAAGCTGTCCCAGAGTTGTCCCGGTGTAGAATATGCAGTCCCGTTCACAATAGCGGCAAAGTGTCAATGGCATTTCTCATTATCTGCCAGCCAAGTCGAGCCATCAAATCACTCATCCTCATAACGCCCGTGTGAGGGATCGGGCTTCAAATATAGAACGAATTTAATCGTTCAATTCTTCAATATATTTTTCGGCGGCCACGGCGGCGGTGGTGCCATCGCCAACGGCATTGGTAATCTGGCGGACGAGTTGACTTCGAACGTCGCCACAGGCGAAAATGCCCTTTATCGAGGTTTCCATCCGGCTATCGGTGACAATATAGCCATTTTTGTCCTTGGTAAGCGGCTCGCGAGTAAGATTGGAATTTGGGACAAAACCGACAAAAACGAATATGGCACCGATCTCGAGGGTCGATTTCTGGCCCGTTTTCAAATTGCGGAGGGATAAGGAACGGACTTTGGAATCGCCATCTATGGATTCGGCTACAGTATCCCAGATGAATTCTATCTTCGGGTTATTGAACGCCCTTTTTTGAATAATTTTTTGGGCTCGTAACTCGTTGCGGCGATGTATAATATAGACTTTTGTCCCATATTTGGTGAGAAACATTCCCTCCTCTACGGCGGCATCGCCACCTCCAGCGACGGCAATGACCTGATTTCTAAAGAAGGCACCGTCGCAAATGGCGCAATAAGATACTCCTTTGCCGGCAAATTCGGCCTCGCCCGGAATGTTGAGATGATTGGGGGACCCGCCTGTCGAAAGAATCACGGCTTTGGCTATGTAGTTATCGCCGTTCGCAGTGACGACCACGCGATCTCTATCATTAGTGTAGATTTCGACCGCTTCATCAGAAACGATCTCAAGCCCGAATCTTTTGGCATGATCGGTCATCTTCTGAGCGAGTTCCGGCCCGGAGATAAGATCAAGGCCGGGGTAGTCTTCAACTTCTTCAGTATTGGAGATCTGACCACCGGGCATTAGCTTTTCTATTAAGATGACCTTCCTATTGGCCCGTGCCGCGTAAAGGCCGGCAGTCAAGCCTCCGGGTCCTCCCCCGATTATCACTATATCATATTCCTTATGCGCCATATTTTACCTCAAGTATTCTTTTAATCCATCTTCGAGTCTGGTCAATTCGAGACCAAATAATTCCAATACTTCTTTATTATCGCAAGTGTTCCCGGCATTGAGCATATTCAATTGATCAACTGTCAGGGGAGCCGGCTTTCATTACTTTCTCCATTCCGGCCGCAATTATTTTGAGCGGCCAAATTGGAATATAAAGGTTTAACCGCCTCTTTTTCAAGAGCTTTTTGAGGAGAGAGATAAGAGCCCGAAGATCAAATTCCTCGGGGCCGCCGATTTCGAGGGTTCGCCCCAAAGCCTTCTCGCTGTACATCAGAGCCTTCAGAATGGCGGCCAGGTCTCCGACATAGAGGGGCCGAAGCTTTCGGCGGCCATCGCCGGGTATAGGCATGACAGGGGAATATTTGATCAGCCTGGCCAGCCGATTAATGAATTTATCCTCGGGGCCAAAAATAATCGATGGGCGAAGGATAACATAATCCAGGCCGCAGTTTCTGACTGTTTCCTCCGCTTTCCATTTAGCCTGAGAGTATTTAGTGGAGGCGGATGATGATGTCCCCAGAGATGAAAGGTAAATAATTCTTTTAATATTTTCGGCAAGACAGGCCTCGATAAGGTTGCGGGTGCCGCCGATTACGGTTTTTTCAAAGGTTAGGGTCTTGGTCTCGGCGATGATACCGACGAGATGATACACGATATCCATGCCGGCCAGGGCAGTTTTAAGCGAGGCGACATCGTGGATATCAGCTTTGATCCAATTGATCTTATCCGCAAATTCGGGCGGAGGAGGATTCCTATGATAGAGCGCGGTTATTTCGTGGCCGTCGCGACGAAGTTCTCGTAATAGATTGCGGCCGACAAATCCGGCGGCTCCGGTGACTGCAATTTTCAAAAGTCGACGCCTTTCTGGGCGAGGATCCCTTTTCGAAAGGGATGCTTTATTTCTTTCATTTCTGTGACAAGGTCGGCCTTGTCAATTAGCCATTTGGTGGCGCCGCGTCCGGTAATTACCAGATGGAGTTTTTCCGGTCTGGCATTCAGGATTTGTTCGAGTTCGTCCTGACTGACAAGTCCCAGATTGACGGCGACGTTTAATTCGTCGAGAATGACGAGATTATATTTCCCCGATGAGATTTTTTCAAGCGCCATTTCGAAGGCTTTTTTTGCGGCGGCGCGGTGCTGTTCAAAGGATTTCTTGTCGTCAATAATGCCGACGAACCCCTCCCCCATCACATTTAATTCAACGTTGGGAGATAGCTTCTTGATTCCATCAAGCTCGCCGTATTTCCAGCTTCCCTTGATAAATTGGATGATGCAGACATTCCAGTCGTATCCGACGGCACGGATGGTCATCCCGAGAGCGGCAGTGGTTTTTCCTTTGCCGTCGCCGGTGTAAATTATCAGCAGTCCCTTATCGGTTTTTGCATTATCGGACATATAGATTCCCCGACAAAAAGATTGATCCGGTTTAAATTATCGATTATTCAGCCGTTCGGCAAGAATTTCGACAGGATGGACGACTTTAAATTTATCGCCCATTTCGGCCCGGATTTTCATCTGGCAGGCCGGGCAGGAGGTCATAAGATAATCGGCATTGATGGTAAGATATTCTTCGCGCTTCTTTTGAAACATGCGCTTTGATTCCTGGAAATGAACAAAGCCATAGGAACCGGCCTGAGCGCAACATCGGTCGGCATAGACGGGATGAGCGATTTTGACATTTTTCAATTTGGAGAGTAGTTTCTCGGGTTCTTTGTGCAATCCGGCGGCGCGCAGATGGCAGGGGTTGTGGTAGGTGATCAGTCGTCATCTCGGGTGAGTCAAAAATCGAGTAATCGATATTCATCAGATTGAGAATTTGGCTAATATCGATAGCACTTTTTGGCGAATTTTTCCGCGTGGGGTTTGAAGGGGTCGTTGTCGTCGAAGAGATTTTTGTATTCTTTCAGGCGATGCAGGCAGGAGGCGCAGCCGGTGATGACGGCTCTGAAATTTTCCAGATTTTCGATATTGAATTTGGCTTTTTTGATCAGGTTTTCCCGAAGGCCGTAGACTTCATAGGGGAGGCCGCAGCATTTCTGCTTCGGCATCATAACTTTGACGCCCAGCTTGTCGAAGACTTTGAAGATGGAGTCGCCGACCGATGATTCCAGCAGATTATCGGCGCATCCGTGGAAGAGGGCAACTTCTCCCCGGTCGGATAGGCGGTCAGGGAATCGGTCGCGAAGCTTGGTTCTGGCGATGGGGCGGGAATTTTATGTCGCTGTCAAAACCAAAGGGGATTTTTCCGAGGGTAGTCGTTATCTTTTTCCCCGATGGACTTTCCATGAGAGGTGTCAGGAGGCGACCGAATTTCAGGGAAAGGCTCAGAAATGGTTCATTATCGGTGAAGGGGGCGATGAATCGGGAAAGCATTGAAGGGCTGGTCGATCTAAATTTAATTATTTCCGAGGCGATGTCGACTCCCGCCGGGCAGACTATCGCGCAATTTTTGCAGTTCAGACAGTAGGAGAGATATTTCTGCAGATTGGAGCGGCTCTCGCCGGACTGGTTTATAATCCGCAGCCATCCGCGCGGGGAAAAATCCTCACGCCGGAAAATATCATAGGCGGGGCAGTAGCCGTTGCACTTGCCGCAGGCGGCGCAAAATGATTTTATCTTTTCATAATCGATATTTTTGGTGAAGGGCACATTCACTAATGACGACGCCGGGCGAGAGGATATTTTGAGGGTCGAGAATGCGTTTGATGCTTTTAAATATTTCGTAGATATCGTCGCCGTACAATTTCCGTAGAAGGGGGGCGCGGAGGCGGCCGTCGGCATGTTCCGCCGTTGTGGAGCCACCGATTTTAATGACGCGGTCGTAAATTTTGTCATAAAGCTCAGAGGCTAATTTGAAGTCGGCGGGTTCATTCAGGTTGAAGAGGGGGCGGATATGGAGGTTGCCGTCACCGATGTGGCCAAAGATGCCATAGGTGAGTTTATGAGAATCGAAGAGTGAAGTCGCGAATTGAATAAAGGAGGGGATTTGTTCCGGCGGGATGGAGATGTCTTCTATTAAGGCGAGGGGTCGTTTCAAGGGATGATGACGATACAAGGTGGGGACGATAGCTTTGCGCGCCCGCCACAATTCTGCGGCGGCGGCCGGATCGGAGGCGAATTCGGCAGGGGCTTCAAGGTTCAATTTTTGAGTGAGAGTTTCAAGAGATGCTTTTTTCGATTGAATGTCGTCGTCGAATTCCACAAGGAGCAGGGCTTTGGCTCCGGGGGGAATATTGAATTTGTCCCGGCCGATTAAATCGAGGGTAGAGCCGTCGACAATTTCCAACCCTGAAGGAGCCAGTTGGCGGATATCATGGACAGCTTCACCGGCTTTGACAAGTGATTTGAAATAGAGTCGGGCGGTGAGAATGTCTGTCGGAAGAGAAAGCAAATTCAATCTGGCGGAAACGAAGATCCCCAATGTTCCCTCAGAGCCAATGTATAGAGCGGGAAGGTTCAGAAATCCGCGATCGAGGTCTTCAGCGACCTGCCTCAGATTATATCCGGCGGAGTTCTTTTTGACTTTGGGCCATCTGGAAATGATTAGATCTTTATTACGAAGCAGAATGTCCTGAATTCTCTGGTACTCGGGAAACTTTGAAAGAAATACAAGAAGCTCAGGAGAATCCAGGGCGAGTCTCTTGAGGAGAACTGAATCGCCATTGGGCTTTATAAGTGTCAGTTCTTTCACAAAATCAGAGGTGAGACCGTACTTGACTGATCGAGGGCCTGATGAATTATTGGCCAGCATCCCCCCTATCTGACAGGAATCGCCCGAAGATGGGTCGGGGGGAAAGAAGAGTCCGAATTTTTTAAGGAAGGCGTTGAGTTCGTCATAAATAATTCCCGGCTGGGTGAGTACCGTTTTATCGGCGACGTTGACTTCGAGAATTCTATTGAAGGCGCTCATGTCAAGGATATATCCTGAGCCGAGGGATCCGCCGGAGAGACCGGTTCCTCCTCCCCGAACAGAAACAGGTAAGCCATCTTTTCCGGCGGCATGGAGGGCAGATGTTATATCTTCGAGTGAGTTGACCAGAACAACGGAGTGCGGGGCAATTGCATAAATGGAGGCATCCGAGGAATATGCAGAAAGGGTCGCTTTGGCGTTAATATATGACATTTTCGTTTTTATGATGTCCCTTGAAAACAGATGAATTTTGGTTCGGTTTTCATATTTATTGGCTATATCTTACTATAATATATCATTTTATACTACGTGTCAAAGGATTTGGAAACGCAGACTATTTGAAAAATAATTAATCTATTTGTGAAAAAAGTAACAAATTAGTTGACATTAATACTCTTTTAATCTATTATTGTACAAGGTGAATGATGGTATAAATCGACCGAAAGCTTCACGAAGAAGCAGGATAGGTTGAGGTAAATTATGCAGTTCACAAGAGCTGAAGAATACGGAATACGGGGCATTATTTATCTTGCCATGCAAGAACCTGAGCATGTGGTTACCCTGTCCGAGATAGCGACCGAGCAGTGCGTCCCGGAAAAATTTCTGGCCAAGATCTTTCAAAATTTGACCAAAACAGGGCTGGTAAGATCGCATCGCGGCGTTAAGGGTGGATTCACACTCGGCAAGAGTCCCGAGCAAATCACGATGCGTGAAGTAGTAGAGACTATTCAGGGACCATATCGGCTAAGCAGATGTCTGGATGGCAGGGAGCGCTGTGAGAGATACGAGGAGTGCCCCATTCGCGCGATTCTCGAAGAAGCGGAAGCAAAACTTCTGCAGGTTTTTGGAAAGTACAGAATTGGCGAAATGACGAGGATGAAGTGTAAGAAAGCTCAGCTTTCTTAGATAATATCCTCACCAGAAACTGATTTACTGCAGTATAAATTATACTTATATTGATCGAATGACTATTGTCATGTTGGAGAATAGATGTCTGTAAAATCCGATCGCTGGATTGAGGAAATGGCCCGCAAGCATGGCATGATTAAGCCTTTTTCCGCCAAACAGATGAAGAAAGGGATCAGCTATGGATTATCGTCATATGGATATGATATCCGGTTGGCAGATGAATTTAAGATTTTTACGAATGTCAATTCGTCAATAATCGATCCCAAGAATTTTTCGCAGGATTCATTTTCGGACGTCAAAGCCAAAACGATACTGATTCCACCCAATTCATTTGCGCTGGCCAGGTCGATGGAGTATTTCAAGATACCTAGAGATGTTATTACCATTTGCCTCGGCAAATCGACCTATGCGCGGTGTGGAATAATAGTCAATGTCACCCCATTTGAGCCGGAATGGGAAGGGCACGCAACACTCGAGATTTCCAATACTACTCCCCTTCCGGCCAGGATTTACGCCCACGAAGGAATTGCTCAGATAATTTTCCTTGGAGCCGAAGAAGTATGCAGAGTGTCATACAGGGATAAGAAGGGAAAATATCAGGGGCAAAAAAATATCACTTTACCCAAAGCTGTATAGCTCTGGAGTTTTTGTTCGACGATCATCTAATCACTGGAGATATATAGAGATGTTAAATAAGACTGAGATAACCGAAAAAGAGGCGACGCGCAGTTCAAAGGCCGTGAAACGCAATATGGTTACGATCGACGGCAACACTGCGGCCGCTTATGTGGCCCATGCGCTGAGCGAAGTGATCGCCATTTATCCGATCACTCCATCATCCAATATGGGGGAAATTGCCGACGCCAAATCGGCGGATCGCGAGGTCAACCTATGGAATACCATCCCGATCGTCGTGGAGCTGCAATCCGAAGGAGGCGCGTCGGGTTCAGTGCATGGCGCGGCCACAGCGGGCGCTCTGACGACAACATTCACGGCATCCCAGGGACTCCTGCTAATGATTCCCAATATGTTTAAGATAGCAGGGGAAATGACCTCGGCCGTGTTTCATGTATCCGCTCGCACGGTGGCCACGCATGCGCTTTCCATTTTCGGCGATCATTCGGATGTTATGGCGACGCGTTCGACCGGTTTTGGGCTGATTGCCTCCGGATCGGTGCAGGAAGTAATGGATATGGCTCTGATCGCTCATTGCGCATCTCTTGAGAGCCGCGTGCCGTTCGTGCATTTCTTCGACGGGTTCCGCACGTCCCATGAGGAACAAAAAATCGATCAATTTGATTTCGACGATATGCGCGCCATGATCGATGATAAAGCGGTGGCGGCGCATCGGGCGAGGGGATTGAGCCCCGATCATCCTGTCCTGAAGGGATCGTCACAGAATCCCGACGTTTTCTTCCAGGCGCGCGAGACGGTAAACAAATATTATCTCCGGGCACCGGGAATCGTACAGGATGTGATGAATCGGTTTGCCCGTGTAATCGGAAGAAAATATAAGCTGTTCGATTATGTCGGCGCTCCGGATGCCGACCGAATCGTGGTGATGATGGGTTCCGGTTCCGAGACGATGCATGAAACGGTGGAATCTCTCAACGCTAACGGAGAGAAGGTTGGTTTAATCAAGGTCAGACTGTACCGTCCGTTTTCCGTCGAGGCTTTTCTCTCAGCCATTCCCAAGACTGTGCGGAAGATTGTGGTTCTGGATCGCACGAAAGAACCGGGTTCAATCGGGGAGCCATTGTACATAGATGTCCAAACGGCGATATCCGAGGGGATGAAGACGGGTGTTGCGCCTTTCGCAGATTATCCGCTGGTGGTCGGGGGACGTTATGGTTTGAGTTCGAAGGAATTCAATCCGGCCATGGCTAAAGCGGTTTTGGACAATCTGAAAGACGGCCAGCCCAAGAATCATTTCACAGTCGGAATAAACGATGATGTGACGCATACCAGCCTTGAGGTCGACTATTCATTCAGCCTCGAGGGTGAAGATACTTTCCGGGGATTATTTTATGGATTGGGCTCGGACGGTACGGTGGGCGCCAATAAGAATTCTATTAAAATCATAGGCGAGAATACGGATAACTATGCACAGGGGTATTTTGTCTATGATTCCAAGAAGGCGGGCGCCGTGACGGTATCGCATCTGCGATTCGGCAAAAAGCCGCTGAGGCGGCCATATTTGATAACTTCGGCCAAGTTCGTAGCCTGCCATAATTTTTCATTTTTGGAAAAGTATGATATGCTGACTCCGCTCGTGCCGGGAGGGACATTCCTTCTCACCAGCCCTTATGGTCCGAATGAGGTCTGGGACAAGATGCCGGTCGAAGTACAGAAGCAGATCATTGATAAGAAGGCGAAGTTCTATGTAATTGATGCCTTAGCACTTGGCAAAGAATTGGGATTGGGCGCGCGCATTAATATGATAATGCAGACGGCTTTCTTTGTCATCAGCGGAATACTTCCCAAAGACGAAGCAATCGCCGCCATCAAGGGAGCGCTGAAGAAAACATACGGGCACAAAGGTGACAAGGTAGTCCAGATGAATTATGCGTCGGTCGACGCGGCGGTGAAAAATATCCGTCAGGTTGATTATCCCGATCATGTAACGAGCAAAATCAAGATGCCTCCGACGGTTCCTGAGGATTCACCGGAATTCGTGCGTTATGTCACCGCGACTATTATCTCCGGAAACGGAGACAGTTTGCCGGTATCGGCCATGCCGGATGACGGCACTTTTCCGCTGTCGACGACTCAGTACGAGAAGCGGAATATTGCGGTTGAGATCCCGGTGTGGGATGCGGAGCTGTGTATCCAGTGCGGAATATGCTCAATCATGTGCCCCCACGGGACAATCAGGATGAAAATCTATAAGCCGGAAGATCTAAAAAGCGCACCGAAGGATTTCAAGTCGGCCGATGCCAAAACCAAGCAATACGAAGGTTTGAAATATACGCTTCAGGTTGCTCCGGAAGATTGTACAGGTTGTGAATTGTGCGTTCAGGCCTGCCCGGTATTCGGAAAAGATGAGACGGGCAATAAGACAGACCATCGGGCGATTAATATGTCTCCGCAGATGCCCCTAAGGGCACAAGAGGCTAAAAATTGGGACTTTTTCCTTTCAATTCCGGAAACGGATCCGGCTCTTTTCAATATCGAAACGGTCAAAGGGAGTCAGCTGGTCAGACCGCTCTTTGAGTTTTCGGGAGCGTGCGGAGGGTGCGGCGAGACACCGTATATCAAGCTGGCCAGCCAGCTATTCGGCGACAGGGCAATAATCGGGAATGCCACCGGGTGTTCATCGATATACGGCGGGAATCTTCCGACCACACCTTACTGCCAGCGCGCCGATGGCCGCGGCCCGGCCTGGTCAAATTCCCTTTTCGAGGATAATGCCGAATTTGCGTACGGGATGAGGCTGGCGGTCGACAAAATGAATGAGAACGCCCTTGAGCTTCTGGAGAAACTGTTGCCTCAGGATTTCGAGGCGATTAAGAACGCGCGGCAGTTGACTCCGATTGAAATCGAGCAACAGCGAGCGCGAGTAGTCGCGATCAAGGAAAAACTCGGCAAGATGCGTACTCCTGAAGCGGAAAAGCTTATCACGCTGGCCGACTATCTGGTTAAGAAATCAGTATGGGGATTCGGCGGAGACGGATGGGCGTACGATATCGGATTCGGCGGACTGGATCATGTGCTGGCGTCGGGGAAGAATGTCAATATTCTGGTGCTTGATACCGAGGTCTATTCCAACACGGGCGGTCAGATGTCGAAATCGTCGCCAATGGGGGCGGTGGCGAAATTCGCGGCGGCCGGAAAGCCTATTCCGAAGAAAGATCTTGGGATGATAATGATGTCATATGGCTCGGTGTATGTGGCCCAGGTGGCGTTGGGCGCAAGCCATAATCAGGCGGTTAAGGCATTTGTTGAGGCCGAGAAATACAATGGGCCGTCGATTATTATTGCCTACAGTCATTGTATCGCACACGGAATAGATATGGCTCATGGTCTCGATGAGCAGAAAAAGGCGGTGGATTCGGGACATTGGATTCTTTATCGCTATAATCCCGAGTTTATCCGTCAGGGGAAGAATCCGCTGCAACTTGACAGCAAGGCGCCTACGATTACTTATAAAGATTACGCTCTGGGGGAGGTTCGTTTCAGAACACTGGTGAGCAGTATGCCGGAGCGTGCGGAGCAGTTGCTCAAGACGGCGCAGGAAGATGCTTACAAGAGGTACAATATTTATAAGCAGTTGGCATCACTCGACTACAGCAAAATCATCGAAAAACCGCAATGAGCTTCGACGATTGATTTTTCTATCAGGGCAGGAGACAAAACCTGCCCTTTTTATTTGAGCATCGGAGAGCGGCTGCTCTCAATAGAATTTCAGAGTCCTCAAGGATATCCTCCAAAAAGCCGATAATCAAGAGTAATATAATTTGTTCACAAGGAGGAGCTTGTGGCTCGAAAAATTGTGCCATTTTGGGTATTCATTCTGTTGTCAGGCGCGGTTTGTTCTGTCTTTGGACAGACGGAGGATCAAATTGTTTCAAAATTCCTGAATAAGACAGAGAAGAAACATATCAATAAGGTTGGGTTTATCACCGGGTATTTTTCATACGGAAAACTCTCGGATAACAGCCCCTATAATAAGTACAGCATATTTGTAGATAACAACGTTGCCGCCCAGAATCCGTCAGATATGAAAATGGATGGGGCGTATCGTTCGAATCAGTTGGGCATTTCTTTTGGAATGATGGCGGCATCAAGGATAGGGGTCAAGCTGGGGTTCGAATACTGGATGAAAATGGGAACCAACAAGGTGGGCGATTACAGTCTTGGGCTCGCGCCTTACGGTGATCAGAAGGGATTCAATCTTGTCTCCGAGCTTCAGGTTTACGGTTTGACGGGCGGTTTTGATTTATATTTGATGCATCCTCCGGACAAATTCGGCCGATTCAATTCACTGGCGGTTCGTTTCACGGGAGGCGGAGGATTCTACATGACACAGTGGAAGGTCTGGCAGGGGAGCAGTTCTTACAATCTGTCGACGGGAACATCGGAAGCGACCACCGAACCCCTGAAGGGGTCTGCCCCGGGATTTTACGGCGGAATCGGGTTTGATTTTCCGGTTAGATTTCTTGGGCTTACGCTTGGCACTGAAGTAATCTATCAAGTCATGAACTTTAACAATGTGAAATCGTATAACAGCTTAGGAGAAGAATTATATTTGAGTTATCCTGATAATACAACTGATCGGATTAATCTTGATTATTCCGGCCCCAGGGGTAAGATCGAATTGAGGAAATTCTTCTCGTGGTAATATTGGGTTGACAGAGGGATTAATTGCCCTATCTTAGCCCAAAAAAGAATCAACTGAAGACGTGAGGAAACATTGAAAAAGTTATTAGCGTTGAGCCTACTTTTGGGTCTTTTTGGAATTTCGACCGCGCTGGCTCAGGGTGGCGAAGATGTTAAACTTCCGGCGGCCCGTGCCGGGCAGATCGGAGCGCCGCTGGGGAAGATCGCTTTCATCCGTGAAGGAGATGTCTGGGTGATGGACTGGGACGGGAAAAGCCAATTTAAGGTTGTCGCGGCACAAAATGCGGACGGCAGGCTATCATGGGCGCCCGACAATAGGAGAATTGCTTTTGTTCGCAAGGGGAAGGTCAATCTTCAGGGACCGGATAATCTGGGCGGGCAGCATAATGTTTACGATCTGTTCATCGGGTATCTTGATTCGGCCAAAACGAATACGAATTTTTGGTTTCGAATCACGAGCGATCTTGGTTCACGTCATCCCGAATGGAGCGCGGACGGGAGCAGAATCGTGTTTACGAAGGATTTGAATGCCAATACGATCAACGCGCTTCTGCCGGAATATCAGACATGTTCTATCGACACAATGGGGGGTTCGTTCCGCAATCTGACCGGTGATTGGCAGACGCCTAATCGCTGGGTGAATATGCCGTCGATGGGGCCGAATGGATATCAGGTATTTGTGCTATTTAAAGACAAGAATCCGGGAGGAATTGTCGTGGCACCACCGGATTTGAAAGGGATTACCGACGGGGAAATTTCTCAGAAGGCCAAGTATCTGACAGGAGCGACGGCTCCGGCCTGGTCTCCGGACGGCAATTGGATAGCATTCGTGCAGAGTGAAGTGTCGAAGCAGGGGATCTATATTGCAAAACCGGATTTGTCCGAAAAATTTCTCGTTTATAAGCCGGGGGCAGGATTGATGCTTCAGACATATCCACTTTCGTGGTCTCCTGATTCCAAATGGATTACCTTCGGCACGGGAGACGGCGCGATCTGGATAGTTGACATAACGGGCAATGGCCTGAAACAGATCGTGCAGCCGGGGTTAAATTCGGCGCCAGCGTGGTCGAAGAAGAAATAGAATAATCTTGAGCTTTCAAAAATAAGAAAAGCCCCGTCATTTCGGCGGGGCTTTTGATTTTAGCGGGAGTGATTATCTGCCTTTTGCGGCAGGCATGTTTTTCCAATTCAAGAGGAGATTGATTAATAGCCTGACTCCGAATCCGCTGGCGCCTTTGGGGACATAGGGTTTGCCATTCTTTTCCAGGTCGACATATGCGATATCAATATGAGCCCAGGGCCAGTCGCCTATGAAATTCTCGAGGAAGGCGGAGGCGGTGATTGTCCCGGCTGATTTGCCGCCGGAGTTCTTTAAGTCGGCAATAGCGGACTTGACCAATTCGCGGTAATCGTCCCAGAGTGGCATCTCCCAGATCTTCTCGGCGGTCTGGTCGGAAGCGGCGCGTAAAGCATCCATCAATTGCTTATTATTCCCCAACACAGGGGCGCCGGCGTAACCGAGGACGTATAGAGCGGCACCGGTCAGGGTAGCGATATCGATTACGGCCTGCGGTTTATATTTATCGGCAAAATCGAGGGCGTCGGCAAGAATCAGCCGTCCTTCGGCATCAGTGCTGATAATTTCAATGGTTTTTCCATTTCTTGATTTGATGACGTCGCCCGGTCGGAGAGCCTTTCCCGAGGGCATGTTTTCGGCCAGTGGAATAAGACCGATGATGTTCAGAGGCAATTTGAGCTGGGCGGCGGCGGTCATGGTTGCCAAAACGACAGCTCCGCCAGTCATGTCCCCCTTCATCTCGTCCATATCGAGAGCGGGTTTAATGGAAATTCCGCCTGAATCGAAGGTGATCCCCTTCCCTATCAGCACAATCGGTTTCTGGCCAGCCTTTCCCCTATGATGCTCAAGTATTACAAATCTGGGAGGTTTCTCGGAGCCCTGAGCAACAGCCAGCAGGGCTCCCATTTTTTCCGCCTTAATTTGCTTTTCGTTGAGAATACGGATTTTCAGTCTGTTCTTTCCGGCAATCGCTTTCGCCTCGGCGGCGAAGGTCACAGGTGTAATAACGTTACCGGGATGGAATGCCAGCCGTCGGGCCGATATGGCGCAATCGGCAATTATGCGGCCTTTTTTCATTCCATGCTCGATGGCGACTATCCTGGACTTGACCGGACTACAGAAGTAAATGATATCGTTCATCTTGCCATTTTCAAGATCGTCGCTCATGTAATCAGTCATTTTAAAGCGACCGAGCAGAAATCCCTCGGCAACCGCCTGCGCCGCATCGGAATTGTCATGCAGGTCGAAAAGAAAGGCCAGGGTTTTTGATTTCATTACAGGTACAAGGCGGGAGATTGTCCCGGCCGCCTGACGATACGAATCCGGGGTGATTTTTTCTTTTTCGCCAAGACCGACGAGGATAATTCTATCGACAGAGAGAGGGGAAGTCGCATAGAAGACTGCGGTTTGATTTGATTTCCCCTCAAATTCGCCCCAGTCGTAAACCCTCTTGATGGCACCCTTGAGAGGCATGTCCAGCGCTCTCAAGACAGAATCGTTTCTATAATCCTTCTGAGTGCAAAATTTTATTAGGGTCGAAGCTCTGATTTTTTCCGGGTCCGAGACCTTTGATTCAAATTTCATATAGACTCCTTCTAATATTTCTATAACTCAAAAAATCAATTTTTGGGTCCGCGGTGATTAGGATAATAATTGGGGATGAGAAAGGAAAGCCTATAATGAAATCAGGAAGAATGAATTATAGTCCGGGCGACGATGAGACTTCTTCAGGCAGTACCAGACCATGATCATTCTTCATTTTTTCCATCCTGGACTTAATTCTTACATCGAAATCGATGATCTTGGATTTGCTGAAAAATTCGATACCCTCAAGAGAATTCAGCTCCGATAGTTCTTCTAGAACGGCCGCAATTTTAAATACAGCCTGGCTGATTATATCCAAGACTTTCGGCATGGCAGCGACAACTTCGCCCGGGTTCCGGGTTTCGATCAGCATCTTGAGGACCTGACAGTTTCCCGATATGGCCATGGAGGCATTATTGATATAATGGGAGAGGGTAGATATGGCGACCTTCTTGGATTCAAGTATCCCTCTCTCCCTTTCTTCCTCAAGAATCTTACGGGTAAGTTCCTGCCTCTCGCGGAAGAGGTTTTGAATGGCCATGTAAGTGCTGAATAATTCCCGATTGGCGCGTGCGAGAATTGTTTCAAGGCTTTCAATTTGGATGTCAGCGGCCCGGGCGAAGGCGAGAGAATCAATTACGGAGGTCATGGCAATTTCATCAATCTGTCGATTCTCGATTCCAAGGCGCGAAGAGATCAGATCGATTCTGGTGACTTTGTCCTCAAGACGCTGATCCGTTGGAAAACAGACATCCCTGTTCAAAGCGACCGCCAGGCGGACAATATCATCCAATTTCGCGGCGCCTCTGGATCCGCAGGAATTATGATTAGCAATACATGAGACAAAATGATCGGGGAGCCGCCATTTCTCGGCAATGAGTTTACCGACTTCATCATGAGCCATGCGGAAAAGCTTCCTCTCCTCATCAAAGAGAGAACCGGACGATTTTGCAGCGAGCAGGACAGATTGGTACTCTTTCGGGTGATGGTGAAGAAGATATAATAAGCCAATGTCGTGCAATAAGCCGCAGGTAAAGGCGTCTTCAGGGCTGGAATATTTGCAGGAGACGGCGATTTTTCTGCTGGTCACGGCGACGGATATTATGCTTCCATAGAGCGTGGAAATATTAAGGCCGATATCGTATTTCATCTCCTGCCGATTGAAAAGAGCCGCAGAAAGCGCCAAGCACTTTACGGTAGTAATGCCCAAAACCATAACCGCCTGCTGGATACTATTGACATTATTGCTTAAGCCATAGAACGGGGAATTGGCGATTTTCAGAAGGCGGCCGGTCAGGGCCGGGTCATGACTGATGGAAGTCGCCAGAGAATCGATGCCGACTTCATCCCTCGCGGCCGATTCCAGAATCTCCATGACCGCTGAGGGCAGAGCCATGAGGTCATTTTTATTCGATATTTCGCGGGAGATATCGATTACCGTTGAATGGGGCTTACTTGATGTCATATCTAGATACTTAGTCGGCAATACTGACGGAAATTTGAAGCAAAAATTGTCAGTTTTTGACACTGGTGGGGCGGATTTTAGTAATTAATTCGGATAATTGCTCAAGGCGAAACGGCTTATTCAGGATAAAATCGACTCCGGCTTTTCTGATCGTATCGTCATTCCTGGCCACATCCCAGCCGGTGACAATGATAATGGGAGTATCAGGCGAGATTGATTTGATTTTTTGCGCCAATTCGAGCCCGGTCATCCCGGGCATAGCCAGATCCGCGATGACTATGTCGGGCCTATTCGACTCGAATAGAGCAAACCCATCACGACCATTTCTGGCAGTAAGGATTTTATATCCAAGCGATTGTGACATCGCCGCAAGCAGATCAAGAATTACTACCTGGTCATCTACGGCGAGCAGGGTCAAAGGTTCCGCGCCGGTGGATTGAGGACGCGGTTTCTTTGAAATCTCCAAATCAAATTTAAATGAGTAATATGATGGCGTTTTTCCAAATCTATCGAAGGCAAATTCGCCTCCAAAGCGCGCCAGCTGATTAATAAAGTCTGCCTTTCGTAAATCGCCCGATACGGTCCCGGGGGAGGAATACTTCCCGAATCCCGATACAGGTTCGACCGGCGGGAAATTTTTGCGATGGCGGGAGATGTCAAGGTACACCTGATTCCGTTGATTATAAGTACTGAGAGTAACGACCTCATCTTCGCTGACATCTCCGGCGAAATGTCGGCAGACCGAATCAAGAAATGAATACAGCTCATTCTCGGCGATCTGAAGTTTCGGAATATCTTTTAGCTTCAGGGATACCTCGACAGGGCGTTGAGAAATCATGTGAAGATTACCCGATATATTTGTCAGGCGAAATTTGTTCGCGATGATACCATTAAGATCGCTTGGAATGTCGACCGCGGCAACTTTGGCGGGCGCTTTTCCTTTCAGTCGTTCAGCCATTGCATCCGCGGCGTTAAGAGCGGCATCGAGGGCATTGACTACCTCACCGGAGAGGTTGGGATCACGCCGGGCCAACTGACAATACCCGGAGATTGCGGCCAGTTTGTTATTGATATCGTTAAGGTCAATTTCCTGAGGCGCCTCGGGGAAAATGATCGCGGGGAGCTGTTTTGCAGGACGCGCGGCCATACTGATTTCCAATTTCAGATTCATGAGCCCGACAATGACCGATGCGAGTCGATGCAGTTCAAGGTTGTTGGAATTGGAGTGATCGAAGCTGAAGAGGGTCATGACATAATCAATTCGCCCATTAGACACGATCGGGTAATCGGCCTGAAAGGCCGGGGGTTCCAAGTCGCCGAACAAGCTATAGAGAAGATTGCGATTTTCCTCGTCGTAACGGGATAGATTTTCCGCAACCTCAGTCGCTCCGAAGACGGCCTCATTATTTCTCATGACGATGGCACGACCGGTCGAACCTTCGCCGGAAGAGAGAGAAAGATCGTCCAATCCCTCGCACTCAGAATTCGAGTAGAGAAATTTAAGGGTATTTTCGCGCTGTTGGAAACAGAGGACGATCGAATTCCGGGTCGAGGCGCGGCTCAATATTTCGGCAAAGGCTTTAACATCCTTTTCTACCTGATCGGGAGAGAGTTTCATTTTCAGGACGGCCGAAATCGATTCGAGCCCGCGGCTTCTATAATCAGAGACGGCGCGAGCGAGAATATTATGGACGATCAGGCCTGCTATGGCGGCAACGGTCTCGAGGGTTTTAAGATCGGTTTCCGATAGGCTAAGCTGGCCGCCGTGATTTCGGAAGAGAATAGCATTACCTTTATCATCGATGGGAAGAAGCACTGAAGAACGGATTATAAGGGCATTCCCCTTGTCATCGGTGCCTTCCTGATTGAGAATGAGCGGTTTGGATTTGGGGATAGCATTTAGTAAGGCGGCTTTGAAATTCTCGGAAAAGTCCGGATTCTCGCCCGTGCCGCCGTGGAGATGCAATTGCCCGTTAGTGAGACCGATCAGCCAGACCTCATCAGAGCCTGCCAAGCCGATGCATTTTTCCGCAAATGACGAAGCATTAGATTGTGTACGAGCGGCTCTTATGATTTTTTCCAGACTTCCGAAGAAATCGGTGAGTTTCTGACGGCTGGCTTCCAATTCACGAGTATTTTTCCCGAGTTCGCGCCCCAGGCGGGTTACCTCGATCTTTTCCGATAGCCATTCGGCGATGGGCGAAATCAAGGCCATAAGCTCGCGAGTGTAACGTCGTTCTTCCTGCGAGAAGAGCAGCACGGCGCCGAGTTTGTTCTTGCCGGAAAGCAAGGGAACGACAAGGATGGAGCGGAAGCGCGAAACGGCCAGCTGGGCCTGCCCGCCAAGACTCCTGAAGTCGGAAGAGAGGAGCGGAGTTTCATCTTCGATTGACTGGCTGATTATATTTCTGCCGTAAGGATAATATTCCAGAAGAGAAATTTCTTCCTTGGAGAGCCCCATCGACGTGGTCAAAATAAATTGTCTCTGGGCGCGGTTGAGGAGGAACAATGCTCCGGCCTCTTCCTCCATGCCGGCCAAGAGACCTTTGAGCACGCGATCGAGCAGTTCTGACATCGGGAAGGGGAATCTGCTCTCCTGCTGAAGGGATTCCAGGAGTTTCAGTTTACTCAGATTATTGGAGACCTCCTGATCCCTTTCGCCCCAATAGCTGAAGTACAAGAGAGAGACCTGCGGCAAGGAGGATGAATCCCGCGGCAAGAAGAATAAATTTGATGAAAATAATATAGGGGTAGAAGCCGGGCAGGAACCATTGGGAGTATCCGGGCAGCTGCTGAAGAAGATTGACGCCCGAGGAGATGACAATCAGGATCAGGCCGGCGTAAATAAATCCGCCGCCACCAGCCTGACGATTTTTTCCGATGCCAAGTCTGTAGATTATGAAGATAGACAGAGCGATTGAGATAATAAAATATACGGATGCAATTATCTGACCTGACATCACGCTAACCAACCATTTCGCCGTGGAGGGTCCAGCTATCGGCTGAAACTATCTTAACATTTTTTATTTTGCCGATATCGTTTTCTTGGCCGTTGAACAGCACGGTTTTATTTCCTTCGGTTTTGCCTTTCAGGACGGCGCCGTCCCGCCGGGAATGACCATCGACCAGCACCGATCGAATCTTGCCGATTTCGTTTTGATTCTTAAGGAAAGAGACTCCCTTTTGAAGGTCGATCAGCGCGGATAATCTGCGAATCTTTTCGGGGTAAGACGATATTATCATCGAGTTTCGACGCGAGAGTTCCTTCACGAGGCGAATACCGGAACATGAAGGCTGAGTCAAATTGAATTTCCTGCACTGCCTTCAGAGTTAGCTGGTATTCTTCCTCGGATTCGGACGGAAATCCGACAATCAGATCGGTGGTGATGGCTATATCCGAACGGACGGAACGAAGTTTATCAGTGAGGGATCGATAATGATTGAAAGAGTAACCTCGCCCCATTTCCCGGAGAATCCTGTCGGCGCCGGATTGAAGAGGAAGATGGAGGTGAGCCATCATTTTGGGCTCGGCGGCAATGGTATTTATCAGGCAATCGGACAGGTCCTTGGGGTGAGAGGTCATGAAACGGATCCTTTTTATGTCGGTCTCGCGGATGATGCAATTCAAGAGGGAAGAAAAATCGGAGCCATCGTCCCGGTATGAATTCACGTTCTGGCCCAAGAGGGTAATTTCGAGGACGCCGTCGGAGACCAGGGCGTTTATTTGTCGGATAATTTTATCGGCGGGATAGGATCGTTCGTTTCCCCGAACATAGGGGACGATACAATAGGTGCAATATTGGTTACAGCCGCGCATGATGGTGACATAGGAAGAATATTTGCTGTCTCGCACGGGAGTGAGGTCGCCGACTTTTTCGTGGCCGAATTCGGTGTGGATATGGGGAACGCCGTTGGATTTGTCCAGAAATTCGGGGAGCTCGAAGATTCTGTCGGTGCCAAGTATGAAATCGACATAGGGCGCCCGCTCAAGAATGGCGCTTCCGATTCTCTGCGCCATGCATCCGACGACAGCAATTTTCTTATCGGGTGATTCTTTCTTGAGCGCGCTCAAATCGCCCAAGCGACCGAAGACACGTTCCTCAGCCTTTTCGCGGACGGAACAGGTATTCAGGATGAGAATATCGGCGTTCTCTTCCGAATCGGCAGGCAGGAACCCGCGGGCATTCATCGCGGCCGCGAGGGCGCCGGAATCGGCGATATTCATCTGGCATCCAAAGGTCAAAATCCGGTAGTACTTTGTATTCATCGTATTCTTCCAGTCGGTATCTGATACGCAGGCGAGTAATTTCCCGACCCGAATATAATAAATCTTTGAATGCCGATTGGCAAAGAAAATATTGAGACAAAATCTCGAGTCAGTCAGACGCCGGTCTGGCCGGCCGCAACGGGGTTAAATCCAGACCGTCGGAAGCGATCAGAAGCAAAGTCCGGCCATTTATAATTTCGATTGCCGGTTTAAGCACACCCCATGAGCGGGACCGCGCCGCCCTTGTAAAGGAAGTTGATCAGATAGGTGATGTCGAGCATATTTATCGTGCAGGATCTATCGGGATCAGCCAGCGGACGTATGGGGGGCTGGGGACCGGATTTATAGAGGAAATTGATCAGATAAGTGATATCAAGCATGTTCACCAGTCCACTGTTATTGGCGTCACCGGGAAGGCCGACTCCGGGCTGAAGTGAGATACTATAATCAGCTGAGTCCCTATAGCTTCCGTTAGCATCGTTGGCCCGAATTCGGAAATTGAAGTCACCATAGTTTGTAGGTTCACCGGAAATAATTCCGCTTAAAGTATCGAGAGTCAGCCCCGCGGGCAAGGCGCCTGAGGTGACCTTGAATTTGTTGCTACCTGATCCGCCGCGCACGATGACGGAATCTGAATAGGAAACATATTGCTGTCCGCTATCCAGCGGGAAAGGTATGATGTGATAATTCCAGACTACTTTGGTGCTCGTCTTCAAGATCCAGACGAGCGGGTCGAGGGCAATATCGACCGGCGGCAGATCGTTTTTGAAGAGGTACATCTTGCGGCGGACATCGTTAAAAATGGTGGTAGTGGCGGTATCGGCGACGGAATATGTAAATTTCAGATCTATCGGCATGCTGAACACAAGCGGGTCGGTGGTCTGGGTTTGTTCAAGATGTAAAAATGTCCAGTACTTGCCGTCGGAGGGATCGAGTTCATTCATGGATGACCACACATATCTGGGTCGGTAGGTACCAAAAAGCCATTCGTTGAAGAAGTAACTGAGCTGCTTTCCGGAAAGAGATTCGCAGATTCCTCGGAATTGATCGCTGGTAACGTCCTTATATTTATAAGGGCTGTTATAATAGGTGCGGAGAATATCGAAGAAGGTGGAATCACCAACTACGTGTCTGAGCATATGGAGCAGCCAGGCGGCTTTGTCATAGACGATAGAACCGAAAATTACATTTACATCAGTAGTGTCGTAAATATAAATCGTTCCGCCCTGAGCGAAGTCCATTCCGGCCATATAATCATGATAAGCAGTGGAGCCATTCTTCACCTCGAAGTAAAGCGCTTCACAATAAGAGGCAAAACCCTCATTCAGCCATATTTCATGCCAGTTGTTGCAGGTAATCATGTCCCCCCACCATTGATGGGAGAGCTCATGCACGACAACCGGTTCATAAAAGCCAAACCAGCTTCCGGTCATTGACGTAACGGTCTGATGTTCCATGCCACCGCCCCACTCAAAATTCGCGTGGCCATACTTTTCGTTTAAGAAGGGATACTGGCCGAACATATTGGCAAAGACACCAATGGCATAGGGGGTGATATTCCAGTGGCTGAGAGAATAGGCATACAGGTCGGAGTAAGGGTGATTGACAATTTCCATAGAATCAGTGGGACCATAATGGTAATAGTCCTTCCAGACATGGTAATTCGACATGGCGACCGAAAAGAGGTAAGTGGCGATCGGATAGCGGACTTTATAATTGAAAGTATGGGTGCCGTCGCCATTCTGCAGAGTGTCGATAAGCGTTCCGTTGGAAGCACAATAGAGGGCGGTATCGCAAGTTACGGTAATATCGAGGGAGTCGGCTTTGTCGTCCGGGCGATCCTTGCATGGCCACCAGGTATGAGCCATATACGGCTCAGATAATGACGAAACCACAGGGGTCGTATTTCTCCAAGTGAAAGAAAAGGCCTGGAATCCCCCGGTCGTCGGGGTCCCGTGATATCTAATATAAAATGAAAATATTGCATCCTGATCGTAGGGATGGTCTAACTGAATGGTTACTTTGTATCCGGTAAAACTGTATTCGAGGAGCGCCCCACTTTCGGTGTATATGGAGTCGATGGTCATAGTGGCGTCAAAATCGACGTCGACCGTATCGAGACCATTTACCAGTGATTTTGCAGACATTTTTACGTTACCATAAAGCATGGTCGTGGGGACGTCTACCTTAAGATCAATCTTATAATAAGTAACATCATATTCGGTCTGGCTAAACAGGCGAGTTGGGGCCATTTTGTACGCGGTTCTCAGGGCGGTCAATTTCTCGGCTTTGGCCTTGCCCATGATAGAATGAATCTGGGAGGGCGTTAAATTCTGTTCGGTTCCCGCAATATCACCGGCGGAATTCGCTATGAATGGATGGAGTGATAAGATGCAGGTCATGGTCAAAGTTGACATTACAAATAGTAATCTCTTGTTCATAGTAAATTCTCTTTAATTTCTGGTTCCACCTGGGGCAGGTAAATCCTTTGTTAGCATCAATTACACCATTAAGATATTTCTATTTATCGGATTGTCAAGAAGTTACATTAGTATCCACCACGGATAAAGCCGAAATTCCGGCGAATTTGAAATTATCACAATAATTAGACGGATGGAAAGCAGCGAATCGGGGTAAAAAAAATCACCGCCTCTTTATCGAGGCGGCGATTTTCCGCGAACTAATGATTAGTGGAGATTAGTAAGGGTTGCCGCATAGGGGATTGCCATGTTTGTAAAGATAATCGATCATGGCGGTTATATCGAGGGCGTTGATTCGGAAATTGCAGTCGCAGTCGCCGACTGATACCTCCGGTTTGGGCGCCGCTGCGTGCTTGTACAGGTAATTAACCAAGTAAGTAACATCCTTAAGATTGACCAGGCCGTCATAATTGCAGTCTCCGTGAAGTTTCCAGACCTGCAATTTGAATTTAATCGGGACGGGTGAATTGGTCGCAGTGGGAGATGAAATCAGGCACTGATCGTAATATGTCCCCATCGTCACGCCACCGGCAAAGGGCATAAAATGGATTGTCCAGGGATAGGTGTGATTTCCAGCGGAGTCGATGTCGAAGAATAACCAGCTGATATTTTCGTCCAATTGCCAGGACATGCATCCGGGATTGGCATTATTGACGTCGAGATAGAATTCCTTGGCCGGCATGTTTTCCTGAGCCGTGAAGATTATTGTGTCCGGATTGACGGCGATCCATGGAGGCGTCGAAGTGGGGAGAATATTCAGCACTATCGGTAGCCTGACGGGGCTGTTGATGGCATTGATGGCTGAGACAATGATGGTATCGTAATATGTCCCCGGAGCCATGAGTTTATAATCAAAATTGAGAGTGACCTGGTTCGGGACGGGGCCGGTTATTTTGTCGGTTGACAGCCAGGCGGATTTCCATGACAAATTAAAGGTCATGGGGTCGGTGCCATAATTGAAAATGCTGAATTTTGTCGGTTGCGGCTGGGTTCCTGTTCCCTGAGAACACTCATAGAGATTAGCCACTGCAGAATCCTTATTGAGCGCTATTATGGCAGGATGATCGACAAAGTGAAATTGGAAGACAACCAACTGAGGAGAATTTGTCGCCTCGTCGGAATAGACCCAAACCGTATCAAAGAAGTTGCTTCCCGCGCTTCCGCCAAGGGTCTTGAAAGTGGCAGTGACAGTCTGCGGGACGGCGCCGGAATCCGGAAAAAGGCTTATGATTCTGGTAGAATTCGTCGAAAGATGGTAGTTCATCGACCCGCCGCCAGCGTTATAAACTCTGGAAATTTCTCGGAGATGGGAAGGGGTTGCTGAGATCTACCACAACAAAAATAAAAGGAGAATCGACGGCCAGCAGAGGGAGGCCCGAGGCGACCTCGAGCCTGACGACGGCCTTCTGAGGATCATTGGCAGCGTTGGCATCGGAAACTTCGACAGTATCGAAATATATTCCGTAGGATAAACCGGTGATATCAACGGAAAGATTAATATCTCCCGAGTCGACGCCCGCAGTCGGATTAATAGTAAGCCAGCTGGAGAGCTTGGAAGCGGTCCAATGCAGTACGCCCTGACCGGTGTTGGTGACAGTAAGTGTTTGAGAGGGTGGATTGGCCGAATCGGCGATAGCGCTGAAACTAAAATATGTCTGAGACAGATGAATAATCGGTGGCGGCAACATGACACGAAGTTTAACCGGAACCAGGACGGGGTCATTTGTGGCATTAGTATCCGAAACCGTAATTGTATCGTAATAATATCCTGCGCTTAATCCCACAGTATTGGCGAATACCTGGACATTAGAGGGGGCTGTGCCGAAGGCCGGGGATATGTTCAACCAGGACGTATGCTTGGAGGCGGTCCATTTCAACGCGCCCTGTCCGATGTTTCTTATATTCAGAATCTGAACTGGTGGTATGGAGCCACCCGCCAAGCCTTCGAAGTACATCGAATCGGGACTAACCTGTATGACGGGAGGCAATTGAGGATTACCGACAGTTATAGCCCCCTTCTTAAAGAGGGGGAAAATAGCCTCAGAATTTTCATCAATAAACATCAGATCGTTGCCGGGAGGAAAGACGAGTGTATCTATAACAACATTCTGGTCCGGGATGCCGCCGGGGATATTAAAGTGGATTTGGCAAAAGAGTCCATTGCCGGGATCTATGTAAGGTTCCAGGGTCACAAAGACCGCAACCACCGCCTGCCGGCTAGGATTGGCGATAGTAACGACCTTTGTACTAAGATAGGCCACTCTTGATCCGACAAAAGAAACGGAATCGATGGAGATATCACCGCTGCTGTATACTATTGGAATTTGAAGACCCCCCAGAGGCTCGTCATTGAAGAAATTTACATTGACGACGGCTTTGCCTCCCTGCAAGACTTTCACTGAGTCGATCCTGATAGTGTCGCGAATGCCCGGATCCTGAGCATAAAGATTCGCGGCGAATAAGAGAATCGCCAGAACGAATAAGGTAACAATCCTTTTACCCATAAACAAACTCCTATTAAGACTTTTCAAAATTCGAATCAGAACCAGTGAGAGAATCGTTCATTGTGGTAACATTCCGGTCAGGGACTCTCCCAGCCTCGGTAAGAATATCTCAGTTCCTCAACGATAAATATATCCCCAAGGGGTATAATCTGTCAAGATAAAATTGAAAATGGATTCAGATTAGCGACTATTACGTTTGCCCTCGCGGGCGGCAATTCTCTTGGTAACGGGGACGGTCTTGCGATTTTTCGCCTTTTCGATTTCCTCGGCGAAGATTTTTTCGAGAGTGTAACTGGAGGGGATAAAATCAAGAAGACCCTTTTCGAAGACCTCATCGACAGTGTCGATAAAAATGAATTTGGTCTTTGTCAGAATATCGGCCGGGAGGTCTTTGAGGTCTTTCTTGTTTTCTTTTGGGATAAGAATTTTGCGGATTCCCGCGCGATAGGCGGCGGAAATTTTTTCCTTTATTCCACCAACGGGGAGAACTTTGCCGCGCAAGGTAACCTCGCCGGTCATGGCAATATCGTGCCGAATCGGCCGTTCGGCCATGACCGAGGCGACAACCAGCGAGACAGTGACGCCTGCGGAGGGGCCGTCTTTTGGGATCGCCCCGGAGGGGAAATGGATATGTATATCGAAATTATCGAAATCATTATGATCAATTCCCAAAACATCAGCCTTGGACCTGACATAACTGTGGGCGGCCTGAATTGATTCTTTCATTACTTCGCCGAGCGAGCCGGTAGTGATGACCTCCCCGCTTCCTTTCATTCTGAGGCCTTCAATAATCATGAGGTCTCCCCCCATCCCGGTCCAGGCGAGGCCGATGGCGACACCTATTTCGGATGATTTTTCCGGTTTCTCAGGAATGAACTGCGGGGTGCCAAGAAGACCCTCGACGGTTTTTTCGTCGACGACCCAGACTTTATTGACATGACTGGCCTTTTCCTTGGCGACATGGCGACAAATTCGTTCAATCTGGCGGCGGAAATTGAGGAGGCCAGCTTCGAGGGTGTAGCTTCGGATTATTTTTTTAAGCCCTTTCTCTCCGAAAATGAGGTCCTTTCGGCGGAGGGCATGCTTTTTCATCACCGTCGGAATGATATGCTTGCGGGCAATCAGGATTTTTTCTTTTTCTATATATCCCGGCAATTCAATAACCTCAAAACGGTGATTGAGCATTTCGGGGATTCCGTCGATGCTTTTTACGGCACAGATAAAGACGGCGTGGCTGAGGTCAATGGGAAGCCCGATATAATTATCGAGAAAACGGGAATTATGCCTTGGGTCGATAGCTTCGAGCAGGGACATCGGAAGCGCGGTATTGGCGTCCTCGGCAAAATATTCGAGATCCTCTATGAAGATGACAGGGTCGCACCTTCCGGCATCACGCAGGGTTCTGATTATGATACCCGGTGCGGCGCCGAGGAAATTGCGCTGTGAACCTTTGATATCGGAGATATCGGTCATTCCTCCGACCGACATGCGGAAGAATTTTTTCTTCAGGGCTTTGGCCATGGCTCGGGCGAGTGAGGCTTTCCCGGTGCCGGGGACGCCGGCCAGACAGAGGACGGAACCCTCAAAGATGCCGCCGGAGAGTTGTCGCACGGCGATTCGTTCCAGAATCTGTTTTTTTATCTGGGGAGAACCGTAGTATTCGTCGGCAATATCCTCTTCAATCTGCTTCAGACTGAAATCTTCATTGCCATAGACATTCCAGGGGGTATTCAGCAGCCAGTCCAGATATAATTTGGTGGCGCCATATTCGGCGGAGGCGGTGGAGAGGTGACCTAATCGATCAATTTCAATAAAGGCTCGCTCGCGAACTTCACCGGGAAGCAGTTTATTTTTTTTGACTTCGTTTCTCAACTGCTGGGCGATTTTGTCTTCCAGAAATTCGTCGCCGAGCTGTCGTTTTATTTCGTACAGCTGTTGTCGGAGGAAGAATTTGCGCTGTTCGCTCGGCGTTTTTCTCCTCGACGTTTCTCTTGATTTCGTAGGAAATGGCCGCGCGTTCAAGTTCTATTTTCAGGAAATCCATGAGTTTTTTCAGCCGAGAATCAATCTGAAAGGCTTCGAGGATTTCCTGTTTCGAATCGAGCGGCAAATGGAAGGCGGCGGCGATTTTGTCGGCAAATTGGCCGGGAGTGCCTAAATTGAATTTCATCACATGGGCCAGTTCGTCGGAGTAAGTCGGGTCAACCTGCGTTATTTGTTCGATGACGTCGACTATTTCGTGAGTCAACCGTTCGACTTTTCCGGTCATCTCCAGTTTTTCGTCCGCAAAACCGACACGCGCGGTCAAATATGGTTCTCGGGTCTCGATTGAGCGGAGAGCAATGCGTCGAATTCCTTCGAGGGAGACGATCTTGGAATCACTGGGTCCATCCTTGGCCGATATTATTCGGGAGGCTGTTCCGACCTGATGAAGTTTGAAATCCTCGGAGGTGGGATCACCGCTCGGGGAGAATATGTACGCCGATCATTTTGCCGCTTCCGGCATTTTCGTTAATCAGGGCAAGATTGCCGGGTCTTCCGACTTGGAGCGAAATCGTTTCGCCGGGAAACAATATGACCGTCTTGGCCGGAATAATCGGCAGAACAGGCTCCCCATCGGAGGCCAGACAGGAGATGTGTGAGCGGCTTTTTATAATCATCGACAGGCTCTTTTCTTTATCCTATCGGTTTATTCCATATATACTTAAACTGACCAATAAGTCAACCCCATGCTGTCTTCACATCATGAAAACAGCCTGCGTGGGGCATAGTTCCCCCAGGCCTATGCATTGATCCCCGGATATGCTTTTCAGCTGACCAGACGGGGGGCAAGTTCATCGGCAATGTGGCGTAACTCATAGTCGGGGTGAGTCTTAAGATTATCCAGATTAAGTTTTATTTTTGCCGGTTCGAGGTCCAATCTGTAATACCCCAGACGATTATTCTCGAAGACCGCCCAGGGGCATCCGCCGTCGTGACTGATTTCCTGTTTCAGGCGATAGAGGTAACGCGCCTGATTGAAGCCAACCTCGATATCATCTTTGTAAAGCCACCCTTCGCCATTTACGAGTCGAGAGTAGGCAAGCTTTATCAGATATTTGAATGATTTGCCGGTCAACCGGACGGGAAAACCGTCAACCCTGACCAGGTATCGTTCCCCGGCATAGCTGCCGTCGAGTTCCAGCGCGGAAGGGTGAAATCCGAGAGCGGAACCGAATGCCATGGCCGGGTGATATCCTGTGCCTGTGCCGAGTACCTGCTGTCCTGTTCATTTTATCCTCCTTTTGTACCATCGGGGATCCACCCTGATGGAAGGGTTCTATTATTTCAAAAAGTTTATTTATCTTGTCTTCGGATTTGATGATGCCAATCAATTTTTCCCGGGGAAATTGCTGTATTGCATCGATGGTTTGTATCCCGTTTTCGTCGAGGGATCTGAAGTCACGACGATTGAGGAATTCGCGGGTCAGGAAGTGAAGCTCGCGGAGCGACGATGGAATCCCGAATTGAACGGTGAAGGCGAAATCCTCGAGCTGGGCCGGAAAGTGCGAATTGCAGTCGTCGGCATAAATGACTCTGGCGAGCGATGTCAGAAGCCAAGCGGCATTTTCTGCAAGATTGATTATCTGACCATGATGCAGTTGATAACGCTGTTCAAGTTGTTCGACCGGTATCTGCCCGGCCCAGTCATTCAGGATGAAAGCGGCCTTGAGAACGGCGCAGGTGCGGAAATCGAGCGGCTCATTTCCGAGTCTTTTGCCGATATAGGGGCTTATTTCGCTGATATGGTCGCTGAATTTCTGATGGAGGAGCCTTTCATAATAGCGGCCGTGATATTCCGATGAGATGAGTCCGGCGCGAGCGGAATCAAAATCGTCGGCGCTAAGGGCCAGAAAGAGCCAACCAAAGAGGGATTGAGGCGGCTGCTTTTTCAGACAATCAGCATAATGGCGATAACTCTTGACGGAGAGGCCGGTTTCGGCGACGGCGAAGCCCGATGGCGTGGGGGTGCAATTTTCGGTGACAAGTCCGGCGGTTGTCAAATCCGCGAGGGCTTCTTCAAACGACACAGTGTCGGAAAAATCGTGATTCCTGAGATGGAAAGTCCGACCCAGAGCATTTCTTAGCTGCTCCATACTTGACCCCAGACCGGAGGCGATGATATCCAGAATTATATCTCTTGATATCATAGCGGCCAAGACAGGATTTGATGCAGGCAGTACGGTGGGTTTCGATATAATTCGACCAGAGAATTTCGTGCTCGAAGTCGGAGCCGGCCAGGACTATCGCTTTCCCCGGCGAACCGGCTGACCCCAATCCGAACCTTCCGGCGCGCCCGGCGATATTTTGGAACTCCGCCGCTGATATCGGGACAAGGGATGGTTTTCCGCCGAAATCCCCGGCGCTGTATTTCATGGTTTCGAGAAGAACCATCTCGGCCGGAAGATTGACTCCCATAGCGAGGGTGGTGGTGGAAAAGATAACGCGAATCTCGCCGCTCAAATATCCCTGTTCGATAGCCTGTCGCTGGGAAGGAGTCAGGTCGGCGTTATGGAAGGCGATGCCGCGCGAGAGGGTTTGCCGAAGAGAGCGAATAAGAAAGCTTGGTTCTTCGTCATCGAGCCGGGTCAGGGTCGACTTTGGCCTCTCCCCAATCAACCGAAGCGGCCAGTTTGAAGGCGGCATTGATCGTGTCACGCCGGGATTTCAGAAATATCAGTTTGCGGCTGCTGTCTTCTTTCAAGAAATTTATCAAGCCGTCGGTCAGATCGTCACAATTTTGCTCAAGAGGAAATTTCTCTCTTCCCTCGATGCCGTTATTGAAACTGCGGAAATGGAAATATCCTCCTGAAACGACACCCTGAAGAAGATCGACGGGGCGAGTGGCCTCTTTGATTACCCGGCAATCCAGCCATTCGGCCAGCTGGGATTCATCGTCGATAACCGCCGAGAGGGCAATTATTCGGGGATGATATCCGGAGCTTATGATTTTGGTGAGGGCCATTTCGAGTTCGGGGCCTCGCTCGGGATCACCAAGCATCTGCAGTTCATCGACGATGATAAGACCGACCTGTTGAAGAATATCGAGGTTGACGGTGAGGAGGCGATTGAATTTTTCATAGATGGCCAAGGCGAGATCGAAATTCCCGAGTTCGAAGGGAATGTCATTTTCGGGATGGTCGCGAGTCGCGATGATGGTTTTCAGCCCCATCGATTTATAGCAGGAGCAGAAATAATTATATTTTTCTTCGGCGATTGATTTCAGCGGAAGAAGCATGACGGCTTTTTTGCGGCTCAATAAGGCTCCCATGGCGGCGATTTCGCCGCAGAACGATTTCCCCGACGAAGTGGGGGCGGATATAAGGATATTTTGCGGCTGATCGTGAGAATCATTGCTCAGCAGTCCGGCACGGACGGCATTTTCCTGCAGAGGGAGAAGATAGTCCCCCTGTCGGCTTTTCCAAGCGTCGATGACGAGGTCGGGGATATTATATTTTAAGAGTTCTTTCAGTCGCATAAGCCTCCTCTTTTAATCGGGGTTCGATTTATTAAACCCCCGCGAATAGTTTCAACCACAACTTCCAAAACCGCAGGTGGGGCACGCGAAGCAGGCGCCCAAACGAATCAGTTCCATGCCGCAATCGGGGCAGAAGATGTCGGTGATGATGCCATCGGTTTTATCTATGGACGGAAGGGCAACTGCGGCCGGTGTGATTGCCGCTGATTCTGTTGAATTGATATTGTGGCCCAACATGTTTTTATCCTTTCTATATCTTCTATCGACCTATAACAAAAATACTGCACATTTGTGCAGTTGTCAAGGCATTTTTTTGAGATATTTTGGGATTTTTTATGCTATCAATATGTATGGGATACGGTTATGGTGAGGACAATATATGGTATTAGCACGCAACGGAGTCTACTTTAGCAGAAGGATCTTCTTCGATTGGATGAATTCGTCTGCTTCCAGACGATAGACATAGATGTCAGAGGAGAGAGTATTCCCGTCATTGTCGCGACCATCCCATACGATCGGGATGAAATCGCCGGCTTTCAGACAATAAACATAGACACCAGAGGGCAGAATATTTCCGTCATTGTCGCGACCATCCCATACGATCGTTTTGAAGCCATAATCGATGCCGGAGAACGATCGAACCAACCGGTCAGCTATATTGAATATCTCCAGCGACCAGAACGCTTTAAAGGCTAATCCAAAAGTGATTGAGGTAGATGAATTGAAGGGATTGGGATAGTTTTGACTGAGAGAAAAGGTCCCTGGAAGAATATCTCCAATTATATTGAATTCGATTTTCTCACCTTTCGGACCGGCGGCGTCGCATCGAATCAATTTGGGTGTCTCCCCGCGATATTTTATTTCCATTGTGCCGGGCGCAAGTACGCGATCCGGAAATGGCGCAATAAGCCTTAACATGCCCTTAAACGGGGAGCAGGCAGCCCAGTCTGGGCATTCAATTGTTGCATCGGGGGCATAGAACCATAGCCATATGACAGAAATCGAGCTATCCGGATCAAAACTTATTCCTAAGGTTGAATCTCGTGATTTAATTTTCAATTGGCAGAAAATTGTAGAATCCGAAATGTGGCCGCCGTGGACGCAGATCTGCAATCGTCTGTAATCCTGTACACTGACAAGGACTCCGTCCTTGTTTAAATCTGTCGCCTCTCTCTGCCCTTCTTCATTTATTGTGAAGGCGCCCATTTCGGTGAGGAAATAATTGAAAAATGTGGCCTCATCGCCTGCTTCGCATGGTATCCCATTGAGATTGACATCGCCGACGGGATCGATATCCTCGTGAAGCGGTCCAACGCCCCCGTCGTAAAAATCAACCGACCGCCTTACCTCTCTTGGCATGTTTCCTGACCAGATATCCGGAGCCCCATAATAGGTGGGGAAAGATGCGGATGTATCGGTAATATTCTTCCCAAAAGAATTAAAGACATAGGATGAAATGCCGGTCAAAATTTCATTCGGAGCACGGTCACCGAATCGAAAAGAAATTGAATTATCTTCACAGTCTGTCCAAAAGAATCGAACGGGGACAATCCTGTCCGAGTAATTTCTATCGAAGGTGAAAATGAATCCCAAGGTAAAGAGAATGGTACTATCCTCAAGGGCATATTTTTTGGGGCGATGTGCATTATTGGCCTGATCCGCCACAGCGACAATCCTCACCAAGCCGCCAGGCAGAGATTCGTTGCCCTCTTCGGTTACTAAATTATATGTAAAGTACTCCCATTCAGATTCGCCGGGAATGTCGAATAGCTCGTGACTTGGCTCCACTCTCTCAAATTTCAGCAGATTGGCATCATAGGCGATGAGGAAATTGAAGCTATATATTTCGCCAGAGCCTCGGAGCTTAATGACCGGGACAGATACTTTATGATCCATTGGAATATTCCTGACCCGAGCAATCTTGAAGGCAAAAGGGATTTCCAATGAATCCGTGGATTTGTGGGATTCTATTTTGGTGTTCCCGTATAAGACTGGGCATGAAAGTAGAATAATTGAGAATAAGGCTCGAATGAAAGCAGGGAGACTATATTTTGCCAGGAGTCTCATAAGAATTTACTAATCTACCTATTTTAGCAGGAGCATTTTTTTGGATTCGGAAAAGGCGCCGGATTTCAGGCGGCAGAAGTAGACGCCGGAGGGGAGGTCGGTCCCATTGTCGCTTTTTGCGTCCCATAAGATCGATTTAAAGCCGAGGTCGTTTCCCGAAAATGAGCGGACAATTTGGCCGGAGATATTGAATATTTGCAATTGCCAATCCGATCGAACAGGCAACGCAAAGGTTATTGATGTCGCGGAATTAAAGGGATTGGGGTAGTTCTGGTCGAGACTGAAGTCTTTTGGCAAGTTGTCATTTACGATTCTGTAGATGATTCTCTCGCCATTTGGTCCGGCGGCGTCGCAATGGATCAATGTTGGAATTTCCCCCTGATATCTAACTTCCACAGTCCTGGCGGCAAGCTTATCTGAGCGATAAGGAGCAAACATGCAGATAGTATCTCCAAACTCACCCACGGCGTGCGAATCGGCCAAATTGAAATCTATACTGTGTCCCGGGGAATAAAGGCAAAGCCATAACATAGAAACTGGAACCGTTGATCCAAAATCGAGTCTCATTTTCGAAGCGTCGGTCCTGATCTTCAGGGGAGCGTAAATCGTTGATGGATCGGGCACAGTATCGCCGAATGCCCTCGCTTGCAACAGATAATAATCCTGGACAGTTAGAGGAATTCCGTCCCCGTTTACGTCCGAGGCCACGATTTGGCTATCCACATTTATTGTAAAAGCTCTTAAGCCAGCAATGAAGTAATTGAAGAATACGACTACGTCGCCAATTTCAAATGGGAGGCCATTTAGATTGACATCACCAGCAACTGCACGAATCGAATCAATCGGCATACTGCAATTGATACTTATATTCCCATTATAGAAATCAACGTAGCGAGTGATACTGGGCTGCTCGTCCGGAAGACAAGTATCCGGTGCGCCATTGTAGCTGTAAAAGCCGCCCATTGTATCTGTGACGCGACTCCCGTCCGGGTCAAAGATGTGCTGGGATATGCCTGTCTTGATGTCCCAGTGTTCATCCCGATCAGAAAACACAATCGTATTGTCGCCGCAATCAATCCAATAAAAGTTGATCGGAAATGATTGGCATTCCAGAGTTCGATCAGCGGAAACAAAGAAATCCAGGGTAAACAGAACGGTGTTATCTTCTACAGTGTATCGCTTCGGATGGTGCCAGCCATTATTCCGGTCGGCGATGGCGACAACCCGCAGCAAGCCTGATGGCGCGGGAGATATCATGGTATCAGGGGATTAAATCGATAGGTGAAATATTCCCATTCATAATCTCCCGGGCTGTCATAAATTGTCGGATTCGGGGCGGCGTTCATAAAATTCAGTGCGGCGGCGTCATAGGTTATCAAGAAATCGAAACCAAGAATTTCTTCGGAGCCACGGAGCTTGATGACTGGAAGATATACGCGATGTCCCTGGAAGGCGTCTTTGATCTCGCCGATTTTTATAGAGAAAGGTATTTTCCAATCATCAGGCGGGCGGAACTGATCTTCGGTATCGCTTCCGAGGGCGGTTGAAATTCCGAGAAATCCCAGGCCGGAGGCCAAGGCAAGAAATGGCAATTTGCGACGAAATAGATTGACGATTCCCATAGAGATGCCGATATCCCTTCTGAATTATTATAACGCGAAAGAGGGATTTGTCAATCGTTATCTTGATATGGGTTTATATTTATGATATTTTGAAAGCGGTGAGATAGATATATATATGAAAGCTCCGGCGGCAAATAGAAAGGTACTGGTTTTATTGGCGGGGGCAGTTTGGTCGATTGTAGGAGCGGCACTGGTGGCGGCGTCGATTCACTGGTTGAGGGCGGCGGTATCAGGGATGGCAGTGGTGATAGCAATCGGCGTTTTGGGAGGGGCGATTATTTATCGATATGGGTTTTCGAATCTGGCGCGAAAGAATATTGATCGAATATATGAGCAGGCGCCGGGCAAGGATAAGGTTTGCATTTTTGCTTTTCAGAATAAGAGAAGCTATATAATCGTCGCGGTGATGATATTGATGGGGTACAGTCTTCGGCACTCGCCGATTCCGAAAATCTACCTCTCCCCTATGTATATGGCGATAGGGCTGGGGCTTTTTGCGGCGAGCTTAATTTATTATAAGCGGGTTTTTGTTTAGCCAAGATGATCGGTTAAGGCCCACCCGGAGTTCGTCAGAAGACGCACTTGGGTGGGTTACCCCTGCAGGGGCGCATCCGTCAATTGCCGGACAAGTCGCGATGCGCCCGATTAAGGGCGGTTCTCGAACCGTGCCTACAGTTTTCAGGTATTTCTATGAATTTTCACCGGGGCAGGCGCGAGACCTGCCCCTACGAAGGAAAGGAAGCTGCATAAAAAAATGCCGGAATCCCTCTTAGAAATCCGAGGAATTCCGGCCCGCTTAATCCTTATTAAGGAATCAGTTAGTATATGGGGCTGTATGTTCTGCTGTATCGGGTAATATTGTTCATATCGATTTTAATGGTATCTTTATCCAGCATCGTACAGGATTGCCGTGCCTTATGGCGGGCGTGAAGAGGGCATTCATGACGGCTTCGGATGTTATTTTCCCGACATCGGAATTGGAAGGCATTTCGGTGAGAATCTCCGCTTTGAGAGGTCTCCCTTGGGGATCGACCAGGACATTAAGAGTAACTTGCCAGTCTGCGGTTTTTGTGTCGGCCGGAGAAATGATATCCGGGTATTTCATCCAGACAAATTCAGGGGGGGAGTCGAGAGAGTCATCCTGAGTATAGGTAGCGGTATCATCAACGACGGCGGAGAAAGCGGGTGATTGGTTAATGTCGGGCGTGTGCTTCAAATTCATAATTAAAGGAGGGAGCATGCCAGATGTTTCGGAGGAGGTGGCTGATTGAATGTATCGAGTGAGGGTTCGGGCCGGGTTTTGCGCTCGACGGAATGATAGGTCGACCGGATTTCCCGGACTTCCTATCGTAATAATACGGCTCAGACACAGAGCCGCCTGGTTGGCAATCGTATTTGACAGTTGCCCGAAAAATAATAATGACAGCAGGACAAAGGTAATGCCGGCATAGATATATCGGACGTCTAAACTTGACGTTATGGCGGGAGGGTATGACTGACGATGACTGTTTTTTAACATACAGCACCTCCTTTGGCAAAAGGTACCGCAATCTGCCGAATTGTTGTTCTAAATGTCAGCGTCTCTCAGGTTGAATACAAACTTATAAGTTACCCACTCCTTTACCGGTTGTCCGTTCTGGATGGCCGGTTTGAATTTACATTTGCGCGCGGCCTTCAGAGCAGCCTCATCAAACCCCGCGTTTGAACCAGAGGATTTATAGATTCTGGCATCCGCAACGTCGCCGTTTTCATCAACATAAACTGCAACCCAGACTACCCCTTCCATACCGGCCTGTCTGGCCAGTCTTGGGTATTCAGGTTCCGCCGCATAAATTATATCCGCGTCAACCTCGACCGGCGTGAATGGCAAGGGATCTTCTTTATCGATGACTGTGTCAGCGATGACAATCAGTTCAGTATCACCTGAGCCGGATTCCATACTTGGGGGCAGAATATCTCTGAGTTCATCGCGTGACGCTATGACCATTTGCCGGTCCTCCACCTCATAATCTGCCACAGGTTTTGGAATGCCAAATTTGGGGAGAGCTTTGGAAGCCGCACCAATGTCGATCTGCGGAGGTTTTTTAATTATTGTAGGCGGCGGCCCGACCTTAGAGATAGTTATTGTTTTGCTGGCAGGCGTGAACGACTGCGTTTCTTCCGAAGCAATCTCACGATATAAGAAGACGCCTCCGATGATAGCGGCGGCCAAAAGGACATCGGCCAGTAGTCCGAACAACAGATTTCTCTGGTAAGTCGCCTTCAATTCGAAGGCGCCATAGGGCCGACAGGCATGATCAGATAAAGCACTCATACTGACTCCTCCTCCCAATTAAAGTCAATAGCGGTGCCTTGTCCGGTATCTGTATCCTCCCAAATTGCGCGGGACATTCAGCACCTCCTATATTAGAGAGGTGCCGCAATCTGCCGATTCTGTCCTATTTACCTGCGTCTCTAAGGTTGAATTCAACCTTATAAGTCACCCAGACCGCCACGGGGCGGCCATTCTGAATCGCCGGTTTATACTTGCATTTTTCAGCCTGGGCAATGGCGGCTTCGTCGAATCCGGCCGTTGAACCGGATGATTTTCCGATTACAGCCTTTTTCACTTCACCGTCTTTGCCGACCAGAGCTTTGACCCAGACGACTCCTTCCATCCCTGCCTGCTTGGCCAGGCGTGGATATTCGAGAGGGGCCTCAAAAATCATTTCGGCTTGAATTTCGACCGGCACAAATTCCTCGGGGGTCGGAAGATATTCCTCATTGGGAATATCGACCACGATGTCGTTTTTCCCCTGATCGACATTGCTGGAGACGTCGGGAGCGACAATTTCAGCCAGCTCCTCACGGGAGGCGATAACCACATTTTGATCGGGGGCTTCATCGTCGGCCACCGGTTTAGGAATACCAACCTTCGGGGCGGCCATTTTGGGCTGAGCTATCTCGATACGGGGTGGTTTCTTGGCCACCGTAGGGGGCGGACCCAGATCAGCGATGGTCTTGATCACCGTCTGCTGCATATAGACGGTTTCTTCAGCGGTGATAACTTTGTATAGGTAAACTCCAAATACCACCACGATAACCAGCAGGGCCGCGAATAATGTTCCGGCCAGCATATTTCGCTGATAGGAGACCTTGAGCTCGAAAGCTCCATAAGGTAAAAAAGCATGACTCGAAGTTTTAGACATATCAACTACCTCCTCTCGAGGCCGCCAATGCCGCCTCGACAATCCTGTCGTCACTGTCTTCCCATGAACCGATGGCGTAACGATAGGAAAACTTCTCGTCTTTAGTAAGATCTTCGACTTTCTTTTTCAGTTGATTCGCTTTTTCAGCATTCCAGGAACGTTCCAGCAGATCAATTTCGTCAAGCATATCAACCATTGAATTGTATCGTGCATTCTTTCTGATAAGAATCAAGGTGCTCAATTTGGGATTATCATAGTTGAGATTTTTGAGCAGCATTCTCAAAGAATCGGCATTCACCACATAACCGAGCGAATCGGGGACATTTTTCGCAGGGGGAACGACCTGGGGAAGATTCTTGGCAGGATTTCCGATATTCCAGAAGAAATGGTTATCGCCGTCAATGCGGACGGTCAAAAGGTTGGATTCGGCAACATCAATTTCCGTGGTTTCCTCTTTCGGGGGGAGGTTGATTTCCATGGCCTGAGGCATGGCAAAAACCGTCGTGACCATATAGAATATCAGAAGCAGGAATGCAATATCCACCATCGGGGTCATATCGATCCTAATCGAGATTCTTCGTTTGGGGCGTCGATGACCCTTGCCTTTACCGGCTTTTTCGCGTTGTACTACTTCACCGGCCATCTATATCACTCCTTTCAGATCGCATTTCTAAGTACCTGCCTCTGCTTTCTTGCCGAGCTCACGTTCGTTCTCGGTAAGAATCAAAAAACGGGTCAACTGGTTTTCTTTCATAGAATTCATCAATTCATCCATGGCGCCGAAGCTGGCATCTTTATCGGCCTTGATGACTATCAAAGCCCGGTAATTTATGGCCCTGGCCCTGTTAATCACCGAACTAACATTGCTGGCATCGACCTCAGCATATTTACGAACGGTCGTGTTCATTTCATTGCCATCGATGACAACTTTTTCCTTCTGCAGGAAGTCGACATACATGGAGTCGCGCTTGGTGACAGTGATGTTTATGACATCTTTATCGGGCAATTGAATCTGTGAATGTGACTTGGGCAGAGTCACGGCCTTTGCCTCGGGGGGCTTAAACTGAGTGGTGGACATGTAGAAAATAAGCAAAAGAAAGGCGACGTCCACCATAGGAGTCATATCGATCCTGATAGATACGCGCCGTTTTTTCTTAATTGCCATAAATTACTTACCTTCTTTATCCTTCAGCAACTGCAGTACTTCGAAAGTTGCTTCGTCCGTTGTATAGTTGAAAGCATCCACCTTATTAACAAAGAAATTATAGAAAAAGATTCCGAGGATACCTGAAATAAGGCCACCGGCGGTGTTTACGAGGGCTTCGGAAATACCAACGGCGAGCTGCTGGGCGTCGATAACGCCGCCTTCGACATTACCGGTCGCGGCGAAGGCTCGAATCATACCGATCGTGGTTCCAAGCAGACCAACCATGGTGGCGATAGAGGCGATGGTCGAAAGGGCGATCAGGTTTCTTTCAAGGAGCGGACCTTCAAGAGCATTGGCTTCATCGATGGCCGACTGTGTCATAGTGATTCGCTTTTCAGTATCGACCGATTTATCACCCTTAAGCTGTCGGTATCTTTCGATTCCGGCGCGAAGAACATTGGCGGTCGTGCCTCTCTGCTTGTCGCAGGCGGCCAAAGCGCCGTCAAAATCATCGGACTGGAGCAGGGTCACCAGTTGCTTGAAGAAGACCGGCACCGAGCTTTTGCCCTTGGCGACTCTATAAAGAGAAATAAACCTTTCGACCACAAAAGAAGTAAGCATCAAGAAGATCGTGATCAGCATGACCACCAGAGGTCCGCCCTGATAGACGGAATGAGGAATGGTTCCCGCGGGTTGAGATTTGAGGATAACGCCCCAAACCACATAACCAATGACAAAAGAGATCAAGAAATTCAGGGTGATGAATAATGATTGTTTCACTTGTGCAAAACCTCCAAATATTGATTAATAGATTCTTCCCAAATTATATTTCCACCGATTTGACGGCATTCAAGATGAAAGCGGCCAGCGACATATAGAACCCGTAGGACAGAAGGCTCAGGAAAGCAACCATCCCGTAACTATTGCCGACCTGCTTAATCATTCCCGCCGAATTAAAGCCGTAATCGGCTCCGACAACCGAGACGATCAGGCAGAAGACCCATATAATGACGGGAATCCAATTATACTTCAGGATTTTTTTGAGATTCAAGGTTACGGCATCAGGATCGCCCTTCAGGCCATATATCGCATAAAGAGTATATCCTGCCAGCCCCAGACAGAGGAGAATGTAGATGATGAAAAGAAGACCGGTGAGCATGAGGATTATTCCGGACGAAAAGACCTTGCCTCCAAAATCACCAATGGATGCAAGCGCTCCCAGGGCCGAAATTGAATAAAATTCGCGGTGTATATCTTTCTTCTTTTTGATAGCACTCAGAGATGAGAAGCCCGATTCGTCCTTCTGACCGGCCTGAGTTCCGGCGCCGGTAGTTGAGCCCGATATCGAAGTTTCCTGCTGAACATCGTCTCCCGGGCTATTGTGGCAACCTCAGATTCTTTGTAACCGGAAAACCAAGGCAAAAATAGAGAGAAGATCAACAGGAGCGAGGTGATTGTCAGGACAATTCTCTCATAGGGAGCAACGCGCGGTTCGGTCAGCGAGCATTCCTCGCGCAGCTTCACCCCGCTTTTTCTTTTCTCAAGAATCCTTTTTATCCAGCTCTGCTTTTCGTCCTCGGAGCGGAAGAGATTTCCGATTTTGCCTGGTTTGACTTCAAAGCCGAGATATTTAAATCTTAAATCAGGGTCAGCGCTTCTATCTCCAGATGTGCCCTTATTTTGGTTTTCGACCATAAGAACTCCTATATATATAAAAAACTAAAACTCAAATTTAACCTGATCGATCCCTTCACTGGCGGCTTTGTTGCCCGGATCGCATTTTTTGACTTTATTGTACCAGTCAAAGGCGGCCTTAAAATCAAGCTTGGATTCCTCTTTTTGTTTCGCCTCTCGCTTGTCCACGGCGCGGAAATGATAAGTCTGGGCAATCCAAAGAAGCAAACTTGGGTCGGAGCATTCGGAATTATTTTTCTTTGAGGCGCAACTTAAGGCCTTGTTGAGATATTCGAGCGCGCGGGTATAGTTTTTGGGACATAAGCCGGCGAAATTGGCGTATCCCATTGATTTGAGCGCCTCGCAATTATCCGGTTCAGCAACCAATACCTTCTCGAAATATTGAACGGCTTTGGGACACTCGGAGAGTTGATAGAGGTAGGTAGAAGCGAGCATATTCATCGCTTTAATATTATCTGGTTTGAATTCTATCACCTTTTCGAGATATTCAGCGGCCAGCTTGGGCAGATCAACTCCCGGCCAAAGGATCGGGGGCAACGGCGCCAGTCGAGTCAACGGGGCTTTTTTCGCCTGTTTCTTTGCCAGAAGAGGGCGATTGAGAGTTTTTCTCAGCGAGATAGAGGGCGCAGGTGGAGCCGTTATAATAGACGGGCCAATTTTTCTCGTCGACGCCGAGAGCGATCCTTTTCATATAGTATATCAAGGCATTTCTATAGTCGGTAAGATAATTATAACAGACGGCGGTGCTGTATAGCAGCTTATCCTGAGTCGAATCGACCTGAAGCGATTTAAGGTACCATGTGACGGCATCCTGATAATTCTTGAGGCTTTCATAGCATTCGCCGACACGTCTGTAAAGCTCGTCGTCTCCGATGGAGGATTTGACTTCATCCGTTTGCTGTTTTTCCCAATCGATTTGTTTTCCATAATAAACAATGGCAGAGTCGTACTCCAGATTTCCCTGGAAGGCGCGCGCAAAATAAAAATATATGTCCTTCGGAACAACGGGGATCGCCAGAACGGTTGCAAAACTCTGCTCGGCCTCTTTATAGCCGCCAATCATAAGATAAGACATGGCCGTTTCATAAAAGGCACGCCCGCTGACGCTGTCAGCCTTGCCGCCGGTAAGCTCAATGAATTTCTTGTACGAGCCAATGCACTCCATGAACCTCTGCTTGGACTCTTCGGGGTTACGGCTGGATCGAGCGGCTTTATAATAAATTCCTCCGGCCTGCATCCATGCCTCGGCATGAGTGGAGTCTTTGCGAAGAACAATTCTGAGTTTTTCAAGAGCGCAGTTATAATCTTTGAGTTCCAGACAGGCTTCGGCCATATGGAAATAGACACTAGTCGCCGCGGTATCGAGCAGAAGCGCCTTCTCGTATTCGGCCAGAGCAAGAGCATAGACTTTCATCTGGAAATTAGCGTCGCCGAGATTGATATGATATTCAGCATTGGTGGAATCAATAACTATGGCCTGCCTGATCATGCGGTCGGCAGTATTGGGGTCACCCTTGGCCAGAGCAACCAGTCCGAGCCCGTTGGAAAACTGGGCTTTCATTTCCTTAGATTTTTTCAGGCCTTCGTTGAAATTTTTCTCGGCCGGATCCGGCTTGTTAAGTTTGAGCTGGACAAGACCCAAAGCATATAGGCCTTCAAAGAATCTGTTTCCCTTATCGTAAGAAAGCTGAAATTGCTTTTCGGCCTCCGCATATTTCCCGCGATGATTGTAAATCTGACCCAGTGTGTAATAATTATAACCGTAGGTCGGATCAAGCTTAATTTCCTTGTCCAGAAGATCCATCGCCAGGGTAGTGTCACCGGACTTAAGCGCATCAGTCACCGCCTGATTAACGGTCTGGGAATGCATGATAGCCGGGCTGGCGGTCAGAAGAACCACGAGGGCGATCGAAATGGCGCCGATTTTTTTTCTGCTTATCCTATCCAATCTCAACACCTCTCAAATAGGGCCAAAAAATCAAAACGTTATAATACTTCAATTCGCGTCTTTGTCAAGAGTTTTATTGTGGTCATGTACGTCTATGACATCTTCAGATTTCGATCTTCCATATCTTCCCCAATAGACGCGAATTCTTATTAGAAAGTATATGGTCAAAATCACGCCGATAAGAATTCGTGCAGTCCCCGATATTCTCAACGGCAGGAATATAATGACATAGAATCCGGCCAGCAAGACAAGAATTGCCGAGAGAAGGTTGACGAATCTTTCGGGTCGTGAATTCAAAATATACTCCTTTCCTCCAAACCTTATACAGCAGTCGACCGGAAAACTTCCCGGCACGGAGCGACGGCGTCATTATATCAATACAATATTTATGCCATCCGCCGCCATATTTTGATTACCAATCTTATGGGATACAAGAGAATAACTTACGCAATGAACCATCATGATTGGCCGAGCTGAAGAACGCAGATAATGCGTCGATTTTTGGCGCCCTCTTCATCAGACTCTGTAAATTCAAACCATTCAATTTGTTATTCGGCATTCAGGTTGGGCTTCAGGGGGAAGCCAGTTTGCCTCAATTCGTATATTTCTACTATTTTGAAATCTCAATATGAGCAGGCCGTCAAAGATTCGCACGGCATTATTAATGTCTCGAGCAGGCAGGAAGTGCAGACTTTTCAAGATCTGGCCGACCAGAGGCTCCATTTCCCCCCCGTGCGAAATTAGAAAGGACTGGCGAACGATACGACCTAAAGTGTCTATTTTCACGTTGGCATAAACGGAATCCGCCAGTGAAATAAAATCCGGCCAATTAATTACGCCGCCCGGAATGTTTAGCGGGATGGCGGGATGAATTATTGAGTCAAGATAGAGAGCTGATTCTAACCTGACATATTCGAAAGGATATGCTTCCGGTCCGGCATCGATGGGCGGCCAATCGTGGGTTGGATATTCGAGTTGAGGGAAGAATCGCACGGTGATGAACATGTTTGAAGGAACGGTCCGGCCGTGAAAATACGCGGGTTGAAATTCGGCATGAAGCAGAGCCAGCGAAAAGAGTTTGGAATAATCTATATTCGAGGAGCAATGCTCCAAGATTTGAACGGGCTTTCCCAATGAATCGAGGGTCATTTCATAGATGGCGAAGTTATAATAATCGCTTCGGTCGGATAATTTGGCGCTACAATAATAGGGCGGGAATCTTTTGACGCCCGGCAGACCAAAACCATTTAAGATGAGCGTCTGGTCGATTAATCTTTTATTCCTATGGTCATTGTAGGCCAAAAAGGGAAGTCGCAGAATGGCGTAAGCTCGCTTATTTTGAACCGTGAAAAGCAGTTCTGCGGCAAGCAGCGATGCACGGCGTTCGCCTTCATACAGAGCAGGAGTAAATCTTATCTGCATCAAGGAATTGCGAACCCCTTTAATGAATTCGGCTCCGGCTTTGCTGAGAATCCCCACAGAGTCGACGTCACCATTAGAGGACAAGTAAAGCAGGATTTCGCTTGTTTGAGCAAATCCGGCGTATGGCAGATAATCTCCGGGTGTTAACCAGAGGTCACTGCCAAGACCATCATGGGTCTTGTCAAAATAGGCCTGGGTTGTATCAACAGCAATATTCGTCGGCGAAGGAATCTCAAAATTGAGCAAGGACAAAGCCTCGATGGGAGTGATAAGACAGAGGAAGAAGAGCATGGAAAATACGAGATATTTCAACCCGACCATTAAAAGATTATAAGGTATAGATGGATGTAAGTCAATGAGAAGATTAAATCTCGCCGACGGATCAGGCCGGTCTGTCGGAAAATATAGCCTAATCTGAGAGGCAGACGAAGGCTTCAATCGATTCTTGTAAGAAAGTTCTTAGAAGCCATTTTCTTTGAGGAAATTGTCACCTTCAACCATTGTGGCAAAGATCGGACAGGCCTCCTCATAGCCGCTGTGAGAGATCATTTTCTTGAGCTGATTTCTGGTAACAGGATTATCGACGACATAGACGGAATAGATGGCATTATTTTCGTGACTCCATTTGATATGATCTCCAATAACTGCTACCATTTCGGGATATGAGGTCTTCCAGTTAGTAAGGTTAACAAGTTTCGACCACCTGTCGCTAAGGAGGGGCTCCACTACTTTCTTGAATTCCTGATGATATTCCTCGGCCGTCTCCTTCTTCCATATACCATAAATCTTTGCAAAGACGACCTTTCTTTTTTCATCCGCCTCAATTGTGAAATTCATACTAAAAGCCATTATAAGCTCCAATTGAACTGTTATCTATTTTTACATCCCGCCATTCAGAAATGCTCCAATGGCAGGAAGGATATTTTCCCTGAAGCATGCATTCGGGCGATATCATTTCTATACCAGGCTTCCAAATTGCAGACCTAACCGGCCTATACCTTAAGTTCATACTATAATAGAGGCGCAAGCATGGAATCTCTCCGATGAGATGAGCGTGCGGGGCAAGGGATGATTTTCGATCCCCGGGTCGATAAGGTCGTCCCATATCCCCTTTGTCAAATGTTCGGCAACTTTTTGGAATTCTTCATGAACAAGATCGGCTGGATTCTCTTTCAAAATGCCATTTATAGTCTTATTCATCATAATGCCGTTCAACTCCGGTTTTGTTGTACAGTCAGGCCTAAGACCCATCGTGCGCTTCGATTCTTTCCCATTAATCAGGTAGTATCAAAAACAATTAAGATGTCCAGCGGTGGCATCCGCAATTTAGCGAGTAAAAACTCCTTGTCAATTGCTTTTTTAGCATTACACACGAGCAGTGTGCAAAATCCGCACATCAAAAAATTATCTACTCAGCTCCGGCGTTCGATGGATCTTCATCAAGAGGTATCGGTTTCTCTTGGGCAAAAGATACAGGGGCGCATATTGACGGAACGATCTACCCAATTCGTCGGGGCCGATTTTCAATTTCTTGAGGTTAATGTCGTTGAGAATGATATACTCAACGCCCCGGCTGGCGGCGTATCTGTTCACAAATTGAGGGGTAAGGGTATCTCCCGCGGCTTCTTCACAACCCCACCAACTCTGAATGGTAAAGTTGTCAACTTGATCGAAGACGAAGTCAAAAGGCGCCATAACGAGAGTGGTTTTTTTCATTTTTTCCGCCATCATGCGATTAGTTTCTCGTTCCCTCACGGCAGTTCGCTCTCCAAAGGCAGCCGCCCCGAGCGCATAACCCCCATAAATTACGTAAGCACCTATCCAAATTATGTATACAATATTTATAAAATGAGACCGACCTTTTCCGGAAAATGACAGAGAGCTAATGGCTCGTGAGGCGGCAAGAGCGAAAAAGGGAGTTACCGGCAACATATATCTGATGATTTTGGGAAAGGGGGCGGCGCCTTCGAGGATGAAAAGGGTAATGAGGTAAGTCCAGAAGAATCGATTCTCTTTAAATTCCTTTCGGGAGGTAAGAAAGAGCGATATTATCAGAAGAATAGTTATGCCAAACGTATCGGGGCCGCGGAAGATCCGCATATGCTCGTTGAACAGATTGAGGAACGGCCGCCACCATTCAAGAGATAACTTTGAGGCCATAACGCCGTTGTCAAAAAGCTGGCTAAAGAACAGTCGCCAGTCGATAAGGAGGCCGGTCAGATAGGGGGCGAAGGCAAACAGGGAAGTTAGAGCCAAAATCAAAGCAAGCTTGAATTCTCGTTCAAAAAGAAGAGCGACGGCACCGGAAATCATAAAAAAGAGCCCAATGGGATGCGCTAATCCTGACCATCCTGCAAAAGCGCCGGCCAGGACAGTCAGGGCAATGCTTTCTTTCATATAGGCTTCCCATAGAATTAGAAAGCTGGCGAATCCGAGGCAGGTCATGAGCATTTCGGGGCGAAAAATCCGCATTTGTTCCCAAAAAACCGGACTCCAAAGGAGAATTAGGCAGGCAATGGCGGCGGCGCGGCGAGATTCAATTGATTTTATGAAGAGATACATCATCAGAAGGGTAGCAATACCCGAAAGGGCCGAGACCAGACGAAGTTGATAAAGCCCCCACCCGAAAATAGTTGCCGTTAGAGCTCCCATCCAAACAATAAGCTTATGATAGATGACAATAGTCTTGTCCAAAGGGGGGTAATCGCGGAATAAATCGGTGATTATTACTCCCTTGTGAAGCAGGGAGTAAACCTGCTGACCGATCCAAGCCTCGTCGATATATATGCCTCTATTGGTGAAGGCGAGCGGAAAAAGAAGGATGAAGAGAACGGGCAAGGTCCATGCGCCGCGAAGGAGCCATTTCCAAACGGCCGGGGCGCTTTGGCGGGGAGGGCCAGTCAAATACTCGGAGAATTTCTCAAGATCGGGGCTCATGACCGAATCTGTTTCCTGCCAAATTTCTGCGAATCAAAATATGACCTCTTTTATGGGGTACAATAATTTAGCGGGAAAGAACAGGAGTGAACATATTAAGTCAAGGAAATTATATTGATGCTTTCTAATAATTGTAAAAAAAATGGGATCAGGAGGTCAGAATCAGGAATTTCAGGGTATCGAAGCGGAATTAGCGACCTGTCTGGAAATAGTCTATCTCTCGACGGAGCGGCAATTTTAAAAAATTGACATAAAAAAAAGATGCCGCCGTTTCCGGCGACATCCTTCTGGGAGGGACTATGTGTAAGGCAATATTTTATACGCCGAATATATCCGGACGATTGAAAAAAACAACAAATTTTTAATAAAATTTGAAAAAAAGTTTGCTGTCAATGCTTCGGCCAGGGAGGGATAATCCCTGTCGTAAAGCCCCCCGAACTGCCGAATAGGCTGCCGGTCAAATATGTCGTTAATGTTCAATGAGATAGATACAATTCGATTGATTTTAATAGCCGCGTGAAGGTCAGTTATCAGATTGGCCAGGAGTTGTTTTTCTACATAGGAAATATGGGAATTAAAATTTTGATCGAAATTATAAACCGAATAATAATTAAGTCTGCGCGAAGTGTAGACAAAATCTACAGTATAATTTCCGCCCCGGAATTCGGAAGTGATCGCCAAACGGGACTTCAATTTAGGGACAAAGGCGGCAGCCCGGTTTCTGATTTCGAAAATCTGAGAACCATCAGATCCTGAATAGATTAATTCATGATTTTTCTGAGTTGCGGACTGGATAGTCATATCAGCTTCAAATTGCAGACCGCCATCTGGCTTACAAACCAGATTTATGATCAACACCCCGCGACTCAAAAATATTGAGATTGGAGGGTGTCCATCGGGGGCTGCCCCAGGCATTGATCTGGCCAACAGGCGCCCAAGCGATCAGGTCTTTCACCCTCTTATAAAATAGATTTGCGCCGCCCGAAACTTTGCTCTTAGTGTCTGTGCTCAACGTAAAAATGACATTTTGGCCTTTCTCGGGAACTAAGACTGGATTACCGGCAGAGTATGGATCAACCGGCCAATAAAGGTCATTGAAAGAAGGCAATCGATATGCTACACCATAGGCCAATTTTGCGGCTATGAATCCATCCGGGGCAAACCGGATCCCCGAATTATACGAATCATATAACTTATGGCCGTTGATAAGCTCAAGCCTTCCTGAGAGGTCAAGTGACAAGATTTTATTTGCGTCGAATCGCCCGGCGGACCAAAAGGCATAGGTGTCCCTGAACTGTTTTCGGTAGGTTCGATCATAAGAAACTGCCGGCGTGATCTGTGAGTCTGCTATTGATAATTGCCGATTTTGAGTATCATAGGCGGAGGAACCAGAGAGATATTCCAGTCCGCCGGAAATATTAAAGTGTCCAAATTGTTGTCGGAGGCGCGCGGTGACACCCGAATTTCTGCCAATAATTTCATCACGGGCTGATATATCAAACGAATCCGGCGGTATTATGTAGGCGGACCGACCCAAATAGTCGAGCTTCTTTCTATCGTAAAAGATGTTGAATTCTCCAGAGAGTCGGTCCAGGTCGGATTCATCGTTCCTACCTAATTTCAGCGTCAAATCGAGCGAATGATTGCGATCGGTCTGATGGTTCACAATCGATTGGGACTCGCTGTTGCCATAATAAGGAATATTGGCATTAGCCGGCATTGCTCCGGGGAGACCAAGGGAATCCTGAAAATAGCGATAGATCAATGTCATTTGAATATCTCGATTTGGGCGGAAGATAGATGGACTTGAGTGAGATATTGTCTCGGCGAACGCCTGAATTCGGGCGAGAATTGCGAGCCCCGAGGCCTTCGTAATCGGCATCGAAATGCAGGTGATTGAATTGTTTTGCGGCGGAGAGATTGTATCCGAAAAGACCCAGATTTCCGAAGGTTATTCCGCCGGAGACTTTATCGATATACTCGATTCTGGGAATCAGATTGACCACTCCCCCGATGGCATCCGAGCCATAAAGTGATGACTGGGTCCCTTTGACAATTTCGATTCTTTCCAATTCATCAGCGTTATAATCAGACAGATTGAAACCGCCGGTGGCATAATTGTAAACCGGTCGGCCGTTATAGAGAAGGAGTATTTGCGATGACGGCGAGCCCCAAAGCATCAGGCTGGCCAAATGTCCTATGGCGCCATATCCGGCCAAGTCAACGCCAGCGACGCCGTCAAGGGCACTGCTCAGAGTGAGCTTATTGGCAATTTGGGAGCATCGTTAGAGTGCGAGTCGGCCAGATGATTTTGTTGATCGGAGAGGGGAATCTCTCGGCCGTCACCGTGATGCTATCCGGCAATTGATAGGGCTTCTCTTCGGTCTGGCCGTATCCCATCGCGACGGCGAAAACGAAAATAAGCAGGAGATTAAGTGAGAGTCTCATTATAAAGACCTCCGTTGAAAAAACCCGGCGTGCGCGTCGGGCCTGGGGTCTGGTCTGGTGATTAACCTCATATCCGCCCGCGCAGATTACCAGGTCGCCCGATATGATTCGGGCGAAAGGTTCGATCTCGGCAGGTTTTCTGACTCCGCGGCCTCGAACCTCCTTTCGACTCCTTCCCCGAATGATTAATTCGGACGAGTGGTTGAGCGTCGGCAGGGTAGCCGCTTACAGCAGCGGGGCTGTGACGGACTTTCACCGCCTTCCCTATTATCCCTCTCCGTGAGGGCACCGAAATTATTTCCTTTAAGATTACGCCGCTATAGAGGCGTTGTCAATAAAAAAACGCCTATCTTCCGGCGAATATGGAGATCACAAGATTTACAGGCAATGTGGCGCCGGGCCGCCCTTGAACATATAATTTATCATGTAAGTTATGTCGAGGATGTTAATGGATCCATTGGCATTGGCATCACCGCTGGCGGGTGGTACGGGAGCAGGTCCCCCTCCATAGAGTTCATTTATCAAATAATAAATGTCAATCATATTGACATCTCCGCTGGAATCAAGGTCAGCGCAGGAACCGGAGGAAGGATTTAGAATATACCTTAATCTTGTGATGGAACTTAGCCTATCTCCACCGTTCCCGATAGCCATTCTGACCATAACAAACTGGCTGTCTCCGGGCCGAAAATCGAATGAGCCGCAACTTGCCATCATCCGCTTATCGGAGGGCAGATTGTCCAAGTCGCCGATTCCGGAAACGGGGTCGCCCGGAAACATATATTTTGTGCCATTGGAAAATGGGGATCCGTCAGCGTTGAAACCCTGCAGATAATGATAAGATTCGGAGGCACTTTCAGGATCGGTTCCACTTCTGTACCTGGTGAAGGAGGTCATTTTGAGATTCTTATAATCGGGGATTGAAAGGCCATCGAAGAGGGCGTTGTCGCCGATAGACGGAATTATCGGGCCGTAAAGAATTTTGAATCCGATCGCCGGGGGTTGGTTGCCATAATACAGGTCATTATTGGTGGCATTGTAGCAATAGGCAATATTATGCAATGTATCACAGCCGACAAGATCATCCCCAGCTCCGCCCAGATCGGGATCGCCCCATAAAGACAAATAGCAATTCTTCAGCGTATTATTTCCCTTGTTATATATCTTGTATTTGAGGTTGATGACAAGGCCTTCATCATCGACTGAGTTGCTCGCCCAAACAGTCTGCTGAACTTCAATGCCGAGAGGATTCGTACTGCCGGCGTGATTGATGTGCTGAGTGGGATTTGCGTCAGTAAATACAGACCAGAGCATTTGATCGCCCATCATAGCCGGTTGTCCGAGCGAATTGACCGGAGCGCCTTGATTGACCGGCCAATTGAGATAGTCTGAATTGGGGTGCGCTGCGAGACTGTCCTTGTATAATTTGTATACTTTGAAGGCCGGATTATCGGGGAGATAGGTTCCTCCGGCCATGGGACCGGGAACATATTCTTCGCCATACTCTGCAATAGCTACTCTGAGTTCGCCGGTAGCCGAATCTATGCCGCCAATCCAGAGCCCAGCGGCATAAAGAGGTGACGCTGTCTTCCCTGCAATGACGTCGGCTATACTCGTATATGGGTAAAAGGTACCATAATCATATCCGAATAAACCGCCAATATCGCGTCCAAAAACCCCGTGATTTGTGACGAACATCAGGATTCTATTTGCGTTTATAAATGTAAAATTGTCTCTATCCCGAGTAACGTTCTCGGGAATTTCCGGCACCATATCTGTTGGCGGAGCCGCCAGAGCAGCGGATGCCAGCAATATTATGGTGGTAACGGGAATGATGATTGATCTATATGACATAACCTGACCTCCCGAAGGAATTCTATTGGTAAGTATTCGTACTGCCCTACGGCAGACTTATGCTAAGTATAAGTCAGAATGTCAAAAATGTCAATAGACAAGCTCAGTCTGAATCGGCTATAAGCAGATTGGCGGATCGCCTCCACGATAGAGGAAGTTTATCAAGAAAGTTATATCCAGAATATTATGATTGCCATCGCCATTAGTGTCGCCGGTTGCTGGAATAGCGGGCGCCGGACCCTGCTTATACAGGAAATTTATTAGATAACTGATATCGAGCAGATTGATTGTTCCACTGCCATTCATGTCCGAGCATACGAAATAAATATCCCCGGTTTGATTCAGATTCTGCCTGAGTCGGGTGATGGATGAAAGTCTGTCTCTTCCCTGCCCGACAGCCATTTTGATGAGTACGAATTGACTATCGCCGGGTCGGAATGTAATCGGGCCGCAGGCTCCCACAATGCGCTTATCCCGGAGGTCGAGTCAATATCGCCGGTGCCGGTGACAGGATCGCCAGGGAAGGCATAGTGAGTTCCGTTTCCCCAGGGGGTGCCATTTGGAGCGTCGTATCCCGTAAGACGCTGATAGAAGCAATATGGCATTCCGCAATCGGCAGGATTGACCCATCCGGCAAAGGCTGTCATCCCAAGATTTTTTTGATCGGCAATTTTGGCACCATCAAACATGGCAGTGTCACCGGGAGAAGGAGAAAGCAAACCATAGATGTACTTGAATCCAAGTGCGGGCGGAGCGGCGCCATATATGGAGTCGATATCATTTCCATTATAGCAATAGAAGAGATTGTCGAGAGTATCACATCCTACCTTATCATCACTGGGGTCGCCCAGATCAGGATCGGCAAACGAGCCGAAGTACATATCCCTAATGGTTTTATTTCCCCTATTATAAATTTTGTACTGCAAAAATATCGAATAGCTCTCAGTGGACGCGGTTGTCCCACTTCCCCTGGAAGCCCATGTCGTCTGTTGCACTTCAATTCCCATCATTCCCGGCAGATAGTACGAAGTGTCCTTCAAATCGTTATAGACAGACCAGAGCATCTGATTCCCCCGCATCAACGGTTTTCCCTGTGCATCGACCGGAGCGCCCTGGTCGACGGGCCAGTTGAGATAGTCGTAATTAGGATTCGATTGCAAACTGTCAGAATATAGCTTATAGACTCGGTATTGAGGACCATCAGGTGCAGCGATTCCTCCCATCATATTCCCTGGTCGGAAATTGTTTTGACTGTAAAATGCCACTGAGCTCTTGAGCGAATCCGAAGCGGAATCGATTCCGACCAGCTGTATGCCAGCCGTAAAGAGAATCTTCTTATTGGCGAGAGTGTCCATCAGGGTGGTCATGTCTGTATACGGGTAGACCGTGAGGTATACGCCCGGTACCGGCATCCCCCAGCCGATATCGCCTCGATTCGAGACAGGCATAAAAATTCTATTGGCGTTGATATAAGCAGCTCTATCGACAGAGCGGACACGGCCAAAATTTCCGGTCAGTTTCCAGTCGTCTGGAGAACCGGCCAAAACGGATACGGCCAACAACGAAATGCCGAGAATTGCGAAAAGCCTTGAGCGTGACATAGTCATACCTCGCAAAATTTACAATAATAAATTTCAAAGATCCTTACTGGCGATCAGAAAAATATAGATACTCTTACTATACATGATAATTAAGACCGGGTTTTCAATTTTGTCAAGCTAAAAAGTACTGTAAGGCTTTAATTAGTCCGGGATTATGAGCGGTAATGTCCTGCGCTCAAAACCGATATTTTCTTCCCGCTCGCAACCAATTATATTCTACATGTGTCTAAGTTACAGATGCAGGCAGATAGCGAAACGTTCTGGAAGCTTCTGGAGCCGCTACACCCGAAAGCCGAAAGCTTCTGCCGACGGCTGGCGGGGAATCGCGACGACGGCGATGATCTCTACCAGGAGGCGGTGCTTACGGCTCTGGCGAAATTCGGGACGCTACGGGATGAAGGCGCCTTCAAACCGTGGCTTTACCGAATAGCGATCAACACTCACAAGAATCGATTTGGACGAGGGTGGTGGCAAAAACGTGTAAGGCTGGATGAATTGGCCGAGGAGCCACAATCGAAAGAAGATCTGGCATCGGAACAGTCGCAAAAGAGATGTCTGCAAGTTGCTCTGTCTGCACTCAAGGCTGACGAACGCGCCCTTGTGGTACTGCACGAACTGGAGGGTTGGCCAATAGGCGAACTGGGAAAACTATATGCAACCCCCGAAGGGACGATAAAAGCCCGCCTCTGGCGAGCAAGGCAAAAAATGCGGAAGGCGATAATGCCGATAATTCCGCCTAACGATGGAAGCAAAACAAGGTCAGATAATGGCCTGGCTCCTGACAAGGAGGATGGATATGAACTGCCGGAAAGCACGGCAACTGCTGAATAACCAGGAAGCGATCATAGACATAGAATTGATCAAGCATCTCAAAGCTTGTCCGTCCTGCGCAGGTGAAGCCGACGCTTCCGAATACCTGAGGTCTGCTCTGCATCAAGAAAGAGAGATGCCCAAACCGGGTCCGAAACTCCATTTAATATTTTTCGGGCGAAAGTTGAAGCATTGTCAAGGCAAAGAACTATCGAGGAGAAAACAATCATGTCACGTATTACGAGTCAATTTAATCGCCGTCCACGCCTTCTCGCCGGATTCGGATTGGCGCTGGTGGCGTTTCTTTTTGTCACGCTGTTCCCATTTTCATATACCCGGACAATTGGATATACGGTTGCGTTCAACAATATCGGGGAGGTATCCAATCAGGCATCAGAAGGGCTGGTGAAAGTATTGAGTTCGATGGGGTACAATGATATCAATATCATGATGACGGGAGCCGAATTCAAAATTATTGGCCTGCCCACTCGTGAAGCCGCGCGGGAGGCGGGCCTGGCGTTTCAAAAACTGGCTGGCGTGGACGTTGAGCCGGTCATTAATATGGTCACCGAGAAAGCGTCAGGTAGTCTCTACGCTCAGGCCGTGGATAAACAGAGGACAATAGAGATCGATGCCGCGGGAAAATCCGATTCCGAGATTCAGGCCGAGCTTACACAGAAATTGTCCGAGGCCGGGTATCAGGCCAATGTGTCGGTCACGACCGAGCCGGGCGGCGAACGGAAGGTTATGGTTGACATGTCCAAAGATGCCGGAGATACGTCAGAGCGAGAGGAAGTGACGCTCATTTGCAAGGATGGCAGTGATTCCGCCAAATTGGGAATTGGTCTGCCGATTCCTCTTAAGCTCGAGACCGAAGGCAAGACCGATGAGCAGATTATTCAGGAGGTGAGGGCAAAGCTGGCTCAGCAGGGAATAAATAACGCTGACGTTACCGTTTCGGCCGGTCCTGATGGAAAAAAGAGGGTGGAAGTGAAAGTGCAAAAGGAAGAGCAGCGATAGATAGATCGCAAAGCATGATCTCAGCGATGATGCTTCCGTGAGAATTTAAGATTTTTAGAATCAAGCGGCAGACGCTTCGGGACAACCTCTCCCCGTCTGCCGCTTTTTCATGTCATTTCCCCACTTCATGCGAGTAGAGTGATTGGCTTTACAATCATATCTTGATTTTGGCGGGATAATTCACGAATTTGCGCAGATGAAAAAATCTCTGACCCGGCAGATGATTGCCTTTTTCGGTTTGAATGCCAGCATGGGGGCGATGATTGTCATGGTGATATTCATCGGGATGGGCGAAAAGATGGCCGAGCGGTTTCTCCCGCTATATCTTCTGGCAATAGGCGGCACTACTCTGTCGGTCGGCTTTCTTAACGCGATGGATAATCTTCTGAGCGCCTTATACTCATTCCCGGGAGGTTATTTGAGCGACCGACTCGGTTATAAAAAGGCGCTGATTCTTTTTACGGTGGTGGCCATGTTCGGATATTTGATTGTTATCTTTTTCCCGTCATGGCAGGCGGTTATGGTGGGCGCGATATTTTTTATATCGTGGACGGCGGTGTCATTGCCGGCGATAATGAGTATGGTTTCCAAGGTGATGCCGAAAGAAAAGCGTACTATGGGAGTGAGTGCACATTTCTTTCGTGCGGCGCATTCCGATGGCTCTCGGTCCGGTGGTCGGAGGATTATTGATCGGCAAATATGGCACCGTTTTGGGAATCAGGACGGCGTTCGGAGCGGCCTTCATGATGGGGATAGCGTCTATTGCGTTTATTTGGTTCTTCATGGAGAATGATATTCCGGACAAAAAGAATGGAAAATCGGTTCTGGCATCATTTAAGAATCTTAACGCGCCTCTTCGAAACCTGCTCGTATCAGATATCTTAATCCGATTCGCCGAGCAGATTCCTTATGCTTTCGTCGTGGTCTGGGCGGTGCAGAATAACGGCATTACCCCATTACAGTTTGGAATACTGACGACTATTGAAATGGTGACGGCCATGCTCGTTTATATTCCGGTCGCGTATTATGCGGACAAATATACAAAGAAACCATTTGTTCTTGTTACGTTCGGATTTTTTACAGCCTTTCCGTTCGTATTGTACTACTCACGAACGTTTCCGGTATCTGGCGCTGGCGTTTGTTCTGCGGGGGTTGAAAGAATTTGGCGAACCGACGAGAAAGGCAATGATTATGGATTTGGCACCGGAGAATGAAAAGGCGGGGACGTTCGGAGTTTATTATTTGGTTCGAGATGTTATCGTATCGATTGCCGCCCTCTCCAGCGCCTTTTTGTGGAATATTTCCCCCAGGACTAATTTTTCGGCTGCATTTTTCTGCGGGGTGGCGGGGACGATTTATTTTGCGATTAGGGGGAAGGATCTAAAGCAATTGGAATAATTCAGATTCCAGAATGGGGCGATTCAAGACGTTGCGCAAAAGACTTGATTTCCCGTCATGGCCCGCATGACACGGTCACTTCCATGGGAGCATCCAAAGAGAGGATCGTTCCCATCACCAAACCCAGGGCTGCAGATATGGATATGGTGGTCAAGTCTTTTTTCGAAAAACTGACTCCCCCCTTTTCGGAGCCCGAACTTGCCACCATGCCACCGAAGTACAATCCCAGCCCCGTTCCCAGAATCATTATCGCGGGGCGAAGCTTGACTTTTTTATATTTTATCTTGGATATGTCAGACTGATGATATGAGGTGTCGGGATTTATACGTCCAATTCGATGCAGGGTAAGAGTTGAACGTACCAAGTCCATGGATATGAAGTTTCCTTCGATTACTTTTCCCGCATTGTCAACAAGCTTGACGGAATCATTGGCTTTAAGGTCAGGATATGCCTCCAGCAGGCAGGAACTGCTATCTGAAGCGGACAGCTTCGGGGAGCATGCTAGCAATATGACAAATATCACAGCTAAAGTAATCAATGTTTTATTCATGCCAAATATCCCCTCAAGACCCTCTTCCTACACGATCAAAAACCTCTTGGATTTTTCAATAGAGCCTGTTTAATTCACCGCCGACGAATCTACGCATTAAGGACGAAAGATTCATATTGAGGTTTAATAATTTAAAATCCCGCCATTTATGAAAAGCACAATTGTCAACGCACCGGCAAAAATCAATCTCTTTTTGAAGGTTTTGGGCAAAAGAGAGGATGGGTACCATAATATTTTTTCCTGGTTTCAGGCGATTGATCTTTTCGACCGACTGATATTTGAGAAGCATGACAGCAAAATAAGTCTGGTTGTTGAAGGGCGGGAAAATCTCCCAACCGACAAAGGGAATCTGATAGTCAGGGCGGCGGAGATGATGTTTCAAAAATTCGAGCTTCCGGGCGGACTGAAGATACGGTTGGAAAAGAGGATTCCAATTGCGGCCGGGCTGGGAGGCGGTTCGTCGGACGCGGCATCAACTATTTATGCTATTGGAAAATTATTCGGCCTTGATCTTTCAAAGGAAAATATGGAGCAGCTCGGGCTTGAGATCGGTTCCGATATCCCATTCTTTTTCTCGTCGGGGCAGTCAGAAGTTACCGGCAGAGGCGAGATAATAAAGGATATTCGGCTTCCGTTGGAGTATCATATTGTCATGTTATCGCCACCGATAACGATATCGACCGCAGAGAGTTACGGTCGGCTTAAATTGGACTTGACAATCTCAAATGCCAATATTAACTTTACGTGCCCCAATAACTTTGATGAATTGATAGGCAAGATCAAAGGTATTGGCAACGATTTTGAAAGGATGCATCTAAATTCATACCCCGTGTTGAACGAGATGAAGGATGCATTAGAGAGGACTGGAGCCGTTTTGACCCGCATGAGCGGTTCCGGGCCGACAGTATTTGGACTGTTTGAAAGTATGCCTGAGAGGGAGGATTTGCAGAAAATCACCCGGGGGGATTGGCAGGCATTAGTGGTTCGGCCAATAACCCTACCCGCTTGGGACTGACTGGGTTTATTAACCTTTGGCGGGAGGTAATAGCTGTGGAGATTACCGAAGTAAGAATCATCTTGCGGGACGAAGACAAGCTGAAGGGATTTGCGAATGTCACCTTCGACAATGCTTTCGTGATTCGGGGCATGAAAATAATATGCCGGAAACAAAGGTTACTTTGTTTCGATGCCGAGCCGAAAGCGGCCCGACGGGACACACCAGGATGTGGCTCATCCGGTAAACAACGAAACTCGCCGATTGATTGAGGAGAAGGTATTGGCCGCTTACGAGGCGGAACTAAAGACAAAAGCTAAAGTTTGAAAGAAGACACTGGGGTGTCGTCAAGCGGTAAGACACAAGCCTTTGGAGCTTGCATTCCCAGGTTCGAATCCTGGCACCCCAGCCATTTTGTAGCTTGGAAGGATAGCTCAGAAGATATTGCGGGATTGAGAATCTCGTGATAGAGGGAATTTGATTTTTTTATTATGCTGGATTTAAAACTTATTGCCGGGAATTCGCAATCGTCCGCTGGCGCAGAAGATCGCCCGTTACATCGGAGTCGAGCTGGCCGCCTGTGAGATCAAGCGATTCTCCGACGGAGAAATTTTCGTTCAGATTAACGAGAATATTCGCGGCACCGACGTCTTTATCATACAATCGACCAATGCCCCCGTCGGAAAATATCATGGAACTTCTGATAATGATCGAAGCGGCGCGGCGAGCATCGGCGTCGCGCATCACCGCCGTGATCCCCTACTACGGGTACGGCCGTCAGGACGCAAAGATCAGCCACGAGTCGCCATCACCGCCAAGCTTGTCGCCAATCTTATTACGACGGCCGGCGCCGATCGAATCATCACGATGGATCTTCACGCCGCGCAAATTCAGGGATTTTTCGATATTCCTCACGATCACCTGTATTCCTCGAGGGTATTTAACGATTACTGTCACCAATCTGAATATTCCCAATCCGGTGGTGGTTTCGCCCGATGTCGGGTCTATCAAGATGGCGCGTGCTTTCGCCAAGAGTTTCGGAGCCAGCCTGGCGATCGTCGACAAAAGAAGGCCGGCGGCAAATCAGTCGGAAGTCGTGAATGTTATCGGTGAGATCGAGGGAAGAAATATACTGATCCGGGACGACATGGTCGATACCGGGGGAACGTTGTGTCAGGCGGCGGAGGCAATGATTAAGGTTGGAGCGCTCGAAATTTTCGCTATCTGCACGCACGCGGTTTTATCGGGCGATGCAATCAAGAGAATAAATGATTCCGTAATAAAGAAGATGATTATATCTGATTCGATAAATATTGAGAACAAGGGTCTGACGGATAAATTCCTGGTTCTCTCCTGTGCCAATCTATTCGGAGAGGCGATAATGAGAATTTCGGGAGAGAAATCGGTTTCATCACTTTTCGACGATTGACGTGACGATCATCGAATATAGCATTTGGAGGTTTATATACTAAAATGAAAGAGATTAGACTGACGGCAGAAACCAGACAGAGTATCGGAAAAGAGAATGCGCGCAAAGTGCGGAGAACCGGAATGATTCCGGGTATTCTCTACGGTCCTGAAATTGAACCGCTTCCACTGTCTCTGAAAACAAGCGACCTGGCCGGATTGATACGCCACGAGGGGCGTACCAATATGCTTCTTGACCTCGATCTCGCCAACGACAAGAAAGCTCGGAAAGTTATTATCAGGGAGCTTCAGCGCGATCCCGTGACCGGCGCTTTTAAGCATGTTGACCTTTACCAGGTCTCCATGAAAAAGAAACTACATCTTTCGGTGCATGTATATCTGACCGGTACGCCGGCGGGTGTGAAATCCGCGGGAGGTATTCTGGAGCATGTGACTCGAGACATCGAAATAGCCTGTCTACCCTCGGATATTCCCGAGAGAGTCGAGATTGATGTTTCCGCTCTTGAGATCGGGGATTCGGTTCATGTCGGCAATTTGAAAGTCGACAATGTCGACATCCTGACGGACCTGCGTCAGACTATTGCCACATTGGTCCCGCCGACGGTCATCAAGACTGAGGCGGCTCCTGCGGCGGCTGAAGCGGTTGAGGGCGCCGAAGCGGCACCGGCTGAAGGTGAAGAAGCTGCGGCGGCTGAAGGTGAAGCCGGCAAGAAACCGGAAGAGGCTGCCAAAGCGGCCAAGCCGGGCGGCAAACCGGGCGGCAAACCGGGCAAAGAGGAGAAAGAGAAAAAAGAGAAGAAATAATCTTCGAGTTTTATTTTATATTATAGTTGAAAGGCCGCCTGCTCAGGCGGCCTTTTTATATTCGGGTGCAGTTCGCGACGCAATTCCTATGCAGAAACTCTAATCTATTTTTTCCTGATGGCGGTGAAAATTCCATTGGGCTGTTTGAAGACAACTGAACTCACCGTACCGTCTTTCTCCCGTTTGAATTCCAGGCTGAATCCTGTCAGACCTTTTATATTGAATTCCGTTCCCTTATATGGAACCAGCTCGTAGACCGGCTGGGCCGGAAGAGTGAGTGTGAGAACAGAGTCGCCTTTGAGTTCAAATTTTGAGACCTGACCGGATATTTCATATTCACCCACGAACTGCGTCAGAAATTTCGGGTCGCGCATTTCGCTTCCCGCTTTTCGTGTGAAGACTATTTCGCCAACCAAGGGTTCCAGGGGGGCGGATATTCTGTCGATATCGCCTCTGGAATTGGCGGCAAAGGTAAACAGAATTTTTTCGTCTTCGAATTCTCTCGACCGGCAACGGAAGACGTCATAGTGCCAGTGCTCGAGCTTGATAGCGATATCATTAAATATGGCGTTCAATTCCTTTCCATCGAAGTTAACTTTAATTACGCCATATCCGGGATTTTCGTATTCCCCGACGAAGTCAGTCAGCTTATGGGAGGGTTTCGTGCCGAGAATTCGATCCGGTTCTTTGCCGGCCTCTTTTGATTTGGCTTCTTTAGCCTTATCGGCTTCCGTTTTCATTCTTGTATTCCAATCGATCGGATCCAATCCGAATATCTTTTCGGCCGCATAATTGGTGACAATTCCCGGCGCAGGGGAGCCGTCGGTATTGGTCAGCACGACTATCCCCAAATTATCATTGGGATAAAGGGAAACCAGGGCGGAGAAGCCATCAATATTTCCGCCATGATAGACTCGGTTATGCCCGCGATACATGTCAATAAACCATCCCAGGCCGTAGGAAGCCGGTGAAATTTCCGGATATCGCGAAGGGGCCGAGATAGCCATGTATGGGGTATGTATCTGGGTCATCATCGCGGCCGAGATCAGCTGAGCATCGGCGACCTTGCCGTCATTGAGATGGAAAAGCATCCACTTACACATATCTTCCAAGTTGGAGTTGATCGATCCGGCGGGGCCCATGACGGTGATATTTCTGAAGGGGATTTCTTTCACGGCGCTGTCTTCATCTTTGTAAGGCAGGGCAAAATCGGGAGCTTTCATCGATTCGAGCACAGAAAAGTTAGTGGAGCGCATTTCAAGAGGTTCAAGAATTCTTTTAAGGACGGCATTTTCCCAGGTGTCACCGGTAATTTGCTCCACGAGATAACCGGCGGTGAGAAACATCAGGTTTTGATATTGAAAATCAGTTCGGAAATCTTTGTTCGGCTCCAGATACTGAATGCGGCTCACGAGGTCTTTGCGAGAGGATATCAGATTATTGTACCAGACCATGTCGTGACGCGGGAGGCCAGACCGATGGGTCACTAAGTCACGGGGCGTGATGCGCTGGCTGGCGAAATCATCTTTCATTTTGAAGTCCGGCAGGTATTCTCGAAGCGGCTTATCCCATTCGAGTTTGCCGTCATCGACGAGCATTCCCATAATCATGGTAGTGAAGGCTTTGGTGGATGAACCGATGGCGAATATGGTTTTGGGTGTGACCGGGAGAGTATCTTTTACGCTTCTGCGGCCGAATCCTTCGGCAAATATGACTTTCTTATCTTTGACTATGCCGACAGCTATTCCCGGAGTCTTCCAATTTTTCATGGTTGAGTCGACGTAAGAGCGAAGTTTGGCGAAAGCTTCTTCCTGCGATGTCGCCTCTTTTTGTATCTGAGAGGCGTCTTTCCGGGCTAACGCAAAAGGATATGCCTGCCCGCCCTGAGAGAAATCGCCGGAGATATTTTGGCCATTATCGGATAGAGTACCCTTGAAGGATGGATTTCCAGGGACGCCGGAAAGGTCAAAGGTTATGGTATTGTATTCGAGTTTGATGTTGGTAAGCGGGAGATCGACGGCTCCCTGCATAGGGATATCGACATTACCAATTTGGTTGCCGGCGGAATCCAGCTTGAATTCGACATTTATACCCAGATCCATGCCGGGAACTTTGATGGAGCCATCCCACTGACCGGAGATATTCTTATTATCCTGAGCGGACGCCACCGGCGGGCAGATCAAGAGCGTCCACGCGAGAGCCACAACAATCATCGCGACGGAAATCGCCTTACCAATCTTCATATTTCAACCTCCTGTTTGCGTCGAAGCTAATTGTTTAATAGGTGCAATTCAACTGCAGAATTGGGTTACAGCTTTGAAGTCCCCCCATTTTTGTCCTTAAACAGACGTGAGGCGATAAAGTAATAGATTATCAGGGCCAAGCCGGCCAGCGTGAACATGGCTCCAACGGTCAGCTTTCCGTCATCGTCCGGGGCATACATACCAATGATTACGGCTACTCCGACGGCCACGGAGACCATGCCCCATTTCAATGATGAGTGACCGTTTCTTGCCAGCTTGTCCGAATAGAGGAACTTGATATTTTCGTCCATGAGTCCCTTGTCGATTAATTTCTGACGGGTTTTATGGTCGAGTATGATTTTTACCACCCAGGCGGCTACGATAAAGAAGGCCATTGGCGGCAGAATTTCCCAGAAATGTCCCATTTGAATCTCCTTTCAATTTAGGTTTTCGATTAAATTAGACCGCCTTAATAAATAAAATGTTGCAACCTTTGAGATAATATTGTGGTCGAATGAATATGGACGACGCCCGAGTGAACGACGACCGCCTTCTGGTTAGGAAGGTATTGGATGGAGAAGTTCGAGCATTTGAGATATTCGTGGAAAAATATAAGAAATTGGTCAGTCATATCGTTTTCAGAATGGTACGGAATGTGGAAGAGAGAGAGGATATCTGCCAGGAAGTCTTTATGAAGATTTATAAAAATCTGAATAATTTCCATTTTTCATCAAAGCTATCGACCTGGGTAGCGGCAATAGCATATAATAATTGTGTCAATTACCTACAGAAAAGGAAAGAACCGTTATTCGAGGATATTATATCGGAGCAGAAGCAGTTGGAAATACAGGATGACAATAATATTTCACCTGACCAGAGGGCCGAGGCGACCGATATTTCATCGCTGTTGCAGATGGAGATCGGAAAGCTTCCGGGGAGCTATCGCGCTATTATAACGCTTTATCATCTTGACGATATGAGTTATAATGAGATTGTGGAGATTACGGGTCTTCCGATCGGCACGGTTAAGAATTATCTTTTCAGGGCGCGGAAGATGCTGAAAGATAGATTGATGGTAAGATACCGTCAGGAGGATTTATGCTCGTAAAACATCCCAGTGACGAAGAGTTACAGGAATATGCTGACGGAAAAATCCAGGGCAAAGGTGAATCAATGCGACAGCATCTGGAGGGATGCCCTCAGTGCCGTGAGGCATTTGTTCTGTATCAGAAAATGTTCAGCGGATTAAAGGATGAGACTGAATTCAAGCTTTCGAAAGATTTTCAAAAATCGGTGGTCGCGCGGATTAGAGCAGGAAAGGGTAAAATCATCATCAAATCCGATGACGAAGCTATTTGCACTTGCAGGAGTGGGCATTGCTTTTGTCATTTTCTTCTTCTTTATAGATATCAAGCCGTTCCTGAAGGCGATTTATGAGCCGTTTGTCGATGGTATTAGCCAACTGCCCATTAAGGCGGCATTTTCAGGGCTTGGCACAGGAATCAATGGTAATTATACATTGATTCTGTCGGCGATTCTCGTTTTCATGGTTATGGCTCTGATTGACAGAGTGGTTGTCCGGCGTATTTAGCCGGCAAAGTCTTCTTGTCACTATATTATATACAAAAAAATTGTTTGCCAAATTGATCGGCAGGTAGATACTTTAGGGCCTGATCTGAGGCCATGAAGCAAAGATGAAGAAGTATCTTATCCCGACAATTATATTCCTATTATTCATCGGTTTGTATGTCGGGATTTCGGCGCTGAAGGGTAATTATTTTCTTTTCATGCCGGTGTGGGATATTGCTCATTATGTAAGTATTTCGGAATCGGGGTATCAGGTTTATCCATGCACGCCGGGGGTTGAGTATCCGGCGGGGAAAATATGCGGCAATGCGGGATGGTATCCATTCTGGCCGATGGTGATCAAATTATTCAGACCGATTTTGGGTGGATCGTCACGTGCAACGTTTATAGGACTGGCCATTGTTTTTACGCTATGGTCTTTGCTATTGATTTACAGGCTTGTGGAAAGAAGATTCGGAAAGAAAGAAGCGATAGTGACTGCCGCTGGCAGTATTATTTGGTCCGGCGTCGTTCTATTTTCTGACGGGTTTCCCCTACGCTCTAATGATGTTTCTTTTTGCTCTGTATGTCTGGCTTTTCTATGAATCGGAGGGAATGAAGCGCGATATCGGGACTATTTTTGACAGCGGTCGCTATTTCGCTGACATATCCGACTGGAATATTATTTGCGGTGATACCGCTGGTCTGGGGGATCAGGTCGGCCATAAAATCGCGGAAGGCGGGGAAAATCAAGATACCGTGGAAAAGGGTTGTGATTTTGATTCTGCCTTTCGTGCTGGGGCCGCTAATGCTCTGGAGTTATTTTTATTTTCGGTTTGATGATTTCTTTTTGCAATTACACTTTCAGGAAAAATATATGCGTACGTGGGCGGATTCCATTTGAAATTATGTTCAGGAGTCTTACCCAGCAGCCTATTTTATCGCCTGAGAATATAGTGATAATATGGTATGGGGTAGCGTTGCTACTCTTTATTAAGGGCAAGATTGAACCTGAATTATGGATAGCGGCGATTGTACTATATCTCTTTTCTCCTGCAACCGGGCACGACGATGTCGATATACAGACATTATCTGGTCATTTTTCCGGTTTACCTGATGATCGGGGTATCTCGTCGTCCGCTCTGGCTGAAGCTTGGATTTATAGCAGTGGGATTGATAGCGTCCTTGATGGTATTATTTCCACTTTTTGTATCGAGCAGGTTGATTTGACTGAATGGCGGATTTTTTGGGGCGTCTATTATCATGGAATATCAATTAATGGTCGGGCGATTGCCAAGAAGATGCTTATACTCAAATAGGGAGAATTTATATGCGAATCCTGTTATTTTTCTTTTTGATAATATGGGTTCCGATTATAGTATATGGCCAAGTTCAGTCGACCATTGGCGATTTTGAAACAGATACCAACCTTGATTTTGGCCCTAAATCAAGATTTTTTGTCGGCAGTTTCCATTTTCAATCTCTGCCAAAACCGCTCGAACCATGCAAAGTGGATTTTGTTCTGGAGATTTCTAAAGAAACCCCATCCATATCGGCCGAGGATTGGGAAATTAGAGTAGGCTATTCCGACAATGCGGTTCGCATAACGGGTGATACCATATTTCATTGGTCTGGCCCTCATAAGGTTGGCCGCAGATTTGCCGGTACCATTGAATTTATCCCTCTTCGTTCAGGGCATTGGGGCATTACGTTATATTATCATCACCCAGTGAGAAATATCTATTACATGTTTCTACAGGCTGGCATTGGTTTTCGCTGGTGCCTGAGTCCCGACGGTGAATTGCGATATCTGGGCAAAGGAACTGGAATGCCTGATGGCTGTATGAGTGTGATGTCCACCTTCTTCAATGGGGATTCAATAACAATCTATGACGACGCGGGAACCCGCAAGCGACGAACCGTTTGAATATAGAATCCTGGTAGAGCCTCAGCCAAGAATTGGCGATACGACTGACATTCACTTTTTTCTAAAGGCTCGCCGGGATATCTCGACCGGGTGCGACCTAAGCATCGATGTTGGAAGCATGGAGCTCATTACTCAGCCGGAAAAAACTAACTTTCCGATTTTTAAGGATCAATTGATTGAACGATCATTTAAGGTTATCCCTCGCCCAATCAGAAATGGCCATGGAATTACCTGTCAAATATCATGTGTCCCTGCCCAAAAGTTGGGACATGAGTATTCACAGATGATTACTTGTTCTTTCATATTCAATAACGACGGCACGTTGAGATATGTAAATTATGAAGATCACAATTATGATTATGGTCATGTGGAAGAGGTCAAGAAGACATTATTCCCGAATGCATTTCCATGGGCGACCAGTAGCGACAGAAAGCATATCGAGATGAAGGGTGACTCCGTTAGTATTTATTAGGGGAATATATTGGCTGTCCCGAACTTCCCTTTGCGTCTGAGCAAGTTTCCTGAACCGAATTTCATTATTAAACATATAATTGAAATGCCAACTGATAGTTTGTATTATATTCTGCGAAATTGATAGGATGAGGAAATATGAAATATAGGAATTTAATTTTATATCAGGTGATTCTTGTTGCGCTATTCGTGCTGAGTGTGCAGGCGGTACCGGCCAAGAGGACGGTGAGGATTGGGTATTTCGAGGGGGGCACATATCTCATGCATAAAGTCGTGATGGGAGAGATAAGGCATAATCTTGAAAGGATGGCCGGAGATAGTATTGACATAGTATATGTCCCGAACGGGTATTTTTCCGCCGAATGGGACAGAGAGATATGCAAGACGATGTCGCATGATGTGGTGCGCAATAAGAGTATCGATATTGTCATCGCGGCCGGACCGTGGGTCATCGAGGATTTATTGGAAGCGGGGTTCGATAAGCCGATTGTCGGGATATGTCAGTTTGATCCGTTTATACAGGGGCTGGTCGACAGTACCGGAAGACCGAAGGTGAAGAATCTTACGGTCAATTACAGGCCGAATAAAATCAAGAATGATATGGCGGCGTTGGAGAGGCTGTTTCCATCGGTTAAAATCGGATTGCTTTATTTCCCTTCGGGGGACGAGTCTGAAAAATTGAGAGACAAAGTTTATGCCGAGGCGGGAAAATATGGAGCGGTAGTCCATGCGGGAAAGGAATTCAGCGACCGGAAGCTTTATACTTTCTTCGGTTCGTTTTCCCAGATAAGAGGGAAGGTGGATGTACTGTATCTTCCTCCAATGTGGGGATTGGAACTCGAGCAGATTCGGAATTTCATATGGGAGACCCAGAACGCAAAGATACCGACGTTTACATCAGAAGGTTTACTGCTGGTGGAGAAGGACGCGACGGCATCGGATTGTTTCAGGCCATATCGGGCCATGGGCAGATTTACGGCAGACAAAATCATGAAGATTATTTCGGGGAAGGAGCCGGAGTCGCTTCCGACTATTTTTGACGATCGAGAGGAATTATGTATCAATCTTGAATCGGCGGCCATCGTGGGAGCCAAGGTTCATAGAAAAGATATTAATGATGCGCGGGTAGTGGCGCAGTTATCGGGAGATACTCTGACGACCTATACGTTGGCCACGGCGACTGATCAAGCTTTGAGGGAAAATGCCGGATATCAGGCGAGAATACAGACGTATGATCGGGCGGTGGCGCTGGCAAAGAGTGCGTATCGGGATTTTTATCCGACAGTTGATGCTGATTTGTCGGCGGCGAGCACCGATGAAAAAGTTCTGGCGACTCATTATGAGGAAATATTCAATCATAGCTGGGAAGCGGGAATAAATATCGAGCAGAAGGTTCTTTCATTCCCGGCGCTCAAAGCGATAGAAATAGCAAAGAAAAATATTTCGGTTGAGAAGAACAATGTTGCCCTGGCGGCGAGGGATTTCAGACTGGTGGTTGCGCTGGCGTATATTTCTATTCTGGAAAAAGAGGAGAAGCTGGCGGCCTGCAATGAAAGTATGGACCATCTGCGATTGATACGCGACGACGCCGACGCCAATTATAGAATCGGGCTGACTATCCATAATGATGTTCCCGTAGCGGATGAGCGATTTGCGGCGGCGCGAATCGAGATGTTGAATGTTCAAAAAGAACTTCAAATTTCAAGAATCGTATTTAATACGTTAATCAACCGTCCGGGGAGCGACAATTTTGTTCTGGATAAGAAGGATTTCAGCCCGGAAATCATGGCGGCGATTGTCAGCAAACTGGAGAGTTATATAGCGGATTCACCGAGCGAGAAGAAATTCGAAAATTATCTTGTCGAAGTCGGAATCAATAATTCCATGGAAATGAAGCAGGCTGATTTGTCCATGGATATGCAGAGGGATTTGATTTCGGCTCATAAGGGAGAACGGTGGCCGGAATTAAGCTTAATGGGGCGGTACTCATATGGTAATGGATTCGATCCCGCGCTGGACGGCCGACGCCACTATTGGGTATTCGGCGGGATCATGAGAGTCCCTCTTTTCAGCGCGGCGGGCAATTCGGCGAAGGGGCACGCGTTGCGGATAGAGATGGACGAATTGCAATATCGAAAGGATAGCTTAAGATTTGCCTTGATGGAAAAAATATTATCGCTCAAGGCGAATATTGCGGGATTGCTGACAGCATTGCCTCTCGAATATTCAAACAGAAACAGCGCTTTCGCTATACTCGACACGGTTCAAAGTAATTACAACGACAACGGAATTCCGATATACACCGTTGTCGATGTTGAAGGGAATAGTTCGGAATCGGCTCTTCGGAGTATCGAGGGCTAAATACGAATTTTTCGGGAATTACGCGCGATTGCTTGATCTGATCGGGGTCGAATATCTGGCGCCGGGTTCGGCTGAAGAAGCTGATTTCTACCGTCGGCTTGATGAAAATTTCGGGTCGGGTAAGTGATTTATTGCTTGGACCGCGGATTACATCATGTCGTAAGGATCGATGTCGATAATCAATCGTATCTTTGAGGGAAGTCCAAAATTCGGTTCGGCTTCTTCCCACGCTCGAATGAATTTAATGAAGCTTGTGACCCGAGTGGTCTTGACGAAGAAATGACGGCGGTACATTCCTCTGAGGCGATACAGGGGCGACGGGGCGGGGCCGAGAAGGTCGAGCGAAAGATTGGCCTTTTTTGCGCCGGCTGAAATTCGGGATTTCAGCTCCAGCGCATATTTTTGGAGGTCTTCCTCTTTCTTCGACGAGAGGCGGAAATTTATCAAGCGCTGAAACGGGGGGTATCCAAGATTTTTTCTGGAGGTGATCTCTCGTTGATAGAAGGTTTCGTAATCCTGACGCGCGGCATCGTCGATCAAAGAGCTATCCGGATTGTATGTTTGGATGATAACCTCGCCGGGAATGATGCCTCTCCCCGATCGCCCGGCAACCTGTATCAATTTGGCAAATAGTTTCTCGGTGGCGCGGAAATCGGGCATATCCATACCGATATCCGCCATTAGAACGCCCACGAGCGATACTTTCGGGAAATCAATACCCTTGGTTACCATCTGAGTTCCCAGGAGGAGATTGAATTTGCCTTCGGCAAAATCGCCAAGGATAATATGGGAACGTTCACGCCCGGCGGCGCTGTCGGAGTCAAGCCGCACCGTATGGGCTTCGGGCAGGAGTTCGCCGATTTTATCTTCAATTTTCTGAGTACCGGAGCCGATGTAGACGAAATTTTTTCCACCGCAGGCGGCGCATTTATCATAGCTGACGTCGGTATAGCCGCAAAAATGGCACATCAGCTTTTTCCCCGCCCGATGAAAAGTGAGGTGCAGGTCACAGTGAGGGCAAAGAGGTGTATGCCCGCAATCGGTGCATTTTATGCGGGGAGAGAAACCACGTCGGTTAAGAAACAAGATTACCTGCTCGTCGGCCGCCAAGGATTCTTTGATTCTGGAAAGCAGTGTCCGGGTGAAGAAGGGCACCTCTCCCCCGGCCCGCTCGTCTTTGAGGTCGACCAAGCGCACGAGGGGCAAGGCGACATTTTCGGGACGGCGGGTGAGTTTCAATAATTCATAACGCCCTGATTGAGCATTGTAAAAGGATTCGACTGATGGCGAGGCTGATCCCAGAATGACAGGAATGTTATTGATTCGGGCACGCATCACGGCGGCGTCACGGGCCTGAAATCGAGGATTGGGGTCATCCTGTTTGTAGGATTCGTCATGCTCTTCGTCCACGATAATAAGGCCGAGATTTTCAAGAGGAGCAAATATGGCCGAACGTGCGCCTATTACGACTTTGAATCTCCCATTTTTGATTTCCTGCCAGATAAGCAATCTATCTCGAGGTCGGAAGGCTGAATGCAGCAGAGCGACCTTGTCACCGAAGAAGGCCTTGAAATATGCCAGAAGGGTTCCGGCCAGGGCAATCTCCGGTACCAGAACCAGAACCGTTTGGCCGCGACTAACTGTCTCCTGAGCCAGATGGCAATAGACCAAGGTCTTCCCTGAGCCGGTGATGCCAAAGAGAAGGAAGGGTGCATAGCGGTCAGTCTTAGCAGAAATCGCACTGATGGCCGATGCCTGCTCCGGATTGGGGACAATTCCGCTTATTTCGGTTCGCTCTTTTATATAGGAAAATAATCCTGAAAAATCTGCTTTCTGGAGAAGCGCGGTCGGCGACGTATATTGCGCTTTTAATAAGCCATCAGCGATAAGTCTATCCAATAGTCCCGGGGTTTTCTTTTCGAGAGCACCCGCCTGTCGGCCGGTTAATGCTCCATGAGCCAAAATCTTTTTCAGGAGTTGGGGCGACAAATCCGAGCTTTTTTCATGGAGGGCGAGATCGCCTGAGGCAACATAAAATGGCTTTCGGATTTTTCTCATCTCGGGGGGCAAAGCCGCCTGAAGAACATCAGCTATGCCGGTCAAATAATATTCTGCCATCCAATGCAGAAATTTGAACATCTCGGGAGTGTAGAGCGAATACGGCTCCAGCCAAGCGATTATCGATTTCAGTTCCATCGCGGGAGAATCGACGGCAGGTTCAATATAATATCCGATTATTTTGCGTCTTCCAAAAGGCACGAGACAGCGCTGACCGGGAATCAAGGCATGCTGGTCGGTCTGTTTATCTTTGTAGGTAAACAGCCTCGAGCCTGTCCCCGGCACTGCGATTTTGATTAATGTCTCTTTCATAAGAAAAAAAGGCAGGTCGTGCCTGACCTGCCTTGAAAATTAGAGTATCATATCAAGGTTTGCTTAATTCGGCCAGTTTCGATTCGGCTTTCTTGGCCTTATCCGCCATGCCCAGATTCTGGTATATATCTCTGAGAACTTTCCAGATTTCGCCGTCGTTCGGGTCTATTTCAACAGCCTTTTCATAGGGAGGGATGGCATCGGAGAATTTCTGCTCCTGAACATAGATATCGCCGAGAGAGACCCAATTGTCTTTTCTGGTCGGTTCCAGGTCAGTAAGCTTCTTGAATATTTCCGACGCCTCGGCCAGATGCCCGGCCACGAGTTTGGCCACGCCATATTGCTCCAGCACTATGACGTTCTGAGGTTCCAACCTCGCCGCCACGGCAAAGTAGGCCGACGCCGAATCGAGCAGATCGTCTCTGATTTTCGTATATTTTTTTGATTCCTGAGCGTCATCCTTCTGATAATAAAATCTGATCGAATCCGAATATTTTTGGGAGTGGACAAGATAATACTGACCGGCGTCGATATAGGCTCCAGCGATAGTTGAATCAGCTGCTATGGTTTTCATGTCATATTGGAGAGCGCTGTCAGACTGCTGCATACTACTATAACAAATGGCGATATTGAAGAGAGTTCCGCCGTCGGTGGGGGCAAATTTCAAAAATTTCTTGAAAAATTCGATAGCCAGATTAAAGTCATTCTTCTGAATATAGGCGTAAGCAATATTCAGTATCAGATGCGAAGTTGTATCGGAAGCGTGCTCGTAGGCTTTCTGAAACCAGATAATAGAGGAATCCAGGTCTTTTATGCGATCGTAGATTAAACCGACGCCTTCGTAGGCGCGATAGTCTTTGGGATCGACAGTAGCGGCAGTCATGAAGAAAAATTTACCGCTGTCTGCAGATCTTTTCATTTCATCTTTTGCGACCTGCATGCTCGCAGAATCAGATGCGGCTTTGATTTTCGGGGCATATTCCTTGTCGAGGTTCTCAATGTTTTTGACACCATCGTTGTAATACTGGGCCCAGTATTTCACTTTCACGGAGTCCGCAAGATCATTCCATTTCTTGCAGTCTTTTTTTAAATCCTTCTTCACGTCAGGGTTGGCGCAGGAAGTAGCGAGGGAATCATAATTGGCGGACATGATAGTAAACTTCTCGAGCATTTTTGCGGGGTCGGTTTCCCTGACAGCGTATTCGGCATAAATATTTCCCCGGTAGAAGTATGCCTCGGGGGCTGCTCCATAATAGAAGATCATGGAATCGAGCATCATCATGGCTTCACTAAGCCGTGGTTCTTTGTCAAACAATGCGATTTTGGCCGATTTCAAGTAAGCTGATTGCGGCAGTCTGGCCTTTGGCTGCCCGCCAATCGCGGGAACGGCCAGAATGCAGATGATTAAGAAAATCACTGAATATCTTAAGGGTCTCATCGACTCCTCCCGTCTATAAAACAATTTCAACATAACAGCCGGGGAATTTAATATCTCTGTCTCTTCGTGTCAACCATAAATCAATAGGTCGTCCTCACCTGATAGTTGAGCAAAGTCTCGGTCCCGGCTTTCACCTGAACGCTGAAAGTCGCCGTGGCGGCATCCTCTTTGGTGAAAGGCAGGTTGCTTTTTAATATTGTCCAATCCCCGTTAAGACGTTTTTTGACGGTAATTGTGACATCCTCTTTTTTGTGGTTGCGGAGGCTGATTTCATAGGTTCTCTCTTCCACGCGGTCACTGATTTTCTCGTAATTCAATACTTTTTCTTTGGCCGAAATATCAAAGGCGTAGCCAATGTTGAGCTCGACCTTCTCATCTCTCGGAGTATGCTTGATGCGGTCTTCACCAAGCAGAATCATGGAGCCGTCGGTGTCGGCCTTGAAAATTCTCGTCCGCCCCTCCGGCAGTGGAATCCCCAATCCCTCTTCCTTGGAATTTACAAATTTCAGGACGACTTTGACCTGCTCGCTATTGGATTCCGGCTCGAAATAGAATTCCTTGTCGACTTTGACCCGGGAGGGATCAAAAAGAGATATTTGTTTTATTTCGTTGTCTGCCAAGGTGGCTTTCCGGGGCAAAGTATATAGATGATATTCGAAAAACTGCTTCTCTTCAAACCCTGCGCTCGGAGCGCCTTTGGCCATCAACTGCATTTCATCCGGATACATTCCACCCCGCCGGGGTTCCTGCGCGCGGTGAATATCACCGGCGACTAATTTCAGGGTGGCATCCTTGAAAGTCGCGCCGGAGTTATTCGTAATTGACGACCAACCGGTTAAATCGAGAAGATTGTCATCTTCGGAAAGAATGCCGACATATTCGGCTGTCCAATTCATTCCGGAAGTCTGATAGCTCACGTCGCATGCGGCCGGACCATCAAAATCGGAATTATAAAGCCAAAAGAGGGTCGGACGGGTGATTAATCCTTCGGGAAGGTCGGGGAAATTGGTATTTATGATTTCATCGAGGCGGATTATTTGAATTTGACCCGATTTTTCCTTAAGAACAACGGCGGCACCTGAGTATGAAAGAAGAGTCCCGTTAAAAATTTTGCCGTCTTTGTTGATCAGCTCGATATCTTTATCAATATATTTTGAATAGATTTTGTCGGGAGAGACAAGGTCGTAGGCGTAATTTTGTTCAAGAATGGTGGCGGATTTATTTTTGTCTTTCAGTTCGAAGCCGACAGATGTGGGATCGATCAGTGAGGGAACGTCGACAAAAGAAAGCTTCCCTGTCCCCTTTTTGAAATCAAGCTGTCTGGTTTCGCGAACGACGCCCAGATTGCTGTTATAAACGGTTACGGCGATATCATCAGCGATGGCATTCAGGGCGCCGGTAAGGATTGTCACGCCCTAAAATCAGTATCAATATTTGTTTTTTCACAATCACTCCTTTCTTTACATTTATACATCCAGAGTCGAGAAATCTTCCCGATCCAGCGAAACATTAATTTTTTAATTTGTCTTGAATCTATTATCTTCAAATACCTTATGGAAGGAAAAAATATCGATTTTGGCGCAGCGGGCATCAGGGATGAAGAATCTCAGAGCACGACAATAGTATTAATCCGGCAAGGCGATTTATGCCCAAATTGCGGTTTTGCAAGATTGATAAGGGAGCCGGGAAATATTATCAGATGTCCTATTTGCGGATATGGAAATGGGGCGGGATGCAGCTGATAGGGGAGTAATTTATGGCCGGTCGGCATGAGATAGGGGTAGTATCGTGGTTGAGATTCAGGAATATCCGATAGAAGAAAGCAAATATTGATTGTTGGTTTGGAATGCTTGACAAATCAGAGATACATCTGCGCGATTTAAGGCTGGCGCCGAATCTTTTATCGCTTCTGAGGGTGCTTATCACACCTTTTATAGGGTACTTCCTATCGCTCAATACACATAAAGGTATTCTTATCTGCGTGGGTCTTCTGACTCTTGCGGGAATAACGGATTTCCTGGACGGTATTCTTGCCCGGCGCCTGAACCAGATAACATCATTGGGGATGATTCTCGACCCGGTTGCGGATAAGATATTCACGCTGGCATTGATAATTGAGCTGGTATATTTTCGAGATTTCCCTGTTTGGCTGGCAGCGGCTATAATCCTGCGGGATCTTCTTATACTGCTGGCCAGTTTGATCGTCTTGAAAGAGCGGCGGTTAGAGCTTCCGTCGAATCTGACCGGCAAATATTATTTTGCGACTATATCTTTACTCATCCTGAGCTATATAGTGCATTTCCCTTTCGGAGAAAGGATGTTTTTTTATATCGGGATATTGCTGCTGGGGTTCTCGAGTTTCAATTATGCCAGAACATTCATGATTGTGCGTCGCGGTGGCGAATTTCCAATTTTCAGAGACAGGCCTGTTTACAAGTACGCACGCCTTTTGGCGACGATTGCGATTATCGCGATTGGGCTGTATATGTTTTATATTGAGGTAGTCGCTAATCAAATTCAATGAAATCGTGGGAAACAATGAAAAGAAATAATTTGACGAATCAGATCAAATTGAGACTCGAAACCGACCGAATCCGGCTGCGAAAGATAAAAAGGTCGGATGCCGAATCGATTTATAAATATGCTAAGGCCAAGGAAATAAGCCGGTATACATTTATTCCCCGTCCATACACGATAAAAAATGCAACCACGTTCATAAGGCAGTCGCAGATTCTTTTCCGAAAGAAAAAGGAATTCCATCTCGGCATTGAGCTTAAGGAAACCGGTGAGATTATCGGGATGATCGGCCTGATACGCATTGATTACAAAAATAAAAACGCCGAACTGGGATGTTGGCTGGGGAAGAAATTTTGGAGAAAAGGGATAATGGGGGAGGCGGTATCACTCATGTTGAGATTCGGATTCAAGGAATTAAAGCTGGTTCGGATTTATGCTCGCGTGATGACGCCCAATATTGCGTCGGCAAAGCTCGTGGAAAGCGCCGGTTTTACTCTTGAGGGGCACAGAAGAAGGGTGCACCTCCATCGGCGCAGATGGGTGGATGACTATCTATATGCGATGGTGAAATAGAAATCCCGCACCATTTTATCCTCTTGACTTGACCCATATCAATTCATTATTCAAGCAAGTGTTTTTTAGATTATTGGGGTTTGCTAAATCAAACCCCTACAAGGTACAGAAATGCTGAAACTTGAAGTTCAAAATCTTGCCAAGCGGTTTGGAGCACGAAAGGTGTTCGAGAATATCAATTTCACACTCGAACTCGGGCAATCGATCGCCATTGTCGGACCTAACGGATCGGGCAAATCGACACTGCTTAAGCTATTGATTGGATTTGGGATTCCGACCAAGGGGAAAGTGGTTTTTTCGGATGAGGGCAAGCAGATTGATTTTGATTCGTACCGAAAGCGGCTGGCGTTGGTTTCTCCTTATCTGGCGCTTTATGCTTCATTGACCGCCCGTGAGAATCTTCAGTTTCTGGCAAAGGTTAACGGGGATTTTGTTAACGATCATGAGATCGATGATATTTTGTCGCAGGTCGGGTTGGAAGGGAGAGGGGACGATTTTGTGTCGGCGTATTCGTCGGGGATGCTGCAGCGTCTTAAGTACGCCGCGGCTGTTCTCAAGAAACCGGCGATACTGATGATCGACGAACCGACATCAAATCTTGATGAATTCGGGCAAGAAGATTATTTTTGATCTGATAGACAAAAGGCGCAAAGATTCGATGATAATTATCGCCACCAACGAGAAGGAGGAGTATTCGCTTGCCGACAAGCTCTGTCAGCTGGGCAGCTAGAGTCCTCGCGGTAGCCAAAAAGGATATTGTCTCCGAATTTCGGACGCGGTATGCTTTGAATGCGATCCTCATGTTTGCGCTGGTGACTTTGACGGTGGTTTCTTTTGCGGTGGGGGCGCTGGAGCCTTCAAAAGAAGTAATGGCGGCATTATTCTGGATAATTCTATTTTTCGCCGCCATGTCGGGATTATCGCAGGTTTTCGTGAAGGAAGAGGAATCCGGCACAGCGATGATATTGAAGCTTTCGTCGGAAGGGACGGTTATTTTCTTTGGCAAGTTTTTATTCAACCTCTTTTTATTACTGATATTGTCGGTGCTGATAATTCCGCTGTTTGTTATTTTATTGAAGGCGGGGCCGGAAAATTGGGGGATTTTTCTGGTCGGGGTGATATTGGGGAATTTCGGTCTGGCCGGGGCGACGACGATTATTGCCGCGATAATATCCAAAGCGACGGTCAAGGGAGCGCTTTTCACGGTTCTTTCGTTTCCGGTATTGATGCCGCTTCTTATCGCGGTGATCGAGATTACGAAGAGATCATTTTTGGGCGGGAATTTCGGCGAGGTGGCATCACCAATACAACTTATTATAGCCTATGACGTTGTGATGACGACTCTGTCTTTCATGCTCTTTGATTTCGTTTGGAGACAATAGGCGGGGGTTGGGCTCTGTTGCCATGAATTCGAGCGGATTCAAAAAAGCAGATATTTAATATCAAGAAAAGACTTTGAATAGTTCCTATTTTTGTTAAATTACCGAACCTTATGAGCGTAAAAAGGTTTGAAATCTGATATGTGGTGGAAATTGTTAATATTCCTGGCGATGACTACGGTCATTATTATGGCGTTTGTCACCCCGTCGCCGATGAGCCCGGGGAATGCACTCGGGGCGGTTGACGCTTATCGAATATTTTATTTCCACGTTCCGCAATCCTGGGTAGCGACACTGGCTTTCTTGATATCGATGTATTGCTCGATTCAATTTCTTCAGAACGAAGAATATGGATTATGATCTGAGGGCGGTGACGGCCAATCGGTTGGGGCTGATATTTGCGATCCTGGCCACGATTACCGGATCGATTTTTGCGAAAATGACCTGGGGGGAATTCTGGAATTGGTCGGAGATAAGAGAGGTTTCTATTTTTATTTTACTGATAATTTACGGGGCTTATTTTGCCCTGAGGAGCGCTCTCCCCGACCCGGATCATCGCGCTACTCTTTCGGCGGTGCTGTCGATAATATTCGCCGTTTCGGCGGTGTTTCTTATATTTATTTTGCCGCGAGTTTATCCGACATTTTCTCAGCATCCGTCCGATTCCGTGGTTGACAAGACGGGAAAATTGACCATGGGACCGACGGTCAGTTTTATTTTCTTTCTCTCGCTGGCGACCTTCACGGCACTATTCGTCTGGATTTATAATTTGTCTCTTAAAATATATAGAACCATCGAACTCCGAATCGTGGAGGAGCATTGATGAATGCCAATTATGTTGTAATGGTTGTCACGCTGGTTATCTGGATAGGGATATTCCTGTATCTTGTTTCGCTTGACAGCAAAGTCAAGAAGCTCGGAAAGAAGAATGAAGCCTAAATTTATCATTGGGGCAATTATCATAATTGTTTTTGTACTTTGGGGAGCGTCGGCTTTCCTGAAGACCACCGTGCAATATGTATCGATAGCCGAGGCCAAGCAATCAGACCGCACGGTACAGGTTCTGGGTTCGATCGATTTCAACGATGTTCATTTCGAGGGTGAAAAGAGCCGGCTGGTATTTTCCATATATGATTCGAAGGATAAGGATATGTCGCGGGCGGAAAGAATGCGGGTGATATACCATGGAGTCGTGCCCGGAAATTTCGAGCAGGCGACGCAGGTAGTGGTGCGGGGGAAATTTACGCCCGATGGTTTCATGGCGGACAAGCTTCTGGTCAAATGTCCCTCGAAATATCAGGGGATTCAGGATTCGGTGCAAAAATCAGGCGGGTGAGGGTTCTTAATCGGGAGAATTGATGATAGCAAACGGGCAACTGGGGAATCTGGCAATAGTTCTGGCGCTGGCGATGACGGCAACCACGGCGGTGGCGTTCCTGCTTACCGCGCTGGGGAAAAGAAATCTTTTCAATCTTGGAGTGAAGGCTTTCACTCTGCAGATAGTTTTCGTATCCGTTGCGTTATCATTCTTGTACCATCTCTTTTTCACTCATAATTTCAACATCAAGTATGTGTATGAGTATTCATCGTCGGATCTCCCCTTCTTTTATATTCTTTCCGCGCTCTGGGGCGGCCAGGAGGGAACATATTTACTCTGGCTGTTTTTAAGCTCGATTCTGGGGATTTACATATTAAGAAAGGGAACTCTCTATACGACATGGGGGATGTTTTTCCATTCGCTGGTGCATCTATTCCTGCTGGTTGTGCTATTAACTTTGTCGCCGTTTCGCTTGATGGATTTTCAGGCGGCCGAGGGGGCGGGATTAAATCCGCTTCTACAGGATCCGTGGATGGTGGTCCATCCGCCGGTGATGTTCGTGGCATTCGCGATGGCGGGAATTCCGTTTGCACTGGTACTGGCGGCGATGATCAAGAAAGATTATTCGCAATGGCTAAAGATAACTTTCATACCGATAGCGGTAACGTCATTTGCGCTTATCGTCGCCAATGTATTGGGCGGGTATTGGGCTTATAAGACACTTGGCTGGGGAGGATACTGGGCGTGGGATCCGGTCGAGAATACGTCGTTTGTACCGTGGGTGATATCGGTGGCATTAATCCATGGAGTGATAGCGGAAAGGCGGACGGGCGCGCTGCGACGGTCGAATCTGCTAATGTCGGCCCTGGTATTTTTCCTGATAATTTATGGTACATTTCTTACCCGTTCGGGGGTGCTGGCCGATTTTTCGGTGCATTCCTTTGTCGATCTGGGGATCAATGGGATTCTGGTCGGGTTTCTGCTCGGTTTTCTGGCACTGACTCTGGCCTTATTTTTCATGTCACGGACGCCTGACTTGGCCGGAAAGCCGCTCAATTATAATATTTTTTCCCGCGATTTTATGCTTTTTATCGGGCTTGTACTATTTCTGATTCTTGGCGTAGTCGTGCTTTTCTGGTCGTCGCTGCCTCTGGTGACAAGATATCTTGACGTCAAAACCGGCGGCGGCGGATGTGGCAACGTACAATTCGTTCGCTTTACCGTTTGCGATTATTATTTCGCTCTTTTTGACATTCAGCCCGTTTCTGGCCGGTCCGGGATTTAAGATGGACAGGTTGGGAATAAGGGTCTTAATATCGGCGCTTATATCATTAATTGTGTCAGGGGCGCTTTTTGCGGCGCAGTTAATAAATCTTACGATTGCAATCACGCTTTTCATATATCTGGGGGCGATGCTTATTTATTTTATGAGCAAGGTTTTTACACGCCAGCTGGTACAGTCTCTTGCATTTGGAGTGGTCGGAATCGTACTGGCGTTGATTCTTGGCGTCCGGTCGCTGGAATATCTGATATTTATCGGCGCGGCGTTGACGGCGGCGGGAGCGCATGTTAATCTGGTGGCCAAATATTTGGTGCGTAATCCGGAATTGGTCGGAGGGCATCTCTGCCATTTTGGATTCGGATTAATGCTGGTGGGAATTCTGGCATCGTCGGCATTTTCTACCAACCAGCAGGTGGTTATTCCAAGGGATCAGCAAAAAACGGCGTTCGATTATGCAATAACGTACAACGGTACGGCCGGATCGATCGAGGATAACAATAATGAAATCAAACTTACGCTGAATCGTGATGGGGAGGAGATTCAGGCGCGTCCGAGATTTTTCTACGCCAAGCGGATGGAAGGGATGATGAAGAAGCCGTATATCAAGAAGAATCTCTTCTATGATTTGTACTTCGCGCCGCAGGATATTCAGGAGGCGCAGAATGCGGAAGGATTAACTTTGCGCAAGGGTGATTCGGCAAAGGTAGGGGATTTTAATATCAAGTTCATAAATTTCGACATGGGATCGCATGGGACATCGGGGATGTCGGTCGGAGCGACGCTGGAGGTGGAATATAAGGGAGCTAAGGAGACGGTGGTTCCCAAAATGGTATCGAGTCCCACGGGCGAGGGGATGATTCATCAGTCGACGAAATTATTCAGCGGCCAGGACTATAATGTCGATCTGGAGCATATCAGCGCGGGAGAAGGATCGGTAACACTGGCGATACCGGGTCTGATAGAGACCGGGGCACCGGATAAGCTGATACTTGACGTTTCCCGCAAACCGGCCATAAATCTTCTCTGGATCGGGACACTGATCATATTCGCCGGGATGATGATAGTAATCTATCATCGAGTCAGAGCGTAGAGCGAACGCGCCGGCGTCTTAGTCAAATCACCAAATGTAAATATTTTCAACTCTGGCGATAGGTCAGGGATTGGGAATTTCAGGCGCTAAGGGATCTTCTCCATATTTATTGGGGCCGATGGTTCCGCGCATGAAGCAGACTTCAGCGATATACCATATATCGACTATGGGGATAAGGCCGACTAAGATAAAATATCCCGACCGACCTCGGTCATGGCACCGTTTTATGGATAGGGCGAAACTGGGCCAGATAATTGCCAGAAAGCCAATCACGTATGCGACAACTAATCCTGTGCTGCCAAAGACCAAGTAGCCTAAGCCCATGAGCAACCCATAGATCACTATAAGAAAAAGGAAACCATAAAGCCAATACTTGGCGCGATTGATTCTACCCTCGAAAGAGAATAAAAGTTTTCCGAAGGGTACCGGTTGACTTGCCATTTTGCCTCCTATTTTTTTGAACAGCGTTTGAAAAATGCTGGGGATAAATTGGAGGATGGGGGACGGGGTGTCAAGATTAAAATGATTGGCTGGGAGTTGAAGGCGGTATTAAAAGATATGGAGAGAATTTTTCTGAGCATGGAAAAAGGGACTGGCGAGGCCAATCCCTTTTCAAACGTAGAATTATATGTCGGAATTAATAAAATTCCAATACAAGTCTATTTTATCAGCGTCCGCCGTCATCGGAACGAGGGCGTGCCACGTTCACGTTCAGCGTATTTCCCTGAAGGTCTCTGCCATTGAGGGCGGTAATAGCCGCGCGGCCTTCATCATCAGAGGCCATCTTCACGAAGCCGAATCCTTTTGGCTGACCGGTGATTTTGTCCTTGATGAGAATGACACTGGCAACGTTGCCATGAGCCTCAAAGGCCTGACGAAGATCGGCTTCGCCGGTTCCGCTAGACATGTTTCCAACGTAAATATTCATACTGTTCTCCAGATTTGTTTATCTTCCTGCTATCGGCCGTTATTGGCGATGGCAGGTCAAAGATAAACGGTCCTTGCGCATGATTGCGCCTGGTCTCCAGATTACAATTTTTGGCAAGAGAATGTCTTAAGGAGCACGCCTTGAGAAAAATCAAAAATAAGGAGATCAAATTACATACTGTCTAATATATCGTCATAAATACCATTGTCAATATATAAAACAACAATAATGGCGGCGTTAAGTTCCACTGGTCGTCCTGCATGGTGAATGCATGATGGGTTAATGCAGGCACTGCTATCGGCTTATGAGGTGAATAATAAGTTCGTGTGGTGGGTTCGATTTGTCATTTTTTGAACATGATGTATTCGTTTGGTGGCTCCTGTGCATTTCATGCCCTTAAACATAAGGGGCGGGAGGGGAATTGACGAGAATGGGGGGCAGAGAAAAGTATGGATTATTGGGTCTCCGAAAAGTATATTGCCGAACGGATATTCGGGAGTCTTTATCATGACGAATAGCACGATGGGAAAACTGGGGAATTCAGGCATTAATTGGGCAGACATATTGAAGTATATTTCTGTCGCATTTGTCATCACTTTATTCTTGAATTGCTCAGGGGCTTCAGAAGAAAAAGAAAATAAAAAATTGAATGGATGGCTTGCAGGCCGAATTATCTGTTGTTACCAAGGTGAAGCGGCGTGCAAATGCGGTTTTACGGTTTATCAATATGATCAAAAAATGATTAGGGAAAGGGGCGAATATAAAGTTGATCTTGATTCAAAGCAGCTGACTATCTGGACTGATTCGGTCGGCACGTTTATGGAGCCAGTTGCACCGGGGATTTATGAAGTCTGGATTGGCTGCAATAAGATATCACTGCCTTCGGTCTACGGTAGTGAAGAGCTCGACACCAGATGCAAGCCGCTGATGATGATGCGAGTTCGGATCGCTCGGGATTCGATATCCAGATTAAATGTCAATATGGAACATGAATCGGAATTGGATATCGAGCCGCCGTACGGCGACGAGAAATATTTGAGGATGTGGCGTGAGGATATAGTGCCGGCGGAAAACGAAAAAAATGGGAAATAAGTCAGATGACCGGCTGATCGCGCCTCCAATAAAAAGGTGTCTAAGACGCCGCGGAACTGATAATTTTTAGACCACCGGTGCATAACAACATCGGCAGAATGGAGGTTTGCCATCATATATCGAATTTGTGCACGCTCTGACAGGGAGGGGCATTTTTGATAGGGCAGCAGATACACTCAAGACTTTTCCATTTAATCTCGCGCATGCTTTGCATCCATCATCTATGCCCAAAATCTCCACTTTCTTGATGCCTTCGTCTTTGTATGCGAGCAGCTCGATCGTGCAAGACTGTCGGTGTAAATCATGTGCATCATAACCAAGATTGTTGATAAAGAGAGCGGTGCTATAATAGATGCTTTTCAGGTCAGCCCGTGGCAATCCTCTTGATGCTAACTTATCCACAATGACCAGCGCGGATGAGGCTAACGGATCATTTGCCAATTCGACACCGCGACTAGCTCTCTTGGCTTCGGCAAACGACTTTTCCTGAATTCCATACTGAGATAAGGACCTAAGCCACTCTCTTAGAGCGACAATCCGTTCCCACTCTTCCGCATTTTTCTTCACCCCCTCTTCTGTCAGCAATATTTTATTGCCTGTGCATGGATCAGTTCTAACATAAATGAAATCGTCGCATGAGGGACATTTCTTCTTTCGCGCGGGCATTGCAGGCATAGCGTGACCGCAATACGGGCATAGTGCCGAAATTGACACAGGTATGGAATTAACACGGATATTTTGAAGATTTTGATCTTTTTCGATATTAAAGAATTTCTTAATGAAACCAGCATGTTCGTTCGCCATAAGTGTCTACATTTTGCGCTATCTAATGCACTGCCAATTCAAGGGTAGATGTGGGCATCGGCCATCCACAGGTACGAAGGCTAGTAGCCAAGGCGCTGATTTGCATTCCCCCATTACTTCATACTATTTTGGGCCCGTACCCCCTTCGGCAGACTTTAGAAATGTCTTGCCCAAAATCTCGACAATCGGATTCAGTGATTGGGGGTCTTTTTCAGCGCTATCATAACCAGTTTGACGATGAGAAAAAGCTGCCTGAGCTGCCTGTAATAGAACAGCATCTTTGACGCGATCATCTTCAGCGCCTTCGACAAAAGCACGAAAAGTCATTAGAGCATTGGCTCTATGCTTATTTAGAGTCTCATTATGCTTTTGTGCCTTATAGTTTCTTGAGCACCAAAAAATCGCGAAGGACATGATCGATAGAAGGATAATTTTGCTTACCACATACTGTATTGCACTCGCGGTGGTCTCCGGTTTGTAATTGAAACTTATATACAAAAATACAATAGCTGCGAGAAGTGTAACCGCAGAAACCACTATCGTACCTTTTAGCCATTTCTGGGAAAGGGCCGCGTGCCTTTCTGATTCTTGAAGAAATATCTGAGCGTTAGTGGAAACTCCAGCTTCTGCTGCTTGTTCCTTTACGGCACTTAGTGCTTTTCCTGCCTCTACGAGATATTGCTGTACAGTTTCTGAAAATGATTCAGCCTCATGGCGCATTGTCGCATGATATCCCTTTGCCTCCCTTTCAATCTTTGCATAATCAGTGGATTGTGTCGCCGTGAAAGCAAGGGGCAGGGTAAGGGGTTCCATAATTTCATCATATGAGTTTTTAATTTCATTAATTATATTATTGCATACAGTACCTGGTGTATTTTGATTAAGGGTAAATCCAGTAACCTGGTCCATCAATCTTGTAATTTTTTCCAAAGCCTTGGTGATCTGAGAGATATGATTATAGCCGAGTCGCGAAATATCACGATCATTAAGTTGTCTTGCTATTTCCAACATCTGTTCAAAATAGGGAACAGCATCGGAGAAATTTATATCGTGAGACAAATCCGCAATTCGAGCCAAGTCAGCTGCTTTAATTATTGCAAGATTATTTAAAGAATTCTTTAATTTGCTTATCGCCTCTTCACGCTGTTCTGGAGTTGCCATTTAACCTCCTTCACTGGTAACTGATGGTAACCGGCCCGTTAGGCCTATTCACTGATATCGCCCATTTAACATTAATTCCATTGTAAGCAGCTTTCCGATGCGTGTCCGGTCATGTTCATAAATCTATGAAGGCATTAAAAATTATCCATGCCAAATAATATGGCCATTTAGGTTCGATTCCCTTAATCATAATATTTCCATTTAAATCCATATTGTCAATCATTTTCTCGGGATTTTGGGGGGTGGTTGGCGGGGGTAGATTAAACACCCCCAAGATTCTTTTTTGGGCAAAAAAAATCTTGAGGGTGCCACACAGCTTGTTCCGCCGGGAAGTCCGCCGCGGCGGACTGACGGCGCAGAACTCGGGGTAAATTTGCGGTTGACTTTTGGCAACAATCCGATTTCTTTCGTGTCTGTGCCGAAGACGGCCGTATTTGAGATATCGTAAACAAGGAGTTGAGATATGGGGATGAATTTAGCGGAAAAGATAATCAAGGCTCACCTGGTTTCGGGTGAAATGAAACCGGGGGCCGATATAGCGATCAAAATCGATCAGACCCTCACGCAGGATGCCACCGGCACGATGGCATATCTGCAGTTCGAAGCGCTTGGGCTGAAGAAAGTTAAGACCGAGAAATCGGTATCGTATGTAGACCATAACATGTTGCAGGCGAGTTTCGAAAACGCCGACGACCATATGTATTTGCAGTCGGTGGCGGCCAAGTATGGGATATATTTCTCGCGTCCGGGCAACGGGATATGCCATCAGGTGCATCTCGAGCGGTTCGGAGTTCCGGGGAAGACGCTACTTGGATCGGATTCGCATACGCCGACCAATGGCGGGCTGGGGATGCTTTCTATCGGCGCGGGTGGGCTTGATGTGGCGGTGGCCATGGGAGGCGGGCCATTTTATTTGAAAATGCCGGAGATTGTCAATATTCGCCTGAAAGGGAAGCTTAAACCTTTCGTGACCGCCAAAGATGTGATTCTGGAAGTGTTGAGAAAATTGACGGTCAAGGGTGGCGTGGGGAAAATTATCGAATATACCGGTACGGGTGTGGCGGCATTAACGGTTCCAGAGAGGGCAACGATCACCAATATGGGGGCGGAACTGGGTGCGACGACATCGATATTCCCGTCGGATGACAGGACAAAAGAGTATTTCAGGCTTCAAAAGCGGGTAAAGGATTTCGTGAAGATAGCTCCGGACAAAGACGCCAAATATGCGGAAGTGATAGAGATCGATCTGGCGAAGCTGGAGCCATTGATGGCTCAGCCGCATGCGCCGGACAATGTTATCGAAGTTAGAAAGCTCAAAAATATAAAGGTGAATCAGGTTTGTGTCGGAAGTTGTACTAATTCATCGCTGTATGATCTCATGATCACGGCGAAGATGCTGAAGGGAAAGAGGGTTCATCCGGATGTTTCGATGACGATCACTCCCGGCAGTAAGCAGGTATTCGAGGCGATTGCCAAGAATGGCGCATTGAAGGATATTATAGCGTCGGGCGCGAGAATTATCGAATCGGCGTGCGGGCCATGTATCGGGATGGGACAGGCGCCGCCATCGGGAGGGATTTCGATACGGTCGTTCAATCGTAATTTCCCGGGACGAAGCGGGACTAAAGATGCGAATGTATATCTGGCATCGCCGGAAACGTGCGTAGCGGCGGCGTTGACGGGGTACATCACAGACCCGCGCAATCTGGGGAAATATCCGAAGGTGACTCTTCCGAAGGCGATCGATATCGATGATTCCGGTATAATTCCACCGGCAAAAAATGCGGAGAAAGTTGAAATTGTACGCGGTCCGAATATCGCGCCGCTTCCGTTAAATTCCGCGATGGGCGAGCTGCTGATCGGCGAGGTATTGCTAAAGGTGGGCGATAATATCACGACGGATCATATTATGCCGGCGGGAGCGAAGGTACTTCCGCTTCGATCGAATATTCCCAAGATTGCGGAATTCGTGTACTATCAGGTTGACCCGGATTTTGCGAAACGCGCCAAAGAGAAGGGTGGCGGATTCATAGTCGGCGGAGGGAATTACGGGCAGGGATCGTCTCGGGAGCATGCGGCGCTGGCGCCGATGTATCTGGGAGTGAAGCTGGTAGTGACGAAGTCGTTCGCGAGGATTCATCTGGCGAATTTGATTAATTTCGGAATATTGCCGGCGACGTTTGTCAATCCGGCGGATTACGATGATGTCAAGCAGGGCGACCAGCTGGAAATCGCCAATATTAAATCGCAGGTGAAGGAAAGCGAGACAATAGAGGCGGAGAATAAAAGCAACGGCCATAAGTACAAATTGACAATCAGCCTGACGCCTCGTCAGAGGGAAATAATAATCGCGGGCGGGCTTTTGAATTATACCCGGGCGGGAGGCAAATAAGATGTCCGAAACGGAATCGATCGACAACCTGAAGAAAACGCCATTTTATAAATATCATGTTGAAGCGGGAGCCAAGATGGTACCGTTTGCCGGATATATCATGCCGGTGCAATATTCGGGGATAACCGATGAACATCTGGCGGTGCGGAAAAATGTGGGACTGTTTGACCTGTCGCATATGGGGGAATTCGAGGTAACCGGGGCGAAGGCGCTTGATTTCATCCAGAAGATGACGACCAATAATGCGTCAAAATTGGGCGTCGGGCAGATTCAATATTCGATCCTGTGCTACGATGACGGGGGTATTGTCGATGATCTGCTGGTGTATCGTCTGTCAAACAAATATATGCTGGTAGTTAATGCCTCGAATATACAGAAGGATTTTGACTGGCTGAATTCTCATCTGGAGAATGGGGTCAAATTGGAGAACCGTTCCGATGATTTCGGACTGCTGGCGATTCAGGGTCCGAAGGCGCAGAAGGTAGTTTCGGGGATGACCGAGTATAATCTTGATTCTATCCCCTATTATCATTGCGCGACGGTTACGATGGGAAAGCATACATTACTCATGTCGCGAACGGGATATACGGGCGAGGATGGATTCGAGATGTATATTCCGCCGTCAATCGCCGACGATATCTGGAATTCGGCGATTAATGAAGGCAAGAAATTGGGTATGAAATTTATCGGCCTGGGGGCGCGGGATTCATTGCGTCTGGAAATGAAAATGGCGCTCTACGGGAATGATATAGACAAGACGACAACTCCGCTGGAAGCGGGATTGGCATGGGTGGTTGATTTTGAGAAGGGGAATTTTGTCGGACGAGATGTTTTAATCAAGCAGAGGAACGAAAAGCCGAAGCGTCGTCTGATCTGCCTTGAACTTGAAGGGAAGGCGTTCCCTCGTCACGGATATGATTTGACGCTCGAGGGAAAAACGGTCGGGCATGTGACATCGGGGACGTTTTCGCCGTCGCTGGGGAAACCGGTAGCGCTAGGATATCTGCCATTGGAGATGACGAAGATAGGGAGTTCGGTGGATGTCAAAATAAGGGACAAGTTTTTCCCGGCGATGGTAGTGAAGCCGCCATTTTATAAGGAAGGGACTCATCGCTGATATGCGAGCCGAACTATTTCTGGTTCCCGGCCCGGTGGCTGAGCAGAGGCTTCTGGGGAAGACGCTGGTACTTATCGATGTACTGAGGGCGTCAACGACAATCTGTCAGGCGCTCAAATCGGGCGCGCGGGCGGTGATACCGGTTTTGGAGCCATCCGAGGCGGCGGAATTGCGGTCAAAAATAGGAGTGGATAATACGGTCCTCGGGGGTGAACGGGACGGAATTAAAATCGACGGATTCGATTTGGGAAATTCGCCGTCGGAGTATACGATAGAAAAAGTCAATGGAAAGACGGTGATCTTTACGACGTCGAACGGGACAAAAGGGTATACACGAGCATCGGTGTCAAAATTGATCATAACGGCGGCGCTGGTGAATATTTCGGTGGTGGTTCAAAGGGTAGCGCAGGCGGGGCAGGAACTGGTGATTTTATGCGCCGGGCAGGAGGGGGACTTTTCGATTGAAGATACCCTGTGCGGCGGGATGCTGCTGCATAAACTTCTCACGGACGAAAAAATGGAGCTTGAATTGAATGATGCCGCCGAACTGGCATTGCTTCTATATCGGAGCAACAACAGGGCATTAAAGCAGACAATTGCCAGGGGCGAGCACGGGCGGTATCTGACCAAGCTGGGGTTTGGCACTGATGTAGAAACAGCAGTCGAAGTCGATTCCATTCCGGTATTACCGATTTCCAGGGAGAGCCGTATAGTTCTCGACGGAAATTAAACGTATCCACAGAAAGCTTCCGTTGTAGAACCTATAGTTATGACTAAAAAGAGATTTCTTTTTCAGGTTCTGATAATCCTATTGTCATTAATTAGCGCACATTGCTCCGCAAAAGGAGTGAATGGCGTGGAATTTGAACTGATCGTTCGTCAGAAACCGGCGGAGATTGAAAAATTTTTTGAAATCACCCGGGATACGGTTCAAATCCTGACGGGGAAAAAGATATCGTTGTTTATGGTCAATTTCGGACTGGATGTTGAAGTGAGCGCCGCCGATTCACAATCTGCGACATTTACGGTTCATCTGGTGACAATCGGTTCGCAACCGTACAATATGGCGGATAAATATCGGGTGGAATACGGCCTTCCGGCCAGGATGGAGAATATTCCGGGAAAGATTGGTTCCAAATATCAGCTTTTAATAAGCCCGAGGCGTCAGGTGGGAATCGATACCATCTCATGTCCGACCGACCCGGATAAGACGGGCGATTTCAAGTCCGATCCATCGGCCAATTTTGAATTTTATTTCGTGAAGAACTCACTGGCTGACTACCATTGGAATAATATCAAGAATTATATTGAGTCCGAGCATAAGCGTTTTCGGGATGCGCTGGAGATTTCGGCGACCGGGAAAGCGAATTTTTATCTTTGCCCCTGCCCTGCCAATTCTATTCGCTGGGATCAACGGTTCGGATATATGATTGACCCGGGGCGGCTGAGTATCTATGCTCTATATAATCATGATTACAATTCGGTTGACCCAATCCTGCCGAATATGCTGAAGTTGCTTCATACCTGGGGATATGCCCCGCCATTTCTGGTTGAGGGTTTGGGGGGATATTTCGATTTTGTCAATTATGAGATAAAAAAAGCCCGGGAAAAGTCGAAGTTGCCGGAGGTCAAGGCTTTGCTAACAACTTCAGGATATTATTCATCTGATCCTCGCCTGGCGGAATTGACGGCGGCATCATTCGTGAAATTTCTGGCGGATAATTATGGCATAAATAAAGTAAAGGCACTCTATGAGAAGTCTGACGACCTGACATTATTGAGCAATCTGGAAAGCGTGTTCGCCTCTCCCCTCGATTCGCTCGAAGCATCGTGGAGAAATTATGTCGACACGGTCACTCTTTCGAGGCGGCTATTTGATTATTTTGCGTCGCGAGCGAGCGCGATGTTCGATTACAAAAAGCAGACTGAATATTACGAAGAGATGTCGAAGTACGACCAGTCGCGGAAGGATTCGGTCGATACCTGGAAGAAACTGGCGCAGATTTATTATCAATATGGACAGTATTATAAGGCTCAGGAGGCATATCAGAGGCTGATAAAAATAGATTCGGGTCTGGCCGTCTATCATCAAATTTTGGGGAATCTTTATATTATCGACGGCAAGTATGATAAGGGATGGAAAGAACTGGATACGGTATATGCGCTTGACAGCACCTATGTGTCATCGCGGTTACTTCAGGCGAAAATTTTGGCGATAAAGGGAGACACGGTTGCGGCGCTGAAACTGGCTGATGATTATTATCAGGCCGAAAAGACCCCGGCGGGAAAGATTGAATTTTTGCTTTTTCTTGGAAGAATCTACGCGCAAAAGGGGAAGTATCAAAACGCCGCTACGGCGCAGCAGAACTTTACCGATGCGCTGGCCTGGTCGACCGAATTAATCGGGAAGGCTCCTGAGGATCCGATTCATAAGCTTCGCGCGGGACTGGCCTGCCTCGGCCTTAAGGAATATGGGACCGCCTCAGATTATTTGAGGATAGCGGAATTTACGGAGTCGAGGCCTCTATTTCTTGGCGAAATATTGACGGCGCTGGGAAATCTCAGCGACCTGCAGGGAAACCATAAAGAGGCTGCAGGGTATTATCAACGCGCTCTGGAGTATCCCCTATCGGTTTATCAGCATGATCTTTGCATCAGATATATCGATAAACCGTATAAGAATTAAAAAAGATATACCTGATGTTTAATTTTCTTAATTCGGCGGTGTTAATAGCGGCGGTGGCCGCATTGATTCCCCTCATAATTCACCTGTTTTCAAAGCGGCAGGTGAAAATAATTGAATTCTCCTCTCTGAGGCATCTGAAGGAGATGCAGAAGAGACAGGTAAGACGGATAAAAATCAGACAGCTTCTTCTCTTGATCTTAAGGATGCTGATTATTCTGGCGGCAGTTCTGGCATTTGCCCGGCCAGCCACGCGGGGCGGATATATCGGATCGCATGCGGGCGTGTCCTCGGTTATACTTCTTGACCGCTCAGGGTCAATGCAGCGGGAAGTAAAAGATGGCCGTCTTTTTGACATCGCCAAGACGCGTGTATCGGAAATAGCAAAGAATTTTGGTCAATCCGACGAGATATTATTGGTTCCGTTCGATCGGCAAACCTATTTCCCTGCGGGTGAAAGATTTTTCAGCCGAGACGTTGCGGAAAATATTTTGAAAGAGGTCAATTGCGGGTATGATACCACCAATCTCGGGGAGGCGCTGAAGAAGGCGGGTGAACTTCTGGCTCAGGCCAAGAATCTGAACAAGGAGTTATATCTACTTACAGATTATCAATTGAATTCGATTCCGCCGGCCCCGGATTCACTTTTGAAAAATGTGGCGACGTATTATGTTGAACTCCCTCTTGAGACGGACGGTAACTGCGGCGTGACCAGTGTCGATCTGGGGGGACAACTGATCGAGGTAGGCGCGGATTTCAAGGTAAAGGCGGAGATTACCAATTACGACGATCGAGCCAAAGATGAACAGTTGGCCTCGCTCTTCCTCGATGGCGCCCGGATCATGCAGTCGGAGTGCAAGCTTTCGCCCAAGGGGAAAGAAGCGGTGCAGTTCAGCGCGCGGGTCGATCGCCCGGGTCTTCATTCGGGGTGGGTGGAGATCAGCGACGACGGTCTCCCGGCGGACAACAAGTATTATTTTACATTCAAAATTCCGGAAAGATTTAATGTTCTGATAGCCGACGGCGATGGTTCGGGGGAGCTAATTCGTCTGGCGCTCAATCCGTCGGAAGAGCTCAGCGGGTACTGGTCGGTCAAAATGATATCACCGGATCAGATCGGTTCGGTGAGACTTGAAGATTATAATGCAATTGTTTTTGCGGGTATAACATCGCTGGGGACGATGGAAACATCACAGCTTCAGAGATATATCGACCGAGGCGGCGGAGCATTTATTACGCTGGGTTCGAAAACCAATCCCGAATATTTCAACGGTAGTTTCGGGCAGAAGATGGGTTTGACAATACTAAAGCCAATGCCTACAGAAATTAATCGCGCGGGATATTATACAATGGAGCGGTTCGACTATGAGCACCCGATATTGAAACCATTCTCCGATTTTCAAAAAGGGGAAGTTCCGACATTCAAGTTTTTTGGTCTGCCGACAGTGGCTGAAGGTTCCGGCAATCGAATATTGGCGTATTTCTCCAACGGCTCACCGGCGATTGTCGAGGATAGATTGGGTCTGGGGGGAATAATATTAGTGGCCGGTTCGATAACACCGGATTATTCGGATATTGCCGGTCACTCATTTTTTTGTACCATTTGTCATAAGGACGATGGAATATTTAGCCGGCGGAGTATCATCGTATGAGCTCCAGAAATATGTGGGGCAATCGACGATAAGAAATCTTCCGGCCGGTACGGCCGACATGGGATCTATTCAAATGGTGACTCCCGATAATCGTACTTTCATGCTGGCCGGGACGGAAAAGGGGAATCAAATTGCTTATGATTGCCGGCCGATAGATGTCCCGGGAATTTATCAGTTGAAGTCCGGAGATCGAACATTGGATATTTTCCCCGCCAACGTATCATTGGCGGAAGGGGATCTGACATCGTTGTCTTATGATCAATATAGCAAGGCGATCGGGGCGGCTAAATATACTGCGATTCCGTACAATAAACCGTCGGGGACGATAGTAACCGAAACCCGTTTTGGGCGCGAGTTGTGGAAAATATTTCTCTGGGCAGCGGCAATAATTATGGCGGTCGAGATGTTATTTTCTCGTGAAACGGCTCCCGCCGTTGAAAAGTCATGACTCTGATTGCCGGCGAAAATATCACCAAACAGTTCGACGACCGGGTGATTTTCAGGGACCTCTCTTTCTCGATAAATGCTGACGACAGGATCGGGCTGGTAGGTCCCAATGGGATCGGCAAAACGACGCTTTTCGAGATCATGGCCGGTCGGATGACGCCCGATTCCGGGAGCATCACCAAGGCAAAGAATTGCAGTATCTCCTATGTCGAACAGGAATTTTCCGGGGATGATCGGATCAGTCTTTTCGATTATATAGCCTCGGCTCGCGACGACCTTATTCGATTGAAGGCGGAAATCGAGCAGGCCGAAGGAGAGATAGAGAAGGAACCGCATTCCGCAAAAGCGATCGAGAGACTGGGGGAGCTTCAGCATCTTTTTGAAACCTCGGGCGGATACAATCTGGAATCGGAGATCAAAATCATTTTAACGGGTCTGGGATTTTCCGAGAATCGTTTTCATAATCCGATATCCATTTTCTCCGGGGGGGAGAAAAACCGTGCGGCGCTGGCCAGAGTGCTGGCGGGGCGAAGTACGTTTCTTCTGCTTGACGAGCCGACCAACCATCTTGATATCGATTCAACCATCTGGCTGGAAGAATATCTAAAGGGATTGAACCGGGCATATATTATCGTTTCGCATGATCGGGCATTTCTCTCTAATACGATAAATAAAGTCTGGGAGATCGCAAACAAGCGGATAGAGCAGTATTTCAATGGACTGGAAAAATATCTTACGGAAAGAGATGAACGCAAGAACCAGCTGGAGCATCTGTATAAGCATCAACAGGAAGAGATCAAGCGAATAGAGGATTTCATAAGACGAAATATCGCCGGTCAGAAGACACGGCAGGCGCAATCAAAAATGAAATATCTTTCGCGAATAAAGCGGATTGAATTGCCAACCGGGCAGGCATCAGGGATGGCGATATCGCTCGATGCGGGGGAACGATCATTTAATCTGGTATTGTCGCTTGACGGTGCGACTTTCGGTTATGGACATCATAGCGTTGTGAAAGATTTATCGCTTAAATTATATCGGGGCGACCGGGTTGGAATGATCGGCAGAAACGGATCGGGAAAAACCACTATACTGAAGTCAATCCTGGGCGAACTTGACTGCCTTGAAGGTTCGATCAGCCTCGGGCAAAAGGTCGATGTTGCTTATTTCGATCAAAACCTCTCGGAGATAAATGAGAACAATACCGTTCTCGATGAAATCTGGCAGGTTGATCCTCTGGCGGAAGCGGGACGGCTCAGGTCATTTCTGGCGCGATTCGGGTTCCGCGGAGAGGATGCGTTGAAGAAGGTGGCGGTGCTATCGGGCGGAGAGAAAACGAAACTGACGCTGGCCAAGCTTTTGTTCTTTCCCGCGAACTTTCTCATTTTCGACGAGCCGACCAATCACCTTGATATAGATTCAAGGCAGGCTCTTGAGGAGGCGCTGGTGAATTATAAGGGGACATTGTTGATCGTGAGCCATGACAGGTATTTTCTGGATCGGGTCGCCGAAAAGATTATCGCCATCGATGATGGCAAGGCCAAAATTTATGACGGGAATTATTCGTATTATAAGGAAAAACAGGAGAGCAGGAAGGAAGCTCCGCTTAAAAAAGCGACGGACCCCGAAAGGGTGAAGGAATATTCTGATTTCAAGAAGCTTTCGCAGCTCAAGGGGCGGATTAAGAAGGATCTTCGATCGGTAAATTCGAAGATACAGGATACGGAAAATCTATTGAAGATCACGGATGCGAATATAAATCTAAATATTCCAAAAACAGATTGGGAGAAGCTCACTGCGGCTCATGCGGAAAAGGGGAGACTTGAGGAGCTTCTGCTTGAGCTGTATAATCGACTCGAGGAGTTGAAGAGGTTAGATGCCGAATATTCTGATATTGAGCGGCAGTCCGGTGCAGGGCAGTTCGACTGAGATACTTCTTGGAAAAATTGCGGAAGGAATTTCCAAGAGATACAGCTGATCAAACGATGAGCGAGTTGATTCGGATCAATGACTACAATTTTATCCCCTGCCAGGCCTGCGGGCGAAGCCCTCAGCCGGACTATTGCTTTTTCCATGATGATATCTACCCGCTTTATGACAAGCTTATAAATTGCGATATCGTTCTTTTTGGATCGCCGGTTTATTTCGATTCAGTTTCTGCTCAGGCAAAGGCATTTATCGATCGATGCAATTGCCTTCGACCGGCCAGTTTTGGTGAAGACGATATTCATCCATTTAAGAAGATTTTAGAAAAGCGGAGATTGGGGGGGATTGTGTTGGTCGGAGGGAATCGGGGGGAGTTCGAGCTGGCGAGACGAGTGATCGCGGGTTTTTTCAAATGGGTTGAGGTTACTAATTGCGGTGTAGTCACATATGAGAACAAGGGGTGGCAAAAAGGATCGGTTCGGGATAATGCCGCAAAGCTCGATGAAGCTGAGGCTATCGGGGTAAAGATTGCGCATAATTTAGCGGGGTAAGTCCGCTGCAATAGCGGGAGAATGTCCCATATTATGTCCAAGATATTTACATTATGGGATTTTTAAATCTTTATAAGTTAAACTAAGATAATAGAGTAGATATTCTAGGCCGATTTCACCTAACAGGTGGAAATATGCTCACTTTGGAAGGCCTAGACATCGAACAAATCTCAGGAATTGGTCATCCGGCTCCTTTTGAAATGACTCTTCCCTATTCGAATTATGATTTTTCGCGGCGGCTCTTCAAGCTGAATCATGTCTGGGGAATACCAACCGAGAAGGAAGTCAATTTTATTGCCAGTTATTTGAATTGGGCGCCGTCGAGGATTCTTGATCTGGCATGCGGCGGCGGAAGACATGCGCTGGCACTTTCCCGGCTTGGGCACGAGGTAATCGGGGTGGATATCGGCGGCTACCCGCTGCAAGTAGCGGAACGGTTGGCACGACGGGCGAAGGTTCGGGCAGAGTTTATCAGAACAGATATCAGGGATATCGATTATGCTCAGGAATTTGCGCTCACGTTTCTGATATGCGGCCAGCTGGCGCATTTCTCGCCGGAGGAATGCAAAATTATATTCAGAAGGGCCTCGGCTGCTTTGAAACCCCACGGATTTTTCGTCGTTCATATCAACCGCTTCGGCCAGGATGATCGGATGAATCTCCGGCGCTGGTATCAGGAGAAAAAGGCGCTTTATATGAGACATGAATCATTAGTACATCGGGAACAGTACTACTTCAGAAATGAGCGGGTCAAACTCCTTCGGGACCTCGCTATTGATTCTGTCACCAATGAGAGTCGGCTATTTGGTATTTCCGAGAAGGAATACAGACTTGAAGAGGTTGAAGAGCTGACAATCGGAACGGGTTTAAGACTTCACGAGAGTTATGGTTGTTATGATAAATCGCTTCTCACGGATGATTCCGAGAGCATGATTTTTGTATTTCGGAAGAGTGGATAGAGCCTTACACTTATCCCAGGCTCCTCGCAATTCAAAATAATTTAATTCGATATCTTAGCTGTACCGCAATGGTGATTTTGCGTAGCGATGGCCCCCTCATCAGCCAAATTTAATGCTTGACAACCCTGTCGCGAGAAGTATATTTTATTAAGCAATGACTTTCGTAGTCAGGCATCATTTCAGGATATTCATATTTGGAGGGCAGTATGAGAAAGCTCAAAGCAATTTTAATTGCGGCCTCGATGCTATCCGTCGCATTTGTCACGAGTGGGGCTCCGGCACTGGCCGCGTGCGGCGATGTGGACGGGAATGGTGCAATCAATATTCTTGATATAACTTATCTGATCAAATTCCTGTATAAGGGCGGCCCACCTCCACCGAACCCGGCGGATGCGGATATTGACGGCTCGGGCAATTTAAATATGCTTGATATCACCAGACTAATCAACTCTCTATATAAGGACGGTCTGCCATTGCTGTGTGCACCGCCGCCGTTTGACTTTCCGAATAAGGCCGGTTCATACTGGAAGTATATCAGATATAATTATTTAAATGGAGTGATGGATACGGTGATTATCACTGCTGACGCCGACGGCAATTTTGTGTATGATTACGGAGGCGATAGCACGGAGGTTCAGGCGATCAGCATAAACGGAAATATTGTCCACGCGGGACCCGTAATCGACTGGCAATGGTGTATTGGCTTAGAATACTATTTCCCGCTCCAGGTTGGGGCACAATGGCAGGAATTTCAGACTTGCGGTCAATACAGTCTTGACTATTGGGCGGACTACAGTGTCGCCGAGTTAGTAACGGTTGATGTACCTGCCGGCTCGTTTACAAGCGCTTATCATATTACCAGCGATTGGGGTAGTGGCGAGGTAATTTCTCCTGACAGCAAGTTCGGTCAGAGAGACGAGTGGTTTTTACCGGGGATTGGGACTATTAAACTACAAATTTTGCAATTGAATTACCCTCAATCTCCGGAGCGGACTGTCGACCAGATCTGGTTTCTGTATGAATTTAGTATCGCGCCATGACTAAATCCGACGCGTAAACTCGCAGTTTAGGAATATACCGGATTTTCGATAGAGACGGCGGCTGACGGAGCCGCCGTCGGCATTTCGGCCGCTATCAGGGGCATTTCAGGGCGGCGCCGTGCTTATACAGAAAATTGATAAGATAGGTGACGTCAAGAGCGTTTACGGTTCCGGTGCCGTTGACATCGGCGGAGATCAGAGGATTTGGCGCGGGGCCGTGCTTATAGAGATAATTTATCATAAAGGTGATGTCAAGGGCGTTAACCGTCGAGCTACCGGAGGCATCCCCGCAAACGAAGGGAATATTGTTGATTGTGATGTGCCCCGGTTTTATGACGGGAAAGATCGTATTGGCGACTGAATCAGAGAAAACGGTTCGGGAGATTGGCGGATAAAAGGCAGTATCGATCAAAACGCTGTTTCCCCCTCCTGTCGGCGAAGTGGTGAAATAGAGATTACACAAAATTCCGTCCCCACGGGGAATCCATCCAGACCAATCCTGGATTATAATATTCAGTAGATTAGAAGAATCGCGAGATAGAATAGTGCTCGCCGGAATATATGCAAGCCGGCCTCCGACCGTTGAAAAAGAATCAAAGACAAGATGGGTGGGGTCGAATTTAAGCGCAAGTTCGACCGCGACCAGGGCTTCATCATTGTAAAACGACACCGGGAGAACAGCCTTGGCTCCCTCAACAACAGCGATGGAATCGATCCTAAGAGTATCGGGTATTCCCGGGTCGGAATGAGCAACCGGGGTATGCAAGAGAGTCACGAAGATAAAAATCATCAACAACTTAGCAGATTGGGATTTCATCGGCCGCTTTCTATTTTACGCTGTGATTGAATGATTCGCCTGCCTGACATAAATCAATTGCCTTTCAACAACTTCAGAAGCCGATACGGCGTAGACGTGTACACATATAATATACGCTAAATAATCGATTTTGTCAATCTCAATTCAGAATTCAGTTGAAGGCGACGGAGCGCCCGGAATATCGCGTCCGAGGCGAAATTAAGATTGACTAAAATTGATAATCTGTTATATTTTAAGAAATTAGAGCGAGTTACCTACCTAGATAAGGTCTTTTGCTTTGGCCGAATTGACATCAATTTTCTGTTTCAGTCTTTTCCGGAGGTCATCATGAGGATTTTGTTCACGTTTTTGGGGTCATTATTTATTTTCTGCGGCCTGGCATTCGCCGGCAATTCCGATGAGGGAATTACCGGGCCGAACAGGCTCAGAAACAACCCTGCAGTCGCGATTTATAAAGCAAATGATAAGAATGTGGTTGAGTATGTGGAAGGAAGATTATCCTCCCCTGTCGCGGCCGGCGAGGAGCAGGCGGCGTCGATTTCATTCTTTGAAGAAAATAAAGGGGCATTCAGGATGGTAAATCCTGCCGAGGAAATGAGATTTAAGAGGATTGACGTTGACGAAATCGGAATGAAGCATCTTCGGTTCGAACAGTTTTACAGCGGTATTCGGGTGGTCGGCGGCGAACTGATAACTCATTTTGGCAGTGATGGGATATTGAAGACGGCGAATGGTAATTTTCTCCCGGGTATAGATATCGGGATAACCCCGTTAGTGACCAGCGACAATGCTTCAATAGCGGCCCAGAAGGATCTGGCTACATTCTTTGGAGGCGGGAAGGCAGGCGAGCCGGAATTGGTGATATTTCCCTGGAACGACAAGTATTTTCTGGCATGGCGGATGTTTATCTATTCGGATACGCCGATGGGGCGCTGGGAATATATAATCGATGCCTCAAGCGGAGAAGTGATATATAAAGCCAACCGAATTATGAACGCCAATGATATCGGCACGGGAATCGGGGTGATGGGAGATACCCTTAATCATATAGATACACACTATAGCGGTTCCACATATTCGATGATCGACTACACCCGGCAGGCGGCAAATAATCCGCACGGCCATAATGGCCAGATGCCGGCAGGAAATTATATTCAGACGAATAATGCGACCACGAGTCTCCCGGGAACGGTTGCCACGGACGCTGACAATGTTTGGTATAGTGCGTCTCAAGCGCCGTCGGTGAGCGGGCAAGTATACACCGGCGCTATGTATGACTGGCTGCTTCAGGCATTCGGCCGGAACAGCTTCAACGGCAGCGGCGCGTCGATGTTGACTGTGGTCAACTATAGCGCCGAGGGAAACAACAATGCGTACTGGGACGGAAGCCGTATCGTAGTATGGAGTTTTTCCGCAGGATGGCGCTCGCTGGCCGGATGCCCCGATGTGATCGCACACGAATGGGGGCATGCCGTTACGGAAAATGAATCCAATCTGGTGTACGAAAAAGAACCGGGGGCGCTGAATGAGTCATTCTCGGATATGATGGGAGCGGCGTTCGAGTTTGCCCATGATACGCTTGACACGCCGGACTGGTTGATGGGCGAGAATGGCCAGACGACCGGGGGGGCTTTCCGATCGATGTCCGATCCCCATGCGTACGGTAATCCGGATTACTATGGAACATCGGACCCGTATTGGACCGACGTTGTGGGATGTGTGCCATCTTATTATAATGACTATTGCGGGGTGCATAACAATAGCGGGGTCGGGAACAAGTGGTTTTATCTCCTCTCGGATGGCGGGACGCACCATAGTATTTATGTGACAGCAATCGGCGTGGTTAATGCCATAAGAGTAGCCTACCGCGCCAATGCATTTTATTGGACATCAACAACTGATTATCATAATGCCGCTCTCGGGACGATTTCGGCGGCCAACGACCTTGATCCAAGCGGCGCATGGGCTTTGCAGGTGGGCCGGGCATGGAATGCATGCGGCGTTTCAACTCCCGCACCTTCATTGGCTTTTGCCTATCCCAACGGGAAGCCATCAGTGCTTTATCCCGATCAAACGACTACATTTCAGGTGGTGGTAAGCGGATTTCTTGGAGGGACTCCGGTTCCGGGCAGCGGGCGATTGTATTATTCTATAAATGGCGGGTCATACACGACCGTTTTCATGACGCAGACGTCGCCCAACAATTATGATGCGACGTTGCCGGCGCTGACCTGCACCGATCAGATAAGATATTATGTCGGCGCGAGAGAGGCGGCAAGCACGATGTTTTTCGATCCGGACACGGCCAATCCGAATACAGCCACGGTGGCATCGGAGATAGTGACGGTTTTCGAGGATAATTTCGAGACAAATAAAGGTTGGACGGTGTCAGGGGACGCTCTTACGGGCCAGTGGCAGAGAGGGGTTCCGGTTGGTGGAGGAACTCGCGGCGATCCGCCGACAGACTTTGACGGATCAGGCCAGTGTTACTTAACGGGCAACACGGCCGGCGACAGTGACATTGACGGCGGCACGACGAATTTGACCTCTCCCCTGTTTGATCTGGCGGGGAATAATGCGCTGGTTCATTATGCGCGGTGGTATTCCAATACTTATGGCGCGGCTCCGAACGCGGATACGTTCAAGGTTTTCATTTCGAATAATGACGGTTCGACATGGACACTGGCCGAGAAGGTCGGACCGGTGGACCAGGCCGGAGGCGGTTGGTACGAACACAGTTTCTGGGTTTCCGATTTTGTAATACCATCAAGTCAGATGAAGCTTAAATTCGAGGCTTCGGATCTGGGTTCAGGATCGGTAGTCGAGGCGGCCGTCGATGCGGTCAGTATAACATACTATAGATGCAATGCGAATGTGCCGGCGATAACTACGGCGTCGGTCACAGATTGGACACTCGGGATGGATTACTCGGTTCAATTGGAGGCGAGCGGCGGGATTGGGCCATTAATCTGGAGCGACAAAAACGGAAATCTAATAGGGACGGGCCTGAGTTTATCATCATCCGGTCTTCTATCCGGGACACCGACATTAGCGGGATCGATTTCTTTCACCGCACTGGTGGCGGATTCGCTTAATTCGAGTGACGAGCAACTATTCAGTTTCACAATAAATTCGCATCTTACGATTACGACAAATTCAATGCCGGATTGGACGGTAAGCAGACCATACACGCAGACACTTCAATCCAACGGCGGCACGGCACCGAAAACCTGGAGCGACAAATTCTCGAATCTGACAGGTACCGGTCTGACGTTATCCTCAGGAGGAGTGGTCGCGGGAACGCCTGTTTCGGCAGGAGTCGTCAGTTTCACGGCTCATTTAGGTGATATTGCGGGGGACGGCGACGATAAGGTGTTCAGTTTCACGATCAATCCTGAGGTGCAAATCACGACCGACTCCTGTACCACGGGAAAAGTCGGGACGGTTTATTCGCTCCAGTTGGAGACAAGCGGCGGGACAGGCGCAATGACGTGGAATGACAAGAATAATAATCTGAATGGCACGGGACTGACATTATCGTCGGCAGGAATTATTATCCGGGCACACCGCTTGATACGGGCGTAATCAGTTTCACGGCCCGGGCGGTTGATGTCGCGGGAAGCGCGCATGAGAAATTATTCAGCTTCAGGATAAAGCCGGCTTATATCTGCGGAGATGCTGATAGTAGCGGCATAGTCAATGCTCTTGACGTTACGCATCTTATTAATTTCCTGTATAAGCATGGCGCTCCGCCGGTGCCGCCGGAGGCAGGCGATCCAAGCGGCAATGGCCTGACGAATTCGCTGGATATTACATATTTGATTAATTTCCTGTATAAGTCGGGGCCGGATCCGATTTGCCCGTGACATTGCAGACGGCGTGAATAATTGCAGGGACAGAACAAAGTTCTGTCCCTGCTGTTTTTAGAGGCACATGCTGCTCTCGCCGGAAATTCTGAATAGTATTGGAGATCTGAAAGATACTAAATATCTCTTGACAGTCTGCCGATATAGTCATATATTCGCATAAGCGGATATGTTGGATGTGAATTGATGACGCAGCAGATGACGAAGAGACTATCATTTTTGGATCGGTATCTTACCCTTTGGATTTTCCTGGGAATGGCCTTGGGGGTCGGGATGGGGTATTTTGTGCCGAATGTTCCATCGTTCTGGAATAAATTCAATGCAGGCACGACCAATATTCCAATCGCAATCGGGCTGATACTGATGATGTATCCTCCGCTGGCCAAAGTGCGATATGAAGAAATGGGCAGAGTATTCCGCGACTTCAAAATTCTCGGATTGAGTCTAATTCAGAATTGGGTGATCGGGCCGATACTAATGTTTTTATTGGCTATTATTTTTCTTCCATCATATCCGGATTATATGGTCGGACTAATAATGATCGGGCTGGCGCGATGTATCGCCATGGTGATTGTCTGGAATGATCTGGCTTCCGGCGATCCGGAGTATGCCGCGGGACTGGTAGCTTTTAATTCGATTTTCCAGATTCTTTTCTATTCGATATTCGCATGGATTTTTGTGACGAAGCTCCCTCCACTTTTTGGCCTTTCCGGGGCGCTGGTGGAAATAACAATCGGGCAGATTGCCAAGAGTGTTTTCATATATTTGGGCATACCGTTTTTGGCCGGAATTATTACCCGCTTCACGCTGATAAAACTTAAGAATAAAGAGTGGTATCATAATAAATTCATCCCGAGGATTTCGCCGATTACCTTGATAGCTCTTCTCTTCACGATTGTAGTTATGTTCTCCCTTAAGGGGGAAAATATTGTAAAGATTCCACTTGATGTGATTCGTATCGCCATTCCACTCTTGATTTATTTTGTCGTAATGTTTCTGGTTAGTTTCTTTATGAGTAAGAAGGCGGGCGCCGATTATGGGCGGGCGGCGACGTTATCTTTTACGGCGGCATCGAATAATTTTGAACTGGCGATTGCCGTGGCGGTGGCGGTGTTCGGGATTAATTCGGGAATCGCTTTCGCGGCAGTGATCGGGCCGCTGGTGGAAGTGCCGGTGATGATCGGGCTGGTGAATGTCGCACTTTATTTCCGGCGACGATATTTTGCGGTTGCGGGAGTGGCGACGCAGGAGGCGTTCCAATGACGATCGAGCTCTTTAGGGGTTTGTCTGAGCCTATCCGACTGCGGATCGCCATTTTACTTCTTGATCAGGAATTATGTGTCTGTGACCTGATGGCGGTTTTGAAATTGCCGCAATCGACGATATCCAGGCATATGTCTCGCATGAAATCAATGGGACTGGTGATTGATCGACGGAATGGCAAATGGGTTCATTATAGATTAGAAAAGACGCCATTGGTAAAGGAGTTGAGGATTTTTTTGCGCCGTAATTTCGCGGGAATTGAACCACACAGGCAGGATATGGGTATACTTAAGAAGTATCTTATAACAAAGAATTGTGCTTGATTGGATGATAAGAAATAAGATCGACAAGTGATAAGTGGTACTTGCCTTTATTTACATGCAAAGAAAATAGTTTGTACAGGATTTAAAAAATCAGCAATTTAGAGTATTTTTAATCGGAGGTAGTCATGTTCGCGAAGGTTTTCATTTTTGTACTGATGCTAGGTTTTATTACAACGGCTTGCTTTGCATCGGCCCAGCATGAATTGGATGCTGCCACCAAAGTGGGAAAGGCGGCATTTATTTTGGTTTATGATCAGACGGCAGTGGACGTTGAGCAGTCCAGGCAGATGATATCGGGGGCTCTCGCGGAATATCCCAATGCCGTAAAAATAGAAGTGGATCGAGGCAATCCGGCGGAAGCCGATTTTGTGACGCAGTATAAATTATCGAGCGCACCAGTTCCTATTATTCTAGTGGCAGCCAGAACTGGCACGATTACGGGTGGGGCGATTGCCAAGCAGACGACGATCGAGCAGTTGGTAAAAATGATACCGTCACCGAAGAAGACGGAAGTTATTAAGGCGCTTTCGGAGGGGAATGCGGTTCTTATCACAGCTTCCCGGAAGGGTATGAAGACGATTGATACCGTAAATAATATATGCGCGATGGCGTGCCAGAAGATACCGGGGAAATCGGTTCAGGTAAAGATTGATATGGACGACCCAGCGGAAAGTGCATTTTTGGCGGAAATGCGGGTCAATCTTGTTTCGGCGGAACCGGTGACAATGGTGGCCAATGCTCAGGGTCAAATCGCGGGGGTCTATAGCGGAGCGGTGCAGGTGGCGGATCTGGTGACGGCGGCCACGAAAAAAGTGGGCGGGTGCTGTCCGAAAACTGTTTCCAATCCGAATGCGGCATGCCCGCCGACCAAGAAATAGAAAGGCCGGATGATGAAACTGCGAACGATAATTTGGAAAGAATTGTGGCTGAGGAAATCTCAACTTATATCGGCGCTGCTTGGCATAACATTGGGGATTGCGGTCATAGTCGGGATACAGTCGGTTTCGGCAGTATCGGAGACGGCGGTTAAGGTGAGTCTGGACAATCTAGGGGCCAACATATTGGTTTTGCCACAAGCGGCGTCGGTCGATGATTACTATTCGGCGGATATCGATGCCCCGACTTTCCCCGAGGAGTATGTCGAGCGACTGGCAACATCAATGTTGCCGGGTGTGGACAACCTGTCTCCGAAATTGACGAGACGAACCAAGGTCGACGGAGTGCCGATTATCCTAACGGGTATTCTTCCGGCAAATGAGCTGGCGTCCAAACCGATCTGGCAGACGGCGGGATTGGTCGGACCGGGACTTGATCCTGCCTGTGACCCAAACAACAACGCCAATAAATCGTTTGGATATGAAGACGAAAAATTGCAGCGGAAGGCGATAGATTCTCTGGCGGAGAATGAGGCGTTGGTGGGAAGCGTAGTCGCCCAGAGGTTGAATCTCAAGGAAGGGAATACAATCAATATTGCGGGGCGGGCATTTACTATTGCTCGTATTATTCCGGAGACGGGGACTATTGATGACAGCCGAGTATATGGTCACCTGCATACAGTCCAACAGGCGTTGGGAACGGGCAACCAGGTCAGCGCGATTGAAATTATGGGATGCTGTTCAGCGATATCCGACGGGCTCTTGGGTAAGCTTCGAAATATTCTTCCGGATACGAGGATAACGACGATTAATCAGATCGTGAGCACTCAGATCAAGACTAATCAGCTGATGAGTAAGATATCGATGGTTTTTCTGGTGATTATTATTTTGGTCGGAGCCATAACGATAGGGAATTACATGTGGGCGAATGTCGAAGAAAGACGGCGCGAAATCGGGATATTGATAACCATCGGCACGAGGCGTTCGGTGATTTATCGGATGTTTCTCACGAAGGCGATTGTACTTGGATTGGTCGGCGGTATAATCGGGTATGCCTTAGGGACCGGCTCGGCTATGATTCTTGGGCCGCAACTGGCGGGGCTGAGTATTACTCCGGTGCCTATTTATCTTTTGCTGTCCATTTTGGTCGCTGTGGTAATCGCTCTTATGGGAAGTATCCTGCCGGTGAGAAGGGCGTCACGGTTTGATCCCGCTGTTATCATGCAGGAGGTATGAGCGATGTTCAAAATTGATAATCTGAGCAAAATATACACGAGTCCGCATGGAACGGTTCATGCGCTGGATAATGTTTCATTGACGATCGAGCGGGGCAGTTTTGTGAGTATCACGGGCGGATCCGGATCGGGAAAGACGACTTTGCTTCTGGCGCTGGGCGGACTTAATCACCCGTCGCAGGGTTCGGTTAATTATGACGGGAAGGATATTTATTCGCTGCCGGAACCGGCTCTGGCGGAATATCGGAACAGGAAGGTCGGATTTGTCCTTCAGACATTTAATCTGGTACCATATCTTACGGCCCTTGAAAATGTGATGCTTCCGATGTTATTCAATGCTGAAAAAAATGGAAATGCTCAGCAATGGGCTGAAGGGTTGCTGGAGAAATTGGGTCTTGAACCGCGCAAGGAGCACTTGCCGAGGGAATTATCGGTCGGACAACAGCAGCGGGTGGCAATTGCCCGCGCCCTGGCCAACAACCCTGATGTAATTCTCGCCGACGAACCGACGGGAAATCTTGATCCTTCTCTGTCGGAGGAAATTCTTGATATATTGCGAATCTCTGCATAAGGAAGAAAAAAAGACGGTTGTAATAGTCACGCACAGCCCGTCGGCGGCCAAAAGAGCGGAAAAAATCATTCATTTGAACAATGGGGCGATTGAATCCGGAAACTAGAAGATGTAAATTAGTATAATAAATATGGCAAAGCAAAATAAGAGAAGAAATAAGCGACAATCAAGCGAGGCGCCAAAAGACAGCAAGCATATACCCCTCAGCCAACCAAGCAAGCAGATCAAGTATAGACGATATGCGATCTGGTTGGTTAGCGTTATTATCGTTGTCGTGGCGGGGATTTCGGCATGGGCGATTTATAAAAATCTGTCGCAAAATTCATCCGGAAGCGCGGGGGTCACAGGAGCAATCGCAAGTACGGGAGACAGCAGTAATTCTGTGACGGGGGGGCCTCAGATTAATTTCCCGGAAATAGAGTATGATTTCGGAAAGATCGCCCAGGGAGCGAAAGTATCGCATACATTCGTTGTGAAGAACACAGGTAATGCGCCATTACAATTGATCAAAGCAGCGGGCACGTGAGGATGCACGGCGGCCGTGCTAACGACGCACGGCTATTCCCCCGGGTGGGGAAGGAAAAATCGAAGTTACTTTTGACAGCGGCGGAAAAAAGGGACAGCAGAAGAAATCAGTTACGGTCGAATCGAACGATCCGCGCAATCCGCGTGCGACGCTCAACGTGTCAGCTCTCATTGAAGTTCAATTCGGATTTGATGAGTACAACGTCGATATCGGAAAAATTCGAAAAGGGCAGTCGGTTACGAGGACAGCTACTCTGATCGTAAAAGATCCTTCGATTATCAGGACGATAACTTTCAGCACATCGTCGCCATTCATAACCGCCGTGATAACCGGCGCGTCGGCGACGGATAAGGGGCGTGTGAATGTTGAGGTTACCGTGAAGCCGGGATTGCCGGTTGGCCGGATCGACGGGAGAATAAACGCGTACGCTGTAAGTGGTTCCAAGCTGGAGACTTTTATAGCAGTTCGTGGAGGAGTGCTCGGAAATCTTGAGATATCCCCTGAATATTTGCAGATTCGCGTCGATTCGACGGGTAAACTCACAGAAGAGGAAGTGAAAATAGTAAATATTACCACGGTGGAAGGCGGGACGCCGGTGCATCTGTTAAGCGTGATTGATGCGAATCAGAGGATGAAATTTAAGACTGACACCCTGGCCATCGGGAAGCAATACCAAATTACGGCAAGCCCCAAAGCAGAAGTGAAGAAAGCAGGGAAAAATGTTCAGGGAACGGTTGTGATCACGACCGACGACAAGGATCAGCCGACGATTTCGATACCGTACAATATCTATTTTGCCCGCTGACAACCATTACACATTTGGCGATGTTATAAAAGTATTTGACAGCGTGAAATGAAAATGATCCCTCTTAAATAGGGACATGCCTTGAACCGACTGAGCCGTATAAGGCATCGGTATTATTTAGGGATCGTCAAACAGTATACTCGTCAAAAGCAGGAGGTTCTTTATGAAACGCTTAAGCATAACGATTGTCATTCTCCTTATGGTCTTTTCGATGGCCTGCAAGAAATCATCGGAAACCCCTGCGCCCAAGGATCCAGGCTCTAATTCAGGCACGACACAGTCTGCCCCCGAGTCTTCTCAATCATCAACAGCTTCGCCCGTTCCTGCGGCGAAACCTATAAAGGCTCCACCTCTTATGTCCCTTGAGTCTGTTAAAGCTCCGGGTGTGAATCCACCGCACGGACAGCCGAATCATCGATGTGATATCGCCGTGGGGGCGCCACTCAATTCGCCTCCAGGGACGCGACCGACATCACCTATTACCTTGCAGCCAAATGTCACCGCGCAGACCGCCACACCCTCGACAGCTCCGGGCATGAACCCACCGCACGGACAGCCGAATCATCGGTGTGATATCCCCGTGGGGGCATCGCTCAATTCACCTCCGGGGACGCAGCCGACACCAACTGTCACCTCACAGCCAAATGTCTCCGTCCAGACCGCCACACCCTCGACCGCTCCGGGCATGAATCCGCCGCACGGACAGCCGAATCATCGGTGTGATATCCCCGTGGGGGCGCCGCTTAATTCGTCGCCGGATAATAAATAGCGGGTGAAATGCATCAATAAACATGTTTGAAAAACTTGCCGATTATGTCGTTTTTACGATTCTGGGTTTTCGTCCGGAGACCCGACTCGGCGCGGCGCTCGACTTTTTTGTATACGATTCTCTTAAGATTTTCATTCTGCTTTCGACTATTATTTTTGTCGTTGCCATCATAAGGTCATTCTTTTCGCCGGAGCGAACGAGAAGATTACTATCGCATCGACGAGAATATTTGGGCAACCTGCTGGCGGCATTACTTGGAATTGTCACTCCGTTCTGCTCATGCTCGGCAGTGCCGTTGTTTATAGGGTTTGTCGAATCGGGGATTCCGCTGGGTGTGACATTTTCTTTTCTGGTATCGTCACCGATGGTGAATGAAGTGGCTTTGATACTTCTCTGGGGTCTGTTTGGATGGAAAATCGCACTTATTTATATCGGGACAGGAGTGACAGTGGCGATAATATCGGGCATAGTCATAGGCAGATTAAGAATGGAGCGATTTGTTCAGGATTATGTCTATGGTATCAAAGTGGGGGCGGGAAGCGAATCGGAGTTGAGCTGGAGGGGGAGATTGATCTATGCGCGGCAGTATATGACAGGCCTTTTGAAGAAGATCTGGCCATATGTCCTCGTCGGTATTGGGATCGGAGCCTTTATACACGGGTATGCGCCGGAAGGATTTCTTCTGAAATATGCCGGACCGGATAATCCGTTTGCAGTACCTATTGCCGTATTGATTGGAGTCCCGCTGTACAGCAATGCCGCGGGTGTGATTCCGATAGTACAAGCCTTAATGGAAAAGGGAATGGCAATGGGTACGGTTTTGGCCTTTATGATGGCAGTGACGGCGTTGTCGCTTCCAGAGGCGGTCATATTGAAAAATGTATTAAAGATGCGGCTGTTGCTGACATTTTTCGGAATAGTCGCAGTCGCCATTATTGGGGTGGGATATCTGTTTAATGCAATTCTATAGAAGTGAGTGAGGAGGAAATATAATGAAGATTGAAGTATTGGGGCCGGGTTGCGCAAACTGCAAGCAGCTCTATAAAAACGCTATGGCGGCGGTCACTAGAAACGAATGCGGAAGCGGATGTGGAGAAGGTTGAGGATATCGCAACAATAATGAAGTATGGGATTATGTCGACACCGGCGCTGGTTATCGACGGGGTGGTCAAGACGAGCGGGAAGGTTTTATCGGTCGGAGAGATAAAGAAATTCATCAATAGATGATGTGCGGTCTGAAGGTGTCTGATCTTATTCTTTTCGGCTCGTGTCAATCTTAAAAGAATCTATCGCCATCTGCCAGAGGTTGAGAACTCTGGAGACGGCGGAATCTAATTTGAAATTGGGACAATCAACGGGAAGAGTCACGGTATCCATGCTGGAGTAAATGCTTGTCTCCATGATCTGATAATTAGGAAATCCAATAAATTGAAGATAATATTCTTCTACTATGCCATGATTGCCGCTCCAATGTTTCTTATAGAATGGCCGAAAATCGCAAAAGTTGGTTCCCCGAAAAAATATATTTCCGCCCCCCCACTCACACTCATCCGAAGCATAGCTAGCTACATAAAGAAGGATTGAGCTATCGGGAAATCGACCTATCCATTTAATATCACCCGTTGACCCATAATCCCCAAACGATCCACTAATCCCGCATAAGAATTTAAGGCTATCTCCTATAATCCGCTGCCAGGTGGTTAGGATGGAGGCTCCACCTTCCCAGTCTCGATCGGCCTCTGTCATAATATAAAAATCGTAATAAGGAAATCGATTTCTCCTCACTTCCTTTTCCCCGGTATCGATATGATCATCGGTATCTGGCTGAAACCAGATATTACCCTCAGGTAAACTATCACAAGACGGTCCCTTTCTGATAGATGAATCTCGAGGGCCAATCTTCCATCGGCAAAATTTCAGAATCTTGATAGTGTCGTTGCCGATTATTGTATCAGCGGGCGACGCCTTTCCGAGAAACATAGGGAGGTCTTTTCTATGAATTATCTGTGCATCTGCAGTACAGATAAGGAGCATCACCATCACCAAAATGGATATATTTCTCATAATTGATCCCCCTAACTTACAGGTCATGATTATAGATAAGCCAAAACTACTTCTTTCTCTTCCTCCTCAGCTCTTTCGGCTTCCCCTTCTTTGAGGGCTGGTCGTTTTCGCCTTCGGCAGACGCTTTGTACTGTTTCGCCATTTTATCGAGTGCCTTGTCAACCAGTGCGAAAATCGAATTGGGTGTGAAGCCGCCTTTGGGGAGTTCTTTCCCGGCCGGTTTGCCGGTCAGAATTTCTATACCCTCATCGATGGTGCTCACCGGATAGATATGAAACTTTCCTTTTGAGACTGTCTCAACCACGTCCTCCCTGAGTTGGAGCTCCGGGATATTTTGTATCGGAATCATTACGCCCTGCTTACCAGTCAATCCTTTGGATTTGCAGACATCAAAGTATCCCTCGATTTTCTGATTGACTCCGCCGATGGGCTGAATTTCGCCGTACTGGTTGACCGAGCCGGTCACGGCGATCCCCTGATCTATCGGGACATCAGATAGGGCGGAAAGGATGGCATAAACTTCCGTGGATGAGGCCGAGTCGCCATCGACGCCGCCGTATGACTGCTCGAAGCAGATCGAAGCGGACATCACCATCGGTTTGTTTCGGGCGAATTTGCCCCGCAAATATCCGCTGAGGACGAGGACACCTTTATTGTGGATGGGGCCGGAGAGTTCGGCCTCGCGTTCGATATTGATGACGCCGGCTCGGCCAACCGAGACCCGGACGGTCAGGCGGGTCGGTCGCCCGAAGCTGTATTCGCCAGTGTCGTAGACGGAAAGGCCGTTGATCTGGCCGACGGACTTGCCTTTGACCTCAATCAGATAGATATTGTTTTCGTACATCTCCTGAATTTTGTCTTCAATCAGATTTACTCTCGTGATTCGATTCCGAACAGCCTCGCGGATGCTATCGCGATTGACGGTCTTGCGTTTTTTTTCATCGGCGAGGAAGGAGGCCTCGCGGATAACATCGGCGATATGAGTAAAGCGTGTCGAGATCCGGTCTTTGCGCCCGGCCAGCCGGCTGCCGTGAGCGGCGATTTCATTGAGGCCACTGGCGTCGAATGGCAGAAGTTTTTCGGTATCGACGACTTTCCGAACAAAAGAGGCGTAGGAGACGAGGGCTTTGTCATCCATTTTCATGTCATGGTCAAATTCGGCTTTGATCCTGAAAATCTTCTTAAAGTCTTCTTCAAGTTCGAGCAAGGTATCATAAATGCGGCGTTCGCCGATTAAAACGACTTTTACATTGATGGGAATAGGTTCGGGTTTCAGTCCGGAACCGGCCATCATATAGAAAGGGTCATAACCGGTAATCTCGAGCGCGGAACTCATCAGGGTTCGTTTTAGAGGCTGCCAGACGCCCTGTTCGGTAAACAGGTCCATGGCGTTTATAATAAGAAATCCACCCGAGGCGGCGAGAAGGGATCCGCCTTTGATTCGGGAGAAATCGGTGCGCCAGTATCCATAGCGGTCGACCACCCGTTCGGTGGTTCCAAAAAGGTTTCTGTATGATGGGGAGTTTTCCAGGATTATCGGTGTCCGTTGGGTTTCGCTGTTGTCGATAATGAGATTGACGGCGAATTCCTCGAAAGGTTCTTTCTTGCGGAACGGGGGCGCCTCTTCCTCACCGCGTCTGGGGCTGGCCTCGCGGAAGCGATCCAGATCGCCAAGTAAAGCCTCGGTGGCGGCGTCCAGATAGGCGCCGACTTTGGGGTCGGTGAATTTCTTTTTCAGGACGCCGACTTTGTCGGTGATGAGGGGAGTAATGAGTGAGGCGTCGAGTTTTTCGAGGGCGGTTTCGAGTTTCTGCGCCAATTTCTTTGTCTCGACTTCGACCATGCTCATTTCCCGTTTCAGACCTTCCATTTTATTTTCGATTTCATCCAGTCTTTCCTGGGAAAATTTGCCTTCTTTCACCAACCTTTCCAGCCGCTCGAATTGAGCCGGTTCGTTATCGACCAGAGGCTGAATTTCATTTCTGAATCCCATTCCTATCTGCATCTGCACCATGGCAAAGCCACCATCAATCATCTTTTTCTCGAAACCCTCAACCAGAATTTTCTGGCGACTGGAAAAATCCGCCACGATCCGGTTCCGACGATTTTTGTAATCCTCGCTTAGGAATATTTTCGGTATCGATTTTCGGAGGGTGGCAATCGTGTATTCCATGTCACGTTTGAATCCCCGGCCCTGACCGGCGTCGAAAATCAGGGTAATCGGGTTGTCCGGATTTCGGAAATTGTTGACGTAGCAGATATCTTTTAAATGGGGCTTATCACTGTCGAGTTGTTCCAAGAGATGTTTGATGGTGGTGGAACGCCCGGTTCCGGTCAGACCGGTGACAAAAATATTGTATCCACGGCTGGCGATTTTCAATCCCAATTTGATGGATTTAATGGCGCGTTCCTGACCGATTATGGAGACGCAAGGGGGGGCGTCATCGGATGATTTGATTTTTAATCTGCTGAAATCTATTTTGGAGACGAGATCGGCGGGTCTCAATTCCTTAAGTTTTTTGGCAGGCATATATCCTCCTATAAATATATTTTGGGCCAATATACTTCAACGAAATATGTATGGCAATATAGTGTTAAGCCGGATGAATTTGAGTCGGGGGGGTTCGATTATTTCACGAGTCTTCGGATTATATCATCGGCCAGAGGGAAGCCGGATCGGGTCAATTTTATGGAATCGCCTTCGGGATCGATAAGACCGGATTCGACAAGCGTGTCAAAAGTGTCGCGATCAATTACCTCATCGACAGGGATTCCGAACCGCTGGAGGAAATTCTGCCGTCCGATGCCTTTCGAAGTACGGAGGCCGAGCATGATAGTTTCATTAATGCGCGATTGGCGATCGTTAATGTCGAAGATTACCGGACGTTCAAATTGGCTCAGCTTTTCCATGTAAGTGGCAACGTTCGAGGTATTGGCAAATCGCTTACCGTCGATAAAACTGTGGGCCGAGGGTCCCAATCCGAGGAAATCGCCTCCCTCCCAATAGCACAAATTATGGCGGCATTCATAGCCGGGACGGGCGAAGGAGGATATTTCGTAATGGTTGTAGTCGTGACTTTCCAATTCGGAAGAGATGGCTTGATACATGGCGGCCGATAAATCCGAGTCGGGGAGTTTTATATCACCCTTGTCGATCCTATGTGCCAAGGGAGTATCTTTTTCCACGGTAAGTTGATAATATGAAAGATGAGGCGGGGCAAGTTCCAAAAGCTGGGTCAAATCCTCACCGAGGGTTTTGGTTGTCTGCCAGGGGAGGCCGAAAATCATATCTATTCCGAAATTATCGAACCCGATCGCACGAGCCTGGAATATCGCGCGGAATGAATCTTTGGGGTTATGATTGCGATTCAATTCCCGGAGTGAACGAAGGTTGAAACTCTGGATGCCAAAGATCGGGCGATTGACTCCAAGCTCTTTGAAGAAAAGTAGTTTGTCGCTGTCTGACGATTCGGGATTGATTTCGAGAGAGAATTCCGGCTTCCCGGAAAAACCAAAGGCGCTTTTAATCTGGTCGACTAAGTTTTTCAAGGAGCCGGGGATGAGCAAGAGAAGGGGTGCCTCCGCCGATATATATTGTATCAATCGTTTGACTTTCTAATTCCGGCGATTCACCGGCCAGCTTAATTTCGTTTTGCAATGCCAAGAAATATTGCTTCTCGGCGTCAGGGGAATATCTGATTTTGTAGAAATCACAGTAGTGACAGAGATTGGTGCAAAAAGGATAATGTATATAGAGCGAAAGAGGCATCGTCAGAGAGCGGTAAGAAGCCGCTCCCAGCGAGTATAAGATGGGAAATTGGTCAGGAAGTAATATCCCATTCCGAAGGCCGAGAAGATATAGGGAAATTTCCATTGAGGGGCTTTGGGATCAGGTTGCCATGACCAATAAACAAAAATTGCTTTTCCTTTAAGATTTTCTTCCGGTAGGAATCCCCAAAAGCGGCTGTCCTGGCTGTTATCACGATTATCGCCAAGAACAAAGTATTGGTCGGAAGGGACCTGGATCGGTCCGAAATTGTCTCGCAGTGATAATTGCATCGGAAGGATTTTCGGATCGGTGTTCTTGGCGTTTGGAATTATCATGGCCAGCTGATTGTCAACGTAAAGCACTTTGTCAACTACTTCCACGGTTTGTCCCGGTAAGGCCATAATCCGCTTAATATAATCTTTCGTCGGATTTAAAGGGGAACGAAATATGGCAACGTCACCGACCTGAGGTTTGCCAAAATTGTAGGCCAATTTGTTGACAAAAATATAGTCGCCTTCGAGAAGGGTGTTCTCCATGGAGGAGGAATCGACTCGGTAAGCAGAGACAATGAAAATTCGGAGGAGAACCGCTGCCGCGAGCGAAATGAGCGCGACCTCAAAGTACTCACGCCAAACCGACTTTACCTTCCGAGGCCGCATCGGCGGGCGGATTACCTGCTCCTTCTGTTCTGCCTGCTGGAATTCCTGCAAAAGAAAATCATTATTCATACCTGTAAATCTATCGGCCACAACATAATTTTCCTTTAATTTCCAGCCTGACAATAATGCAGGCTTTATGATTAACCTTGACACCCGGCATTTGCTGAAATTATGATGAGTAAAAATAATATTTAGAGATATGGAGAAAACAATGAAGGAAATTATTCGGACTTCCCAGGCTCCAGCGGCTATAGGGCCTTATTCACAGGCGGTCAAGGTAACCTGTGGGACTATAATTTTTTGCTCCGGCCAGATTGCCCTTGACGCGCAAGGGGGCAAAATAATGGGTTTTACGGCCGGAGAGCAGACTGAGCAGGCGCTTAAAAATATACAGTCGATTTTGCTGGCCGGTGGCGCGGATATGAAAAATGTGGTGAAGACTACTATTTTTCTTACGAATATCAACGATTTTGCTGCCGTGAATGATGTTTATGCCAAATATTTCACGATGGATATGCCGGCAAGGGCGACGGTGGAAGTGAGCCGTCTGCCAAAAGAGGCTAAAGTCATGATCGAGGCGGTGGCGGTTCTTTGATTTGAACAATCGGAATATAACTTTATTTTATTTTCTTGAGTCGCTGCTTTCTCTGCTTCGAGCAATAATTCTTCCGGTTTATGTTCTTTATTTTCGCCATTATGACCTGACGTTATTCCAAGTTGCCCTATTGGCGGCAGTTTTCGAGGCGGCCGTACTTCTGTTTGAGATCCCAACCGGAATTTTTGCTGATAAGTATGGCAGAAGACTTTCGACGATTATTGGTTTCTCGCTGTTTGCCATTTCGGGGGCGGTTTTTTGCATATGGAGAGATTTTGCAGGCTTTATCGTCGCGGAAGTAATATTCGGGCTGGCTGAGACATTCATATCGGGGGCGCTGGAGGCGCTTGCGGTCGATTCGTTGGATGAATTACAGAGGGAAAAATATCTGGCAAGACTTTTTTCCAATAGAACAATATTGCGGACTGGAACAATGGTGGTTGGAATGGTAGTCGGCGGGATAATTGCGCAAAGTTATTTGCAATATATTTTTGTCCCAATAATATTTTTGGGCCTCGGGGCGCCGATTTCATTGTTTCTTAAAGAACATAAGGAATCGGAATCAAGAATCAGCGCTGACGGAAAAACGCTGGGGATTCGGGGAATCGCAAAAATAATTTCCAATAATAGACTGGTTTTGGCCTTGTTCTGTGTCGGGCTGATGGCGAATCTTGCCTGCGAAGGGGCGGATCAGTTCTGGCAGGTGCTATTTTCGGAAATCCGAGGAATTGATATGTCGTATTACGGCATAATGACTGCGGCGGGCGCGTTGTTGGTCTTATTATTCGCCAAGACAACTGAAAAATTCTATGATAGACTCGGGATTTACCTATTTGCCAGCTTTTCGCTTATGGCGGTATCTCTTGTCGTGTCGGCAGGATTGGCGAACGACCCAGCAGTTGTTGGAATAATATTTTATTTTGCGGCGAAGGAGATATACCGACCGGTGATATCATATCATATCAATCGAAATATCGGTGCAAGTAATAGGGCGACGGTCTTATCCGGATACAATCTGACATGCTCAATAGGGGAAGTTCTGGCGGGAGTGGGGGTAGGCATGTTAGCGGGGAAATTTGGAGTGCCGGCAGTGTTTTATTTTTCGGCAGCGGTGGCGCTGGGTGTGCCAATAATATTTGCGGCTCTGAGTTCGAAGAAGATGTCCGTATCGCGGTAAGTGAGGAATTTGCAGCGAATTATGGCCAAAAGCTTTGTCATTCGGCGCATCCGGGGACAGGCAATATAATTCCGCAATTTTATTCGACAAACCTCTTGACAAATTTGGAATAAGGAGCTTTTTTGTTGCCTTATTTTGTGATTAATGTCACAAAGTAAGGTGCGTAAAGATGAAAACGAGGTCAAGATAAGATGTCTCAATATGCGGCGGTTCTGGTGTTTCTTCTGGTCGGGATCGGATTGGTGCTCTTTACGTTCTTCCTGTCGCGACTGGTTCGCCCGGCGAATCCCTATAAGGAAAAGAATCAGAACTATGAATGCGCGGAACCACCGGTCGGGAACGGTTGGATTCAGTTCAATAACCGGTTTTATATATTCGCATTGATATTCGTAATATTCGACGTGGAGGCGGTGTTTCTTTTTCCCTGGGCGGTGGCATTCGGTCAATTGGGATTTTATGCCCTATTTGAGATGATAATATTCATCGGCGTTCTTATGTTTGGCTTGTATTACGCATGGAAGAAGGGAGCGCTGAAGTGGGTCTGATAAAAAAAGTCCCGGTTTATCTGGAAAAATTCCCCGGCGGCGGCATTGTAACGACGTCGCTCGATTATGTCTTAAGCCAATCCCGGGCCAGTTCGATATGGTATCTCCTGTTCGGGACGGCCTGTTGTGCGATCGAATTGATGGCTACAGGCGCGTCGAGGTACGATTTTGACCGGCTTGGCATGATTTTCCGCGCTTCGCCGCGTCAATCGGATTTGATTATCGCGGCGGGGACGATAACCAAGAAAATGGCTCCAAGGCTCAGACTTCTGTATGATCAGATGGCGGAGCCCCGATATGTGATTGCCATGGGTGGATGCACTATAAAGGGCGGGCCATTTTATTATGACAGCTATGCGGTCGAAAAGGGAATTGACCATATTATTCCGGTTGATGTTTATATCCCCGGGTGCCCTCCCCGACCGGAATCGCTTCTTGAAGGGTGTTTAACGCTTCAAAAAAAGGTGAAAAAGCAAAAATTGGCCGACTGGAGTTGAATTACATCTTAGATGGACCGCACTGAACTGACAAAATATTTGCTGGATAAATTTCCGGACAAGTTACAATTACTCGAGACCGGCAAGGTTGAACCGGTTTTCCTTCTCAAGGCAGAGAATCTTCTGGAATTTTGCCGAAGTATCAAGTCCGACGATAAGTTGGGTATCGATTTTCTGTGTAATATAGCAGCGGTCGATACCGGAGAGAAATTCGAAGTTGTTTACTCCGTGGCATCGGCAAGAAATCGAATTCGATTTGATTTCAAGATAACAATGCCGTATGAAAACGCCGAGATTGATTCGGTTCAGGAATGCTGGGCGGGGGCTAACTGGCACGAGCGTGAAGTTTGGGAGCTTTTTGGAATAAATATCAGGAATCATGGAAATTTGACGCGGTTTCTTCTTCCCGATGACTGGAATCAGGGATTTCCGATGCGCAAAAATTGGGATGCGCCTGATTTTATCAGGATGCCTGAGCTATGACGACGACGAAATCTCTTCATACCGAAGAATTCACGATCAATATGGGGCCGCATCACCCGTCAACGCACGGGGTATGCCGATTCTTACTGACAATGGATGGCGAGGTGGTGGTCAAGGCGGTGCCGTATATAGGATATTTGCATCGGGCGCTGGAAAAAATTTGCGAGAATAGGACTTATCCGCAATGCCTTCCAATGTTAGATAGATTTGAATATTGCACGTCGATGTCGTGCGAATATGCTTTCTGCCTTGCCACCGAGAAGCTGGCGGGGATTCAGGCACCGGAGAGAGCAGAATACCTTCGGGTCATCATGCTCGAACTTAATCGAATCGCCAGTCATTTGATTTGGTTTGGTACGACATCACTCGACCTAGGGGCGATTACGCCATTTCTGTACGGTTTCAGGGAAAGAGAAGATATCCTTGACCTGTTTGAAATGACCTGCGGCCAGAGATTAACCTACAATTATATTCGAATCGGTGGCGTTTCAAGAGAGATTCCGCCGGAATTTATTCCCAAGGCTAAGGAGTTCCTGGATAAATTCCCGGGCAAGATAGAAGATTATGTGAAGCTCTTGAACGAAAATCCTATATGGAAGATTCGGAATCAGAATGTGGGGATTTTGCCTGCCGAAATGGCGCTTTCTTATGGGGTATCAGGGCCGGTTTTGAGAGCGTCGGGGGTAAAATTCGACCTCAGAAAAGATGATCCATATTCGATCTATGATAGATTTGATTTTGAAATACCGACAGGGAAAGTCGGAGATTGCTACGACAGATATCTTGTACGGCTTGAAGAAATGCGGCAATCGACCCGAATCGTCAGACAGGCACTGGAACAGCTTCCCGCCGGGGAAATAAAAACGAAAGTCTCGGCTAATTTCAAACCGCCCAAAGGTGAAGTATACAGCCGGATTGAAAATTCCCGTGGCGAGATGGGGATATATATACAATCGGCCGGCGACTCCAAGAAGCCGCTTCGGGTAAAAATGAGAGGCGGTTCATATAATCATCTGCAGGTGATGCCGGAGATAGTCAAGGGTGGAAAAATCGCTGACCTCGTGGCAGTAATGGCCTCGATGGATATTATCATGCCGGAGGTAGACAGGTAATGGAATTAGCCGGCATATTTAAGTATCTCTATGAGCTTTTGGCAAAGTCGGGATTGCCTCAGGTTGCGGTAGACGCGATTGCCCTAGTCGCCGCCGCACTGATCGTATTTGCATTCTTGGCAGTGACGGCTCTTTTCCTGGTCTGGTGGGAAAGAAAAGTATCGGCACATATTCAGCAGAGATTCGGCCCGATGCGGACTGGCTGGCATGGATGGCTTCAGACTATCATCGACATGTTGAAGCTGATTCAGAAGGAAGATACCACTCCGGCATCGGCTGATAAACCAGTCTTTTTCTGGGCGCCGATTATTGCTCTTACGGCGGCGTTTGCGGCATATGTGGTGATTCCGTTCGGCAAGGGGCTGATAGTTTCGGATCTGAATATCGGTATAGTTTTTATAATCGCCATTACGACTTTTACGATTATTTCGCTTCTGATGGCGGGATGGGGATCTAATAACAAATATGCCTTGCTGGGCGGGATGCGTTCGGCGGCACAGGTAGTCAGTTACGAAGTGCCGATGGTGGTGGCGGTTCTTTCGATTGTTCTTTTTGCGGGTTCGATGTCGATGATGGACATAGTCAATTCGCAGGCCAAAATTTATCAATGGTATATATTTCGCGTGCCGTTCGGCCCGATTGCGTTCATTATATATTTAATCGCGGGTACGGCCGAAAGCAACCGCACGCCGTTCGATCTTCCGGAAGCGGAGCAGGAATTGGTGGCGGGATTCAATGTCGAGTACTCGGGGATGAAGTTCGCAATGTTCTTCTTCGCTGAGTTCGTGAACCTGTTTACAATTTCGGCTATTGCCACGACGCTCTTTCTTGGCGGCTGGCAGGGGCCATTTCTTCCCTCATGGGTATGGTTTATGGGGAAAACGCTTTTCATGGTTTTCGTGCTGATGTGGTTCCGGTGGACCTATCCCCGTCTGCGGGTCGATCAGCTAATGGAATTTTCGTGGAAATTTTTGCTTCCGGTTTCGTTCGCGAATTTAATTGTTGCCGGATTTATGAAATATTCGACGTGGTTTAACTGGTGAAAAAATTGATTGATGGCATAAAGAATCTTGTGATAGGATTGCTAACGACGGGCAAGCACCTTGGCCGCCATGCGATTACTATCCAGTATCCAACCGAAAAATGGGAAATGCCTGAGCGGTCGCGCGGGATCGTAGTGCTTCTATCGGATAAAGAGACGGGCGCACTTAACTGCACTACCTGCCTGCTGTGTGAGCGATCATGTCCGACAGCCGCGATAAAGATAGTCTATGACAAAGATGAAAAAGGGAAGCGTATACTCAAGGATTTTATAGTTGATCACGGATTATGCTGTTTCTGCGGTCTGTGCGAAGAGGCGTGTAATTTTGCGGCGATAAAGCTGGCTCCCAAGTATGAATTTTCGACTTTTGTAAAGGATGATCTGGTTTGGCATACGGATAAGTTGCAGGAAATAGGGCGCGATGTGCCGTATGAGAAGATAGAGCGGAAGAAACCCGAGGTAAAACCAGCGGTTGCGAAGCCGGCACCCAAACCGGCGGTAGCAGTTGATCCCTCGGCAGTGCAGGCGGAGAAACCGCCACAGGTCGCAAAGAATCCTGACCCGAAGGAAGATAGTAATGGAAACTAGTGTATCACAATTGGTTTTCTATTTACTTTCTTTTATTATCATAATCTCGGCGATATACGTCGTGACGCTCAGAAATATATTCCATTCGGCTCTTTTTCTTATTCTGACATTATTCTCCGTTGCGGGGATTTATATTTTATTGAACGCCGAATTTTTGGCGGCAGTACAGGTATTGATATATGTGGGAGCTATCTCTGTCCTGATAATTTTTGCTATCATGTTAACCTCTCAATTGGCGGCAAAAAGGATAAGCCAGAGCAATGAACAGGTGATGATCGGAATATTCGTCTGCGCAGGATTTCTTCTGGCAAGTCTCGGTTCGCTCGCCAATACGGTCTGGCGAATAGTCGATAAGCCGCTTCCGGAGAATAATACGCTGACCATTGGGAAGCTTCTGATGAACGAATATGTGCTTCCTTTTGAGGTTGTTTCGGTCGTGCTGCTAGCCGCCTTGATTGGGGCAGTTGTATTGGCCAGAAAGGAAGGGGCGTAGAGGATGCTTCAATATCTGGCGCTGGCGGCGATATTATTCGCGATTGGGATATTCGGAGTCCTTACACGTCGCAATGCGGTGGGGATTTTGATGTCTCTGGAATTAATGTTCAATGCCGCCAATATAAATCTGGTGACATTCAATAAATATATCGGACCGACTAATTTGACCGGTCAAATATTTGCGACTTTTGTTATTGTCATCGCTGCCGCGGAAGCGGTCGTGGGACTGGCGATAGTTTTGCTTTTATATCGCAACTGGCGGGGCATCGATGTGGACAATATAAATCTTATGAAATGGTAATATGCTCCAGAATGCCTTTTTAATACCGTTTTATCCGCTTCTCGCCTTCGTCGTGATAATCTTCTTCACGCGGTGGAATGAGAAGCTATCGTCCTATATATCGATTGGGATGATCCTTACCGGGTTTGTCCATTCACTCTTTGTGCTGATGCAGATGCTGGCGCGTAATGGCGAGCCTCTGGAGAAGATGGTTACATTTATCTCGCATCCGGCGCTGCATCTCGAATTGGGAATGTATATCGATCCACTGACGGCGGTGATGTTGATGGTAGTGACTATCGTCAGCAGTTGTGTGCAGATCTATTCTCTGGGATATATGCACGGCGACCCGCGGTTCAGCAGGTATTTTTCATATTTGTCGCTGTTTACATTTTCGATGCTGGGATTGGTAATTGCGAACAATTTCTTCATGATATTCATCTTCTGGGAACTGGTAGGACTCACGAGTTATCTTTTGATAGGATTCTGGTTTGAGAAGAAATCGGCTTCCGATGCGGGCAAAAAGGCGTTTATAACGACGCGTGTCGGTGATCTGGGATTTATCGTTGGGATTCTAATCTTGGCTCTCTATGCAGGCACGCTGAATTATCAACAGGTTTTCGAGAAAGTCGCCTCGGGCGCCCTCCCCCCTGCCGTATTGACCGCCGCGGGAATATTAATATTCTGCGGAGCAGTGGGCAAATCGGCGCAGTTCCCGCTGCATGTATGGCTGCCTGATGCCATGGAAGGTCCGACACCGGTGTCGGCCTTGATTCATGCCGCAACCATGGTGGCCGCCGGTGTTTATCTTGTGGCGAGGGCGATGTCGCTATTTGTCGGCTCGGCGGAAGCATCGATGGTTGTTGCCGTGATAGGATTGATAACATCATTCATGGCGGCCTCGATTGCATTAACTCAAAATGATATAAAGCGAGTGCTGGCCTATTCGACAGTCAGCCAGTTGGGATATATGATAATGGCGCTGGGATTATATGGCGTCGATTCGGCGCACGGGCATCATTCGCCCGGATTTGTCGCGGGGACTTTTCATCTGATGACTCACGCTTTCTTCAAAGCTCTTCTCTTTTTGGGCGCCGGCTCGGTGATTCATGCGGTGCATACAAACGATATTCAGGAGATGGGCGGGCTTTCGAAGAAAATGAAGAGAACGTCGATAACATTTTTCATCGCCTGCCTGGCGATTGCCGGGATATTCCCTCTTTCGGGATTCTGGTCGAAAGACGAGATTATCGCCACCACGCAGGGGCATCCGGTATTCATGGCTTTCGCTCTCTTGATCGCCTTTATGACCGCATTTTATATGTTCCGTCTTGCATTCCTTACTTTCGCCGGGAAGCCGCGCAACGAAGAGAAATACCATCATGCGCACGAATCGCCTAATGCAATGACATGGCCGCTGATGATTTTGGCCTTTCTTTCGGTAGTTTCCGGATGGGTAGGACTCCCGTGGCTGTCGCACGGATTTTCATCGTTTGTATTTCACGGAGAGGTGCATCATGCGGAACCATCATATATTCTGATGATCGTATCGACGGTCGTGGCACTGTCGGGAATCGGATTTTCCTACATGATTTACTATAAGCGAAAAATTTCCGCTGATGCTATCGCGGAAAGATTCAAGCCGATCCATACGTTGCTCTATAACAAGTACTATTTTGATGAAATCTATAATGCTATAATTATCAGGCCAATCCTGAAATTGTCCGACGTTCTCTGGTGGTTTGACGCCAATGTGATTGACGGGTTGGTGAATTTCTCAGGATGGCTGACGGTGAAATGGTCGGATGTCAAGCAGTGGTTCGATGTTCATATAGTCGATGGGGCTGTCAACGGGACCGGGTATATTTGTATGATCGGATCATGGGCATTCAAATATATACAGAACGGTTCGGTACAGTTCTACACACTTTCGATAATCGCTGCCGCTATCGGCATTGTCATATATAGAGTTACCGCTGAAGGTTTTTACTATTATCTGGCGGGGTTAATTATCATGCTGATTTCCAGACTGCTGGCGAAAGTGGTCAGGACGGGCCGGGTTAAGACGGAAGCTAATATTGAAGGTTAGGAGGACGGAGTAATATATGGGACTTTTGAGTTACACGATATTCTTTCCATTGATCGGGCTTATAATAGTGATGTTTTTGCCCAAAGAGAAATTGGGCGCCATTCGCTGGACCTCGGCTCTATTCTCTTTTATATCGATGATCCTGTCTTTCTACCTGACCTATGATTATTATTTCAATTATTCGTCATCGTCAGCTATAGCTTACGCCGAAGGGCCTTTTTCATGGATTTCAGCTATCAGCGCGCAATATTATCTCGGGGTCGACGGTATTTCGGTGCCGATGATTTTTCTGACAGGTCTTCTGTCTTTTCTATCGATTCTGGCGTCGTTTAATATTAAAAATCGGGTTAAGGAATATTTCGCCTTCTTTCTCCTGCTCGAGACCGGGATGATGGGTGTTTTCAGCGCCCTTGACTTCTTTTTATTCTATGTTTTCTGGGAAGTTATGCTGGTGCCGATGTATTTCCTTATCGGAATATGGGGAGGGCCAAGGAAGGAATATGCGGCGATAAAGTTTTTCCTGTATACGCTATTCGGCTCCATTTTCATGCTGGTGGCGATACTGGTTTTGTACTTCACCAACAGCCCGCATACTTTGAATATAATGGAGCTTATTAAGAGCGCTCCGGGAATGACACATAATTTGCAGATATTCTGCTTCGTTTTCTTCTTCATCGCATTTGCCATAAAGGTTCCAGTCTGGCCATTTCATACATGGTTGCCGGATGCGCATGTTGAAGCGCCGACGGCTGTTTCGGTCATCCTTGCCGGGGTATTGCTGAAGATGGGGACTTACGGAATGCTTCGGGTCTCATGGCCGATGTTTCCGGAGGCGACAAGATATTTTTCGATTCCGATAGCTATACTGGGACTAATCGCGATAATCTATGGCGCGCTGGTATCGATGGCTCAAAAGGATTTGAAAAAGCTGGTGGCGTATTCATCGGTTTCGCACATGGGATATTGCATGCTGGCTCTGGGCGCGTTTTCTTCAGTGACAGCGATGACGGGATGCATGTTCCAGATGGTCAGCCATGGACTGATAACCGGCGCCCTATTCCTTTTGGTGGGCGTTTTATATGATCGAGCCCATACCCGCGAGATAGCGGCTTTTGGAGGGCTGGGAGTAAAGATTCCGGTCTATACCGGATTGATGGTGCTGTTCTCGATGGCGTCGCTGGGACTTCCGGGGATGTCGGGATTTGTTTCCGAGTTTATGGTATTCGTCGGTTCGTTCTTCAGTTTCAAGATAATCACCGCGCTCGCAGTTCTTGGAGTGGTGCTGACCGCGGGGTATATGCTGAGAATGGTGCAAAGAATGTTCCTGGGCGAATTCAACGTAGCCAAATGGGGAGCATTGACGGAGATAAATTTAAGGGAAATCATATGTGTCGCTCCTCTGGCAATTCTGACCATAATTGTCGGTGTCTACCCGTCGCCGCTTTCAAATATGATGAGAGCTACTCTCGAAAATCTTGTTAATTTGATGGCTCGGTAATACTCATGAATATGGCCGACATGAACTGGGGAGTTTTGGTACCGGAAATTTTTCTATTTGTCTGGGCGCTCTTCGTTTTCACCTACGATTTGGGAACTAAAAGAAGAAATCCAAAGGAATTGGGATATTTGACTATGAGCCGGGTTGGCCATAACCGGGCTACTGCTGGCTATCTATAATGGCGGGATTTTGTTCAACGGGATGTTCCAATCCGACCAACTGGCGACATTTTTCAAGGTCATATTTCTCGGTTCGGCTTTTATGGCAGTGGGATCGTCGTTTGGAATCGGTTCGGAAAAAATTCATAACCATCGAGGTGAATACTACGGGCTGATACTTTTCTCAACGGTCGGCATGATGTTTCTGTCCTCGGCCAGCGAGCTTATTACTCTGTATGTGGGTCTGGAATTGACAACTATCCCGCTTTATGTTCTTGTGTCGTTTTACAAGGACGATAAGCTTTCGGTGGAGGCAGGCTTGAAGTATCTGATCGTGGGGGCGTTCTCATCGGCGATATTGTTATATGGTCTCTCTCTTCTGTATGGATTGACCGGGGTCACTGACATAGTGGCCATGAAGATAAATTTATCACTTGTCTTTCTTGCCTACGGCAAGATCGGGCCGGGTTTGATTTTGGCAATGATACTTGTTATCGCCGGTGTTGGTTTTAAGCTGGCGCTGGCTCCGTTTCATATGTGGGCGCCGGATGTGTATCAGGGGGCGCCGACACCGATTACAGCTTTTCTTTCGGTCGGTTCCAAGGCGGCAGGGTTAGTCGCGTTCGCGAGAATATTTGTTAATGGCTTGATCGCATTTGCCACCGATGTAATGAAACCGCTTGATTGGGGTATAGTCCTGGCCGTGTTAGCTGCAGCGGCAATGATAATCGGGAATATCACAGCGCTGAGGCAAAAGAATATCAAAAGAATGCTGGCTTATTCCTCGATCGCGCAGATAGGATATGTGATGGTCGGGATGCTGGCGGCATCGGAGATGGGTATCGCCTCGGTTGGGTATTATATGTTTATCTATCTATTCGCCAATATGGGGGCCTTTGCGGTGGCCACGATATTCAACGATAAAACCGGCTCAGATGGTATTATAAGCTATGCCGGACTTTCCAAATCATCCCCCGCTGTCGCGGCATATATGAGCATATTTCTACTATCCCTTGCGGGAATACCGCCCTTGGGCGGATTTGCGGCCAAATATCTGGTCTTTGCCGCGGGCATTCAGGCCGGGTATACCTGGCTGGTAATTCTGGCGCTCCTGACGGCGGTGGTTTCGCTCTATTATTACGCCAATGTGATAAAGATGATGTATTTTGCCTCTGATAATTCGGAAGTCAGGCTGAAACCTCCCCTGCCGGCTCAAATTGTCTTATTGATGGGCGTGGCTGGCGTAATATTTTTCGGGATTTTCCCGAATTCGATTTTGAATTTTGCTCTTGAGACTGCCAAGGTCTTCGCATTTTAAGCGGTTGCATCCACGCAAATCTGTTGACAGACAATCTCCGGAGATTATATAATTGGTGGAAAGAGTCGATTATTTAAATAGATGGGTGGGAAAATGTCGATCTTCAAAACGCTTTGGGACTTGATCAAGCGACAGTTTTTCTCCGGAGTACTGGTCGTCGTCCCTCTTATCCTGACATATGTGGTTCTTCGTTTCCTGTTTGAGTCTCTCGATGGCATCCTGTCCCCATTGATTTTCAGGTTGATCAAGCATAATATCCCGGGGCTTGGCATTATCGCGACGATTATAATAATTTTTATTGCCGGTTCGCTGACCCGGAATTTCATCGGCGCCAGCCTGATCCGATTCGGGGACAGCATGCTCGCCAAAACGCCGGTTATCAGAATATTTTATCTGGCCGCGAAACAATTGATTGAGGCGATGACGGTGCCCAATGTTAAGACATTCAAAGAAGTGGTAATGATAGAGTACCCCAGAAAAGGGGTGTATGCGGTCGGCTTTGCCACAGCAAAAATAAAATTCGAGGGGGGGCCAGAAGGGGATCGCAAACTGATAGGGGTTTTTATTCCGTCGACACCGACGCCTATGACAGGCATAGTTGTCTTTGTGGCCGAGGTCGATGTCATCTGCCTGAATATCACGGTTGAAGAGGGAATCAAGCTTATCGTCTCGGGAGGAATCGTCTCACCACCGGCCATAAGCAGGCTGGATAAAAAGATTATCGGGGAGGTATGATTTTTTGATGCGCCTGGCTAATATGCTCAAAGAAGAGTTCATCATCAATGATTTGAAGGCAACAACCAAGGAAACCGCCATTGAGGAATTGCTGGAGCATCTTAAATCTGATTATCCTTCGGTGGATGTCACGGCTATCCGTGAGCTTATTCTTGAGAGGGAGGAGGTTGAGAATACATCATACGGACACGGATTCGCCTTCCCGCATGCCAGAACCGATAAGGTCGATGATATGCATATTCTGCTGGGAATATCCAAAAAGGGACTGCAGGGGAAGACGCCCGATAATATTCCGGTCTCAGTAGTGGTAGTTCTATTGACTCCGTCAAATATATCCAAATTATATCTTCAGACACTTTCCGCTTTTGCCACATTCGCCCGGACCGAGGGGAAACTTCAGAAATTGATATCCGCCCAGAATAGTTCTGAGGTGATCGATATTATCTGGCAGAGCGGGGTCAGGGCGGAAAAAGAGCTTACGGTCAAGGACCTCATGCGCCGGGACGTGGCAACGGTTACTCCGGACGATTCGCTGAAAACGGTGGCCAACCTGATGTTCAAGAATCGACTTTCGGCTCTGGCTGTGGTCGACGAGCAGGGGAATCTTTTGGGACAGATCACCGACAAAGATATAATTCAGGCAGCTCTCCCCGATTACGAGGCGATGGCAACCAACCTAGACTACTCAGCAGAAGCCGAACCGTTCGAGGAATTGCTCAGGGTAGAAGATAAGATCAAAGTGTCTCAGTTATATAAGACGAATCACGAAATCACCGCTATGGAAACCTCGATAATCGAAGTGTCGGCTTTGATGATTTTCAAGGATCTTCGCAGGGTTTTCGTGGTCAAGAGCGGCAGGCTGGTCGGCATTCTCCTGCGCAAAGATATCGTCAATATGATTATTCGCGGTTAATTTGAATCATATCAAAGCGTCAGCGCCGATTCAAGAATTCGGGTCATGATTCACAATGCGGGCTTTTCGCTCTCGGGCGTTTTCACAGGAAAAATCAGGGAGGCGATAATAGCGATGACAAACAGCGCGGCAACCACTGCCAATGCGATCGAAGAGGGTATCACGACAATGTCAGCTATCAGCATTTTCACTCCCACAAAACCGAGGATGGCGCCAAGAGCATATTTGAGATAATAGAAGAGCTGCATCAAGCCAGCCAGAGCAAAGTAAAGCGCCCGCAGGCCGAGAATGGCGAATACGTTGGAGGTATAGACTATGAATGGGTCAAGCGTGATGGCGAAAATGGCAGGTATGGAATCGAGAGCGAATACCAGATCAGTAGTCTCTACCACTACCAGGACGACAAAGAGAGGGGTACCGATTAGTTTCCCCTTGTTTCGGATAAAGAAGTGACCATCTTCATATTTTTCGCTGATAGGAAGAAGACGTCGGACAAATTTCAGCACCGGGTTTTTCTCCGGCTCAATCTCTTTATCCTTGCCGAATGCCATTCTTATGCCGGTGAATACCAGAAAGGCGCCGAATATATAGAGTATCCAGTGGAATTTGGCGATGAGTAATGTCCCGACGCCAATAAATAGGCCGCGAAGAATCAGGGCGCCGAGAATGCCCCAGAACAGAACTTTGTACCGATATTGTTTTGAGACTCGAAAGTAGGAGAAAATCAGGAGGAAAACGAAGATATTATCTATACTCAGCGAGCGCTCAATCAAATACCCGGTCAGGAATTGCAGGCCGATTTCCGGGCCTTTCCACAAGTAAATGCCAACATTGAAAATTAATGCGACGATTATCCAGACTATGCTCCAGATCAAACTTTCCTTCATCGAAATTTTATGATCCTTGCGATGGAAAACGCCCAGATCAAGGGCCAGCATTATGAGGACAAGCAGATTAAAGCTTACCCAGAGAAAAATCTTATGCGAGAGAATGGGTGTTAGTTCAGACATAGTTAAGGCGACAAAGGGTTAAACTAGACGGGCTTTCTTTTTAGCACGTAAATTACCCAAGGAGCTATTCGTGTTTCACTGACCCAACGGAACGGCTCGCTTTCCTTTGCCAGTGGTTTATAGGTTTTGATCAGCTTCAGCCCGGCACCGCCGAAGACTTCCCTATAAGATTCGTCCGACCAGACAATATCCTCAACCGGCCGGTTGTCTCCTATTCCTGTGATTATGATTTTTACCTTATCGCCCGTACGGGCAAATCTATTTTCCGGATAATCCTTCGTCGAGAATGATACCCATTCATTCACATAAATATCCGGCGAAGAGACGAGGTTGATTATCACACCATCCTGGTTGAGCAGGCCTCCAATTTTCTCAAAAATCCCGATCTTCTTCTCCATAGTCGGGATATTGTCGAAGGTAAAAGCCGAAAGAACGAGATCATATTTGTTATTGTTGACCGTACTGAAGTCGCCATCCCCAATAAGGCGATAATCCCCTTCGGGATCAAGTTCCAAAGCTTTCTTTATCATACTCTCGGAGATATCTATGCCCACCGGGTCGAATCCGCATTTTTTGAGAAATCGAGTTGAACGCCCAGTGCCGCACCCGAAATCTATGGCTTTTTTGCCCCTTGCATACTCGGACATTATTGCCGGAAGATCTCGATAGGCCAGATAATATGTACCAGGGAACTCCAATTTGGCATAAGCCTCGGCGCGCCTGGCATCTTCGTATGAATTAAGAAATTCCATAACTTTTTCTTATTTCGATCTGCAAACTCAATTTCCTGTGGGCGGCAGAGGCCGGAGCAGAATTCCTTTTGTCTGATTGTCTCTCAAAATCGTCAAATATGCACCATCGGTATCCAGCTTATCGAGAATTTTATTCATAAGTTCCCGTTCGTTTCTGGCCTGCTCCCCATTTACTCTTTGAATTCTATCGCCTCCGCGCAAACCGCAGAGATACGCCAGCCTTTTCGAATCGATGGAAACCACATCGAGGTAACCGCCGCGCCCTCGGACCACTGAAAACCCCAGTTTCCCTTTACCTGCCGATGGGAGGGGTTTTCCCTTTTTTGATGCCTTGGGATTCTCGGCCTCAGGCTGTTTCGGCGGAGCCGACGCCTCAACCAGAGAGGAATTGGTCGATTCCGAGCTTATATATGAAAGAAGCGTCATTTCCGGCGAGAGAGGCCATTTGTTCCTGATATAATCCTTATATATCTGCCAACCCGGGTTTAATTTCTGCCACCGTTCCGAAGCCAAAATTTCGTTCAATGTGTCGGGTGGAAGAATCTCTTTGGCACAGGCGATTGCGAGGGTCATGGCCATTACATCAAAGCGATAAATACTCGGCTCAAGAAGAGGATGATTTGCCACGACGGAATTTCCTGAATCGGAAGTACGCGCCTGAAGCAAATTTCTTCCGGACAGATACTGCAATAATTGGAAGAACAGAGACCACCCGGCTGGCGCAGCTTCTATTTTTCCACCTTGTCTTATGCCCTCGACGGGTAAGGCAAGCGGTTCATACAGACCCGGCACCGGGAGGTATTTCATCAAGTGTATTTTGATGGACGATTCATTCCAGGGAATACCGGAGAGCGCCGGGATTAAAGGGAGCAGGGTGCCACCGAGAGAATCCCAGAGGGCGATGAGCGGAGCGCTTTTCTTCTGAATAAGTAAAATATCGATATTGGGATCATAATTGCCGCTCATATAATCCGGGTAGAAGGCTTCATTCAAATAATAGTTGTTGGTCTCAAAGAGAATCGCAGGTGTTTCTGTGGTACTGCGGGTCACAATTGAATCGGCGTTTTCCACCTGTGTATCCTGCGAGGTGACAGGCGCAGCCAGGGTAATTATCAGTAAAGCGATATAAATCATCTTCACAGGGGTAAATTTGGAAAAAAAGAGGCGTAAATCAAGAGATAATTCAGGGCGTTCAGGTCGATTCGCCCGCTATTTTTTCGGCGGAGATTTCGGGCAATTCGGCTGAGGGGGTCAGCTTTTTTAAATCCAAATAGAAAATAGTATAGAGGGAATTCATGAAGGTGCCAAAAAAGCCGGTGATTACGATGGCGAAAATGATAAATAATGGAATCTCGACAAGAAGAAGCAATAGGAGCAAGGCCGTTGATTTGATCGCCAATAGAATCAAAGGGATTGCAAGAAGCATTAGCAGAAAGGTATTCAACGAAAATAATATTAGTCCGGTGATAAAATCGATAAAGAAAATTATTAAGGTTTTGCCAATCCATTTCTTACAGAGTCGAACGGCATTCGCGATACTTTCGAACAGAGTTTTGTGGCCAATGACGATTTCCCTTTGAGCGAGGGAATAAATCGAAAAGAAGATAAAAAGTATCGCAATCGCGGGAATGACAAGAATCGCCAGAAAGATAAAACCAATCATAAGGGAAGCCCAGAATGACAGGGCGATTGGAATGGCAATAAGACTAAAGCAAGCGATGGCAGCTATGATGGCCATACCCCAGAGGGCAAGGAATTTCCAGAAGTATACAACGCCGGATTTGAAGGACTCTTTGAGCCTGGGCGGATGGATTTCACCGAGACGCGAAACCGCGTCGATCAGGCCCGCGGAGCCGATCAGATGCATACATAAGAAAAACAGCATTAACAGCAGGGCGTAACCCAGAATAACAGCCAGCAACCAGGGATTCTGGGAGATGAATTCGCTGGCGCGGGTCTCATGATCCTTGCCGATAAAAACGCTGCTCCCGCCAATGAACGAGGCGAAAAATCCGAGCACCCAGAGAATTTTATATTTCCAGGAAATATTCAAAGAGCGGGCAATGATACTTCCGAAGTCCATATTTTTCAATAAATCGGATTGGGAGGCATTTTCAACAAAAATTAATCGAAAGGGGGTGTCTATTTTCCGGAATGGCCATTTCCATTATCGACCAAACCGTCCTTGAGCCGGATTGTTTTATGAGTCTGATTGGCGACATTTTGGTCGTGCGTAATCAATATTATAGTATGTCCTTCCTCCCAGAGTCTTTTGAAAAGAGCGATGATTTCGCCTCCTGATTTGCTGTCGAGATTTCCGGTCGGTTCGTCGGCCAAAATCAGATTTGGTTTATTGGCCAGGGCACGGGCGATGGCTACTCTCTGCATTTCGCCGCCGGACATTTCAGTCGGTTTATTGGCGGTCTTATCCGCCAACCCAACCTGAAAGAGAAGCTCCGTAACGCGGTCGCGACGGGGTCGGCTTTTTAGTCCTGCAAAAAGCAGAGGTATTTCCACATTTTCAAAAGCCGAGGCATATGGAAGAAGGTTGAACGACTGAAACACAAAACCGACTTTCTGATTTCGGATTTCCGCGAGCTGATTAGAGGATAGAGTTCTAACATTAATTCCGTCAAGATTATATTCGCCGACGGAAGGCACATCGAGGCAGCCCATAATATTCATCAGGGTAGATTTCCCCGAGCCGGAAGGTCCCATTATAGAAATGAATTCGTTTTTTTCGACTCTAAGGTCTATCCCTTTCAAGGCCTCAAATTGCACTTTCCCGGTAAAATATTGCTTTCGAACTCCTATCATATCTATCATAATATTCACCTCGTACTCTGATACACCTATTCATACCTCAACGATTCGACGGGGTTAACGGACGAAGCTTTGGCGGCGGGGAATATCCCGGAAAGAAATCCAATCACTCCCAAGACCAAAATGACAATCAATCCGATTTGAGGCGATACAGTCGGCCGCCCCATGAAGGTCAGTACTTCGCTTTCTATGGGAATACGCTTGAACGCTTCGGTCAATACGTAACTTAGAGACATACCGAAAAATCCTCCGACCGCGGTGATCGATAAAGCCTCGACAAGAAACTGGCTCAGGATATATTTTTTCTTTGCACCGATGGCCATCTTGATTCCGATTTCCCTGGTTCTTTCTTTGATCGAGACGTACATGATATTTGCGACACCTACTCCTGCGATCAAAAGCGACATTCCACCCACTATTCCCAGAAATATCTGGAGGCCGATCATTATGTTACTAAATTCCTTTTCGTTCTCGGCTACGTTCCAGACAGATATTGCCTGTTCATCTTTCGGATCAAATTTATCCTTGGCTCCCATTACCTCAAATACTCTCTTTTCGATTCCTTTCATATTGTCAAATTCCCGCGGCTGATAAATAATGAGATTCAGGTACTGATCGCCGAAAATGGCGGCGAAAGTCGTGGCGGGGATGCTGGCCTTCTGGTCATCGGGACCGCTGTACATACTCATCTGAAGCTTTTTCTGCATGATGCCTATGACGGTGAAGGGAATCGAATTAATCAGGACCTGCTTGCCGACGGCATCCTCTTCGCCGAAGAGTTTTTCCTTCAATTTGTCGCCGAGAAAAACTACCCGGCGCTTCAACTGCATATCCAGATCGTTGATAAAACGCCCTCCGGCCTGAGGATAGTGGGTACGGATATCCTCGTAACAGGGGTACAATCCCGTAATATTTTCGCCGAATACTTTATCCTTATATCTCATATTGACACCCCATCGAGCATACTCCCCCGCCACATGCTTGAGTTCGGGCATTCTCCGCTGGAGATAGGCGACATCTTCCTCCCGGAAGGCGATTCTTCTCCCCCGCCCGAGTCCTTCGTAGGGGATTGAAGTCTGGCCGCCCCATAAAATCACGATCCCCTCCCCTATTCCTTTCTGATTTTTGGACATCTGCTGTTTGAGCCCTTCACCAAAGGCAAGTAGCAGCATTATGGAAATGGTCCCCCAGGCAATGGCCAGAATAGTCAGGGTCATCCTCTTTTTCTGTTTGCGGAAATCACGCATGAAAATATTATAAAGAATTCGCGGGCTCATATTAGAATAGTTTCAAAGCTTGTACCGGTTGAAGGTTTGATGCGCGCCTGGCGGGGAAATAACCTGCCGCCAGACCAATGATGCCGAGGGCACCGACGGCCATAGCAGTCCCCAAAAGGTCCATCTCGGGAATACCGATGAAATCATCCAATTTGAAAAATGGGACGATTTTTACTATTCCATATCCGGCCGAGTATCCTATGATTCCGCCGCAAGCGGTAAGCAGGAGAGTTTCAAATATGAATTGCGTCATGATCAGACTTTTCTTGGCGCCGAGAGCCATTTTTATGCCGATCTCCTTAGTTCTCTCTTCAAGCACGACGTTCATAATATTGGAAACTCCGATGCCGCCGGTGATCAGGGTGGCCACTCCGATGCCAATCAGGAAAATTCTAAAGGCCCAGAAGAAAGTCGTGAGAAATTTCATTCCCTCGGTCGTATCCCAAATACCCAAGGCTTCCTGGTCGCTGGGATCAAAGCGGTATTTTGCCCCAAGGAGGCTGTAAATATCTTTTTTGACCTGCCCCATAGACCCGTCTTCTTTATGTTGGACGACGAAATTGTCAAGATATAATCGAGAATACATGCTTTTGAAAGTGCTGGATGGGATAAAGGCTTTGCGGGAGTCCCTTCCATTATAGGAACTGTCCTGTTTCTTGGGATTTAAGATTCCGACCACTTGAAAGGGGACGCTGTTCAGAAGAATATACTTGCCGATAGCTTCTTCCTCGCCAAATAGCTGTTTTTTCAGTTCATCGCCAATGAAGACTACGCGGCGTTTCAGGACGATATCCAATTCATTGACGAACCGTCCCCCAATCTGGGGAATCAGATTCCGCATTTCGCCGAATTCCGGCCAAATTCCGACGACATTCTGCACCATCTCATTCTTGCCATACTTGAGGAGAACATTCCATTTCGAATATTCGGGAGAAATACGGTTAATCGAAGAAATCCGGGATTTCATCATGGCCACATCTTCTTCAGTGAACCAGACGTTACGCCCCTTGGGCAAACCCTGCCAGGGCTTTGAGGTCATCCCCGGCCAGACTATGGCGATGTTTTCTCCCAGACCTTTCTGGGATTTGATTTGCGCTTTATGAATTCCTTTTCCGAAGGCAAAAAGGAGAACAATGGCGAGTGTACCCCATAGTATCCCGCCCATGGTCATCAGGGTACGCAACTTCTGATGGCGCATATCGCGGAAGAATTGTTTAACGGACAGGAGGGGAATCATTATAACACAGTCCCTATTTTATCTCCTTGGGGGGACGTTCCACGACCAGTTCTCCCTCATTAAGCCCCTCGACAATCTCGAGGTTAATGCCGTCTGAGAGGCCGGTCTTGATTTTTCTATCCGCGATGACGCCGAGTGAGTCCTTGATTTCGACCGAAGAAGCCGAATCGCTCATTTTGACGAGTCGCTCCGGCACGAGCAGTATGCTATCTTTTTTGGTGATTATTATATCGGCATTGGCGCTGTATCCGGCCCGGAGGAATGATTTTCCGACGTCGGTCAGCTTAATCTCAATGTCGAAAAGAGTGGAACCTTCTTCTTTATGGGCTTTGGGGGATATTTTATCCAAGATACCCTTTGATGGTGTCGTTGGGAATGGCGCCAACTTTTATCTCAACCGGCATATTGATCTTCAATTTGCCGACGTCGATTTCATCAACGGTGCCCTTGAAGACAAGATCGTCCATATAGGCCAGTGTCATAAGATCGGTGCCCGCCTGATATGATGTGAGAGGGACAACGGGATCGCCCTCTTCGACCAGCTTGGAAAGGACCATGCCGTCAATCGGGGAGCGGATGGTATTATCGACTTTTAAGTCGGCGATCTCGGTGCGACCGGATTCGATAAGCGAGAGTTTCTCGCGGGCGAGTTTCAGGCGGAGGTCGGCCTCGTCATAGGCCGCCTTTTTCCCCTCCCATTCCTGATGTGATATGAGCTGTTTGTCGCGCAAGGACTGGACGCGGTCGAATTCCCTTTTTGAATTATCGAAAGCGACCTGATAAATTTCCACCTGCCGCTTGGCCTCAGCATATTCGATGGGAGTGGGATCGGGTGCGATGTCGAGGAGGGGATCGCCAATTTTGACCTGCGTACCGATGTCCACGTAGATTTTTTTGACTATGCCCGAAATTTTGGATTTGACAGAGATCTCTTTTTCCGGCTCGATCTTTCCGACCGCGAGGGCTTTGTCTATTATAGCCCCTTTTTCGACCTTGACGGTTTTGATCCCATTCTCTTTCTTGGCCGAGCCGCTTAAAGCGAAAAACAGAACACTTCCGACGATTACGACCACAATAATAACTAAGAAGATTTTTTTGAACATCTTTGGACTCTCTATAGCTATAGACTCATTTTCGGTTGCTCTTTAGGTTCTACGATTGGAAAGCGCAATTGTTTCGGAGGGACTTAAAAATCAAGGTTTTGACTTTAATATTGGATTGGCATATCTTGGAGCGAGCTTGCATATGCCTACAAAAGACTGCAAATCAAAATTTCGGTTCGAGACTCTGGCGATTTTGCTAATGGCATCGATACTCGTACTTCCGGGTTGCGGAAAAGATAAGGGGTCGAAGGCAGGGGCTTCCGTTCCGCGACAGGCAAACGATAGCGTCGTAATCAAAATGGCGGGGGAAACGGGAAAAACAGTATTTGATCTATCTCAGAAAGAACATAAAGTCGAATACATGAAAACATCGGGCGGAGTCTTTATCAAGGGGATTGATTCTATAGTTTCCGGGGATAATTATGGCTGGGTATATTCAGTCAATGGCGTGATGGCGCGAGTGGCTGCGGATAAATATATCACGGGCGACACGGACAGGATAGAATGGCATTTTCGCAAATTCTAATGTGGGGAGAAGGGACTATTTATGAATATTGATTCGATCATTGACGGTAATGAGCTTTTCCTTATAGCCGGGCCGTGCGTTATCGAATCGGAAAAGATTTGCTTTGAAGTCGCGGGGAAACTAAAGAAGCTGTCGGAGGAATACGATATCCCGGTGATTTTCAAATCATCGTACGCCAAGGCGAATCGCCTGTCGGGAGATTCTTTTTCAGGGAAAGGGATAGAATACGGACTGAAGATTCTGAGGAAGGTCGGGAAGGAATTCGATCTGCCTTTAGTGACTGACGTTCATGAGACCATTGAAATCAACCCCGCCGCCGAAGTGGTTGATATTCTTCAAATACCGGCGTTTCTTTCCCGCCAAACGGAATTGGTGCGCCAAGCGGCGGCCACAGGAAAATGGATTAATATCAAGAAGGGACAGTTCCTGGCGCCGGAAGATATGGACAAGGTCGCAGGAAAAGCCAAATCAGGGAAGGTCATGCTAACCGAACGAGGGTCATCGTTCGGATATCATAATCTGGTGGTTGATTTCAGATCACTGCTCATAATGCGCCGATTTGGGTATCCGGTGGTGTTCGATGCCACTCATTCTCTCCAGCTGCCGGGGGGCGGAGGGGCATTTTCGTCGGGACAGCCGGAATTTATTATTCCCTTTATTCGAGCCGCAGTCGCTGTCGGCGTTAACGGACTTTTTGTGGAGACGCATCCCGAGCCGGCCAAGGCGTTGAGCGATGCCGCCGCAATGTTGCCTCTCGATGATATGGAACAGCTTATTGAAGAAGCGCTCAAGATGCGGAAAGCGGTTCAATCGAAATGATTCGCGGGAAAAAACATTTAGCATTTGATGAACTCGCCGAGCGTTTTGCGAAGATTAAACTTCTGGCTCTCGACGTTGATGGTGTCCTTACGGATGATCATATCTATTTTGGGCCCGATGGATTTGAATTGAAGAAATTCAATATATCAGACGGTTTTTTCATTGCACTGGCGATTCGTTCCGGTTTGGAAATCGCCATCGTTTCGGGACGGCCTTCGGAAGCGACAACCTCACGGATGAAAGACCTCGGAATAAAATATATCCTGCAAGACCGAATGGACAAACGGAAGCAGATAGCGCCGTTGCTTGAAAAATTGGGACTTGATTTATCAAGAGTGGCTTTTGTCGGGAATGAGATTCTGGATATCGGTCTTGCTTGCGAGGCGGGCCTTTCGATAGCGGTTGCGGACTCTGCCGAAGAATTGTTGCAGGTGGTCGATTATGTGACCGCCGCCAAAGGGGGATGCGGAGCTGTCAGGGAAGTAATCAAAGCTTATTTCAAAGGAAATAATCTTGACCCGACCTCATATTTAATTTAGGTTTCTAAACATGATATTGGAAAATGGAAGAGAAGTAATAAGAAAAGAGGCCGCGGCGGTGGCCGAATTAGCTGATCGGCTTGACGACAATTTTGTCAGCGCAGTTGAGGCGATTTTGAACTGCAAGGGCCGGGTCATTGTGACCGGCATGGGGAAGTCAGGGCTGGTCGGTAAGAAGGTAGCGGCTACTTTTACATCGACCGGGATTTCGGCTTTTTTTCTGCATCCAGCCGAAGGGGTACATGGGGATTTGGGTCTGGTCCGATCCGATGACATTCTTATCGCCATCACCAAATCCGGGGCGACAGAGGAATTATATCAGATATTGCCGGCTGTAAAAAGGCTGGGAGTGAAAATTATTTTAATGACGGGGCAGTTAGATTCGCCTTTAACGGCGAAATGCGATATTGTGCTTGACTGCTCGGTCAAATCGGAGGCATGCCCGAATAATCTGGTACCGACCTCATCGGCGACGGCTGCTCTGGTAATGGGGGATGCGCTGGCGATCGTTCTGCTCAAAGAACGAAATTTTTCGGCGGAGGATTTTGCGTATCTTCATCCGGGGGGTTCGCTCGGAAGGCGTCTGCTTATGAAAGTTGAAGAATTGATGCATGTCAATTCCGAAATTCCGATAGTCCGACCGGAGGCGACCGTAAAAGATGCAATTTTCGAGATCACCGGAAAGAGGCTTGGCACGACTCTGGTCGTTGATTCTGCAAATAAGCTGGTCGGCATTTTCACGGACGGGGACTTGCGCCGCCTGGCGGAAAAAGATACGGATTTTTTCACCAAGACCGCCGGTGAAGTGATGAGCAGAGACCCAAAGACGATCCTTCCGTCAGCGATTCTCGACGAAGCGCTTGCGATTATGGAAAAGTATTCCATAATGGCCCTCCCGGTCGTGGCTCATGACCGACAGCCGGTCGGTATTATCCATCTTCACGATATTCTCAAATCGAAGCTGGTTTAATTTCCGGTGGGTCGATTCAAGAAGACAAAAAATAATCTCATCTATTATTTTGTCAGGATTTTAATTTTCTGTTTTAATAGTCTTCCCCGTTCCGCTGGCGGTTTCCATAGGGGGTACAATGGGGCTGGTTGCTTATCGGGTTCTCAAGAAAGAATCAGGCAAGGCGATATCCAATCTGGAGATGATATTCGGGGAAAAGCTTTCGCCTGATGAAAGAAAAAAGATTGTAAGGAATCTCTTTATCAATATCGGGAAGAATGCGGCCGATGTCATTCGATTCAAAAAATATTTTGACACAGAGATCAAGCCTCTGGTCGATGTTGAAGGATTGGAGCATTTCGACAGGGTCTATAACCGAGGGCGCGGAGTTATTGCCGTGACATGGCACGTGGGAAACTTCGAACTGCTGGCGACGTATATGGGTAGTCTGGGGTACAAAGTTGCTGCGATTGGGAGAGAGCTTTATGATAAAAGACTTAACAAGTTGCTGGTGGAAAACAGGGAGGCGGGCGGTTTGGTGAATATCGACACGAAGGAATCGGTGCGGAGGATTCTTCAATTGCTCAAAGACGGTTACGCGCTGGGGGTTCTGATTGATACCGATTCGATCCGGGTGAAAAGCAAGTTTATTCCGGCTTTTGGGAAGCTTTCGTGGACTCCAGTGGGGCAGTCGATATTGGGATTGAGAAGCGGGGCAGGTTTGGTGCCAATCGCGTGCATTCGGAACGGCAAGCGGTACAAGATAATCATAAAACCCGAAGTGACGATCAAATCCAGCGGCGATTTTGAAAAAGACGTGTATAATATAACGAAGCTCAGTACGGAAGTCTGGGAAGAAATAGTGACCGAGTATAAAGATCAATGGATATGGATGCATAACCGGTGGAATACGCGACCTGAATAGCCGATGAATAGAAACATGAAATCTGTTTACAGGAATCTCGTATTATCAAATCTTCTAATCATTCTTCTGGCTGCTGCTTGCGGTGAAAAGAATGAGATTAAGGCACCGCCCGCCGGATCGGACAGCCTGACGGCGGTCAAAGTGCGCCCGGACCAGCAACTCCGCAATGCCCGAATTCTCTTATATAACAAGGCCATACTCACCAGCGACGTAAGAGCGGATTCAATCGAAAAATACGAAAAGCAGGATTCGGCATTGGCGTGGAAACTGGATGTTCATTTCTTTGATTCCACCGGGTCGGAGATTTCGACTCTGGTTGCCGACAGCGGGCTGGTAAGAGAGCATATTAATCTTATGGTCGCGAACGGGCATGTGGTAGTAATAAGCGAAGATAGTTCCAAGCTGGAGACTGATCAGTTGGTATGGAATGCACAGAAGAATACGATTGAGACCGATAAGTTCGTGACTCTTATCCAGCATGGTGATACGCTTACCGGGTATGGTCTCGAAGCCGATCAAAGATTGAATAAGATCAAAATCAAGAAGCAGATCAGTGGGCGGCTGAAAAATACAGAAGGAATTGAACCTTAAACTTTTACGCGCGGCCAAGCCGCCGCAGATATCATCTCTTCACATGCCGGATGGATACGCACCGGCACCATAAACATCTTGACAAGTTGGACTAATCCGGTATAATTATTATATAGTTACTGCAACGATACAAACCGGAGGGTTCGATGCATAAAATTGCTAACTACAGATTTATTTCTTCACTATTGCTTATGGCCGGCGTTATTTTTCTATTCCCGGCTCTGAGCATGGCCACATTTTCGATTGTAGCGGTGGATAATACGACGGGCGCGGTCGGCAGCGCGGGGGCATCCTGTATAGCGGGCTCGCAAATGATTAATGATGTCGTCGAAGGAATCGGCGCGGTCAACACGCAGGCATATTACCTTGCGCAAAATCAGGCTCATGCTCATTCGCTTCTTACGTCCGGGTTGACGCCGGATTCAATTATCAGCTGGCTGGTCAATAATGATGTGGAGGGCTCTCCTATTTTCAGACAGTACGGGGTAGTAACCCTGGCGGGGCCGGGATCATCCGCTGCGTATACGGGAAGCGCAAATTCAAATTACAAGGGGCATAGAATCGGATATGAATATTCCATTCAAGGGAATATTTTACTGAGCGCTCATGTGCTCGACACCATGCAGTACGCATTCTTGAATACGCCCGGGCCGCTTGAAGAAAGATTGATGGCGGCGCTGGAGGCGGCCAATATTCCGGGAGCGGACACACGGTGCACATCCTGCGGTAAACCGGCTATCTCGGCATTTATCAAGGTGATTCATCCGGGGGACGGAGCAACTCCATTCCTGTATGAAGTGGTCAATAATACGACCTGCTTTATAAATCCGATCGATTCACTGGTCTGGAAATTCGCCAATTGGAAGCAGTTGCAGATCGCTGATTCGGTATTATCGACTCTCGCGGCCTCACCCCTTTATCTTCCGGCGAGCGGGCATGATATTGCGGGCATTACGATCGCTCCGCTGAATTATTCCGGCCAGCCGGTGACACATGGGGCGCTAGTTGGGCTTTCGCATACGGGCGCCGGAAGTCTGATAGAAGTGATCGATATGGGCGATGGGACCTACGGCTCCGGGATTATATCGCCTTCAACTTTCGGGACAGATACCATATCGGCTGCGGTGACGGCGGGCGGGCAGACAGTGGTTCTGAGCCAGAAGGCAGTTGTCGGATATTACCTCTGTGGCGATGTTAACGGAGATACCAGATATAATGCTCTCGATATCACATATCTGATCAATTTACTATATAAATCAGGAGCGCAGCCTAAGCCGGTGCGGGAGGCGGGGGATGTCAATGGTAATGGAGTAATCAACGCTCTCGATATTACATATCTGATTAATCTCCTGTACAAGCATGGCGCCGCCCCAATCTGCCCATGAAAAAATAGAGGCGGGCACCAAGACATCAAAGAGAATCTTATCCGACTTGGCATTGCTTAATATTTTTCTTTAATTATTGACAAACACAACAGTGTATTTATATTTGTTGCCCAAACCTTTATTTGAGGCACCAATGGATCAGGACTTACAGGGAAAAATCGGTCGCTTTACCTTGCCCGAAATATTCCAGCTAATTGCCGCCGGAAGGAAAACCGGAACGCTCGGAATACAGAGAGACGATGACATAATCATGGTCTATTTTAAGAAGGGAAAGATAATTTATGGTTATGGCCCGCGGCAGGCGTTTCACCTCGGTGAGCTTCTGAGAGAAAAGGGAAAAATTACGTCCGCCCAGCTTGCGGAGGCGGTCGCGACTCAGTCCACGACCTCTAATTCAAAAAGATTGGGGCAGATTCTCATAGAGAAACAATTTATTACGCGCGCCGACCTTGAGCAGGTGGTCAAAGGACAGATGGAGGACTTGATTTATTCGATTTTGTCGTGGGACAGCGGATCGTTCAAGTTTTACGAAAATCAATACCCTACCGAAGAAGAGATTACGGTCGACATATCAGTCGAAAATGCCATTCTCGAAGGAATGCGCCGCATTGACGAACAAAATCGGATTAATGATATATTCCCGGATGACAAAATCGTTCTATCTCTATCGGGATCGCCGGCGGAAAGGCCCGGGGAAATTTCCCTCAAACCCGAGGAATGGAGCATTTTAGCGATGGTGGACGGACGCCGAACAATCGCGGAAATCGCCAATTTATCGAAATTATCTCGCTTGGAAACGCTTCACCGACTAGCCGGGCTGAAAATGGCGGGGCTGATCGTCGCCGGGGGTAAGAAACGGGCAGACAGGGATAGATTGGCTGAAATGGTTGATAATTTGAGTCTTACTGCTTGAAGAATATATTCAGAAAAAATCACATTTTTCGGGAAACGAAAAAACTACTGTCCAGAATATCCGCGATATCGCGATAAGCACCTCGAAAGAAGACAGGTCCGAAGATTAAAGAAATTCGGACCAGGTTTTGATATGACCCGATTAGAAACACTGAAAAAGCTCGAGACAACATTGGAAGATTTTCTGGCCAAGGTGGTAGATTTTCAATCGGGGCAGATGGAGATTTCCAGGGATATGGATGCTCTTGATGAGATAACGCGTGACTCTCTAAGAGGGCGGTATATTAATGCCCGGCTGGGAAATTGGTTTGCGAGGAATAGTAATTTATTGGAGGATGGAAGATTGCGTGAGCCTGAGATTTCGGCGGTTGCGAATATGCTCAAAGATATAAAAAATGGCCTTGATAATTCCGATCCGGAGTCGCGGAAACTGTCGGAGGAGATAGAACGCTGGCATGACAAAGCGATTATGCCCGGACGCAAGTTGATATTAAAAATGAAGTCAACAGATGAGGGGCCGGGGATATCGGAGAAATTTGCCGAATTGCTTCATAAAGAAAGTGAATATTTCAGCGCGGGATTGGATAATAAGCAGCATCTGTTGAGCCTTCTCGACGACGTCCTAAAATCTGCGGAGGCCAAAGAAGACCGGATGTTCATTCATCTGGCGGGATCGATTATCTATTTTCTAAGGATGAAGGGATATAAGATCGGTCCTTTTGTGAAGCGGCTCAAGGAGTTAGAAGAGCTTAAACTGGAGCATCCTCATGTCGAATGATCCGAGAAAAGCCTATTTGAGGGCCGTTCAAAGTCTGAAAGAGAAAGACTACCCGGCCACGATGGGATTTCTGAAAAGCGCTGAAATTCAGTTTGCGGATGACATCGATTTTCGTATATTAAGAGAGACAACCAGATTGCTTCTGGCTGTCAAGGAAGAGATATTTGAATTAGATAATAATTTGAGGTAAAGGAGATAGAGATATGGCAAAAAAGCAGAGTTTCGCAGATAAGGCCTCGAAAAAGAGATTTGCAATGACCTGCCCCGTTTGCGAGCAGCCGATTAATTTTATCAAGTATGTAAAGGCTGAACGCTCCGAAGGGGGATGGAAATTTCGGACGACCAACGTCGGTGTCTGCAAATGCAATCATTCTGAAGTTTACGGATGATAGAGAGTTTGAATCGACTAAAACCCGCTTGATAAGGGCGGGTTTTTTTATATCTTGAATTTCAATGCGTAGAATCCTCGAAGAAAAGCTATTTCCTTTTGTCATTAAGCCGGGGCGGTACATTGGCGGAGAGCTGGGACAGATTGTCAAGCCGCCAAATAACAGGCTGAAAGTCGCAATCGGATACCCCGATATGTATGAAATCGGGATGTCATATCTTGGAACCCAGATATTATATCATATCATAAATGCCGACGATCGCTTTTTGTGCGAGAGATTTTACTCGCCTGACAGAGATGCGGAGGAAATTTTACGCAGGGAGAAGATCCCGCTTTTCAGCCTGGAATCTCAGAGACCTTTGAATGAATTCGACGTGGTTGGCTTTACGCTCGCCTATGAAATGGTCTATACTAATCTACTCAATATTCTGGATCTATCAGGGATACCGCTGCGTTCGTCGGATCGAAATGATAACCATCCGCTCATAATAGCGGGCGGACCAATAGTCCACAATCCCGAACCGACCGCCCCTTTTATTGATTTATTCTATATTGGGGATGCCGAGGAGAATATAAATCAGCTGCTTGAAGTGATGCATGGCAGTATCGGGCTATCTCGCCGCGAAAAACTGGAGAAGATCGTAAGGGCGGTATCGTCCACATATGTGCCTCAATTTTATGATGCGGTGACTCACAAGCCACTGGTAGATTTTGCTCCTCAAAAGATTAAGAGCTGTCGTGTCAAGCATCTTAAAACAGAATTTTATCCAGGAAAACCGCTGGTGCCGTTCATTGAGACAGTCCACGACAGGTTGACGGTTGAGATAATGCGAGGATGTCCTCGGGGATGTCGATTCTGTCAGGCCACGGCAATCTATCGCCCGGTAAGAATTCGTCCCAAGGAGGAAATAATCAGCCAGGTGGTCTCTCAAATAGACCAGACGGGATTCGATGAGGTGACACTTCTATCGCTATCATCCAGCGATTATCCAGATATTTTACCTCTGGCAGGCCAGCTCTCGAGAACTCTGGGTGAGAAAAGGACCGCCCTCTCCCTTCCTTCGCTAAGACCGGGAACGATCTCCCTTGACCTGGTCAATGTAATAAAATTAACAAGGAAGACCGGGTTGACATTCGCGCCGGAGGCGGGGACAGAGAGGCTGAGGGCCGTAATCAGAAAAGATATCACTGATAGGGAATTGTACGATTCTGTTCGGCTGGCTTTTGAGAACGGATGGAATCTGGTAAAATTATATTTCATGATCGGTTTACCTACCGAAACCGATGACGATCTGAAGGGAATGATTCAGATTATCAGGGAAGTCAGCAGGATCGCACGGGAATACAAGGGGAAAAATTCATTGAATATTACCATCTCCCCTTTCTCGCCAAAGTCTCACACTCCATTTCAGTGGGATGAGCAGGCCTCACCCGAGGTAATATGGGTGAAGAACGATTTCATCAAGCGAAATGCCGCGAGCCAATTTGTGAATATAAAACTTCGCGACCCGGAGCTTGCTTTTCTTGAAGGTGTTCTCGGACGCGGGGGAAGAGAGATGGCAGATGTTGTCGAGACGGCATTCCGAGACGGCGCCCGATTTGACGGCTGGACGGAAGGATTCGATTATAGCCTCTGGCTGGATGCCTTCAAAAAGAACCAAATTGATCCCCACGATTATTTGAAAGGAAGATCATTTTCGGAGAATCTTCCCTGGTCGCATATAGAGCTGGAAGTATCGGCGGATCATCTAATCGCGGAGCGAAACCGCACTTCCACTCTTTTGAGAGAAGAGAAGAAACCCATTGAGGCGGCTGCAGGCGGAGCCGAAGTTGCGGAGGATAACGACGACGGATTTGGCCGCACTCGAAAAAAGACGATTTCCAAAGCGTCCGTAGCTCCGAATAAGAGCCAGGTGAGGATAAAATGGGGACGGAAGGGATTGACCCGCTTTTTGTCACATCTGGATAATCTCAGAGTAATTGAGCGGTCGATTCGTCGGTCATGCCTGCCGGTGGAGTATTCTCAGGGATTCCACCCGCATATGAAATTATCATTTGGCCCTCCCCTGCCGGTTGGATTCAGTTCTGAAGCGGAATATCTTGACATCTCGCTGGAACAACCTTTTCATGCCGAGATGGCTCATAGATTAAGCGGATGTTTTCCGGAGGGATTTTTTATTGTAAGGGCTAAGTCAATAATGAACAGCCGAGAATCGCTATCAGGCCGACTCAATCGGGCCGTGTACGAATTATTGATTGATAAGAATCTGGATTATGACGAAAAGATAAGCAGGCTTCTTTCCCAGCAGAAAATTGAGATAAATCGTTTGTCCAAAGAAGAAATCAAGGTGATCGACATCAGGCCGGCAATTTTTGAGATATCTTTTGCTGAGCATTCTCAGATTGACGCCAACTCGCCGGCTCTGCGTCTGGAACTGGGTATCGGTTCCGCCGGTTATGCCAAGCCTCAAGAGGTGTTTTTGGCGGCGGGACTGACTGATGAAAAGAACGTTCAGGCGCTGAAAATTCACCGAGTGGAATTGCTGAATGTCGATCCTTTGGGAAATCGATTAACCCCGATGGAATTTTAGTCTATGTCTGATTCAGAGAAAAAATATGACCCGGTAAGGGCCGCGGCAGTCGAAATAATCGGTCTTGTGGAGGCAGGAAAACATACGACCGATGAGGCCACCCATGAGGTAATCCAGGGAGGTAAATTCGCGGCGCTGGATATTCGATTCCTCCGGCAGTTGATCAACGGGACCATAAAGCTGAAAAAGAGACTCGACCATGATATGCGTTTTTTCTTGAGTAAACCGTCGGAGAAAATGCCTCGGAAGATGATTGATATTTTAAGGCTTGGGTTTTATCAATTATTTTTCACGGATAGAATTCCTGCAGCGGCCGCGGTGTCTGAATCCGTAAATCTTGCCCGTCATTTTTGTGACGATTCGCGCGCCAGAGTTGTAAATGCCGTCCTCAGATCGGCCTTGCGCAATCCCGAGAGAATTGTGTTCAGGGACAAAAAGGACGACCCGGTAAATTATCTGGCCAACTATTACTCCTATCCGGACTGGTTCGTTGAATATTGCCTTGATGAATTCAAGATTGAGGAAACCGAGAAGCTTTTGAAAAGCATGAATCAGGCGCCCCAAATGACCTACCGTGTGAATTATCTTAAGACAAAACCTGAAGATGTTGGGGCGATGTTAACGAAGGCGGGAATTAAATATCATCCGGGCAAATATCTTCCGGAGTTTCTTCATCTCGAGGATTCCGGTTTCCCTCTGGAAGAGGAATTGGTAAAGAGCGGCAAAGTATATATTCAGGATGAATCTGCCGGAATGTCTATTCGCCTGATGAATCCAAAGATGGGTATGAACCTTCTGGACATGGCGGCTGCCCCGGGCGGAAAAACCACCTATGCGGCGATAAAAATGCGGAATAAGGGAATGATTACAGCTGTTGACCGGTCACGCCCCCGGTTGGAAATAATGACTGAAAACTGCCTGAGATTGGGGATAAAAATAGTGAATCCGGTGGTGGCTGATATTCTGGAGTTTATTACCGAGCCATTTGACCGGGTGATACTGGATCCGCCTTGTACCGGATGGGGTAACGCCGGAAAACACAGCGACCTGCGTTGGACAAAGGATCCGAAGGATGTTGAAAAATTATTCAAAGTCCAGAGTATGATGATAGATAGAGCCGCCAAGCTGGTCAAGCCGGGTGGCATATTAATTTATTCAACCTGCACTATTATCAGGCACGAAAACGATCAGGTAGTTGAGGAATTTTTGGCCCGTCGCAAGGATTTTGCGCTGGAATCGGCGGGCGAATATTTTGATGAGGATTTGGTTTCCGAAAGAGGATTTCTGAAGACTTATCCAAATAAGCCTGATCTCTCGGGGGCATTTGCCGCCCGCCTTAAAAAGATAATCGACCCCAAGAAATAGATTGCGGCTTCACAGGTCAAAATTGTAGAATTTGAAAGATGTTCACGCCGAGGCCAAAGAAAGATAGTAGAGGGCTAGACTTCCGAGATATCGCTTTAAAGATATCGGGAAGAAGTCGAAAGTTGATCTACTATATCGTGCTTCCGCTGGGAGCGCTGTTCATTATTTATATCCTGACCGATTCTGTGATATTGCCGGTTATAACGCGGCATGGCTCTGAATTCCCGATGCCTGATGTCATCGGCAGGACAGAAAATGATGCGCGAGAGATTCTGGATTCAGCCGGTCTCGGTATCGAGATCAAGTCCCAGGAATATCATACTGACAAACCGGAAGGAACGATTATCTCGCAATACCCTCCGGTCGGAACCAAAGTCAAATCGGGGCGAATAATAAAAGTGACCGTATCGATCGGGCAGAAAATAGTCACGATTCCGCCGCTGGCCGGATTTTCGGTTCGCCAGGCAAAATTGAGTATCGAGGCTGTGGGTTTGGTCTTGGGGGATATCGCCTGGACTTTCTCAGATTCGCTGCCTGAAAAAGTAATCGTGTTCTCCTATCCGGCATCCGGAACAGAAGTGCCAGGCGGAACGGCAATCAACCTGATGGTGAACCGCGGTCGAGTGGCGGGAATCGTGTATATGCCCAAACTGGTCGGGAAACCGCTGGAAGAAGCGAAAAAGATGATTGAAGATGCCGGCCTGAAATTGGGTTTGGTAACTCATATCCGGGACGAGAATTATCTTCCGGAAACGGTGATCGAGCAGTCTGCCCCCGAGGCAACGGAACTTGAACCCGGCGAAGAAGTTGACCTGATTGTTTCGACGACTGAATAACGAGATTATGGCGATATCAGGTCTTTAGTACAGCCAGCCATAACCCCGGCTAATTCCTTCTAAAATAATAGTTGACAAGAAAAAGGAAACTTTTTATTTTAATATATGTATATATATACATATATTTATTTATGAAACCATTAAACGAATTTTTCAGAGCCCTGGGCGATCCTACCAGAAGAGGCATTATCAATCTTCTGAAAGAAAGGAATCTGACTCCTTCGGAGATACTGGAGAAGATCAATATCTCGCAGCCGACGCTGTCGCATCATCTGGATATCTTAAAACGAGCCGGGCTGATCGACGGCGAGCGCGAGGGACAATACATACGATATTCCCTCAATATGACCGTTTTTGGGATGGGAATTGAATACATGATGAAGATTATCAAAAAGAAGAGGTGAGTATATGAAATGGAATCTAAAAAGGGAAATTCTCCCTGCCATAATAATCGCGGCGTTCATAGCGCTGACTCTGATTTTTTATCCCACACTTCCGGAAAGGGTTCCTTCGCATTTTGATTATCACGGCAATCCGGATAATTACTCGTCGCGGGCTTTCATATTCTGGCTGAACCTCGGCTTAATACTAGGGCTTTACTTTTTATTGACCTTTATTCCATTGATAGATCCGTTCTGGAAAAAGATAGAAGGGAAGTACAACATATTTCTGATATTTCGGGATCTGGCGCTCGCTTTCTTTCTCTTCATGTACGTAATCACAATTATTGCCGCCAAGCAGGGGAAGCTTGAACCGCATGTATTAGGCATCGCTCTGGGATTGTTATTCATATTATTGGGCAACTATCTTCCCAAACTGCCGCGCAATTTTTTCTTTGGCATCAGATCCCCCTGGACTCTGGCATCGGATGTTGTCTGGAAAAAGACTCATATTGTCGGCGGATGGCTTTTCGTGCTAGCCGGAGCGGCGGCGATAATTCTGTCGCTTTTCAAGATTGATTTGGTCATTTCTCTCTGCGTCACCTTGGGACCGGTCGTAATTTTCGCCGGGATAATATACCCGCTCTCCCTTTATAGAAAGATCCAGAGGGAAGAAAAGAATCAGGTGCCACAACTTTAGGGGATTCGGATGCGGCTACAGATTTAAGAGCCTTCCGCCCTGATAAATCACAAAAGCGGTCGCCCAGGCCAAGAGCACCTGAAACAAGATCGAGAACCACATCCACCTCGAACCGATTTCGCGCCTTATGGCAAATATGGTCGGCATACATGGTGTATAGAGAAGGACGAAGGCCATGAAGGCGTAGGCCGCCAGAGGAGTCAGGCCTCCCGAGGGACTGTTTAATATCGACTGAAGCGTTTCTGTCTCTTTACTGATATGGTAAAGCACTCCAAGGGTCGAGACGACGACTTCCTTGGCAACAAATCCGGTCAGGAGCGAAACCCCCATTTCCCAGCTGAACCCGAGAGGTGTGAATATCGGACGTGCAATCTTTCCCAGACGTCCGACGAAAGAATATTCAAGTTTTTCATAAGCTTTCATTTCACCCAGATGCGTAATTTGAGCCTGCGCTGAGGTTGTGTTCTGAGTGGAAAGCTGTTCAATCTGAGTGTCATAATCCTGCGAAAATGTTGTCTTGCGCGGGAAATATCCGAGGCACCAGAGGAGTATGGAAGCGATCAAGATGACTCCTCCCATCTTTTTCAAATAGATTCGGCTTCTTTCCCACATATGAATCAGAATCGACATGGGCGTCGGCCAGCGGTATGGGGGAAGCTCCATCACGAACGGGGCATCGTCAGGTTTAAGTATGGTTTTCCTAAAGAGACGAGCCGTAGCGATAGCGGCGGCGATCCCAAGCAAATAGATAGAAAAAATAATGTTAGGCGCCTGGCCGGGGAAAAATGCTCCGGCAAATAGAATATAGACAGGAAGTCTGGCGCTGCAGGACATGAGGGGAATCAGCAGAATCGTGAGAATCCTATCCCGTTTTGATTCCAGAGTACGGGTGGCCATGATAGCCGGGACATTGCAGCCAAAACCCATAAGGAGCGGAATAAAGGACTTACCATGGAGACCGAGAAAATGCATCAGTCGGTCCATCAGGAAGGCGGCGCGGGCCATATACCCGGAATCCTCAAGTAATGAAATTCCCAAAAAGAGAATTACTATATTCGGAAGGAATACAATGACGGCTCCGAGGCCGCCGATGACGCCGTCTATTATCAAGTCGGAAATAAATCCGGAGGGAAGCACCGTGATCGCGCCAGCTTGCAGGAATGCCACTCCGGCATTAATCCAATCCACCGGATAGGAGCCGAGTTGGAAGGTGGCCTGAAAAATCAACCATATAACAAGAAGAAAGATGGGGTACCCCCAAAGGCGATGAGTCAAGATATCGTCGATCGCTACGGAGAGTTTCATTCGATCGGTCGGCGGTCGATGCATGACCTCACGGATTATGCCCGCGATGAAACCGTAGCGCCCTTCGCTTACTGATATTTCCGGTTCCTGATTGGCAGTTTTTTTTAGATGGCCGATGTGCCCTTCAAGGGTGCGTTCGAGTTGCGCAGAAGAATCCCCTTCGTCGAGATATTGTTTTTTAATTTCGGAATCGCCCTCAAGGAGTTTTACCGCCAGCCAGCGCGGATTCGGACAGGCTTTACAGGTTCCGCATAATGAGACCTGCTTAGACAAATCGGCGACGGTATCGTCAAGTAGAGAACCATAGGATATCGGAGGGTGTCGATGAGTTTTGTTTTGGCTCTCGCGCAGGGAGATGGAGGCATCAAGCAGAGCTTCAATCCCCTGTCCCCTATTCCCGATGGTTTTGACAACCGGCATGCCCAGAAGTTTCGAGAGCTTATCATGATCAATCTCGATGCCGGAGTCCAGCGCCTCGTCCCACATGTTCAGATCTATCACCACATCCACGCCCATCTCTATCAGCTGAACGGTGAGATACAGGCCTCGTTCGAGACTACCGCTGTCGATGACATTGATGATTATATCCGGCTTTTCGTTTATGATAAAATCTCTGGCTACTTTTTCATCGGGAGAAAAAGCGGTCAGGCTATAACAGCCCGGAAGATCGATTAATTTGATTTCATACCCGTTATAAATTTTCCGGCCGTCCCGCCGGTCGACGGTTACGCCGGGGAAATTGGCAACTTTCTGGTGTCCCCCCGTGATAGTATTGAAGATCGAGGTTTTTCCTGAATTGGGATTTCCGGCGAGAACTATAGTCAGTTCTTTATTAGCATTCACCTATGTCGTCCTGTACTATTTCGACGCTAACCAGAGAGGCCTCGCTTCTTCTGATACTCAAGTGGCTGTCGGCAAGCGATATCTGCAAGGGATCCCGCAAGGGCGCCGATTTAATCATCCTCACTATCTCGCCGCGGCGAACGCCGAGATCGGACAGGCGACGCCTTATCGCACCTGATCCCGCAACGTTTACTACTTTACCCGATTGGCCGGGTCTCAATTGATCAAGACTCATTACTTCGTTCCTACTGCCCATAGCTTCCCAGTTGACTCCATGTTTCTTTCATGAGCTGTTCTGCTCCGATACTTCATACGGCAATACAGGCGTTTCATTGGAAAATAAGCTTAAACTATGAGCGATGCCAGTGATTCGAGCAATCAAGTCATATCCTATGACTTTTCGTGATTCTGAATAAATCCCGAGCAAGATGATTTATGGCGAGAGTAGGGTGCGAATAGATGATAAAATGGCTCGATCATTATATTATACACGATCATATCGCCAAAGGAATTCTGAATATAATCGAGCACGGTCGGACTAAGCCATTGATTATCAGCAGGATAGTGATGCCGAAAATTTCAGTTTCGGCGCCTCTTTTATTCTCCGAAAATGACGCTATAAGCAGTAAAGAATTGACCACAGGGGTCGATTCCATATAAATAGAATAGTGATCTCAATGGATTTGCAGATTCCATCGCAACTTTCAAGTTCGAGTGCTAGATGCTCGGAATCCTTTGAGGGGTATGTCCATGCAGCGGAATAGAGTGATGCTTCACCTTTAGCGGGGCTGGACATAAAAGAAGAGGAAGCGTCGGATGAAATTCCGGAGTAACGGCCGGAGACAAAGATCTCCCAATATGACTCTTATAGGCATTCTGCTGGGTATTGCCTTTTGGGTAATCGACCCTTTAATTGATTCACATCTTTTGTCCGGCGGGAGTTACTGGAATCAGATTATCAATCCCGATTCTCAAGAAATCTGGTTAAGGTTTTTTGTTTCCTTCGTGTTCCTGAGTTTTGGCGTCTATGCGGAGCATATCAGCGCAAGACGCAGACGAATCGAGAGAACTATGATGGAGAGCGAAGAGAAATTTCGTCTCCTATATGAAGATGCTCCGCTGGGTTATCAGTCTCTCAATGAGACCGGGAATATATTGAAAGTCAATCAGGCCTGGTTAAAACTGGTCGGTTATTCCGAGGATGAGGTAATTGGCCGATGGTTCGGCGACTTTCTAGATGAGGAATCAAAGACGAATTTCAAAAAAAGGTTCCCTGTCTTCAAGGTCAAGGGTGAAGTCCACGGCGTTGAATTCAATATGATAAAGAAAGACGGCACGCTCCTGCCGGTAAGTTTCGACGGTAGAGTCTCCTGCAAATCCAATGGTGAATTCAGGCAGACTCATTGCATCATGCATGATAATACCGAACGCAAGCGAACCGAGGAAATATTGCGTCGAGGTGAAGCCAGGTTCAGAGCTCTGGCGGAGCTTTTGCCGGAGACGGTGATTGAAACCGACCGGAAAGGGAATCTTACTTTCATCAATTGCCATGCACTGAATAAATTCAAGTATTCGGCGGAAGATTTTCAAAAGGGGCTCAACATCTTTCAAATAGTCGCTCCCGAGGATAGAGAAAGAGCGATTAATAATTTTGAGAAGGTCCTGGGGGGCGAACGCAGCCAGAACAATGAATACACGGTTCTCAGGAAAGATGCCTCGTCGGTAGAAGTCGAATTATACAGCGCTCCCATAATTCAGAATGGCGAAGCGGTCGGTATCAGGGGAATAGCCATTGATATCAGCGAGCGCAAAAATGCGGAGATAGTGCTTCGGCTGAGCGAAGAACGGTTCCGTACCATTGCGGATTTCACATTTGGGTGGGAAGATTTGATCAGCCCCGCAGGGTCACTGATGTGGACGAATCCCTCGGTTGAGCGGATAACCGGTTACTCGCCCAAGGAATGCCTGGCCATGCCAAACTATCCCGTCCAATTGATAGTGGAAGAGGATAGGGAGCAGGCGATGGATGCATTCGCCAAGGCATCTGCCGGAAACTGGATGGATGATTTTACGTTCCGCATCAGGCGGAAGGATGGGCAAATTATCTGGTTGGCGGTGGTGGCACAACCGGTGTTCGATTCGGAAGGCAAGCATATCGGTACACGCGCCTCGCTCCGCGATATTTCTCGCCAGAAAGAAGCCGAAGATGCTCTGAAAGAGAGCGAGGAAAAGTATCGCACACTCATGGGACAGGCTTCAGACGGCATTTTTGTGACCGACACAACCGGGCGATGTCTTGACATCAACACAAGCGGCTGCACAATGCTGGGGCATTCGCGCGAAGAAGCTCTATGTTTGAATATAACGGATCTGGTTCACCCCGATGATCTGGAGCGATTGATACCATCGGGTCTGCAGGGACTAGAGGCGGGCAGACATATTATATCAGAGGTGAGGATTAAGCTGAAAGATGGGACATATCTTGAAGCCGAAATCAGCGCCAAGAAATTACCCGACGGAAGGTTTCAGGGAATTATCAGAGATATCGGAGAGCGGAAAAAGGCGGAAAAGGCGATACATGAAAGCGAACAGCGGTTTCGTCTGGGTATCGAGAATTACCCGGGGGCGGCCATTATCCTTGATGCCGATCGACGAATGGAATTTGCCAACCACTTCGCCCTCAATTTCACAGGTCTCACTCTCGAAAGAGCTCTTGGCCGAACCGAAAGCGAAGTCCTCCCTGCTGAAATGGCTGAATCTTACCTTCCGCTGCTGTTGCGGGCATACGAAACCGGGCAACCTCAAGCGGGTGAATTCGTTTTTGGGTCGGATTCCTCGGCGATAAGTATTGACATGAGCTTCATACCATTGCTCGATGAGCAAGGTATCGTCTGCCAGGTATTTGCCTTCGGACATGATATTTCTGAGCGGAAAAGGGCCGAAGAGGAATTAAGAGAAAGCAAGGAACGATATCGAAATCTGTATAACAGCGCTTATGCCGGGCTAATCAGGACTCGAATTTCCGACGGTTTAATATTAGAATGTAATGATTGTCTGGCGCATATACTCGGATATGAAAGCCGCTTAGAATTAATCAACAAACTCAGTATCACAAATTTCTGGCCCGGACCCGAAGTGCGACAGGCATTTCTTGATAACTGGCGGCCTGAAGGTGAAATCAAAGACATCGAATTAAAATTGCGGCGTTTGGACGGTTCTGAATTCTGGGCGAGGATATCGGCTCGAGCCGACTGGAATAAAGGATATATCGAGGGGGCTCTCGTTGATATTACCGACAGAAAACGTTCCGAAGAACAGATAATCAAACTATCGCAGGCGGTCGAGCAGAGCCCGGTCACGGTGGTGCTCACTGATCTTGAGGGTAATATAGAATATATCAATCAGAAATTTACGGATTTGACCGGGTATTCTCGAGACGAAGTGCTGGGAAAGAACCCGCGAATTCTGAAATCCGGCCTAACTCCAGAAGAGGAATACGGGAAATTGTGGAAGGCAATTACCGCCGGTGGGCAATGGCAGGGAGAGTTCCGAAATAAGAAGAAGAACGGCGATTTATTTTGGGAAAAAGCCTCTATTTCGCCAATTAAAGATTCCAAGGGAAGAATTGCTCACTATCTCGGGATTAAAGAAGATATTACTGACAGGAAAAGGATCGAAGAGGCTTTGCGAAGGAGCGAAAGTTTCCTGCAGACTACATTTGATGCAATTCAAGATGGTATAAGCGTTCTTGATAAGGACCTGAACATTGTTCGCGCCAATGAAGCGCTGGAGCGATGGTATGCTCACATGCTTCCATTAATAGGAAAAAAATGTTACCAGGCATACAACCAGCGCCAGGAACACTGTGAAATATGCCCGTCTGTCCGTGCTCTTGAGACCGGGGCTCCGCAAATGAATGAAGTTCCTATGATCGGCGCCGACGGTCAAGTTGGCTGGCAGGAGCTGTATGCTTTTCCGCTATTCGATGACGAGGGTAACTGCAGCGGGGTAGTTGAGTACGTGCGCAATATCACGGAACGGAAGCGAGCCGAAGACGCAGTGGCGGAGAGCGAAGCCAAATTCAGGACTCTTTTTGAATATTCCGTCGATGGCATTTTTCTGATGACCGATTTATTTCTCGATTGTAATGAGCAGGCCTGTAGAATGTGGGCTTGCGAGCGGGATGATATAGTTGGACATAGCCCGGTGGAATTTTCGCCCGAATTTCAGCCGGATGGACGACGCTCAGACGAATCGGCCAAGGACAAGATTGATTCGGCACTTTCCGGAAATCCGCAAAGATTTTACTGGAAGCATTTACGCAAAGATGGAACCCTGATAGACACGGAAGTTGCCTTGAAGGCAATAACTGTAAATGACAAAAAAGTTATACAGGCCACTGTTCGCGACATTACGGATAGAATGCATGGAGATGAGGCGCTGAGAAGCAGCGAGGAGAGATTCAGAAGGATATTTCGAGGATAGCCCTGTGGGTATAATTATATCCGGCCTGGATTTCCGCTTTCTAAGTGCAAATGAAGCATTCTGCAGGATGCTGGGGTATTCGGAAGACGAACTTAAGTCTCTTACATTTAAGGATATTACCCACCCTGAGCATATTCTTCAGGATGTGGAGAATATTAAGCGGCTATCACTCGGAGAGATTTCCGTCTATCGCACGGAAAAACGCTATATACGCAAGGACGGGAGGCCGGTGTGGGGAGCGGTGATGATTAACGCCCTTCGCGACCAGGATGGCCAGACCATGTGCTATCTGGGCATGATTGAAGATATCACCGAGCGCAAAGGGGCCGAGATGCGCCTGGAGCAATCTCGTTCGCTGCTTGCCGCCGCACTCGAATCTACGGCGGATGGAATCCTCGTAGTCAATACAAAAGGCGAAATAGAGAGTTTCAATAAGAAGTTTATGGAATTATGGTCTATTCCCGAAGATATTATTGCTCTAAGAGATGACAATAAAGCCCTTGAATATGTGCTGAATCAGTTGAAATATCCGCGTCAATTTCTGGATGGGGTAAAAAACCTGTATGCGACGCCTGAGGCGGAAAGTTTTGATGTATTGGAATTTAAGGACGGAAAGATATTTTGAAAGATATTCTCTCCCCCAGAAAATCGGAAAAGAGATAGCGGGCAGGGTATGGAGTTTCCGCGATATCACGGAACGAAAGCGGGCGCAGGAGGCTTTCTTAGAGGAAAAAGAGCGACTGGCGGTAACTCTTCGCTCGATCGGCGATGGTGTTATCACGACTAATACGGATGGCTCGATAACTCTCATTAACTCAGTGGCGGAACAATTAACCGGATGGAGCCCGGATGATGCGATTGGGAAAAAACTGGAGCAGGTATTCAAGATCATTTCCAATGTGACAGGAGAACCCTTGCCCAGCCCGGTTGATGGAGCTCTCCGATCCGGCGGGCCGATAGAACTTGAAGGCAGTACAATCCTATTGACCAAAGACGGTTCCGAGCGGATGATCAGCGATAGCGCCGCCCCAATCAAGGATGAAAGAGGCGATGTTATCGGCGTAGTTCTGGTCTTCCGCGATGTAACGGAAAAGTTAAAACTAGAAGACGAACTTGCCAAGACAGAAAAACTTGAGTCTCTTGGCATTCTGGCCGGTGGAATCGCCCATGACTTCAATAATATCCTGACCGCTATCATGGGTAATATTTCGCTGGCAAAGATGAATTTGCCTGAGGATGCGGAAGTCTCCGAGATATTGATCAGCGCCGAAGATGCGGCGGCACGAGCTCAGGATTTAACTCATCAACTCCTGACCTTCGCTCGAGGAGGAGTGCCGATAAAGAAAATAGCGTCGATCGTTCCGGTCATAAAAGAAGCGGCAGGCTTTGCTCTTCACGGTTCCAATGTCCGGTGTGATTTCAGTTTTGACGAAAGCTTATTTCCCGTGGAATTTGATGAAGCACAAATATCTCGAGTCATAAGCAATCTGGTGATTAATAGTCATCAGGCAATGCCGGAAGGAGGGGTCATAAATATTTCAGCCGCCAATATTGATGCTTCTTTGGCGGGGCATCCAATTCTAAAAGAGGGGAATTGGGTCAAAATAACTGTAAAGGATCGGGGGACAGGGATACCATCTCAATATGTCGACAAAATCTTCGACCCCTTCTTTACCACCAAGCAGAAGGGAAGCGGCCTCGGTCTTGCCATATCATATTCCATTATTAAGAAACATGGGGGACACATTGAAGTGGATCCTACTGACGATACCGGGAGTACTCTTTATATTTACCTTCCCGCGTCCCAACAGAAGCCCGCTGAATTATGGAATAAGGATGAAAAGCCGTCGCCCGGGGTGGGCAGAATTCTTATTATGGATGATGATGAAGGGGTCAGATCGGTTGCCGGCATCACTTTAGGCAGGTTGGGGTATCAGGTGATAACCGCAAGAGACGGTCGCGAGGCGATCGAGTTATACAAAGCCGCCAAGGAATCCGGTCAACCGATTGATGCGATTATCATGGATCTCACTATCCCGGGTGGATTGGGCGGCAAGGAAGCGATTGGGATTTTACGTCAGTACGATCCGGATGTCAAAGCGATCGTTTCCAGCGGGTACAACGATGACCCTATCATGGCCGATTATAGAAAATTCGGTTTTTGTGGAGCAATCTGCAAGCCATACAAAGCGCCCCAAATGGCAAAAATATTACAGGAAATTTTGTCCGCGGCTAAATCGCCCTCAGTCTCCAGATAGAAATCAATCCAAGAAATATTTACGGGAAAATTCCTACCGATGGTACTGCCCGATAAACTTTTCGACCTCCGGTATGCCGCCCTGCAAAATCAAGTAGCCATCAAAAGGTTCCCTGTCCGTGATTTCCCCCGAAAAAGGTTTAAGCATCATATCCATTACCTTTTCGGGTTCGGTTGTCTGAGCCAGAATCCAGCCAAGTTTGACATAAGCGGTCTCGGGAAGCATATTCCCTGCGGGGACGACTCCCAGTTCCATCATATCGCGACCGGTGTCATAAACATACATCTGGACATACCCCCAGAGAGTCTGCACGGTCATGAAGATAGCGATGCCTTTGTCGTGCGCTTTTTTCAGGGCGGGATAGAGCGGTTTATTGACGTGGCCAAGGCCGGTGCCGGCGATCACGATTCCCTTATATCCGTTATCAATTAGCGATTCAATTATGTCCGGCCGCATATTCGGATAATAATAGACTATAGAAACCATTTCCTCGAAAACGGCTTTCACATCAACCGATTTGTCTTTTCTTCTTCTTTTATAATCTTGCTTTATAGGGATCACTTTTTCAGGGGTCACCATTGCGATAGGCACATCGCCGATAGTGCGAAAAGTCGAGCGATAGGAAGAATGCATCTTGCGAACCCGGGTGCCGCGATGAAGCAAATTATATTCGTCGGAGGTCGGTCCGAACATGCAGATCATAGTTTCGGCAATATCCGAATGCCCGGCAGTATAAGCGGCGCAACGCAGATTGAAGGCGGCGTCGGATGAGGGCCTATCGGACGATCTCTGAGAGCCGACCATGACTATCGGGACAGGTGAATTCTGTACCATGAAGGACAAAATCGCAGATGTATGGTGCATCGTGTCGGTCCCATGGCCGATTACTATGCCGTCAACTCCTTTATTTATCTGACGTCCGATTTCCTCGGCGAGCGTTGTCCACTGCAGGGGGCCCATATTCTCCGAGAAGACGCCGAATAATTTCAGGGTTTCGAGATTACAGATATCGGCCAGTTCAGGCACGGCGCCGTATAATTCCCCCGGCGTGAAGGCGGGTATTACCGCGCCGGTCCGATAATCGAGCCGCGATGCAATAGTGCCGCCGGTATCCGAGAAGAGTTACGGCAGGCTTATTCTCGCTAACAGGAAACTCCTTTTCGGGAATCTTATAGATCGCCTCTTTGTAACTGGTCTCTTTAATATCGGTTATTCGATCGGCTCTTATCCCAATATTGTATCCGGATTTCAATTTCAGGACGACATGATCCCCATCGGCGGTTTCCGAACGGGGCAGGATTACGCCTTCAAAATCCCCCTGATCGGTCTTCAAAACGACACTAGCCCAAACCCGTCCACCGAGGGATTGAAGGACCTCTTTAGCCCTGCCTTTGTATCCCTTTAATGCGTTATTCTCCATCAGCCTTTTCCAATTTATTTAAATTTCCCTTAAGAAATGAATAAAACGGCTCGCAGTCAAGCGGGAGCCCCAGTAACCGGAGAGATATATTCAGAGTATTCGCAGTGAGCATTTTCTCCGAGGATCAATTCGCGATTGCCTTTCCGGCTTAATTTATTATATTCTGTCCCGATATTATAGGCAAATACACCCCCCTTGCGATGGCGAGTGGGGCTTTTGTGCTTGGAGAAAACGGAAATATGGCGTCAATACTCGAAAATAAAAGAAGCTTCCTTGATAGCATAATTACCAGCTTCGGGGAGTCGCGGCCATTCAGGCAATTACTTGAGCATGTCGGCGAGGGCAGAATCGGTGAGGTCGCGGTTTCGGGATTGGCGGGGTCCTCCCCAGCTGTCTTATTGGCAAATCTTGTCAAATTGGGCAGTAAGTCGGTGGCGGCGATAATGTCGGACAATGAAGCGGCCGCCAATTTGTATGATGATCTTTGCTTCCTGCTGGGCGAGGAAAAGGTGGCCTATTTCCCGGCGAGAATGATGCCTCCCTTTGAATTTCACCCGCCGGCAGGCGAAATTATCGGTCAAAGATTGGCGACTCTGGCAAAGATATTGGATGGTGATTTCAGGGTTGTAGTCGCGCCAATTGGGGCCATAATCGAGCCAACGATTTCTTTGAAGGATTTTGATGCGGAGAAATTATTCATAAAGAGTGGCGATGAGCTTGATATACAGGTCCTGGCATTAAAATTGACTATGCTTGGATTTCGGCGGGTGCCGTTGGTCGAAGAGGTGGGCGATTTTGCGTTGCGGGGCGGCTTGATAGATTTTTTCTCCCCAGGATTCGAGTCGCCGGTGCGAGTGGAATTTTTTGGCGACACGGTTGAAACCATCCGGCAGTTTGACGTGTCGACTCAGAGAACAAGTCAAAGACTTGAAAAAGTAATCCTTCTTCCCCGCCGCGAAATCCCGATCACGCAGGAAACGGTTGAAAAACAGATTGAGCAGTTGTCAGAAGCTGATGCATCACTCCTTCGCGCGCGCTATCTGAATGACCCTGAGTTGCCCGGTCTGGAGTGGCTGGCGATATCATTTGGCATCGAGCCCGGGTCTTTTATCGATTACATACCGCAGGAGTCTTTGTTCTTTCTCGACAGCATAGCCTCACTCAAAGGGGCAATTGATGACATTCTCAAGGATTCTCAGAAGCATTATGACAGAATAAAGGACAGACTTCGGGAACCTCCTTCGCTTGAGGAATACTATTGCAGCAAGAATGCTCTATGGACTAGATTGGAGACATCCCAGAAAATCAATATGCTGCCTTTTAAGAGCGGCAAAACCGAAGTCATCGATTTTCACTGTCGGGATCATCCATCAATCGGGTCAAGGCTCGACTTGCTGGGGACGACTATAAGTGGCTTTCTGAATGACGGGGTCAATTTTGTGATCGCGGCCGACAATCCCGGACAGGCGTCTCGGCTGAATGAACTGCTTTGCGAAAAGATGGGATATAGTACGCCGCTTCCGGTTGAAGTGGCTCTTCTAAAGGGAGGATTTGTCTGCCGCGAAAGCAGGCTGGCGGTTCTGACGGATCATCAGATTTTCGGCAGGTACTTTCGCCGCACACGTCGTCGGCGATTCCGCGAGGGTGTGGCCATTCAAAATTACACAAGCCTGACAGAGGGTGATTTTGTCGTTCATGCGGATTTCGGAATTGCCCGATATGCAGGTCTTAGGTCGATAGCGGTCGACGGTCGTTCGCGGGATTGCCTGCTGCTTGATATACGCCGAAAAAGATAAGCTCTATGTGCCGATTGAGGAGTTCAATCGTGTCGGCAAATATTCCGGAAAGGATTCTGCGCCCAAGTTATCGTCTCTCGGCGGGACAGGATGGGAAAAGGTCAAGGCTCGCACGAAGAAAGCGATTGCCGACATGGCGAAGGATCTTATCAAGATCTATGCGGAAAGGAAGTCCCGTCCGGGTTTCGCATTCGGACCGGACACGACCTGGATGAGGCAGTTAGAGGCATCGTTTATCTATGATGAAACCCCCGACCAGCTTAAGGCGATTGAGACCATCAAGGCAGACATGGAAAAAGCGACGCCGATGGATCGTCTGGTTTGCGGCGACGTCGGGTATGGCAAGACAGAAGTGGCGGTTAGAGCGGCATTCAAGGCGATTGAAGCGGGCAAGCAGGTAGCGGTGCTGGTTCCGACGACCATTTTGGCCCAGCAGCACCTGACAACTTTCACGCAGAGACTTTCCGATTTCCCGGTTAAGATAGAAATGCTATCGCGATTTCGGAATCGTAAAGAGCAGGAGGAAATTGTCAAGCAACTGGCGGCCAAGTCTATTGATATCATCATAGGCACTCATCGCCTGCTTTCGAAAGATGTAAAGTTCGCCGACCTGGGTCTTCTGGTTGTCGACGAGGAACAGCGATTCGGGGTCAAGCATAAAGAGGAATTGCGCAGGCTGAAGGCCACGGTCGACACTATCGCAATGACGGCAACACCTATCCCCCGCACCCTGAATATGTCGCTGATGGGCGCGCGGGATATGTCGCTGATTAATACCTCGCCCAAAGATCGTCTCCCAATCTTGACCGAAATTTCGGAATTCGAGCCGGAGATAATCCAAGAGGCGATTTTGCGTGAGGTCGATAGGGGCGGACAGATATTCTTTGTCCATAACCGCATCCAAACGATTGAAGCGATATATCGATATCTGAAGAAAATCGTCCCTCAGGTCGAAATCGCGGTGGCGCACGGCCAGATGCATGAACGGTCGCTTGAGGGAATCATGCTGGCTTTTCTATCCGGCAGATTTCAAGTATTGCTGTCAACTTCGATTATAGAATCGGGGCTTGATATACCATCGGTTAATACGATTATTATCAATCGCGCCGACCGATTCGGATTGGCACAGCTTTATCAGCTGAGAGGACGGGTGGGGCGATCGGCGGTGCGAGCGCATGCTTATCTTCTTACTCCCCCCTATCGGCTGCTCACCGAGGATGCCCGCAAGAGGCTTCGTGCTATCGAAGCGCATGCCGATTTGGGATCGGGTTTTGCACTGGCGATGAAAGACCTTGAAATCCGCGGCGCGGGAAATATTCTCGGGTCGGAGCAATCGGGATTTATTGAAGAAGTGGGTTTTGATTTGTACACGAAGCTTTTGGAGGAAGCGGTGGCAGAGCTGAAGGGGGAAAAGGTTGTCGGTGCGCCAGATACGAAGCTTGAAGCCGATATCGATTTCTTTATTCCCGACAGGTATGTCAATATCAATCAGCAAAAGGTAGAGATTTATCAGAGGGTTGCCGGGGCGCGGACGCTCCAGGAGATAGAAGATATTCGCGATGATGTCGAAGATCGGTTTGGTCGGTTGCCGGATGTTGTCAATAATCTGTTTGATGCCGCGGCAGTGCGGGTATCAGCGTGGGCGCTGGAGGTCGAGAAGGTAAAATTCAGGAAGGGGCGAGTGGAGCTGCAATTCAAGGAACAGAGGAAATTCGAGAGGAAGGAGATCGAGTCGTGGCGTCGTGCCGTGGATGCACCGATGGAGTTCTCGCTCGGCGATGCGCCGGTTATCAGGCTAGACCTTTCTAATATTGCGGAGAAAATCCGATTAACCTATCTTCGGTCGGCGTTGAACAGGATATAGGTGGCTATGACATTAACCTGCCGAAGTTAACTGAAACCGCAAATCCTCAAGAATCTATAAGACATTCTCACACCCTATTTGAAGCATAAAGCATTGCCCGGCCGATGGGGAGATCGACCGGGCGGAAGGCGGCTGAATTATATGAGTATGGCTTTCAGGTCTGAAAGAGGTACTGGAGTTTCATGAAAAATTGGCGCGAAGTCATTCTCCATTGAGAGGGGTCATTTGGGGTTCGGGCAAGATCGCCATAATCGTAGGCGGAGCCGACATAAAAGAGTGAGAACGGACTGAGACGGTATGTCAGGAGCGGGTCGATGTCCCAAGTTTTGTAGAAATCGTTGTACTGCGTGACCAAGCGGAAAGACATTTCCTTTGTGGCCTGATATTGAACGCGAGTTCTGGCGATGAAACCGTCAAAGTATTCGGCTGACCCGACAGAAGCGGTCATTTTTGACAGAAGTAGACTAGGCTCTATGGTAATTCTATCAATCGGCTTAAGGCTCATGTAGGCATTGATGTTAGTCTGAATCCCTTTGGCCATCGCAAAATAGGCAATGTGCTGGCCACGAGTTATGCTGCCTCCAATTCCAATCTGATTGTTGATTTGACCGTCCAGATTCAGCGCCATGTCCCATATCTTGTCGAATAGGACATCTCTGAAAACCTCCTGACCACGGTTGAATTCCACCCGGAAATATGTCTGCGCGAATTTTATCTGTCCATCCGTTTGAATCCCCACGACTTCTGTCCTTTTCTTTCCATCAAAACCCCATCTGCGATAATTATATGCACCGGGTGTAATTCTCTCGAAAATCGAGTTGTTCGGATAGAAAGTATAGGACGTACTAAAGGTAAGGTTGCGGTAATTTATGACCGGGTCATAGCCGGTTTCGGTGCGGTACGATGGGTTAACTTGATTATAATCCACCATGAAGCCCCAGTTTCGTGATCTTCTGAAGAATCTCGAGATAAAACCGCTTCCATAAAATGATTCACCGTTAAAGGCGACATCGTACTTGCTATTTCCGAACTTAATTGCATTATAGGGAGCGGTCACGGTGGTATCATTGGGCTCCTTCGTGTAGGTGCCAATGAATTGTCCATCTACACCATAATTTTTGGAAAGCTGCATTCTTCCATCGAGGCTTACGACAGTGCCCGAACCGCTTTTTTCAAAGCGACGATCGGTCACCATAAAGCCGATATTGGAATTTTCGCCCATGGCGCGCGAGCCCCTCAGGATATTCACAAAGCTTTTTCCGGCATTCACTGTAATGCTGCTTTGATCAAGCGGTATCAGATAAGGGGAATTCTGATCCATCGCAGAGAGGAAGCCGATGCTTGACCTCCCCATCCGCCCAGTCATCTTGGCTGTGAAGCGGGGATCGTTAATCATCCGTGTATAGAAGGAATTGAACATCGTCCTGAAAATATCGCTGCCTTCCTGGAAGAAGGGGCGTCGTTCCGGATACATCAGAGCAATAGTGGAATTAACGTCGATCTGATCAGCGTCGGCCTCGATCTGGCTGAAATCGGGATTAAAGGCTGATTCGACGGTAACATCCGAGGAAATCGAATATTTCCCGCCGACAGACAGTTCGCCGCGAAGATTGCCATTGTCGAAACGGGAATCGGGATTCGCCATATCGGTGAGAGCGCCGGATTGATGTCCGACAAAGGCCGGAAGTATTTCCAAACCCTGGCCGGGATAGACTTTTTCGATTCCTTCGACGGTCCCCCACTGACAAGGCCAGCATTGTTCATTACGATCATAAGCGGCCCAGGAGTACTGTTTGAGAGTTTCGCGGGGACGGTTTCGCCAGAAATCGATTTTCCAATTTTGAATATCTTCATTGGGAAAACGAAGACTGGCAAATGGAATAGCTATTTCGACCGCGTATCCGGAATCGGTTTTATTGGCGGCCGATTCCCATATTAGGTCATATCCCGGATCTTCGCCCCCGATGCTGGACCAGAGTCGGTCTTTCTGAATGCCATAGGAGTTCACGAAGAACTCATATGCCCAGGAAGCATTGGAGTATGTATCGATGAGCAGACAGACGGCATCATCAGCGCCGAACTGATCTCTCTGGCACATGGTGGCGCGGACAGCAGATGGGTCGTCGTAGCAGGCGTAGGCGACATAGAGTCGAGTGTCGTCGTAAGTTACAAATACCCGAGTATCTACCTCGGGTTTAGCGTTGTCGCCGGGAGACCGTTCGATGAAATTGTCGACCATTGCGGCAGATTTCCAGGCCGGATCATCGAGCCTGCCGTCAATATTAATTGCCCCCGAAATTCTGGAGATTTTCAGGGACGGATGAAAAATCGGCTCGTAAGAGGCTATAGCCGGTGCAATGAAGGCGAATGCCAACAAGGAAACTAGAATAATCGGGCCGAAAAGAACTGACTTTGATTTTTCAGCTTTTGACATAATTGAACCCTCACTATTTCAAGACAATAGTTCTCCCCGACAATGTGCATATATGATGCGACAATGTCGTGTTTAAGGTTTGATTACCTTACTCGACAGCGATAAGAGGCAGGTCAGAAATTGGGCTAGCAATTGCTCTACTAAATTCAGTTACGAATGAGACTTGATCTTGTTTCAAAATTTGAATAAAAATATTTAGCAGGGAATCCTGCCGAATCGAAGGACCATGATTCTGCAAATAATTTCAGCTATTACTTAACAAGTTGGATTGGGTTTCTATATTTGACGATTGATCGCGGGGTGGAGTCCGCCGCAGGCGGAGTAGCTCGGCGGGCGGCAGGTCGATTACGATTCTGCAAATAATTTCAACAATCGCTTGACAAGACGGATTGGGCTTCTATATTTGACCACTGATCGCGGGGTGGAGCAGTCCGGTAGCTCGTCGGGCTCATAACCCGAAGGCCGCAGGTTCAAATCCTGCCCCCGCTATTAAAAATGGTCAGGAATTTATTCAGAAAAATATTTAAGGATTTCGGGAAACCAAATGGGTTTTAACAGGTCCAATCGTTCCGAATGAATTTACGGTTATCAGATTAGCCTTAGCCGAAAAGTTTACCTATCAAAGGTCAACATGAGTAAACGGGAAAAATCATGGCGGGTAGACTATGTCTCACCTATAAGGGCTTATTTTGATAATAATAAGGAATTAGAAGTGAGTCATCTTCTTATGGAGAATTCAGCGGACTCATTCAGAACGTCTCTCGAATTCTACACCGCGAATCTTCCGTTTAATAGCAATTATAAGCACGTCATTCTGCTTCTCGATCATAGTATGGAGACACTTCTTAAAGCACGACTCAGTCTTGATGCAAAGGATTCAATACTCCAGCGGCGGCATATATTAAAATTGGACAAGACTCTAAATATTCACAAATGTATCTATGAATTGCAGAAGAATGGCATAATCTTAAGTAATAATTACCTGACGGCCATTTGCGACTTGCATGATGTTCGCAACGACATTTGGCACTTTGGTTTCCTGGGGAAGAAGGACCCATTAGATAAACTGATAAGCTTCTGCTCCTGCGTTTACTGGGTATTTTTGATGACCCACATGCCGAAATATGGTATCCGGTCGATGCTTAATTCCCAGCAATTTGAAACTCTGATGTCATTCGAGGACAGGTGGCACTTCGCAAAATATCACGCTGTTCAATTAATGTGTGCATGGCATGAATCCCTAAACATAGAACAGTCAAGATATTATGCACGATATTGCAAAGAGTGTCTCACTTTATCAACAATTATTGATACTTACTCCGGGACAGCTAGATGCAGATGTTGCGGTCAGGATTACAAGGCCAGCGATTTCCCAATGGAGTAATAGGGAAAAGGGGACAGGGCATCGCAGGCCGCCGTCTGTCACGTGGAGACTGGTTACTACCTTGGACGGATACTGAAGTCTCTATGATACCCTGAAAAGACGTGCAGGCATGGACAGCGACATATAGAATTTGTGAAGTGGAACATTGAATCCTATCTACTCATAGTATATATCCGTTGGTTGTGGAATACAATTGACAAACATTCCCCAAAACTATTCTTTATAACTTGCTGTTGATAAAATAATCCTTGGCTAGAATCAAGTAGAGGCTCGACATTTGCATTCACATGAGCATAAGGAAGAAGTTGTGTGAGCACTTACAAATCGAAAAGCACATTATCTAAGGTTACTAAGGACATTTGCGAACGTCTGTCTGAAAGGCCTCTTATTTCACCAAAAGATGTTGTCCCGAGCGATTCCAGGCTCGACGTAATTGGTGTACTCAAACCCCACTTTCTTGGGTGTTGGGGGGAGGAGAAGACTAATAATAAGAGTAGACGAAAAACCTATCAAGCCATCTTCATCCAATTATCAGGGCGTTTCGATAATTGATAAAATCAAAATTGCTTATGTAAACGTTGAGTCCGATGGACAACTGGAAATTCTCGATTTAGAGAGTGCTTATCCAGATCACGCTTTTGGAAAACCGATTTTATCGGAATCTACCCGAAACATGGCAAGAAGAAAATACAACAAGGAACTTTTGTTGTCATATATATCCCACCTGAGAATTGTAGATCTGGACGGTAATATACCCATTGTAGAAAAGGTACCTACAATATTCCCAAGTAACGTTTTCAATCAGTATGGATGCGAAGATCCTCGTGCTACAAATATCCAAGGCCAGCAATTCATTTTATATACGGGAATGAGTCGTTTTGGTGCCACTACTTGGATGGCAAAACTATCGACAGATCTGAAAGTTGTTGGAAATGCTATGATTTTTGGTCCAGACCATAAGCATTCAACACTTTTCCCCAGAAAGATACAAGGAGCCTACTTTTTGCTGACAAGACCACTCTCGCGCACCTATGTAAGATCAAATGGAATATGGCTCTTTCGTTCCTCTGATACATTGCATTGGGGAAATCCCTCACCCATCCTGATGCCCAGGAGCGAAATGTGGGACTCACAACGTGTTGGGCCAGCCGCAAGCCCGCAATTAATTGACAACGGGTGGCTTTTATTCTATTACGGCGTGGATGAAGAAGAGTCTTATCGGGTTGGGGCGGCGTTGCTCGATGCCAATAATCCTTCAAGTGTAATTGCTCGAACAGAGTACCCAATATTGACTCCCAATCTTGAATGGGAAAAAAATGGGCGTCGTGCTGACATTGTGTTTACCTGCGGCTTCGAGTTTTTTGATAATCAGAGGAAAGTACGCATCTTTTATGGAGCTACAGATACTTTTATTGGATTGGCTGAAGTTAGTATGACTGATTTGCTTAATGCATTAACAGTAAGCTCGTGAGGTATTATATGGACTCAACGTCGATCATGAATTCGACTTCAATTCAAGTATGGCAGACAATTGGAATTTGGATCACCGGATTAGCCACTTTTGCGGCTGTGGTATTTTCGCTCTATATGCGCCGATACTACGAGCGAAAGCAGCGACCTCGTTTGGTCGCCAAATTTGAGCCTGATCATGAGGGAGACCTTCAATATATTCCGCCCTTATATTCCAGGGGATTGGCGGGAGATGAAAAGATAGAATTGCCCAAAAAAGAGGAATTATGGATTAGAGTCAGAGTGAGGAATGATAGCGATATTCTCGCCAAGGATGTCGAGCTTAGGCTCATTTATGCGAAGCGAGAGCGAAAAGGATCAAATGAGAATCGTCCCAGTTGGTGGTTTAAAGTATCTAACTTGGACAGTACATCAATTAAAATACCGCCAAGTTTCGAACAACCTTTCGATATTGCGTTCGTTAGTAACATTGAGGGATTGGCAAAAGACCTTGATTTTTGCCTTGCCATAGTCCGCCCAGATATCAAACCTTGGCTAGAAGAAAAAGAACGGATGGAAAAAGACATTGAGAGCAATGGCCTCTCCGTAGGATGGACCTATATATTGAGAATGGCATTAATCAGCAACAACGCAGACGCGAAGAACTATGAAATGGAACTAATAGTTGACCCAAGAGAAAAGGAAGATCCTCCCCTTGAATCCCTACTTGGAGAAAAGCTATTAAGAAAGAGGCTCAATGTTATATCATTTGAAGAGGTAACGGACTGATAGTTGATTCCAAGCAGTGGGTGAGAATATAGTTTTGATTAAGGATTATATTTTGGATAACCCTATTTGTTGTAATGTATACTGCTCCCCATTACATTCACGTTTTTCTAACATTTTTCTAACAAAACCAGCAAAAACACCCCAAATAAAGGAAAACACCAGACACTGAGTTTCCCGTAAGTTATTGCTAATACTACAGGTCAGTGTCTGGTGCTTTCTGGTGTCTGGACAGCCTAATCGGCTCATAACCTCCCGCGTCAAGGTGCGGGATAAACTCCGGCCGCAGATTCAAATCCTGCCCCCGCTATTAAAAAAGAAAATTCAGGATATAATTGGGGGTATTCAAGACAATGGCAATTATCGCTAGTATGGTCGGGGCTTAAATCATAGCACTCAGAAAGATTCTCGCCTAATAGGTGAGTTGTCCGTTTAAGACAAATAGGTTGGTCATGTTGAGAACAGGGCGATTTTGAAAGAGGTTGCGGGTAACAAGAGTATACCTGCTTGCCGATAAGAAAATAGTATGGCGCGGATAAAAATCGCTTTTCAGGGAGAGCGCGGCGCGTTTTCCGAGCTTGCCGGACGCAAATTTTACGAACGCGCGTTTACCTCTCTTCCCTGCGAGACCTTCGAGGGTATTTTCGACATGGTAGAGGCCAAAAGAGCCAACCTGGGTGTGATCCCGATTGAAAACAGTCTTGTCGGCTCCATCCACCGAAACTATGACTTACTTTTGGAGCGCAAGCTCCATGTAATCGATGAAACCCAACTGCGCATTGTCCATTGTCTGATGGCAGGGCGTGAGGCATCCTTGAAACATATCACTCGTGCCATCTCGCATCCGGTGGCGCTTGACCAGTGCCGAAAATTTTTCGCAAAACACAAATCGATCCGCCCGGAAACGTTTTACGACACGGCCGGCGCGGCCAAATTTGTGGCGGAAAATAATCCGGCGGGAACAGCGGCCATTGCGGGTCCGTTTGCGGCCGAGCTCTATGGGTTAAAAATACTGAAACAATCAATCGAAGATGAGAAGACCAATTTCACCCGGTTTCTTTTGATATCGAGGAATCCCCGTCCCGTTCACCAAAAGGCCAAAACGTCTATTGCCTTTTCGATTAAGAATCAGCCCGGTATCCTGTATAAGGCGCTTTCGGTATTTGCACTTCGCGACATCGACCTGACCAAGATAGAATCTCGTCCGGTACGTCACCGCGCCTGGCAATACCATTTCTATATCGATTTCATCGGCAATGTCCGTGACGAACATGTCAGGCGTGCCTTAGACCATCTGCGTGAAATCACATATTTCGTCCGCATCCTTGGGTGCTACCCGCTACGCGTACAATCGTGACTTGAGCGATCGCGTATAAGTCTCTGATATTACTGCAGGTTAATGTCCGGCGCTTTCTGACGACCGGAACCAGTTAAATGTTTAAATTCAAAATGCAAATCTGATTGATAATCAATGGTAAGACCACATATATTAGCAATAGCTCAGATTATAGAATGAGTTGAATAAGACAGTAATTAAAATCTAACGGAAGCGAATAATATGAGTATCAAAGCCAATATTCTGCAGGCTATTGGAAACACGTCATTAGTGCAATTGCACAAAGTTGCTCCGCCGGGAAGCGCCAAAGTCTTTGTGAAACTCGAGTGGGAAAATCCGACCGGAAGCATGAAAGATCGTACGGCACAGGCTATGATTTCAAAGGCAGAGGAAGATGGTCGACTGAAACCCGGGGATACCATTGTTGAGTACACAGGCGGCAGCACGGGCATATCACTGGCATTAATCTGCGTGGCGAAAGGGTACCATCTTCATATCGTTACGTCCGATGCGTTTAGTCAGGATAAACTGACGCAGATGTCCGCTTTCGGGGCGGAACTAACTCTGGTGCCGAGCGAGGGGGGCCTGACCACCAAAAAATTAATTCTGGATATGATTGAGGCCGCCAGAGAAATTAGCAAAAGACCGCACACTTTCTGGACTGACCAGCTCAATAATATTGACAGCATAGCGGGGTACTATCCATTAGCAGAGGAAATCTGGAATCAGACAAACGGAAAACTTGACGCATTCGTTCATTGTGTCGGCACTGGGGCTTCGTCGCGAGGTGTGGCAAGTGTGCTAAAGCGACACAATCCAAAGATTCAGATAATAATCGTGGAACCGGCTGAATCTGCGGTATTGTCGGGCGGGCAGGCAGGACCTCATAAAATCGAAGGAGTAGGTATTGGGTATACTCCACCCCTCTGGGATTCAAGTATTGTGGATGAAATTATGGCGGTTAGTACAAATGACGCGAAGGCAATGGCCAGGCGCCTGGCTCGGGAAGAAGGCCTTTTTGCAGGAACGTCCTCGGGAGCAAATGTCGTCGCCGCAATTCGAGTAGCAGAGCGATTAGGGGCAGGCGCCAGCATAGCTACATTAATGGTGGATTCCGGTCTAAAATATCTTAGTACAGATGTTTACAGAAAATAGAAGATTCTTTCAATCTACGACTAACTTTTGATATTGAATTGCTGTATATCGATCTGTATTGTAGCTAAACTGTATCCGGGCGCACCGGCCCCATTAGCTGGATAAATTGTCGAAGTAGCGCATCGTCGAATCCCTCTTCCGGCGCAGACATCGTCTGGAGCGTAGGAAATGTGCCTTCTGCTGCTCGATAGGCACGATTTGTCGTCATAGCATCAAATGCATCAGCGATGGCCACGATCTTCCCATAGGTATGGATATCGTCACCTCCGAGTCCATTGGGGTATCCGCTGCCGTTTCGTCTTTCGTGATGCTGCAAGATTGGGATATATGATTCTTGCGGAATCAGATTCGTCTCGGACAGGAGTTCGACGCCCCATTGCGGGTGTCTGCGAATGGCCTGCCATTCGGATTGATCAAGAGGCCCGGGCTTGTGAAGAATTGCCTCGGGTATTTTGGCTTTGCCGACATCATGCAACAAAGCGCCGGTGGCAAGCTCAATCAGTTCCTTGGTCTTGGAAATCCCGGAAGCGTGAGCCAGGGCCAAGGAATAGGTGCATACGTTTATCGAGTGAGTAAAGACGCTGTAGTCAAACGACATAACCTTAAGCATATTGAGAAAGGCATTTTGCCCTTCGAGCACATACAGAACGGTCGATTCCACAAAGGCCTGGCTGTCCTTTATATGCTGACACTTCGTTGGATCGGCGAAAACGTCTCTGACCAGCTCCTTGGCGCTGTCATAAACGATGCTGGACTTCGTGAAGTCATCCACCGATTTGTCAGCGAGTATTCGGCTGATATTGGATCTTAAGTACTGCTGATACTCACGCCGCTGGGTTGTTGAGATATATAACCGATTCAGGTTTCGCTGGAGGAGATCACTGCAATATTCCGATGTCAGCGGCAGTTTTGATGACCGAAAGAGGATCATGTTTCGACCGTCAAACACGTATAGATCGAAGTCAAGGATGCTATCAACGGCTAACGAGTGGGTGTATATCGGTATATACCCTAAAAGGCATGGCCTTTTTTCAATTGATTCAACTTTTGGCCCCATAATATCTATTATCGACCAGTTATTCCAAGAATTAATGCCGGAAACTCTTCAGCAGGCAGGCGCGGGACAAAAAGGCCTGTCGTATCTTATTGCTATTATTATCCTTAAGTGCCCCTCGCTGACCCTGACCGGAGGCCGGGAATAATTCATGATACGAAGGTTAGCAGACAATATTCCCTTACCACGCGGGCAAATTTTTCAGCTCATATTGCGGTCTTGTGCGGAATCTAGCGGATGCGGGGCACGAGCGCCGGATCGAGTTCTTTGGCGCGGCGATCGAAATTGTCAGCTGCTGCTCTGTACTGAACATCTCCGGTCGAGGAATAGATGCTGTTGTACATATCGCGCAGAAAGAGCTGCATCTGAAGATTGTCAGGGTACTCATAAACCAATTTTGAAAGGAGTAGATTGAATTTATCCTGTTTCCGATTGGCCCCATAGGCAACTACGAGGCTCGCAAGACTGCTCAGATTATCCGGATATCGGTTATGGAATCTTTCCTGATAGAACAAGGCCGAGTCATTTTGTTTGTCATAGTAAAACAGGATAGCCTTTTCATAATCGGTGGGCGGTACATTCGCCTCCGGCATTCGATAGAGGGTAACGATAAAATCTCGCACGGCAAATTGCCGGACAGCAATTGCCTTCTCCAATATCGGGTAGTCTCTTACCGCCTTACTCCAGTTGCTTTCATCAGTTATGACGTGAGTGATGGGATATTTCTCAAACAATTCCTTTTCCACGTCGACCGAGCCAAAGAAATATATTACCCCCTTGAGATTATTATCAATAGTCATCGCCGGAGCATAGGTGCCTGTCAGAACTGCATTAGCATCGATCAATTGGCTGATCTCACGATTGCAGCGCTCAAGATTTGTCTGGGGGAGCATCAGCCCCTGGAATAGGTATGATCCCTGCTCTACAAAAAGCCCGACCAGGAGCAATGACACAGGGACTATCAGAATCCGAGCGGGCAAGAATCTTGCGCGTCCATGGAGATAGAAATATACGCCAGCGGTGAATAGGAATGACGGGATCATGGCGAGAGGCATCGCTCTCCGCGCCGAATCGACTTCCTGCCCATATGGTACGGTAAGAAGATATATCTGAGTTATGATAAACCAGGTTGAGAAAAAGATCAAACCAAGGGTTAACCAGCGATTATGTAAATTCAACTCCGTTCTTTTTTCGAGAAGCAAATTGATTCCATATCCGGTGATGGCTGCTATCGGCAAGAAGAGAAAAATGACATAGCGGAGGGTCTGGTAGGTGAAGGGCATCATGCCAAAAATGCCGCAAACAAGCCAGCCAAGCGAGAAGATTACCGGCAGGAATTCCTTTCGGTACGGCTTTTGAATGGGCAGGGTCAGTATCAGCAGAAGGAGACTCAGGAAAGCCAGGAGTCCCGGAAAAATAGAGAGTTCGAAGAAGCCAAAATTGCAGCCGAAAATAATCAAATTCTCAATGAAATGTACCGGGGAGGTCAACCCGATCGGGGTTCCACGGAGTCCTATGGTCTGCTCGGCGTAATATTTGGCCATGACGGTTATATCTCCGCCATAAAGCAACAGGAGGCAGGAAATGAAACCAATCAGAGATCCCGCAAGAGTCATCAGCACCGGTTTCAGAACCAGGCTTCGATATCTGTACCACAAGGCCAGAACAATTGGCCCGAACAGGAAGAGGCCAAAAAGCTTCCCGGTCAGAGCCGCCAGCATAAGCAGGAATCCCACCAAAAATTGACCCCAGCGTCTTTCATGATAACGCATAAAAAGGAAGAAGATTAGTCCGCAGAGAAATATCAGGCCGTTTTCCAGGAAAGGAAGGCGACTATGAAAAAAGAGGACGGCATTCAGAAGAAGTATCAGTATAGTGAAGATAACTTCCCGGTTGCCGCGTAAACGGTACAGCCCCAGAGCAAATAGGGTTATCCCTCCAAGATTCAGGAAAATGGCCGCCAAATTGGCCGTTACACGCGAAACGCTTGCAAGCGTGAAAACCAGAAATGCGGCACCGGACATGAGGGAATTCTTGAATACGTCCCAGCGATGATATTCGAACGGGTCCCAATTGCCAAAAAGGGCCGCATTGCGGGCATAGAAGGTCATATGGTACGGATCGGTAAGATCTGCCTGAGAGATACCCCGCGAAAAAAAAGGGGGAATCGATATCAAGCCTGATAAAGTGAAGTATTACCAAGAATAAAATCAGTGCCAGAGCGGCGTATTTGGCGATTCCGAGCATTCCCTTACTTGATCGTTTATTCCCGGCCATGGCTTATTATAGGCTGTTTAGGGTTTTGATGCAATCGGTTCTGCCGGAACACAATTGATGGTTGCATCAGATAAATTATCAAAGGATAAGTAAACTTATCTTGATCTCACGAAAGTCACGTCAACATCACAAATTGGGGGACGGGAGTCAGCCCCTATAATTGCATTGTGGGGCAGGCGGTTGCGCCGTGGTGCGGCGAAATTACAGCGGGTTTTCGAGACCAGAGCGAAAGGCATGCGCAGAATAAATTGCATTGTTCAAAAATAAACGTAGGTTTTCGTTGAGATATCCGATATAATAAGTAGTCAATATTAATTTGAGTTCGACCTTTTTCGCAGTTTTGTCCTAATCTACAACTCTCCGCTAAAGCTTAATCTCGAATTGATCGCGCAATGATGCGCATTATGTCATTTGTCTTGAAGCGCCTGACTTCTTAGAAAGGCAGTTGACTTCGGGATAAGCAACAATGGAGTGTAGAATGAATATCTACATCGGAAACATGTCGTTTGATACGACAGAAGATCAGTTACGCCATGCCTTCGAGGGCTTCGGCGAAGTCGCAACCGTCAAAATTATCACCGACAATTACAGCGGGGAGCCAAGAGGTTTTGCGTTTGTGGAGATGTCGACGAAGGACGAGGCGGTCGCAGCCATAAGCGGCCTCAACGGTCAGGAGTTGAATGGACGCGCGCTGAATGTCAACGAAGCGAAGCCACGCGCTCAGAGCGGTGGCAATGGCGGTAGCAACGGCTATCGCAAGTCGTACTAACAGCGACAAAATAAAACCCGCGTCAATTCTGGCGCGGGACTGGTTTCTGAGGAGACCGGCCATTGGCCGGTTTCCTTATTTTATGGTTCATAATACAGCTGTCGGTACGCGAGGAGTCGAACTCCGTCCCGGGCATCAGGCAGCGCCAGCGCTTGGAATATCGCGGGAGGAATCTGCCTTCTCTATCGACAGGAGATAAGCATTGGGGTCGTGATGTATTGCTTCGTGCGGCAACCAGTCCCAAAACTCGCCGAGATCCTTACGTATTTTTTCCACGAAATATTCGGGAATCTCCGTCGTCTCCTGTTCGAAGAAACGCCGGAACCGCGGGTCGGTGTTTAGCAGCTGCCTTATTTCCGTAAAATATTTGATTCGACCGAAACGCTCCGAGGAGAGTCCTCGAACGACATTGAGCCATCTCGGAATTGTTTCTCCGTTTGCCAGGAACCGTCGAAATATCAAGCGAGGGGAATAGGAGTACTTCGTCACATCGATGAGATGATCGTAGAAATCCGGCCACGAGTAGTTTTTCGGCTTGATATTCATCTGGATGTTGCTGAGAAAGTGAAAAGGAAACGGCAGCACCCGATTAGCCCGCTGAAATTCCAGATTTTGCGGCGCCGCCTGCCCGAACGCCGAGAGCATTGAATAGGCTGGAAAAGCCCCCGGACTAAGGTCCAGGAACCGCTTGGTGAGTTCGAACGGTTCCGATCCCTCGTCGCCGTCGAGTCCGAAAATATGATTGGTCTGTACATATGGGATATGCCGCAGGATCATATTAACGTGATCAGAAACCATTCTGACCTTGTCCATCCCTGTCGTCGTCGCCGGTTTTGGACTTCTTGCCCATGTCAAACCACGATTCGATACCAGGCAACAGAGCCTTGAAACCATTGCGCTTGAGTCGCTTTACGCGAGGCTCGGAAAGCAGAGACAGGGTCGATTCCGCGATGAAATCGATACGACCCGGAGGCACTACCTCCTCTATGGCATCCATGCAGCTGTCGAAGCGGACCCCAAAGTTGGGGTCGTGCCACGCCACGCGGGGACGTTTCAATTTGCCGAGCAGAAAACTCAGATCTTCCTTCATTGCATCAGTTTCCAATGGCTGATAAGGCACGGTGGAGTCGATGCAGAAGTCACAAGAATATGGACAACCGAGGCTGCTCAAGAGAGGAACTATTTTAACGAGCGGCGCTTTCTGCAGGGTCTGTTCAATGAATTTCCAGCGTCTACTCACACCCGGCAGCCGAACAGGGTGGTGATCGGCCGAGAGGTGCAGACCGACGGGTCGGTGTCGGGCGCAATCCTGCAAGACTTCCAGAATCACTGCCTCATCGGTAAATCCCAGAACGTAGTCGAAATACTTTTGAGCGTCCTGTGGGTAACAGCGAGCATGGGGCCCGCCAATGGCGGTAATTGCGCCTCGTGATCGAAACAAATTGCTTAGCGCATAGGACAGCAAAGCCGCCTCGGTGAAGGAACTAATAAAGACAAGGTCAACCTTGTCCGGCAATTCCCTGACGAGATTTTCCCTGCCGGTATATGTAACCAAGGTGACTTCATGGCCTTGTTCTTCACACCAGGTCGCGATGACCTGTGGCATAATACTGACGAAGTTCGCGCCCATAACACGCATCCACATGGTTCGTGTCGGAGCCTTGGCGACAAGATCGATAATACCGATTTTCAGTTTATGCATCAGACCTCAATTTCAAGAAACCTAAAATAAACTCATGACGAGTTATCATGATCATTGTGACTCCTTCTAAAATCTAAACCTGCATTATTATATTATACGCTGATTGCTAATCCTAGCTTTTACTGCTGACACTTTTTTCGGATATAATGTGATTATTCTCGCATCCTACAAGATCGAAAAGCTCTTTCTGCATAAGCTTGCGACCCTGATGCAGTTTGGATCTGACAGTCTCCAGGTTGATGTCCACAATATCGGCTATTTCCCGGTAAGAAAAGTTTTCCAGCAAAGAGAGGACTACTATCAGCCTGAAATCATCGGGCAAGGCTGCAATGGCTTTCCTGACATCATCTTCCGATATCGCTGAAAAAGGGACATTCCCGAAGTGGTCAATCGGCTGCCGACTCATCCACCGGGAATATGCGAAATACCCATCGATCTCGTCGGCATTATTTATCGCAGTTGACAGATCGGGGGATGGCCGGTATTTGCTGGAGAGAGCATTCACCATGATCCTGAAAAGCCAGGCGCGACGGTTGGCACTAAATTGACATTCGTGCCATGATTTGTAGGCTCTGACAAGAGATTCCCGGACCAGATCCTGCGCGTCGGATTCGTTTCCCAGCACGTACAAAGCGGTGCGATAAAGATTTTCGAGGTGCGGCAAAGCATGTGTCGCAAAGTCTTTTCTATTCATATTATTTCGTGGTGGGACCGTTCTTGCCCATCATATGTGCATGGAGCTCCTCCAGAAGGAGTTCTCGACCTCGATTGAGTAATGATTCGATTGTACGTGGCCGGAGGCCAGTCAGGTCGGCGATCTCCCTGAGAGAGAATCCCTCAAGATATGACTGAATCACAGCAAACCGGAATACGGCAGGAAGCCTGACAGCAGCGTCAGAGTAGGCGGAGTATCTATCAGATTCTCCTGTCTGCGCTGAGAAGAATCGCAAAAGAACGTTGAGATTCGACGGGACTTTGTGCTTGAAATCGAATCTTTTCGTACTTCGGCTCATACGGTACGTGTTAACTTCGATGCTGTACTTCGATTCCGGTTATTTTTGGGCTCAGGGAATAAAGAAATTTCGGTGGTCATCCAAAAATCGGGCAGTCCTCATTCCCCCGCTCCCCGAGACCATCCTCATGATCCTTTCGCTCCCTGACACCACAAGTGTCTCCCCGGAAGCTCCCAGCACTCTTAAAAGAGAGTCCTCTACCCCGCGTCAATGTCGTCAAGATTGAAATTTGAATCAATAAATCGATGGATTGAAAAGAGAATTAATCCCTTGGATTGAGATGTTATCGCGATTCCCCGAAATTTTGGCCGCCCGCTTTATCGACCATGCCCTCATTATGCGCGTAGCTGGCCAACTCTAATCGTGTGTGGAGAGCAAGTTTTTCCAAAGTGTTATGGACGTGGCTTTTGACTGTATGAACTGCCAGATTTAGTTGGCTGGCTATCTCTTTATTGCTCATGCCCCTCGCGATGAGATCAACAATTTCGTGTTCCCGCCGGGTTAATCTGACCGCCCTCATCAGGCTTTCCGCGTTCCCGCTTTGAACCGCGAATTTGACAATATGAGAGAATAGCGATTCGGCCAATGGTGGCGGGAGCACCTTCTTTCCTTCGGCAACCGACCGGATTGTGTGCAGGAAATCGTCGATAGTGGCATCCTTGAGGATGAAACCGGCAACACCTGCTTTGACGAATTCGACGACTTCAGCCTGCACCGGAATAAGGTCCATTACTACGATCTCGGCTTTTGGATATTCTCGTTTGATGGATTCCGCAATTCGAAGGCTGTTCTGGCTCCTCAGGCCCAGATCAAGCAGGACAACCTGTGGCCTAATATTCTTTGCCTTTTCCAAGGCATCGCCATTGCCTGTCGAGGATACGACCCGGATGTCCGGCTGTTCATTAAGCATAGTAGTTATACCCTCACGCAGGAGGCGATTGTCTTCAATTAAGAGCACCCGAATCTTCGGCACCTAAAAATTCTCCAGTAGAATTATCGAATAACCTCTACAAAAAATAATTAGTCAGCTATTTGCTGTCAAGCAGAAAATATGGGCTCGACTCGTCCAGAAGCCGCTCCGCGGCAAACGCTTCCGCGTATTTGACACACAGCCATGCAGCCTACTTAGTCTCCTTAGCTTCCGATTCGCGTAAGGCGGTCGCTACCGAAAAAGGGAAATGATAAACTTGATATCGGAATGATTAGCCATATGAGACCCGGTCGGCGCCGCAAGTAATTTGCCTATCATTGAACATTTCTTTTTCCTAAATTGAGAGCAGGAGAAAGTGGGAAGAAAGTGTGATGAGACGTGAGAAGGAACAAAAAGGCATTGGGTACGTTTTGCTATTTAGCGCTGAATAATGAAGGGTAATTATGCCGAGATTAATATCCATTGCTACCGCCGTTCCGCCAAACAGAGTCAATCAGAATGAGGCCAAGGCGTTTGCTTCGCAACTATTTGGTTCGCATCTGGCAGATCTGAATCGTCTTCTTCCCCTATTTGACAATGCAGGAATTTTGACGCGTTATTTCACCGTGCCGCTGGATTGGTTTGGAAAAGACCATTCTCTGGAGGAAAAGAATCAGATATATATACAATCGGCAACCGACCTGGGGGCGCAAGCATCGCGCAAACTGATGGAGAGCACAGGCACTGCCCCGGGAAAGATTGATTATATTATTTACATTAACACGACCGGCCTAGCGACTCCATCGATAGATGCCCGTCTTATTAATATTTTGGGCCTCCGTCAGAATATTCGTCGGACGCCGATCTGGGGACTGGGATGTGCAGGCGGGACCGCCGGGTTGTCGCATGCATATCATTATTTGTTGGGTCATCCCGCACATCGCGTCCTTGTCGTTGCAGTTGAGTTGTGCGGTCTAACCTTTATTCATGATGACTACTCGAAAAGCAATCTGGTAGCCTGCGCACTGTTTAGCGATGGAGCGGCAGTTGCGCTCATTTGCGGCGATGAAGTTGAGTCGGAAGGTCTGGAAATTCTGGACACACAGTCGATGTTTTATGCGGATTCGCTCAAAGTGATGGGCTGGAATATCGTTTCCAGAGGAATGCAGGTTGTTTTCGATAAAAAAATTCCAGATATCGTGCTGGAACATGCGGCCACAGAGCTGGATTCATTTCTCGATAGCCACCAAATCAAGCGGGAAAAAATCGAGCAGTACTTATATCATCCCGGCGGGTTAAAAGTGATCGAAGCATATGAAACGGCTTACGGTGTCAACGGAGATAGCTTTGAGCATTCACGGGGTATTCTACGAGATTTCGGTAATATGTCTTCGGTGACGGTGCTATATGTTATTGAGCGCTATCTGGACAAGCATGGTTTCGGCAACTCCGGGCACGGTGTTATTTCCGCATTAGGACCCGGTTTCTGTTCCGAATCGCTCTTAGTAAAATTGTGAACGACTATTGATTCTCAATCCAGTCATTAAGATTCAGAAAATAATATTTACTGATCCCAAAACTTCATGTATTATTGGATATTATGCATGAAATGGCGCCAAAGTGGAGGCCATATGAAAGGTGTTGGTACAAAATTAGGTCGGCCATCAGGATTTCAATATTCTTAGTTACTTGCATATTGGGTAATATCTCAACTGGATTGGCGGGACCGAATCCTGCTTGCTCTGCGACTATTCCCTCTGATTCAATATCTCAAATTCCTTCAGACTCCTCAACGCCGACAAGCGGTAAGTCCTTCTTACATAATTACGGGCCCTGGATTATAGCATCCGCGGCAGGCGCTTCTCTTTTTGCATTCGACAAGGATATCAAGACATACAGTCAGCGGCGCCCGCTTCATACGGCGGGTTCCGACAACTTTTTCAAGCCATTCCATAAAGTTGGACAAGGGTGGGAATATGCGATTGCCATCCCGCTTTTTGCCGGACATGGCTTAATCTGCAAGAAGAACAAGTCAATGGTGGTTGCAGGAGAGTTGGTTACGGCTCTCGCGGCGCAGGTAACGATCACTCAATTATTCAAGTTATCTTTCGGACGGCTGAGGCCTTTTCAGAATAACTCGCCCTCGAAGTTTTTTAAGGGGGGGCGTTCATTCTTTTCAGGTGATGCAAGTACAGCATTCACCTTCGCTACGATAGTGTCCAAGAATTTTCCCTCACAAAAGCTCGATATCATAGGAATTCATTGTAAACTGCCATTAGTGCCGATTATTCTTTATTCGACGGCCGGAATGGTTGGCGTGCAGCGGATATACAGCGATCAGCATTGGTCGTCAGATGTTTACTATGGAATGCTGGCGGGATACGCGGTCGGATCGATAGCAGTCCATTACGGAAGAAGAGTGCATTTGAAAGGATTTGCCATCGTCCCCGGCAGACCGCCGATGATGATGGCAAGCTTTACGCTAATAAATGAATAAGGTATCGTTAGACGCTTCTCTGAGCAGAAGAATTATTCATAGCGCAGGGCATCTATGGGATTCAAAAGGGCGGCTTTTCTGGCAGGGTAGAAACCGAAGAAGATTCCGATTGCCAACGAAAAGCCAAAAGACAGGATAATTGAGAAGGCAGTAATGATGGTCGGCCATTTTTCAATGTCCGAGATAATCCGGGAACCGACCACTCCAATAATAATCCCTACGATCCCGCCCAGGAGGCTGAGCACCAGAGCTTCAATCAGAAACTGGGTGAGGATATCGCGCGAACGGGCTCCGACCGACATACGGATGCCAATTTCCCTCGTTCTTTCCGTTACCGACACCAGCATAATATTCATGATTCCAATGCCACCGACAAGCAGCGAGACGGAGGCGATGCTGGCGAGAAGAACAGTAAGAATATTGGTCGTGGCGGTAGCTGCGGTGACAAGATCGGCCTGGTTCCTTATTGTAAAATCGTCAGGATCGTATGAGGAAATCTTGTGCCTCATTCTTAAAAGATCGGAAATCTGAGACTGGGCCGCGGGGATACTCGCCGGATCTGTGGCAGACACAAGGATCTGCCGCAAGTAGGGATACCAGGTGAGCCTTTTTGCCACAGTGGTGTAAGGAGCAAGGATTACGTCATCCTGATCCTGCCCCATAGCGTTTTGTCCTTTCTTGGAAAGGACACCCATAACCTTGAATGGGACATTTCGTATACGGACATTTTGACCAACCGCGCTGCCATCGGGGAATAGATTATCGGCCACCGTTTTTCCAAGGACGCACACCTTCGAAGCCGACTTGATTTCCTGATCGGTATAGAAGTCGCCATATTCAACGTTCCATTTCCTGATTTCCAGATAATCTACGCCGGTACCCTCGATACCGGTCGACCAGTTCATATTTCCGGCGATGACCTGTCCACCCGAACGGGTTCCCGGGGAAACAAGAGAAACGGCCGGGCACTCCTTTTGAATCGCTGACGCGTCATCCTCGGTCAGGGTCGTGGCCGATCCGGCACCGACTCTGATTCCGGCTGTCTGTTGCGATCCCGGCAATATTATTAGAACATTCGTCCCGAGCGCGCTGATTTGCTGAGCGACGGAATATTCTGCGCCCTGGCCGATGGCGAGCATGGCAATCACTGCCCCGACCCCAATTATGATTCCGAGCATGGTGAGAAATGATCGCATTTTGTTTCGCCGGAGGGCACGAAAGGCCGATAAGAGAGTATTCATGATTCTCATGTTTCTTCATCCTCTTCGATGGCAGGCATTTCTCTGAGCACATCCGCGGCACGTTTTTGATCGCTGTTTCTCTTGTCTGCTCTGATTTTTCCGTCCCTAAATATGATCTGGCGTCGCGCGAATTGCGCAATATCCGGTTCATGTGTAACCAGAATGATGGTGATTCCGTTTTCATTCAATTGCTGAAAAATTTCCATAACCTCAACACTGGTTCGGCTGTCTAGATTTCCTGTGGGTTCATCAGCTAACACGATATTGGGGTTATTTACCAGAGCCCGGGCGATAGCCACCCGCTGCTGTTGGCCTCCCGAAAGTTGCGAGGGATAATGACGGCTCCGTTCTGCCAACCCTACCTTTCCAAGCGCCGCAGCAGCCCGCTGTTCTCGTTCTTTATTTGATGTACTGCTATACAGTAGGGGCAATTCCACATTTTCAATCGCCGATGTTCGGGAAAGAAGGTTAAATCCCTGAAAGACAAAGCCAATCTTCTTGTTCCGAATCATCGCCAATTCATTTCTCGTCAGGCCGCCAACTTCAATATTGTCGAGGACATATGTTCCCTTCGATGGTTTATCAAGACACCCAAGAATATTCATGAAAGTTGATTTGCCCGAACCCGACGCCCCCATAATGGCCACGAATTCTCCCTTCGATATTTCCAAGGATATACCACGCAGTGCATGAACCTCTACCTCACCCAAGTTGGTAAGTTTTTACAAGATGAGCGATCTTGATAAGCTGACCATTGGAATTTTCGGCAGGCATGGCGGAATCCTGGCTGTTCATCGGAAGCCGCCTCCCGGTCGCTGCTGACCACCACCGGCAAGCGGGTTTACAGTCTGGTTGTTCGATGCAGTAGAAGAGTAGTTTATACCCATTACTACACGATCGCCCGGTTTTAGAACCGAACTGGTTATTTCAGTATATTTGCCATCGGTTATTCCGGTCAGCACAAACACCGGTTCGAGTTGACCTTTTGAATTGACTATCCATATTCTGGCCTTTCCCGACTGATGATTTACAGTATATATATTCTTTTCGAATTCGGGAAAGGTCGGGATAATTCCGAATTTCGAGACGGCTGCTGTGGGCGCGGGGAGTTTTGGTACGGTTGGCTCAGACTCACGATCGGCGCTCTTTCTGGCTTCCATGACTTTTCGGACTTCGCTCCGCAATTCATCCTGACTCAAGCTGTCATTATGAGACAACTTTATGGAATCTCTAATAGATTGAAAAAGCTTACGAGTATCCTCACCCTGGCCGCCCGGGTTTTCACGTTGAAATCTCTCCCCCATCTTCGCCGCGCCGGTGGAATCGGCGGCGATGCTCCCGGAGTTTGAGGAATCTCGTTCCGCACCTCGCTTCATAGCCGTATTGCCCGCGGCTACTTTCAATTTCGCAGAGTCGATAAGATTGGCAGGGGGCTGAAAGCGAAGCGCCATATTTGGTACACGTAAGACGTTGTAGGCACTGGCGACGAGGATTTTGACGTTGGCTGTCATGCCGGGCATAAGTTCAAGGCGATCATTATTGACATCAATCACGACGGTATAGTTGACGACATTCTGGATGGAGGTCGGGGCAAGACGGATTTGCGAAATCGTTCCCTTAAAAGTTTTGTCGGGATAGGCATCAACAGTGAAGTTGGCCTCCTGGCCGATGCTGACTGCGCCGATGTCCGTTTCGTCGACCGTCGCCAGGACCTGCATCTTGCTCAGATCATTGGCAATAGTGAATAGCGTCGGCGAAGAAAAACTTGCAGCGACCGTCTGCCCGATATTAACTGCGCGGTTAATGACAACGCCATCGATGGGAGCATAAATGGTCGCATAGGCAAGGTTAATTTTCGCGCCTTCGAGAGACGCCTGTGCCTGTTTCATCGCAGCTTCATCTGTTTGATATGTAGTCAGGATGGCATCATAATTGGCCTGAGCATCAAGCCCCTTATCAACCAGCGCTTTTTCCCTGTCCAAAGATCTTTTGCTATCGGCAAGCTGGGCTTTGGCCCGGTCGAGGTTAGCCTCAGCATTCCTTACCGATTGATAGAGAAAGGTCGTATCCAGCCGAGCAATAACCTGCCCTTCTTTAACAATCGAGTTATAGTCCGCATATAACTTGGAAATAATTCCAGACACTTGAGTTCCCACATCTATTGAGATAACAGCATTGAGGGCGCCGGTTGTTGTGACGTTTGTTGCGATGTCCCCCATTGAGATTTGGTCAAATCTGAAATTGTATGCCGGTGCACCGTCACGGAGAAAGATGAAATATCCGGCGGTTAGCAAGATAACGAGAGTAATAATGAGAATTACAAGCTTTCGCTTCATATATATTCCTTATGTATATAATCCTACAAAATAGTCCACTTTTTGTTTCGAGTCAACGCGCGATTTTAATAACTTTCAATTGTCTCCAATCGTTCCTAAATAGTTGCCTACGTTGATTAGACACATAGGTCTCCCGTTCTGACTAATATTTGTCATCAATTTTCTCTTTGAAGAACATGCCCGCTGGCAATAAGGCACCAAACAAAGAAGCGGTTAACCGGTAGAAATTGCAGCCCTGAACATCTATGGGCCAAATATTAAATAAGAGCCGGGCTTTGGAAAAGCCCGGCTCTTATTAAATGACAAACAACGGCAGAGACTAGTATTTCCCGAACGTATATTTTATCCCGGCTTGTATTGGCACATAGTCAGTATTGTGAATCTTTGTACTGACTCCCGTAAATTTTCCCTCAACCCAGAGAGCCAAATTCGGATTCATATCGAAAGTGGTCCCGGCGCCAAAACCGTAGGTGAACTTTGAGGTTCCCGGGAACGAAGTGGTTGAAGAGATGCTATTTCGGGCGAGAGTAAGGTCTGATTGCGTCAAATGCGCGACCCCGGCTCGACCCAAAAGATATGGCTTAATTTTGGAGGTTCCGTGTCCAACCGGCATATAGTATCTGAGTGCGGCGTCGATACTGAGGATTTTCGACGCTCCACCTGTTATGGTAGTTCCGCCGGGTAGCGTTGCCAAAAACTTGCCCTGATCCAGCGGGAACCTGCTATAGAAGACTTCGCCCAGGATTTCATACGTCGAACGATACTGCATTCCGTATGCCCCACCAAGATTGAACCCGGTCTTGAAGCCGTCCTTGAAATTCCCCGTGGGGACACTTGCCCCGCCCCCCAAATAAAGTGTCGGCCTCCACATAGTCTCTGCAAACGAGGAAATTGCAAATACCAGAACTACTGCTACCAACATGGTTAGCTTTTTCATCTGTAATCTCCTTTCCGCAGCAAAGACATGATACCCTGTTCTGATTTAGGTATCTTTTTCATATCATATAATAATTTTGTCAAATTTTTGTTCCCGATTTTAGCGGCAGAAATCGACTCGATCATTTCGATTTCTTAATTCAGATATTCTGATTAAAATATGGCCGCCCAGTGTCCCGGCGGTTCGGCGAGACTGGCGCCCTATGCGGTCGAAATTTACTTATTGAGACTCAATAATTTATCGATGCTCGATTTATTGTCGTTCAGGTTATCACTCTCAGCCACCAAGACGGCCCGGGGGGAGTGTTTGCTAAGCGCTCCCAGAAGGCCCGGCCAGTCTTCTTTACCGTCGCCAATCGGCCTATGCTCGTCAAATTCGCCGAAATTGTCGTGCAAGTGGCAATGGGCAAGCAGAGATCCAAGGGTCGAAACCCATTTGCTTGCCGACGAGTCGGAGAAGACAAGAGCGTGGCCATTGTCAAATGAGGCGCGCAGGTGCGGATGGTTTCCCGCGGCGATCAGTTCAGCCTGAATATCAGGCGCGGGCTCCCAGATATTTTCCAAGCAAATGACAATGTTATTCTTGCCGGCCTCATCCGCAAATGGTAACCAGAAGTTCAGCATTCGCTTAGTCCAATTATCTCGATAGGAGGGATTCTTAATTAGGGGGGTAAAATTGGTGTGAGCGATATAATATGACGCCCCGATTTCCTGGGCGGCCCAAAGGGATGCTTTATGGCGACGTCTGGCGACTTCCACTATGGCAGGATCCTGGCTGGTCGCGACCAAGTCGAAGAACGGGCCGTGTGAAATCAGGGGGATAATTCCATTCACTGCCTTCATATGCCGCGTGAGACGGGCGGCCAAATCCTCGTCGAGTATCAAGGGGAAGGCAAAATCGGTAACTTCAATTCCGATATGCAGTGATCTACAGTATGCAGCTGACATTTCGAGCTCATCGCCAATCGTATTAATCGCAAGCTGATGCATATTGTAATCCTCAGACACTATTATAACATTTTCTATTGTCAGGCAACAGAATTTCCAAGAACGCTATTTCCGACGCGAGAATTGAAAGCGGGGACACCCAAGGCCTGAAGCCATGTGTGCCCAAGTCTACCCCCCTCAAGTAATAATAGTGAATGAAGCGTCCTGTCGGATTATCGGCTGACGTTATCTATGTTTAATTTTGTTGACAGATCGAGCTTGATTTGGTAATTATGAATGTAGCCTTATGGCATTATAATGGTAGTCATATTATGGGATTTAATTATCTAATCCGGTATGCCTGATAGAGATCAAAAGCTTTTCAACGCCTTTCTGGACGGGTGCCCGTACCCGCACGCCTTTTTGAATAAGGATCTGGTGTTCGTACGCGTTAATGACAAATTCGCGAGACTTTTCGGATATGATGCATCAAAAATGTCCGGACTTAATTGCGCAAAGTTTTTGCCGCCAGACATACGGAACAAAATTCTGGACGCGATTCGGACGAAATCCATGTGCATTGCGGACGAGTCGTCTGAAATTTCGTCTATAAAACCTAATTTTCATTCCTCAGACCGGAGATGGGAAATATCCCCGCTCTCAGATATAAAGGGTGAAATCGAATTTCTCCAGATTTCAGTTAAAGATGGTGCAAGGATTAGACCGAAGGACGGAGAGGTTCGCACCGTAGGAGAGAAATTCGAAGCCTCATCCATCGATTCGCCGACGGCTGTTGACGGAGAAATCGCCAAGAGGAAGGAGGCGGCGGAAATTCCGGGGGAATACCAACAGAGGTTGGAACTGGCTTTAAGAGGGGGCGATCTTGGATTCTGGGATTGGGACTTGCGGACCGGTGGCGCCATAGTAAACGACCGCTGGATGGAGATGCTCGAGATTAAGCTGCCGGGAAATTGGATATCATTCGCCGACTTTGCCGAGATGATTCATATTGATGACAAAGCAATGGTCAATGAAAGAGTCGCCGCCCATCTTGAGGGGAGGACCCCTTTTTATAATGCCGAAGTCAGAATGTTCACCAAATCGGGTAAGCTGAAATGGATCGATTCCCGCGGCCAAATATTCGAAAGGGACGCTGAGGGGAAACCGGTAAGAATAGTCGGCACGCATCTTGACATTACTGAGCGAAAGGTTTCGGAAGAAAGAATCAATAGACTCAACCGCGTGTATTCGGTGCTGAGCGGAATCAACGAGGCGATTGTAAGGATTCGGGACGAACACCGACTTTATGAGAGGTCGTGTCAAATAGCGGTTGAGAAGGGCGGATTTCGGATGGCATGGGTCGGCATGATCGATGAAAACTCCGGCATCGTCAAGGCGATATGTTCAGCGGGGATCGTGGAGGGTTATCTGGACAGTGTTCAAATATCTGGCCGTGATGACTCGATCGGCCGCGGTCCTACCGGGATTTGCATTCGGGAGGGCCACTTCAGCATATGCGCGGACTTTATGAACGACTCGAGAATGGAGCCGTGGCGCGAGGAAGCCTTGAAACGGGGCTATCGTTCTTCCGCGGCGTTCCCCCTCAGGAAAGGGGACAAGGTCGTCGGCTCCTTTACTCTCTATTCAGGGGAAGAAGGTTTCTTCAATGAGGAAGAAATCCAGCTTTTGAATTCGCTGGCCGAGGACATCTCGTTTGCCGTTGAATTCTTGAGAGTGGAACAGCAGCGTCGGCAAGCTGAAGTAGAACGAGACCTGCTGTTTAATTATTCAATAGATTTGTTTTGCGTGGCGGGATTTGACGGTTTCTTCAAGCAAATGAATCCGGCCTGGGAAAAAACACTCGGCTGGACAACGGCCGAATTGACGAGTAAGCCCTGGTTGGAGTTTGTCCACCCCGAAGATATTCAGAGCACGAATCATGCCTTCGCGGATTTGAAGAATGGCAAATCGGTCTTCCTTTATGAAAATAGATATTTGTGCAGGGACGGCTCTTATCGTCGAATATCCTGGAATGTCATTCCTCTCGTAAATGAACAAATACTTTTTTGTGTCGCTCGGGATGTGACGGAACAAAAGAGGGCCGAAGATATAATTCGATTGGCGGGTACCTATAACCGAAGTCTTATAGAAGCGAGTCTTGATCCTTTGGTGACGATTGGGCCCGACGGCAAGATTACTGATGTAAATAGGGCGACTGAGGTCTCCACCGGACTTACGCGTAATGAGTTAATAGGCACAGACTTCAGCAACTATTTCACTGATCCGGACTGGGCCAGGGCCGGTTATCAGGAAGTCTTTCGCGAAGGTACGGTCAGGGATTATGCTCTTGAATTGAAGCATGTTGATGGACACACTACACCTGTTCTATATAACGCGTCCCGGTACCTTGATGAGGCAAGCGCGGTAATCGGCGTGTTCGCAGCCGCTCGGGACGTCACGGAGCGAAAGAAAGCCGAGGATCAGATTCGTCGGGCGGGGGCATATAATCGAAGTCTGATCGAAGCCAGCCTCGATCCCCTGGTGACCATAGGACCTGACGGGAAAATCACTGATGTCAACAGCGCCACGGAAGCTACAACGGGGTTATCTCGTGATCAGCTGATAGGAACAGATTTCTGTAATTACTTCACCGATCCGGACAAAGCCAGAGCGGGGTATCTGGAAGTGTTTAGAGAGGGAACGGTCAGAGATTACGCACTTGATTTAAAACATACGGACGGCCATATAACGCCCGTCTTGTACAACGCCTCGTTATATCTTGACGAAACTGGCGCGGTCATTGGGATATTCGCCGTAGCTCGCGATGTCACAAAACTCAAGTTGGTAGAAGAGCGTGTACGCAGGCTATATGAAGAGTTAGAACTACGAGTCATCGAGCGCACGGCGCAATTGGAGGCCTCCAATAAGGAACTGGAATCGTTCAGTTATTCGGTATCGCATGACTTGCGGGCGCCACTTCGCGCGATCGACGGTTTCTGCCGTCTGCTTATCGAAGATCACAGGGATAAGCTTGACGCGGAAGGAAAAAGATATCTTGAAGTGATCCGAAAGAATACTCAGGATATGGGTCAACTAATAGAAGATCTCCTCTCAATAGCGCGAATCGGGCGTCAGGAATTACAGCGATCGGCAATCAACATGAGGGGACTTGCTCAAGAGGTTTTTGACAACCTCAAGACAGCAATTTCGGGCCGGGTACCCGATTTTGCGACAGTTGCAATGCCGGATGCCCGTGGCGACCGGATGCTGATGCGGCTAGTTCTTACCAATCTTTTATCAAATGCGATAAAGTTTTCACAGCCAAGGGAAGATGCCCGGATTGAAATAGGCGGCCGGGTCGAGGAGAATGAAAATGTTTACTATGTCAAAGATAACGGTGTCGGTTTCGACATGCAATATGCGGGTAAACTTTTCGGCATATTCCAGCGCCTTCATAGAAAGGAGGAGTTTGAAGGGACGGGGGTTGGGCTTGCTATCGTCCATCGAATTATGAGTAAACATGGAGGAAGAGTCTGGGCGGAAGGAAAAGTAGATGAGGGGGCGACCTTCTATATTGCCCTACCGAAGACAGGAGAATAAAGATGAATGTCCATGAAGTAGAAATAATGCTTATCGAAGACAATCCAAACGATGTGGAGTTGACCCTTAAGGCGCTCAAAAGGCACAATCTCGCAAATACGGTTCATGTCGCCAGAGACGGCGCGGAGGCGCTGGAGTTTTTCTTTCCGGCCGGTAGCGGGGGAGTTAGAGCCAAGAATGGAGTGCCGAAGGTCATCTTGCTTGATTTGAAATTGCCGAAAGTTGACGGTATTGAGGTTTTGCGTCAACTCAAATCAGACAGCCGTACGAAGTCTATTCCAATTGTAGTATTGACGTCTTCCAATCAGGAGAAGGATATAAAGACATGTTATGAGCTGGGGGCTAATAGCTACATTATCAAGCCGGTCGAATTCGAAAGTTTCATAAAGGCGGTCAAAGAAGTAGGACTTTACTGGTTGCTGGTTAATCAGCCACCCGAGCACTGAGCGGGATGACGGCCGCGGTTTGAAAAGACCTCGGATATGTAGTCGATTTGACGAGGTCAATCGATTCGTTGCACATTAGGATACTATTGCTCAGCTGAGCGCTTCATGGCTATTCCAACGACTGCATAAAAGTGTTCAGATTAATTTCCGAGTTGGTCAAGTTAAGTTTTCTTCGAATCAATTCCCGAAATTTTTGTACGGTCGCGGGCGAGAGACGCAGCATCTCCGCAATTTCCTTCGTGGTCATTCCTCTCTTTATAAGGTGACAAATTTCTAATTCACGCGGCGAGAGGGAGGCGAATTGATTCTTGATACGACCTATGAAGGGCGAGGCGACCTCTTCAAGATCGCGCCGCAGCGTTTGAACAATTTTGCGAGCGGCGGGGTGGGAGGATTCCTCCAACCGCAATAAAGTTGGCATGATGGCATGATCGATATTCGTCGCGAATTGATTCTTTAATATCTTTTTTTCTTCTTCAATTTTGCTGAGAATTTCCCTGAGGGCAATATTTTTCTCCTCAAGTGCTTGTTTGTCCTGTTCTATCAGCTCCATCGCGAATTCGAGGTCTACTTCTTTCTGTTTAAGCTGGGTTGAGTCGACTGAAATCCCTCTAATCTTGGTAATCATTCCATATTCATCTTTCACCGGCAGATATACTACATGATGGTAGGCGAATCTGCCATTTGGCAATTCGATCTTCTTGTCGAATTCGAACCTCTCCCCGGGCGCTAATTGGGCATCGATAGAGTTGCGGATTCGGGCTTGATCCTCCGAATCGAACCAATCCGGTCCGCCTTTGCGACCTGATAATCCCGGCGATTCGGTATCTCCCATGCTGTACGGATGGCTTGGCCATGAAAATTGTCCTGTGGACGGATCGAATTCCCAGTCAATCATACGGGCGATATCCTGAGCTTCTCTGAGACGCAGTTCGCTATCGCGGAGCGCCCTCTCCGCTTTTATCCTTTCGGTGACGTCCAGAAGTATGGTTCCCACTGAAATCGATCCATCGTCTTCCGGCAAAGGGAACTTGATCACGAAATAAGATTTCTTCTCGGATCCAATATAGTAATCCTGAATGCCTTCGAACGGCTGACCCATTTTGAGCACTCTTTGTTCGATTTCTTCAATGACCTCTGATGAAATTGAGGTCGAAGGATTTATTTCCGACATTTTCTTATTTATGATTTCCTCGGAAGGTCGCCCTATCAATCGTGCACCTTGTTCATTGATGAAAATAAAATGGCCATCGGGATCTTTGATACTAACCGGCCCGGGCATTCGATGCATAAAATGGATGAAATAATCCCGGCAAAGGCGCCGACAATATTCATTCATGCCACGCGCAGTAGCATGCCTCATGTAAAGAAGAATGGCCGGCTTATCGCGCCAGATAGTAGCCATGCCGTTATATGACGTCCAACAGATTTTGCCGTCTTTCAGCAAAATACGGGCGACAAACAGTTCGTCCAAAGGTACCCGCCCGGTGAATAATCTTTCGATCCGTTCCCCAAAGGCGGCGCGATCGTCAGCATGAATCAACTCTGACATCTTCTTCTGAGACAGCTCGCTCAGAGAATAACCCGAAAATTCCTCCGTCCGAGCATTTGCGAATTCTATCCGCTCCTCTTGAACTATAAAAATAGCATCACTGGCTTCGTCAACAAAGAGTCGATACTTCTGCTCCGCTTCGTATAAGGCCAGCCTGGTCTTGCGGGCATCCTGCCTCGTCCGGGCGGCATTGATTTCCCTCTGGATCGAAGGCACCAATTTCCGCAGATTATCTTTCATCATGTAGTCATCGGCCCCCGCTTTCATGGCCTCTACCGCAGTCTCTTCGCCAATCCGACCGGAAATAACTATGAGGGGGATATCAATTCCGGAATCTTTCCAGATTTTTATCGCCTCAAGTCCGGAAAATTTCGGCATCATATAATCGCAGAGAATAGTGTCCCAATTTCCTTTAAGCGAATTTTCGAGTTCCGACGCCGTTTCTATTCTTCGCCACTCTACCTTATGACCCGCCTGCTCGATATGGTGGATTGTCAGAAAACTGTCCTCTTCCGAATCCTCGATATAAAGAATGCGAATAGTACCGTCCATAGCTCTCATAATAATTTAAACTTCGGCGATTCGGTGAGGGCATCTGGTTGGTAATTTGCCTTATGATCTTCCATCTTCCCAGCCTTCCACAGTCTTGCGACTTTTTTTAGACTCATGTCAGTCCCCGGCCCAGTTCTCCTTTTGATCTGCGCAACTGCAAGGAGATCATATTGCTTGATCAGATCTTCTCTCTGCCCACAAGAAACAAAACAAAAGGGCCTAGCGCAAGGTTTATTTCTTAGAAGGAATTGAGGATATTACGGGCGTTATTCTGTTGATTTGCAAGGAATTAAACCAGCGGTAAGCGGCATGTCAATTCCCATACCGCGTATTGCACTTACGCGATAGATACCTATTTTAGCCTTCTTGCGGGAATTTGAGGTACTCATAAATTGAATGTGCGACTACTAAAGAGTTTTATGGCAAAGCTGCGAACCAAAATACCGGAACAAGGAAAGTGACGGGGGAAAACTAGACCCGGGCTCCAGGGGAGCTCGGGTCTAGCGAGAAAAGTAAGCTGGATTTGACAGCCAACAAATTGAGCGGAATGAGAAAGTAGATTAAACCATCATAGAAACTGGGGAATCAACAGAGGAGGAAACCCAATGGAAATCACACAAGTTACAGTGAAGCTGGCCGACGAGGACAAATTGAAGGGATTTGTCAATGTCACTTTCGACAATTGCTTTGTAGTACGCGGAGTCAAAATCATCAACGGAGTCAAGGGCTTATTTGTCGCTATGCCGAATCGCAAGCATGTCGACGGCTCATTCCGGGATATAGCTCACCCGGTCAACAAAGAAATGCGGGACGTGATAGAGAAAACCATTCTCAAAGCCTATCAAATGAAGCGAAAGGCGACGGATGAATTTCAGTATGCGGAATTTTTATGATCCAATTAAAGGACTATTCTATTACTCGAACGCCCACGGGCGGAATAGAGTGACCAATTAAATGGAGGGTAGACAAGTGATCACAGACAATGCCGCTATCCGGCAAGACCGATTCCAGCAGGAAGCGATGATTCATCGGGGATGGCTCATGAGCGCCGCTCTACGCTTGACAAAAACCCGACCCGATGCCGAGGACCTGGTGCAGGAGACGCTGTTGAAGGCGTACCGATCATTCGGCACATATGAAAAGAATTCCAATTGCAGAGCGTGGCTTTTCAAAATTATGACCAACGCCAACATCGACCGTTATAAGCAATTCAAACTTATTAAAATTCTCTCCTTTGACGACTCTGACAGCAATTTTCTCGAAGCGCAGATGGTCACCGAACCCAGGGCGGCAGATCCTGAGAGGGAATTATTCTACAAATTATTTGAAAGCGACATCAGGTCAGCGATAGAGCAACTTACCGATACTTATCGCATAGTGGTAATCCTTTCATTTTTCGATGGCTGCTCGGAAAAAGAGATATCTCAAATCACCGGTTTGCGGATAGGCACGATTAAATCACGTCTCCATAGAGGTCGCAAATTGCTACAAAAATCACTGTGGAAATACGCCAAGGTGAATCCAATTCCGGAAGATCGTCCAATGTCTTATCCGAGGTATGTAGCGTAGAAGGACGTGACCCGTATACGAAGTGGATTTTCTATTAAGGCCGCCAGATATTCGACGACCCCAAGTCGCTGAGTAAGTGAAACCAACCTGGTCAGAAGCCTCAGCGACAGGATACTCGGTCATGATGCCAGTCGAGCGGCGAGTTCTTCGGCCGTCTGATATTCTGCTAAAGTTGCTGGGAGAATATTTCCAAAATTAGAGGTTGCAAACAAAGAAAGAAAATAGGAATTTGGGGTGTATGAGTATTTTAGATCGGCAGATTTCTATATATATTGGAATGATCCATTGACTCTTGATAATGTCATCTTGATTGATGCGTTAGGGCAATCAACGGGGAAATTCCAGTAAATATATTCGTGCTGAGAAAATCAGTTTTAATAGACAGGAGGTCCGGCATGTGTACCAAAACGGCTTTTAAGGCCATGACCATGATCCCGCTTCTCGCTTTCATTATTTCCATTCCAAAAGTGTCTCATTCCGTTCCCAGTTTTGCCCGTCAGACAGGTCTGGCCTGCTCGAGTTGCCATACCGTTTTTCCGGAATTGAATTCACTCGGCCGCATCTTTAAACTGAATGGATATACTCTGAGCAGCGATGAAGCGATAGAGTCAAAAGCTGCGGGTTCAAAAATAAACCTTAAGCTACCCAAAACACCGCCCTTTTCGGCTATGTTGCAGGCGTCGGGGACGCACCTTAAAACCAGACAGCCGGGAACACAGAATAATAATATCTCCTTTCCTCAGCAGTTCAGTTTCTTCTTTGCAGGCGAAATTACGCCCAATCTGGGCGGGTTTGTTCAGGTGACATGGGATGATCAATCATCAGCCTTTGATTTTGATATGCTTGATTTCCGGTATTCCCGCCCATTTAGCATAAGCGGGAAAGATCTGATATTCGGGCTGACACTGAACAATAATCCGACCTCGCAAGATGTCTGGAACAGCACACCAGCCTGGGGGTTTCCTTATGCTTCGTCAGGCATAGCCCCGACTCCGGGAGCAACACCCCTGATCGCCGGCGGGCTGGAAAATCTTGAGCAGAGCTTTGCGGGCCTGGGGGCATACGGGTTCTATAATAACATGCTATATGGCGAATTTACGCTGTACCACTCCACCCCGCACGGAAGCAGCCCCAATCCGCCAGATTCCACCTCCATCAATACCAGCAAAAATATTGCCCCTTATTGGCGACTAGCTCTTCAGCACCAGTGGCCGCAATTATATCTTGCGGCCGGAACCTACGGCTTTTCCGGAAGATTTTTTCCCATCGGTATTTCGGGATCAGCCGATCGCTATACAGATATCGGGATCGATATGCAGGCGTCGGGCTCCATTAGCTCAGGAGTGATGACGGCTCACGGTACCTGGTTGCATGAATCAAGGGACCTGGCGGGGACATTCTCGGGGGGAGGGGCGGAATTCCGGAAGACCAAGATCAATCTTTTCCGCGCGGATGCCAATTATTATTTCGAGCAACGCTATGGAATCGCCATCGGATATTTCGCGATAACCGGCGATCGCGATACTCTTTTATACGCTCCTTCCCCGGTATCCGGATTCCGAGCGAATGAGCCTAACAGCAATGGAATTATTCTGGAATTGAACTATCTCCCCTGGTTGAATACGAAACTATCTCTTCAGTACGTTATTTACGGCAAATTCAACGGCGCAAAAGATAATTATGACGGTTCTGGCCGTAAAGCATCGGACAACAATACTGCGTATATATTAGCGTGGTTTGCCATGTAGAAAGGTGGTGAATGATGAGAATAGCAATATTTCTTGCGGCCCTTGGCCTGATTCTGGCAATCAATGTTGGCGCGATACGATCTCGGATATTGGAAGCCGACGAAGCGGCGGTCCAGACCGCTGATGATAAAGGGTCGGGCGGTGCGAAGAAAGACCCTGCAGCGGCGGATTCGAGCAAGAGCAAGGAGAATAAGCCACCCTCAGCCGAAACCCAGGACAAGGGGATCGGACCTATAAAAGAGGTTAAGCTGGGGCCGATCGACGAAAAGCTCGTGGCTCAAGGAGAAAAGCTATTTGCGGCAAAATGCACGGTATGCCATCAACTTGACACCAAAAAAATAGGCCCGACATTGCGCGACGTGACCAAGCAAGAGACACCGGAATTCATAATGAATATGATGTTGAATACGGATCAAATGGAGAGAAAGAATCCTCATGTCAAGAAGCTAATAGCACAATACCAGACCTATATGACGATACTCGATCTTTCCCAAGATGATGCAAGAGCCTTATTGGAATACCTGCGTTCGGAGGGGGAGAAAGGCGCACCGAAATAGGGAATTTTGGACGGAACGCGACCGCTGGTTTGCCTAATATCAAATGCCGCAGAGATTACAGTTTATCTTCAAAGGCGGCAATATCGGCGTAATATCGGCGGGCAATTTCTACCTGAGCGGGATTGGTCATAATTTCAGCAACAGGGCGCTCAATCACAGATGCAATTATGGCGGAAACTTCTTCGGCGGTTTGATATTTTACAGAGCTTGCCGAAGGAGGAGTTTGAGGCGACCCACCCAGTGCATTTTTGCCGAAATCGGTTGATACCGGACCGGGCATGACCAAGGAGACGCGTATTCCCGGATATGTTTTTCGTAAATCCATCCGTAAATTAGCGGTCAGAGAATTCAACGCGGCCTTGGCGGCATTATAGGCAGATCGAAAAGACGCCAGCGGCACTCTTCCGAGAAACGATGATATATTAATTAAATGCCCTTCTCCCCGCTCCTGAAAATGAGGTATCACGCATTGCATAGAGTAGAAGACAGATTTAAAATTGACTCGGAACATCTCGTCCAAATCATCTTCAGTCAATTCCATTACTCTCCTGCTTATACCACGACCGGCGTTATTGACCCAGACATCAATATGGCCGAATTTCTTGATGGCATTATTTTTTAGAGATTCAACATCTGAAAAGGTTGATACATCAGCCCTAACCGATATTGCATTGTTTCCCGACAGAGAAGCGACCTGCTTAAGCTCAGCCTCTCTGCGCGCGGCCAGTACTAAATAATTACCCTGAGTTCCGAGCAGTTTGGCCAGAGCGGCGCCAATGCCGCCGCTGGCTCCGGTGATTACGATTACTTTCTTGTCCATAGGTTACTTCTCGCTGGAATGGGACGCCAATCACTTTTTCATCCTGGCCAGCAAAAGGGTTCGCGTATATGGAATCAGCCCCCCGGCATCGATAATCGCCTGACGGGCCTTAGGTAAGGGCATGACTTTAAATTTCTTGCCGGATGAGATATTACGAATCTGCTCGCCGTCAAGAGCAAGTTCGTCGCCCTCGTTGGCTTCAATGTCGGGGCATATAATAGTCTGAAGGCCGAGATTTATCGAGTTCTGGAGAAAGATTCGCGAGAAATGCTTGGCGACGATAATCAAATCAAATCCTTTTAGACATGATGCGGCCTGCTCGCGCGAGGAACCACAACCGAAATTCTGGCCGGCAACTATGAAACTGTCTTTTGGGATTTCGCCGCTTTTCAATTTCTTATTGAAATCAGCCTGATCGGCGAAGGCATATTGGGGGGTTTCGGTCGGAAGCACGGTCGCCATAAATCTCCCCGGATAAATAATATCGGTTGACACATCATCGCCGGTTTTGAATATAACTTTTCCCATCTTAGCGACCTCCATCTCTTGGGTCAGTAATGACACCGGTTATGGCGCTCGCCGCGGCTACGTCGGGTGAGCATAGATAAACAAACGCGTTGGGATTTCCCATCCTGCCTTTGAAATTCCTATTGGTCGTGGCTAAGGCTGTTTCCTGATCACCGAGCGCTCCCTGATGAACACCGAGACAGGGTCCGCATCCCGGATTGCAGACGACCGCACCAGCTTCAGCCAGCGCCGATAGATATCCCTTCTTCATCGCCTCGTGGTAAATCCTCCAAGAGGCGGGAAAAACCAGCATTCTTGTGCCACGGGCAACTTTATTGCCTTTGAGAATTTTCGCGGCGGCCTCAAGGTCATCAAGCCGTCCATTGGTACATGAACCGATCACGATCTGATGTACCTTGGTGCCGGCTACTTTTTCCACCGGACTGATATTGTCGACGGTATGCGGGCAGGCAATTTGCGGGCCGAGTGACGATACATCGATCTTGACGACCTTCTCGTATGCTGCGTCCGGATCGGGGGTGAAGAAATCAATCTTATCCTTGACACCGGCAGTATTTTTCAAATAATTCAGAGTTTCATCATCGGGCGGAACAATGCCACTTGTAGCGCCGGCTTCAACGGACATATTGCAGACTGTCAGACGTCCCGAAGTCGGCATATTCTTGATAGTATCGCCATGATATTCCAGAACCTTGAAATTGGCTCCTTCGGCGGTCAATTTGCCGATCAGATGCAGAATCAGGTCTTTGGCTCCGACATGTTGCGGAAATTTACCGGTGACTTCAACTTTTATGGTGCCTGGCACCTCGACATTCAGGATATTTCCAAGAGTCCAGACCGAAGCCATCTCGGTAGCTCCAATACCAAAAGCGAAAGCTCCCAACGCGCCATGGCTGGTTGTGTGGCTATCGGTGCCGACCACGACGTACCCAGGTCTGACATATCCATACTCAGGGAGGATTTGATGGCATATTCCGCCCTCATCACCACGGATATCGTGGAATTTTTTTATCCCCTGTTTGTCGACAAAATCTCTGACTTTTTTCTGATTGGTGGCGGTTTTGGAACTTTCGGCGGGGACGCGATGGTCGAGAATAATTGCGATTCGGTCGGGGTTCCAAACATTCGCCTCGGCATTGGTTCCCTTATAAATTTCGGTAAATTGGTTCATCACCAAAGCGGCATTCTCGTGCGACATGGCCAGATGCACCTCCGGCTCGACCACATCGCCGACAGCCACGGAAGGCTTGCCCACGGCTTTGGCGAGAACTTTCTGAACGTAAGTCATGCCCATATAAATTGCTCCTTGATTATTATATTCAGATGAAGGTAATCAGATCACCATTTTTTCTTTCAGGCTCTGCATTTCTTCCCGTGAATAACCCAGCCGCTCAAGAATTTCCTCCGTATGCGCGGAAAGACGAGGAGGGGGGGAATCGATGCTGGCAGGCGTTTTGGAAAATTTGGCGGAAAGGTTAAACAGCCTGACATCACCTATCTGCGGTTCTTTGACTTTGACAATAGTCTGTCGATGATTAATCTGATCGCTGTTCAATGCTTTATCCAGACTGACAATATCACCCGAGGGTATTCCCTTTTCATTGAGAAGATCGACCCAATAGACGGTCGTGTTAAGTTTAAGTTTTTCTTCGAGAATCGGGGTTAATAACTTGCGATTGGCTTTGCGAGTGTCACGCTCCTGAAAACGCGGGTCAGTTTTGAGCTCCGGCAGACCAATGGCATCGGCTAAATCCTCCCACTGCTTCTGTTGATTGGCCGCAATATTTATATATCCGTCTTTAGTTACGAATACACCGGAGGGCGCGGCCGTGAAATTATCGTTACCCATCGGGATAGGATCTTTGCCGCCGATGAGCAGATTTGCGGCCACCCATCCCATAAGCGGCATGATGGCGTCAAGCAGGGCAATGTCGATAAATTGCCCCTCCCCTGTTCTTTCCCGGTGAAATAAAGCGGCCATGATCGCGAAGGCGGCATCGAGTCCGCCGACCGTATCGCAAATCGGGAAGCCCGCCCGCAAGGGGTGAAGCCTTTCGTCGCCATTGACATCCATTACCCCGGATAGTCCTTGTATGATCTGATCATAAGCGGGCTTGAAAGCATCGGGGCCGGACTGGCCAAATCCGGAAATGGCGCAATAGACGATACGGGGATTGATTTTGCAAATTTCGTCATATGAAAACCCAAGACGGGCCATAACCGCCGGGCGGAAATTTTCCACTACGACGTCGGCAGTTCCGAGAAGTTCGCGGAATATCTTTTTGCCTTCTTCCATCTTCAGATTAAGTGTCAGGGATTTCTTATTCGCATTTTGAGCCAGAAAACTGGTCCCCATCAAATCCTTGTTGAGCTTGGGGACATTACCCAGTTTTCGGGCAAGATCGCCGCCGTCGGGATTTTCGATTTTAATAACCTCCGCGCCGAGCAGGGCAAGATGCACTGTGCAAAATGGTCCCGAGAGGACATTGGTTAGATCTATCACGCGAATATTATCAAGTAATTTCATAGTCCCTCCGTGCTCTTTTCTATTTTGAAATCAACGATGGAGCCTGATTTCAAGATGAAGCCGGGCAGATCGCGATTGAAAAATGCCCCTACCAGCCGGGCAGTTTCTAATAAATCCGAAAGCCTGATATCCAGGCGATAGCCCATCCGTTGAAGCGAATGCACCAGATCCTCGGTACTGACATTGCCGGCAGGCAATTTCGTAAAAGGACAGCCTCCAAGGCCGCCAAAGGCGGATTCGAAATAAATGACCCCTGCCTTGAGGGCCGCATAGCAATTGGCCAAACCGAGGCCGTAAGTATTATGGAAATGGCAGGCCAATTCGACAGAGGGTTCGATCTGTTTGATGCCGCCAAAAAGCTCTTCCACCTGCAGCGGATGCGCATGTCCGGCGGTGTCAGCGAGGCTAATATTGCGAATGCCCGCCGAGAGGTATTCTTTGACGATTCCAAGCACTTTGTCCCGCGCCACCGGCCCCTCAAAGCCGCAGCCGAAGGCTGACTGAACAGATACCTGGACGCGCTTACCAGAAACCATTATTTGCTTGGCCATGGGGACAATCCTGCCGAGCGCCTCAGAACTGCTCATTCCGGTATTTTTTCGGCTATGAGTATCACTGGCTGACACGCCCATGCAGATCATGTCGACTCCGCAAGCGAAAGCGCGCTCAAGTCCTTTTTCATTGAGCACGAGACCGCTAAAAATTGCCTTTCCAGAGGGTCTCCCCAAAACCTTGAAATGTTCAAATAATCTGTCCGTGTCAGCCATTTGGGGCACTTTATCAGGGTTTACAAAGGAACCGAGTTGGATGATATCGATTCCACTATTTATGATCGAATCTATCCAGCGGATTTTTTCTTCGAATGGCACCGCAATTTTTTCGACCTGCAGGCCGTCACGGGGCCCAACTTCATGAATAATGATTTTTCGTGCGCCGGTTTCCCCAGGCACGTTATTATATTTGGCTGCCATATTTTTACTCTATCTCCAATTCCAACTGCGCGGTATTCTTCGCTAAACTTGCTTTCCCACGCAGTAGAAAGTTAATTTATACTGAAATTTCTAACTTTGCAAGCTTTCCGTGAGCCGGGATTTCCCTAATTATCCATGGAAGAAAATGCCGCCTGCCGTACTCATCATGGGGACACTGTTTCCCGACCCTAAAGCAAGCGGAACTGCCATGAATAACAAAGTCGTTCTCCGCCTCAATCGGGGGGCATTCCGTGATAGATGTTTTCGTAGAAGACTGACCAGACGGTATAAATATTTTTACGTTTTCGGGAAGAGAATCGTTTCTCGATTGTAATCCCCACTGGAAGCAATAATAAAACAATCAAATTGAGGAGGCTGGTTATGCGTTCCAGAATCTTTGCAATCGGGCTTCTAATCGTATGGGCCTTCGTCTTGATACCTCTTGCAATAATGGCTGGGAGGTTTGGGGGAATCAAGGGGATGGTGACCGATAAGGCGAGCGGAATGCCGGTCCCTGGCGTCGCAGTCGCAGTTGTCGGAACGAGTTTAGGAGCCATGACTACGGAAAAGGGGGAATTTCAGATCAGTGCTATAGAACCGGGCGTCTGCAAGTTAAAAATCACTGCTGTCGGATATAAGGCGGTCGAAATAACTGCCATCAGAATCACCGTCGATATGATCACGGAAGTGAATGTCGAACTGGAAAAAGAGGTCATGGATTTAAGCCAGGTTATTAAAGTAACCGCGGACAGAGAGAAGATCGATAAATTTGAAGTCTCAAACAAAGCAAAAATTACTCTTAATTCGGCAGAATGCTATTCGCCGCTTATGCCCTCCGGCCCTGCTCCCGAGGCGAATGGATATTTTCTTCCCGCCCACGGCGGAACGGCAATTGTCAACGGACAGGCGTACGACGCAATGTTCTTCAAAGATTATGGAACCAATCCTTTTATCGATACCGAGGACGACCATCTTTCAACCTTCGCCGCAGACGTCGATGACGCTTCATACGTGCTGGCTCGCTCCTATCTAGACAGAGGCAATTTGCCCCCGGATGAAGCTGTCCGCACCGAAGAATTCATCAATCATTTCAAATATGATTACCCCAATCCCCGGAACAAGGCATTCAGCATTAATGTCGAAGGCTCTCCCTCTCCTTTCGGGCAGAATTGTCACCTCCTTCGGATTGGTGTACAGGGAAGAACAATTTCCCCGGATTACAGAAAACCCGCCAATCTAGTTTTTGTCATTGATGTTTCCGGTTCTATGGGTCGCGAGGACAGACTCGGGCTGGTCAAAAAGGCACTGCGAATTCTTGTGGAGAATCTGAATAGTAATGATGAAGTCGGAATTGTTATTTACGGGTCGATGGGGCGGGTTCTCCTGGAGCCAACTTCGATCCAGAATCGTGAACTGATTCTTGCGGCGATCGATCGTCTAGGGCCTGAAGGCGCCACAAACGCGGAGCAGGGGCTCAAGCTTGGATACAATATGGCCGAGCAAAATTTCCAGAGCGGAAAGATTAATCGGATAATTCTCTGCTCGGACGGTGTCGCCAACGTGGGTGTTACAGGATCGGAGGATTTGCTAAAATGGATTAAAGGATATGCTGATAAGGGAATAACCCTCACTGCCGTCGGATTCGGTATGGGAAATTATAATGACGTTTTGCTCGAGCAATTGGGCGATAAAGGCAATGGCAGTTATGCTTATGTTGATAATATAGAAGAGGCGCGAAGAATATTTCTCGAAAATCTGACCGGCACCCTGCAGGTGATCGCGAAGGACGTCAAGATTCAGGTCGATTTTGATCCTTCAACCGTACGTAGCTATCGTCTTGCTGGGATATGAAAACCGTGACGTCGCCGATAATAAATTTCGGGATGATAAAGAAGACGGCGGTGAAATCGGTTCAGGTCATCAGGTGACGGCATTATATGAGATAAAGCTTCAGGAATCATCACATTCGTCGCATCTGGCCACGATCTTTGTCAGGTATAAAGATCCGGAAAATGATAAAGTTGACGAGATCAGTTTCGATGTTGAAAAACACGACTTTGAAACGCGATTCGAAAATACATCATTGAATTTCAAATTAGCGGCCGCATCGGCAGAGTTCGCGGAAATTCTGGGAAAAAGCTATTGGGCAAAGGGATCGAAACTTTCCGAAGTTTACGACCTGGCTAAAGAAATATTCCACGAGGAAGACAGACCTGAACTTGTGGAGTTCATGGATTTAATTTCCAAAGCACAAAAGATGGAAGATCGATTGGCGGAAAAATAAGCGATTTTAATATACTGGTGTTTAGTAATCAGGGCGTCTGGTAAGACGCCCTGATATTAATTTTTGTCATCAGCTACAATTGCGAATTTGCCTACACATTACTCTGATTTCCTCGGCAATTCTATCCACAGCAATGCATTGCGGGGCCATGCTTATATAGAGTATTGATCATATAGGTGATATCAAGAAGATTCATCGTTCCACTGCAGTTCACATCGAACGACGCTGGATGATTGGGAGCAGGACCATGCTTGAAAAGGTAATTGACCATGAATGTTATGTCCAGAATGTTGGCCAGCCCGTCATCATTTACGTCGCCACATATATACTCGCAGGCATCGCCAATGCCATTGCCATTGCTGTCCGTTTGGTCGGGATTGGCAATCATCGGACAGTTATCCGAAATATCCGGTATCCCGTCATTGTCGTCGTCAGGATCACAGGCATCGCCCATACTATCACCGTCCGTATTCTTCTGATCCGGATTATAAACCGTCGGACAATTATCAACATTAGCACATCTACCGTCCCCGTCTATGTCATTCAGAGAGTCATAGGGACAAGGATCGACGTCACCGCAAAGACCGTCATGATCGACGTCGTTCAAAGGGTCATTCGGACAGGGATCGCAGGCGTTTCCATAGCTGTCATTGTCACTGTTCTCCTGACCGGGATTGTAAACGTCGGGACAGTTATCGGAAGCATTCGGTATCCCGTCATTGTCAATATCATTGGGATTAACCGCAACATCCCAGCAGGTCGTCGCAAATGTCGGCACAGGCTCGTCAAAGACCCAGTCGTAACCGTCATTATCCATATTGCCCTGCTCAATACACAGCTGACCTGAGGTCGAGGTCGTCTTCGCCCGCCAGAAAAGAATCCTGATCTCTCCCAATCCGGGTGGATAACCAAGAGTATTGGCAATCGCGCAAAAACTGAACCGGTCAGGAAGAACCCCGTCACGAGTTTCCGCATAGATCCCCAAGAACAAATCAAAAAAACCTAAAAATTGAGACGGAACAAATTTTGTCAGCGTGGGGGTATCCTGATAAAGAACCCCATCGCTGATAACATCAAGCCACTGGATCGGAACATTTCCGGTAAAGGTGAACGGACTCTGCCAGGTGGTCCGGGCTTCATAGGGAGGCGGTAAAATGATATCATTGTTCAGAGAATAAACCTCAATCCGAAATTCCGCATTCGGCAAAATCTTCAGAGAATCGTTCTGAGTCCAAACCCCGGACCCGGCTATGGTCGCCCGCAGGTCAACAGCATTGCCGGAACCGAATGCCAGCAAGCCAAACAAAAAGGCAAGGATGACGATCTTTCTCATAGTTCCTCTCCTTCAGGTAGTGAGTAAAACGGATTCGTTATAGTACAATATAACTCAAGCACTTATTTGGTCAAGTAAAAACTTGATAAATTTAGCCTGAGATAGGGGATTGGAAAAAGCGGACAACTACATAAGGCGACGAATAAATTCCCCCATCGGAGATGATTATCAGTTATATTTGGCTGAGGCGTAGTAGAATTGGAACAAATTTATGGAGCTATTCGAGAAGGAAAAAAACGAATCGGATGAAGCGGGCAAAGTTGACCTATCGTCCCCGCTGGCCGATCGAATGCGGCCATTGACGTTCGAGGAGTTTATCGGGCAGGAGAAGCTGGTCGGCAAGGGGACTCCTCTGAGACGGGCCATTGAGGATGACCGAGTCAGCTCGGTGATTTTCTGGGGTCCGCCCGGTTCGGGGAAAACTACGCTCGCGGAGCTTATAGCCAAGGCCACAAAAGGCCTATTTGTTCCTTTTTCGGCGGTGTCCTCAGGAATCAAGGAAATCAAAGAGGTTATTTCCAAAGCCCGCAACTTCCGCAAATTGACTGAGCGCAAGACATATATTTTTATTGACGAAATTCATCGCTTTAATAAAGCACAGCAGGATGCTTTTCTACCGTACGTTGAAAAGGGAGACATCGTGCTTATAGGCGCAACGACCGAAAATCCATCATTCGAGGTTATTTCTGCCCTCCTTTCGAGAGTGAAGGTCCATGTATTGGCGAGATTATCCGAGGAAGAATTAAAGAAGATAGTTCGCAATGCCTTATTAGATACAGAGCGCGGTTTAGGAAAATTTAATCTTAGGGTTGATGAGAAAGCGATTGAATTCATATCCGGCGCGGCCGATGGCGACGCCCGCAGGGCGCTGAATCTTCTTGAGGCGTGCTCGGATGATGCAGGTTCGGGGGGAGAGATTTCGGTCGAAAAGGTCGTTGAGATTCACCAGAAGGGGACATCGCTCTATGATAAAACGGGCGAGGAACATTATAATATTATTTCGGCTCTTCATAAATCGGTCAGAGGAGGCGACCCCGATGCTTCACTTTACTGGCTGGCAAGAATGCTGAATTCGGGAGAGGATCGCCTTTATATCGCCAGAAGACTTATCCGAATGGCAGTGGAGGATATCGGATTGGCCGATACAAATGCGCTGACGGTAGCTCTGAATGCCCGCGACACATATCATTTTTTGGGTTCTCCCGAGGGGGAGCAGGCGCTGGCCCAAACGGTAATCTACCTGGCCTGCGCTCCCAAATCAAATTCCGCCTATACAGCTTTCGAGAAAGCAATGGGAGATGCCGCTGAGAAAGGCTCCCTCCCTGTTCCTCTCTGGATTCGCAATGCACCAACTTCTCTGATGAAGGCGATCGGGTATGGGAAGGGGTATAAATATGCCCATGATTATGAAGAGGCGATAACCGATCAGGAATATTTCCCGGAGGAACTGGCCGGTTCGGAATACTACAAACCGGCAGGGAGAGGGAAAGAGATCAAGTTGGCAGAATATTTGGAAAAATATCGAGCCTATCGCCGGGAAGTGATGAAAAAGGGCGATAACAAGAAAGAATAGCCAACCATTGACAGCATCGAGCGTAGAATTAGTAATGAATTTAATAGATTTCTCCCTGGATTAGAGCTGCATAGATGAAATATATCCGGAAAATTATGATTCTCCTGGCGCCCTTTGTATTTATCGGGATTCAGGCGGCGGCGCAGGTAACTCTTATACCGATGGATGAAACCCAAACTGATCATCTCAAAGCATACGGAATCGCTTTCAAAGCACTCGAAATGGGGAAGAAGGTCGAATGGCTCCTGAATTATCGAGCGGGATCTTTTGTATTTGATTCGGACGATCAGTTAAGCAGTCTCGCCCTGCTGCGCGGAGTCAAGACGGAGGAAATCAACTCGGCGCAGTTAGCGGATATTTATAGAATCATCGACGTGGAAAATATGGAACGGGTAACGCTCGAAAAGGCGCCCGCCATTGCGGTTTACTCACCACATAATGTCGAGCCGTGGGACGATGCGGTAACGCTGGCCCTTACCTATGCAGACATAAAGTATACGATGATTTGGGATGAGGAAGTGTTGGCAGGGAAGCTCGATGATTTCGACTGGCTGCACCTTCATCATGAGGATTTTACCGGCCAGTATGGAAAATTTTATGCCGCTTATCATAACCAGCTCTGGTATCGCCAAGAAGTTGAAGCCAATGAGGCGTTGGCGCGTAAATTGGGTTTCCACAAGGTTTCACAGATGAAGCTTGAAGTGGTCAAGACAATCAAGGATTTTGTGAGACGGGGCGGCTTTATGTTCGCCATGTGCTCGGCCCCGGAAACTTTCGATATTGCGCTGGCCGCCGAAAATGACGACATCTGTCCGCGTGAGTTTGACGGGGATCCGGTCGATCCGGATGCTCAGGCCAAGCTGGATTATTCGCAGACCCTGGCCTTTGAGAATTTTAAGGTTGTTCTTGACCCGCTTTTATATCGTCACAGCGATATCGATACATATCCCGAAAGGCTGGAAAGGTTTCCGACACCGGACAACGACTATTTTCAGCTCTTTGAATTTTCCGCCAAGCTTGACCCTGTACCCACTATGTTAGTACAAGACCACGTGGGTATGATAAAGGGATTCATGGGACAGACGACAGCGTTCCGCAAGTCATTGCTGAAGAAATATGTGACGCCCCTTGCCGAGGTTGAGGGATATGATGAGGTTCGATATATTCATGGGAATTTCGGACGCGGCACATTTACTTTTCTTTCCGGTCACGATCCTGAGGATTATCAGCACATGGTTGAAGACCCACCTACTGACCTGTCCTTGCATAAAAATTCTCCGGGATATCGTCTGCTTTTAAACAACGTCCTCTTCCCTGCGGCGAAGAAAAAAGAGCGGAAGACATAACATCAGTTCGGTATTCCAAAAAGCATGTATGGGGCTATGTCACCACTGCTTTTTTGCGTTTTCTAAAGAATTTTAGCGCCTCGAACCATAGGACGCTGGCGACGCCAAGAGCGAGACAGATTAATATATCGAGAGGGTGAAGTTTGGAAAATCGAAAGAGATTCCGCAAGAATGGAACATAAAGTATTAACCCAAGAAAAATAAAGGCTCCGCCCAAAACCCACAGGAGAGCTGCATTTCGGGATTTAAGTGTCTCCCACATGGTACGGGTCCACGAACGGTTGGTCAAAATCAAACCCAAATTGGCTATAACGAGGGTCGTAAAAGTGAACGCGCGAGCCTCTTCTGTGCTCCGGCTCTGGTGCTGGGACACTGCAAAGATGGCCAGGATAACAGCCAAAACCCAGAGCCCCTGGAAGACACTCAAAATGATAGTTCTCCTCCCAAAGAGGGGTTCTTCGGGATTCCGGGGAGGGCGATTCATGACATTGGCTTCTTCAGTTTCCGCCTCGAACACGACCGAGCAAGCCGGATCGATAATCAATTCCAGAAAGACGATATGCACGGGGAGCAATACCAAAGGCCATTGCAGTACTACGGGGATAAAGGACATCCCGGCAATGGGCACATGTATTGCGAAAATATAAGCCATCGCCTTCTTAATATTATCAAATATGCGCCGGCCAAGACGAACAGCTCCGACTATCGATGAAAAATCGTCGTCCAGCAGGACAAGAGCGGACGACTCTCTGGCTACGTCGGTCCCTCTCCCCCCATGGCAATGCCGATATGAGCAGATTTCAAGGCTGGCGCGTCATTCACACCGTCACCCGTCATCGCGACAATTTCTTTATTTGCTTTCAGGGCATTGACCAATCGCAGTTTCTGTTCGGGTATCACTCGGGCGAAGATGTTGACGGTTCTAATTCTTTCCTGAAGTTCCTCGTCATTCATCTTTTCCAAATCGGAACCTGTGATAAACTGATCCGCCGGCCTAAGGCCTATTTGGCGAGCGATACTCTGGGCGGTGCCCGGGTAGTCACCAGTGATCATCACCACTCGTATTCCGGCGGCGTAGCATTCTTGAATGGCAGTCGGGACCGTCGGTCGAATCGGATCGGCTAGCCCAATCAACCCGAGAAAGTTAAAAATGAAATCGTGTTGTTCATCGGGGAGAGAACTTTTTTTAAATTCAGATTTGGCTACTCCCAGCACGCGCAAGCCGTCCGCCGCCATGCCGCTGACGATTTCCCCCAGTTCTTCATTTCGCTGCTGATCGAGATGGCATAAGTCGAAGATAGCTTCCGGGGCGCCTTTGGCGGCGATGATAAAATCAGAACCGTCGGGAGATTGCCAGACGTGTGATAGGGCAAGAAGCCCCTGCGAGAGCGGATATTCCTGTATCAGGTTCCAGTCGCCATGTAGATGCTCTGTCTGTGCAAGATAATCATCTCCAAGCTGCTTGAAGGCCTTTTCCATCGGATCGAAAGGATCCCGTTTGCTGGCCAGTATACCATATTCGACAATTTCGTGAAAGGTTTCCGGTAGAGTCTCTTTTACAGACAAACCGAAATCGCAAAATCGTCCGGCCGCATAGATTTTCTTCACCGTCATCCGGTTCTGAGTGAGTGTTCCGGTCTTATCAACACAGAGAACGGTGGCCGAGCCTAGGGTTTCGACGGCCGGGACATGACGAGTCAGCACCTGCTTTTGAGAAAGGCGCCATGCTCCGAGCGCCAGAAATATGGTCAGCACTACGGGGAATTCCTCTGGCAAGGTTGCCATTGCCAGTGTTATGCCTGCAAGGAAACCATGAAGCCAGTTGCCTCGGGTCAGGCCAAAGATTACAATTACCAAAATGCAGAGAGAGACTCCCAATATCGCCAGGTTGCGAACCAAGCGTCCGGTTTCCTTCTGAAGCAGTGTTCCCTCCTGCTCGACGGCTTGAAGGGCCTTGCCGATTTTCCCGATTTCCGTTTTGGACGCAGTCGCATAAACTCTGGCCACGCCCTGCCCCTGCACTATCATTGTGCCCGAATAGACAAAGGGAAGATCATCGCCGCCCGGTTGGACCACATCGCTTTTTCCATCCCAGGTAGTTTTCCGCACTGATACCGATTCGCCGGTCAGCAAGGATTCATCGGCCGAGAGATTGATACATGAAATGAGTGTGGCGTCGGCGGGCACTCGATCACCCTCGCGGAGAATCACGATGTCATCTCTGACCACTTCTCTTCCCGCGATTCTTTTCTGCTGCCCATCCCTGATCACCAAGGCCCTCGGGCTGGAGAGATCGCGCAGGGCCTCCAACGCCCGCTCGGTCTTTCGCTCCTGATAGAGAGTAATTCCCATAACGACCATCACAAAACCGAGAAGCATTATGGCCTCTTTGAAATCACCGAGCATCAAATAGAGAGTACCGCAGGCCACCAGCAGAAGAAACATCGGTTCTTTCACAACATCCAAAGCAATGGCGAAGATGCTTCTCTTCTTTCCGGAAGGCAATTCATTGTAGCCCTCGCTCAGCAGACGCCGGCGAACCTCCTCCTCGGATAATCCACTTATTGAATTCAAATCCAGATTCTTGACCAATTCATTCTCTCCGCAGAATAAAGCGGCGGGCAATTTGTATCCTGACAGCCGCAGCTCTTCCCAAATATTCCTATTGCTTGCACATTTTATATATGATAATTGATTTCCTCCGTCTTTTCAAGCTTTGGCACGACAATGACAAAATAAATCACCAGAGATTTCTGAATTTTCACAAAAAGATTGACAAAATGGTAGGTTTTCCCTATCTTATTTATGTGTAATTCGGACCTGACGGGATTCCGAGAATTTCATTTTCTGAAATTGACTGCTGCTGTCCCGGGTTGCCGAATTTAATAGCCAACCATCAGACTTCTTTGCAAAATAATCTAAGACTTCCACGATCGTGTCGGATGATCTTAGTGAACAGATTTTTTAAATGCTGAATTCTTAACAATACTACAAGGGAGGAGCATATGGCAAAGAGGGTCATAATGCTTATTTTGGGGGCATTGTTATTCACTGCAGTATCTTCGCTGTCGGCAACTTTCGTCGTGACCAATATCAATGATGTCGGTCCGGGAAGTCTAAGGCAAGCAATGCAGACGGCCAATGCGAATATCGCCGTGGACACTATAAACTTCGCAATTACCGGCATCGGGGTGCAGACTATCAAGCCACTTTCTCAGCTTCCGATTCTCACCGATATGTCGGGCGTCTTCATTAATGGACTGTCTCAGCCGGGTGCGGTCAGCGGGGCAAATCCACCGTCGACGGCATCCCTATTGATCGAGATTGACGGTACAAATGCCGGCAATTCCCACGGTATCTGGATGCAGTCGAATTTCAACAAAATAGCCGGCTTGATTATCAATCGTTTCCAGGGTAATGGAGTCTATATCAATGGGATGCCGGAAGCGGCTACCAATGTCATCTATTGCAATTTTGTGGGAACCGATCCCACAGGCAGTATGGATAGAGGAAATGGTACTAATCCAATAAATTTATGGGCCGGAGTTTATATTGATAATCAGCCGGGAGGATTTGCATTTCAAAACACGATAGAATCCAACCTGATTTCGGGGAATTATGCGGAAGGTGTTACGATAATGGGTCCAAGACTTCCGGGCGACGTTTATCTTAATGTCGTGCACGGAAATTATATCGGCACCGATAAGTCAGGAACAGCAGACCTTGGAAACGACCATGAGGGGGTATGTCTGGCCGAGGGGACGCACGAGAATACGGTATCGATGAATCTTATCTCAGGAAACGATTATGACGGTGTTGGGATTCAGGGGTACAACAATATTCCCTATGGGCCTCCAATTCAGACGTACTCAAATATTGTGGAGTACAATATAATCGGGGCGGATATAAGCGGTCACAATCCGATTCCCAATAATTATCATGGCGTGGCGGTCGGCGAATACGGCCCAACGCAGTGGGGATGTGCCGACAGAAATCGAGTGGGACCTGCTAATCGGATAATATATAATGGCCGAGACGGCGTCGCAGTCTGGGAGGATGGGGTAAGTAATACTAATGCCGACAAGAATGTTATCAGCCAAAATGCCGTACTTGACAATACCGAACTTGGGATCGACCTAGGGAATAATGGCGTCACGCCTAATGATCTCGGCGATCTGGACAGCGGTCCTAATCAGGAATTGAATTTCCCGGTAATAGCAAGCGCCATCTATTTGGCGGGGACTACAACCATAAGCGGCACCATAAATATTGATTCTCCGCCTGAGCAGGCTTCGGTGGAACTATTCAAGGCCAAACCCGACCCGACCGGGTATGGTGAAGGAGAATTATTCATCAGTTCCATAAATCCAAGTATAACGGGAAATTGGACAATAACCACGGGAACACTAGCTGCCGGGGATTTTGTAACTGCCGTTACAATCGACAAAGATGGAAATGCATCGGAATTCTGTTTGAACGTAGCAGTGACAGCTCAAGTTATCGCTGATACCTGCGAGTATTATAAGGCATCATATCCGGATTATGCTCCCTTCGGTATGCCTGATTTCGATCAGAAACAGAACAATTGGCGCGGGATGCCCGTGGGCGGCTGGTCTTATTGCGGGCCGGTGGCGCTAGCCAATTGCTTCTGGTGGTTTGATTCCAAATTTGAGACGGCACCGGTTCCGCCACCCGGAATAAGCGACACATATCCTCTTGTGCAGGATTATACTCTCCTGATGGGCGACGATCATGCGCAGAATAATGTTATTCCCTTTGTCGATTCGCTGGCGCTGTATTCCAATTGCAGCCCCGGATCGAATGGGACTTTTATTCATAATCTGGTGGCCGGCGCTCAGAATTGGCTCACTAAAGTTGGGCTGGGCTCGGCGTATACGATAACTTTAATGCCAGGTCCTGATTATAACATGATTAGAACAGAAGTGCTGAAATCGCAGGATGTAATACTCCTGATTGGCTTCTACGAAAATCAGGGCGGAGTATATTGCCGCCTTGGCGGACATTATGTTACTATAGCCGGCGTTTGTACCACGGCCGCCAGGATCTGTATCTCTGATCCCTACTTTGACAACAACGAAGGTGAGCCGCCTGCCGGAGCCGCCCATCCCAGTTTTGTGCATAATGACGCACAATTCATTTCAGGACCCCATGGGCAAATTCAGCATGATTCATACAATATGCTAATTAATCCGATACCTATCATTCCACCTCCTCCCATACCGCCAATTACCGAGCTCACCGATTATCCCGACTACTGGAATGACATTTCCAACTTCTGGGACATGAACTATACCGATCCGGCTTCGCCGGCATGTCCGTGGATGGGCGGGCCGATTTTCACGATGATTGAATGGGCAATCGTGATTTGCCCCGTCCCATGCGATTGCAGACCGGGAGATGCCAGCGGAAATGGCGTCTACAATGCTCTTGATATAACATATCTGATAAATTATCTCTACAAGCATGGCCCGGCGCCCACACCCTATGCACTGTGCTCAGGTGATGCCAACTGTAATTGTGTCGTCAATGCACTTGATATTACCTACCTGATCAACTTCCTGTATAAGCACGGTAATGCGCCTTGTAGTTGCGATCAGTGGTTGACAATTGCGGTCCGCCGTTGAGAAAATGACATGAGTGAACCCAAGATCTGATTGACAAAAAGCCCCCTGCGAAGGGGGCTTTTTTGATGGAAATTTGGATATTTGGGATCCAACTTCGCAGAAAATCGGGTATCGTAATTCTCAAAAGCCAATCCTGACGCGGGCTCGCTTTTACGAATTGTAGCACTATATATCTACTATTGCGTAAGCCCAGGGGGAATCATCGCAGAAATTAAAATTAATACTTGACAAATTCGACCTTTACAATCTATATTAAAAATAAGTTAATAACTTCAAATTGGTTTCTTTGAAAATTATAGCGGGACCGGTTGTCGGGGTGGGAGGTTTCCGTGTCCCATTTATTGCCGGATGGTCGTCTATTGACATTTGATTGGTTTTGAAAAGTAAAATGAATTCTCCGCGGATTGCGGAGCATAATTTAAAACCAAATGCGTGGAGGTAATGGTATGGGTAAGAGGATAATTTTCTCTCTTCTCACTCTTCTGCTTTTTGGAGTGACCGTGTGGGGGCAGTTCCCGCCAGCCGGCACGGATACTTACAGCGGCAATACCGGTCAAATGATGATCGAATTGTACGGTATCAGTCCGATTGAAAATGTTGTCCTCGGCGGCGCCCCTGTCACTGTCCAGCGTGGGGCCCCGTTCGACCCCGGGGACGGCAGAGAAGTGATTCCGATTGAGATCGTAGCCTTGAGCCTGACAAGCGTAGCCCCGATTGCAGGACCAATGACTGTCAGCGTGCACACACCGACACCTCCCAGCCAAGGAGAGATTAAAGCCAATGCTCCCGGACCGGATTATCCGGCCGCATCTTTTTTTGACGTATTTGTCGATGTTTCTGTCCCCGGTCATGGCTTGAATCTGACCAATAGAATCCCACTGCATATCACCAATGCGGGGCTTACTTCGATTCCCTGGTTGGGTCAAACTCATGCGAGCACTCAGCAGACAGAACTTTTTGATCAGGCCGGCAATCCTCGTGGGATGATTCATTTTTTCAGTTGGACCCCAACATTAATTAATTGTCCACCGGGACCGCCATTTTGCGACAGCACCTGGACCGATCCCTGTCTTCTAATTTGTCCCAAATCAGATATAGTGTATAAAGTCATATTAAAAGACAGTTGTGGCAATCCGATCTGCGGTATGACATCAACCTGGCTCGATTTCAGCCAATGTCCGGCTGAACCTTGTCCGAATGAAGAGCCAAATTGGCCGCTGGTTTTCCCGGACTCTTGTGACGCCCCAACCGGCACCCATTATTTCACGATTGATGCCAGTTTGTTTCAATGTACTGTTTGTCAGGCCGGCCTATTTGTAAATGGAAAGTTTTGCCGCCCGATCAATGCAAAATTCTTCGACACTGACGGCGATCATTGTGTAACTCCTAACGACTTTCATGCCGGGGCAATCTGCAACGACTACAACTGCGATGGGATTCCCGGTGATGCTGCCGATTTTAGCATTTTCGCTCTACATGCGGGACACTGTTGTCCGAATCAGCCATGCCAGCCGGGTCCCCCATTTTGCGACAGCACTACCTCCGACCCTTGCTTGCTGGTCTGCCCCAAGTCCGACATTATTTATCGGGTGATGCTCAAAGACAGCTGCGGTAATCCAATCTGCGGTATGACCTCAACCTGGCTTGATTTCAGTCAATGTCCAGCTCAGCCATGCCCAAATGAAGAATCAGCATGGCCGCTGGTGTTTCCTGACTCATGCCAGGCCGCCACCGGCATTCATTATTTCACGGTCGACGCCAGCTTACTCACTTGCACCGAATGTATGGCGGTATTGTATGTTAACGGTGTACCATGCAAATCTGTAAGCGCCAAATTCTTTGATGTCAACGGCGATCAATGTGTTACAGCCGCTGATTTCCCATTTGGCAGCGGCAATATCTGCAACGATTACAATTGTGACGGGAACACAAATTTGTCCGACTATTCTATTTTCAGCATGCATCTCGGTCACTGTTGCTTTACCTGCGATTGTCGTCCCGGCGACCCCAATGGTACTGTGGTTATCAATGCTCTGGATATTACTTATCTTATTAATTACCTCTATAAGCACGGTCCAGCGCCGATACCTTATCCCCTTTGCTCCGGTGATGCCAATTGCGACTGCCATATCAACGCTCTTGATATAACCTATCTGATCAACTATCTGTATAAGCACGGCAATTCGCCTTGTAGCTGTGATCAGTGGTTGATCAATTGCGGTCCGCCGTTGAGAAAATAGGAAAATGTGCATATAGTTCGAGATCATGTTTCGAAAAGAGCCCCGCTGATTGGCGGGGCTCTCATCGAACTAACTATGATATCTCTGGGAAAAAGCTTAACTAAATTTTCTAGCTTCTACATATTCAAACATAGAACCATTCCATTAATATTCAAAAGAGGCCATTTCGATTTCTTGGTCACATTCTTTCTACTGCGGAGAGCGACATTTAATGTATGACATAACTGCATCATCCAACAGCACTTAAGTCCCACATAGAAGGTGCCCGCGAAAGGGACGAATTGTTTTCGAGAGCATCAGGCACCTCCTGCAGACAAAACAGCTTGTGACTAACCCCGCTGGGGTCTGGTAGTCATTTTGGCAAATCAGACAACGAGGGGAAGGATACAGGTTTTAAGGCAACCAAACATTAACCTCAAGGAGGAACAGGATGAGACGCATCTTGTTAACAGCGGCCATCGTGGCTATCGGAATCCTGGCCTATTCGGCTCCCAGTTTCGCCGGAGTGCCGGCATTGATTAACTATCAGGGGCGGCTGACAGATCCGGCGGGAAATCCGCTCGATACCACGGTATCGATGATATTTACATTTTGGCCGACGGCGGTCGGCGGGTCTCCCATATGGGCACCGATACAATTGGCGATGTAAAGTCGCCGGTGGATTATTCACAGCGCACTCTCGGCGTCTTGAGCCCGGAGATATGGAGTCTTTTGGTGACGACTCCACATCAAGTAACTTTATTGGAATCAAGGTCGGCAGTAATCCGGAAATTATCGCCCCGCACTCCATTGACATCCGCCCCATATGCCTTTCATTCGGCGACTGTCGACAATTTCAGCCCCGGGCCAATGAACGTTGACTCTGGTGCTTATTCATTTGTTGCCGGCGATTCAAACAAAGTACTCAGCGGCTATAGCTCCATTGCCGGCGGTATGAATAATGTGATCGACATCACGAATATTGGGGATACCCTCTTTGACACCAGCTTTACCCCCAATTTCGCGGGAGGATCTCAATTTAGTCTCGGCGGCCGCTCAAACGGATGGTACTCGTTTATCGGCGGTGGCTTCGGCAACCATTCTCATGGCAGCTATTCAGTCATTGCCGGAGGTTGGGTTAATACCGCATGGTGCCCCGGTTCTGGAATTCTTGCCGGCGTTTGGAATCAATCGGGTGGTTGGGTATCCTTTGTAGGTGCCGGAGTTTCCAATATAATTGGTAGCGGAGTCACCTGCAATTGCGGCTATGCTTCCGCGATCGTGGCCGGTGGATATAATAATATCCAGGGCAATTATGCGTTCATTGGCGGCGGGCTGTCTAATAGGATCCAGGGATGTTTTGCCTATAATACTATTGGAGGCGGTAGGGGGAATCTTGTATTCAACGATTATGCTTTTATAGGCGGGGGCGGATATAATATAGCCAGTGGTGAATATAGCACAGTCGGTGGCGGCGGCCATAATACGAATGGCGGACAATACGGCACGATCGGCGGCGGCTTTAAGAATGTGGCTTTCGGGCCAAAATCGACTATCGGCGGCGGCGATACTAATTCGGTATGGGGAGGTTATGGAGCTATCGGGGGCGGGCATATGAATATTGTAGATTACTCCGCCGATTGGGGAACAATCGCCGGCGGTGATTCAAATCATGTAGTCGATACGGGCGGCGCTATCCTCGGAGGTGAGTGGAATATCACTTCTGGAGCCTATGCCAGCATTGGCGGCGGGCAACATAATTCCGCCTACGGGCAGGGCGCCGCTATTCCGGGCGGCGGGTACAATACGGCCAGCGGATCTTATTCTCTGGCGGCTGGGCGAAGCGCGCAAGCCGTTACCTCCAACTCATTTGTCTGGAATGACAATTCCGCGGGCGCCTGGGCATCGACAAGCGTCAATCAATTCCTCATACACGCCATGGGAGGTGTCGGAATTGGAATTGCCTCGCCCGCTTCCCAACTTCACGTCTATAAGGACATCACTATCAGTGGCGAAGCGGCCACGACTGTCAATTTCAGCAATAGCGCGGGGAGTATCGGCACCCAGGGAGTTCATATTGAGTCGGCGCAATTGACAAGCACAGGCACCCAGGGCGGTCTGATCGCCAAGACTGCAATAGCTTATGGCTCTACCCAGGCCGGTTCGGCCGAAGGCCGGGCTGGGGAAGTTGCCGGATGGAATTCGTATGGGTCGATCAGCGGCATCGTTGGCATTGGGGATGCTTCCTTCTTGACCAACTATAACTCCACAATGACCTCTTTTGGCGTTGGCGGCAAGTTTATTGGAAAATCAACACCGGGAATCACTCTCGACGCGACCGGCACTTACTATATAGGCGGCGTTTATGGCGAAGTAAACAGCACGATTGATGCTTCAGGGGATAATGCAGTTGTCGCCGGTGTTATCGGCGTGGACAAAGCCTCGGGTACCTCAAATCACCGGGCGGCCTTCTTTGACGGCGTTATGAGATTGAAACCAATGGCTACGGCACCCGCGTCGGCTATGGAAGGCGACGTTTATGTCAATGGTGCCTCTCACCATATATATTGCTATCTTGGCGGCGCATGGAAACAGCTGGACAATTGATATTGCGGACAAAATGCAAATCGAAGAAATGGAGAAGTAATATGAAGAAATTATTGATATGCATTTCTGCGTCGATCCTGCTGATTTCATCACTGCCGACTGCCTGGGCCGATGCAACAAAACAACTGACCAAATCCGACCTCAAGTCAACGGTCGTAACTCAGCCTGCTCCGGTAGTCGAAGAGACCCGAGCCGGCGAGAAAATCGACTGGCAGGTGCTATCGTCCGGCGGAACGAGTGGCAGCTCGACCGCTTTCATCCTGAATGGTACTGTCAATCAGACTGCTGTCGGGCCGGGGACTTCAACCAATTTCAAATTGAACTCCGGCTTCTGGCAAAATTTCACGACATTCGTCTGCGATGGCAGGCCGGGTGATGCCAACAATACCAACAATTTCAATGCCTTAGACATTACATACTTGATCAATTTTCTTTACAAACATGGACCTGTACCGAAACCTTACGCCCTCTTATCAGGAGATGCCAACTGTAACTGCGCGATCAACGCTCTGGACATTACATATTTGATTAATTTCCTGTATAAGCATGGGAGCGCGACGTGTGATTGCCCCACCTGGATTAGCCATTGTGGCATGCCCTTGAGGAAATGAACTGAGCGAAGTAAGACGGTGATATCAAAAGCCCCCCTGCGACGGGGGCTTTTTTGTCATCTGGTTTCCAAAGTAAGAACTGGACCAGAGAATTTTAAGTGTATAACAGATTACAATTAATCATATGTAAATTTGTCTTCTTTCAGCAGAATTGCCTTGACAGCCGATGCCATTTTCGATATAATTATGCAAGTGTAAGGCGTCTGCCGTTCTATCAGCTCATGAAATGCTTCTCGCCTGACAAGGCTCGCCTTTTGGGAAAAATGTTTTATTCGAATTTTGGCCGGCGCAGGCCGGCCCAATAGGTCCAACTTCGGAAGTTGTCCGCTAAACGGACCAAGAATTTCAAGAGCACCGGGCAACTCGAGCGAAATAACCGACTTGTGATCGCCTCCGAGCAGGCGATGGTTTCGCATTTGATATGCGCCGGATATCGGGGAGGGTCTCAGGTCATGCAGGTAAAATCATTCATCTTACAGGAGGAGCAAGATGAAGCGCATCTTGTTAATGGCAGGCATCATTGCGGTGCTGGCTTTGACAGCAACACTTATGGCGGGAGTACCCGCTCTCATCAACTATCAGGGGCGGCTGACAAATTCTGCCGGAAATCCGTTGGATACGACAATTCAGATGATTTTCTCGTTTTATGGGGATTCGACCGGCGGGTCTCCCATATGGGCCGATACCATTGGGTCGGTAGCGGTCGCCAATGGATTATTCAATGCAATGCTTGGCGTCTGGGATCCGGGAGACGGGTCTTATGGCGATGATACTATTAAATTTTTTGGAATCGCGGTTGGCGCTGACCCTGAAATTACTCCCCGCACACACCTTGCAACGTCCATTTATTCCTTTCATTCGGGGACGGTGGCCAGCATTGATAGCGCCCGAGGGGGGACGATTATTGGGAATTTTGCCATAGCTCCAAACGCCGCCAAAGAGGATATGGGCAAGGCGGGAACTGCGGTGTTGGACTTCGGCGGAGCAACTCCGTTTTTATTCGCTACGACTGGAACGACTCCTCCCTTCCCTGGCACATTTAGAGTTTATGGTAATAATACTACGACGCCATCAATTACACTGGACGGCTTAACCGGTCAAATAAAAATGCCAACCGGTGCAGCAAATGGTTTGGTGCTGACTTCGGATGCCAATGGTGTCGGTTCATGGCAAGTGGCAGGCTCCGATCAGGATTGGGATAAGATGCCACCTTTTGTCGCGACAGAGTACCTTCAGACTCATGGCGCATTGGGAATTGCCAGATCGGGAAACACTCTCTGGGGTACCTATAGAAACACGCATATTAATCTTGGCGATGGCTGTACCACTGGAAGAAATGGTCAGAGCTATGGTTGGGCGACAGTAAGCGGCGGGCAAGCCAATGAAGCCATAGGTAATTTCGCGACGGTAGGAGGAGGCATCCTCAACAAGATCGGAAATGGCAATGTTCCCTCCGGAGACGAAGCTCGCGTTGCCACGATTGCCGGCGGCTACGCGAATGAAGCCCATGCCGTCGGGACATCTATTGGGGGCGGCCAATTCAATATCGCTTATGATCAAGCCTGTGCTGTCGGGGGCGGCTGGAGCAATCAGGCCGGGCTTTCGGGAGGTAGTCTTACGGATGCCTATTATGCCTATGTAGGCGGCGGGATGCGAAACTATGCACAGGCCAGTTTTTCCACTATAGGAGGCGGTTATTACAATAAGGCTGTCGGCATTAAATCGACCATTGGCGGCGGCGACAGCAATTATGTTTCTCTCGATTTCACGACCATTGGGGGCGGACACGCCAATTATGTCATTAATTATGCCGGGACAGATGCCGGCGGTGAGTTTGATACAGTGCTCGCTCGCTTTGGCTCCATTACCGGCGGACAGCTTAATTTCATAGGCGATCACGCCGATTGGGGAACAGTTGGCGGCGGCATGAGTAATTTCGTAAATGATTCCGGCGGCTCTATACTTGGTGGGGAGCACAATTCAACCTCTGGATCATATTCTACGATTGGGGGCGGCAAGAATAATCAAGCGGGAGGACATGGTGCTGCAATCCCAGGCGGACGCGATAATATTGCCAACGGTCGCTTCTCGCTGGCCGCAGGACAGGCTGCGCAGGCCATGCACATGAATTCATTCGTCTGGAACGATAATTCCGCCGGCGCTTTTGCTTCAACCAATAACAACCAGTTCCTTATTCATGCCGACGGCAATACTGGAATCATGACCAATTCACCTAATTCAACTCTGCATGACAGCGGCTCCATTGCAGTTGCTATAACCGTCCCAACTGTCGCACCGGGATACCCCATTGGCAACAGAGACTGTATTGTTCTCGTTAATGCCGCGGGCATGATAAATCTGCCACCTGCGGCGGGAGTCGGCGGCCGAATGTACACTATTAAGAATGTAGCTCCCGGTGTGGGTGCAATTGTCAATGTTATGTCACCGATGGATTTTATCGATGGTACACCCCCGGGAGTTCCCGTTCCCCTCGCGCAATGGAGAGCCATGACTTTTGCTAGCAACGGTACCAATACTTGGTATATTATCGCATCATATTAGCGAAACGATTGACTCATGAGGAATTGATATGAAACGAAAAATATTATACATATTTTTGGCGGCGCTCCTGCTTTTGGCGTTTTTCTCATATGCCCGAGATATAACCAGCTCATCGGGCAAATCGGATAAGCAACCGGTTTCCACAAAGGAATCCGCGCCGATTAAGCAGGAACCTCAGTTGCAGATCACACCGGTGACATCAGCCGAATCGAAGGCAGGCGAGAAAATTGAATGGCAGGTTTTATCATCAGGCGGGACGAGCGGCAGTTCGACCTCCTTCATTTTGAATGGGACGGTAAGCCAGACAGCTGTTGGGCCCGGAACTTCAACCAATTTCAGGTTGAACTCCGGATTCTGGCAGAATTTTGCTACTTTTGTATGCGATGGCAGGCCGGGTGACGCCAACAACAGCGGGAGTTTCAATGCCCTCGATATCACCTATCTAATTAATTTCCTATATAAACACGGACCTGTACCGAAGCCCTACGCTCTCCTTTCAGGGGATGCCAACTGCAACTGCGCGATCAACGCTCTGGACATTACATATTTGATTAATTTCCTGTATAAGCATGGGAGCGCGACGTGTGATTGCCCCACCTGGGTTAGCCATTGCGGCATGCCGCTGCGAACCGGGCCATAAAGACTCCTGGTGACTGTTCGAGCCCCTGCTTTACGGCGGGGGTTTTTTATTGGTAATCAGTAGACCCGGAGTAATGGAATTGCAAATTGAATTCGAACTGGAAAGCTTTTAGGACTGGAAGAATGATACCGATCCACTTCATTTGCCGGAATTCACGCAATTTTGTCATCTCTTGGCGGAGGGAATGAAAAGGCCCGGCTTACTATTCCGGGCCCTGATAGCCGAATCGATTTCATCTTCTATAATTTGATTCCCACGGTGAAGAACCAGCCGCTGAGTTTGGCATCGCTCCCAATGTTATCCGCAAAGAATTTGCTTAACTGGTAATCATATCCAATGTCGCCGGTCAGATTGAAAAGATCGACACCTACCCCTGCTCGAATTCCAAAAATGGTTTTGCGTAAATCATCTTTGGTATAGAGCGGAGTATTTTGCACGGAGGTCACGAAGTCTGCAAAACCGCCGCCATTTGCTCGAAATACCAGAGTTTGCGTGTTGATTAAATTGATGCCCAGCAGCACGGGGACCTGGATACTGCTCACATCATTATGAAATTCGTGCTGATTCCGAATCTCTTCAGTCGTTTGCAGTTTGACACCCAGGCGGTGCCAGAAAATCCCGGGCTGCAAATATACATTGCCACCGAACCGGATATTTCCCCCGAACATATATCCGAGACGATATTTTGTCTGTGCCATCTGCACATCCGTACTCAATTTTGACAGGCTGATCCCGATCTGCGGATTAATAACAGCACCCCCTGCGGGATTGGATTGGGCCGTCGCCTGACAGGCCACCATGGCAATTAGTCCTAAGAGGATAAAAGAGTAAATTGCCTTCTTCATATCGACTCCTTTCGTTGTGCCGCCAGGGTCGTCAAAGTCCCTTGGCCACTCTCTTAACAAGCTTGCACTTTCGGACACACTCGGCAATGGACTCGGAGCGTGTGCGAGGTACCAGTATCGCACCCATACCGAAACTCACTTCACCCGAAGAGTTATGGTTCCCAAATCAGTGTTTTGCTGCGCACCAACCTGCACATAAGTTATGGTAGTGTCAGCTAAAAGGGTATCGGTAGGTGTAATCGCCACTGAATATATCCCGGCAGGGAGCGCCATTATCATAAAAGCTCCGTTGGTGGAATCAGCGTAGGTGCTAACCGTATCCGTCACATTTCTGGCTGCGACAATCGCCCGGGCGGTAAATGGAAGAACCGTTCCCGATATTGTACCGGACGTCATCGCCGCTTCCACGCGGATCACCGGAATCATCATATAGATACCATTGCCGGTTTTATGGATCGATTGATCGACGCTGAAATCTAGCTGAAGTTCATATAGCGCTCCGGCGGCGATGTCAAATTCGTTATTGAGCTTTATTCCAGTCTGCATTCCACTGGGCATCTGAAGCGGGTAAATGGCATTATTCACCACGACATTGCTTTCGGCGCCGATAAGCAGGCGAATCTGAGTGTACTTGCCGACAGCCAACATCTGGTCGCCCAGAACAGCGCTGGCACCATTCTGCAGAGTCAACAAATCATGAGTGGCGGGAACATTATTGATCGTAACCCAGCCACTGGCCGAATCCGACCCGGCCATATGAACATCGACACGATTTACGACAATGTATACATGCTGGAATTCGGCCGGAGAATCGATCATCCGAATTCTCAGTTCTCCCGTCTGGTTCGAAGAAGTCGGTGAACTGGAGCATGATCCTATTATGAGTACAGCCACCGTCGCCAGAATGGCTGTCATCAATGACATCTTCTTATTCATCATCTTTCGCTCCTAATCCTTTTAAGAACCTGCTGACTTGCGGTTCTTCACATTCTATCTACCCTCTCGTCTTTTTAGCTCAGGGGCCCCCGGCAAACACCTAAAAACAATAAAACTCCTTCCCGCAAGCAATTCCTGTGTCTGATCCCTCACCGAGGGAACCCAGAGTGCGCCTGAAGATCGAAGCTGCCCATTCCGAGTCTACTCTATTCCATAAACCCTTGCCTGATCCATCTGGTTCCCTGTCTTCTGACATCTGCATCCCAGTATTTGTAGTCCGACCTCTTTGAAAGTCGGCGATTTACCGTTCAATCCGCGGCAAGCAACAAAACTGCACTATCAATGCCTAGATATTATACACTGATCAATTACTTGACAAAAATGGAGGCATGCGGGTGACTGCGCCACCTGGGTCAGCCATTGCGGAATGCCTTTGAGAAGCGGCCAATAACTGGAAGTCGTTTGATCTACAAAGCCCCCTCCAAATTGGCGGGGTTTTATTATTTTCAAATAATACCGAATTCATCCTTAATGTTTTGCAGTTTACTTTATGCGAACTCGGCTTCGAATGATTCCCATTGATTGCGGGCATTTCTGTCATTATATTGGTCGAAATTATCGAATTATTTGATTGTCAGAATAGACTCTATTTTGGCAATGTGATAAAAAGGAGGAAACGAGATGAAGGGAAACGACAAGATTATCGTCACACTGAATTATCTTCTGGCTGACGAACTGACCGCGATCAATCAGTACATGGTTCATTCCGAGATGTGCGCCAACTGGGGATACGAGGAATTGCATAAGAAGATTGAAAAACGGGCCATCGACGAAATGAAGCATGCCGAGAAACTGATCGCCAGAATTATTTTTCTGGAAGGCTCTCCGATCGTTAGCAAACTCAAAGAAATTCATATCGGAGACAAAGTCGAAGCCCAACTTGAGGACGACCGAAAGGCCGAGGACGGAGCTGTCAAGGCATATAATGATGGAATCCGGCAGGCGGTCGAACTCGGCGACAATGGCACGCGGGAGCTTCTCGAATCAATCCTCAAAGATGAGGAGGATCATATTGACTGGCTTGAGGCACAACAGGACCAGATTAAGCAGATGGGGATTCAGAATTATCTCGTGGAACAGGTGTGAAGAATTAGGATAGGCATCTAAGATCGTTGTCCGTAACAAGCGGGCAATGGAGGATTAATGAAAGATAAATTGAACAATACTCTCAACTGGCTGAAGGGTAAGAAGGTTGATTATGCCGATGCCCGTTTTGTTCGGATTGAAAACGAATCAATTCGGGTGACCGACGGCATTGTCGATACTCTTACCAGAGATGTCAATGTCGGGGTTGGAATCAGAGTAGTCGACAGAGGAGCCTGGGGATTTGCGGCAATTGCCTCCATAAAAGAGGCTGACATCAAGAAAGCTGCCAACAAGGCTCTGCAAACGGCGCGCGCTTCAGCCACGACCGTAAAAGAAAAGGTCAAGCTGGCGGAAGTTTCGCCATACAAGGATCATTATACTTCGCCCTGTGAGAAGGATCCCTTTTCTGTCCCTGTCGACGAGAAAATTGGTCTCCTGCTGGAGATATCAGACAGACTTCGAACAGATGCTCTCGTCAAAACGGGTGAGGCCTCATGTGATTTTTACAAGACAAATAAAATATTTTGTTCAACTGAGGGAGCTGAGATCGAGCAGGATATAATCGAATCGGGCGCGGGGTATACGGCCACAGCCTATGACGGCACAGAAGTTCAAAAGCGGTCCTACCCGAATTCGCATCGGGGTGACTATGCCACCCGCGGATATGAATTTATCAGGGGAATGAAGCTGCTTGATAATGTCGACCGTGTCCGCGAGGAAGCGGTTCAGCTTCTGAAGGCCGAAAATTGCCCCGATACCCAATGCGATATAATCATATGCGGTTCACAGATGGCGCTTCAGGTTCACGAATCCTGCGGTCACCCGACCGAACTTGACCGGGTGCTTGGCACAGAAATATCGCTGGCGGGCGGCTCGTTCATGCAGTTGGACGGACTCAATAAACTGAAATATGGCTCGGACATCGTGAATATTTTCGCCGACGCGACCATTCCGGGGGCGCTTGGATCATTTGGATACGACGATGAAGGCGTGAAATCACAAAGAGCTCCCATTATACAAAACGGACTGCATGTGGGATACCTGACCAGTCGTGAGACCGCGCCGGTCATCGGGAAGACCTCAAACGGCACCATGCGGGCGGATGGTTGGAATCGTCTCCCCTTAATCAGGATGACCAATATCAATCTCGAACCGGGAGAATGGGAGCTCGATGATCTCATTGCCGACACAAAGGATGGAATCTTCTTCGACATGAACAAGTCATGGTCAATTGATGACAAGAGGCTCAATTTTCAATTCGGAACGGAATGCGCCTGGGAAATCAAGAATGGGAAATTGGGAAAGATGTTCAAGAATCCTCTTTATACGGGAATGACGCCGAAATTCTGGAACTCGTGCGATGCGATCTGCAACAGGAAGCATTGGCATATTTGGGGTGTCCCCAATTGCGGAAAGGGCGAGCCGATGCAAGTGGCGCGGGTGGCGCATGGCGCCGCTCCCACCAGATTCCGCAAAGTGAAAGTCGGGGTGAGCAAATGATAGGACAAGATAAGCTATTCGCTATATTCGAGAAGGTGGCCAAAGCGAGTAAAGCCGACGAAACCGAAATTGTCTATGTAGGTTCAAATTACGGCCTGACCCGTTTTGCCAATTCAATAATTCATCAAAATGTCAACGAGGATAATGCCAGAATCTTCTTCCGAACGATTCTGGGCAAGAAAATCGGTGTCGCCTCGACCAATTCTCTGGTAATATCCGACCTGAAGGATACTCTGAAGAATTCACTGGAAATTGCCAAGTACCAGAAGGACAATAAGAATTTCCCAGGGCTTCCTGAACCAGCTGACTATGCCAAATTGGAGACGCATTTTGAGGGTACCGCCGCCTATTCCCCGAAAGATCGGGCCAGACAGGTGAAAAAGGTATTTGTAAGGGCTAACAAACGGAAATTCATGACAGCAGGAGCCTTTGCCACGGGCGACGGCGAAATTGCCGTGTTCAATTCCAAAGGCGTTCACTGTTACCAGCCATTCAGTAGTGCATCTATTAACATCATCGCAATGTCCGATACATCTTCAGGATATTCCGTCGGTCTATCGCGAAAGGTAGAAGATATCGACGTTGTTTCGCTTGCTGATGTCGCCGTGGAGAAGGCGTTTATCGGAAAAAAGCCAAAGCCACTTGAAGCCGGTGATTATGAAGTCATTCTCGAGCCATCGGCGGTGGCCGCTCTCTTTGAATGGCTCAATTATATCGGATTCGGCTCCAAGGCATTCCTGGATAAGACTTCATTTCTCTCGGATAAAATCGGCAAAAAGATAATGGATGAATCGGTTACGGTGTATGATGACGCCAATGATCCGTCGGCTATCGCCATGCCATTTGATTTCGAGGGGGTGCCTAAGAGAAAGGTCAGTATTATAGAGAAGGGTGTCGGCAAAGGAGTGGTTTTTGACAGTATCACCGCTAACAAGGCAGGTACCCGATCAACCGGCCACGCTCTGACCGCCAACGATCATGGGCAGGGCGCCATTCCCCTTAATATATTCTTCTATCCCGGGAGCAAGACTCGTGGAGAGATGATAGCCGGTGTAAAACGCGGAATATTGGTGACCCGGTTTCATTATATCAATGGGTACATTGATATGCCTAACGCTGTCCTGACCGGTATGACCAGAGACGGCACATATTTGATTGAAGAAGGACAGATCAAACATGGGGTCAAGAATCTTCGGTTTACCGACTCGATGCTGAGAGCCTTCTCAAGCGTGAAAGGAATATCTCGCGACCGGCAACTGATACCGTCATGGTGGGATTCAGTCGGATGCATCGTCGCGCCGACGGTTCATCTCGGCTCGTTTAAGTTTACCGGTACAACTGACTTTTAGAACATATCCGGATTACTTTACTACAAAAGGGCGGACAACTTGTCCGCCCTTTAATGTCTATTCGAAGATCTATGAACGATGGCATGAGATCGGATTTTTATAGCCCGACCAGATCTTTCAGTTTCCTAATTTCCATATGATTTAAGAAACGCCAATGGCCCGGCTTAAGAGAATCAACTCTTAATCCCGCAAATTCAATTCGCTGCAATTCCTTTACAGGATGTCCAACGGCTTTCAGCAACTGTTTGATTTCTCTCTTGTGCCCTTCGGTAAGTATGAGTCTTAGCTTGGAATGTTTCATGGAGCTGGATAGAATCTCCACTTCCGCATGGGCAATATGTCCGTCTTCAAGGGGTATTCCCTTACTGATCAATTTGGCGTGGTCGATAGTAAAAGCTCCCAGGACCAGAGCCTGGTAGATTTTTGTCACCTGATATTTGGGATGGGCGAGTCGGTAGGCCATTTCGCCGTCGTTGGTCAGCAGCAGAGCGCCTTCCGTATCATAATCGAGTCGTCCGACCGGGTAGACATGGGTGGGGACCCTCCTGACATAAAAGGCCACCGTCCTTCTTTTAAAGGGATCAAACAGAGTGGTCAGCACCATTTTGGGTTTATTCAGGAGAATATAGCATTTGACTTTTACCGGAACAACAGCGCTGCCCTCAACTTTGACAATATCAGTTGATTCGTCGACAATAATTCCCGGGCGTTCGACGGTAACATCATTAACAGTGATTTTCCCCTTTTTTATTAATTGCTCGGCCCCGCGTCGGGAAGTTACCCCACAAATTGACAGATATTTATTAATTCTGATCAATTCCGCAAACTCCCGCAGGATTTGTTTGTCATCCGAAATTGACTGATAGACGTCTCCCCTACTTATGATTCATTAAAATTCTGCCGAGCAGAGAGCGGCTCCAATTCATCAGCTTCTTCTTCCGATCTTATCAGATCAGGATATCTATTATCTTCGGATAGGGCGACAGGCTCTTCAAGGTCAGGCTGGTCGGAAAGCTCTTTTCCGATTTCGTTATCTGCGAGATCATCGTCCTCACTGGCGCCGCCGGAAGCTTCGGCCCCCGCTTCCGCCGTTTCAAAAGGAAGCATAGCCTGGGAGTCATTGTCTCGTGCCGTTACCAGCTCTTCAATCTCTTCCATCTTAGGCAGATCTTCGAGGGCGTTCAGGTTGAAATATTTAAGGAATTCATCTGTTGTTCGGTATAAAAGCGGACGTCCCATCGTCGATGCGCGCCCCGCCAGGGTCACAAGTTTTCTTTCAAGAAGGGTATGAATTACCGAGTCGGAAGCGACGCCGCGTATCATTTCAATGTCGAGCTTAGTCACCGGCTGCCGATAGGCGATGATGGAGAGTGTCTCCAGGGCGGAGCGGGTCAGACGGGTATTTCTTCGACGGGTGAGGAGTTCGTCGACATATCCGGCATAATCTTCGAGGATATAAAGCTGATAACCGCCCGCAATCTTACGAATGCGAAATGAGATAGCGCCGGATTCATATTTTTCATTCAGTGAAGCTACCGCGGAGTCAATCTCGCCCGGAGTTAAATTTTCAATCAGCTCTGCGATTTTACGCGCCGGCAAAGGTTCCGGCGAGGACATTATCAAAGCTTCAATTATTGGGAGGCGTGTACCGTTGTCGTTCATATTACGCTTTCGCCGTTACATGATGTGAAACTTTTTTATGAATTCAAGAGCAGGTTCGTGGTCTTCAAATCGGTCTCCGCGATATACTCTAAGTTCGGAGAATGGCAGTGATTGTCTCACCGAAATCCTGTGAATCTTAGTTAATTCCAGAATTGCCAAGAAAGTAGCGATGGCGACAATTTTCCTCGGGAAATCTTCGAATAACTCCTGAAAGGTCACCGACTCCCTTTCAGCCAGAATGCCGAGAATTCTCAGGATACGATCCTCGATATTCGATTCTTCAGGCGTAATCGTGTAAAGCGATTCCTGACCGCTTTTTTCCATAACTTGTTTGAAGGCTGTCAATAAATCAAACAGGGTCGTCGTATCCGAAAGGACAACTTTTTCCTTATTCCCGTTTCCACCCAGGCTTTGAGGAACAAAGAGTCGCTCTTCCAGGATTCTCTTCTCGCGAAGAATTTCACCAGCTTCTTTGTATTTCTTATATTCCAGCAATGCCGCCACCAGCTCCTCGCGCGGATCAGGCTCTTCAGAATCAAGTTCATCACGGGGAAGAAGGAGGCGAGCCTTAATGCGAATGAGAGTCGCCGCCATGAGAATATACTCTCCTGCCAGCTCAAGATTCAACGTTTTCATCAGCTGAATGTATTGCATATATTGCTCGGTTACCCGGGCAATGGGAATATCATAAATATCAATTTCATCTTTTCTGATTAGATATAAAAGAAGATCGAGGGGCCCTTGAAATATTTCAAGATCTACCGAATAATTTTCTTTCGTACCGTTCATTGCTGTCGATAATCCATCTTCATGGCCGCCCGGACTTTTTCCATCACCGCGCCGGCCCTTTCCCTTGCTCGAATAGCGCCATTATTCAGCACATCCCAGATATAATCTTTATTATTTTCAATTACAACTCTTTTTTCGCGGATAGGCCTTAAGGCTGTAATCAGGTTTTCGGCGGCCATCTTCTTGCAGTCAACACACCCCAGCGCACCGGTTCGGCAGGGGCCCGCGATGATTTCCTCGGAATTGTCAGTGTAGATCCTGTGTAGAAAATAAACCGGGCATATTTCGGGACGACCGGGATCGCCTTTGCGAATTTTCTGTGGATCCGTGAACATCTTTTTTACTTTGGCCCGGGTTTCTTCGTCTGGTTCGGCAATTTTAATATGATTTTCATACGATTTGGACATCTTGCGGCCGTCGATGCCCAGTATCACCGGCGCTTTTGTAAAGAGAGCATGGGGAATTCTAAAAGTTTCTCCGTAGAGGGTATTGAATCTTTCCGCCAGATCAGCCGCTAGCCAGATATGCTTCTCCTGATCTTTACCGACCGGTACCTTGTCGGCATTGTAGATACAGATATCGGCCGCCTGCAGAACCGGATACCCGAGGAAACCGTAACTGTCCAGCCCCTTCTCTTTTTTCTTCTCCATGTAAGTGGGGAGACGCGTTAGAGTCGGTACCGTGATAATCATGGAAAACAAAAGATGCAATTCGGCATGTTCCTTAACATCTGATTGAATGAATATGGCGCATTTTTCGGGATCCAATCCGGCAGCCAAATAATCGACCGCAAGCTGAAATACACGCTCTTTCAGAACCCCTGTATTTTCATAGTCACCGGTCAGAGCGTGCCAGTCAACTATGCAGCAGTACATATTATAACTATCCTGAAGAGCCACCCAGTTTTTGAGGGCGCCTTCGAGATTGCCAATATGCAATTCGCCGGAAGGCTGCATTCCGGAAAGAATAGTCTCTTTATTCAAATTTACTCCATGAAAAGGTATGGTCTCCAGCGGGTGTCGGTGACTCCGATGAACCGCTGAATGTAGGTGATATGATTGGGACGGGTCGGCTTCCGCAGAAGATTCATCCCGGCCTGATGGGGAGTCTTATCGCTTTTCTTGTTATTGCATTTATCGCAAGCGCAAACCAGATTTTCCCAGCTGTCGGTTCCACCGAGGTTTTTGGGAACTATATGGTCAACAGTCATAGGTCCTTTACTCGAGCCGCAATAGCAACAGATGTAACCGTCCCGGATTAAGACATTCTTGCGGGTGAGTAAGATTCTTTTGCGAGGGGCTTTGATAAACCTGTCCAGCCTAACTACCGACGGTAACGGAAAGGATTTCAAAATAGACCTAACCTTAACGCCGTCATAGGTTTCAATCAACTCGGCCTTTCCCAGAAAAAGCAGGACAATCGCTCTCCGGGCAGAACAGACTGAGAGCGGTTCGTAATTCTGATTAAGAACCAGGACGTTATGACTCAGAAGATTCGACATGCCAAAATAACCTCAAGGCGGCAAATAGGCCGCTTAAGCAGATAAAATTATTCGGAAAGATGGGATTGTCAATAGATATTTCGCGGGCAGGAATTGCCCCGGCAATAGGTAGGAACGGATTTACCCCGGAGGGCTGGCTTGGAGCAGACTAATCTGACGTTCCACGAGGGAACGGTTGAATCTAATTTCAATCGTCAATAATCCCTTGGGACAATTCAATCCATTGTTCATTATCCAAATTATGGTTATCTTTGATTTGTGAAGACGTATTTAATGGCAACGCTGTCTATATTGATCTTATTATCATCTGCTGCATTTGCCATCGAAAACATTGATATCATACAACGAGCTAACTACGTCTATCATTTTGATAACCCGGCTTTTGTCAAAGTAGCTGATTCGGCCCTTGATGACGCCAGAAGCCGGCTTATCTTAATTTTAAATGATTCTCTCGACTACCGCCCTGCCATATATATTCCGGATAATCTCACCGACTTCAGAGCGGTGGTTGGAGCGGCTTTCCCGGATTGGGGCGCCGCGGCAGCTCTTCCCTATCGTCAACTTATCGCCATAAAATCGCCGGCCAGTTATCCGCTGGGACGATCTCTTCGCGAACTTCTTCAGCATGAATATGCTCATCTGGCGCTGGAACATCGGCTGCGCCATATCGAACCGCCTCGCTGGCTGGATGAGGGGATGGCCATGTTTATATCATCGGAGTGGGGTTGGGGAGAAAATATCAATATGACCCGTGCTGTTATTTTTAATAGTGTCGTTCCTTTACGCGAAATCGAAAAACTTAACACCTTTTCGGAGGGGCGGGCGCAGATTGCATATTCCGAATCTTATCTGGCGGTGAAATATCTTCTGGACAGCTACGGCCGCGAATCGTTTAATTTGTTTCTCGATGAATTGCGGAAAGACAGGTCGGTCGATCAGGCCCTTATGGTGGCTATCGGCTCGGGATATGATGGATTTGAAAATGAATATTTTGAATATCTAAGGAAGAAATATACCGTGATGACATTTTTCTCCGACACTTTCTATTTTTGGCTGGCTCTGGCAATATTGGTCATAATCGGCTTTCTCATCGGTCTTCGGAAAAAGAGAAAATTCTACAAAAAATGGGATGAAGAAGACAAATACGAATCCAAGGATTTTGATTACGGGGATCCGAACAAAATCGAAGAGGAAGACGATGAAGATGAGCCATGGCGTTGAATATGCCGTTGTCCGGACGCTGACGAAACTGGCGCAATTGGCCCCGGGACGTCTGGCCGATTGGATGGCTGTCGGATTGGGAAAGCTGGCATATCTGGCGCTCACATCGAGAAGGAGAATCGCGAGAAATAATCTGAGGCGCGCGTTTGGGGATGAAAAGACGCCCGATGAGATCAAAAAAATAATCAAGGATGTATTTGTCAATATCGCGCGGACAATCGTGGAATTTGCCCGTCAGCCTATTATGAAGAAGGAAGACATTCTGAGCATGATCACGGCCGAGGGGGAGGAATTTTTCCGGCAGGTTCTCGATCAGGGTAAAGGGGCGATGCTTGTCACGGGGCATTTCGGCAACTGGGAGGTTTTGGGGGGATGGCTTGCCGCGAAAGGGTATCAGGTCGATTTACTCGTGGGAGAACAACATAATAAGAAGGTCGATGATCTGTTGATATCATTTCGGAAATCCTTCGGCGTAGGCATCATACCGATTGGGGTCGCCAGCAGGCACGTTATAAAATCCCTCCGCGCCAATCGGCTGGTTGCCGTGGTATCGGATCAGCATGCCGCTTCGGGAGGCGCCGTAGTGCAGTTCTTTGGCCGTCCGGCGGCCACTCCGAAAGGTCCTGCCGCATTTGCCGCGAAAGTGGGGTGCCCGATCATTGCCGGTTGTTCTGTCCGGGCGGGGTACAAAAAATATCGACTGACGATTTTCCCTCCCATTTATCCACCCCATACGGGGGACGGCGATCGGGACATATTAGAGATGACGCAGAGGTACACATCATATTTCGAGGATTTCATAAGAAAATACCCATCGCAATGGATGTGGACTCACCGCAGATGGAAATTGGATTGAAATTTGATGGATAAGCCAGAGACTATTCTTATCCGCATCCCCAATCATCTCGGAGATTGCCTGATGGCTCAGCCGGCCGTGAAGGCATTGGCAGATTTGAAAAATGATGCCGAGATTTGCCTATTAGGTCCAATTTGGGCGGAGTCGATCTTTTATGGAACAGAAAGATGCACGTTTATACCCCTTCGGGGAAATATACTTCATGGCACCAGTGCAATCTCAAATCAGGTGCGATTACTCAGGAAACGGAAGTTTAATGTCGGGGCACTGATGACACCATCTTTCTCATCGGCGCTTATATTCTTTCTCGCCGGAATAAAAAATCGATATGGGTATGGCGGCGAGGGCAGATCTATATTTCTGAATCATTCTCTAAATTCTGCCGAGAATCAGCGTGCGCATCGTTCAATAGGATATCTACATCTTCTGGAAAGTCTAGCGGGAAAGAATCTTAGGGCTTTTCATCCGGAATATCCAATCCGCGCCGAAGAGATCCAATCGGCAAAGAAAATACTGATTGAAGCTGGAATTATGGATGGCTCCCGTTACGTTGCGATTGCTCCGCAGGCTGTGGCAGAATCCCGGCGATGGGGCACACAGAATTACGCCGCTCTGGCTCGCAGGATTATATCCGAGACGGGAGGGTATGTCATTCTTCTCGGCGCCGCAGATGAGTATCTGGCGGGTGAGGAAGTCGCGTCAAATGAGAAGAAAATTATCAACCTGTGTGGAAAGACGGATATTTCGACCGCTGCGGCCTTATTATCAATGGCGCGTTTGTTTATTGGGAATGATTCAGGACTGGCACATCTTGCGGCCTCGGTAGATATCCCACTCGTTATTCTATCCGGAGCGGACAATCCTGATGAAACCTCCCCCCTCTCGGAGAAGAAAACAGTCATCATCCGAAGAGAACTTGAATGTATCTCCTGCGTGAAAAATCGATGCCCCAAAAGGGGCTCGGATTTCATGAGATGCATGAATGAAATCTCGGTCGAGGAGGTTTTCACCGCGGCGACAGAACATCTTGGGAGATAAATTTGCTTGGAAAATCTCATGAGGGGCTTATATTAAGAATATGATACTTCTGTTATTCATATCCAGCATGTAGGATTTTTGGGAGGGTGCTTTTGTATCGAAAATATCTGATTGTAGCATTGGGCATTCTATTATTCTGTTCGGTTGTGAATGGGGCAAGCATCATAAGTTTCGAGCCAGGCGTGGAATATGAGGTCGGGGATGGCCCTCAGTCGTTGGTCACGGTTGATCTCGATATGGATAAGTATATCGACGTCGCCGTAGTCAGTCAATCATCCAATTTTGTATCGATATTAAAGAACAATGGGGATGGCAGTTTTATTCATCTGGCCGATTATGCCGTTGGAACTACCCCCGAGGCGATAACGGCGGCAGACTTCGACGGTGATGGCGATGTAGATCTTGCTGTCGCCAATTACGGATCTGAGGATATCACGACTCTTTTAAATGATGGCGCGGGCGGATTTTCCCCCGGGGGTTCCTATCCGGTTTACGGTCACGCTTCAGCCATAGCGGCAGCTGATCTGGACGGCGATAATGTAGATGATCTGGCGGTGGCAAATTTTGGAGTATCCGATTCATCAAGGGTAACTGTTTTTATTAATAATCATGATTCTACGTTTACCAATTCGGGAAGTTATGCGGTTAATTCGGAACCTCATGCTGTTTCCGCCGGGGATTTGGACGGTGATGGGAATATCGATCTGGCGACCGCCAATCATATTGCCAATAATGTTTCGATTCTCAAGAATAACGGTGACGGCACTTTCGGGACGGCGACAGATTATCCCGCGGGTCAGGGTCCAAAATCGGCCACTCTGGCCGACATCGACAAGGATAATGACCTTGATTTGATAATCGCCAATCAGGACACGGACGATATTATTATCCGCAAAAATGCCGGAGACGGGACGTTTGTTGAGGGGGCAGAATATATGGTCGGGGGCGGACCATCATCAACGTGCGTGGCCGACATTGACAGCGATGGCTTATTGGATATCATTTCCGCCGATTGGCTTTCGAATAGTCTGGCGGTAATGAAGAACGACAAGAGCGGCACGTTTGACCCGCCCGATTATATTATCACCGGATCAGGTCCTTATTTCGTAGCGGCAGCCGATTTTGATGAAGACGGAGATTTTGATTTGGTAACAACCGAATATGGGGCAAGGCGGATAATGGTTTTGGATAATATTTCATTTCTGTGCGGTGACGCCAATACTGATCGGAAAATAAACAGCCTTGATATTACATTTCTAATTAACTACCTATACAAACACGGCCCTGAACCGTACCCATGCGACGCCGGCGATGAAAATGGCGATCATGTCATGAATATCCTTGATGTCACGTATCTGGTGAATTTCCTTTATAAACATGGGCCGGACCCTCTTTGCCCGTACACGTGACTTTCTCCCCTCGACGCCTCGGGCAGGTGTTGGCTAAATTGAGCTAGAATAAGTGGGGGAGTTTTCCGAATACTCCGCAAAATCCGACATAATGGAGTATGTCGTGGGTAGGGCGCGTTTTTCACTAATAATCATCATGCAGTATACTATACCTTCAATTTAGAGGTTGCGGATAGACAATATGCAACCATGTGAAAAAGCCCTGCATAAATTTCTTGAACTTTGGGTGAATCGCAAGGACGTGATCGGCGTCGTACTCGTCGGGAGTTACGCTGTCGGAAATCCATCAAAGCACTCAGATATTGATGTACATATCATTCTATCGAATGACATCTAATGGCGGGAGCGAGGGAATAAAAATGTCGATGGTTTCCTGATCGAATATTTCGCCAACCCGATTAGCCAATTACGAAAATATCAGATTGACGGTCTTAAAGGCGGCCGAAGAACCGATCCTCGGATGTTTGCGACGGGGAAAATCATTTTGGACAAGACTGGCGCCGCAAGAAGGTTTCAGCAAGAATCAATAAAGATCATGCGGAAGAAATTCAGGAAATCGGATAAAGTTCGGATTGAAGTCGCAAAATATACTTTGTGGGATCAGCTCGATGATATGAGGGATATAGAGGATCATAAATCGCCCGATTTTCTTTATCTGTACTATCTTCAGCTTGAGAGCATTCTTTCGATCTACACAAGATTTCTTGGCGCAGAAATCCCGGCCCGCGCCAAGTTAATCAGATTCCTCACTGATCGGCATTACCGGAACAGATATGATATCGCACAATTTCCTGATTCTGAATTCGTGGAATATTTCAAGCGTTGCCTCCGGAAAGCGGATTTTGAGCGTCTGAAACAGCTGACAAACTATGTGCTGGACAAAATGGGGGGATTCGATATTGATGGTTGGAAACTCCGAACGCCGGTCGAGCAGTCGTAGAGTTTGAACATCACAAATTGATAGCCTTATAGATTGATTATTCGAATTTGGAATACTTACAAAAATCCGATTCTTAAAAAATAAAGAAGCCCCAGCCGTCCAACGGGGGCTTCTTATTTTGAATTTTGCCTCCTGATGGTCAATATGCGGGGACAGGAAGGTTTCTGTCCCCACTATTCACTGCATTTTATTTCCTCAACGGTAAGCCGCAATTAGTAACCCATTGCTGGCAGCTGCACGGTGCATTACCATGCTTATACAGGTAATTGATTAAGTAGGTAATGTCCAGAGCATTAATTACGCAATTGCAGCTGGCATCACCGGAGCACAAGGCATACGGTACGGGTGGATTGCCATGTTTATACAGGTAATTGATTAAATAAGTAATGTCGAGGGCGTTGAAATTGCCGCTGTGGTTGGCATCTCCCGGCAAGCAGTCGCATATATATTCGATTGGACAAATGGTCAGGGCATATTCAATTTCGGTGAATATGGGTCCCTGTTTCCACGGCTGCTGATACTGCGCGAATTCCGGCGGGACATTGAGCCCGTAGAATTGCATAATATAATTGGGATTGGCCATTATCGGATACCCGGGCAGACCGACAATGCCTCCCGGACTCGGTGACGGCACAAACACCTGATATCCGTCATGATAGTTGGTACCGTGCGGTCCGGAAACCAGAGCAAGGTCGTTGTGCAGGTTCGACGGATGCTGCGGAGCGGGAGGATCTCCCTCGAGCATATCAAAATACGGATCAGAAATATAAATTTGAGGATTTATGGCGCCGGCCAGCGTATCGACACCGGCCATTGTAACATAATGACCTCCTACGCGCGACCACCCCATCGGCATGCCGGGATCTTCTTGCCAGAAGCCGAGAAGCAGGATAACATCCTGGCTTCTCTTGACTTCGTCGCGAATGAATTCCCAAGTCGGATGCGACCAGAGTTTCGCCTCGAGTGTATCATCGAGTCCGAGCATTACCAGATCGGATCTTATATAGGCCAGCATGCTATTGATATCAGTTCCCATGGGGCCGGTGGCCATGCCGGCCGCGAACTGATTGACGATCGGAATGATATTCTGAGGATCATGATCGTCGAATATTGGAGAACTACTGGTAATCAGGCGGAAATCGTCGTGTATGGCAGGCGGAGGAGGCGAAGCCGGATTGATCAGGAATTGGAATTTGGAGTCGAACCAGAAGAGACAGTTGGCCACCGCGACCGGGCCGCAGAATGTCCACTGGGCGCCGTTTGTCCACCCATTTTGTTTTTGGTCAATATCGGGCACGCCGGACGGGCAATAATCGGGATATCCAAGCTTGTAATGGGTCGGATAATCGGGATCGCAGGCATTGCCGATACCATCCTGATCGGCATCCTCCTGTCCGGGATTATAAAGAGTCGGACAGTTGTCGCACAGATTGCCGATACCGTCACGATCGCCGTCGGCCTGATCAGGATTGGCAACGTTCGGGCAGTTATCGCATACATTACCGACGCCATCACCGTCGGCATCGGCCTGATCGGAATTGGGTTTATTGGGGCAATTATCGCAAACGTCGCCAACACCATCCTGATCGCTGTCTTCCTGACCCGGATTGTAGTTATTCGGGCAGTTGTCCAGCGGATCGGGTATGCCATCGCCGTCAGAATCAGGGACAGGACAGATGACCACGGCAAATTCCAGAACGGTATGGATCGGTGCTCCAGTGGGCGGGACTGGAGTGGTTTGATCGACTTTATTCAAGCCGTAAAAGACCATGGCATCTTGAGGATTAATCGGATAATTAGAGAATTCCATGTGGAATGGATATTGACCGGCGGGCGCGCAGACGGTTTGCACGACATTGTAACGGTCGTGGTGCATTGTTCCGTGCGGTCCCGAGATATATTGAGCGTCATTGTGAACTGCCGATCCGTGAGCGGAACCCGCCGGCGGTTCTCCCTCGTTGTGGTCGTAAAACGGATCCGAGATACACAACGATGAATCCATCGGGTCGGTACAGACGCCTGCCACGGTGACATAGTGTCCGCCGATCCGTTCACAATATCCCGGTGCGACCTCCTCCCAGAATCCAAGAAGTAATATCACGTCCTGACTTCTCAGGACTTGACTACGAATATATTCAAATCCGAAAGCAGGATCAAGGGGCATGACCTGGACGGTATACCAATTTGTCAGTCCGGCCTTATTGATCCAGTTCTGCGCGCCGGTGGCAAGACTGAAAACATTGGTGCCCGGCCCGGCCATATTGGTTCCGCAATACAGGGCCATCGAGTCTACAAATGGAACGACATTGGCCGGATCATGATCATCCCAGAAGCCGTAAGAATCAACCAGATGGTAAGTATTGCAGATCGTCGGAGGAGGGGTGGTGCAAGTTTCAAATTTGGAATCAAACCACCACAGGCAATCGGCCAGGGCGACGGGACCACAGTGCGTCCATTGCTGTTGAGGAGGTTGGCCCATGAACCAGCCATCCTGTTTCTGATCAAAATCAGGCATTCCTTTTGGGGCATAGTCAGGATAAGGAGCTTTGTAATATTCACAGGTGTCTATCTGACATCTGGGAGAATTGGTTTCGCCTCCAACGGTATAGATCGGATATCCGGGAATCGGGGCTGCCCAGAAATTGTACCATTCATACCACAATCCGTCGCTGTAGAGCATCCAGCCGTCGCAAGTTATCTGAGCGGCATTGTCGAATATTACTGACGGGTAGGGACCCGGACCTTGATCATTATACTGCAGCCCTATATAAACCGGGCCCCAAACGCAGCAGGGAGTTGGAAAAATTACAGTGCCTTGAGCCGGATAATCGAAAGTCGCCTGATCACATGTGACGCTGAATCGGCATTTTTCGAGTCCCGGTCCGGCACAACTATCTGCCGGGTTAGCCATCTCATAAACAACAAGATCTACAGTGACCGGCCAAACAGTCCCGGTATAGCCGTACAGGGAGAATGTCAATGATTGAATTTCAAACGGATAAGTTGGGATAGAACCGCAAACCTGTGGATTAAAATAGGTGGTCGCCGCCATCCCATTTGCCCAGGCGCTGAAGTAGCTGGCAGGCGTATTGTTGTGTTTCTGAAGTATGCACGGCGCCTTCAGGCCTGCCGGTGTCAGTCTTCCCTGACCTCCAGGGATCTGATTTGCCGCCGGCTTTCCGTCTTGTCCCGCCATAATCGCTATGGCCATGAGGAAAACCAGTGCAAAGGACAAAATCATCAACCTTTTTAACATGGTACTACCTCCATAAATAATTTTGGGTTATTGGTACATCTTATTTTGTGATCTTCTTGCCGCGAAAATTCAGACTGATAAATACCAGCCGGCAAAAAATATAAGGTGGAAATTAGCTCGAAACTTCCCGCTCCGGCCAATATTAAATCGGATATTAATGGCGATAAATTATTACGGTTCGTACTTGCTGCGAAACGAATACGGGGGAGCATGAATCCTCCCAACATCTCCCTGATTCTTAATAAGCGAATGTTACTCTACACAGTAATCCATCAACCGGCTCGGCCACCAGTGCGACAGAAGAGGTTAATCAAAGGTAAATCGGCGTTGCGAAATATTCGACTTTTCCGGAAAGTTTGGCGTGCTCTTATTCACCAATTTGAAATTCATTCCGGCAAATCGCTGACTATAATTAAAGGGGGATGTCAATTTCTGTCAACCATTATTTGTCGTTTGGGGAGGGGCAAATCCAAATAATTGGAAATCAATAAGTCATATTGTCTATTATTAAAGTTCGCGGCTCCGCTGATTATATATTTGACCGTTCCCGGAGACAATGCCGAGATGATTCCGGCAAAAGAAGACAATCTTGGGTGGAATTAGCCTCGATGAAATTCAAATAGGCCGCTGATATTTTGAATACTCTTACAAGCAAATATTCTCTTTCTTGGCGGAATCATTTCGAGAGCCAATGCATATAAGGCAATTGGTCCTCCCGGACGATTCAAGCGGCTGAGCGATAACTTGTTAATTTTGCCCTCACAGTCGTCGATAATATTGTTATATGCTGAAGGCGCTGCGGCGGTTATATTGTGTTTAGCGAGAAGAATCATAATGAAGAGTGACGAGGTATAGATATGGCATTCAAGAAATGCCCGATGTGCTCCCATTGCTGGCAGGACCGGGACGAATTTTTGAACTCGCCTGACGTTAAATTGATCGGATATCAGGCGGCATTTAATAATCCCGACAAGGGGCTCTATCTCTTTAATCATCTGGAGCCGGAGTGCGGTTCAACTATTTCTATCGGGGTATCCGATTTTAAGGATCTTGTATGACGGGACCTGTATACCCGGAGGCCAAAACGGGAACGGCCGAGTGTCAGAAATTATGCCTTGACGTGCACAAGCTTCAGCCATGCACCGCCCGGTGTTCGATGGCTTACGTCCGAGACTGTTATGCAAATAATTATCAAGAGGCAGGAAGCCGCGAGGCTACAAAATGTCTGAATGAGAGATTCCCGTTGGGGACATTGAAAATTGACGGAGCAGATCGCCACTCCAAAAAATACTCGAGGAAATCGATCTTTCCTTGACGAGGTCTATAATTCTTCTCCAGTCACCAATTCATACACCCTCTTTCTCCAATAATGCCAGCAATGCTTTGAAATCCTCCGGCAAGTCGGAAGATAGAGAAATATTCTTGCCGGTCGCCGGATGCACAAACTCCAGACTCCTGGCATGAAGCGCCTGATGCCGCATTATTTCGAGCGCCCGCAGGGCGAGCTGTTTCTCCGCTGAGAATATTCCCAAATGCCACTTCAGTCGTCCCCCGTAATTGGCGTCGCCGAATACCGGGTGCCCCAGATGAGAAAAATGAATCCTGATCTGATGCGTTCGGCCGGTCAAAAGATTTACTTCAAGCAAATCATACAGGCCGTAGCGCTTGACCAGTTTGTACTCTGTGAGGGCCTCTCTACCCTTTAATCTGGTGACCGCCATTTTCTTCCTGTCTCTTGTGGATCGACCCACCGGGAGATTGATAACGCCGGATAATTCTTTCATATGTCCGCATATCAACGCGACATAAATTTTCTTGATTTTTCTCTCTTTCAGGGCGGTCTGAAGTTTAAGATGAACATCATCATTTTTGGCGATTATAATCAGGCCGCTGGTATCCTTGTCGAGCCGATGAACGATTCCCGGGCGATCAGACCCTGAGAGACTCGAAAGATTCCTGGAATAATTCATAACCGCATTTACCAGCGTCCCAGTGACATTCCCCGGGCCCGGGTGGGTCACAATGCCAGCGGGCTTATCAATCACAAAAAGATACTCATCCTCAAAGACGATTTTTAGCGGTATTTCCTCAGGCAGGATTTCAGAGACCGGAGGCGGCGGAATGGTAATGCATATTTTCTCACCCCCTCTAAGTATGAGATGATGCAGGGCCTTCTTACCGTTGACGATTATCAGCCCATTCTCTATAAGCTTTTGAGCGCGCGTGCGCGACAGATTCAGGTCAGACTTATGGCCGATATATTGGTCCAGTCGCTCAGGGGCATTTTCGCCTGAATACTCGAACTCAACGACGACCGTCTTATCATTTTCGTTTCTATGAATCATTTGGACGCGGTATTAAATTCCTGCAGACCATAAGGGGATATTTTTTTTGGGCCGGTTACTCCGCTAAATGAAGTGCTACTCTCAATTCTACACCATAACAAACCGTTCGAATCCTATGGCTTCTGAACGGGAGCGTGTACGACCTTTACCATTTCTTTTACAGCCCGCTCCATTCCGACTAATACCGATCGACAAACGACGGAATATCCTATGGTAAATTCCTCGATTGTCCCCAAATCGAGTAGAGGTCGAATATTCTTATAATTCAGCCCGTTGCCGCAATTGACAGACAAACCGAGCTTTGAGGCCAATTGGGACATCTGCTCTATTCGATCAAGTTCTGTTTCGGCGATCTCAAGGGTATCGGCTGTTATATATCTAAAGGTGTTTAATTCCACCGCATCAATTTTCGCTCGGGCGGCATTCTTGACCGCATCAATTTCAGGTTCAATAAAATAACATACATTTATTCCAGATCCTTTAAGAGTAGCAGATGTGTCCGTATAAAGGTCCCGGTTGTTTTCGAAATCAATCCCAATTTGCACCGCTGTGTCTTCATTTGAGAACGGCATAAGAGTAACCATCCAGGGCTTGACTTCAAGCGCTCTTTCAATTAGATCCTCAACCGGTTCGATCTGAAGAGTTAATTTTGTTTTGACCATTTCTTTCAAAAGATAAAGGTCGCGATCGCGAATATGCTTTCGGTCCTCTCGAAGCAGACAGCTTATTCCGTCAGCTCCGGCCAATTCAGCCAGCACTGCGGCCTGGGCGGGATCCGGTTCCTTTTGATGTCTTATTTCCCGCAGACTGGCCACGGTATCAAGTTTTATAGATACAAGAGGCATATTATCTCCCCTGTTTTTTGGCGGAATCTATCTTTTTCAAAGGCGATCATCAAGAAATATTTGGCAATTCGTTTGAAAGCCTTATGAATCCTTCGATATTTATCTGCTCCGCGCGGATATTTCTATCAAACCCCAGGTTATCAAGAGTTCTGTGCAATTGGTCCTTTTTCACTCCAGGCAGTTCGATGAGATTATTGACGAGGAGCTTTCTTCTGTGTCGAAAGGCGCACCGGACAACCCTCTCAAATTGCTCCTGATGGCTAATCGCATATTTCTTTTTGATCTGACGGAAAAGCATGACTGACGATTTCACATTCGGCGGAGGAAAGAAGGAATTGGGAGAAATAGGCATCATTAACTTTATGTCAAAGTAAGTCTGGCTGAAAATCGAAATCGGCGCCCAGCTCTTTGAACCGGAGGGCGAGGAGATTCTTTCAGCTAATTCCGCCTGGGCCGTGATTACCGCCAGATTTATCAATTCTCGGTACCTGATCATCCAGTCAAGAAGGGGCGAGGTGATATCATAAGGGATATTTCCTATCAGCTTAAACTCAGAACTGTGATATCTCGACGGAATAGCGGAAAGGAAGTCTTCGTTGATTATTTCTACATTTTCGAACCTGTCGAATTTCTTCTCGAGATACGGGATTAATTCTCGATCAATTTCAAATGAAAATAATTTAGCGCCGGATGCAGCGATTACCTCGGTCAATATCCCGCGACCAGCACCGATTTCAAAGACGGTATCCTCTGGATTTAGATTAAGAAGAGCGACGATTCGTTCGGCTATGGTTTTATCGACCAGAAAATTCTGGGAGAATCTTTTTTTCGGCTTGCCAAATTCCATGGGAAGTTTTATCCCTCGAATGTTTCCACCAGCCGATACAGTTTTCGGCAGTTCCGGTCGGTCACGGTATCGACTTCCTCAGTCGCAATACCTCTCAACTGGGCCAGCCTGTTTCTTATATATCGAATGTAAGCGGGCTGATTGGTCTTCCCCCGAAACGGCACGGGCGTAAGATAGGGACTGTCGGTTTCCAATAGAATCGATTCCAGCGGGACTGAAATTGCGATGTCGGCCATCTTTGCCTTCGGAAAAGTGATAATACCTCCGACAGAAACATAGAATCCCAGCTCTATCACTGCCATGGCCTCTTTCACCGTTCCCGGAAAGCAGTGAAATACTCCGCCCGCCAGCTTTCCGCTATAGTCCCGAACAATCTCAAGCGTGTCCTGAAAGGATTCACGGGTATGAATAACGACCGGGAATTTATTTTCGACGGCCAACTCCAACTGCCGACGGAATACTTGTTTCTGAATAGGACGAGGTGAAAGATCGCGGTAATAATCGAGGCCTATCTCCCCTATTGCCACCACCCGCTTATTTCTCAGAAATTCCCGCAGCCTCATTTCTGTTTCATCGTTATAGGTCGAGGCGTCATGCGGATGAACTCCGACGGTGGCATAAATATTTGGATTTTTTTCAGCCAATTCGACCGATTTTGCCGATGATGGTAAATCGGCGCCGATATTTACCATCGTAAGCACGCCAGCAGACTGAGCATTGGCTATTATTTCATCAAGATGCCCCCGATATTCTTTGCCATCGAGATGGCAATGAGAGTCTATCATCAGCTGATAGTGGCCCCAGCCGGAAGGTCACCCTCCGGAATCACTACAAATAGTTTTTTTCCGTTTTTGGCCGCAAGCAACATTCCATTGGATTCGATCCCGCGAATTTTGGCCGGCTTGAGATTCCTCACTACCACTATTTTCTTCCCCTTCATAGATTCGGGGGAGTAATGCTCGGCAATCCCGGCGACAATCTGCCGCTTCTCGCCGCCAAGGTCTATCTGAAGTTTCAATAGTTTGTCGGAATCAGCCACCTTCTCGGCTTCCAATACATCGGCGACAACCATCTTCACTCGAGCGAATTCGGATATATCTATCACTCCTTCGGCCGGTTTCTCCCCTTTTTGCGACTCCGTCTTGAGAGAATCCTGGAAGCGAGGAAAAACTGAATCTTTAATATGAATTGCCTGCCCCGGCTTGAGCGAGTAAAAAATTCTGGCGTTATCCATACTCAGGTCTTTTTTATTCAGACCAAAGACATTCAAAATCTCGATTGCTTTATTAGGCATAACGGGGTACAGCAGTATGGCGACAATTCTTATCACTTCGGAGCAGGCATAAAGCGTTCCGCCGGTTGCCTCTATTTTTCCCTCTTTAGCCAATTTCCACGGGGCATTGGTATCGAAAAATTTATTGGTTTGTCGGACTAAATTCATGATCTCATCGATCGCGAAACCAATGCGATAATTGACTATATGGTCTAGCGCTACTTCAGGAAGTCTTTCCGCGCTCTGAATGAGTTCAGCATAACCCTGCAGACTGTCTGAAGGAGGGGGCAATTTGCCATCGAAAGTTGTCTCAATCATTTTGGCCACGCGCGAGACAAGATTCCCCAGATCATTCGCCAGATCGCTGTTGTATTTCGTGCCAAGCCGAGAGACATGTATGTCGCCATCCATCCCGAAGGGGTATTGAGTCAACAGGAGATATCGAGTCGCATCCGGGCCGAATTTGGCGACAAGCTCGTTCGGGTCAATCATATTACCGAGCGATTTGGACATTTTCTGTCCATCGACCGTGAAAAATCCATGAAGGAAAATCGTCCTGGGAAGAGGAAGATTCGCCGCCATCAAAATCGCCGGCCAATAGAGGCAATGAAACTTAAGAATCTCCTTGGCCATCAAGTGCACTATCTCGGAGTGGTACCACCATTTCTGAAATTGCTCTTCATTATCGCCGAATCCTATGGCGCTGATATAATTGGAAAGGGCATCGACCCAGACATACGCCGATTGTGAAGGGTCAAATGGAAGCGGAATCCCCCATTTTACGCGTTCGCGCGAAACCGAGAAATCCGCTAAATCCTGACCAAATAGCCCCAAAACCTCGCGTCGTCTCTCTTCGGGAAGGATCACGAGCTCATTTGATTCGACCAATTCCTTCAATCGAGGCAAATAAGCGGTCAGCCTGAAAAAATAATTTGTCTCTTTTAAAAGCCTCGGGGCTACCTTGTGATCCGGACACACGCCATTGACGAGGTCTTTTTCGGTGAGAAATTTTTCGCACCCCACACAGTACAAGCCTTCATAGGCACCGGAATAAATTACCGACTCGCCGGTTTCGGTTCGGGCGTCTTTGAGTATCATGAGAAGCTTTTGCACCGCTACAACGTGTCGTTCATCGGTGGTCCGTATGAAATCGTCATATTCTATAGAGAGACCATCCCAGGATTTCTTGAAATATTCGACAACTTTGTCACAGAATGCCTTAGGATCCAGACCCGCCGCGGCGGCAGCCTCGGCGATTTTTGAGCCGTGTTCGTCCGTTCCGGTAAGGAAGAAGGCCTCCCGGCCGCAAAGTCTATGAAATCTCGCAAGAAGATCTGCGGCAATGGTCGTATACGAATGCCCGATATGTGGGCGATCATTAACATAATAAATGGGTGTTGTTATATAGAACGGTTTATTCAACATAGCCACTCCGATTATTCTGACTTGTCACTACTGAGGGCTTCACGCCACTTTTGGAAGAAGGAAGTCTGCCGGCGCTCTTTCTGGCGTAGATCTCGGCCAAAAACCTTGACTTCCTCGCCAGCGGTGAGTTTGACCATCATGAAATCCTCAAAGACATTTATCCGGTCAACCAGTCCCTCTCCCTGAGGAGTCATATACTTTTCGCCAATTTCAGGATATTTGCTTCTGGTTTCGCAATAGTGTGCCGTTTCATATTTTAAGCAGCATAAAAGCCTGCCGCAATTCCCCGAAATTTTGGAGGGATTGAGAGAGAGATTTTGGATTCTGGCATCGTTGGTGGAGATAGGATCGAAGTTCTTCAGATATGCGGTGCAGCATTGACGCATCCCGCAAATGCCGTATCCACCGATCCGTTTGGCCTCATCGCGCACACCGATCTGGCGTAACTCGATTCTGGTCTTATATTCGGAGGCGAGGTCCCGGACAAGCGCACGAAAATCTACCCGATGCTCGGCGGTGAAATAGAAAGTCATCTTATTGCGGTCATATTGATATTCGATATCGATCAGCTTCATCTCCAATTTGTGATTGCCGATCAGGGGGAGGACTTTCGCCCAGGCGGTATCTTCATCTATCCTGTTCAGTTCCAACCTGTGTCTATCTTCCTCGCCGGCCGGTCGAAGCACCGAACGGGGTCTTTCGGTATCGGAAAAATCCAACTCCTTCAATACTTTCTTGTCCAGCCGCCCCATATCCTCACCACGATCGGCCTGGACGATTACATAATCATCTATTTTCAAAGAGTGATAGAACGTATTGAAAAAATATTCTTTTCTGCCACTCTTGAACTCAATCATATATAAATCAGGCATATTCTTTCCTCAAAAATTACAAGTTACAAAATGGGTAAATTCTGTCAAGGATTTTGATTTATATACTTTCGCATTTCGAATATCATCGCTACCATGCCGGCCCTGACATGTATATTTCTTCGCAAAGAGAGATTCATCTTCTTAAGATTGTCAAGGACACCTGCGAAATCCGCGGCGAGGCTGAATCGAGCAGAAAGCTTCTCCAACTCCTGCGAAAGGTCAAGATTCATTATATTCGCCAAATTCTCTCCATGTTTTATACGAATTATATCGCTGAGAAATGACTGCCAGTTATGGATAATCAGCTCTGCTTCTCCCCTGTCGTTGGGGTTTAGCAACTCGCTGAGCGCCGAAATGGCGGAAGGTGTATCTTTGGTAAGAATCTCCTTGAACAGCAGAAAGGAAGTCTGGCGTCCTGAAGAATTGTCATCGTCATCTATGTAATTCAGGGCCTGGCCCAGGGATCCATCTGCCAGATGAGCTGCAAAAGAGGCTTTTTCCGAACCAATATTCCTTTTTTCAATCAGGTAATCGGCTATATCTTCGGCCGAAATGGGTCTGAATCGGATTCGTTGAGCGCGCGACTTAATGGTCGGAAGCAGATCGTTGGGGTCAACGACGGTCATGATTATGATCGTTTGTGGAGGCGGCTCTTCGATCATTTTCAGCAGAGCATCGGCTGACGCGGACAACATCTTTTCCATTTGATAGAAGATGATCACCCGTTTCACACCGGTCGGCGGCCCGATGATGGTATGGCGCTTTAAGTCGCGAGCGACATCTATCGGAATAGTCAATTGGTGGCTCTGCGCGATTGCCTTTTTGAGATCATATCTTTTCGGAGTAATTGTCTCGCCGGGTTTCGGCTTCTTATTACCCGCGATAGCCTCATTTATCGGTTCAATCAGCTGCAAACCAGTCGAAATTATCTTGAAAGGCTCTTCGCACTTCTGGAAAAGATATTCCCGGTTTAAGACAATGGCCTCATCCACATTTCGATGTGCCGGAATGGGCAAGGCGAAATACAGATCGGGGAATGAAAGATTCGCGATCTGACGACAATTGCGACAATCGCCACAGGAATCCAAAACCTTACCCGATCCGTCCCTGCGAGGGCTTTCACAGTTTACAAGGGCGGCGAGAGCAATCGCAGTTGCCCATTTCCCACGACCGTCTGCTCCATAAAACAGGTAGGTTGAAGCCAGTCTGCCGCTGGTAAACGAATTCAAGAGATTCCGGGTGGCTGTGGCCTGCCCGGGGATTTTACTTAAGGTCAGCAATTTTCAACCACTCTACTGGATCGAGAGGTTCTTTCCCTCGACGTAATTCAAATTTAATCATTCCCGGACCTGATACGCCAAGGTTTTCGCCCTCCGACACAATTTCCCCTTTCCCCACGGCGGGTTTATCAATACCCGCATAGGTCGAAAAATAACCATCTTCATGCTCAAGTATTATAAAAATCCCGTATCCGCGCAGATCCCCGACATACGCCACAACCCCATTGGCTACCGCCTTGACCGCAGAATTTGACTTTCCAGATATCTCTATTCCCGGGGAAAAAGATTTCAGTTTGGTTACTTCATTTGTGCTCCAGCCAAAGGCCTTGCTTATTGTACCCGGGAGAGGCAGATCAAGCGTGCCCTTATAAGAAGCGAAATTCCCCGTATTATAGCTGAAATCGGCTCTTGATGACGACTTTTCTCTCTTCTGGCGGGCTATTTCCAGTTTTGCTATCAGATCCTCCATTTGCCGGGCAGCTTCAGAGAGAGCCGACAAACGTTCGGCCTCGCTCTGCTTTTTTCGCCTCAGGCGGGATAATTCCTTTTCCCTTTTTTCTTTCTGCGTCGAGGCTAAAATATACTCGCTCCTCTTTTTTTTCTGGGCATCGCCTACAGTTTTCTCGCGATCAAGGAGTGTCGAATAATCTTTTTCCGCAGATTTTAGAAAACCCGATGCGTCCGACAGTTGTTTCTTGTCGTAAGCGGCCAACGCCCGAAGATATAATATTCGGCGGATGGCATCCTTTTCCCTCTTGATTTCTCCCTCTCCTCCGGCTGAATCCCATCTCGATCCGATATAATAAAATTTCAAATTCCCCTCGAATCTTGATCGGGCAGAGATGAGATTACCCTGAGAAATATCTAATTTTTCTTTGGAATTAGTAATATTATTTCTAACAGTGGCAAGTTGATTATTCAATCTGCGAAGAACCGTTTCATTGACAGAAGTTCTTTGCTCATAATCCGAAATTTCTTTTAGAGTCCTTCTTTCAAGCCCCATGAGTGAGTCGAGATTCTGCTGGCATTCCCGGAGTTCCTTTTTGACCTTCTCCAGTTCATCCTTCTGTTTCACGATATTATCGCCCTGTGATAAAGTTTTCTCCGGAGAGAAGGCAAGGGTGATAATGGCAAATAGAATAATTTTGGCCAGGTGAGTCTTCATTTTCACAGAGATCGTCTTGAACCGACATATCCGCCAAACAGGCCGATCAATGATGTAAGCAGACAAAAATAGAAGATTTCCAGACCTGCCGGGAAGACAATTTCAACATTTCTGAAGGCGAAGTATCCTGATCCGTAAAATAATAGTGCCCAACCCGCTATTGCAGCCAGCAGCGCATAGAGAGACCCTTCAAAGATAAAAGGAAACGATAGAAATCCTCTGCTCGCGCCGAGAAGCCGTAACTGGGTGATTTCCTGCTGATAAGCTGCGGCCGATAATCTTACGGCGTGAATGGAATTGAGCAGGACTGCCAGAAAAATGACGAGGCCGATAAAAAGCATAAATCTTGAAATCATCGATTTGGCGTATGCAGCCTGCTCCAGCCACTCTCTGGCATAAAATATATCAGAAATTCCAGAGTACTCCAATACCCGCTTGCGAAAATTCTCAAGATTGGCCACACTCGGAAAATTGCCGCGGAAGGTTACGATAAGCGATCGGGGTAACGGATTAGAGTCTATCCCCTCCAGAAGATCGGCGCCCATCAGGTCATTTAGCAGGACGTGGGCATCATCCTTCGATATCAGGTCCACTTTTTCCACACCTTCGAACCGCACTACGGATTGACGCATTGCTTCCAGACTGGAGTCAGGAAGATTATCTTTGACAAAAATTTCGACGTCAACCCCCGAGATAAGCCGATCATAATACCTCATGGAACTCAACGAGGATATCCATACAATATCGAAAAGGAGAAATAGAAGCATCAGAGATAGTAACATCCCCAGCGCCGCCAGCGGTCTTCGGCCGATATCCCGGAACGGTTTTCGCAATAGAAAGAGAAGACTACTCATAGAAGAGCGCCCTCCGTGATCTGCAGTACTCTTGCGGCCGAAATCTCGATATGCATTTGCCCGTTGGTCAGGATTAAGAGAGTATGACCTGCGGCGGAGAGTCTCTTTAAAGAAGATATAATTATTTCGGACATCGACCTGTCCAATCGATCCAGAGGCTCGTCAATAATTAGAAGAGGCTGGTCAGCTATAACCGCCCTTGCTAATAATGCCATGATTTTCTCTCCGCGAGTCAGCTTCAGAGCCTTGTCCCGTTTGCGACTTGTAAGATTATATTGGGACAATATGTGATCGAGCTTAGCTTTTTGCTCTTTTGGCGACTCTCCGCGTAAAATAAGAGGATAAAGAATATTTTCCGAGACGGTCAGGTTTGGAATAATATCAAAGATGCCCCCAACTCCGCCAATTTTCTGCCGAATTTCAGCCAACTGCTTCTCGTTCTTCGCATTAATTTGTTGCCCAAAAATGGAAATGGTACCTCGGATGGGTTTCATGGCGCCGACAATCAACTCTGAAAGAGTAGTCTTCCCAGAGGCGGTGGGGCCAATAACTATGGCGGCTTCCCCCGCAAATAAGGAAAAATCAAGATTGCGGAAAACAGTCAGGCCTGCTCTATTAGAGGCCGAGACTGAAGTTAATTCTAGTATTTTATCGCGGTCATTCAATTTGACAGTGCCTTTAAAATTCTTAAATTAAAATATTACAATATATGACAGATTACAACTCTTATAAAGGTAACGCGAACATGAAAAAATACTCCCTGATTTTCGCAGTGGTTCTGGTCGTCGTGGGTGCTCCATATCTTCCGGCGGCCGGCAATGACTGGCACATCATGCAGACCGGAAGGCAGGATAATCTTAACGCCCTATTTTTCTGCAATTCGACCAATGGGTTTCTAATTTCCGGCAATTCAAACGGGGTAATCCTACGTTCTTCCCCTGAAGAAAACCGATGGATAGCCGATTCCACGCCCGGAACGGTGCTTCAGGAAATATTTTTTTTCAAGGACTGCAAACGAGGTTTTGTTTGCGGAAGTCATGGAACATTTTCATATTCCGATGACTCTGGGCTTAAATGGACCAGTCTCAATTTTGACACGAGCCTCTGGCTGTATGATGTCGCTTTCATGGATTCTCTCACCGGCTTCTTAGTTGGAGGCAATCTGCACAGTCGCATTACTTTTACCGGGGTTGCTTATAAGACATCAGATGGCGGTCACACCTGGGATTCCATACCGCTCGGAGGCGTGCAATTTTCTGCTTTAGACATAGCGCCCGATGGAGTTGTGACGATAAAAGGACAGAATAAGATATACATATCTCATGATAACGGCATACGCTGGGATACGGTCACCGCACCGCCCGGGGAGTCTCCCAACGCTGTCTGCATAAGAGGCAAGGCGGGTCTCATGGTTGGAATGGGCGGGTACGCGGCGTCATCCGCCGATGGCGGAAAAACATGGAAGACTCTAAATGTGCTGGCCGACAACATGCATCTGTTCGATTTACTGATGCTCGATGAGAAAAAGGCGTATGCGGTTGGATCTGAAGGATTGGTCCTATTCACGGACGATTGCGGGAAAAACTGGATTCCCGAAGCAAGCGGCACCCCCCAGCAGCTAACTGACATCAAGCTATTCGGGAATAGAATATATGCCTGTGGTCAGGGCGGAGCGCTTATTTATAAGGATATCGATCTTCCAAAGCCTTCAAAATAATAAAATATGACGGAAGGGCGTCCCCGTTCCGGGATATTCGGAACGGGGACTTCTATTTGATATAGATCTCAGGCGGGCACTTTGGGGAGACCGGCCAAAATATTTTGAGAATCTTTGGCGGTGAATTCCGAATCTATCATTTCGCCGGTCAGATATTTTTCATAAGCTGACAGATCAAAATACCCGTGACCGCTAAGGGCAAATGCAATCACTTTCTTTTCGCCGGTCTCACGGCATCTTATGGCCTCGTCAATGACTGCTTTTATCGCGTGAGCGCTCTCCGGAGCCGGAAGTATGCCTTCCGTATGCGCAAATTGCAGGGCCGCCGCAAACACATCTTTCTGTCTGACAGCCACCGCCTCGACTACGCCAGCATCGTACAAAAGACACAGGAGCGGCGCATCTCCGTGATATCTTAGTCCGCCTGCATGAATAGGGGCCGGAACAAAAGAGTGCCCTAATGTGTGCATCTTGACCAGAGGCGTTAATCCCACCGTATCACCGAAATCATAATGATATAGTCCTTTGGTCAGCGAAGGACAGGCGGTTGGTTCAACGGCCACCAGACGAATATTCTTACCCTCTTTCATTTTTTGCTTCGCGAATGGGAAGACAAATCCCGAGAAATTGCTTCCACCGCCGACACATCCGATCAACACATCGGGATATTCATCGATCTTTTCAAACTGTTTCTGAGTCTCCAATCCAATTATGGTTTGGTGCATCAAAACGTGATTCAAGACCGAGCCAAGCGAATATTTGGCATCGTTATGCTTGGCGGCATCTTCGACTGCCTCGCTGATGGCAATCCCAAGGCTGCCGGGAGAGTCAGGATGGTCGGATAGTACTTTTTTCCCCGAGTCGGTCAGATTAGTGGGGCTGGGATGAACTTTCGCTCCCCATGTTTCCATAAGAATCCGCCTGTACGGTTTCTGATTATAGCTGACCTTGACCATGTAGACGGTGCAATCGAGCCCGAATAACTTACAGGCAAAGGACAGAGCGCTTCCCCACTGCCCGGCACCGGTCTCTGTTGTCAGCCTTTTCACCCCTTCTTTCTTGTTATAGTAGGCTTGCGGTACGGCAGTATTAGGCTTATGACTTCCAGCGGGGCTGACCGATTCGTTCTTAAAATAAATTTTGGCGGGAGTCCCCAGCGCTTTTTCAAGTCGCGTGGCCCGATGCAGCGGAGTCGGACGCCAGATTTTATATATCTCCATAATTTCATCGGGGATTTCTATCCACCGCTCCTGACTGACTTCCTGCATAATCAGCCCCATGGGAAAGAGCGGCGCCAAGTCATCCGGTCCGATCGGCTTTAATGTGCCCGGGTGCAGCGGCGGCGAAAGGGGATGTGGCAGGTCAGGCTGAATATTGTACCATGCGCGAGGGATTTCATCTTCTGTGAGCATAATCTTTGTCTTGTCCATAAGGTACTCCTTGCAATTTCAATGTAAATATATTCAATTATTATTCATCGAACACAAAGGTCGGTTCCTGATAAAAGCGGATCGATTTATTGGCTACCAACTTGTGGATCGCTTCAGTCAGCCAGTGATTCTTTTCGTCAAGCGTAAGTGATGATTTCAGTAATTCCAGCCTGATGTTAAGCCCCAGGGCCCGCTTTGGAAGAAATACCCTTGTGATGCCGGCCGGGAGTTTCTTCCCGGAAAGCACAACCTCGAGCAGTTCGTGTTTGTCAAATGGGCGAAATGTGAAAAGAGTCCTGAATTCAGGATAATTATGTTTGAGAAAGGCCAATTTCGTATAACTGACTCGGTCAGAATACGGGGTGTGGAGGTATAAATCGGTGATTTCGCACAGCTTCTCAACCTGCTCCAGTAATTTCCCGCTATTGAAAGCTGAGACGCTTGAAGTGTCGTCAAAGGTCAGGGAGCAAATAAATCCATCATCTCTCCCGGGTGTTCGCTCCTGCGAACCGTACGATTCCTGACCATTGTCCTCGTCGCGCATCGAATCAGGGTGACCCTGAATCAATCTGACCCCCGCCATGGCGCCGATCTTCTCCAGAAAGAATTCCTTTCCCAATCTTTCCACCGCATGATGCCAGCATCGGACTGTCAACAGCGGATCGTCCAGAGCCACAACCTGCACCGGTATATGCTCATAGCCGAGCTTCATAAGAGCCGTTACCCGATTGGCGCCGTCGAGAATGACCAGCCGTCGACCCTCGCCAGGATCAGTTACAATCGGCGGGTTCTTCAAAACGGATTCGGCGCCAAGGCGACTTACAAGGCTTAAGAGGCGCTCCTCGTCGGGCTCCTCGTGAAAATAAAGATCGGAGAGTGAAACGATTCGCAGGTCGGGCAATTCCCCAATCTTCAGATGAGTATGTCCCTGGTTTTCGGACATCAGTTCAAAATCCTTATCCCTCACTATTCAGGGTCATCATTCCTGTCTGGCCGGGTCAATACTTTTCCTTTGATACAATACGCGCCTTAAGATAATTTGATCAAAATCTCGCCCAACTTCCCGACTGTCTCAACCAAGCGCGGAATTAATCATTAGCGCTATCAATTTGTGTCGATATCTTAAATCCACTTATTCCTAGATTGAATCGGCGTTAAGGCCAAACCAATTTAGCAGTGCTGGCCCGCTGAAATGAGTCTATATCTGGCGCTAAAGTAGGCGGCCGCATCAATGGGGAAATATTCCCCGGTGGACAAATATTCCCCACTTAATGAAAACTTTCACAATCTTTACTTAAAAAATAGTGCTTTTATCGGATTTCCATAATATTACCGATTTGTGTTGGATTGCAATGATTTACACTGCTGCAACGCATCTACCATTTGATAATTAATATGACTAAAGACTATAATGCCTATTGGTATAATCTTCGGTACAGCGATTGCTTTGCAGTATTGAGGAATGTTTATAGCTTTGAATAACAACCGCTCCTGAATATGAAGATTCATTTTCTGGAGTCAACACTACACTTCGCCGGACTACTTCAGCCTGCAGATTCTATTTTTGCTCAAATGGGAATCGGGGGATACGCGCGTGGCTAATCGCATCAATAAACGAACGCCTATCGCGCGTGTCAATAACCCGGAACAGCCCTCAACGCCAGAACCATCAGGATTGTGCTCGACGTGCGGGAATAATCCCGGATGCGTTTATCGGGAGGCGCGAGGCGGCCCCGCCCTGCAATGCGAAATGTTCGAAGATGCTCTTTCGACGCCAATCGAGGAAAAATCAATTCAGCAGATATCTGAAGTTCGTCCCGAAGACTATTCCGCGCCGGAGCCTGAGAGTCAATATCGCGGACTATGCCAGAATTGCATCAACCGTGCCACATGCGGCCAGGTTGACGCCTGCGGAGGAGTCTGGCATTGTGAGGAATACCGATATGAATAACATTTTGGCGAGCGGGTTGTTGCAGCGGCGACCCGCCCGCATAAACCAGGACTGTTTCGGGTGATTGATTCAACCTGATGATTCATCACGCAGGGAGTTCAGAAGGAGGAAATCATAATGACAGTAAACGCTGAAATTTCAAATCTCTGTGCAACTTGTAATTATTTGCCTACCTGTGTCTATAGGCAGGAACGTGAGGGCCCAATACAATATTGTGAGATGTTCGCTGAGATTATCGAAGAGTACAACGGCGCTCACGGCGGATTGATAGCTACACTTGAGGAAATCCAGGCCAGGTACGGCTACCTTCCGGCCGAGGCCCTGAAAATGGTATCCGAAAAGACCGGCCGCTCACTGGTCGATATATACGGGGTCGCCACATTTTACCGCGCATTCAGTCTGACGCCGCGCGGCAAGCACCTTATTTCGGCATGCCTCGGAACGGCGTGTCATGTCCGGGGTGGCCCCGCAATTGCAGCGGAGATAGAGAGGCAATTGGGCGTCGCTGCCGGCCAGACGACCTCTGACAAGGAGTTCACTTTTGAGACCGTCAACTGCCTCGGCGCCTGCGCCCTCGGACCGGTGGTGGTGGTCGACGGGCATTACTTCTCGAAGATGAAGACTTCCATGGTGAGGGATATCATTCAAAAAGCTCGCACGGGATTGGATGCGGTCGAAATTGTCACCGATAAGAGAATTTTCCCGGTTGAGGTCAGCTGTGCCAGATGCAATCATAGCCTTATGGATCCACGGCATCAAATAGACGGGTATCCCGCCATCACGGTCACTGCCTCATTCGGCCAACAGCATGGTTGGCTTGCAATTTCCAGCTTGTATGGAAGTTACAACATCGAGACCGAACATGAAATTCCGCCGAAGACGACGGTCAATTTTTTCTGTCCTCACTGTCACGCCGAATTAATCGGCGCGGCGAAATGTGGGGAATGTGGCGCCCCAATGGTGCCGATGATTGTTCGCGGCGGAGGAGTTGTGCAAATATGCTCGCGGCGCGGATGCAAGGGTCATATCCTCGACTTGAGCGGGGCGATGGTTTATTAAGGAGAATGATTGATGAAAAGAATAACTTCAGTTGATGAATTCATCGAATTCCGGCGCCGCGTACTTGCCGAGAAGACGATTCAATATGACCGACCGACTCTGGTAATATGCGCCGGGACCGGCGGTCAGGCAAGCGGCTCCAACGACATAATCAGAATTATCAAGAGATATATACTCGAACATAGCCTTCAGGAAAAACTTGGATTCCGGATAACGGGTTGTCAGGGATTCTGCGAGATGGATCCTTTTATCCTGGCTCACCCGGGGCGTCATCTTTATCCAAAATTGAAAATGGAGGACGTTCCTCGCGTAATCGAAGCGACGCTGGGCGGCTATGTCGATGAGGAATTGATTTACAGAGAACCGAGAGCGCAGAAAACTTATCACTCGCAGAATGATATTCCTTTTTTCCAGAAGCAGACTCGTACTATTCTCGGGAATAATGAAAAGATAGATCCGATCAGAATCCTTGACTACATCGAGCAGGGCGGATACGCCGCGCTGGAAAAGGTGGCTCAGAAATTGGATTCGGAATGGATAGTAAGCGAAGTTCTTAAATCGGGTATTCGCGGGAGAGGCGGCGCCGGATTCCCCACCGGTAAGAAGTGGGAGCTGGCGCGTGCTTCGGGGAAAAAAGGGGAACAGAAATATATTGTCTGCAATGCCGATGAAGGCGACCCGGGCGCATACATGGATCGAAGCCTGCTTGAGGGAAATCCGCATGCGATTATCGAGGGTATGCTCATCGCGGGAATTGCCATCGGCGCAACCCAGGGATATATCTATGTTCGCAGTGAGTATCCTCTGGCCATAAAACATTCCCTGATCGCTCTGCGTCAGGCGCGGGATATGGGCCTACTTGGCGATAATATTTGCGGCACCGGAATAAACTTCAGCATTGATATTGTCCGTGGCGCCGGAGCCTTCGTGTGCGGCGAGGAAACCGCACTTATAAAATCGGTGGAAGGCTTGATGGGTGAGCCTCGCCAGCGCCCGCCATATCCGATTGAAAAAGGAATCGGCGGGCATCCGACATGCATCAACAATGTCGAAACTCTGGCGAATATTCCTGTCATAATCAGCCGGGGGGCGGAGGAATTTGCCAAAGTAGGTGTCCCCGGCAATACCGGCACAAAGATATTCTCCCTCGTCGGAAAAATAAAAAACACCGGCCTCGTGGAGGTGCCTCTTGGCATCAAAATTAGCGAGGTCGTATATGATATAGGCGGAGGTCCGGTTGGCGAGGCCAAAATAAAAGCTATCCAGACCGGAGGACCGTCGGGCGGTTGTATTCCCGCCAGTATGTTTGACCTTTCCATCGACTACGACAGTCTGGTCAAGGCCGGTTCCATAATGGGTTCGGGCGGTCTCATCGTTATGGATGAGAACACTTGCATGGTTGATGTCGCAAAATACTTCATGAACTTCCTGAAGGACGAATCCTGCGGCAAATGCTTCACCTGCCGCAAAGGGACTCAACGAATGTGGGAAATTCTCGATGACATCTCCAAAGGGAAAAGGTACCATGGAGCATCTGGACCTTCTCGAAGAACTCGCCCTGGTGGTAAAAGACACGACCATGTGCGGTCTGGGGCAATCGGCCTCCAATCCGGTTCTGTCAACATTGAGATATTTCCGCGATGAATATATCGAGCATGTAGTCAATAAGCGGTGTCCGGCGGGAGTCTGCAAAGAGCTGGTGGGCGCGCCCTGCCAGTCGACCTGCCCTCTCGGAACGGAGGCCTGGCGGTATGTGGCCCATATCGGGCGCGGTGAATATCAGGAAGCTTACAATGTTATCCGCGAGGCTAATCCGTTTCCGTCGGTCTGCGCGCGGGTCTGCAATCATCCCTGTGAAGAAAAATGCCGGGCCGGAATCAGCGGCGGCCAGTCGGTTGCTATTCGCGCTCTCAAGCGTTTTGTGACCGATAAGATCGATCCATCGACTTATGTTCCGGTGCGTGAGACTCTGGCTACCGCCGATTCGCCGCAAGTGGCCATTGTCGGAGCGGGGCCGGCCGGTCTTACCTGCGCTCACTATCTCTCGCTGAAGGGATATAAAGTCACAATTTTCGATTCCGAACGTAAAGCGGGAGGAATGATGTTCAGCGCCATTCCGGCCTATCGCCTTCCCCGCGAAATCATAGAAAGGGAAATTGAATCGATCGTTGATGATAATATTACACTCCAGCTGAATTCCTCGCTGGGGAAAGATGTCACAATCGACGGTCTTCTCCAAGACGGCTACAAAGCGGTCTTTCTTGCTCTGGGCGCTCATAAAAGCAAGCGACTTGAAATCGATGGCGAAGATGTCGAAGGCGTATATCCATCCATTCAATTCCTGCGGTCGTTTAATGTCCTGGGCAAAAAGCTCAGCAAAGGGGCGGTCGGTGTGATCGGCGGCGGTAATTCAGCCGTCGACGCGGCCCGCGTCGCGCTCAGACAGGAAGATGTCAACAGCGTTGCCATTTACTACCGTCGTAGTCGGGAGGAGATGCCGGCTTTTGAAGAAGAGATAGAAGCCGCCGTTCAGGAGGGCATCGAGCTCCAGACGCTGATTACTCCCGTGAGGGTTCTCTCGACCAACGGCCGTCTGACCGGTCTTGAATGCCAGCGTAATCGTCTCGGTGAGCCGGATGCCAGCGGACGCAGAAGGCCGATTCCGATACCAAATAGTGAATTCATCGTCCCACTGGATACTCTGATAGTGGCCATCAGCGAAGGCTCTGATATCGACTGCATATCGGTCGCCAGTTCCATGAAAATCGACACTGACTCGAAGATCAACACGGTTAAAGTCAACTCGGACACCTCATGCACCAACCGACCCGGCGTCTTTGCTGGCGGCGATCTGGTGACCGGTCCGAATACAATCGTTGATGCCATCGCCGACGGTAAAAAGGCGGCGATGATGATCGATCGATATATCCGGGGAGTTGAACTCAAACAACGGCCCGAGGTGCGTATTCCGAAGGTTTATGTAGAACCGATACCAGCCGGCGAAGAAGTCGCGCAGGCGGAGCGGGTTGAGACTCCCAGAGCAATGGTACAGTGGCGCCGAAGGGGTTTTGCCGAAGTGGAGATGTCGCTGACCTTGAACGAGGCGACGCGCGAAGCATGCCGATGCCTGAGATGCGATCTCGATTTCACCAGACCCAAAACAATCGAGCCGAAACAAGTGGAAGTGCGAGGATAAATAATATGATCAAATTGAATATAAACGGGGTTGATGTATCGGTCGAAGAAGGTACCACCATTCTGGAGGCTGCGGAATTTCTCGGATTCCCGATACCCACCCTGTGCCATATGGAGGGTCTTTCGCCGTACGGCGCCTGCCGGCTCTGCGTGGTAGAAATCGGCGAAGGTCCGCGGGCCAGACTGGTTACTTCATGCACCTCGCGGGTTGAGGAAGGGCTCAGAGTCCGAACCGCATCGTCCCGGGTCATGAAAGCAAGAATGATGATATTGGAGCTCCTGCTCGCGACCTGTCCGCAATCCAAGGTTATCCAGGACCTGGCTTCCAAATTCCAGGTGCGCCAGCAGAGATTTCGCCAGGAGCATGATGATTGCATCATGTGCGGTCTCTGCGTTCGGATGTGCGAGGAACAGATGATGGCCAAAGCGATCGGCTTCCGAGGAAGAGGAGAGAAGAGAAGTCTCGGCACTCCATTCGATATCAAATCAGAAAAATGTCGTCTCTGCGGCGGGTGCATTTATGTTTGCCCTGCTTGCCAGCTGAGATGCACTTTTACCGATCCGGATAAGGCGATCTGCGGCGGGTGCGCCAATCTTTATCCACCGTGTGTCAAGAAGGAGCAGTTCGACGATATGATGTGCTACATGGACCCCTGTGTGGCCTGCGAGATAATTAAGAAAAGCTGAAATCAAATATTTAGGAGGAAAATATAAATGTCACTTTCGAGAGTAAATGCAACGGCGGCGACGCTGACCAAAAACAGAACCGAACAGTCAGTCGTTCCCGCCTCAGGGATGTGTGTCACCTGCGTCGACGGATGCATCGGTATGTGCGAAATAGGCAAATCTGCCTATCGCGGACATGAGGTCATCTATCCTCAGCCATTCGGCGTCATCACAACCGCCGGCGAGAAGGTCTATCCGGTTGACTATTCGCATTTTAATATTAATGGCACCGCCGTGGGCGCTCACGGTATTGAAGCCGATAGCGATAAGGCGATATTCCCCAATGTCAACCTTGAAGTTCATTTCGGCTACGATAAGGGAGTAAAATTCCGCTACCCGTGGATCATCCCCGGTATCGGTTCGACTGATATCGCAAAGAATAACTGGGAAGGTCTTGCGATAGGTTCGGCTTTGGCGGGAACCGGCCTTACGATCGGCGAAAACGTGGTCGGCATGGATGTAGAATCGATTATCAAAGAGGGACGCGTGGTGGATACGGTCGATCTCAAACGCCGTGTGAATCTATACAAGGACCATCAGCGCGATGGATACGGTGCCATTATCGTTCAGGCCAACATAGAAGATACCCGGCTCGGAGTGCAGGAATATGCCATTCAGAAGCTGGGAGTGCAGATAGTCGAGCTCAAATGGGGGCAGGGCGCCAAGAATATCGGCGGCGAAGTAAAAATACGCAATTTGAAAAAAGCCCAGATGCTCTATGAAAGAGGCTATGTAGTCCTTCCCAATCCCACCGATCCCAATGTTATCAAGGCCTTCGAGAAAGGCGCCTTCAAGGAATTCGAGCGCCATTCACGCGTCGGCATGGTGACGGAAGAATCGTTTGCCAAACGGGTCGAGGAATTGCGCAAAGCCGGCGCCAAATATATCTTCCTGAAGACCGGGGCGTATCGTCCTGCAGATCTGGCCCGAGCGATCGTTTTTGCATCAAAGTACAAAATCGACCTGCTCACGGTTGACGGCGCCGGTGGTGGAACCGGCATGAGCCCGTGGCGCATGATGAATGAATGGGGTGTCCCGCCGGTAGAGCTCCATTCCATGCTATACTCGTACGCCAAGAAGTTGGCCGACAAGGGCAAATATGTTCCAACACTGGCGGTCGCTGGCGGATTCACTTTCGAGGATCAGATTTTCAAGGGGCTCTCCATGGGCGCTCCTTTTGTCAAGTTGGTCGGCATGGCCCGTGCTCCGATTGCAGCCGCCATGGTCGGCAAGACCATTGGCCGTACGATGGAAGAGAATCAGCTTCCGGTCTACGTCGAACGATTCGGCAACACAGTCGACGAAATCTTCGTGACCGCCGGAGACCTGCGCAAGGAGCTCGGCAATAATGAATTCGAAAAAATCCCGACTGGCGCCCTGGGCCTGTACACATACTATGAAAGGCTTGCACAGGGACTGCGCCAGCTGATGGCGGGTTGTCGCAAGTTTGCGCTCAATCATATCACGCGCGATGATATCTGGGCACTTACACACGAAGCTGCTGACATCAGCGGTATACAGTATGTAATGGATGTCGACAAAAACGAAGTCGACAAGATACTGAACTACTAAGAATAATAATACTTGAACCCGGCACATGTCCACATGTGCCGGGATAGCTTTCCCCGGGCTGATCGACCCATCTGTTTCTTCTTCCTTATTGCCCCACATTGAGGATGTTCTAAATGACACAGCTTGCCCCGTCAAAACTTGCTGCCCCACCCCGAGCGGGGCTTCGTCGGGTGATCGGCAGATTCTTCCGCCTTTATTATCCAACGAAAACGAACAAATTTTTCTTGGAAAATCTGACCTGAACGTTATATTAAACTAAATCGGTTTTCTTTTCCTTGCTTTTCGGAGGGCCTGGTATGCGATATCGATATTACATTTTCATAATCTCTCTATTCGTTCTGATCCATCCAGTCGCAGTTTTTTCCGCCACTATCCACGTTCCCGCCGCCCAGCCAACTATACAGGCTGGCATCGACGCCGCCACCGATGGCGACACGGTGCTGGTGGCGCCTGGTTTCTACCAAGAAAGTGTAAATTTTCTGGGAAAGAAGATCAAGTTATGTAGCTCCGAAGGGGCAGAGGCATCTACAATACAGGGTACTGGAGATGTCGAAACGATTTCTTTCACAAACAATGAACCCAAGGGCGCAGAAATAAAGGGTTTTACAATAACGGGTGGTAATAGGAGTGGGATATATTGTGTGGGCTCATCACCAACAATAATTGATAACATTATAATTGAAAATTTCAGCATTGAGACTAATTTCGGCGGTGGCATCACTCTCCGAAATACATCAAATTCCTTGATCAGGAATAACGTTATTTGCGGAAATCGTGCGGCGATGTATGGTGCTGCATTACACATTGGTGACAATGACATTGCAAGTCAAAATGATACCATTTCTTACAATGTTATATATGATAATTATGGTTTTGCGGTCATTAGGTCTCTCGGGAATGTACAAGACCTGCAAATCAATAACAATACTATATGGACTACTGACGGCGGTGACGGAATCCTACACCAGGGAAATGGGACTCTCTATTTGAGAAATAATATAATCACACATGCATCGAGATTTGGGGTATACCACCCTATTGAGGCTGGTCCAATTGTCGCAGTTTACAACTGCACATATAATAATCAAACTAATTACAATTTCACTCCCGGGAGTGAGAATATCTTTGCTGATGCAGCATTCCTTGATACTACAAATAAAGATTTCAATCTTGCTTACTCATCGCCTTGTATAGATGCTGGTGACCCGGGTCCGCAGTATAATGATCCCGATGGAACGAGAAACGATATGGGTGCGCTTCCCACTCATTATCAATTTCCGATGGCATTAGAAATTGATATGGGAAATCCGACAAAGCCGCACTATTCATTTTCGCTAAGTCCAATAATTGCCTGGCAATATCGCGATCGGGATAGCACAATACAGGTCCAATATGATATTGAAATTGGCATTGACAATGAATGGACATTCGCCGAAATGTGGGCATCGGGGCCAATAAGTAGCAATAATACTGAAACGGCTTATGCAGGATTGCCATTGGCCGACAATGAAACCTATTATTTAAGAATTAGACTAAATAATGGAGCGCATTGGGGAGAATGGGCATATACTTGGTTCCGAACTCATCTCATAGCCGAAGTGATCATCGTTCCTCTAGATTTTACCACTATTCAGACTGCCATAGATATCGCATTGGATTTTGACACTGTGCTGGTGAAGGAGGGCACATATCATGAGTCCATTGACTTTCGAGGGAAGAAAATTATTGTCAAATCAGAAGGAGGGCCGCGACTCACTATAATAACGAATGATCCTCCGGCTGATCTTGTCATATTCGACGAGAACGAAACTCGAAATTCAATATTGGAGGGCTTCACGCTTGAGGGTGGATCGAAAAGTATCTATTGCACCAATGCAGGCCCTACTATCAGGCGAAATATATTGCGTGATCAAAGCATTACAGACTGGGCTTCGATAAGCCTGACAGGTATAGCGCCTGCTTTGATCGAGAACAATACAATCGTTAATTCTCAGAACGGAGCAATATCTACTTTCTCGACCGTTGCCCCGGTTATCAGGAATAACATAATAGCTTTCAATAGGGGGTATGGCATTCATACTGATGATGTTGAGCCGGAACTTTTCTATAATGATGTGTATCAAAATTCAAATTATAATTATTATAATTTCTACTATGCTGGAATCGGCGATATATGTGCAGATCCTCTGCTAAGAGTTGACTGTTCTATATCATATGATTCCCCCTGTATCAACGCTGGTGACCCCGATCCCGCATATAACGACCCCGACGGTTCTCGCAATGATATGGGTGCAATTCCCTATTCATTCTGCGGTGATCTTCGTCGCGACGGAAATATTAATATTTTGGATATTACTTACCTGATTAACTTCATGTACAAGCAAGGCCCCCAACCCGATCCTCCTCAATCGGCCGACGTCGATCATTCGTCATGTCAACAAAATATTGGGGGCGTCTTGTCCGGATAATTCTTGGACCAGCGACGATTCAAATTTATTGAGCCTGCGCACAATTTAACCAATGGTCAAATAACGCTCTGATTGAATCTCTAACAGATATGGGAAACCCGCCTTACTCTCCATATTAACATGCTGCCGGACAATATGATCGCACTTCCCTCCACGGCGGCACGCTTTTTGGATAACATTATCCTGTCAAATAGCATAATGCAAAAATCGGAATTCTATTTTGGAGGATTGTATGAATGGTTCCGCAAGTTATGGTACCAAATCGGTATCAAAACTTATATTAATTGTCAGCCTCTTCTTCGCACCGTTTCTATTTGCCTCTTCGCTTTACGGCGCCGGCAGCGGGCTGGCCGCGGCCGCAGCCTCGCCTAATTCTATCGATCTCACCTGGACCGCTCCCGGCGACGATAGCGCCACCGGCAATGCCACCCAGTATGATCTCCGCTATTCAACTTCGACAATCACCGAAGCCAACTGGGGCTCTGCAACTCAGGTGGTCGGCGAACCGACACCTCACGTCGCAGGCACAGTCGAGGCAATGACAGTTGGCGGCCTCAATTCGAACACAACATACTACTTTGCAATAAAGGCGGCTGACGAGGTGCCCAACTGGTCGGCCGTTTCCAACGTCGCCATTAAAGCAACTACGGCCGAGACTACTCCTCCTGCGGCCATTACAAATTTTGCCGCCGGCACAGCTACATCGACTTCAATCCCGTTTACATGGACTGCCCCGGGTGACGACGGTATAACCGGCACGGCCACTCAGTATGATATTCGTTACTCAACTTCGACGATTACCGATGCAAACTGGGCTTCGGCAACACAGGCTACCGGCGAACCGGCACCGAGAGTGGCCGGAAGCGCCGAATCATTCACCGTCTCGGGGCTTTCTCCCAACGTTACTTATTATTTCGCCATTAAGACTGCTGATGAAGTCCCCAACTGGTCGGGATTATCCAATATCGTCAGCAAAGCGACAGCTCAGGAATCCGTTCCGCCGGCAGCTATCGCAAATCTGTCGACAGGTGTTGTCACATCGACTTCAGTCGCATTAATCTGGACCGCTCCCGGCGACGATGGTTCTGTCGGAACAGCTTCGCAGTACGATATCCGCTACTCGATTTCAACCATTACCGATGCTAACTGGGCTTCGGCCACCCAGGTTACGGGCGAGCCCGCCCCTAAAACCCCGGGAAGCGCCGAGACTTTCACGGTTACAGGTCTGCAGAATGGGACGACCTATTATTTTGCCATCAAGACCGCCGACGAGGTTCCTAACTGGTCATCTCTCTCCAATGTTCCGCAAAGGGCTACTTTGGACCAGATCGCTCCCGCCCGAATCGATGACCTAACCGCCGCACCGGGCACCAGCTCGGGTGAGATACTTCTTAGTTGGACCGCCACCGGTGACGACGGTTCAATTGGGACCGCAGCAGCCTACGTCATGAGATACGCGATCGATCCAATCAGCGACACTACGTGGCACTCTATCATCCCTTATCGCAGCACCCCCCTGCCTGCGCCTGCGGGAACAGCGCAGTCCATGATCATGTCCGGCCTTCAGCCGGGACAACTCTATTATGTTGCCCTGAAGGTTCGTGATGAATTTTTGAATGAATCAGAGCTATCAAATGTGGCGTCAGCCGCCGCCCAAACCGACTTCGTTCTCGATCTTCAGGATGAGCAGGTGGCTATCGCCAGCCCTGCTCCGGGAAGCGAGCTTCATTCATCGCATCCTATCCTGGCTATCAATAACATTAGCCCTCGCTCTGACAATAGGTATTATTTCGAAGTCGCCTCCGATTCGTTTTTTATGAATGTCGTCGCAGTCTCTCCCCCTGTCTCCCAGGGGGAGGGGACAATCACTTCCTGGAAAGTGACAGAAAGACTCGACGGTGGTCAAAATTATTATTGGCGGGTGAAGGCGAATGATTATTCGTTCAATAGCCTATCTGATTTTTCGATTAACCCGCTACCACACGCCTACCCCAATCCGTATAATCCCAATCGCGGCGACAATGTGACCTTCACTGATATTCCCAAAGGCTCCGATCTGGTGTTGGTTTCTGTTTCAGGCTCGATCGTAAAAGAATGGTCCAATATATCATCAGACGATGTACAGTGGGACGGAACCGCCGAATCAGGCAGCAAAATTGCCTCAGGCGCCTATCTTTGGTATGTTTCCGGTTCCGACTCAAAGGGGAAACTTGTCGTGATTCGATAGCCCGATGTAATCAAGCTATCATTCAAACTAATTACCCAATCCCTCACATTTCCTAATCAGTTTAATTCGAACCCCAACTAGCCTTGGGCATCTCCTATCCAATGAACAAGTATCACTATTGCACTCTGAAAAACAGTGACGTATTTGGTGCGGCAGATTTGTTTTTGATTTAATATTCCTAAAGGTTAGGGACAGTTCTCCCGCTCTTGACTTACTTTCCTAAAAAAGATATATTTCGGCCACTTGATGCGAAAGTGGCGGAATTTGGTAGACGCGATGAACGGAGGATGCGATCAAGGCGAGTTCGTAAGCGCTTGTAGATCAATGTATTCCGCTGATCTATAACTGCTTACGGCAATTTTTTGCTTGGAGCATCTTGGCTCATCTTGGTTCATTTTGGACAGACCCTAGACATTATTTGGACACCCAAAACGCAATTAACTATGTATTAATCTATTTAATTCTGGAATTTGTCACGGCGAATACACAGCCATTGGCCCACCAAATACCGGACAACGACGATTTCAATATGCAAATTCTATTCAACCCTTCTGATGTCCCGCCACTGCTCTAATGTAGAAATAATCTTAAATTTGGCAGGCAATTATCCAGAATAAAATTTGTCTGCCAAGTTTCAAATCCAGTCTTCAGCAGGATTTCGGGTCATGGTGCCGGCGGTGGGAAATAGAACAGATCACTGGCCAATTAATCATGATTTTTCCAATATTATGGCGCTAAGGAATTAATCAAGTAAAGTCTGTCAAGGTACTTATGGGGAATCTAATCTCGAAAGTTGTGCCTTTGCCGGGAGTACTATCTATTGCTACCAGGGCATCATGATTTTCGATTATTTTTGAACATGTAATCAGGCCATAGCCATGCCCCTCGCTTTTTGTCGTAAATCTGGATTTAAATAGCTTCTCTCTTAGATCAGGTTTGATTCCCATACCATTATCGGATATGGATAGATTCACGGCGTCCGATTCGCGAGTCGTCTTTATTATAATACATCCATTCGCCCTATGAGCGTCATTTATGGCGTCAGCCGCGTTACTCATCAAATTGAGTATCAGTTGGGTAATCTGATCTCTGTCAGCATAAAGGAGTGGGACAGTCTGATCAATGTCTACCTGAGTTATGATACACTTGAATTTCTTCTGGACGCTTACAAAAGAGAGAATATTGGTTATCAGGCTGTTTATATTTACACCCTGCTTTATCGAGGTCAGCTTGTTCATATCCATCAACCCTGCCGTAAACCTTGCCATCTGGGAAATGAATGCCTTGCTTTGATCGAGAGCAGCTTTGGCTTTATCCGGATTAGCCTGTTTAATATACATGTCAAGCAATTCAATTCCCCCCAAGATCATTCCCAGAAAATTGTTCAGTTCATGGGCGATCGAAGAGGCGAGCATGCCTATTTCGGCATGTTTTTGAAGCTCAAATATCTGCTGCTCATTCTCCTTAATTTCAGTAATATCATCAAGTGTGACAATCATATCGGAACCCTGGGCGGCATTATCACAAATCAAGGAGACCGAGACGGCGAATATCATATCGGCGCCATTTTGCTTGGCGATCATTGTCTCCTGAGGACTCATCACGAATCCGGAACGGCATTTCAGGAAACGATTTGACCAGCCAGGGAATGGTCCGGTCTCGAAAATCGAACTGATGTGAAGCCCCGTGGGCAGCTCGCCACCAGATAAACGGGAGTTGAGGCCCTTGAGGATTTTCAACCCCGGTTCATTCACCATTTGCAGCTTATCATTGTAATCAAAGACAAGCACGCCATGTTTGACGCTGTTGAGAATCTCCACAAACCAGGTATTGAGATCGGAGACATGAGTAAACAGACGACTATAAGAGATGAGAGGAGTGATCGAATCAAGCAAAACTCTAAGAAGGATAATATCAGAGTCGGAGATCGGCTTTTTATTCACTTTGTCGCCCATTCCGACTACCCCGACAAGATTATTGCTGCTGATCAGAGGAGCTATGAGTTTCATGCCCGAACTCTTCAGGTTTTGTCCGAATTCTCTGAGTGAGGGAACCCCAATGATGTCTTCGGCGGATTTGGCCATTCTGTCGGGCGAGAAGTAATCCAGTAGTTCCTCCGGGATCGATATCCTCAGTGCCTCTGAATTCCTATTAAAGCGACCAGATGCGAATAAATATGGAGTCTTTGTCTCTCTCTCTACAGGCTGTATCAGAATGCAAACATCGGCTATCGAAAATTGGCCGGATATGGTCATGACCAACAGTTTTATCAGGCTCTGGAAGTTGGGATCCTGCGAGAATTGGCGCGATAGATCAGAAAGAGCATTCAAAGCCAGAGCATGAATTTCATGTTCTGACGATACCCCCGCCGAACTAATATTCAATCGAATCGTTGAATCTCGTTCACTCATGATCGGCTAGCCTTTAGATTTGGAGAGCGACATTGCCTCGCCCTCGCTTCGGCGAATGGTCAGATAATCCGCAACATCCAGAAGTTGAAGGATATGGTATATGGTGCCGGAGGGATTGCGGAGAATGATATCGCCGCCAATGGCCCGGAAGGCTTCGACATTGCCCAGTATGGCGCCCACACCGGCGGAGGATAAAAATTCGAGCTCAGTCATGTCTATTATCACATTTTTGATTCCCAAGGCCCGTTCTCTCTCAAGTATGACCACAACTTCGGGGGCATTGTAATTGTCAAGCATCTTGCCCGGATTAATTTTTATGACACTATCGGATATTTTTATAACCGATATGATATTTTCATTCTCGGCCACTATCCCACCTTTTTTCAATTCTTAAGATATTTGTGGTCCCGTTTTCCCTTCTATATTTCATCCGATCTGATAATTTGCGGACCAGGATAATTCCAAATCCTCTTGTCTTGCCACTCTTGGCCGCATGAATTACGTCATCGTAGGATTTGTACCGAGTCGGATCAAAAGGTAGCCCGTCATCAAGGAAACTCATGGTTATTCCAGATTCGTTGGAATCAATCGAGAATTCAATATTGTTTGCAGCGTTGCCGCCGCCGTATAGTCTGACGTTTGTTGAGATTTCATAAAAGATAGTGCAAATGTCAGAAATAATCGATCCGGGCCAGTTTTCTTTCCTCAACACGCGATTGAGTTCGCCGGAGGCTTCCCGTATTTCCCCAATGCCCGCGATGAATTTATTTCTATATGAAACCTGTCTGGAAACGGGTAGCCGCGAAGTATTGAATAGGATCGTGGTTTCGTCATCCGCGCCCGAAGGCAAAAGAACAACTTCAAGATCCAGCATCTTAATCATTCGGCAAAGATCGGCCTTCGGCGAAGAAATTCGACAGCGTATGCCTTTTTGAGCACAATATTCGAATGCCGCCAATAATGTCCCGATCTGTTTTGAAGTCGCGAAGTTCAATTGAGAGCAATTTAATATAATATCATTTATGCCGTCCTGAAGCGAGTCTTTGAGTCGCTCAAGAAATTCCTCGGCTTCTTTATCATCCAAGAGATTCGAAGCATGGATTATCCGGCTTTTCTTATCTGTTGAGAACATGCAGGCCTTTCTCTATGCTTCCGGCTTCCGTGCTCGAATTGCGGCCACTCCATTTCATGGCCATAATTGTAATATCGTCATATTGAGTGGCGCCCTTTACAAAGGTCTCATGCTCGTGATATACTCTCGCGAGCAGTTCTTTCGGGGATAGGGCGCTAAGAGATTGGAGCAGACCGGCAAAGCGATCCATTCCAAACTCCTCCTGAATTTCATTTTTGGCCTCAGTAATGCCATCAGTATACTGTATAAGAATGTCATCCGGCTCCAATTGCAATTTCCCGCTCTCGATTCGCTTATCAAATTGAGACGGCGGGAATAATCCCAGCGGAAACCCCTTAGTTTTCAGAAGAACCGGGCCAGTGGTGCGATTATTTAACTTAATCAGAGGATTATGTCCGGCCGAAGCGAATCTAAGCTCGCTGGTATCCAGATCAACCAAACCATAGAACATGGTCACAAACATGCCCTTTTTCAAATTGCCAAAAAGCTCATGATTGATTGCACTTAGCATCTGGCAAGGCTCTATCGTTGTTCGGGAGAGGTTCCGAACTATGTCTCGCGTAAGGAGCATGACAAGCATGCCGGGCAGGGATTTTCCGGAGACATCAGCGACCAGAAATCCCAGATGTCCGCCGCCGAAATCGATGAAATCGTAATAATCTCCTCCCACTTGCCGGGCACTCTGATAGGAACAGCCGAACTCAAATTGATCGGAAACGGGAATCTGCTTAGGGAGGATATTGGCTTGGATCTCTCTGGCGATTTCCAGTTCTTTGGCCATTCTCTCATTTTCTATTAATTGCTTTTGCGAAGATTGCAATTTAAGAGACATCACCTGAATGGTTTCGGCCAGATAACCAAGTTCGTCTTTTCGCTTAAAAGGTAGTTCGAAAGAAAGGTTTTGGATATCTATGTTTCGAAGTCGTTCAACTATAGTGCTAATCGGGCGCAATTTTCTGTGGACTACCAGAAGGGTAATCGGAATTCCAATTAGGATTACAAGCAGGGTGATGGAAGCCACGGCAACGATAGAGGAACGACGAGCTTCAATAATCTGGTTGCTCCCGGTTGCAAGGCACAATTGCCCAAGCAGAATATTGTCTTCCATAATCGGTATCGAGACCAAGAGGGTATCTTTCGCTTTGCTGAACTTTTCTCCGTTACGAAGCATTTGTCCAAATTCACTGCCGCCTCCGATCACGAATTGCCGGGCAGCCATGACCTGTTTAATGTCTGTATGTGCGATGAATACCATATCCTTGTTAGTGATACCGGCCCAGAATATCTCCGGATTTTCGGCCGCGACTTTCCTACAGATATTGCTCAGCATCAGTTGATCGGGGCCTCCTTCGGAAATAATATGCTTTCCAGCGGCACCTGAATACGAACGTGCGATGGACATGAGTCTTTCGATGACATGAACAGTCGCAGACTGCACGTATTTAGTAGTGGTTATATAGCCCGTCAAGAGCATCAAGATCAATATGAGCGCCGACACATAGATAGAAAATTGAACCCTGAGGGACTTTTTGAAATCCTTTGCCCGGGGCCAAGAGATTTCGGTCGCGGAGGACTGTTTAATTTCCATTTTGCATTTCTTTCAGCTTCTGGATTTCGCCCTGAGTCCTTTTAATATAGTTATTGATTTCAGAGTTATTTGGATCGAGCAGTATCGCTTTTGACCATATTGCGATAGCATCATTCATCTGATTTTTCCCATAAAGCTCAACGCCCATAAATTTGTAGGCATTCACCAAATAGGAACGAACCGAGGAATATCCCGGGCAGAGCCGTTCTATTTCTTCCCATTTGGAAATTGCCGAATTCAAATTGCCGTTCTTGAAATCCTCCTGGGCCTGCCGATACATATTGGCCATCTGCGTCTGCATTTGCGGACTAAGCTCCATCTGGTTCTTCGGAGGAGGCATATTTGACATTTCCTTAGCCCTTCCCGCAGCGAGCCGCTCGCCAAAATCGGAGAACCACTTGTTTCCCGGGAAAAGGGTGGCAGCAGAGTCGACCAGAATCCCGCAAGAGGCCAAGTCTCCGTCGATATATGCCGTAGAGATCAGATTCTTCCAGTAATCAACTCTGGCCCTGAGGACGACACTTTTTACTTCAGGATAATCGGAGGCGAATTTCTCGAGACCGCGCGCAATCTCCAGAGCTTTAGAGAGCTTGCCGGAATTAATCAGAGAATCGACCAACGATATTTGACTGATAACAATTCGTTCCCTTGTCGCTGTCCTGCTGAATGGCCGCCACCGCCGCCTGCAAGATGCTATCTGCCTCGGCGGACTGAGGTTCTTTCTCCAGAGCCAATTCAGAATAATATCGGGCCATAAGATAATCCTTGCCTGTCAGCATTGTCCTAGCAGAATCAAGGAATTGCGTATATTGATATATTTGAATCGATTTTTCGAGGCGTTCTCTTGCCTGCCCCAGAGCCTGGGCAATCTTCACTGTGTCTTCACCGATAGATCGGGCGATGAAAAGAGATTTTTCAAGGTACTCGTATGCTTCCGAGAGACGGCCATCGTCCAGATACTCTTTCCCCCTTTTTGAAAGTTGATCAACCATTTCGCGGTTTTTTCCGGTCAGACGCTCGCCCATTAGGCGATTGAATTCGGCCTCACGTCGTTCAGAACGTATTTTTCTCTTCTCGAGAGTCGACTTACCGAAGGCCGCGGAAACGCTAAAAAGGTGGAGGGGATCGAGATCTCTGTCGATCCAGGCATAATCGAAACGGAGATAATCATTGCCTATTCCCGCCCCGAGATTAAGATGCTCGCTTCGAAGTCCGGCCCGGATATGAAGGAGATTCTTCAGACTCTGTTCCACCCCGACCGCCCAATCCACCGACGAGTTGGTTTCTTTTGTCATGCTGGCCGAGACTGATATCAAGTATTGCCAGGACGCTTTCGGAGCAACGACGCTTGAAAGTCCGAGCGAAAGGGATGCAGGCGAACTTACTTCTTCTTCCGCAAGCTTTATTCTCGGCTTTATCAAATTTCGTCCCACGAGGGCAATGGCGCCGCTACGGAGCCAAGAAGAGGGATGATTAAGTCCACGGCTCAAGGATAGATTCAGACCGGGCGAACTGGTAGCGCTATGGTCAGCCAGGGAATGATGTTCAAAAGAAACGCTGAATCCGATATTAGTCCCGGATACAATGCGGGCATAGGCGAAATATATTGCAAATCGATTATCGGAAGTCGTACCAAGCAAGAAATTGCTGGAATCCCTGATCTCAATATCATCTACTCCGAGCCGGAAGACGCCCAACCCGAAAACTCCGAAATCCACTGTGGGAGCGGCGATGCCAAGATACTGATAGGGGATATCAGTATAATACAACCGGCTGTAGAGGCCAGTTGCGGAGAATCTTTCGACCTGCGCCAGACGCGAGGGATTCCAGTAGGGAGCGGTCGAGGGATCGGAGATAGCCAAATTTGAACCGCCCAGGGCCAGATCTCTCGCCCCTGTCCCTAGACTGAAGGGGGAATTTAAACCGGCGCCGTTGGAACCATCAGCTACCGCAAATGGCATTATGAAGATAAATATGACAACCAGGAATTTTTTCATCTTATTACGCTGACTTTTCTCTTATAGCTTTCAATTCGTCCTGAAATAAATTGGGCCTTTATCCGACAAAAATATGTGCCGGAGGCCACGCTCTGTCCGGCCGAATTTGTACCGTCCCAAGTCTCTTCCTGATGTGCTCCGGCGCTCTTAAAAGCCTGAATAACAATATCATCGATAAATTCGCCAGTTATAGTATAAATCTGAATATCAACATTTGCATCCTCTCCCAATACATACCCTATCCTTGTTTTTCCTCCCTGTGAGGGCATAAACGGATTGGGATAATTCGTAAATGAGGCACCTAATTCGGCGGCAGAAACGACAATTTCCGAAGAGGCTAAAGGATAATTAGTGTTACCGACCGTTGGGTATACCCTGGAATCAAGAAATTTATCAACAATATCAATGAATGTTGAATCGGCAAATTGGATAAGATAGTTTCCAAGGGGGGCGCTACCGATTATGTCGCATCTCAGGCTCAAGTCAATAGCGGATCCCTGAGGTACCGTAAAGCCCTCGGGCAATTGGAGAAAGATGCTGTCATTATTCAGAATAGTGTCCACTGCCATTGGCGCTCCATTCAGTGTAAGATAAACGGCTGATAAGAGGATTCCACCATCCACTGGAACATAGCCTTGCCCGGTTCTCTGAAAGAGTCGGCCGGAGAGGTTTCGAATGATCAAATCGCCCACTGGTGCGGCACTGCCGTATTGCAGAGTGCCTTCAAAAACGGAGACATTTGATTGAGATGGAAAGACTATTCTAGACCCGAGCGGAGTCGAAGTGTACGACGGTCGGCCGGCTGGAAAAAGGACTTTGGCGGGTCCGAAGATAAACGGAAAAGATGAAGAGCAATTCATTGCTAGCGCCGGTGCGGGGGTGTTAACACTGTCGGTGGCGTCCCTAAATAAGAGTGAATTGCCTGATTCGACAATCATCGAGAAATGACTTATGGGGGCATCCGGCTCAATATCAGCGACCAGTCGGATAATGGCGCTATCCCCTGGACGGAGAATAATCCCGGAATCCCCGAGCCGAAAGAGAGCGGAGCCGCTTACAAACTCAATTTGACTTTGATAGTTTGCACCTTGACTGTTGAACCTGTACCCAATCCTGTCAAAGAGCAAATCGGAATTTATCGGCTTTCCCGAAGTGTCAATCATAGCAATTTTAGCGGCAATCGCACGGATGGGCGAAACATCGGAGCCAAAAGGATAGGAGATCGATATGCGGCCGATTTCCAATGAGTCCATTCCGGCAACAATGGTAGGAGGCAGGGAATTGTAGAGGCATATTTCGGGAGCCAACGCGGGTGACTTGAAGACAACTGTTCCCGAAGAAATTGGGAAAACGGAGCCGGTGGCCAGTTCGCTGGTATCAGTGGCGGCAAATAGAAGAGAACCGGAGTTCAGATCTCGGAGAGTAAAAGCAGAGCTGTCGGGGATTGTCATCCTGAACGATGGAAGAATCGGTTCGGTGGAAGCCATGATTCTTATATCGATAGTATCCAACTGACCGGGGCCCAAAGTTAGAGGGGAGTTTAAAGATATCTTCAGCGGAATGGAGCTGAGATCATTGCCTGTTACTCTGGCGAGAGGGAATCCCCCGTGGCTGATTTCGACAGCATCCAGGAGCCCATAGGGTGCAGTCATTTCCTGTGCATCATTGACGAAGCAGATAGATAGATCAGTCAATTGGATGGGCGAGCTTTGGAGATTACCGGGATGTTTGAGTCCCAGTTTGAGTAATTCCGCATTTTGTTGTCCTTTATTCAGGTCGCCTACGAAGGAGGCAAGCTCGGAAACCCACACGCTGTAAGACGGGTCAGTAATCTGGCATGCAGCCGTTCTTATAGGATATTTGACGGATGAGTCCATGGCGACGGAGTTGCCGGTATTGATATCATGCATTATAATTGCGGCGGTATCTAGCAGGGCAAAGGCAAAACTGCCGGCCTCGGCGGTAGTGTCGATATCCGCCAGAACGGTCAGACGCCTGTTAATGCCGGGCGGTATAATCAAAGGTTCTTCAAAGACAAAGGAAATATTGGGGTCGGTCGGCAGACTATCGACTATGGCTAAGACGGTGTACCCCGACGAAAGAACCAGTTGAGAGAAGACATCGGATGCAGCCTGCAGCTCCAAAAATTCATCCGTAACCGTCAGCCCGAGGCTATCAACGGAGATGGAAGCATTCACGCCGGGGGTCCCGGTGTTAATCAGGTCAAGGCTCAGCGGGAAAATGTTTGTCTGTCCGCGGATTACACCAGTAGGCATTGAACTGGTTAATCGCACTACCGGATTAGGCGGGGGCATTTGTATATTGGTTATCGTTGTTTGTACCTGAGATGCCGAATCCTGCTGAGCCTCACTTGAAGCCTTTATGACCCAACCGATATCGCCGGGTTGGGTAGCCGTAAAATAGATAGTGAAGACGGTCGAGTCCTCAGGTCCCAATTGTACCGGTCCGACCCGAGCGCTGTCCATTCGTGCAACGGCTGTTCCCAATGAATTAACCAATTCACCGGAAACCGCATCGACAGTATCCGCGTGCAGGTTGGTGACGGTAAAGCTGACAGCTATCAGCTGCCCTTTCGTGTAAGAAGGCTTCAGCGGAGACATTTTGATCTTAATACCGGATCCTGATATTGAAATGATGCAGTCACTTTCGATTGGCGCGTCATAGGGGCCGTCATTAGCTGAGGCAAATTGGCATCCATTTACAGGGATGAGTGCCTGGATACGGGCGCCGGATGGAGCATTGGAGGAAAAATCGGCGTTGACGAATAATAAAGGCCTATCGCTGCCTGCGATTCTTATTCCCAGATTATCAGCGCTCCATAGGCCGCCTGAATAGCTGAGATCGGATATAAAAAGGTCGGCGGTTTGCCAGACCCCATCGGCATTATTATCCTGCCATAATTCCATTTTGGCGACACCAGCCGAGCCGGAATCGAGCTTATTCGCTACGGTTAATCCGGTCAGATAATCAGTAAGATTTCCATTATTGGCCGGCCTGACAGCCATCAGAGTAATATTTGAATCTCCCGGGCTGACCGTTCCTGGCGGCAGGGATACAGGCCAAAACTGTTCCGCGACTGAGCCATCCAATAAAAGGAGCCCGCCGCGGGACAGTGGCATGTCTCCGTCAATGCTTACTTCTTGAGAGAACTGAAAATCGGAAAAGCTATTTATGCTGACCGCCATGAGGTCACCGTCTATGACATTATCGGATATATCTGCAATCAAGAAGAAGTAAGACAGGGCACTTGAAGATAAGAGAGCGTTGAATCCGGAAATCTGCAGTTTTCCATTGGAGAAATACCCGGTGCCAATCAGTGAATCAGTATCCCAGGTTCGATTTCCATTGGCGTCCAAGTATAATGAGACTTGACCCAATTCCGAGTCGGCAAAATCAGGATCGGAATAACTTTGAGAAGCATTTGAGAACGTGACGCCTTGAAAGACCATGTTCTGGGCAGAATATCCATTATAAAGGGCGAACGTAAGAAGTCTCTGGCTCGTTGCCCCGGGCTGAACGGTGTCCGGCAACATGGGAATCGAGATGGCCGTCATTCTATCGGCGGGGAATATCAGAAAATAATCAGGGTTTTCAACCGAAGCATCATCCGGGCCGATTGTGCCAGAGGTAAACTCCAGTCCGCCCACAGGAATGGAGGGAAGAAACGAGCCGCCCTCAAATTGTGAATCGGCGATATCTAATGTTATGATAAAGCGACTGCCGGCAGTATCAAGATTGAGGGAGAGCCTGTCGATCTGCCATTGTGAGGAATTATAACTGAATGGTGATACCAGCCGATCATCGGATGTAAAACCATTTCCGGTCTTATCTTCCCATAGTTTCAGGGCTCCAGTCAGCAGACTCGAATTAAGCGTGCCCTTATTCCGCATTTCGATTCTCTTCAGGAGATCCGAGGAATACCCATTTCCATATAGTTCAAAGTCGAGCACAACTTGATTTGTCTGTCCGGCATACAATGTTGTACCGTCGATGGGAAAGACAGTAATGGCGGAGGCGGGGAAAGCATCAATCATGAATTCGTTATTGTTTTTTAATGGGAAATCAGCCACAATCTCCGCCGAAGGAGATATAAAGAAATCATCCGCACTCTTTAATTGGATGCTCAGGGTATTTCCGTTTTTGCTATGTCTCAGGTTAAGCGCCGCGGCAATGGATAAATTTATTGTTCCCCCCTGTCCGGGAACAATAATCCCGGAGGTTTTGAATACGGCTTTTCCATTTGATATTCTTGCCGTGGCCAGGACAGAATCGGCCGACCCCAGGAGGGTATCAGTTCCATCCCGTTCAATATAGAGGATCAGACTATCGATCTGGCTGTCCAGGTTCTATCTGAGAGGCTCCGCCCGGATCATTGGCGACTAAGGCAAACGCGACGCTGTCAACATTCACTGTTGAAGAAAGCCCATTGTCCACGGCCAATCGCAATAGCGGGCAGGAGATGTCACCCGGTATCAGGTTCTTCCCCGGGAGATTAATAGCGGAGAGTTGAAATTGCGAATTTGTCTGAATGATTATGGTGTCGGCCGGACCGATAGGAGTATCGATGGGACCATCGTTTCCGGAGGCTACCTCAATCCCGTCGATTGGAATTTGAAAAGCAAGAGTGCGCGAAGATGTCAGGTATCGAGATGATTTTACACCTATGAAGAATCGATTGGAAGCTCCCGTGCAGGATTTCACTCAGCCCGCTGATTTTCCAATCTCTTCCGGTATACTCCATATCACCCAGCAATTTTTCGTCTATTCTTCCGTTCCATTGGCCGTCGCCATCATCTGCAAATAGCTGGATAGTATCGATATCGGTGCCGATAGCCGAACCGGAATTCACCAGACTGAATGACAGGAGGGTATCATCCATATATCCATTTTGGGGGATATCAATGGTGAGAATATGCTGCAACTCTCCTCCCGGCAATAACGAATCGACCCCAGCGCCAGTCAACTGTACCTGATCTGAAGTCATACCATCGATAATGCAATATCCATAGGAATTGGCGGAATCCGGTCCTCTCACGATGGTGCCGTCTACCGATGAGACATCGACGGCGGGGAGAATATACAGATCGATTGAGTCTCCGTCATGAGGATAGATGCTTGTCTTAAAGCTCGCAAAGAACGTTTTTCCATCAGAAGCGGGCAATGGGATGCCGGAGAAAGAGAGCGAAATTTTCTCCGTCTTCAAAGATGCTTTGGTTATAAGATTGTCTGAACCTGTCAGCAGGGAGTCGTTGTCGGCATCCAGCCAAAAGGCCACCGAGTCGATATTACCAAAACGCTGAAGCATTGTCCCCGGTCCATGTATGGCTTGCCTGATAGAAATTCCGGTTATGGATTTGGCGACATCGAAGTAGTTATCGATCCTAAAGGCCAAACTCAAGTCTCCCCATTGACCCGGCCATGCGTTGCTATTGCCCAGCGAAATAGTCGACAGATACAATTCCTCGACGGAAATCCACTGAGAGGTATCCGAGACACCATTGATGTTGCTCGAAACAATGACAAAGGCTTTTCCGGGATGATCCGCCGTCAGAAGTGCGGAATTATCGATCTGCCCGACACGGCCCCGGACCCTCCAAGAAAGAGCGCCAAAATCAGTGGGATTTCCATCGGAATCGTAGCCCGACGCAGTGAATCTGAGAGTATCGCCGATCCTGAGGTCGGCAGAATCCGGACTTATTTCCAGACGGGTCAATTCACCCGCCAGGCATGTTATGATTCCGGTGGTATCCTCAACACCGGCGGAGAAGGCGGCGACTATTTTACCGGTTCCGGGTTTCTTCAAGGTAAGCAAAGTAAATGCGTCCGGCCCAGCATGAACGGACCCAATTGAATCTGAGCCAATAATCGACCAAGTGACAGAAACATCACCGATGAGATTACCTGAGGAAGTATATCCTCGGCAATAGAAAGTTGTCGTGTCATCGTCGGTGGTCAATGTCATATTATTTATGGGGGTTCCATTTTTATATTCAATGCGGACATAATTCAGGGTGGATAAATCGACTACATCTATTGAAACGATTTCGCTATCGGCCAGAGAGCCATCGGAAGCCACGAAAGTCACGAGATGGATTCCGGTTTGCGCGAGATCGGGGGTAAAATCAAATGAACCGGTCCCGTTTCCATGATCAACGAAAGAAGCATTGGCCGGGAGATTAATTGCAGTCAGAACCGGGGTAGTCCCGTCGGGATCCAGTGAGCTTATGTTGAAATGCAGCGAATTACCGATTTCGACCGATTTGGAACCAATCGGGTTCAGTACGGGAGAATGATTGAGATCCGTTACGGTAATCGTCACTATCATTGTATCGGCGAGTGCACCGTCAGACGCAATAAAAGAGACGTTATAGATACCATCCTGACTGATATCGGGACTGAAGCTGAATTGCCCGGTGCCGTCTCCATTGTCTGAGAAAGAAGAGTTGGTCGGCAAATTCGCAGCGGTTAGAATCGGTATGGTACTGTCGGGATCTGACGCTGACAATGCAAAGGAAAGATTATTACCTTCTATTACCGTCTGGGAATCGACTGGTCTAAAGATAGGCCGAGAGTTGGGTGTACGATTGATATTGAAACCGATAATCACCCATTCCTTCGACTCCTGCAAATGCCAGACGAGATTTGGATTTTTCTGGCCCGGCATATTGCTGGCGGCTCCGTAATGACTCGGTCTTGCCCGCGCCACCCATTTCGAGATTCCAGAGAATACTCTGCCCTGAGCCCGCCGTCGGAATCCCATTTGATCTGGAAACCATCACGTCCTGCACAAGATCCCCCGCGTCACTTAAAAGATTAAGATGGGGGGACGAGTTATCGCCATGTTCGCATACCAATCCATCAGTTGGCGTAATTTGATCGACCCCCGTATAGGTGACAGCCCCTATTGTTGCCATGACTTTATTCCCGCCTCCAAAGGACACGCGTACCTCATTGGATCCAATAGGCGGATTTAATAGGTGCCATACTTCTGCCAGGGGTTTGTCTGAATTATATGCCCGGGCGGTATCGCGCGACAAAGACTGCCCCGCATAGGTGACGGTCTGGGCAAAGTTGCCCTCTTCTACAGTTATGGCGACTATCAGGAATCGATTCGAGCCGGCCACATCCAGGGAAAACTGAAATACCGAATCTTCCCCGGCGATCGACGCGGTCGAATAGACTTCTATGGCGCGTGCGATATTGGGATTTAATAACCAGAATATGAAACTGGCTATAAATAAAATTTTAAAGATGCCGAAATCTTTTTTCATGCCTGTTTAACTCTGGATACTCAATATCCATTTTTGGCTATTACATGCTATATCGGAAATATTTCTGGAATATTAACTGATTGCTATATATTGAAATAGGACGGATTAGGACTTATGTCCCGATTGGATGATTGCCAGCACTAAGGGATTGATTTTCAGGGGAATGGAGGAGATCCCCCTGTCTGATTAATTTCTTAGCAGACGGAGGCAAAGCAGTAATATCGGAATATTTCGTCAATAACGCAAGACGCCGTTCAGCAATAAGATATATTGGCGATAATGCGCAATCATATATTGTAGCCATTTATTGAAGATTTTATGACTTTGTCGGTGTGAAAATAGGGATAAATCTAATTGGCCATTGGGTCCTCCTATTGTCCACCGGCAAGCCTATTTTCTACCGTTTGGCTTGACATTGAATGATAATAATTGCAAATTGTCATTTATCGAGGAATTAGTTGAATGACTATTACTGAATGGAGACCAGGTATGAAAGCAACTTTCGGAGATGTCTTAATAATTAAGGAATAGTCACTTTTTGGACACCTGCGATTTTTATGGAAAAGTCGAAATGGACATAAGTTATCGATACACAATAAGTTAAATGATGCGAAAGTGGCGGAATTTGGTAGACGCGCTGGACTTAGGATCCAGTCCTTTCCGGGGTGGGGGTTCAAATCCCCCCTTTCGCACGTAACTATCTACTGAGGAGATTGCGTTGAAGTCTTTTATAAAACATTCTGAGGGTCTGGTTCGAGAAATTGAAGTTGAGATTCCCGCAGAAAAAGTCGATGCGACCTTTGCTGAATATTATCACAAATATCGCAAAGAAGTCAAAATACCCGGTTTCCGACCGGGGAAAGCTCCCTTGTCTATTATCAAATCAAAATTTCACGACGCCATTTTCGAGGATGTTTTGGATGAATTGATTCGCTCGACTTTTCCTCAAGTGGTCAAGGACAACAGCCTAGATATTGCCTCCCGACCAACCTTCCCCAGCCATGAGCTAAAAGAAGGCACACCTCTTAAGTATACTATCCGGCTGGAAGTCATGCCCCAGATTGATAAAGTCGTCTTTGATAATCTGCAACTCCCCGAGACAGACATTCAGGTGGCCGATTCCGAGGTTGATGACTTAGTCGAACATCTTCGAAAGCGCAACGCCCGCGTAGACATTGTAAATCGACCTGCGAAGGCCGAGCGATGTTCTTAAGGTCAATATGAAAAAACTGGAGGACGCCGAGAAAGTTCTCAAAAATGATGAATTCAAAGATATTGAAATCGATCTGTCAAGCGACCTGACCATAAAGGAATTCAAGGAAGGGCTGGCAGGCCTGTCAGCGGGCGAAGATAAAGAGATGACTATCAATTATCCGTCCGATTATTCCGATGAACGTTTTGCCGGAAAAACCTTGAAATATCACTGCCATGTCCTGTCGGTAGGCGAAAAAATCCTCCCTGATATTTCGGACGCTTTCGCCAAACAGATGGGCAAATTTGAAACCATGCTGGAGCTTCGCCTGCGAATTCGTGAGGATATTAAATCTCAGAAAGAGATTGATCATCTTAAGTGGAAAAAGGGAGAGATTACCCACCTGATTCTCGACAAAAACCCTCTCATCATTCCCGAGGGAATGATTCAGAACTATCTGGATAATCTCATTGAGGATTTCCGGAAAAATTACAAAGATTTTGATGAGAAGACGGTTCGGGAACAGTATCGCCCGACCGCGGTTAATGCGGTAAAATGGCATTTGTTGTCAAATCGTCTGGCTGAATTGGAGAAGATTGAAGTTTTGCCCGCAGATACCGAAAACTGGATAAATGGCTTCGCCGAGAGGTATAAGATGGACACGGAAAAGGCGCGAGAGGTCCTATCGAAATCCGGGCGAACTCAGGAAATCAGAGATTCGATTCTCGAAGATAAAATCTTTGACTTCCTTTTGAGCAAAGTTACCTATCTCCCGGCCGACAAATTGGAGCGGGCCGACAAAAAAGACGCTCCTCAAGAGGAAAAACAGGAACTATAGAATCACGGAGGAATAATAGATGTTAATACCGATGGTGGTAGAGCAGACCGGACGAGGGGAGCGGGCGTACGATATTTATTCGCGTCTCTTAAAGGACAGGATTATTTTTATCGGGGCTCCAATAGATGATCATCTGGCTAATCTGGTTATTGCGCAGTTGCTTTTCCTCGATGCCGAGGATCCTGAGAAAGATATATTTATTTATATCAATTCACCGGGAGGCTCGGTTACCGCGGGATTGGCGATTTACGATACCATGCAATTTGTTAAGCCCGATGTAGCCACGACCTGCATGGGTTTGGCAGCATCAATGGGTTCGTTTCTTCTGGCGGCGGGCACCAAAGGAAAGAGGGCGGCCCTTCCCAACTCGAGAATAATGATTCATCAGCCGATGGCCGGGACTCAGGGACAAATCACGGATATCGAAATCATGACGCGGGAATTCAGCAAGACCAAGACCAGGTTGAATGAACTCCTGGTCATCCATACCGGCCAACCGATGGAGAAAATTGAAAAAGACACCGATAGAAATTTCTTCATGTCGCCGCAGGAGGCGGTGGATTACGGCATAATCGATAAGATTTACGAATTCAGGCGAAAAGAGAAGAAATCTTAAGGACTGGACAGGTGGCAAAAAAAGATCGAAGTGACGGATATGACAATGAAGAGCCTCCTCATGGCCTTCAGCATCGCTGCAATTTCTGCGGGAAATCGGCCGCAAAGGTAAAACGACTTTTTGCGGGATATGAGGCTTTCATCTGCAATGATTGTGTCAGCCTTTGTCACGACATTTTAATCTCCTCTCCGGTTGAAGAAGAAGAGGGCGAAGTAGCGGCTCTCCCCCGTCCTGCTGAAATAAAGGCTTTCCTTGACCAGTATGTTATCGGTCAAGAGGAGACCAAAAAGAATGTAGCCGTCGCGGTTTATAATCACTATAAACGAATCAATAGCATAGCGTCAAATAGGCGCGAGCGGCATAAGAGCGATGACGATGTCGAGCTTGAAAAATCAAATATACTATTGGTCGGCCCGACCGGAACGGGAAAGACGCTCATCGCAAAAACTCTGGCCAAGTTCCTCAAGGTGCCTTTCAGCATTGCCGATGCCACTGTTCTGACCGAAGCCGGATATGTCGGCGAAGATGTCGAAAATATTCTCGTCCGTCTCTATCAGGCCGCCAATTACAGTCAGGCCCGCACGGAGCGCGGTATTGTCTATATTGATGAAATCGACAAGATCGCCCGTACATCAGGTAATCCATCGATCACCCGCGATGTTTCCGGCGAGGGTGTCCAGCAGGGACTTCTCAAGATTTTGGAAGGGACCGTATCCAATATTCCACCAAAGGGCGGTAGAAAACACCCGGAGCAGTCATTTGTACCTATTGATACTACCAATATCCTGTTCATATGCGGCGGCGCGTTCGAAGGGTTAGATAAAGTTGTCGCGCGGCGGGTCGGCAAAAAGCAGGTTGGATTCAACGCGGAAAATTTGAACATCAGCGAAAAATCGGCCGATATTCTCGATTATATCGAGCCGACCGATCTGCTCGAATATGGCCTGATTCCGGAATTGATCGGTCGCCTGCCGGTAGTGTCGGCTCTGCGCGCGCTCGACAGAAATGCACTGTACACGATATTGACCGAACCAAGAAACGCCCTGACCAAGCAATATATTCGGCTGTTCGAGATGGAAGGAATCAAGCTTACTTTCGAACCGGATGCCCTCTGGTCGGCGGTCGCGATTGCGGAAAAGAAAAAGACGGGCGCACGTGCCTTGCGTTCGATTTTCGAAAAATCGATGCTTGAGCTGATGTTCGATGTTCCTTCAAAGGATGATATCGAAGAAATCGTTATTACGCCTGATGTAATCACCCACACCGGCCCGCCCAAAATAATCCATAAATCGAAAAAGCAGACCGCCTGATATATTATTTGCGTAGCACCCCCAAAATTTATTGAGATTGCAATCTCAATAAATTTTGGGGGTGCTATTGCCGCCCGGTCTCACCGCTGCACCGGGTAAGCAATTCCCAAATTACCACAACTTTCCTTCAAATTCCCCGTCTAATAAAATTGAATGACATTCTGATTACAAAATCCACCTGTCGGAGGATGATTTATGAATAACCACATTCGATTGCTTGGAATTCTCTTTATCGTACACGGAATCTTGTCCATCTTCGGAGGTCTGACCCTTTTGCTTATCTTTGGCGCCGGACGATTTGGCCATCTTGGGATGAGCGAACTGGCGATTCTGACCATTATTATGAAGGTCTTGGCGATGTATCTTATAATTCGCGGCGTCCCCGATATTGTCTGCGGCGCTGGCCTTCTCTCGATGAGACGATGGTCCCGCATCGTGGGAATAATTTTGTCGATCATCGCAACATTTTCCGTGCCGATTGGAACCGCTCTGGGCATTTATGGACTCTGGGTTCTATTCAAACCGGAGACCGAACAATTATTGAGTACATGATGCCCTAAAAAAAAGCGTCCCCACAAAGGCGGGGACGCTCGGGTATTAAGAGAGGGACGCTTTTCTAATCGACCAAAATTTTCTCTAAACGCTCGGCAATGTAATCAACTTCATCATCGTTGATAATAAGTGGCGGTGAAATGCGAATTGTATGGTGATGGCTATCGTTGCAGAGCATATCATAATCCAGAAGTTTCTCGCAAAATATCATCGCATCGCCGTTCTTTACTTCTACCCCGATAAATAACCCCTCGCCGCGAACTTCTTTCACATGGCTCGACCTGGAGGCGATATCCATAATTTTCTTCTTCAGTACCTTGCCGGTAGCGGCGGCACGCTCAGCCAGACGCTCTCCGACAATCACATCAAGAGCGGCCAATCCTGCGGCGCAGGCTAATGGATATCCGCCGAAGGTGGAACCGTCAGAACCCGGCTTGAAGGCCATGTCCATGAGAGAGCCATTGGTCACCATTACCGAAACCGGTACCATACCGCCCGCGATCGCTTTGCCAAGAATTACAGCATCAGGAATTACATTTTCGTGCTGAAAGCAGAAATTCTTCCCCGTACGACCAAGCCCGACTTGAATCTCATCAAAAATCAGGAGCAAATTATGTTTGTCGGCCAGATCGCGAAGCCCTTTCAAGAATCCCTTGGGCGGCTGATACATCCCACCCTCTCCCTGCATCGGCTCAACGAGAATTCCACACGTATTCTGGTTGACCAGCTTTTCGGCTTCTTCAAGATTACCGTAGCGAGCAACTTTGAAGCCCGGAGTCAGGGGACCAAATCCCTCTTTGTATTTCTGGTTGGTCGAGAATGACACTATCGTGATCATCCGGCCGTGGAAATTGTTCTCGAAGACGATAATCTCCTGTTTGCCGTCCGGAATTCCTTTTTCCTTGAATCCATAATATCGCGCGAGCTTGATGGCCGTCTCGACCGATTCCACTCCCCCGTTCTTAGGCAAAACCTTGTTGCCGTTGGAACCGAACCTTGTGCCCAACTGAGGGACAAATTCGGCGACCTTTTTAAGGAAAAGAGCCAGCACGTCGGTGAAAACCACATTAGATATCACTGACGCATAATTTTCCTGCAATGCTCTGATCATCGCATCGACAATCTTGGGGTGATGATGCCCTGCATTGGCGGCGCTGTAGGCGGCCAAACAGTCGAGAATCCTGTGGTTATCCTGTGTATAGAGCCAAGCGCCTTGAGTCTTACGAATTACCGCTTTCAGCCGTCGATAATGGTTGGCTCCATAAATATCTTCCATCTCGAAAATTTCTTTATCAGGAATCGCCGAAAAACCGAGAATTGTTTTATTTGATAATGCTACTGCCATAATTAATCTCCTTTATACATCGAAATCCAAAGCCATTTAATATAACAAATTTTCCCCCAAATACAACCCCCTAAATCCCATAAAATCAGCAGAAAGTGGCTGCCAGCCGCCTTATTTGCGAGGCTGGGGATTTGTTGTTTCTTTGGGTACGCATCGCTTCAGAAGAAGCGATTCCTGAATTTTCCGGACCATTGAGATTACCTGTAAGCGATTGTAGTCTACATAATTATCACGAATTTCCCGATCTGATTCCCTGATTCGGATTCGACAGAATAATAATATATTCCCGAGACGGGCGCTTGCGTGTTGCGCGTTATCATGTCCCACTTGTCATGCGAACTCTGGGGAGAACCGGGCGGATAATCATGCTTTATCTCTCTTACAAGGTCGCCATCAATCGAGAATATTCTAATCACACACTCATGCGGCAGATTGGCGAAATGAATCGCGCGCGTCCTGTCTACAGACTTGGTCTCCTCCCCCCTTCCCTCAAATCCGCCACCCTCCATATCGCGATACCTGCCATCTATTCTGTACGGATTCGGATAGACTACTACATTAAGCTTCGCCCCTTCCACCACACTCGACGAATTTTGAGGATACTCTGCCACCATATTTGTCGTAGGATTTGTTTCCATACTGCTGATGCCGGTCCACAGCGAGCCGTAATCAAACGCCGTTACGGATAGATAGTACAATTGTGACGGCAGAAGATTCTTTATCACATATTCATATTCGAAGTACTTTGAACTCCCCCCTGTCGTTTAATTCGTCCGGATAATAGACTCGGGCAGAATCCAGACTCAGCGTCGACGGAAATGAGACTCCCGGATAAGCTTTGTGAATCCTGGTCGTATCGTTCAAATTGGAGTAATCCCAATCCACCGCCTCAAAATAATAAGCCGTATCATTCCCACCGGGATGGGATACATACAACGGGTTATCAATCCCGTGTCCCAATGGTCGAAAATCTTCACCGTACAGCTGCCTCAAGGAATCCAAGCTGAAGGGGGCGTCATGAATCTAGGCTCTCGCCTCGGAAGACATCCCATATCCTTCTATTGTAATCTTCCCTGTCGTATGACGCCAGCAGGTTAAAGTCATTTCTTCTTGGCGCCAGCGATATATATACTCGATATCCCTCAAAGTCATATTTTCCGCTGAATATATCCTTCGTATGCTCACTCCTGTATCCATTCCAGCGGATCACGAATTCCCCTGTGTTAGACTCATTCATCCTAGGGTATACACGAATAACCGGAGGAGGCGGCGCCGTCACGCCGCGGTAATCCGGAACCCCGTCTCCCTCATACCAGACCGTATCGGCAACCCGGCAAGTCATCGTTGTCTCCGGGGGGAATAGGGTTGTATCAATGGTAACTGCCGAGTCAAGGCAGCAGATTCCACACTTTCCCTTATAGCCGTCCCCATCGGTATCGTACCCCGGATTATCATATACCCATTCCGCCCATCGGGCATTTCTGATCAAAGGCGAGAAATCAAGATGTCTGTAATACTCCTCCGGATAATAACGGTCAAGCATATTCTTTGCGAAATTGCCCGGCTCCTTGTGCACACTGTCAGCGCAGACAATCGCTATCGGTATAGGCAATTCCTGCCCCGGCTCAATCGCGTACGGACCCAGTGACAAAATATACCTGTCCTGTGCCCCATATGCAAAATCCGCGGCGTCCGGGGCTACCGGAAGCCATCCTTCGCCTGTATGATCCCGCCTGCTGAATGCCTGGTCGTAATCTTGTTCTTTATGCCGTAAGACATAGTATTTATTTCTATCGCCCAATGGCGTCCCCAGCAGCCCATTCATATCCCGGAATGGGTCGTCCTCGGAATTATCTCTACGAGGACCGAAATCCGGCCCGCTTCACCCAAAACAGTTTGATCGCCACCAGTTGTAGGATACTTGAATCGAATCCTGAAGCCCCAGCGGTTTGATCGAAAATGCCCCCAGCGGCGATGATGATGTGAAATTGGTGGGATTATATAGATCGTCAGGGTCGCCGTCGTTATCGATTGCATACGCGATATTCAAATTGTCACTTATGCCGCATTCCTGATCCGATGATGATTTCAGAAAACCGGTCAGATCATCGGCCAGCACAAGCCCCGGCCCGGAAATCAATGGCTCCACATGCAACTCCAAAATATGCCTTCTCCATTGTCTCCCGTCCGATATTTTTAAGGCGATATTCTATAATTATGAAATCGTCCACATAATCCGAACTCCACGCATAACTTTTCTGAGTTACTTTCAGATTCATCGGATAATGCGGTCGGCCCTCGACCATATCGGGAATGTAACGTCTTGGATCCACGAGGGTATCGCAATACCTGGCAACAAAATCCTGCTCCGAAATAGCATCTTCCGAAAAAAAATTGCTCGAAGTCAGTATCGATTTCATGCCAAAATTTCCTACCGGGTATTTATCCGGCCAGAATTCTGACGGCATGCCGGCATCCTCAGCTGCAACGGATACAAGCGTATCTCCATCCACAATCGCCCCCACCCAAATGCCACCGACCATTAAATAATCTATATTGGAATTGGCGGGGTAGGTACAATATGGCGCCCCCAGCCCGGTTAATGGATCGGGAACAAAATATCCCGGCGTCATCGAAGCTAATCCTCCTGCTCCGAATTGCCCGATATTTGTCAGCGATATCTGAATCTTCCCGACATTATGAACCGCCAGCGTGACAAATGGGCCGTCACCAGAGGATGTCAATTTTATGGGGGAAGACTGTCGCTGGCATTCAGCAAATGTCGTAATCGGGAGCGCTCGGCTGATCGGTGAAATCAATGCGACACAAATAAATAGAAATATCGCCTTCTTCAACCTTAACCTATCCCTTCGCTATGAAGATTTTTGATATTGTAAATATATGACGATTCTAGATCGCGTCAAGTGCAAAAGAAATTAATCATCTCAACAGAGTAGGCATTCAGAATCCGTAGTGATCTCTTTAACCACCCTCAAAATAATAAAAAACCATTTTCATTTCCCATTGCCCAAGCTTATATTCCGCCCGCCATAAGTCCCGAAAACAGACCATGTCATCCTGTGCGGGTCACTGGCAAAATCAGAAAATATTAAATATTGCTTTGGTCAATTTTGCGAAAGGAACCCATGACTACTTCCCAACCTTACGTCACAACCGATAATCTTAAGCTCAAAGCCAAGAGCTGGCTCGAAAAAATCAGTCCCTTCAACAGTCACAATTTGGAACTTAACGAAGATCGATCTGCCCTTCTAGTAATCGATATGCAAAAATTCTTTCTTGATCCGAATTCCCCGACCTTCACTTGCGGTGGCATGGCCATTCTTCCGAATGTGAAAAAGCTAATTGCCTCTTTTCGGGACGCAGGGCGACCCGTAATTTACACCTGTCATGTGCATCATCCCGATTTTATCGACGCCGGCATAATGAAATGGTGGTGGCAGGGCGCCTGCCTTGAAGGGACCCCTGAGAGTGAAGTGCATGATGATCTCGTGCCCCTATCGAGGGAAAAGGTAATCTTTAAGCATCGCTATTCGGCCTTTTATAATACCGACCTTGAGACTATTCTGCGATGTCTCAAAATCGAAGATCTTGTGATTACAGGAATCATGACTAATATGTGTTGTGAGTCAACTGCCCGGGACGCGTATTATAGAGACTTCAGAGTTCATTTTCTTGCCGACGCCACAGGAAGTATTAATGAGGAAATGCACCTGGCCAGTTTACTTAATCTGGCGTTTGGATTCGCATATATCACTACTTCTGATAATATAATCAGTCAGATTAAGAAAGAATAAGTCTCGCTTTTTCTTAATCCCGCTTCCAACCGAAATATTTACAGATCCTTCCACCCTGCGCAAATTCTGCTCTTCATGCAATATCTCTTGACAGAATGTCGCTGTTTTGGGATATTATTAATATAGTGATCCCCACTATATCCCCATTGCTCTTTTAAAGGCCCTCTTACTTTTTGGCTATTTGGACGGCAGAGCGCGCCTATCCCTTCCCTCTTAGATCCCACCGCCGATTGTCAGCCGGAGAAGGAGGATGCGCCTATGAAACGTTAGCGCCGCCCTATGCGGGCGGTATACATAAGCAATATTTAAAGAGTCACCCAGTGTCCTTTCGGCTCGCCGCGCTTGCACGGAGATATTCCAGTAATATCTCTGCCCATGGGCGGGGCAATGATCGACCTCCCTATCATCTCTATCATTGCTGCGTTGATCGGGGGTTGGAAGGACGACACGAAATTACCGCACCTGATTATCAGGCGTGGACAAATCCGCAATAACGATGGAAATCCCGGTCGCCTGTCGTGACCGGGATTTTTGTTATCCCTCTCCCTATTGGAATCATACCATAATTTGATGAATCACAAGACAGCCTTTGACTCAGATGAATGCGCAAGGTCTGAACAATTTCTGGGCGGTTTCCCTTATCTCCCAACAGGATAGCTTGTGGCCCAATAAATTGGCCTCCAGCGGCATCGCGGTTGCAAAAACCAGTTGCAGAAGGGATAAAGCGAAATGCAAAAAGGCAGGGAATCATGAAGGTCAAATTTACGCTTACTATGGATGATGTGATGGTCGATGGTCGCCAGATTGACACCGTTGTCCTTGACTGGATGACCGAGGTGGAGAGCAGTGAAGTTCTCGCGATATCGCATCAGTGGATGACTTCTCAAAATTTTCTGACTCAGAGAATGACCGGCCTGAGCCGCGTAGGGGAATCCTCGCTTACCATCGAACCTATCGAGGATTTCTAGACCGAGGAGTAGAATGCACGAGTTTTTTCAACAGTCAATGGCCATTGATTCCACCAGCCTGATTTTTGTCTGCAAACAGTTCATTCAGGATCGATTTGGCGCACCCGGCCTTATTGCCGCCATTATTCTTGCATTAGCCGTCTCAGTCCTGCTTCTGGCCAAAATCCTGCATATTACTTTCGACGTCCTCCGCTATGTTGTCATTCCTTCCGTGGCTGTAACCTTTGTCGCTACGTATTTTCTGCCATACTCATTCACCTACATTCTTCCAGTGACTGTGGCCCTATTTTCGGTAGTGCTGATCTTCAAATCCTAACGACCGGGGGATCTCATGCCAAAACAATCGATGCCAAAAGAATATGCCTTCAAGAAATCCGATTACACGTCGCGGGAATCGGTTTATCCTTTCATAGATGACGATCCAAATCTCATACCCGAGCCGGAATGCAATCTTCCAGAGGACAAAATATTCATCGAATGTCCCGGCGTTACCGTTTATGAACCCGGCACCCGCAATGTGATTGCAGGTGTCCGATTTTTGGACGAGGATGATCCAAAATCCGGATACGAAATTGTTTCTCACCCGGTTTATGCGCCTGAACACAGAAGAAAGCGATTGATTAAGAAAGAAAATGCCCATTCTATCCGAAGATGCCAGGCTTGTCAGGATTTGACTGTTAGATTGATGAGACCGGAGGGTCCTGACTTTTATATTCCAAATTCTCGTTTCCCGCATAAAAAACATCTCAAATCTGTCGAAAAATGCTGGTAAAACAGCCCAAATAATTATTCTCAAAAATACTTCAATTATTTATCGCAACTCATTGTTTTTTAATGGGTTAATAGTGAACTTTTCCCTTGCAATGGGGTTTAAATATAGGTATAATTAATCGTAATGAAAATGACTCTAAAATCAGCCCCAGACCGACGGACATCAAAACTTGGCTCATTGCTCGACCAACTGCTTTCAAGCTACGGTCTGACATACAAATTGGGTGGTTGGCGAGTAGTTATCAATTGGCCCGAGATCGTTGGCGAAAGAATCGCATACGCTTCCAAGGCGCTCCGATATGAAAATGATACTTTACTTGTCTCGGTGCCTGATTCTGTCTGGCGTCAGCAATTGTCGCTTGAGGTTGAAACCATTTTGGAGAAAATACATTCTGTTCCCGGCGGTAAAGCGGTTAAAAGGATTCATTTTGTCTCCTGATAGTAAAGGAATTACGGAAAAATGAAAGGTGATACTACGACTATAGACGAAGAGAAGAAGAACGGTCAAAATTACGATGCCGCCAGTATTACTGTACTGAAAGGTCTTGAGGCGGTGCGCCGTCGGCCCGCGATGTACATCGGTGATGTCAGCGCCCGCGGATTGCACCATCTGGTCTACGAAGTGGTCGATAACTCCATCGACGAGGCGATGGCCGGATTTTGCAACTTAATCAAAGTTGAAATTGGACAGGATAATTCCATCACGGTCACCGATAACGGCCGCGGCATTCCGGTCGACATGCATCCGACCGAGAAGAAATCCGCGCTCGAGGTGGTCATGACCATGTTGCACGCCGGCGGCAAATTCGATCATGCCAGCTACAAAGTCTCCGGCGGCCTGCACGGCGTCGGCGTCTCGGTGGTCAACGCCCTCTCAGAATGGTGCTGGGTCGAGGTGTGCCAGAATGGATCGATCTACCGTCAGGAATATGTCCGCGGCGTAGCCAAGGGAAATGTCGCGAAGACCGGGGCCGGAAAAGATACCGGCACCAAAACCTATTTCCTCGCCGATCACGAAATTTTCTCCCGTGTGGAGTACAAGTTCGACATAGTAGCATCAAGAATGCGGGAGCTGGCCTTCCTCAATAAAGGTCTCAAAATAATTCTTGTCGATCACCGCGTCGACAAAAAGCTCGAATTCCACTACAAGGGCGGCCTGTCGGCATTTGTCGAGTATCTGAATGAGAACAAGAATGTACTGTACGGTAAGCCGATCTATTTCCAGAAGGAAAAAGATGGTACCGATGTTGAGATCGCCATCCAGTACAACGACGGCTATGTGGAGAACCTGTTCACCTACGTAAATAATATCAATACCATAGAAGGCGGTTCACACCTTACGGGATTTCGGACGGCGCTGACGAGAAGTATCAACAACTATATCACCAAGAATAATCTGATCAAGAATGGCGATACGGGCGTGGTCGGCGATGATTCCCGCGAGGGGTTGACGGCGGTAATATCGGTGAAGGTGCCTGATCCTCAATTCGAGGGACAGACCAAGACCAAGCTCGGCAATTCCGAGACGAAAGGTATTGTCGAGACTATCACCAACGACAACCTGGCGGAATTTTTCGAAGAGAATCCGTCGATTGCCCGGAAGATCGCGGAGAAAATAATATCGGCGGCGCGGTCGCGCGAAGCGGCGCGAAAAGCGAAAGAGCTCACCCGCCGCAAGACGGCGCTCGACAACGCGGCACTGCCCGGCAAACTGGCTGACTGCTCGATGACCGACCCGGAATCGTGCGAGATATATATCGTCGAGGGCGATTCCGCCGGCGGCTCGGCCAAGCAGGGGCGCGACCGCAGATTTCAGGCGATTCTCCCGTTGAAGGGAAAAATTCTCAATGTCGAAAAGGCGCGAATCGATAAAATTTTATCGAACGATGAAATTCGCGCTCTTATTACCGCGCTCGGAACGGGGATCGGCGCCGAAAGTTTCGACCCGACCCAGTTGCGATATAATAAAGTAATTATCATGACCGATGCCGATATCGATGGCGCTCATATCAGAACGCTGATACTTACGTTCTTCTTCCGTTACATGCGCGAATTATTCGAAGCGGGAAGGATTTACATTGCACAACCTCCTCTCTATCGAATTCAAAAGGGAAAGAGCGAGCAGTACGCCTATTCCGACGATGAACGGGACCGGATACTCACTCAGATCGGGCGCGAGGGGATTACGGTCCAGCGATACAAAGGTCTGGGCGAGATGAATCCGGAGCAGCTCTGGCGAACCACCATGGATCCGGAGACGCGCACGCTTCTGCTGGTGAATCTCGAGGATGCCGCCGAGGCGGATCATCTGTTTACGATCCTGATGGGGGATGCGGTTGAGCCGCGCCGCGATTTCATACAGGAAAATGCGCGGTACGTAAGAAACCTCGACGTTTAGCCATTGGAATGATTTATCAAGGCGGACAGAGTTGTCCGCCTTTTTAATGTACCGGCAGATGTGGATCCGCCGCGGCGGACCAAGCACGTAACGAGAAGATGAGATCGGCATGACACGAGTAAAGGCAACATCTGCCGGTCGCATATTGCTTATTTGGGTTTGTAACGAATTATTATATCGCGTTAAAAGCCAAGGGCTTGTGAATAATGGTGGTTGGAAACGAACCCGATTGGAAATGGCGTTTCTGAAAGGTTTGCAACGAGTTAGGGGAAAATGGGTTCGCTTTCTGAAATTTTCGTCGTGTTTTTCCGCTGGCGCAAGAATTTGCGGCACAGAAGGATACGCCTGCGGGATGACCGGTTTTTCGGTGGGTTCGATTTGGTAAATCCCCGGGCTCCTTTCCAAAGGAAGAAGAGGAACAAACCCAAGAAAGACGAGAGCCTCTTAAAGGCAAATATGGCTCAGGCCCGGGGCCTGTAAAGCCTATCTCCCGAAAAAGGAGGAGGGGGAAAAGGCGCGGCAAAGGGGCATGGATATAGTATTTTCTCCGACAATAAATGGCGGAGATCACAATTTTTCTTCATATAGGTCCTTCATATAAGGGGAGGGTTCCGAATCAACATCGGTTTGGGAGTGATTTTGATAAAGGATTGGGGGAAAGAGGGATAGGGGTGGATAATAATAAATTACGCGAAAGGCAAACCCTTAGGCGAGAGTGACTTAACGAAATGCTAATTCAGCGGATCTTGGAAAGGCGTCAGGTCTCATCACGGCTAAGACCGGGGTGAGACCTGACGCAACTTATTTTCAATCCTTAACACACCGAATTGAAAAACCGACTCGCTTATTGTTAGTGTAGCGGCTGACTCCTGAATTGACGTAAAACAGGTTCCGGTTCCATGCGTTGCTGACTATCGTCATCTGTAGAAGACCAAAAGGAGGCGCTGATACTTATATCGGTGTAAGGGCCATTGCTGGCACGGTAGCCGCCAGGCAGCCCGGTAAAACCACTTTCATTAGTTGCGCCCGTGTTGGGGCTAATCCAATGTGTTGTGCCGCTTTCTTTTAATTTGCCGCCTTCAGTAGTACCACGCCAGCCGGTAGCATCCGCTTGCGCCTGGCTCATGCCAAGATACATTTCCAATTGCTTCCACTCAGCATCAGTCGGCACATGCCAGCCAGCAGGCGCCATATTGCGGATGTCGCTCACAGAATACCAGTTATACAAACGGCCGTAGGTAGCAACATTATTAATATCGTTATCGTATTCACTATAGGCTCCAGTAGTAAGACCCTCCCAGGTAGCATTGTCAGTTACATTGGGAATCGCCTCGCCATTACGGTAATGCGTCACTTTCAGATTTTCAGCCATCCAAACCTGTGTCCCAATGGTTACAGTTTGATATACATTACCATCAATATCGGTAACCGTGCCTGTCTCAGGTCCGCAGTTCGGCGCCGGGCCGTGTTTGTACAAAAAGTTGATAAGATAGGTTATATCCAACGCATTGACAGTGGTGGAGTTGTTGACATCCCCGCAGTCGCCTGCAAATGCGCTGGTAGCAGTGAACAAAACCGCGACGATTAGCAGTGCCATTGACACTCGTCCCATAATCTTGCCTCCTGTTTGGATTTTCGATAAATTGTGAAAAACGGTTTACTTTTATGTTTACGTCTCACTGGCAGCCAATTTTGGGGGCGTTGCCGCCCAATACTTGCGAGTGGGGGTCCGTCCAAGAATTGCGCTTTGTGCCTTTGGAATCGAGATATACTTTCACTGGCAATGCAGGGAAGACCCATGTTTATAAAGATAATTGATGAGGTAAGTCACATCCATAGCGTCAATATTACCATCTGAATTGACATCGGCCGTCTGCATCAAGGTAGGTGCAAAGCCATTTTTATACAGGAAATTGATCAGATAGGTTATATCCAGTATATTCACTAGTCTATCATAATTTAAATCCCCACAATGGGAAAAAGGAAAAGCACCCATGTCATTTCTGGAGCCATCTTGATCATTAAGGACCGGATTCGGGTCACCCTCATCTATGCAGGGTGATATTGATGTCAATTCAAATCGATAGTTAATTGGGTCGGCGAATTGGGCGTCTTGATATATGTTCCCAGGTCCCGGTATAACGTTATATAAGTCTGTAGTATTGCTGAACATACAATTAAATTCGACAGATATCCCGCCGGAGAAATAGGGATCTTCATATATTCCGAAAGAAGATGCTGAAAAGATTATGTTATTACGAACGTCGACATGACCCGCTCCCTGGTGTATCAATGCACTGGCCTGAGCTACGGAAATTGTATTATTATAAAGATTAAGATTTTGAACCTGCCCCAATATTCGCACATCCCAGTCGCCGGTATTGCTATACATAAGATTATAACATATCGTATCATCCCGACTGCCAAATGCATCGTCACCCACATGAATCGCTGATCCATATCGATATGCGTGATTCCCATATATAATATTACCTTTAATCAGAGAACCTGACGTATTCTTCAAACTTATACCACCGCCATCATTATCGTCAGCGCTGAGATTCCCAGTAATTATATTATCCAATATTTTGGCGGAAACTCCAAGACAGTAAATACCCGATTTCCCGCCGCCAGTAATAACGAATCCCGAAATCTGAGAAATCTTCGACTCGCCCGACACCATTCTTACGACCGCATTGGCATTCTCAGCAGCCACAATCGTTGTACCGTCGGGGCCAAACGAACTCCTGACAACTAGCATTTTCCCAAGGAAATCAATATTTTCGGAATAAATTCCTGGCGCTACTATTACAGTATCTCCATCAGCCATAATATCAATCCCGGCCTGTATAGTCGGCTGATCCGTGGGAACGCGGATACTGGTCGTGAAACGGGTGAAACACCAGCTTTGGCGCCACCCGCCCCAGCTTCCGCCACTTTTTACTCTGATACGGATATAATATTTAACATGATTACCTAGCGGAATCCCTGCATAAGTAGCAAATGAATCTGAACTATTGATCGGTCCCGTGTCCCACACCTCCGGGATGACCCAATTACTATCCACACTCATCTGAAGCTCATATGATTCCTGAGAAATGGGAATGGTATCCAGAATTTGCCAAAATATTGTAGGTGCGGGCGAAAAAGCAGAATGAGGATATTCGGAAAAACCAAAATTGATATTGCGAACAAAGGGAAATTGATTTGCCGCCGGAATAGCACCAATATCATTTCTGGTTTCGTAATAGTCATTATACTGAGGATCAGGATCACCGGCATCTATGCAGGGAGAGTCATAACTCAGACTGAAATCCTTATTATTTATATCAGTAAATAGCGGGTCCGCCGAAATATCGTTGGGATCAGGCTCCATCGTACCCAAATAGTCATCTCCATTCCCCCATATATCGTTATAGTCGCGAGTCATGGCATTCCAATCAGTATAAAAGCCATAAAGCGAGCACCCCGTGACAATATTATTCTTTACCAGTGATCCGCGAGAATAGATAACCATACCTCGAATAGAAGAATAAATTGTGTTATTTATGAAATTTATTGAATCGGCATCTGACCAGATTGCCCCCCAGCATGTCGGATTATTATAGAATAAATTGTGTTTAATCATAGGATGCGAGGATCCGGTCACTCTTATGATGGCCCCTTCCTGGCCTAGCCCCGTATGATTTGTAAAGTAATTATTTTCGATTGTTGGCGAACTATTTGACACCATTACTGCGGGAGCCCCGGATGTATTTATAAGCGAGAAACCTGACAGACACGCAGTACCTATACCTTCATTTGAGAATCGAATAATAGGTGCCGCTGGCGATAGCGGCTCCAATATAGTCATAGTCGGGCCTTGAATTGACTTCAGAAGAATCCATTTGCTTCCAACATTAATATTCTCACGGTAATTGCCGCCTGCCACCAAGATCGTATCCCCATTCGCTGCAGCGTCGATGCCGGCCTGAATAGTAGGTTGGTCGGTGGGGACGTGGATGGTGGCGGAATAGGAAATAATTGGCAGAAGCAAGATGAATCCCAAAATGCCCCAAGCATTAGCTATTATTCTCATAATAAGTCCCTCGATCGGATATGATGAATTATCGATTACCTGAGATTTAATATATCATGAGACCGGTTTTGGGCAAGGGGAATTTTGAGGTTTCGGCGGGAATCCGCCTCGGCGGACTGACGGCGCTTAGAGAAAGGCGTCAGGTCTCATCCGCCTGCGGCGGAAAGGACCTGACGCACCATGCGCTGGCCGCTAAAGAGCGGCCGATACGGCTGGGTTCCCGTCCGTCCGGAGCCGGATCTGAAGACCTTCGCGGGAATGACAAAAAGGGGGTGCGGGAATGACAAAAAGAGGGCCGGAATGACCCGCCTGCGGCGGGCAGGCAATACGGGAATGGTGGTTCATGGAAAGGGTTTAATAAATTAAACCGGTACGAAGATCGGGCATTGCAGCACGAATGGAAAAACCCATCCGGCGCCCGTCATAAGGCCGGGCAGGTCCGTCAAGAGTCCGGCAAAAGCCGAATCGTAGACCGGACTTTGGATGGGATACCAAAGTACAAAGATCGGGTATTGGGGCACGGATAAAAAAACCCGAGCCATTGGATGGCCCGGGTCTGTAAATGCTGAACTCAGCTCCGGCTGATCAGTCTATCGATTCCTCTTGGTCTCGGCATATTCTCTGATCGGGGTTTCATGATAATCGAGAATCTGCTGATTCTGCGGCATCGTCTGAGACAGATCCACGCCGTGTGTTTCGATTAAAATCTTTTCTCTGAACCATTTGTCGAAAGGAGTATCCGACTTCATAATAGTCTCGAGAGATTTCAGCGGATTGTCTCCTTCCAACCTGACGACACACATATCGCCATGCGAGGTTGTCTGCAGAAAAACCTGCTCTACCTTAATGCCGGCACTCTTACGAGAGTTTTTATAATCCTCATTACGAGGGCCAGTCATTTCCTTCACATATTTCTTCCAGGACTCAGTCTTACCGGGCACGAGCGGCACGGTGAATAAGTACGTGTTCATGTAAGCTCCTTTTTGTGCGTTCACAGTTGCTTGTTTTAGATGTCTATAAAAGCAAACAGAAAAGGTCAGGATATTGTTCCCCGAGGATTACTTTTTCGATAAATTTAGCGCTTTGGGATAAAGAAATTTGACTGACGAGGGTTATCCGGTTGGCTAACATGGACTAATGGAGTCCATGAGTGGGATTTAAGGGCGGCGGCGCCATCGGTAACCTACGCGGCTCGATGGACGGCGCGAGGATTTCGGTTTCTTTGGCGGCAGGTTAGCCCAAAATGGGCGCTTGGGGGGTTCGTCGGTGCGTGAAGATTTGGGTGCAAAATCGCCTCGACGCAGAGGGAGCAAGGGGGGCAATTTCGCGATAGGGATATCGGTTCGGATCAGGCGTTCGATGTCGCGGATATCTTTTTTCTGGTCGAGGGTGGCAAATGAGATCGCACGGCCCGATTGGCCGGCTCGCGCGGTACGTCCGATGCGATGGACATAGTCCTCGGAATTCGACGGCAGATCGTAGTTGACGACCAGTTCAATTCCGGAAACATCGATTCCGCGGGAGGCGATATCGGTGGCCACGAGGGCGCGGTATTTGCCCGACTTGAAACCGTCGAGGGCCTCGCGCCGCTGGGGCATACTCCGATTGGAATGTATCTCGGCGGCGGCATGTCCCATAGATCGGACGTCGCGGGTAAGCTTTCGCGCGCCGTGCTTGGTGCGGGTGAAAATGAGGACCGGGCCGTGATACTGCTCAAGCATAACCTTTAGCAATTGCGTCTTGGCGCCTTTCTCCACGAAGAACATTTCCTGAATGACCTTGGCGGGAGCGGTACCGGAGGGAGCAACTTCGACATGAATGGGGACTTGCATTTCGCGTCGGGCGAGGGCGAGAATTTCCTCGGGCATGGTCGCGGAGAAGAGCATCATCTGACGTTTTTTCGGAACGGCGGCGAGAATTTTGTTGATCTGAGGAGCGAAGCCCATGTCGAGCATCCGATCGGCCTCGTCGAGGACGAGGATTTGCACGTCGGCAAGTTTGACGGTGCGGTGTTCGAGGTGGTCGATCAGGCGTCCCGGGGTGGCGACGATAATGCGCGGTTCGCGTTCGAGCGAGCGGCGCTGGGGACCCATCGGGGCTCCGCCGATCAGTACGGTGGTGCGCAGGTTCAGAGAATCGGCCGACATCGTTGAGGGCTTGATCGATCTGAAGCGCCAGTTCACGGGTCGGGGTGATGATGAGGCCGCGTCCTTTGATCTGGGCCAGGCGCTGAATCATGGGAACAGCAAAGGCAAGGGTCTTGCCGGTGCCGGTTTGAGCGATGGCGATGAGGTCTTTTCCTTCGAGACTTATCGGGATGGCCTGTTTCTGGATCGGGGTTGGTTCGGTGAATTTGAGGCGGTCGATGGCATCAAGCAGACCGGGGGCGATCCCAAGGCCGGTGAAGCCGCTGTGTGAGGGTTTGGCGGGTGTATCGGCTGATCTGATACGAGCCGGCGGGGCGGATTTTCGTGTATTATGTGGCAAGTATCGGTTATCCTCTCATTGAATATAATTTCCGGTAAGGTAATGAAACAATTGATAAAAGGTATGCAAAAACTGGCGAAAAATCAAGAAGGGATTGGGCATGGCCGTAGAGTTACACGAATGAGTTGGCTTGAAGTATCGGAATAGGGATAGCATATTGGGATTACTGGACACAAAACGTCTTGATTATTTTCAAGTTATGGTTATCTTAACGTTAAGAGTTTTTGGTCGCGAGGGACGTGTTGCTTAACCTGCAACGATAACGAAAAATGCTCATGAAAAATTGGAGGAGATGTATGAGGAAGTTGTTAATTGTCCTTTCCATTCTATTTGTGATTTCAGCAGCCTCTTCGATTTTCGCCGGGGAGACTTTAAGAATCAAGATTGTCGGCACGGCCGACTATGAATATCAATCAGTGCTGACTCATTTTTACATCGTAGAAAGTTGGCGAAATAATGAATTCGCCGACACAATGCTTTATAGGCTTGACGGTGACTATGTCAAAAATTACGGAGAGGTTAAGGATGGGCAACCTGATTTTTCCAACCCGGCCTTTATAGTTGCAAAGACTTACAACGTTGCCATCGGAGATTCCTGGGCAGGACATCTTGAAGGAACGATTTCGAATGAGAGAGTTCTGCGTGATTCAACGGTATCTGTTCCCTCCGGAGTATTCCAAGCATTGGTCGTAGGAGTCAATGAAAGCACCGATGCCAATTTTGGCATTAGACTATTTACCGACAAGATTGGCATGGTGGCATTTCGACATTCTTCATCAAATGGCTCCAGTTATACGGCACTCCTTCATTGGCGTACAATCGCCGGTGGGAATGGTTATTGTCCTGTGGCCGTTGGAAATGAATGGAGCTATGATGTAGTAATGACGAATCCCACTGTGAGCGCACCAATGGCTCAAATAACAGTTGATGGCGATGATGCCGATTGGAACGGCATACCGCCGGCGAGCGAAGATGCACAGGGTGATGATCCTTCGCCCTATTCAGGATGTGATACAAAAGAAGTTTATATTGCGCGAAGCAACACTCACCTTTTTATGATGGCCAAATTCTGGGACGGGCCACCGGATACGACTTGGGGACGATTAAATAGCTTTGCCTACCAGTTTCATTTGAATATTACCACAACCAGTCAAGCAGGAGAGACAATCGGGGCGTACTATAATGGCATCTGGAATACTGTAGGACACAATACCAATGTTCAAAATGCCAATGTTGCTTGTGGTGACGTCATTGAAATAAGTATTCCTCTCGCCGATTTGGGCAATCCAATTCTATTGCAATCATTCGCACTCGAAATTGGCGCTGGGGCGCAATATGACTTTTCGCCGCAGGTCAATGTGGCGTTATCCAGCACGGGATTAGTGGAATCCTCAAATGCTCTTCCTTACGGTTATGCATTATATCAGAATTCACCCAATCCGTTTAATCCGATGACGAGGATAGAATATGCGTCTGAACGGGCGGGCAAGGTGCAGATTTCCATTTATAATATACTCGGGCAGGAGATCAGAACTCTTCTCAATGTGTATCAATCTGCCGGTCTACACTCAATCGAGTGGAATGGATGCGATAATGACGGTCGACCGGCCCCCAGCGGAATCTATTTCTATCGACTTGAAGTTAATGATTTTTCGGATTGCAGGAAGATGATTTTACTGAAATAGAATTATTCTGATTCTGTCGAAATCTGGCGGGTCCACGTGACCCGCCTTTTTTTATATCGTTTGTCACATAGATATTTGCCCTTGCAATCCATTCCAAGATGTGATTGACAATATTAGACAGACGATTAAATTGGCGGGAGAGGCAAAAAAGTGATATTCGGATCGAAGGATAATCGTATAAGAATAATAATAGATATAAATAATCCATTATGGAATGGCAGAAACAATCATATTGGGAAAGGATAGTTTTATGAACGGCATTTGTCACATCGAAATCCCGTCAGGCGATCTTGATCGGGTCAGCAAGTTTTACGGGACAGTTTTCGGGTGGGAATCAACATATTACAAGGAAATGGATTATTCGGTTTGGAAAGCCCCCGAAGGCGTCGCCGGTGGTTTCTCCAAGCAATTGAAGACTGCCCAGAAAGATACCGGGGCGCTGCTCTATATTCAAGTCGCCGACATAGAGGATTGTCTGAAGAAAATCGAGAAAAGCGGCGGAAAAATGATTAAGGGCAAATCGCCTATCCCGGGAGTGGGGCATATGGCGATTTTCAAAGATACCGAGGGGAATGATATCGGGTTGTTTTCGGCGTAGGGAATTTTGGGGTGGCGTTTCGGATTTTGGTAGTGGCGTCTCACGAGACGCCACTACAATATGAGATCTAAGTCAATCTACTTGTCAGGTGTATCGACGGATATTTTCCCTCGGCTTCTCGAAGGAGGGAATCGGTTTGGCCTGTTTTTCACTCGGTGGTGGGGCCGAATTTCCGGCGTCGAAGACAAATTTCCAGCTTCCATCCGCCTGCTTGCGCCATATAGTCACATAATTGCCGAAGGAGGATAGTTTCTGCCCGGTGGAATCGGTGAAAGTATATTCATATTCTCCCAGAGTGTATCCCAGATCGCCGGAAGTTGAGATGTCGGAGGAGATCGGTTCCCACTGGAGGGAGCCTCCGGAACGTTTGGAGAGGATGTCTTTGATGGTTTCGCGGCCTTTCATCGGCAGGCCATTCTGACGATACATCACGGCCGAATCGGCCATGAAAGTATCGAAGGCGATGGGGACTCCCTTCTCGACCGAAAGTTTGGAAAACTGACGGTCCACGTCCATGAGGGAATTCCTGCTTTTTTCGGTTTTCAGGGTGCGGCCGCACCCGGTAATAGCTCCAACCAGAGTCAGCAGCAGGAGAATATTCCGGAGGACGCCAAAATGATTTATCGAGTTCATGTTATTACACCCAAAAAATTATTTATATCTTATATCATGATTCTATGAGAAAATATGGGCGTTGTAAAATAAAAACAGCAGAATTCGGGATTTTTGTTTATTTAATCAAAATCATCTTGTTGGAAATAATCTTTCCCCGGCTTGAAGCCGACAAAAATAAAGGCCCGAAGATAATGGCTTACCGGCCTCGCCGGTTCCGTCCCAAGTGACATGATGGTGGCCTGCGGCCAGTATCCCTTCGGATAGAATGGTCACCGTTCTGCCGAGAAGGTCGATGATTTCGACTTTCACTTCGGAGGATCGGGGAAGGGAGAAATCGATCCGGGTGGCCTGATTGAAGGGATTGGGATAATTCTGAGAGAGGGAAAATAAGGCGGGAAGTTGTTCAGCAGGAATATCATCGGTCGCCGTGATGAAATCGATGCTGAAATTGTAGCCATAAAGATCGGGGTAAGCATGATCGTAAGTCGAAGCAATGATAGGGATGGCAATCAAATTCGAACCGGACGCCATCTGAGGGAGAGTGTCGATGATTTGTTCGGAGCCGGAAGGAAGGTGCAGATTAAGGCTGGCGGGATTGGACAAATTATCCGGCAGTTCTGCCAGGGTTATTCCCCAAGGGATGGCCTGAGCGCCGGAGAAAGTAAAGAGGATCGGTTGAATTGAAGAGGCAGACGCGAATCTTAAGTAATTGGCGGCCAGATTTTGGGGCACACGATTGATGTACGACGTATCCGATTCAGGCCATTCAGGCCAATAATGGGACGAAGGGGTCAGGGGATAATTGTTGAAAGATGAATCGGGGATCATCGGGAATTCCTCGGCCTCGGAATATCGATAGCCGAATGGAGCCAATGAAGCTCTGGCGCCGGTGAAGAGATTCCAAACCGCAAATTCCTGGAAGGCGGAGCGCAGATCGTACGATTCCGCCCGAGGCTTCCTTAATGGCACTATCGGTTGCCTCGAGGAATTGTGATCCGACGCCCATATCGCGGCAGAGTTCCCATATATTTCGCACTAAGTGAATCATCCCATTTTTCGGTCAGATAAATCGGGAAAACGACTGAAGCATAGGGATGCAGGGGACGGCTCGTGGAAAAATCCTGCAAGGAAATCCACGGGCAATCGAAAAAATAGGAGAGGATCATCTGATAAAGATCGATGTTCGGATAGGCGGTTTTTTCCATCCAGGTGGCGCTGGTTTCGAACCAGTATAGCGCCGGAGCGGTCGGGATACTTTCGGACTCGCTGTAGTCCATACCAAATTGAATGGCGTGGAAGAATTCATGAGCGAGAACAGTCCTGACGGCATCAAGCGGTCGGCCGGTATAGGGCGGAGTATCGGGTTTATTGTCTATGACTATGAATGAGGTCGCCGTCTGCGAATCAAGTTCATAATCAACGCTGGCGTAGGCGGCGAAAGTCGGATGTATATTGGACATATAGATATCATATCGGGTTCCCTCGCCTTCAGGATAGAAACCGTCGGAGGGAGGCGCGGGGAATCCCAAAGAATCGATTTCAAATGCCCATATGGAATCGGCGACGAGTCCGACAAAATTGATATAGTCGGGGACGCCATCACCGCCGTTAATAGTGTCGATGTACGGCTGATAGACGATGTCGTTTCCGGAGGTTGCATAATGGATAAGGAAGTGTCCGGCGGGTGAAATATAAATTTGCGGTAGAACCGGTCGAGCATAGAGTTCTTCCAGCCGGGTCTTGTAGACACCGGTCATATTGGGATGATTCAGGTGCGCCTCAAGCATGGTTGACATGCCACAGAAGGGATGAAGGGCGGCGCCTGAGATAGGGTCCGTGGATTGTTCTGCGCCGCGAATTTTTTCCATTCGTGTTATAATATCTGCTTGATACGTTTCAGTGAGCGGAGCGGAAAATGCCGCCGTGCAAAGAGCACTATGAATCAGAAAGGCCAGAACTATAGCTTTACACATATTGGCAATATAATAGACGGATTCGAAATTCAGACGTTCAAAGCATGAAGATTTTAGATATCGAGTTTGGAGAAGATTTTATGTCGCGGGGGTAACGCTGGTGGCACGGAGACCATTTATGATGGCATTCAATTTTTCGACCTCAGCGCGGGCGGCTTTATCGAAGTCTTCCTCGGGGGAGGCGTATAGCACTGTGCGGGAGATATTGATCATGGCGGGTTTTTTGAAATTATCGGTTCCGGCCTGAACCGCCTGCTCAAGGCTTCCTCCCTGCGCGCCGACGCCGGGAATCAGTATCGGCATATCGCCGGAGACTTTCCTGATTTCGGATAATTGTTCGGGATGAGTGGCTCCAACGACCAGGCCCAGATTTTGTTCTTTGTCCCAGTAGGCGACTTTTTCGGCGACATACATATAGACCGGTTTATTCAGGACATGCAGAAATTGAAAATCGCGGCTCCCGGGATTTGAGGTCAGGCAGAGAATAAACGCTCCTTTGTCCTTGTATTCGAGGAAAGGTCGAATCGAGTCATAGCCCATATAGGGATTGACGGTTACCCAATCGGCTCCGTAGCGTTCAAACATGGCGGCGGCATAATGAGTCGCGGTATTTCCGATATCGCCCAGTTTGCCGTCGAGAATGACGGGGATGCCGTCGGGAATTCTGGAGGTCAGTTTTTCGAGAAGCGAGAATCCCTCGGGGCCAAGCTCTTCGAAGAAGGCGAGGTTAGGTTTATAGGCGCAGACTATATCGGAGGTGGCTTCAACGACGCGCATGGTAAAATCATACAACCCTTTAATAGAGGTGGCATAATTAGTCGGGACTCTTTTTCTATCAAGGTCAAGTCCGATGCAAAGCATCGATTTGTTTTTTTCCTGTATCTTTTTCAACTCGCCGGTAGCGCTCATTAAAACATCCTCAATTGGCCTATAAGTTCATTGACACTACCGAATTTATGTTTTATTAAATAGTTTTTCAAGTCTTTGATTATTTTAATAGGCAGATCGGGTTCAATAAACAGCGCGGTGCCAACCTGAACGGCCCGAGCCCCGCAGAGGAAAAATTCGACGGCATCTTGGTAATTTGATATGCCGCCTATGCCAATAATCGGGATTTTGACGGATTTGTAGACTTTGCTGACCATCGCCAAGGCGACAGGTTTAATGGCCGGGCCGGAGAGACCGCCCGTATTATTGGTCAGGTGGGGGCGGAAAGTTTCGATATCGACGGTCATGCCGACCAGAGTATTGATGAGCGAGAGAGCGTCGGCTCCTCCCGCTTCGCAGGCACGGGCGACATCGCAAATATCGGTCACGTTGGGCGAGAGTTTGGCTATGACCGGACGCGGGAATACTTTTTTGACATCCTTGACCATCTTCTCGGCCAGCGCGGGGTTGGAGGCGATCGCCATTCCATGTTCGACATTGGGACAGGAAAAATTCAGTTCGACCATATCGGCACGCGGGCAATCAGCCAATCGCGCGCATATATCGACATACTCCTGTCCGGCAGCCCCGGCGACGTTGACGATGACGCGGAGGTCGAATTTTTCCAGGAATTTAAGTTTTTCTTCGATGAATTTGTCAACGCCGACGTTGGCAAGGCCGATGGCGTTGAGCATTCCTGAGGCGGTTTCAACTGTTCGCGGGGGGGGATGCCCATTGCGGGGTTTCACCGTAATCGATTTGGTGACGATTCCCCCCATGAGGGATAAATCGAACAGGTCGGCGAGTTCCTCACCGTATCCGCAGGTGCCGGATGCGGTCAGTATGGGATTCTTGAACTTTACGCCGGCAATTTCGACGGACAGGTCGGGTGTCATAGCATGACCTCACCGATATTATAAATTGGCCCTTCCCGACAGACGCGGCTGTATCCCCCGGCCTTTAAGGGAACGATACATCCCAGACAGATCCCGATACCGCACGGCATGGGGGCTTCAAGAGAAATCTGGCCGGGAATATTGGATTTTTGGGCAAGGGTGTCGATGGCTTTAAGCATTCCATGAGGACCACAGGCGTAAATTCTGAATTTATTGTTTTTTCCGGCGATCGATTGCCGAATGGCATCGCTGACGAATCCTTTCATGCCGTAAGATCCGTCGTCGGTGGTGCAAACAAGGTTTACGCCCAGTCTTTTGAGACGAGGAAGTTCGACCAATTCCGATTTGGTCTTGCCGCCGTAGAAAATAGTTATGCTCTTCCGATCGTGACCCTTTTCGATCATTCGTTTGGCAAGGAAATAGATTGGAGGGAGACCGATGCCTCCGCCCGCGAGCAGTGATATTTCGTGGCGCGATGGGAGGGCAAAACTGTTGCCAAGCGGTCCCATGATGTCCAGCATATCGCCTTTTCTGGTTTTTGCCATCCGGGTGGTCATTCGTCCGTAAACTTTGAACAGGATGCTGAGGGTGTTATTTTTGGGATCGGTGTCGAAGACGGAAAAGGCTCTGCGGAAGAGGATGTCGGAATTGTTGATCTTAATGTGGACAAACTGGCCCGGCTTAATGGAGGCGGCCTTTGAAAACGGCCCCAGGGTAAGCAGGTGCAAATCCGAAGCCGGTGATTTCTTGTTCAGGATTTCCGTAGTCTCGAGAACAATCCTTCTCATCGCAGACTCTGTGGAAGGGTTACTTTCAGGCGGTAGACCGTCCAAGCGTCAAAAAGCTGGGGAGGTACGAATTGCATGTCGAAATGAAAACCCATAACGGTCTCCCTCGCTTCGGTATTAAGCTCCTCGGAGGGAGTGGGATTTTTAAGTTCCAAGTCGGTGACATCGCCGAAGGGATCAAGCTTTATCTGAAAAACCAGCTCTCCTTCGAAATTTAAAGTATATGCGGCGGGAGGGTAGCGGAACTCCTTGTCGGCGCGTATCGGTTCTATACCAATATTTTCAATCTTATTGCCATCCCGATCTAAATAATATTTTTCCTCGACGGAAAGGGGCCGCGGGGCGTTCGGATCGGTGATAGAATCGGCAGTCTGATCCTCTTGTTGAGCCAAGAGGGTGGATGAGGAGGTGTCCTGAACTTCCTTGAAAAGTTTTGGTTTTACTACCAGTTTCTTATTCGCCTCTTTGCCGAATTCGGTGGTGGCGAAGGAATCGGCAAAATTGGCGTAGGCATAATACAAAGTCGAATCGCCGGGGCTTTCATAATTTTCCACGAGCCAGAGGAGAGCAAACTTGGCCTGGTTATTCAGAGATGAGCGAGGGAAACTATCGGCCACAAGTTGATAATAATATTTGGCCGAATCGAGATTATTCTGGTCAAAAGCGAATTGTTCTCCCTTCCGGAAGTACAGGTCGGCGTAGCCGGTGTCGGCCGATGTTCCGGCCAGACCGAGCAGATTGATGGCCTCGGGCACAAAATCGGAATGGGAGTAATCCTGCAAGACGCGTCTCAGGGAGGAATCGAATCCGAGGGTATCGTCGAAATTGTCTCTTAAGACAAGCCCCTTGGCAATAAGGGCCTTGGGAGCAAGATACGAATTCGGGAATTTGTCGAACACATACTGGAATTCCTGCAGAGCAGAATCCGGTTTGCCAAGCTGAGTAAGGTATAATTCGGCCAGAAGATATTGGGTCCTGGCGGCATTATCGACATCGTCCTGCGTGGCGGTGGTATCCAGAGTCTGAGATTTGGAGTATTGTTCGAGTTTTCCGATATCGGAGGAGCGCTGGAGGGCTTCCTGATAGATTCCGGATCCTGAGCCAAAGGATTTGGCCTTGTCGTAAAATTCCTTGGCCTTTTTGTAGTCTTCATAATCATATTGATGAATTAAGCCAAGATTATAGAAGGCCACAGCCCCCTGCTGACGCTGGCTTTCGATGGTAACCTGATTATATATTTCCTCGGCCAGCTGGATATTCCCGTCAAGTTCGTATCCAAAAGCGACCATCAATTTGATGGACGACAGCGAATCAAAATAGAGCGGTTCGGCGGCGAGCTTATTAAAGTAGGTCATACCATCATCGATCTGATGCAGGAAGAAGGAGCATTCGCCGGCCCTGAAGTTGGCTTTGTAAATATCCATCGGGAGAGGTTTATAATTAAGGACTTTCAAGTAGCTGTCGAGGGCGGCCTTGTAGTTGAACCGGGCATACTGGCCATCGGCGATGTACATCTGCGCCAGACCTTTCTCCGGCTCGTTTCCGAGCGAATCGACCATCGTCTGAAAATATTTTTCGCCCTCGGGATAATTCTTCTTGTCGAAATAATATTGCCCGAGCGCCATAGCCGCCTCGACTTTGACGCTGCGTTCTTTGCTCTCGGCAAACAGGGCCTCGAATTGTACCATGGCCTCGGCTTCCTCGCCAAGTTTCAGTTTTGTCTTGGCCATATACAACCGGCTCTCTTTGATAAATGGCGAATTGGGATAATTGGCGATCAATTCCCTGAACCGTCTCTCGGCTTTGGAATAATCTTCGACATAATAGCTGGAGACGGCATTTACAAAAAGGGCGTCATCATACCAGCTCGATTTAGGATATTTTTCAAGGATTTTCTGCGATTTTTCAATCGCTTTGTTGTACTGGCCTGCGAAGCTTTTGCCAGAGGCTCTCGGTCCGGCGTTTTTGCGCTTCGATTCGGCGTCATTGAAGGATTTGCGCGCGTAGTAAAAGGTGTTGTAATAAACACAGCCAGAGGCGAAAAGAACGACGAAGAGTATGGGAAGAAGTAATTTAAACCGTTTCATATTCCAGTTCCTGAATAAATCCATTGTGCAATCCGGCCGAATGGAAGGCATCTGTGGCATGACTGAATTCCTCGACCGTCACTCGGCGGGAGATGAGCGGATCGTCTGGGGCTTTATAGGCCGGGAAATATTGGCTCATGAGAGAAATATATATATCTTTTGAGACATCTTCGGCAAGGAATCTAAAGATTCCGGCCGATCCGGAAATATTTTCGGGGAGGACAAGGTGGCGCACCAATATGCCTGACTGCGCGATACCCTGCCTGTCGCATTTGAGATTTCCAACCTGTCGAAACATTTCCATGATCGCCGCTCGATTTATTTCGCGATAATTGTGGCATCCGGAGTATTGAAGAGCCAAGTCATTATCATTATAACGCATATCAGCCAGATATATATCAATTATACCTTCCAATTGCCTTAATATTTCAAGTTTTTGGTATCCGGAGCAGTTATAGACAATCGGGACGTTGAGCCCTTCCAGCCGGGCAGCGCCCAGCGCCATCAGGAGCAGTGGGAGCATATGATCGGGAGTCACGAAATTGATATTGTCGGCTCCGCGGGATTGGAGGTCCAGCATCATGTCTTTGCATTCATCGACAGATACAATCCTGCCGTTCCCGAATTGAGAGATAGGGTAATTCTGGCAATATTTGCAGAAGAGGGAGCAGTTTGACATGAAAATGGTCCCGGAGCCGCCTCCGCCGGAAAGAGGGGGTTCTTCACCCAAATGGAGGTTGAAGCTGGCGACTTTGAGTTCGGCTGTACTATTGCATTTGCCGAGCTGTCCTTCAAGACGATTGACCTTGCACTCCATCGGGCAGAGCTGACATGTGGACATGGAATCGTGAAGCCTCTTCCCCAGTTCGATGATTTCTTCGGGAGCGGGTTTTTTCATTTTTTCAGCTTCTTTACGATTTCCGGAAGGATTTCGCCTGATTTTCCCTGCAAAGCGAAATCGGCGAATTCGGTTAATGGAGTAGGTTCGATATTTATTTCCACCAGATAGGCGCCATTTCTTTTGGCGGAAAACGGCATGGCTGCGGCCGGGTGCACCAGCGCGGAGGTGCCTATAGAGAGAAACAGTTCGGCATTTTCGGTGGCTCTGAAGGCGCTGTCCAGTACCCGCTCGGGCAACATTTCGCCGAACCAGACGACATCGGGACGGATCTTCCCGCCGCAGTGGCAGGTCGGGAGGCTGCCGGAATCAAGGGTGATTTCGCCGGCAAATGGTTTTCCGCAGTCGAGGCATTTGTTTTTGGAGATATTGCCGTGGACTTCCAAAACATTTTTGGAGCCGGCGGCGCGATGAAGGCCGTCGATATTCTGCGTGATGAGAGTGAAATCGTCGAAATGTTTCTCCATATCGGCCAGCGCAAAATGTCCGGGATTGGGAGCGACTTTGCTCATCAGGTCGCGTCGATGAAGATACCATTCCCAAACCAGTTTGGGGTTGCGCATGAAAGCATCGACAGTGGCGAGTTCTTCAGGTCTGAATTTCGCCCAAAGGCCATCAGTGCCGCGAAAGGTGGGGACGCCGGATTCGGCAGATATACCGGCTCCGGTCAGGACGGCCACTTTTTTCGCTGTTTTTAATCTCTCCAGAAATTCAGCCGGAAAATCGATCATACCTGCCTAAGATACGCAATTTCGGGCGGGAGGGGAATAGGTATTTCGTCTCACCAGAAATGCAATAGTTCGATCTGTTTCGATAGTTTGTTAGCCAGAAATTATCGATTATCATATAAAAAAAACGGGCAGGAGAGCCATTATTAATGGACATCCTGCTCCGTTTCAGGTATTTAATTGAGGAATTATAGATTATTCCGAAGTAGATTCGCCTTCTTTTTCCTCGAGCTTTTCGTCAATGCGGGCGGATTTGCCGGTCAGGCTGCGCATATAATAGAGTTTCGCCCGATGGACTTTACCCTGACGAATACGTTCAATCTTGGAGACATTCGGCGAATGCAGGGGGAATACTCTTTCCACGCCGACGCCGGAGGAGATTTTGCGGACCGTAAAAGTCTCACAGATTCCGCCGCCACGACGCCCGATGACGGTGCCCTGGAAGACCTGGATTCTTTCTTTATCCCCTTCCCTGATCTTCACATGCACTTTGACCGTATCGCCGGACTGAAAGGCCGGGACTTTGTCCTTCATGTAGGTTTTTTCTAATTGTTCTATCTGTTTCATAAATCTATCCTCTCATTCTTTTATTTCTTTTTTGAGCCTATTAATATACAACATTTCTTCTTTATCGAGTGTAATATTATTCAATAAATCAGGCCTATTCTCAAAAGTTTTACGCAGGGATTCGTCTCCGCGGAATCTTTTTATTTCCTTGTGATTCCCCTGCAGGAGGGGTTCGGGAACTCGAAGCCCCATATATTCTTCCGGTCGGGTATAGACCGGAGCGCCGAGGAATTTTTCGGTATGGGAGTCGGAGAGAGCGGATTCAAAATTTCCCAAGACGCCGGGTATCAGTCGGGTAATGGAGTCGAGCATCACCGCCCCGGCCGCCTCGCCGCCGGTCATAACATAGTCGCCAATGGAGATTTCCTCCATAGGGAAAAGCGAAAGGATTCTTTCGTCGACTCCGAGATAATGGCCGCAGATAATGGTCACTCTATTGAGAAGCGAGTACTCGACGGCTTTATCCTGCGTAAATAATTTCCCCGCGGCGCTGGTCAGAATAATCTTCTCCCCGGCTTTATCGGATTTATCATATCCGAGGGACTTGAGGCATTCATAAAGCGGTTCGATTTTCAGAACCATCCCGCCGCCGCCGCCGAACGGTTTATCATCGGCGGTCTTATGTTTGTCCGCGGCAAAGTCGCGCAAATTTATTATTTGGATGTCAAAGAGCTTTTTTTCCATTCCCCTGCCGACGATCGACTGGCTGATGACCGAATCGAAATAGGCGGGGAAAAGGGTTATTATTTCAATTTTCATCTAAATCGAATCTATCGTCATAAATCAGTCAAACATTCCCGCCGGAAGATCAACTATAATCTGCATCCTCTCCAGATCTATTTCCTTCACAAACCGCTTGATCATCGGCAAGAGATGTCTTTTCCCGTCGGCCGATTCAATTGTCAACATGTCGCTGGCCGGATAAGCTTCGACATCAATTACGCGACCGAGATCATTATGGTCGCTGTCATAGACCCGGCAATCGATCAAATCAAAATGATAAAAGATGCCGTCCGGAAGAATATCCAGATCGGATGATTTGACGTAAAGGAATTCATTGGTGAGTTTCTTTACGTCGTCGGGAGTATTCAACCCGGCAATTTTTATCACCGGCTTTCCGGAGACAATTTTCAGCGACCGAACTTCAATTTCCGTCCAGCCGTCTTCTGTTTTCATCCAGAGCGGTCGGTTGCTCGTAAACCGCTCCGGGTTGTCCGTCAAAGGATTTATATAAATCTCGCCGGATACACCGAGGGCTCGGCCGAACCGGCCGACGACGATATATTCCGGTCGATTAGCCAACTATTCCAGAATCTCCAGGACAGCTCTTTTGCCTTTCTTGGCGGAAATAGCGGAAATCAATATGCGAATCGACTTCGCCGTCTGTCCGTGTTTGCCAATTACCTTGCCCAAATCACCCGGACCGACGCGAAGTTCATAAACAGTGGTTCGTTCGCCTTGAACTTCAGTCAGGTCAACCTCATTGGGATTATCAACCAGCGCCTTGACGATAGTCTCGATGAATTCCTTCACAGCAATCTCCTTTTGTAGATTCAGTTCCTGGTTTAAACGCCATTAAACAATAAGCGGAAAGCAATCTATGCTTCAGCCTTGGCTTCGGTTTTTTTCTTTTTTCTCTTTTTGGTGCGCTCGGTAATTGTCTCCGAGATAATCATAGCGGTAACGTCGCCGCCTTTTTTCAGAGTCTCGTATTTTTTGAGAAATCCAACCTGCTTTAAGAGAGTGATAACCGTGTCTGAAGGGGTTGCGCCCTGATTCAGCCAGTAAGTCATCTTATCCTCGAATATCTTAACGGTCGCCGGTTTTTCGATCGGATTATAAAATCCGAGGATTTCCACAAATCTTCCATCGCGGGGCATGCGTGAATCGGTCGCCACAAATCGGTAGGTCGGTCTCTTTTTAGCGCCCAGACGTCTTAATCTGATCCTTGCTGCCAATTTTCAATACCTCCATCTTCTTATGAGTTACATTTGGAAAGGGAATGCCCCTTTAGGCAGACCTTTGAATTTAAATTTACCAACGTTTTTAATCATCTTCTGCATGGCGAAGAATTGCTTCAAAAGCATATTAATATTCTGCACCGAATTGCCGGAACCGAGGGCGATCCGCTTTTTCCTCGAACCATCAATTAGGCCGGGATTCCGTCTCTCTTCGGGAGTCATCGATTGAATCATCGCCTCGACCCGGCTCATTCCTTTTTCGTCGATCTGAATTCCCTTCAGCGCTTTGCCGATGCCCGGAATCATTCCAATAACCGACTCGAGCGGTCCCATTTTTTTGATCTGCTGCATCTGCGCAAGGAAATCCTCGAGGGTGAAAGCATTCTTCCGGAGTTTTTCTTCTATTTTGGCGGCTTCTTTTATATCAACCGACTGCTGGGCTTTTTCGACCAGAGTGACGATATCGCCCATTCCGAGAATCCGCGAGGCCATACGGTCGGGATGAAACGGTTCCAGGTCGGACAATTTTTCGCCAATCGAGGCGAGTTTAATGGGGCAACCGGTGACCGCTCTGATGGAAATTGCGGCCCCTCCGCGAGCATCGCCATCAAGCTTGGAGAGGGCCACGCCGGTCAATTTGAGGCGCTTGTGAAAGGCGTCGGCCAGATTGACGGCATCCTGCCCGGTCATGGCATCAGCGACAAGAATCAATTCATCAGGCGATACTTTTTCGTTGATTTTATCCAGCTCGACCATCAACTCTTCATCGATATGTAATCTGCCGGCGGTATCGACGATCATCAGGTCGACAAAATTTTTCTCGGCGAATTTTTTGGCGTCGGCGCAAATTTCCGGCGGCTTTTTATTTTCAAGATGGAAGACCTCAACGCCAATCGAATCACCCAATATTTTAAGTTGTTTTACTGCGGCGGGACGGTAGATATCGGCGGCTACCAGCAGCGCTTTCTTGTTTTTCCGCTTGGCCTGAAGCGCCAGTTTCCCGCAGAGAGTGGTTTTGCCTGAGCCTTGAAGGCCGCACAGGACGTAAATGGTGGGCGCTTTATCGATCGGGGCGAGCGGGACGGCCTTCTCCCCCAGCAACCTGACCAGTTCGTCATGGACGATCTTGACAATCTGCTGTCCGGGTTCGATAGCCTTAAGAACCTTTTCGCCGACCGCTTCATCTTCGACATGCTTGATGAAATCCCGGACAACTTTATAGTTGACATCAGCTTCCAAGAGCGCGCGGCGGACTTCTTTGAGCGAGTCACGGATATTTTTTTCGCTCAGTTTCCCGGCGCCGCGGAGATTCTTAAAGATCTCGTCAAATTTATCTATCAGTTCGCCAAACATAACTTCCTACATAAAGACAAACCCGCCACAGGCGGGCGGTAAACCCGGGGACGCTAAAATCCTCCCGGCAAAGCCTTTAATTATATAAAAATCCGGGGAAATGGCAAGCGATTTCTATGATTTGAGCTTGCTGACGAAGTCGGAGTAATTTTCGGATCGGAAAAAAGAGCTGCCGGTGACGAGGATATCGGCTCCGGCGGAGATAAGTTCTTTTGCATTTCCGAGATCGACGCCGCCGTCGACCATGATTTCGAAATTCAGCCGGTTTTCTTTGCGGAATTTGGCGGCGGATTTAATTTTTGCGAACACTTCGGGCATGAAGGCCTGCCCGGCAAAACCGGGATTGACCGACATGAGGAGAAGAAGGTCAATGCCTTTCAAGAAGGGGAAAGATATTTCAATATCGGTGGGAGGGTTGACAGCCAAACCGGCTTTGCAGTTGGATTTCTTAAGCCGGGAGATAAGGGAATGGAGTCTGTTCTCGTTTTCAATTTTTTTTGTTGTGTAAACCCAGCGGTTGCCACCGGAGTCGTTTTTTTCTCCGCCGATTTCGAGGTGGAAGGAGATATATTCGACTTTGATTTTTGCGAAGGAATCGATATGATTTTCCGGGTCGGTCACCATAAGATGAGCATCATGCGGAAGCGGGCAGATTGATTTTGACATGGCCGAAATCGCGGGGCCGAAAGAAAGATTGGGGACAAAATGGCCATCCATGATATCGAGATGAATCATATCGGCTCCGGCCTTTTGGGCGGATTTGATTTCGTCACCCAGGCGGGAGAAATCAGCGGCGAGTATGGAAGGGGCGATTTTGACCATCAGGCATTAACCAAATCAATTGGCCGGATATCAGATTCTCAATTCAGGTGTCGGCGTAATCATATTATCGAAAGAATATCTCAATCTTCACTATTTTCGTCAAGGTGAAATTGATGGCATTCGCAGACCAAGGGGCTTAGCCGGCAGGATTTTAGTTTTATCAATGAGAGATTGGAAGGATTACATGCTTTTCAGGCCGCAGGGGCCCATCAATTCGGCGAAGGCGACCAGCATATTCTGGTCGTATTCTTCCCTGAGGGCGAAAATGACTTTTAACGCCGGGAAAGTATCCATGGCGCCCTGATAGACGCGCTCGGTAGTCATGGCATCGAAAGTATCGACGATGGCCACGATCCGGCTGTACTCATGCATTTCATCAAGCGAAAGGCCGTTGGGATAGCCGGCTTTGGTGCCTCGCTCATGATGTTGTAAGACCGGATAGTATGAAACAGCGTCAATGATATCAGTCATGGTCAGGATTTCCACGCCCCACTTGGGATGTTTTTTCATCAATTCAAATTCCATATTGGACAGGGATGTTCGTTTGTTGAGAATCCTCTCGGAGATTTTGGATTTCCCGACATCATGCAGAAGAGCGCCGATACCGAGATTGTGCAGGTACTCTTCGTCATGTCGCCCCAACTGCTGGGCGAGGGCGATGGCGAAAGTGCAGACATTGACCGAGTGGGAGAAAGTATAATAATCGAAGGAACTGATTTTGATCAGATTGTGGAAAGCCTCCTGCCCTTTCAGGATAAAGCTGACCTGATTCTCGACCAGTTTTCTGGAGCGGTGGATATTTTCCCCATAGGTCGGATTTTCGAGGACATCCTTCATAAGAGCCCGGGAAGTTTCATAGAGAATCCCGGCTTTCTTTTCTTCAGGCACCTGACGATCAAGGAGAATTTTGTCGAGATTTTGCTCAATATACTTTTGATATTTGGCTTTGGATTTGGCATTTACGTAAAGGCGGGAGACTTTGTTTTCCACCAGCTTGTCCCGGGTTCTTTCCGTGAATGGCAGGTCGGCGGAACGATAGAGGACCATGTCTCCGCTAATTTTCATGTAGAGGTCAAAATTGAGTACAGTATCGATGCGTAGCGATTCCAAATAAATGGGCAGATACTTGGTATCAATTTTGGACTGCGGTATTAAAAGAGACATAATGCCAATCGAGACTGTTCCATTTTGTTTATAGATGTATATCGGCTGAAATGGCTCGAAACCTTATAAAAATACCCCCGGAAAGGAGGAGATTCCGGGGGTGACCTATAGGAGGGAGGAAATGGGCCTGCAGGGGTCAGGCGCCATAATTTTTTATGGTCAATAAGACCGAATTCAAAGACTGGGTAATGTTGGAAAGAACCTTGGAATATCTTTTGAGAAGCTCGCTGTATTGCCAGCGCATTTTGAAGGCTTCTTCCGGAAAGTCAAAGGTATCCAGCAGGGTCTTTTTATAAATTTCGTCTATATATTTTATGACATAATATGGGAATTCGGGGATATTGGGGTCATTGATTTCGCCCTTAGCCAGTCTTTCACGATAGACTTCGATTTTCTCAAGAACGACCGTTCCAAAGCACCAGGGGGTCATTATGATCCCAAAATTGGAGCCATCAATGTAGAAATTACGCGCCGACTTCATGGTCAGGTCCAATATGACCGTTCGTGCCCTATAATAGGAGACAGTCTCGGCGCACTGCCGCTGAGTGCCCGCCAGCTTCTCATCTATCTGAGCTTTTTCGTCGCGGCATTTTTCGTAGACTTTTTCCAGGAAGAGATAGTAGTCGTCGAAATAGACCTTCACGTTTTCGGAGAGAGTGTAAATATAGTATCCGCCGGCGTCTTTGTGGACTTTAGGCTCGGCACAGCTTTTTAGCTTCTCGAGAGTGAATCCGCGCTGGTACTTTTCATCCAACATATTGTCTCCTCTATCGTGTGGCTTTCGAAAACGATATTGAGCAAAGTCTATGCCTCCAAGCCTCTTTCATTCGAACCTTTAAAACCCAGGCCTGGCATTCAAAGTTCCGCGACGCTAATCGATTGCCCCGATTGAGCTTACAACCTGCCATATGGGAAGTAAGCCAGACTCCCATGATATCTTCGGATTCCAAATGATCAGTTGAAGAGTGAGCTGATTTCGGAAAATCTGTGAACTGGGATTCACACTATCTGTCCATAATTCACATCGATCGGTACTGAATCCCGAGTGACCGCAAAGTTCTCAGGGGCATTCATAGCAAACCTGCGCTGTGCAAAAATCGAATAGCACTGTCAATCAGAGGCCAAGAAGCCTTTAATCGCTAAACTAAATCATCAATAGCGTCGATAAAAAACAGTGATCAACCAAACCATTCACTCCTGTCAAGGCCAGGCCTTTGACGGACTGGTTTGAAAACATTCATCTCTCTTAAGGGAGGAAAGTCAATGCCTTACAGGACAAAAAGGTTCACAGCCAAGAAGACGACGACCAGAAAGAGACCGACCACGACAAAGAAGCATCCGGCAAAGAAGGCCGTAAGTCGGAAGAGCTGGACCACCAAGACTACGACCCGTAAACCTACCCGTCGTACCACCAAGCCAAGCGTGAAGAAGATGGCGAAGAGCCCGGTGAGACGTACTGCCCGGAGCTCCTGGCCTTATACGATGAATAGCAGCCAGTGGAACTGGACTCCTAACTGGACGCCGTCCAGAACGAAGAAGGCCAAAAAGCGTTCCACAACGCGCAAAGGCTTTTATGCGTCACCGGTCAAAAAGTCCCGTGTATGGAAAGCCAAGCCGGTAAGAAAGAGTTCGACCACCGTGCGTCGCAGAACGACAAGGACGTCGACGCGCCGCCGGAAATGGTAAAGAGCTAATCTTTTCCACTCAATAGCCCCGATCTTTTATAGAGGTCGGGGTTTCTTATTGGTATTCAAAAATGGCACTTTACCCCGGGGAAAACACGCCGGCATTTCCCTAAATTATATTGCAGGTTGAGCGTCGTAGCAGTATTTTGCCCAAAATTCGCCAGGAGGAGAATGTGTTCCGACTTACATTATTCATTTTGATTTTATCCAATTTTGCCAATGTACTGCTTGCTCAAGAAAACAGAGATGTCTTGAAAATGGCGCTCGATTCGGTCGGGTTCAAAAGAGACGATATTGGCTTTCGACCTGAGGGGTACTGGAATCGATTTCCACTTGACGTTCCATATAGGCCTACCTCATTTGATGCCCTCTTTGCGGAACCGCTCAAATTGTATGATTATAGCAAAACCATGGCTAACGCCGTGGATCGCTACCTTGAACCAAAATTTCTGGATACTACCTCCATATCATTCTACAATTTGACCTACTCTCTGGGGGTCGATAGAAAGCTGGGGGGATTTCGAAATTATTCCGCCAATTTAATTCTGATCGCGGATTCGGTTCGACCATTTGAAAAAGCCATAGAGAATCTATTCCTCATGGCTGGTCAGCAACCCGCCTATTATTCATTCGGCAATAAGGCCGACTGGCCTACATATTCGGCCCGGGTGCGGGAGTTGGAGTCCAAGTTACCTGCATCCATCAATCTGATTCTGGCCTTGGCGCTGAAAAATATCGCAGACATTATTTACTGGCGAAATCTCGCTTTCCGTAACTGCTCTCCGTCTGCCATGCAAACGGTTTTTGATATCAGGGATCTGGCCTCGAATCAAGCGGACGGAACAGTTTATTACCCCGAAATTGATGATATCGCGGGGGATTTCGACTGGCCATCGCTCCATTATTCTGCGCTCAAAGCCGCCGCTCTGGCGGAGCTTGTGGGCGATTCACTTCATCATTATGGAGGAATGCCGGAGAAACAGCAATTTGAACTCATGACCCCTTTCGGCAGAATTATTCTTCTCGGGGCGAACTGTCTGAGCAACCAAAAGGAGAAATCATACGACTGCACAAACTCTCTATTGATTATTGACTTCGGCAATGACGGTCGATATTCGGGCACCTGCGGAGCTAATTCCAAATTATCCAACCCGGTTTCGATATTTGTCGATCTGGGCGGAAATGACGAATACAATTCAGTCGGAGAGCTTCCCTCGCAAGGAGCCGGAGTCATGGGAGTTGGTGTATTATACGACGCAGCCGGAAATGATATATACACGGGCAAAGATCTGTGCCAGGGAGCGGGTCAGTTTGGCGTCGGAATATGCTTTGATAAGGGGGGGAATGACAAGTATGCGGCTCAGCTTTCATCACAGGGGTGCGGATACTTCGGGATAGGGCTTTGTCTTGACGGGAGAGGCGATGATGAATATTATCTGTACGGGGACGGCCAGGGTTTTGGAGGTGTCGGCGGCGGTGTGGGAGTTCTGGCTGACTATGCCGGAAATGATTTCTACAAGGCTGAACCGGATCCTAAGATTTTCAATCGCGGGGACTATCATTCCAATCTGAAGATAAACGGCAACTCCGTTCAAGGATCAGGATTCGGTCGCCGTGGCGACGGAACCGATGGCCACGCCTGGGCCGGCGGAATCGGAGCGATTATCGATATCAGCGGAAATGATCATTATCTTTCCGGCAATTGGTCTCTCGGTTGCGGATATTGGTTCGGAACCGGAATCGCCTATGATGGATCAGGTGACGATATATATGAATCCTGCTATTTCACTCAGGGGTCGGGGGCACATTACTGTAATGGAATCTTGATAGACGAAGGTGGAAATGATAGACATGAACTCTATGAAACCGCCGGAGCCGGCCTGGGTTTTGGGTGGGATTATACTAATGCCTTCCTCATAAATATAGGCGGAAATGATTCCTATAATGCAAAGATGATTTCAATGGGCTTGTCGCAAATTCGCTCCAATGCCTTTCTTATTGATATAGGCGGTGATGATAGTTATATGCTTGGAACGGGAACTCCAGGCCTGGGGGAAGCGACCCCGCGCGAGGACTTTGGAAAGCCGTCCAAGCTTACCCCTTATTATACTTACTGCAATTCGATTGGCTGTTTTATTGATATCGGCGGAAAAGATAATTACGTCTCCTTCACTGATAGCAGCAGGGCGCCGCATCCAAAGGCCGGAAATGATAAAATATGGTTTTCCCCCGCCAAAACCGATACCACTTACGGCGCCGGCAATTATGGCATAGGAATTGACATTGAAGGCGGCCAGATACCGGAAATTGATAAATGGAAGTGATTTCGCAAGCACAAACGAGATTCATTATCTGCCCTCGCGATTCGGCAAAATATACATCATGATATGACACGATGAAAGCCTCGAGAGATAAATGATGACATCTGAACCCGCCAACATACCGATTATTGCCTGTATCCCATTTACAGCATTTCTCCTCCTTATTGCCATCGCCCCTCTCGCTTTTCCCAGATTCTGGGATAAGAACAGGAATAAGGCGATCATATCGGCTGTTGTCAGTTTTCCAATATTCATATATCTGCTTCTGGGATTTCGGTCAGAATTAGGGCATAGTATGGTCGATTATCTTTCGTTTATTATTCTGCTCGCCTCGCTCTATATTATATCAGGCGGGATTCTTATAACGGGAGATATCAAAGCGACCCCGGCTGTCAATACCGTGTTTCTACTGGTGGGGGGAATCATAGCGAATCTTATTGGAACCACCGGAGCCAGCATGTTATTGATCCGCCCGTTACTCAACACCAATAGTGAAAGAAAGAGAACCGGACATATCCCGGTGTTTTTTATTTTTATTGTATCAAATATCGGGGGTTGTCTGACCCCGATAGGCGACCCACCGTTATTTCTTGGGTATTTAAAGGGCGTGCCATTCACGTGGACCTTAAAGCTCTTCCCTATTTGGGCGTTTACGTTCTGCCTTGTTCTTGTAATATTTTATTTCTGGGACAAACTGGCATATAGAAAAGAAACCGCCCAGGCAATAAAAAGGGATTTGACCCAGATACGACCGTTGAGAATGACGGGCTTGATTAATCTAATATTCCTGGCGGGGGTGATTCTTTCGGTAGCTCTGCAGATTGAGGCTCCGTTTCGCGAATTTGTGATGATTGTCGCGGCGATGCTATCAATGATTCTTACCTCAAAGAGAATCAGGAAGGGGAATAAGTTCACATTCCACCCAATTTTGGAGGTGGCGATTCTATTTGCGGGGATTTTTATCACGATGGTTCCGATATTGATGCTTCTTCGGATAAAAGGCGCCGAATTGGGTTTGATTCATCCCTGGCAATATTTTTGGTACACGGGGGGTCTAAGCTCGTTTCTTGATAATGCACCGACTTATTTGACTTTCTTTTCGTTGGGGCAGTCGGTAACTCAGGCGACGTCAAATATCAGTATGCCGGTTATCGCGGGGGTACAGTCCGATCTCCTGCGAGCGATAAGCTGCGGCGCAGTTTTCATGGGGGCGAATACCTATATAGGGAATGGGCCGAATTTCATGGTGAAATCGATTGCGGAGGAGCAGAAGGTTAAAGTTCCTCATTTTTTTGGATATATGGTGTATTCGGGGCTGATATTGATTCCGGTTTTCATTTTGGTCACTTTCATATTTTTTCGATAGGGTTATTCCCAGCAGATTAAATAATACATGAAGATTATCCGTTGTGTCGCGTATATAGAGATAAGTTTGCCGACGGCTGCTGATTTCCCATATCGCTCAAGGCGTTGCGGACAGAAAGGATAAAGCTTGCCAAACGGGAACTCCTTTATTATGTTTGTGTTTTAGGTTAAGACTGGAAAATAATAATGACGGACAAAGGAACAATTAGAGTGAAAGAGAAGATTCACCCAAAATATTTCGACACAACGATAACTTGCGCGTGCGGGAATGTTATTAAGACCCGCTCGACGGTTAAGGATATTCGTGTAGAAATATGTTCGAGTTGCCATCCCTTTTTCACCGGCCGCCAGAAATTGGTCGACACCGCCGGGCGAATAGACCGTTTTCGCAGGAAATACGGGCTGGACAAAGATGGCAAACCAAAAGAGCCGGTTGTCAAAAAGAAGAAGACCGACAAGTCATAGCAAAGTTCGCCACTCAAGAATGACTCCGGAGAACGTATATGGTTAAGCTATGTATGGATATTTCCCGGAGCGGTTGATATTTAAATCCAAGAGGTATTGATGCCTGATTTGAGCGTGGGTGGACAAGCGGTTATTGAGGGGGTAATGATGCGGTCGAAGGATCGCGTGGCCACGGCGGTACGGATTTCGACCGGAGAGATACTTGTCAAATCGGAAGAATATACCTCTTTAACCAAGCGTAAAAAGATTCTTGGTCTGCCGGTATTGAGGGGGGTCATTTCCTTTTTTGAAATGCTGATTATCGGTATCAGGACCTTAAATTTCTCGGCTGATATAGCGGTGAAAGAGGCGGAAAAGGCTGAAGCCGCCATTAAGGGGGAGGTATATACTGCCAGAGATAGAAAGAGCAGCAGTTTTGTTCTGATCGGGACGGCGATTTTTGCCATGGCGATTGGGATACTGGTATTCTTTTTTGTCCCGCTGGCGATATCGTCGCTTTTCAGCAGAGGGAAAGACGCGGTGGCATTCAATCTCGTGGCGGGGGTTATTCGTGTACTTCTGTTTCTGCTGTATGTCTGGGGTATCTCTCTATTCGGAGAATTCAAGCGTGTCTTCCAATATCATGGAGCGGAACATAAATCGATTTTCGCCTATGAAAACAGCGCCGAATTGACGCCGGAGAGCGTTTCCCGGTTTTCGACATTTCATCCGAGATGCGGAACCAGTTTTATTCTGATCGTGGCGCTCTTCGCCATCTTTATCTATTCCTTTTCGGACACGATTTATACTATTTCGACCGGGGCTCCCCCCACGCTGATCAAGCGATTTCTGCTGCATTTTTCATTGCTTCCGCTGGTTGCGGGCGGCGCTTACGAACTTTTGAAACTGTCCGGAAAGACCCGCGATAATAGCCTCACCAAAATTTTGATTCAACCGGGGCTCTGGTTGCAGAGAATTACGACCAAAGAGCCAACATCCTCACAGATGGAAGTAGCCATTGTGGCACTTGAAACCGCGCTCGGGGTGACGGAATCGCGGTTGACTGTCAAAAAGACTTGTCTTTAGCTGTCTGTTTCCTTTATACTCTAAGGTCGCTATCAAAATGGAATATGTATAATGCTGGGTATTGTCGAGAAATTCGAAAAGCGTCTGGAAGAGCTCAATAATGAATTGATGAATCCGTCGGTTCACTCCGACCAGTCCCGGCTCAAGGCTATAAGTCAGGAACGGCGGCAGGTGGAGGAAATTCTTAAGGCCGGGCAGGCATACAAAGAATGTATAAGGTCAATAAATGATGCCCGGGAGATATTGAAAGATTCTCAGGACGTTGAACTGATTGAGATGGCCAGAGAGGAGCTTCAGGTATCAACGGAAAAGCTCGCATCACTCGAAAATGAGTTGAATATTTTGCTGGTGCCCCGCGATCCTAACGATTCCAAGAATGCTATAGTCGAAATAAGAGCCGGAACAGGCGGCGAAGAGGCGGCTATTTTTGCCGCCGACCTATATAGAATGTATACCCGATTTGCCGAAGGGAAGGGCTGGAAGGTGGAGACTTTTTCGTCCAATCCGACCGGTCTCGGAGGATTAAAAGAGGTGATATTTCTGGTCAAGGGGGAATCCGTTTATGGTGAATTAAAATTTGAATCGGGCGTGCACCGGGTCCAGAGGGTACCTCAGACGGAATCGTCGGGCAGGATACATACCTCGGCGGCGACGGTAGCAGTATTACTTGAGGCTGAAGAAGTAGATATCAAGATTGAGGAAAAGGATTTGAAGATTGACGTGTTCCGTTCGTCGGGTCCCGGGGGACAATCGGTAAACACGACCGATTCGGCGGTGCGGATCACACATCTTCCGACCGGCACGGTGGTAACCTGCCAGGATGAAAAATCTCAGTGGAAAAATAAGGCAAGAGCCCTGCAGGTGCTGCGGGCTCGGCTTCTGGATCGGGCAATCGAGGAGCAGAACAAGGAGATCGCTCAGGAGCGGAGGGCGATGGTTAGCACCGGGGATCGGTCAGCCAAAATCCGCACATATAATTTCCCTCAATCGAGGGTGACAGATCATCGAATCGGCTTGACGCTGTATCGTCTTGATGATATTTTGCAGGGTAATATCGATGAAATAATCTCGGCGTTGAAGCAAGATGATCTTGATACAAAAATAAAATCGCTTGATAAAACGAAAGAGAGAGTCTGATGAAATTATTCAGATATGTCGGAGCAGTGGTCTTGACGATTATCTTGCTCTTCATTGCCCGCAACCTCTCAATGGTAAAGCCGACTGATTTGAAGGAATCGGTTGAGGGACTTACCATTGAACATACGACTGTTCCGAAGATCGTGGAAGGGAATCCCGATAAGATCACGGCAAAGATATCCAATCCGGCCAAAAAGGAAATCAAGGTCTATTTGCTGACATCGTTGGAAGAGACCAGAGATGTAGGGAAATTTACAGGGGCCGAAATGCAGGCTGACGAGTCGGGAAATTATTCGGCACCGATTCCCATATTATCGAAGGGGAAGAAGATATTCTATTATATCAATGTCAGGGATGTTGACGGTCGTGAAATTATCCAGCTTCCGACAGGCGGATCGAGCCCGGTGAAGGTCAAATATGAGGGCAAAGTTGCGCCATATATTGTCATCCCTCATATATTTCTGATGTTCGTGACGATATTTTTTGCGTCACTGGCGCTTTTTGACGCATTCCGAGTTGGAGCGGACAGCGTGCTGATAGCGCAGATGGCCAAGAACCTCCGCTGGGCGACGGTCGCATTGTTTCTGGGCGGGTATCCGTTCGGGTGGGCGATGAATTATTTTGCTTTTGGGATGATGTGGGAAGGTATTCCATTCGGCTGGGATTTCACGGATAATAAAACTCAGATAGCTTTTCTTTATCTGATCTTTCTGAATTTATCGATGCTCGGGACGCTATATAACAATCGGTTTGGGAAGAATAATTTTTCCGATAAGTCCCTCGGCTGGTTCACGGTTGTCGGGTATCTACTGGTCGCGGCGATTTATATTATTCCCCATTCGATACAATTTTCGATTCCGGCCACGGCTTTATTCTCTTATGGATTGACAGCTGTGGTTGTTGGCTTGTATACTTTTGGACTGACGAGAAAGCAAAAATGGATCGAGAGAAAATCGCACAAATAGCCCTGAAAGAGTGTCATTCACTCGGGGTGCAGTATGCCGATGTTCGCGTTGAGAAATTCGAAGACGAAAATATTTCGGTGTCCGACGGCAGTGTCGAACCGATCGAGCAATCGATTTCGATTGGGATCGGGATCAGAGTTCTGAAGGATGGCGGCTGGGGGTTTGCGTCGACCGACAATCTGGATGAGGGATCGATCAAGAGCAAGACAAAGCTGGCGGTGGAAATCGCTAAAGCGTCGGCATCGATAAATAAAGCGAAGATAGATCTTTCGGAACTCAAGGCGGCCAAGGGGGAATATGTTTCGCCGTATGAAATAGATCCGTTCAGTATCCCTCTGGATAAGAAAATTGCTTTTCTGATGGATATTGACAGCGCGATAGGATCGGCGGGCGGAGAAAAGATAAATTCGAGAAGTTCATTTGCGGGTTTTCGCAAGATCGACAAATATTTTGCATCAAGCGACGGCGCCAATTTGAGGCAAATTATCATACAGACCGGCGGAGGGTTATCTCTCGGAGATGGCCAAATCCCGTCGGGAGCGATTTGATCGGACTTTTCCGTCATCATCAGGGCAGTATCAGTGCAAAGGATACGAACTGCTCGAGGAATTGAAAATGAAAGAGGCTGTCCCGCGCCTGATCGAGGAAGTGCAGATGCTGATGAGCGCGGAAGCGTGCCCGGCGAAGACCACGACTATTCTCTTATCCGGCGACCAGGTCTCGCTTCAGATTCACGAATCGGTGGGTCATCCGCTCGAACTGGACCGGGTGTTCGGGTCGGAAAGGAATTTTTCGGGGACATCGTTCGCGACACCCGAGAATCTCGATAAGCTTAAGTACGCGTCGGATATCGTGACGATCGTGAGCGATCCGACGGCATCCCACGGACTCGGTTCGTACGGATATGACGACGAGGGGGTGCCGGCTTATCAGGCGGATTTAATCAAAAATGGGCTTTTGGTAAATTATTTATCGTCACGCGAGACGGCGGCGAGAGTCGGTAAGAAATCGACAGGCGCGATGCGCGCCGACAGCTGGAAAAATCTTCCGCTGGTGCGAATGACAAATATCAATCTAGTCCCGGGGGATAAATCATTCGAGGAGATACTATCCGGGATAGATGATGGAATTTATATGGATACGGTCAATTCGTGGTCGATCGATGACCAGAGAAAATATTTTAAATTCGGATGCGAGATCGGCTGGTTGATTCAGGGAGGAAAGCTGACGACTCCCATTAAGAGCCCGACGTATTCGGGATGTACTACCGATTTCTGGAATAAATGCACGGCTATCGCCGACAAGAACTCTTACCGCATCTGGGGGACGCCCAATTGCGGCAAAGGAGAACCGGGGCAGAATGCTCGCACCGGACAGGGGGCCTCACCCGCCCGTTTTGATAATATTCAGGTGGGGGAATAAAAGATGATCGGGAAAGAAAAGGCATTTGAGATTATCGGAAAAGCCCTCGCCGGATCGGGTGCGGATATGGTTGAAGCGATATTGGAAAATGACCGGCTTGCCCTGACGCGGTTTGCGGAATCGAAAATTCACCAGAGTATCGATACCGAGGAAACATCATTATATATAAGACTGGTCAAGGATAAGAAGATCAGTGTCGCCGTGACGGGTGATATTTCCGATGACGGGATAAAAAAGGCGATTGCCAATGGCAAATCGATGTTTGAATTTATGGTCGCCGACGAGAATTTTGCATCATTCCCGGGGCCCGACAATGTCAGCTTGAAGGAAGATTTCATATCGGGGGGTACATCGGCATGTTCTCCTGAGAAAAGAGCCGAGGCGGTTGATAAAATTGCCCGGGTCTGCCAGAAGGGGAATCTTGAATCATCGGGAGCGTATCGTATCGAGGAGAAGAGTCTCGCGGTAGGGAATAGCCTCGGCGTGAGAAGATATTTTACAGGGAATAATGCGCAGTTGTCGATGACGCTATCGGGCCAGGATAAAATCGCCGGCTGGGCGATTGAATATAATCCGGATGCATCGAAGATTAATGTCGATGAGCTGGCGAAGCGTGCCGCCATGAAGGCGGTGACTTCACGAAATCCGGTGGCCTTACCGGATGGGCAATATACGGTCATACTTGAACCGGCGGCGGTAGGACAGCTACAGCTGCTTCTGGCTTTTATGGGATTTGGGGTAAAGACCTTATATCAGAAGCGATCATTCATGGTAGACAAGATCGGCCAGAAGATAGCAGGGGATAATTTTTCGGTTTATGAGGATCCATCCGACAGTTCATTTAATACGCAGCCGTTCGACTATGAGGGGGTCGCCAAGCAGAAGGTGGCTTTGGTCGAGAATGGAATTGCGCGCGGGGTGGTATCGAATTCGTACTACGCCAATCTTCTGGGGCAAAAATCGACAGGCCATGCTCTGCCGCCCAATAACACATACGGGCCGTATCCGAAGAATATGGTCGTATCTCCCGGCGACAGCAGTATCGATGAAATGATCAAGGCGACTCAAAAGGGGATTTTAATTACGCATTTCTGGTATTTGAATTTTTTGAACCCGATGAAGACAATGGTCACGGGGACGACGCGTGATGGCACATTTCTTATTGAGAATGGGCAGATCAGTTCCGCTATAAAGAATATGAGAACAAATCAATCGATACTGGATGCCTTTTCCAATATTGTATCGATAAGCCGGGATAGTGTCGTATACCCTCAATATTCAGTCCTGATGAAAGTGCCGGCGATGATGATAAATAATTTCAATCTAGCCGCCGAAGAGGAGGATGAGTCGAAATGCTGAGGCGCGATTTTATAAAGTCTGCGGGATTAACGATCGGTGGGGCTCTGATACTGAATAATCTATCTTTCGCGGAGAAGTTTCTGGAGCCTGACACTAATTCGCCCTCAAAACCGCGATCGTACCATTTTCATGGCCACGCGCGTTCCGGCTGTTGTACCAGACCCGAACTTGCCCCTTTTCTGGGAAAAGGGTTCTCCATGATGCCTCCGCTATGAGATGGATCAAAAAGAATTCCATCGCTTCCTAAGAGAGGCCGTTGAGAGGCTGAAAAACGCCGGAATAGAGGCGGCATCGGCCGAAGTCGAAATTATTCTTGAAAATATTCTTAATGTCGAGAGAATCGATTTATATCTGTACGGCGAGAAATTCCTCGATGAAAATGGTATCAAGCGATTCAATCAAGTAATCGAACGACGAATCACACATTATCCGCTGCAGTACATTCTCGGTGAAATGTACTTTTACGGGCGTAAATTTCAGGTCTCCCCTGCCGTCATGGTGCCGACGCCCGAGACGGAGCTTCTGTGCGATCTGGCGATTGGGTATCTAAAGAATGAAAGAATCGTATCGCCTGAGATATTGGATATCGGAGTCGGGTCGGGCGTAATTTCGGTCACTATGGCATGCGAGATTAGAACGGCCAAAGTGACGGCGTTGGATATTTCGAGCGAGGCGATCAAGATAGCTTCGGAGAATGCACGGCTTCATGGGGTTGCGGGCAGAATTGAATTTATTCAGTCGGACGGCTTTTCCAATTTGACGCGGGGCAGGAAGTTTGATATTGTACTTTCAAACCCGCCGTATATTTCGGATGACGAATATAAATCACTTCCGCCTGAGGTACTGGCGGATCCGAAAGTGGCGCTAGTATCGGGACAGGAAGGACTTGATTTTATCAAGATATTGATTGCTGAAGCGCCTGATTATTTGAAACCAAAAGGGCGGTTGATGTTTGAGATTGGGTATAATCAGGCGGAAAGAGTAGCTGAGATTTCGGAGAAGGATGCGCGGTATCGGTCGATTTCGATCATGAGGGATTTGAATGATGTTGATCGGGTGGTGATATTGAGTGTATGAAGCAGATTGAAGAAATTAAGGGCCGGGTCGGGAAAATCATCGACCTGTTGAAAAAAGAGTATCCATCAGCCAGGTGTTCGTTGGATTTCAAGACGCCTCATCAGCTACTGGTGGCGACAATTCTTTCGGCGCAGTGCACCGACGAGCGAGTCAATGCAGTCACTCCGGAGTTGTTTGGCAAATATAAGACGATTGCGGACTTTGCTGAGGCCAAGATTGCGGAGCTTGAAAATGATATCAGGTCGACCGGATTTTTCCATAACAAGGCGAAGGCGATTCGGGAATCATCAAGAATAATCGCTGAAAAATATGACGGCAGAGTGCCTGAGAATCTGGAAGATTTGGTCAAATTGCCGGGAGTCGGCCGAAAGACGGCATCGGTGGTGCTGGGGACAGCATTCGGCAAGGCCGAAGGGATTGTAGTCGATACCCATGTCGGGAGGCTCGCGAAGAGACTTGGATTTACCAAGAAGCAGGATGCGGGAATGATCGAGCAGGATTTGATGGGTATTATCCCGAAGAGGGATTGGATCATGTTTTCGCACCTGATGATATTCCACGGGCGCGCGGTCTGCAAGGCGCGCAAGCCGGACTGCGGAAATTGTATTATCGCCAAATATTGCCCGTCGGCGGGACAATTTCAATAACTTACCAAAACCTTTTTTCGACCGATACAGTATAATAGGTTATGTTAATAAGTATTCTGATCGCATTGGCGCTGATTGTAATTATTATCCTGATTTCGGCGATACGATTTCGATTCAGGTATGATGATTCGGAAAAGAGTATCGGGGTATCGTACCTGATTGCGCGGGTTGGGATAGATTTTAAGGAGAAGAAGGGGGCCATTGTGATTTTGGGGATACCGGTTTATCGTTTTCCGCTTGACAGGATAACAGGCGTTGGGCGGGAAAAGAAGGAGCCTGCGGCCGAAGCTAAACCGGCGAAACCGAAGAAGAGATTAAAGTTTCCGAAATTTCAATGGAGCGATTTGAGATATTTAATCAGGCTTTTCAGGGGATTGAAGATCAAATATCTGGAGCTGTCGGCCACAGGCGGTTTTGGGGATCCGTATGAGACGGGGAAAATGTTCGGGTATTATGCGATGTTGCAGGGGATTTTTCCTTCGATTATGTCGCATATCAGATTTAATCCGGATTTTTCGAAAGCAGGCTTGCATTTAAAGGGAAGAGGGTTAATTTATATAAGAGTCTACCATTTGGTCATATTTGCGTTAAGAGTATTAATAATTAAACGAAGATCGAATTTGGGTGAAAAGCGTTTACTAAAGAGGAAAGGAGTAAGTTATGCCCAATAATGTATCAGAAATTCTAAAGAATATCGTAGGTGAATTGAAGGAAATGGCGAGGTCGCAGTCGGTGGTCGGGGAGCCGATTAATCTGGGGAACAAGATTGTCGTGCCGCTGGTCAAGATTTCGGTCGGTTTTGGGGCCGGTGGCGGACAGAATGAAAAACAGTCGGAAGGATCCCAGTTCGGAGGTGGCGGTGGCGGCGGGGCAAGAATTGAGCCGGCGGCGTTTATCGTTATCGACGGCGACAAGATATCGCTTCTGAGCGCCAAAGCGGGGAAATATGATACTCTGATTGAAGCGGTCCCAAATCTTATCGGAAAGCTGATTGATTTGAAGGCGGCGGCGAAAGATAAGAAGCCGGAAGAGACGGGAAGCGGATTTTAGAGTCTTTATAGTTACGCGGGGTCTTGATCCGATGTGAGTCGGATCGTGACCCCGCGTTTTTTTGCCCGTCATCCACCTCAGTGTGCACGTAATAGTAAATTGGCGAATTTTAATCCCTGACACAGCGAACCGAGAAACCGGATGGTATATCGAGGCCCGCGGTTCGGCCGACTCCCGAATTATCGTAACGCAGGAACCGTTGCCAGGCATTGTTATAATCACTATCGCGAACCGTAGAAGTCCAAAAGTAGGCATAGCTCCCCATACCTAGGTAACCACCATTGCCGTAGGGGCGGAAGCCACCGGGCAATGCGCAAAAACCGCTTTCGTTGGTTGCGCCAGTATTGGGACTTAACCAACGCGTTGCGCCACTTTCTTTCAACTTGCCGCCTTCATCTGTACCACGGAAATCATCCTCGAAATAATACCCGCTCTCCCGGTCGGCCTCGGCTTGGCTCATGCCAAGATACATTTCCAATTGCTTCCACTCCTCATCACTTGATACGTGCCAGCCGGTGGGAGCTATATTACGGCTATCGTTTACGGAATACCAGTTATAGAGGCGTCCATAAGTAACAACGTTATTTACATCGTTATTGGTACTCACAATAAGCGCCGTATGTAAGAAACCGCCATGTCGTATTGTCGGTTACATTGGAAATGGCATCACCGTTTCGGTAATGCGTCACTTTCAGATTCTCTGCCATCCACACTTGAGTACCAATAGTCACGATTTGGTATACATTGCCATCAATATCCGTTACTGTGCCGGAAGCTGTTGTCGTGAACGACATGGCGCTGCCATAGCCTGTGCCGACACTATTGGTGGCATATGCTCTTACATAATAAGTCGTACTGGCAGTCAAACCAGTGATGGAACTGGCAAAACTACCTGCCCCGGTGCCATCAGTGGTTTTATTATCAGCCACCGTAGGGGTTTGATTGGTACTCCAACATACTCCACAAGCGGTTACCGTTGCTCCGCCATCCGATGTGATATTGCCCCCGCATTGCGCCGTTGTCTGGGTTATGGCACTGACAGCGACCGTGGTTAATATCGGCACTTTAGTATCTGGACCTGCGGGATCATCGCCGCCACAGCCGGCAAACAAAGGCAGGATAAATGCCGCCAAAACCGAGGACAAGATCAAATTTGATTTTTTAAACATCGGGAGGCCTCCTGTATTTCAATATTTCTTGATCTTCTTCTGAAAAAGTGGACGCCCAGTTAATATAGTGTGGCCGCCCATTCGACGTCAATTGCTTTTTTAAAACCCAAGCTCATCTGTCAAGCATTGGAGTGGTAGATTAGTTCCCGTCAGGGGTTAGGCGGCCTCTAAAGTTTCCGGGGTTCGTTCCGATTTTCTATTCCGAATGCTGATTTTAAAATTCATAAAGGGAGATTATGTATGCCGACTCCAACTTGTCAGACGTGCGCGAGGGCGATGAGAGACAAATCTGATTTCCCGCGCGGTAATTTTTCCAGCGTATTCTGTACAGATTGTGTAGACGAAAAGGGTCAGGTAAAGTCGAAGTCCGAGATTCGGCAAAATATGATTCGTTATCGGGTGGAGAAGACGGGATTAACGCTGGAAGAGGCGACGGAAGCGGTTGATAATCTGATGCAGAGGCTTCCGGCGTGGAAAAGCATCGGGATTACGGTTTAAGAGGCAGATCAGAGATCATCTACGAGACGAGTATCGGCATCGAGCCTGCTGAGAAAAAGGCATTGGGCTCGTGCCCTATCATCGCTTACATGGCCGCACGGAGTGCGGCCGCTACGGCTGGGTTCCCGTCAGGTCCGGAATGACAAAAGGGGAAGCGGGAATGACCCGACCTGCGGACGAGGCGATGATAGGGGCGGTTTTATTATTCGTGGAACTTTTTGGCCTACCTGAAGTTATACATAAATAGATAATTTGCTTGTTATTTGAAGCGCTTATAATATATTAATTTAAGGATAATATAAGTTTGCCTGCTCAAGTTTTGAGCAGAATGTCGATATAATTTAATTAGGAGGAGAGATTGATAACTCTTCTAATGTTTTTCATGGGTGGCGGAACGGGCGGCGCCGAACAGGGCGGCGGAAGCCTTCTGGCCACCTGGGGGATGCTGATCCCGTTATTTTTGATAATGTATTTGCTTCTGATCAGACCCCAAAGGAAAAGGCAGAAAGAACACGATAAACTACTCAAGGAGTTGAAAAAGGGCGACCGCGTGGTAACAAGCAGTGGAATGTTTGGAACAGTTTTCGCCATCAACGAAGAGAAGAATATCGTTGTACTAAGGCTGACCGAAGAAGTGAAGGTCGAAATTTTAAAGTCCGCGATAGCGGCACGCGTGGAAAGTTGAGTTAAGGAGTTTTTGTGGCAGAAAGACCGATCGTTCTATATGGCGACCCGGTTCTGCGGGAAAAGGCTCAGCCGGTCGAGGAAATAGACCGGGAAATAAAAGATTTGGTGGCTGATATGATCGCCACCCTGAAAGATGCCAAGGGGCTTGGTCTGGCGGCGCCACAAGTTGGCGCATCCAAAAGAATTTTCTTGATAGATTTATCAGCAATTGAATTGACCGAGTCTATGCGGGTTTTTATTAACCCAAAAATTTTGGAAACCTCGGGTGAGGTCTTGATGGAAGAAGGTTGCCTTTCGTTTCCGGGGATATATCAGAAGATTATCCGGCCGGAGACAGTAAGAATTCAGGCGACCGACGTTGAAGGGAAAAAATTCACCATGCGGGCGGATGGAATGCTCGCGAGGGCTATCCTTCATGAATATGACCATCTCGAGGGGAAGCTTTTCATCGATTATTTTTCGCCGATATCCCGTGCTCTAGTGAGCGGCAAGCTCAAGAAGCTGGCAACCGCCTGTTTATAAAATATCAGTCTCTGTCACAAATCGAATCTGATGAAGCTCGTTTTTATGGGGACGCCGGAGTTTGCCCGGCGGCCGCTGGAGTATTTGTACAAGAACACTGACCATGAAATCCTGGCAGTGGTCACCGGACCGGATAAACCCTCGGGTCGGGGGCTGAAAATAGTCTCGACTGAGGTAAAAACGGCGGCACAGTTGCTGGATATTCAGGTTTTGACGCCGGAATCATTGAAAGGTCCGGAATTTGTCGAAACGATGAAGAATATCGGGGCGGATATTTTTGTCGTGGTGGCATTCAGGATTCTCCCGGAAATGCTCTATACTATCCCCCCGCACGGATCGATTAATCTCCACGGATCACTTCTTCCCAAATATCGGGGGGCGGCTCCGATTAATTGGGCTATAATCAATGGGGAGACCGAAACCGGTTTATCCACATTTTTTCTCAAGAAGACGGTTGATACGGGGGATCTGATTTATCAGGAAAGAATCGGTATCAAGCCTGATGAGACTTTCGATGAGCTTTATAGTCGGATGTCGGAAATGGCCGGTCCGGTTATCGACAAGAGTCTGGATTTGGTTGCATCGGGCAAGATCTCCCCTATTTCGCAGGATAATTCGCAGGCGACGCCGGCGCCGAAGCTTTGTCCGTTTGACTGCCTGATAGACTGGGGATTTCCGGCCGAAAATCTGGTTAATTTTATCAGGGGATTATCGTCAACGCCCGGCGCATATTCCACTTTCAGGGGGAAAAAGATCAAAATATTGAGGGCGCAGAAAAATTCGGAGTTCGGGGATAAGAAGACCGAACCGGGAAGGGTTGTTAAGGATAAAAATAGATTTATAGTTGAAGTCGCAGGCGGCGCTGTTGAAATTCTCGAATTAGTCCCTGAGGGGAAATCAAAGATGACCGGCGCGGAGTTTATGCGCGGGTACCGTCCTGACGATAATGATATTATGGGGGCAAAATCAAAAGAGGAATCAGTTCGCAGATGAAAAAGGAAATATTAATAAACTCGTCCGAATACGAAACCAGAGTTGCGATTCTCGAGGATGAACGGCTGGTGGAATTGTATGTGGAACGTTCGCAGATGGAAAGACTGGTCGGGAATATCTACAAAGGGAGAATCAAGACGGTGCTTCCGGGAATGCAGGCGGCTTTTATCGATATCGGGCAGGAGAAAGCCGCGTTTTTGCACGGGTCCGATATCGGAGAACCGACCGGTGATGAGCGGGTGGCCGATGAATCGGAGTATGAAGATGATGAGGAACCGACGGCAGAGATAGTCAGAAAAAGACGGCGGGCCGGAATCGAGACGGTTTTGAAAGAGGGGCAGGATATTCTGGTGCAGGTGATAAAGGAGCCGATATCCACGAAAGGGCCGAGGGTCGCCACGGATGTATCGATCCCGGGGCGGTATCTGGTACTTGTGCCGGATGACGACCATATCCGGGTATCCAAGAGAATATCAAACTGGAACGAGAAAAGACGGCTCCGGAAGGCAATCGGGCCATTGCGTCCGGAAGGGTTTGGTCTTATCGCCCGCACTGAGGCGGAGGGCAAAGAGGAAGATGATTTCAAGGCCGATATCAAGAGGTTGCTCAAGCTCTGGTCGCGGCTGAAACGTCGGTCGGAATTGATGAAACCTCCGGCGCTTATTCATAAAGAGAGCGAAATGACAACGTCGATTATCAGAGATGTTTTCACCGATGACGTGAGCCATCTTCTGGTCGATTCCCGGGCCGATTATCGGACGATTATGGCGTATGTTCGCCAAGTGATGCCGCATTTGAAGAAAAGGGTGGAGCTTTACAAGGGGTCGACGCCTCTGTTCGACTATTATAAGGTTGAGCCTGAAATCGATAAAATGCTCGACCGGAAAGTGTGGATCAAGAAGGGGTCTTATCTGGTGATCGATCAGACCGAGGCGATGGTGACTATCGATGTCAACACCGGACGGTTTGTCGGCAAGGGGGATCAGGAGACGACCATTTTCCGGACCAATATCGAAGCGGCCAAGGAGATCGCGCGTCAGATACGACTGCGCGATATCGCGGGGTTGATTGTGTGCGATTTTATCGATATGTACAGCAGAGAGAACCGGAGGCGTTTATTTGAGGAATTCAAGAATGGATTTCGCAACGACCGCGCCAAGAGGGCGATAAATCCGGTGAATGAATTCGGGCTGATAGAACTGACGCGGGAAAGAATACGTCCGTCGCTGATATATACATTTTCGGAGCCGTGTCCGCATTGTCACGGGTTCGGGAGAATTCTTTCGCGCGATACGGTGGCCACGAAGATCGAACGATGGTTTCATCGGGCGAAGGCTGACGGGAAGTTCGATAAGTATAATCTGGCGCTGAATCCGCTGTCTGGCCGATACGATGATAAGCAACGGGACCAACCGGATTAATAAGATCATGAAGATGTTCGGATTCAGAATAAATCTTATCCGCGACACGACAATCCCGATGCAGGATTTCAAAGTTTTCGACCGTGAAGAGAACAGTGATTTAACGGAGGTATACGGGGGGTAGTCACTCCCGGCAGTTGGGCGCGGCACTGTTTATAGAAATCCAATAAAGCACCCCCAAAATTCTGGCCGCTTGGTGAGTTTTGAGGGTACTAGGGGACAGAATGTGGGATTTCAGCAGGCCTGTTCCCCTTTCAATTTGCGAATATTCAGCTCTGTAGATTTTATCTGTTCTTTTGCTCCGATTTGTTTAAAAATGGCAAGGGCATTTTGGAGATAATCCATTGCCCGGACAATATCGCCCTTCGCAGCGTATATAACGGCAAGATTCCCCAATTGATTGGCTTCGCCTAGATTGAATCCTATCTCACGGTTAATTTTTAAAGCGTCCTGCTGAAATTTTAATGCCTCTTCAAAGAGGCCATTATTTTTATATATTACCCCGATATTGCCTAGGCAAGTGGCTTCGCCTTGCTTGTATCCAATCTCACGGGCGATTTTGAGAGCGTCCTGAAGATATTTCAGCGCTTGCTCCAGGTTCCCCTCAGATTTATATATAAGTCCGATGTGACCCAAGGAAGAGGCTTCGCCTCGTTTGTATCCAATCGCGCGGTGAATTTTGAGAGCATCCTGAAGATATTTAAGCGCCTGCTTCAGATCGCCCCGATCTGAATATATAAGCCCAATGTTGCCCAATTGATTGGCTTCACCTTCTTTGTATCCAATCTCACGGTGAATCTTGAGAGCATCCTGAAAATATTTCATCGCCTGCTCCAACTCACCCTTATCCAAATATATGCGCCCAATGTTGCCAAAGTCAGAAGCCTCATCTTGTTTGTATCCAATGTCTCGGTGAATTTTGAGAGCATCCTGAAGATATTTGAGCGCCTGAGACAAATCGCCCTTATCTGAATATATAAGCCCGATGTTGCCAAGTGCGGCCGCGTGACCGGGGTCGTCGTCACAGTCGACAGCGAGATTCCTGGATTTCTCAAAATTCTCCCGGGCCACCTCGAGCCCTCCGGAGTCATAAAAACATAAGCCAATAAGATTGTATAGCGCGACCAATTGGCTACCGGTGGCGGATTTTATTGAATTTATGAATTCTGATACTGCTTCGTCCCATTTATATTCAGCCATCAAGCGAACGCCTTTTTCAAATGGATCAAAAACAGGGGGCGGCGCAGACACAAGACCGTCCAAGTAGAGTTTATCACCATGTTGGGTTCTCAATATCTCCAGAATCTCGTCTATTTTTTCTTCCGACTGTTTGGTTAATTTTGCGCGACGTGGAAAAATCCACAAAATTACCGTAAGATAGGCGGCCGCAATTGTCGCAAGAATGCCGATTATTGTCCACAATGTACCCATTGCGATATGATATCCAAATATATCCAAAATGGAACTGCCTTGATAGAGTGAAATATAGGTAAACGGTGAAAGAAGTCAAGATGATTTGGCGGATGGGGAATGTGGGCGGAGTTTGACTAGCCGCGGCAAGCCGCGGACTAAGTTGGTAGGCGGCGGGTCTGAGGACCCGCCGAGCACAGTACATGGTGGATTGCGGGCGGGGTTTCCGGCAAGGCGGTGATTGACGGGGAAGATTGACCCGGTGGGTTTGAAAACCCGCCGGGCACGACGCAATCTTTGGGATATTGCTAGTTCGGAAGTCTATTCCCACTCGATGGTGGCGGGGGGTTTGGAGGAGATATCGTAAGTGACGCGGTTGACGCCTTTGACTTCGTTAATGATGCGGTTGGAAATATGGGCCAGGATTTCGTAGGGGATTTTGGCCCAGTCGGCGGTCATACCGTCGGTTGAAGTTACCGCGCGCAGGGCGATGACATTTTCGTAAGTGCGCTCGTCACCCATGACGCCGACCGATTTGACCGGAAGGAGCACCACGAAAGCCTGCCAGATTTTGTTGTACTGGTCGGTCTTGCGGAGTTCGTCGATAAAGATGGCATCGGCTTCGCGCAGTATGGCCAGACGTTCGGGGGTGATTTCGCCGATGATTCGCACGGCAAGGCCGGGGCCGGGGAACGGATGGCGGCCGACGAATTGTTCGTCGAGGCCGAGCTGACGCCCCAGACGGCGGACTTCATCTTTGAAAAGTTCACGGAGCGGTTCGATTAATTTCAGGTGCATGCGATCTTTCAGGCCGCCGACGTTATGGTGCGATTTGATGGTGGCGGAAGGGCCTTTGAAGGAGACGGACTCGATGACATCGGGATAGAGTGTCCCCTGCGCGAGGAATTCGACATCGCCGATTTTGCGGGCCTCTTCCTCGAAAATATCTATAAAGAGATTGCCGATGATTTTGCGTTTCCGTTCGGGGTCTTCGACGCCGCGCAGTTGCTCCAGAAAGCGCGAGGAAGCATCGACCGGAAGCAGATTCAGCCCCAGCGAAGAAAGCATTTTGACGACATCGGCAAATTCGTTCTTGCGCAGGACGCCGTTATCGACGAAGATGGCGTAGAGGTTCTTGCCGATCGCTTTCTTGAGAAGCAGGGCGCAGACGGTGGAATCGACGCCGCCGGAAATGGCCAGGACGATTTTTTTATCGTTGAGTTTTTCTTTTAAGTCGCGGACGGTGGATTCGATGAATGATTCGGTAGTCCAGTTTCCGGCACAGCCGCAGATATCGTAGAGGAAATTATGAAGAATTTCTTTGCCGAAGGCGGTATGCATGACCTCGGGATGGAATTGGACGCCGAAGATTTTGTTGTTGCCGGATTCGGCGGCGGCAATAGGAAGAGTGGCAGTGGAAGCGAGGGCGCGAAAACCTTTGGGGAGGGATTTTATGGAGTCGCCATGGCTCATCCAGACGCGGCTTTCGTTTCCGACGTTCTTGAGAAGTGGGCTGTCGGCGGTTATTTTGAGATGGGAAGGGCCGTATTCTCTGGTTTCGGAGCGGACAAGTTCGCCGCCGAAGAGATCGGCGATCAGCTGGAGGCCGTAGCAGATGCCGAGGATCGGTTTGTCGGTTGCGAAGAATGATTTGTCGAGGCGAGGCGAGCCGGGTTCTTTGACCGAGGCGGGGCCGCCGGAGAGGATGTATCCTTTGACATTTCGCGCGGAATACGAAGCAAGATCGGCGTTGAAGGGGGCGATTTCGCAGTAGATGTTGGCCTCACGCACGCGGCGGGCAATCAGCTGGGTGTATTGCGAGCCGAAATCGAGGATTAAAATCATTTCACCTGTTACGGCCATAATGCCTCATCATTTGGACTTTCTCGTAGAAGGAAGGTAGGTCGACGGTTTGAGGATGGTGTCGCGTTTCCAATGGAGGTCATCGACCTTGGGATAGTCGACAACATAATGCAGTCCGCGGGATTCTTTGCGTCGCGCGGCGGAGTGGATAATCAGATTGGCGACCTGGGCCATATTGCGAAGTTCGACGATGGCATAGGATGCGGGCTGGCTCATATAATAGGAATCGATCGATTTAAGGAGCATGGTTACGCGATAATGCGCCATTTTCAAGCGATCTTCGGAGCGAACGATCCCGACAAAATCGGACATGAGGCGTCGGAGGAAGAGCTTGTCATAAGACATGATTATCTTTTCCTTCATTCTGCGGACGGCCGAATGGAGCCATTGTTCGGCGGGAGGGATTTCGGGGAAGGTGTGTCCGGTTCTAAAATCAATGGCGGCATCGGCGGCGAGGTCGGCCATCACAACGGCTTCGAGAAGCGAATTGGAGGCGAGGCGATTGGCGCCGTGCATACCGGTGAAGGCGGTTTCGCCGCAAACATACATACCTTCGATGTCGGTGCGGCCGAAGAGGTCGGAAACGACTCCGCCACACATATAATGCGCCGATGGCACGACGGGGATGGGGTCTTTGGTTATGTCGATTCCGCGACGGAGGCATTCTTTATAGATATGGGGAAAGCGCTTTTTTATGGAGGTTCGGGGAAGATGGCTGATGTCGAGATAGACGCATTCTTCGCCGTGCTCTTTGAGCTCGCTGTCGATAGCACGAGCGACGATGTCTCGCGGCGCCAATTCTTTCAGGGGGTGATATTTTTTCATGAATTTCCTGCCGGCGGAGTTAATGAGGATTCCCCCTTCACCGCGAACAGCCTCGGAAATCAAGAAGGTCTTGCGTCCCGGGCTGTATAGAGCGGTAGGATGGAATTGGATAAATTCGAGATTGCCGACTCGCGCTCCGGCGCGGTAGGCCATAACTATGCCGTCGCCGGTGGCAATGGAAGGATTGGTAGTGTTAAAATAGACCTGTCCGGCGCCGCCGGTGGCAAGCATGGTCACGGGGGAATAGAAGCTGTCGAAATCCCGCTTTGGTTGGGAGAAGGCATAGGCGCCCCCGCATCGCCTGCGCCCCTCAGATTCATAAGTGATCAAGTCAAGGCAGATGGTATCGCGGAATATATCGATATTTTTCTTTCTTCGGCAGGATGTCAGGAGAGCGCGTTCGATTTCCCGTCCGGTCAGGTCAGCGGCGTGGACGACACGATTGGTGGAATGGCCACCCTCACGGCCGAGGTCGAATCTCCCCTTTTCTTTGGTGAAGCGGACGCCAATCTCGCCGAGCTTTCTTATGGTTTCGGGTCCGGTGCGGATAATTTTTTCGACAACTTTCCTGTGGCATAGTCCGGCGCCGGCGGTGAGGGTGTCGGCAATATGGGAATCGAAACTATCGCCGGGCGCCATGACGGAGGCGATTCCGCCCTGGGCGTAGTTGGTGCTGGAATCGGATTCGCTCTTCTTGGTGATTACGGCGACTTTTCCCTGCGGCATGAGGGAGGCAACTTTCTGGGCGAAAAATAATCCGGCGATACCCGAGCCGACGACTATGAAATCATAATGTCTTTCCATGATCACTTCTTAATTTTTTTTTCAAGCTCATCAAAAAGCCTTTTTGCGGCGGGGTCAAAATCAAGCCGCAGGTTAAGATAATACAACGGCTGTCCGAAATCAAAGTTTCTGACTTTGACATAATCTTTCAGGGTTGTGATGAGATATTCGGGATTGGCGCGAGCCAGGTCATCTTTGATGGAATTGAGGTCGGAGTGAGAGTATCGGCAGTGGTCGGGAAATTGACGGATAGAAACTGCGTTCGGGAAGATCAATCTGATATGGTTTTCAAATGAGGGGAAATTGCCGATTCCGGCAAAAAGGCAGAGCCTTCTTTTTCTGATTTTGTCAAGGGGGATGTGAGCTTTGCCGGAGATGATTTCATCATTGCGGAATGAGAGTGTGGCGAGAGGTTTATTTTTAAATTTTTCGTCGAGCCAGCTAATGTACTGAACGTCTATTGCATTCAGACTCATATTGGTGATAACCAATCCATCGGCTCGATTTATCGCGGATAATGGTTCGCGACGTCTGCCTAAAGGAAATATCGATTCGCGGCGCAAGTCAGTGGTTGAATCGGCGACCAGAAGGTCGAAATCGCGGTGCAAATTTCGGTGCTGGAAACCGTCATCGATGATGATGATGTCGGGAGAATAATTGCGGTCGACAAGCGTTGCACCATTGGACTTGGAATGTGATATCGCAAAAATGGCGGAGGGCAAAATTTCTGCCATCAGTCGGGGTTCGTCGCCGGTCTTTTCGATTTCAAGATTTTGCAGTTCTTCGCCGGTGACAAGGACATCATCTTTGCTGTTTCGTCCATAGCCGGACGACACGATGGCGGTCTTCAATCCTAAATTAATAAAATGCCGGGCCAGTTCGATCGTGACGGGGGTCTTCCCGCTTCCTCCGACGGTGAGATTGCCGACGGATATAACGGGAGCTTTTGTTTTCACGGAAGCGACAGCCTTTAGGGAGTGAATCCAGAGGCCGCGTCGATAGAGAATCGAGGCAAGCCACAGAATAATACTGGCGGGCCAATAGAAGGGATTGGATTTATTTTGAATTATCTTTAGCCAGATTTTTTCCATTGGCATCGATATTTTCCAATATGATTTTGGCGGTCAGGCGGCTGGAGGATATTTCGTCGGAATTGGCGCCTTTCTTTCGGTATTGTTTCTGTCCGGTCAGAAAGGATTTGATTTTGTCGAGCAGATCGGATTCGTCTTTTATCATCTCGCCGAAATTGTGCCGGGTGATATAAGCGGCGCTGTCCTCGACATTGAAAATCGAACTACCGAATAATACCGGGATTCCTGCCCAGACCGGTTCAAGGATATTATGGCCGCCAAGCTCCGCCAACGTTCCACCCACAAAGGATATGTCGGAGATATGGTACAGATCGTTCAGGACGCCCATTTTGTCTACGATCACGACTTCTTTTTCCTGATCAGCAGGAAGTTTACTGTATAGAACAAAGGGCAGACCCTGAGAATTGACTTTGGCGGTTATCAAGTCGATTCGATCAAGATGCCGGGGAACGAGGATTAATCGAACGGAGTCGAGTTCGGCTTTCAGTTTTTTGAAAGTATCGAGAATGATTTCATCTTCCCCGTTGCGAGTCGATCCGGCGATGAAAATTTTGCAAGCGGGCCCGAAAGGGAGAAGATTCTTCAGGCGGTGCATATCTTCGCGCGGCATCTGGACTATAGGTGCGTCAAATTTCAAACTTCCGATTACCTCGATATTGTCTCCGTCTGCGCCGATCTGGATGTAGCGTTCTTTGTCCCTTTCTGATTGAACCATAAACTTTCGATAATTGGAGAAAATGATTCTGAGGCCATTTTTAAACCATTTGTACCTTCGTGATGATTTGTCGGACAATCTGCCATTGGCGAGAAAGATCGGGATTTTTCTTCGGCCCAGTTCCACACAGATATTAGGCCAGATTTCGGTTTCAATAAAGACTGCGGCTGACGGTTTAATAATATCAAGAAATCTCTTTGCGGGTGAACCATAGTCAAGAGGGAGAAAGCAGGTCTGCCATCTTTCTCGCGATAGCGAAATCGCTCTCTGGTAGCCGGCGTCAGATGTCACGGTTACAAACAGGGATAAATGGTTTTCCTGCGCGAGCAGTTCATCAGCGAGAGTATCAAGGACTTTGACCTCACCCATGGAGGCGGCATGCATCCAGATTGTCTTTCCGACTTTGCTTTTGGCATGTCCCCTGAGAAATCCCAACCTCTCCCCCCATTTTTTTGAACCGAATATTGCTGCGAAATAAGTATAGGGATAGGTCAGGTAATAGACTAGAAACGTGAATATTCTATATAAAGTCAGCAATTTATGTATCCTCGGATTATGTCTGCGGCCTTCTGAGACGCGCCGGGAGAACCCAGAAGATTTGTGGCTTGATTCAGCTCGGTGACAATTCGCAGTGACAAATCACGATCTTCTATAATTCGAGAGGCTTCAGCGGCGATATTATAGGGCGTGGCCTGGGCCTGAATGAGTTCCGGGACAATCTTCTTCCCGGCGGTGATATTTATCAAAGCAATTTTATCCAATTTTACCAGATTCCGCGCGATCTGGTAGGTCAGCCATCCGGTCTTATAGATTACTATCATCGGTCGCCCGATTATGCCGGCCTCGAGAGTAGCTGTACCTGACGAGGTGATGACTAAACGACTGGAGGTGATAATGTCGCGCGTCTTGCCTTTCACGATTTCAATCGGGAAATCGGAACTATGAAGATATTTCGAATAATCGATATTCCCCTCAATGCCGGCTATGACAAAATGCCATTTTTTCTTTTTATAAAGAATTTCAGCAGCTTTGATCATAGTCGGAAGCATTTTCTCTATCTCCTGTGGGCGCGACCCGGGCAGTAAGGCGATTTGTTCAGAATCCAAATTATAGGGAGCTTTGATATGGGCAGGACTTAGGTCATCGAGAAGATAATGGCCGACGAACTGATTTTTCACGCCGGCATTATCATAAATATCTTTTTCGAATGGCAGAATGAGAAGCATCATGTCCACGAGCCGGGCAATCTGTTTTATCCTCCCTCCGCCCCAGGCCCAAATTTGGGGAGAGATATAATATATAATAGGGATGCGCAGGTGTTTTATCTTTTCGGCCAGCCTCAGATTGAATCCGGGGTAATCGATAGAGTACAATAGCGCGGGGATTTGCTTTTTCGATTGAAGAGACTGTATCAAGCATTAATCGCCGGAAAAATGAATATTTCCGGGCAACTTCCCAGAAGCCGAGAATGGCCAGTTTTTCGGATTCCACAATTTGCAGTTGCCCAAGGTCGCGCATCCTGTGCCCTCCGAGCCCATAAAAGGAAAGATTATTATCCATAGATTGAAGGCGCTTGATTAAGTTTGATCCGGCGATATCGCCGGAAGGGTCACCGGATGAGATGAAGATTGGGATCACTGGCTCCCCTTATCGCGTGGGCAGTTGACATACTAAAGGCCAACACCATTCAACCCGATTTTTTCGATTTCGATGGCGACGCGTAATGCCTCAGCGGCGGACTCGGCAGTAACCTCGGGGGGCCGACCAGTCTGCACACTCCGGAGAAAATCGGTTAATTCCAGTCCAAGCATGTCCTCGTCTTTGTTGCCAGATTTTTTGTAGATTATGTCTTTGCCGGATTTTCCCAGCGGAAATCTCATACCATCGTCGTTTTGGGAGTTGTCGTCGGCAAGACGATAAATGTCGGCCTGTCGTTCGGCAAGGTCGAGAGAAAAATATCCTGATTTCTGAAAGATGCGAAGTTTTCTCATGGGGCGAAGTGATATTCTGCTGGCGGTGAGGTTGGCTACGGAATTATTTTCGAAGGTCAGGCGGGCATTGGCGATGTCGGCGGTTTCGGAGATAACCGCCACCGCGGAAGCATCAATCTTCTTCACTTTCGATTTTACCAGATACAGGGCGAGTTCGATGTCATGAATCATAAGATCGAGGATGACGGCGACGTCGGAGCCGCGGGGGTCAAAGGATGCCAGACGATGAGCCTCGATAAATCGGGGATGAATGTCGTAGTTTTTCAGCGCCTGAAAGGCCGGGTTAAACCGCTCAATATGCCCAACCGCGACCGTGAGGTTGTTCTTCTTTGCCAGATTCATGAGATTGTCGGCCTCGGCGACAGTAGCGGCAATAGGTTTCTCGACAAGGCAATGGATTTTGTTTTTCAGGAATTCGCTCGCCACGGAAGAATGGGCGATGGTGGGGACGGCAATGGAAACGGCTTCAGCTTTTCCATAAGCTTCCGAGATATCAGCAAAAGGTGTCACTCCCAAATCGGAAGCGACCTGGCGGCATTTGTCCTGATCGAGATCAAAGACACCAATCAATTCTGATTCTTTGATATTCTTGTACCAGCGGGCATGATGTTTCCCCAAATGCCCTACGCCAATGACTGCCGTCTTGATTTTATTCATAAGATACGAGCATCTTCAGCCTTAATCGAGAATCGAAATCGGGGTGAGAGGCTGAAGTCTAAGGCTCTATTTAATAATTCCCCGGGTCGAATCCTTGAGAAAATCCAGAATAATCTTAATTTCATCGATCAGCTCCAATTCCGAACTGATTCTTTGAACTGCCTGTGTTGTATTGAGTCCCGAGAAGAAAAGAATCTTGAAGGCACTTTCGAGAAGGGTGATAGTTTCTTTGGTGAATCCGCGGCGCCGGAGGCCGATGCTATTCAATCCGATGACTTTGAGAGGATAACCGGCGACCAGTGAATAGGGACAAACATCCTGTTGTACCCGAAAGCCGCCGCCGATCATAGAATGGGCGCCTATCTTCACGAACTGATGGACCGGCACGACCCCGCCGATGATAGCATAATCTCCGATTTCTATATGTCCGGCCAGATTTACGGCATTGACCAGAATGACATTGTCACCGATGATGCAATCGTGCGCCACGTGGGAATAGGCCATAAGAAGGCAATTTTTGCCGATGACGGTTTCGCCATGCTGAATGGTTCCGCGGTTGAGCATAGCATATTCACGGATAGTAGTTCCCTCACCGATTACCAATCGGGTTCTTTCGCCCCCGAATTTCAGATCTTGCGGCACGGTTCCGAGTACGGCGCCGTGAAAAATGGTGACATTATTTTTGATCTCGGCGTAAGAGGCAATCAGGCAGTTGGCGCCGATGGTGACATCGTTTCCGATTTTGGCTTCGGGTTCAACAATGGTATGGGGGCCGATTTTAATATTATCGCCCAACTCGGCCAGGGGGTCTATAATGGCGGTACTATGTATCTGATTCATCGGTCAACGACCATTGCCATCAATTCCGCTTCCGCCACGATATTTTCCCCGACGAATCCATATCCTCTCATTTTGCAGGTGTTGCGCCTGAAGGCAAGCATTTCCAACTCAAAACGGAGGGTATCTCCGGGCACGACGGGGCGTCTAAATTTGACATTATCCATGGAAATAAAATAGACCAACTTTTTCTGGGGTTCGGGGACCGCCTTCAGGAGAAGAATACCACCAGCCTGGGCCATGGCTTCGATAATCATAACACCGGGCATAATCGGCCGGCCGGGGAAATGTCCCTGGAAAAATGGTTCGTTGAAAGTGACATTCTTGATGGCGATCACTCGTTTTTCCGGCTCGAGATCGAGCACTCTATCAATCAGAAGAAATGGGTAGCGATGCGGCATTATTTTCATAATGCCCTCAATGTCAAGGAAAGGGCCACCGTTGGGGGTTTGATATTTGCTGGCGAGTTTTTTCTTGTCAAATAAGGATTTGATCTGCTTGACCAGGGCGACGTTGGCCTTGTGACCCGAGCGGGCGGCAAGGATATGGCCTTTGATCGGGACGCCAATCAGAAAGAGATCACCAATTAGATCGAGCGCCTTGTGGCGGACAGGTTCGTTGGGAAAGCGAAGAGGAATGTCGTTAATTATGCCGGTCTTGCCGACAAAGGCCTCGTCTTTGAGGCTCAGGACTTTTCGAATCCGATCGACTTCCACCTGCCCCAGATCGGAATCATAGATAACGATGGCATTTTGCAGTCCGCCACCCTTAATCAATCCCTGATTCTTGAGCATTTCAACTTCGGAGAGGAAGCAAAATGTCCGGGCGGGGGCGTATTCTTTTACGAATTCAGTATCGAGATCAATGAGAGTTGTGTATTGGGTACCGAGGGCGGGATTTTTGTAGTCGATCATGAAAGTAATTCTGAAAGTATCGGATGGGGTGACAACGATATCGACGGAGCGATCCGGCTCAGAATAAGAGAGGGTGGTATCGATTTCCAGGTAACGGCGATCGGCGCTCTGAGACTCTATGCCAGCCGCGAGGAGTTTTTCCACAAATGGGAGAGCGGAGCCGTCGCCAACCGGAGGTTCATTCGATTCCACTTCGATATCGAGATTGTCAATCTGAAGTCCCGAAACTGCGGCCAGTACATGTTCTACTGTGTAGACTTTGGCGTCTCCGTTGCCCAGAGTTGTCCCGCGTGAAATATCGACGACATGGTCGATATCTGCTTTGACAGACGGCCTTCCGGGCAGATCGGCGCGTATAAATTTGACTCCGCTATCGGGCGGGGCTGGCCGGAAATTAATTCTTGTAAGATTTCCGGTATGGAGGCCGATGCCTTCAAGCGAAATAGGTCTCTTTATTGTCCTTTGTTTTTCGAACATGATTTTCCTCGTTGGGCGGGATTATACGAATTATCAATATCCATATCAAGGGAAAAATAGTAACATCGTGAACCGCTTAGAGTTCCTTTAATTGCTTTATCTTCCTAAACTTCCGAAATAGTTTAACATATTCTTTCACCATTGTTTCTTCGGCTTCGGATATTCCTTCCATCATTGGTATACCTATCTTGAGAACGGCTCTGACCATGTCAGCCATCGTGCGGTCATATTTTTCAGAAAGGATTTTGAGCCGTTCTTTCAGTTCAAAGGAGACGAACAGATTCAAGCAATGTTCGCCACGAGTCCTGTGGATAGTTTCATTTTCCATTTTGATGGACCTCCATATGATATTTCTGGTGGGCGATCAGGATTTGAGGGGTCTTGATCATTATATTATGGTTTTCTCTGAGGATCATCATTATTAATTTCCAGGTCGCTGATTTTTTCCTGGTTCTAATAAGACGATCTATTTTCTGTCGGAAACGAGATCGGCATATAATGCAGCCGGGTTTCCGGTTTATCTTCAAGCCATATTCGACTTTGACGAACGGCGTCAGAAGCTTTCTGAGTTTCAGGTTCACCCTGCGATGTAGACCCTCCACCCGTGTAAGCCGCAGGCCGAGCGCTTGCGCCACCTGGATATATGATTCGCCCATGAAATAATACCTCTCGGCGAATTCCTTCTCCCGGGGAGTCAACCTTTCCAAGGCGGCGCGAACGGCGTCCTCGACCCTTCGGTTAGATTGAATATCGTCGGGAGAGGCCAAAGGGGGTGTCTCAGTTTTGGGATCGATGGCGAACTCAACAAGCCAGTTTTCGGCGAATATCTTTTTTCGGGGCATGCAAAATCCTTTTTGCCCAAATAGAAGAAAGAACGAATCGAAAGTCTACCATATGGGTGTCACGCCCTTTCGAGTGATAATGAGGGGAGCCGAATCACATAAATCATATGACAAATGGGGACGGCTTACGTAGATTTGAGAGAGGCGCGGGCCGAAGGAAATATTATGATGAGATATAAAGTGATTGTCGCTTTGGTTCAGGTGTTTTTCGCGGCTCTGGTCTTATCGGGCTGCCAGTGGACGATATTTAAATATTACAACCCTGCGGGGAAGAAGAGTCCAATTTTGGAATATGAAGGATATCGAATCAGGTATCATATTGGAGCCGCTGACGTATTTGAAGAACTTGGGACGGATTCATTCAGGGTCTATTTAGAGGTACAATATCCGAACAAAGTCAAGGATACGGGAGATATTGGATTAGTTGAGGCTTTGGCAATTGATTCGGTTTGTGTCCGCTTTTCCGATTCAGAGGAGAGAATATATCCCGATCTTGAGCAATATCGCCCGGCGCGAAGCATAGGGTTCCGCGGGCAACGGATGACCGGACCAACGTATACGTTCGAAAGAATAGCGATTCCCCCGGCGCAACAGACGATCGAGTTGAGTTTCCGCGTCGGGTTAGTTGACAGGAAATCCGAGAAGATTGTTTCCTCACGGGCTTTCAGTGAGATTCTATATCGTGGGGAAAAGAGGGAAGCCTATTGACATATTTCGCATGATTGCGAATTGATCGATGAGGAAAATTGGTTTATCGGCTATTGAAATAAAAAAAAGGTCAGACCTGTGTCTGACCTTTTCAGCAAAAGCACTGAAATTTATTTCATATGCTTGGCAATCAGCTTGGTCATTTCGAACATGCTGACCTGCTTTTTGCCGCCGAAGACTTCCTTGAGTTTGTCGTCCGCGTTGATCATTCTCCGGTTGACCGAATCCTGAAGCTTATTCTTCTTGATATAATCCCAAAGCTTCTTGGTGATTTCAGTCCGCGGTATCGGCTTGTCTCCGACCACGGCCGCAAGAGACATATCCGGCTGCATGGGTCTCATGAAGGCCGGGATTGGGCTTGCGTGCGGTTTTCTTCTTAGCCGGCTTGGCCTTGGGGGCCGCTTTTTTCTTAGCCGGCTTTTTCGCGGCTTTCTTCTTAGCGGGCGCCTTCTTCTTGGCCGCTTTTTTAACGGGCATCATTTCCTCCTTTGTACCTCAGGGGATAAAGGTGTTTTGAATTCCGCCTGCTTAGCATTTCTTCTTTGCCGGCTTCTTGGCTGACTTCTTGGCTGTCTTCTTGGTCGTCTTCTTGGCTGTTTTCTTCGCGGTAGGCATTGGTTCCTCCTTAATTGTACTTAGGGGGTTTAAAGGATTGTTTTACCTTTATTTTTCTCTTCTTCAATCAGCGGTGTCTACCATCCACGCGCTGATTGCCTTCTTTTTCTCACAGCATTGCTGTTGCATGCAGTATTAAAATTATGTTCAAAACTTATTGCAAGAAAATTCTTTAAAAAATGAAAAATAATTTTATTCGCAACTGCTTCATTTTCAGAGGGAAACAAGGGATGATTTCCTTCGGTTCATAGAAATTCGACCAAGAGTATGTCGGAGGAGAAGTCGAAATTTGATTCTCATTATTTTGGCCACGACCTCTGAAGCCGCATTTGGTGCGGGTTTGCGGCACCACTCGTGTCATTCACCGAGAAGACCCAGTATCCTCCATTTGGCCATAATTCCCTTTTCGGCGATGTCCAGGGCGGTGTCGATATCCATATGGGTAGTGTTCAGGACAAAATCATAAGCTTGAGGATCGTCAATATTTTTTCCGAATCTGGCTCTAATAAAATCATTTCTGGCTTTATCGCTTTCCCTGATTTCGCGCTCGGCTTCTTCCCGAGATAATTCCAAATATTTGATCAGATTTTCAATTCTTGCCGGCAATGAAGCTACAATCCGCAGGTTGAACCCTCGCACGGGAGGAAGAATGAAATTGGCACCTCGACCGACAACGACGACGCCCCCGTGTTCTGCGATGGACATTATGACCCTGTGAAGATGTCTAAAATAATCCGAAGCATCGACATATGAACCCTTGAATATTCCTTCAAACCAGAGCTCGATTTTCGATCTGACGTGGTCATCGAGCGACTCGACGACTTTCCGTCGATACCCCGAAGAATTGCAGATCTGATCAATTATTTCCCGATGAAGAAGTTGATACCCCAGTCGTTCAGCGATTTTTCCTGCAAGAAAAGAACCCTGGCTACCTCGCTGTCGACTGACAGTAACTATCGGCTGGAAGTGATGTTTCTGTCCGTTCTTTTCGGCTTCAGATTTTTTATTGCGCTCCAATTCCCATCGCTTGAGCTGGCGCTCAATTATGGCTTCTATTGATGTACTCATATGCCCTCTTAATGTTTTGCTATGAGCAGATAAATCAGTTTTATGACCCCTGTCAAATCAATTGCGACGACGCCTGTCTTTGCCGCAAAAATACTTCGAGGTGAAAAATCGCTTTATTTTTCAGGAAAGGCCTGTATATTCCTCATCGACATGGAAGCGTTTAAAGTAGAGATCAGTGATAATCCGCTTTATGAAGCATTGGGTTTCAAATGCGGATTAGAAATTCATCAGCAACTGGCGACCGAAAAGAAACTATTTTGCCACTGCCCGGTTGGGTTGACTAATCGGCGATATGACGCCGAGATACTTCGGCACATGCGCCCCACCCTCTCCGAGCTAGGCGAATATGACGGAACCGCGCTGATGGAATTCAAGACCAAGAAGGAAGTCATATACCGCCTTTATCGCGATCGGACCTGTACATACGAAATGGATGACACGCCGCCATTTTTGGTTAATCAGCAGGCGATAGATTATGCGATAAGAATTGCGCTTCTATTCAATTGCAGGATCGTGGATGAAATCCATGTCATAAGGAAGCAGTATCTTGACGGGTCGATTCCGACCGGATTTCAGAGGACAATGATAATCGGGGTGGACGGCTGGGCTCCATATAAAGACCGGAAGATTAATATCACTCAGGTGAATCTCGAAGAAGAAGCATGCCGCGAGGTTTCGGATATCGGGCATAGAATAACGTATTCCACCGACCGACTGTCGATTCCGCTGGTCGAAATAATCACCGGTTCGGATATGAAAAATCCGGCGGAGGCGGCGGAGGTTTGCCGTCTGTTTGGCAACGCTATGAAGATTACGGGACTGGTGAGGAGAGGGATCGGGACGGTGCGCCAAGATGTGAACGCGTCGATTACCGGTGGAAGCCGGGTTGAAATTAAAGGCGTTCACAAGGTCGCCAATATTCGGCCGCTGACGGCAGTGGAAGCGATAAGGCAGAAACGATTGCTGGAGTTGAAAGAGACTTTCAATCATAGATTTGTTTCACCGAAAGAGATTCCCTTTAGAGAAGAAAATGTTACCAATCTCTTCAGCGGGACGGGGAATATTATAGGGAAAAGGTTGGAATCGGACGCCCCGCTCAAGGTGACGGCTCTGAGGCTCTCTAATCTGGCAGATATAGTGACATATATGCTGCAGCCTAATTGGAATTTCGGTTCCGAGCTTTCGGGACGTGTCCGTGTCATCGCCTGTATCGACAGCAAGCCGAACCTATTCTTCTATTCTCACAAGACCGAATATGATATCCCTCTCGATATCTGGAATAAGCTGCAGGAGATGTTGGATTGCGGCGAAAATGACGAGATAGTCGTAATCTGCGGAGCCTCGGCTGATGTCGCAACCGCTTTGAGCGAGATTAAAATCCGAATCGGAGAACTGGCGATTGGCGTGATTAATGAAACACGACAGGACATGAAAGATGGGACAACGGACTTCGAGAGAATTTTGCCGGGCCCTGACAGGATGTACCCCGATACGGACCACCCGCCGGTAAGAATCGCGCCGGAGAGAATCGAGGAAAACCGCAGATCTTTAGGGGAGCCGCTCTGGGAAAAGCAACAAAGATGGAAAAAGATCGGTTTGCCCGATGAGCAGGTGGCGGCGCTTTCGCTATCTGTTTATGCCGATATTTTCGACCGGATTGCGAGCATTCAAGGGATAAATATTAAAATGGTCGCTCATGTTTTGACATCGGTTCTGGTAGACCTCAGACGCCAAGGGTATGAGATATCGCCTGCCGATTCCGAGAGGATACTTGAGACTACAAAATTTGCCGTACTGGAAAAATGGCCATACAAGAGGCTGAAGGAAGCTCTCATCGCGATTTCGAATTCCCGCCCGGCCATGCGTCCAACCGAGACATCGTTCAATTCCGGCGATTTTGACAGAATATGGCGGGAATCAGAGCAGGCCTTCAATAATAGTCGCGGAAATGGCAATCATAATAAATTCAGAAGATTCATTATCGGACGAATGCTTGAATTTCATCCCACGCGGATGGGAGAAATCATTTCATTGGTAGATCAGAGACTTTTCGCGCAGAAAAGCAAAAATTAATTCATTGTCTCGAGCGGTCGGATTTCAATATAGGTCTTCGCTTTTGTTTCCTCGACCCATTTTTCAATAAATTTGCTAGTCTTGTATTGGCGCGCCATCTCTTTAACCCGGTCATAGTCCTGGTCAAAGGAGAACTTGCGAGCCTCCTGATGCTCAAGAAGTTTCAGTATATGGAGACCATATTCTGATTTGACCGGTCCATAGATGTCGCCGATATTTTTGAGGCTATCGATAGCGGGGATAAAATCTGCGGGCAGATCGGCCTTGGCGAACCAGCCGAGCTCTCCCCCCTGCTTGCGGGTATCATTATCGGCAGAATAGACTTTGGCGAGTTCAGCGAAATTGCCACCGCCCTTGATGACATTGATCAGGGAATCGACCAATTTATAGCTGAGCGCCGAATCGGCCGGAGTTGGGTGAACTTCAAGCAGTATGTGCCGAAGGTGCGCCTTGTCGCCTTTAATCTCCTCGCATTTGATAATATGAAAACCGAATTGGGTTTTAACGACGCCGGAAATCTCACCCGGGGATAGGTTAAATGCCGCCCGTGCAAATTCAGGAACGACATCGCCACGAGATACAAATCCGAGGTCACCTCCATTTAAAGCGGCCGAAGCCGAAGAATAAGTGGCGGCCAGTGCGGCGAAATCGCCTCCAGCGACAGCCATCTTCCGCACATTTTCGGCTTCTTTCAAAATTGAGTCTTCTGTACCCTTTGACGGTTGAAAGGTGATGAGGATGTGCGCCAGACGGACCGCCTCGGGCTGGTCGGGGATTGAATCTTTGAATTTGTCGTAAAACTCAAGGACTTCCTGCCGGGAGACGGAAATATTAGACAGTTTCTTGCTTATAAATTTCTGCTTGAGTAATTCATTTTCCACCTCGGGGCGAAGGCGCTTTTTAAATGCTCTTAAATTCAGCCCCTCTTTGTTCAGCTCCTGCAGAAATTCGTCCTGAGTTGCGAATTGCGAGGATACTTTTTTAACATGTTCCTCCAAGGCCTGATCGATCTCTTCAGGAGCAGCCTTAATCGACGTATCTTTTTTTGCCTCCATAAGGAATAGCTTGTCGGAGATGATCTGGTTTAAGACCTCAGATTGGAATTTGTCTATTTCCTCCTTTGTCTGAGGGCGGATGCCGCGCTGAATGGCGGATAGTTGCATCTCAGCCGCCAACTCGGAGGAAAGAATCGGTTCACTGCCGACCACAGCCGCGATTCTTTCTACGGGCTCCATGGCGCGGCCGGCGGGTGATATCGCAATGATTATCGCGAAATATAGAATTCTATAAATAATGCTCAAGGACCTATTCCGTCGATCGGTTTTCATCGGCGCCCCCAAATCTTTATTAATCTGTCAGCGGCAATCAATCTCAACCCCTGGTCGAATCAGCAGCCTGGAACTTCGACTTGTCGATACTTGACCTGAGGTTATCTTCATAGACTCTGATATCCACTTCTTTCTTCTTCTCGGCCACCCAGTCCTCGTAAATTTTTCTCTTGCGCTGCCTGTCCAGGGTATCTTTTATACTCGCCTGTACCGAGGCAAAATCCTTAACTTCCGCTGCCTTTTTGTCGGCGACATAGATCAGCGAGAATTTATCCCCGACAGCGACGGGGCCGGCAATGTCGCCAACCGGTGTGGTTTCGGCCACTTTGTAGAGTTCGGGATAATATCTGGCATCGATGTAACCAAGATCGCCGCTGGCTTCGCGCTTGCCCGGTCGCAGAGTATTTTCCTTGGCCATACCTTTGAAGGCGTCCAGCGATCCAATTTTCGGCTTGTATTGCTCGGCATAATTGTAAGTCGGAAACATTATTTCGTAAACATGAATTTGGGCAGGGGTTTTGAATTCATCAGGACGACTTTCGTAGGTACTGACGAATTTCGCCGTCATCAACGGGGGCAGGACGCGGAAGGGAATCGTTTTCCATGACATCAGCCATGGTCAACTCGCGAAATTTCTTGATCTTGGTCTTGAATTCCGGGCTTTCTTCAATTCCCGTGCGTCTGGCCTGGACGCCCAATAAATCCATCAGGTTCAACTGGAAAATGAATGAGGCGAGAGAGTCATACTGGTTGAAATCGGGTTTGGGCGCGCCGCGCAGTTTCCTTATTTTCGTAAGGTACTGCCCGAGGGTTATCTGCCCACCGTCCCAGGAGGCCAGCACCAACTCTTTTTCATCGCGATCGAGCTGGGCAATGTCGAAATCATTCTTGGGAAGGGTCTCCAGCAATTGGGGAGGATAGAGGCTGGTCCGTCGCTGCATGACGTAGTCGCAGGTGGAGGTTTCGATTTTTATCGGGAAATTCTTCTTTACGTCTTCGGTATATTTTTCGAGGATATCGCTTCTTTTGAAGTTTTCCAGGGTCGCCCGCATTTCGGGCACCATTTTATCGTAGCTTTGCCGCTGCTCGTTTGGCTCCCGTCCAATCATTTTGGCAATGTGCCATCCGTAACGGGTCTTGAACGGTTTCGAAATATCGCCCGGATTCAACTTGAAAATCTGATCCTGGAAAGTGGGATCCATCCTTCCCCATGTGAACCACCCCAGATCGCCCTTGTTGGTTTTGGCGGAGGGGTCGATCGAGTATCTGGCTGCCATATCGTCAAAATTGGCGCCATTTTTCAGGCTGTCATAAATCATGTTCGCGGTATCTTCAGTGGAGAACAAAATATGTGACGCCTGGACTTTATTTTCCAATTTATCGTAGAAGTCTTTAAGATCTCCGTCGGTGACTTTGGCTTTGTCGGCGATTTCCTTCTGATAGAGAACATCAAGAAGAAATCGGTCATAGCTGGCCAGAACGATACGATTGACCTCTTCAGAGGCGTCAATATGCTTCTTATAGGCCTCTTGAATCAGCATCTGTCTGATAACCAGACTATCGAGAATCGCCCGTTTATGATTGTATTCTTCTTCGAAGGTGCGGAAATTCATCTGATTCCGATCAAAAATATCATTAATATCCTGGGCGAAAATTTTATCGTCGCCGACTTTAGCAATGACCAGACTATCCTCTTTGGCGCATCCGGAAAACATTAAACCGGCCAGACCAAGTGTGAAAGTCAACGAGAAAGTTAATACCAGTTTCTTCATAAGTCCTTATCCTTTATTCAAATCTCTCTTTATACCAAGCGGGGATGAATTCGTTCCTCCTCGCGGCAATTGAGTTTCAACAATACTATCAAAAGGCTGAATTGGCAAGGAGTTTTTGGCGCGGACAAAACGCTTTTCATCGACAGGCTCCGGGTCACCAGTATCCGGCTGAATATCCAGCATCTATTGCCAAAAGACGCCAAATTTATTATATGTAAGCAATATTTTGAGAAGGATTCCGAATTGATTCTTTTCTAAAAGGAATAAACCTATGAACAGAATTATCGAGTCATTTTTCGAACCAAAAGACATTGCCGTAGTCGGGATTTCGCATACCAGAGAAAGCATGGGGAATGCGATAGTAAAAACACTTCACCAGAATGGATTCAAAATTTATCCAATTCATCCCGATGGCGGAGAAGTTGAGAAAATCAGATGCCTGAAAAGCCTGAAGGAGCTCCCTGCGGGAGTGCAGTCGCTGGTCGTCTGCTTATCGCCCAAGAGCGCCTCAGAAATAGTAGATTCGGCCAAGGATTCCGGGATAAAGAAAATTTGGTTCATGCAGGGAGCGAACTTTAAAGCGGAGGTGGAGAAGGCAAAAGAGGCGGGGATGGAAGTAGTGTCACGGAAATGCGTTTTGATGTACGCTCCCCCGGTGACCAGCATTCATGCTTTCCACCGTTTCTTCGTGAAACTGGTGGGGAGATTATAGAGAAATATTTTCAACAGCAATAAAAGATGGGAGGAAATCATGAAGTGTAAGATTATTGTTTTTCCGTTATTGGTTATCATTTTCGCGATGGCGCCTTTGTCAGCACAGGAAGAAAAAGTCGGCGCGGGGCCTGGTGCGACAGTACGTTTTGCAATCATCGGGGACCGCACGGGAAGCCACGTGGCCGGAGTCTATGAACAGATCGTAGACGAAGTGGAAAGAATGAAGCCTGACTTTGTCGTTACGGTCGGAGATATGATTGAAGGATATACTTCCGATACCGTTCGCCTTAATAAGGAATGGGGGGAATACAAGTCAATAATATCAAAGCTGACCATGCCGATTTATTTCACTCCCGGCAATCATGACATCACAACCGACGGCCAACTTGCGACATTCGAAAAACAGGTGGGCAAACCGTACTATTCGGTGGATCTGGAAGGAATACATTTTATTATTCTCGACAACAGTCGCTGGGAATCGAGCAAGGAATTGCCCAAGGAGCAACTGGATTGGCTGGCTGCCGACCTGAAGCAGAATGCCAAAGCCGCTCACATTTTTGTCCTGCAACACAAACCGTTCTGGTATGCGACTACTTCTCAGGGGAAACCAGACACGCTTCATTCGCTCTTTCGTGCCTTCGGGGTGGACGGTGTTTTCACGGGACATTTCCATGAATATTTCAGCGGAGATTACGACGGTATTAAATATACATCGGTGGGAAGTTCCGGCGGGAGCGCCGATCCCGGCCCGACTGGGCTGCAATATCATTTTACATGGGTGACGGTCGACGGCAAAGGGATATCGATAGCGCCGATCAGGATGGGGAGCGTGCTGCCGTGGGACGAATTGACAGCGTCGGAAGAGCGGTTTGCCGGTACGATTCGGATTAAGGCCCTGACGCTGGAAAATCCTCCGACGCTGGATGCAAAATTGTCGCTCGTAAATAATAAGGTGACGGCCAAGATCATAAATCTTTCGCCGGAAGTTTCGATGCTTGATACGGTGCGCTGGGAGATTCCTGCCGGTTGGAGAGTTGAACCTCAGGTATTCCCTGTCAAATTAAATCCCGGCGACAGCTTGAGAACGGAATTCAATCTGACGCTCAACGGATCACTCTATCCTGTACCGACCATGGCCGTGCATTTTCCATTCGCCCCCGGCAAAAGTCTGGAAGTCAGGAAGGTGATACCGATTTCGCGCGAGGCGGTATGCGATGCAACCATGGGTAAGATCAAAGTAGACGGCAAGATCGATGAGGCGGCCTGGGAGAGTCCTAATACCATACTATTTTCTCCGGATGGTGATGCCATGACTACCGATTCGACGTATTTCTATTTTCTCCATGACAACAATTCAATTTATCTGGCGGCGTACTGCAAAGAATCAAAAATGGATTCACTGAGCGCGAGACTCACCGGGCAGGATGCACCTATTTATGGCGAAGATTGTGTCGGATATTTTTTCCAACCAGATATCACCAAGCCGATCGTCTATCAATTGTATTTCAACCCTCTCGGAACGGTCTTCGACCAGAAGATAACGCCGGGAGAAGATGGGTATATGAACGGCGATCCCAAATGGAACGGTAAGTACGAAGTTAAGACAGCGAGAGGGGCGGACTATTGGAGCGTGGAAGCGCGGATATCCTCTTGCTCAATTTGGGGCAAAGATAAAGCCGGGTCAGGAATGGGGATTGAATTTCCGCAGAAAGCAGGTGAGGCTGGCGACATCGGCCAACTGGCAGGTGCCGATAGATTACGATCCGGCTTCATTCGGGCGGCTGCTGATGAAATGATGCGACGGGCATACAAATGAGGGTATGAAGATGGTTATTGTACGAGAGATGAAGGATTCCGAGATTGACGAATTCGTTCGAATCATGGCGGAAGCGTATCCGGGGATGGAGGTTTTTTCGCCGGAAGAGCGGCAGAAGGCCAAAGAGCGGATTATCAAGAAAATGGAAGATAACCGGGTATCGCTGTATGGCGCGTATCGCGGCAAGCAGATGGTCGGTGGAATGCGGTATCATGATTATACCATGAATTTGTTCGGGGAAAAAGTCCTTGCGGGCGGCGTGGGAATGGTGGCAGTTGACCTGAGGTACAAGAAGGAGAAAGATCTGCAAGGAGATGATTCGAGTCGTACCTCGCTGCACTATCGAAAGAGAGGAGCGCCGCTCGCCGTGCTCTGGCCATTTCGACCGGATTTTTACAGAAAGATGGGGTTCGGGTATGGAGCTAAGATCAGCCAGTACCGAGTCAAGCCTGAGGTTATTCCAAGAGGGGATTCCAAGAAACATATTCGATTTTTCGACGTGAACGATGTTCCTGCTTTGGTGACCTTTTACAATCGTTACGGGGCTCTCCGCAATGGAATGATCGAAGAAACCGAGACAGGATTCAGACATATTTTGGAAATGGGTAATAACCAATGGCTGGTTGGGTACGAGAGAAACGGGAAGATATCGGGGTATATCAATTTTGGGTTTGCACCGGCGCACGAGAAGAGTTTCCTGATTAGTAATATAGTGGTACGGGAATTCCTGTATGAAAGCCGGGAGGCGCTTCATGAAATACTCACATTCCTGAATAGTCAGTCCGATCAGATTAATAATGTGGTTATAAATATCGTCGACGATGATTTTCATAATATCTTTCTCGATCCGCGGAATGGTACAAATAATGTGATGCCGTCAGTTTATCATGAGAGTAATACATGCGGCGTGGGTGTAATGTATCGGGCGCTTGATACGTGTCGGAATATGGCAGGTTCTGGCTGATCGCAATTTCGGCCATCAGAGTCTCTGCGCGAAATTTAGATATACGGACGGATTCATGAAGGACAACGATCGCAGCTTTGTACTATGTATGGATGACGGACATGCCGCTGTCAAGAAAAGAGGAAGATCGGAGTTTGAAGTTGGGATGGATATATCGGATTTTTTGTCGTTAATCATGGGAGCGGTCGGCTTTGAGAAACTCTGGGAGTTCGGGAGGGCGGAGATTTCGGATCGTCGGTATGTGACGGCGGTCAATCGGGCATTTTACTGCGAAACGAAGCCGCTCTGCTTGACGGCGTTTTAGGATTTGTGATTTTGTACGGCGCCACTTTGGATCGAAAAGTGCGGTAATCGTAAATTGATGCTCTTCCTGAGAAGCAACCTTTTTTGCCTTGACAAAATGTTGAAAAAAGGGTAATTTGAGTGTGTATAAGGCGAAGCATTTAAGATATAAAATCATCTGATCAATTTCCCGTAAAGTGCGGGATTGGTCTATTTAGTTGGAGTCAAGACAGATAAACGGAGGATAGTAAGGTGAGAGTTCAATCATTCGTTTTCTTTGTCGGCATTTTATTGGCACTCGCGGCGCCGGGATTGGCGCAAATCACTTATGGGCCGCTGACGTTTAGCACAGGTGTTTCGGGCGCGGCAGTGTGGAGTGGCAACAAGATCAATCCTGGACAGACGTTCACCATTGACATAGTGGAGACCTACTCCAGAGGCCCCAGTGACTCGGGGCGCGCCACATGGTCGAGCCCGTTTACGTTCAGTGGAACTGGTTTGGCGACTGTGACCATGACTGACTATAACACCTGGCCCAACCCGGCCTTCTACAACTCCTCTATTTGGGACCTCTTTAGAGAGCTTCATGTTGAAGGCACGCTCAATACCCTTCCCTACTTGTTCAATATTAGTGGAATCGCACAGGGCGCCGGTCTTCAAGGCGGCACGATGAATGTATTCAAAGCCGGGTTCGTCGTAACTTTGGTTGATCCAATCTCACCCGGCCAAATCTGCATCGAGAAGGGCAACGCGGTTGATCCCGCCTATGATTGGCTGTTCGATGATCCGATGCCGACATTCACGAAGACCTGCTGGTCGGTCGAGAAGGCTCCCTGCAAGGGTTGCCAGCCTCCTGTCTTTACTAATTGTCCGACTCAATTGACTACCCAGCATGATGTTCCTTTCAACTATGCTTTCCATGCTACCGATCCCTTAGGCGATCCCATATTTTATAGCATATACTCCGGTCCCGGCACTATTAATCCTACTACAGGCGAATGGACCTGGGACCCGCCCTGCGATTCTGTGGGGAAGACGATTTATCTTTCGATTTGCGCACGGAACCGCATATAACTCCTGCCCAAATGGCATGGAATGCATCGTAGATCTAATCATTACGGGCGGTTGCACTCCCGGCGACGCCGACTCCAGCGGCGTTTTCAATTCGCTGGATATAACTTACTTGATTAATTTCCTGTACAAATCCGGCCCCGATCCACAACCGGATCTTCTTTGTTCGGGTGATGCCAACTGCAATTGCGCGACTAATATTCTTGATATTACATATTTGATCAACTACATATACAAACACGGACCGGCACCATGCGATTGCGAAGCGTGGCATGTGAACTGTCCCTGAGAGGCATTATATAATTGCAGTGAATCGTTTGATGAGCCTTCTCGGATGGCGGGGGATTATTGGGTGATTAAAATAATATAAGATTGTCACATTTTTTTCTTGACAGCCTGTAAATGATTCCTATTTTAGTAGAAACAATAAGTAGTTAATATCGTAAATGAATAGATAACACTCTTAACGCCACGGAGGAAGCAAACAGCATGGCAGGATTTAATATGCCCGATTCTCAGAATATTACACTCGTTTGTGTAATCCGCGGCGGGAGAAGTGCGCCATTTAAGTGACCTACGAATATTCACAAGCTTCCACCCGCCGCGACCTGAATGTTCGGCGGGTTTTTTGTTGCCCGACCGGAGAATGAATGGAAGATAACCAATAACTTCGGCAGAATATTATGAGTGTTCAAATAGATAAAGAAGAAGAAAAGACAAGTCCGGAAGAGCAGGCAATCAGCTCGCGGGAGGCTTTTTCGAAGCTTCTCCCCTTCCTGAAGCCTCACCGACGGGGATTAATCTATTGCCTAGTTTTATTGACGGTGGCGACGGGGTTATCGCTGTACTGGCCGGTTTTAATGAAGCAGGCGGTGGATGTCAATATTAAGAGCGGCGATCTGAGGGGATTGATTTTCACGGTGCTTCTGATCGCGTTGAGCCAGACTATTACGCTGGTTCTGCAGTACATACAGCGGATAAAGCTGGAGACGATGGGGCAGGATATAATGCTCGAGCTCAAGCGGAGGCTGTTTAATCATATCCTTTCGCTGGATGTATCGTTCTTTGATAAGAATCCGGTGGGGCGGATCATGGCACGGGTCGAGTCCGACACGGAATCGCTGCGGATGATGTTTACCAATACGGTAGTGCTTCTCATCGGTGATCTGATTCTGGCCGCGGGGATATTTTCCCTGATGATGTATTACAGCTGGCGACTGACCCTGGTCCTGGCGCTGGCGGTGCCGATAATGATAGGTTTGATGTTTATTTTCGAACGACTGACCACGCCGCATTTCTTCGCGCTGCGGAAGAGAATGGCTGAGGTAACGGCGACGCTGACAGAGTTTCTGCACGGGATGTCGATCATACAGATTTTCCAGCGGGGTGAATACGCCCGGCAGCGGATGTACGAAGTCAACCGGCTGAAGTTCAAGACGGACATATATGTTCATGTCGGCACGACCTTGTTTTTCAACGCGGTGTTTTTCTTGCAGTATGCAATGGTTGCGCTCGTGCTATTCTTCGGCATAAAATGGTCGGGGTCGGGACTGGTGACAGTCGGTACGATGAGCATGTTTATAATACTTATCTGGCGAGCCTTTGATCCGATATACAGGGTCTCCGAGCAGTTGGCCAATGTGCAGAAGGCAATCGCGGGAGCCAAGCGGATATTCGCGCTTCTGTCGAGTACGGAGAAGCTTCCCGATGCGATTCGACCGGTGGAATGGAAAACTCTCAAGGACGGGATTGTCTTTGAGGATGTTTCTTTCTCATATCGGGGCGACGGCAATTATGCCCTGAAGGATGTGACTTTCGATATACCGGTGGGAAGACGGGTGGCGCTGGCCGGTGTTACCGGCGGTGGCAAGACCACGGTTATTTCGATGTTGCTGAGATTTTATGACCCACAGAAGGGGAGAATATTGGTCGACGGGATTGATATCCGCGATATATCGAAAGAGGAATTGCGCCGGAGATTTGCGCTGGTGCTGCAGGATATATTTCTCTTCCCGGGCGACGTGCATTCGAATATAGCCCTCGAATCGGAGCATATGACCGCAGAGGAGATTATATCGTCGGCGAAAACGGTCGAGGCGGACAGATTTATCAACCGTCTCCCGCAAGGTTACAAGACGGAAGTATCGGAGAAAGGGTCGAATTTCAGCCGCGGAGAGCGTCAGTTGCTGTCATTTGCTCGCGCGCTGGTGGTGAATCCTGATGTACTGATTCTGGACGAAGCCACGAGTTCGGTCGATCCGGAGACGGAGAGAACGATTCAGAGTTCGTTGAAGAGATTGATGAACGGCAGAACCTCGCTGATTATCGCGCACCGGTCTGTCTACGATTCTTGACGTGGACCAGATACTTGTAATCCGCCGCGGCGAAATAATCGAGCGAGGAACGCATACGGAATTGATTCTGCAGAATGGATATTATTCGAAGCTTTTCCATCTGCAGTTCAAGAGCAGAAATGGAGCGCCGGTCAATGTGGGATAAAACGAAATGGTTCTGGAGATATTATAAGCATTACCCTTATGTGCTCTTAGTGCTGATTGTAATGACACCGGTGCAGAGGGTATTTCAGGTGGCTTTGCCGCGCTTGATCGAGTTTTCGATAGACTATATCAAATCGGGTGAGGTTTCGGCCAATAAGTATGCTATTTGGATAGTAGAAACCGGGCATAATTACGGGCTGTCCACGGCGGCGAGTTTCGGAGGAGGATTGTTCCTTCTGGGCTTTATAGCCACAGCTCTGTACTCTTATGTGCAGACTCACCGCGCCTGGATGAATCAGAAACTGGAGTGGCTGTTCCGTCAGGATGCGTTCGGTAAGGTAACTATGAAGGGGCCGGATTTTTTCAATCGTTTCCGGACGGGCGATCTGGTAACGAGAATGACCGACGACGTCGCAGAAAAATTATCCTGGTTTGCCTGCTCGGGAATATTTAGATTCTATGAAGCGGTCCTGATGGTGGTTTTTTCGATAGCGATGATGGCATCGATAAATCCTGTCCTGACTCTCTGGACGGTAGGGATAATGCCATTTTTGATTGTTATCTTCTTTAAGACCTCTACCCTGCTGGACAAGAGATATGACCATCTTCAGAAGAAGATTTCCAGTTTCAATGATGTCATGGAAGCTTGCTTTTCGGGGATACGAGTAGTTAAGGCTTATGTCAAAGAGAAGTCCCAAAAGAAGAAATTCGATTCGGCATTGAAAGACAGGCGGGACGCTGAAATTGCGACGGTAAGGACGGCGACGATAGTGGATTCGCTGTACGGCTATATCTGGCAGATCGGGATAGTGCTGGTACTGCTGGTCGGCGGCATAATGGTAATTAAGGCAAGTTTGACGCTGGGCGAGCTGGTGGCATTTATTTACTATATCGTCTGGATGATCTTTCCGATGTTCGATATCGGTCAGTTTCTGGTCAAGGCCAGACAGTCGGCAGTTTCGATTGAGCGACTGGTGGAGCTCGAGAAGGTGAATCCGATGGTGTCGGATGACAAGGCCGGAAACATCACCGAAGAAGTGCATGGGCACTTGAGATTTGCCGACGTGGAATTTTCTTTTCCGGGTTCCGAGCGCCGAATCATTGATGACATATCGATGGAGATAAGGCCCGGGCAGACGGTGGCGATAGTCGGCAAGGTGGGCGCGGGCAAAAGCTGGCTGGTAAATATGATACCTCGGCTGGTTGATCCGACCGGCGGGCAGATATTTCTTGACGGCCATGACCTGCGGCAATTCCGTCTTGAGGATTTGCGGCGAAATATCGGATATGTTCCGCAGGAGCCGATATTGTTCAGCGATACCATTCGAAATAATATCTTATTCGGAAGGCAGGATATAGCCGATGACACGATGCGATGGGCGATCGAGGTGTCGCAACTTGAAAATGAAATTGCCCGGTTTCCTGAGGGAGTCGATACACCGATAGGAACGCGCGGGATGTCGATATCGGGCGGTCAGAAGCAACGTCTGGCGCTGGCGAGAGCTCTGGTAGGTAAGCCGAAGATATTGATACTGGACGATTGCACGTCAGCGCTCGATTCCCGCACCGAAGCGGCGCTGTGGGACAGGCTGCATGAGGTTATGCCGGGCATGACGGCGATAATTATCACCCATCGTCCGGATACGCTCGAAAGGGCTGATACAATTTTTGTTCTTGAGGACGGGAGAATCGTTGAGGCCGGAAATCATGGGGAGTTGATTGCTCTTGACGGCAATTATGCCCGGATATATCGGCGGTATCGGCTCGAAGAGCAGGTCGTGCAGGGGCAGTAGTTTATTCTGAAACGTTTTATTACGCAGTGGCGTCTCGCGGGACGCCACTACTTTTTTTCGGGCTCCGGGATGTCTTCGATTATTCCGGCTAATTTTTTCGCGAACTGGACTTTTTCTTCCAGATTCACCGAGGCGCGAATCATCAACTTGGCGCCATCAGGCGACCCGCCCCCGTGCATACATCCGGGGACACCAGCACCTATGGTGGCCCATTCGACAAGGCGTGCGGCGCGCATACGAGATTCCGCGGAGTGCCGGGCTTTCATATATTTTTCCAAAAGACCGCCATATTTTTTGGACTTGAAATCCTTGTACGACGGCATACATCCGGTCTCGGCGATGCCGCCGGCAATTTCCTGCGCCAGAAGGGAGGTTTCGTACGGCAGAGTGGCGACATGGATTTTATTTACATTCGATAACAGCATATCGCAGATCCATGCCCCGGATGGGTGCATTTTGCCCATGGCGGCCGAGGCTATACCGACTCCATACGTTGTTTCATTGTTAATATGCATCTTCGTAAGTTTTTCATTGAAGAGTTTCGATGAAAGTCCATTGGCCCGGGCGGTCAGAATGGCGGCACCGATTTTGACATCTCCCTGCCCGGCGACGCACCCGCCTATGGCGGCACGATAAGCGGCGATAAAATATTTTACGGCATTGAGCGCAAAATCATACTCACCCGCCATGAAAACCCTCTCGGTCGGGACGAAGACATCCTCAAATAGTAGGTAGGCCTGAGTAATCCCGCCGTCTTTGACCGGAATATCGAATCCATCTTCTGCTTCGCGGTTGTCGCTGGGGCGACGGGTTTCCACGATTGTCAAATTTTCAACGTCGCGAGGGATAACAAAAGAGACGGCGTAATCTTTGTCTGCCTCTTTGTATCCCGAACCCGGGAGAATAAATATTTCGTTGGCGGCGGCGACGCCGCATATCATTACTTTGGCTCCACGTACCACGATGCCATCAGGGCGCCGTTCCACGATTCTTAGAAACATATCAGGGTCATCCTGCGCCGATGGCGTCTTGGTGCGATCACCTTTAGCGTCAGTCAGAGCTCCGGCGATGGTGATATCTCCGGACTGTGCGTCTTTCAGCCAGTTCAGGAGAGTCTTGTGGTAGCTGGTTCCCAGTTTCTGATCCATCTCCCAAGTGGTAGTGAACATGGAATTGAGGGCAGTCCAGCCGACACATCTTCCCCCGGTGCATGTTCCGGTCTGCTGGAACATGTGCCTTTTCAAACGACTGTTGGCGTACATGTCTTCGGGTTTCTGAATTATCGAAAGATAGCGGCTGATCGGGTCTCCAGTGAGATGGGAGACAGTCGTGAGTATTTCCTTCTCTGCGGGATCATCGAGAAGCTTGTAGCTTGTCGCGTGCCCGGCGATGGTATTGCGCGTCATAGGATGAGTGGTGACATCAGTAATAAGCTCGTCGAATTTATAAATATTCGGCCTCATTTTTTTGAGAGACGCGATGTATTCCGCATAGGATTTTAACGCCATTTCGATCTCCTAGTTTTTCTTATTTGTCATCATATGGATAATATACGCGCCGGGGCTTTCCGCTCCAAATGGAATTGAAGGACGATCTGGCGTCAGGTGAGGGTTTTCGGGTAACGGGCAAAAAAATGGCGGGTCATAAGAAGGACCCGCCGATATTCAAGAATTTGGAATTTGCGCTATGGTTTAAGAATAATATAAAACGGTTTAGAGCCGGAATGCTGCCAGTCATATATTAAATCGGGTGAATGATTGGAACTTGCCCATCGGCAGCGGCTATGGTTGCCTGAACAGAGTCGATATTATCGAATCGGTATCATCACATTTCCCGTAAAGAACGACCTGGCAAAGACAACTGACCATGTATGGGGGGTAGAGACACTGTCATATTTGCTCGCAGTGCGGACATCCCAGCGACTGCTTGCAGAGCGATCAGCGGAATCATAAATGGTTGAATCGATCAGATAGCCGGACACGATGGCACCCGTCTTCCAGCCAACCAGGACGTTTATAAATGACCGCATCCTCTTTGAAAAGAAATGGATTATGAAAGGCAGTATCCGTCTTATGCATCATAAGCGGCTCCTCCCAACTTGCACCATCATAATCGGCGCGCCAATTGCTTTTATAGGCGTACGAAGTTAGGGTACATAGCGTCCAAAACTATTCGCCGAATCACCGCTCATCCATTCATCATCGGCAAGCCTTGCCGGAGCAGTTGTTGTAGATTTCCAATTCCAGACGTCAACATGTCCACCCCCGGTGGTCGTCATATCTGTCGCATGGCACATTGTGGCGCAATTTGCTTTCTCTGTGCCATTATCGCCTGCGTCGAAGAGAATAAAAAATTTATCTTCTCCCTCCATGAAGTGTTGCGATACTCCCATTTTCATATATTCGTGGTGTTGCTGCAATATAATTCCCCCATAGTCAGCATTCGAGATCTTTCCATTTCGCATAAATATAGAGCAATCATTTGTTGCATTGCTTTCAGAGTCACATCAATTTTCCCGATGAGATCGGATCCATACCATTGGTAGACGGTGCGCCGCCGATTTCTATCTGCACTGAATCGATCAGGCTCCAGACCGGGGCATCGACGCTATCCATGCTTGGCGCCACCGAAAGAGTATCCACGATCAGTCGGGGCGAAGGCGGAGGAGGCGGGGGCGGTTCAGTGACTCTTCTTGCTACAACCAGCAATATAAAGAGACGACAACACAAAAAATGCGACTAAGAGTTTTCTCATAAATCATCTACTCCTTTGAAGACTTATTATTCAAGTTAACTCTTGAGGTTATATCTGTCAATTCATTATTTGGGAAGCCGGGTTCGGCAATTTAGAGCTTCCTTAAGACGATCATAGTCAGATCGTCAAAAACATGGGTGTCTGAGGCAAACTTCTTTACTTCATCATAGATTTTGTGGATAATCTCTTCGGATGAATGCGTTCGAAAATCCTTCATGATGCTCATCAGTCTCCCCTGCCCGAATTCCTCTCCCGAGGTTCCTCTGGCTTCCGTAACGCCGTCGGTGTAAAAGAGAATCATGTCGCCCGATTGCAGGAAGAGCGGCCGTTCCTCATATTCGGTATCAGGTACAACACCAAGCGCCAATCCTCCTTCTTTCAGGAATTCGACTTTATCGTCCCGACGAAGGAGAATCGGCTGATTATGGCCGCAGTTGGTAAACGTGAAGATATCATTTTTGGAATCAAGGACGCCGTAAACAGCGGTCACATAATTTTCGCGGTCAACTGATTCATAGATGAGTGAATTGACTTTTTTGCAGATGACCCTGATAGCGTAATTATTTCGAATCTCGGCGATCAGGGAGGCTCTGAACGAGGCCATAATCAGAGATGCCGGGATTCCTTTGCCAGCGACATCGGCGATACTGATTCCAGTATGATGTTCGATTATTTTTATAAAATCAAAATAATCACCACCAACTTCGCCGGAGGGGATGTTTACGCCGGCAATGTCGTAACCCGGAAGAGAAGGTTTTGCCTTGGGGAGAAAAGTTGATTGAATTTGGCGGGCGATGATCAGTTGTTCGTCAAATCTCTGATTTTCAAGCATCTTCTTATGAAGAATGGCCCTTTCGATCGATATGGCGGCCTGACTGGCGAAGACGGTAATTAGACCGAGGCTTCGGCGGCTGTAAGATGCCTCTTTATTAGACTCCAGATTCAGTACGCCGATCAACCGGCCGTCGATATTTATGGGCGCCACGATCTCCGATTTTGTTTCGGGCCGGGCCTGCACATATCGATCATCCTTCGTGACATCCGGCACGATGACGGCTTCGCCGGTCTTTGCCACCCATCCGACCAAACCCTGGCCGATCTTCAGCCGGATGTATTCTTCATTTACATTTTCGTACCCTTCGGAATAAACGGTGCTGACTTCATTTTTCTCTTCGTTGATAAGAAAGACGGCGCCGCCGTCAAAGCCAACCACCTTCTGCAGGGAATCGAGTATTAATTTTAGGACTTCATCTATATTAAGAGTGCTGGAGAGCTTTTTGCCGACTTCGTACAGTAATTGGCGCTCCATCGATTCCTGCTTGGCTTCCCGATACAGACGGGCATTGTCGATGGCAACCGCTATTTGATTGGCCAGCCCGACCAGAGTGTCGAGATCGCGATCATCAAAATTGCCGTTAATCTTATTGATCGCCTCTATGACTCCGATCATTTGACCACGGCCAATCAAGGGTATGGCCAGAATGGAGCGGAATTTGATATCGCCAATTTCCTCGATTTGCCGGTAGAATCTCTGATCGGACAGGATATCGTTGGCGATAACAGGTTCCCTATGCTCCGCCACCCAGCCGATTATTCCCTGACCTTTTGGAAGGGAAAGAAATTTGACCGAAAAATCGCGGCCGTCAAAGAATCTGGCTTTCAGGATGTCGAGGGTTTTGTCAAGTCTGTAAACAAGCGCTGCCTCGGCTCCTGTGGCATCGACAGTGAGTTCCAGAACCAGCTTCATCAATTCCTCATATTCCAATGTGGAATTGAGCATTCTGGCCGCGTGAAGAAATAATTTTTCTATTTTTGTCTGGTCTGACACCATTACATCCTTTACGAGGATACCAAGTTAATTGCGGATTATTAAAAGTCAAGGCCGAGAAATCAGGGCCGAAACATGGAATTCTTAAATCAGTAGAGCCAAAGGCTTCGGTCAAGGGTGCGGTAATGGATGGCTTCGGCGATATGGACAGCATCAATGGCGGGGGCATTTTCGAGATCGGCGATAGTCCGGGCGACTTTCAATATGCGGTCATAAGCGCGGGCGGATAAACCCTGATGGGTGATTGCCATATTTAGCAATGACTTTGATTTTTCGTCGATTGGGCAGTATTTGCGAATGTCTCTTGACTGCATGTGGGCGTTGCAGAATATTTTCTTCTCTTCTTTGAATCTATCGAGCTGGATTCTGCGGGCGGCATTGATTCGGGCGCGGATGGTTTCGGATTTTTCGCCGCTTGATTCCGACGATAATTCTTTGAACTTGACCGCGGGCACGGTTATATGAATATCGATTCTATCCAGCAGAGGACCGGAGATTCGCGACATGTATTTTTGAATTACCCCCGAGGTACAGTTACAATCATGGTTGGTATCGCCATAGTATCCACAGGGGCAGGGATTCATAGCGGCGGCGAGCATGAATGAGGCGGGATATGTCAGCGACATACTGGCCCGGGAGATAGTTACATGCCCGTCCTCCATCGGCTGTCGGAGTACTTCCAAGACGTCCTTGTGAAACTCGGCGATTTCGTCGAGAAAAAGCACTCCGTGATGAGAGAGGGAAACCTCACCCGGCTTGGGAATTTTCCCGCCCCCAATCAGGCCGGCGTCAGAAACAGTATGGTGGGGCGACCTGAAAGGCCGGGTGGCGATGAGAGCCGTATTCCCGGGAAGAAGCCCGGCGACAGAGTGAATCTTAGTGGTTTCAAGAGCCTCGGCGATGGTCATATCGGGCAGGATGGTCGGAAGTCTGCGGGCGAGCATGGTTTTGCCGGAACCGGGAGGACCGATCATGATGATATTATGGCCGCCAGCGGCGGCGATTTCCAGGGCACGCTTGGCGGATTCCTGGCCTTTGACATCGCTGAAGTCGACATCGTATTTTCGGGCGAGCGAAAATACGGAATTGATGTCCAATTCAAACGGCTTTATTGTATTATTATCCTCCAAGAAATGAACCGCCTCTTTGAGATTGCTGACCGGATAGACATCCAAGTCTTCGGCCATTGCGGCTTCGGAGGCATTTTCTTTGGGAACGATTATTCCCTTAATCCCATTGGTTTTCTGGAGATGCATCGCCATCGGCAGGACGCCGGGGACAGCCCGGACGCCGCCGTCGAGAGAGAGTTCGCCAATCATGACAAATTCGTCGAAATTATCGCGAAGAATCTGGCCGGTGGCGGCCAGTATACCGACCGCAATCGGGAGGTCAAAAGCGGAACCCTCTTTTCTGATGTCAGCGGGGGCGAGATTAATCGTGATTTTCTTGGGCGGGAAGAGGAGATCGGAATTTTTTATAGCGGCGGCGACACGTTCTTTTGATTCCCGAACAGCGCCTTCGGGCAGCCCGACGGTAATAAAAAGTGGGGACTGTTGCTGGATGTCCGCCTCCACTTCCACTGTGTAGGCGTTGACTCCGAGAGTCGCCGAAGAATAGACTTTAGCCAGCATTATGCTCTCCTCCTATCGATTTCAACCGTCATCCTGAGGTCACCGCCGCTTGACTTGTGACCCTCGCCGACCCGCAAGTATTATCGGAAGAGGGGGTGACAGATGCTGTCAGTGGAAATTAAAGTAATTGAAAATAGGTGTAAAAAAGGCGGGGTTGGACCCCGCCGGGAGATTTTCTGGGGGAAAGCACTTATTCGATCTTGTTCCAGAGCTCGATTCGGCGGTTAGTGTCGGCGCTATTGGAATTAAATTTCATCACCCCCTGCTCGGTATAATAATTATACTCGCCTATAGGGGCAAAATCCTGTATACATGTTTCTACATAAGGATGTTTGTTAATATCATATAACTTTAATGAATCATGGCCGAATAGATATTTCCCGTATACCCGGCACAATTGGTGGTCTTTGTCGTCGGAACAGGTATCCGTCCTAAAAGTCTCGGGTGCCTCGAATCGGAAGATAACCGTATCACACTTGCGAATTTCATCTGGCGTCTGATACTTGGCCGCCACAGTGTAAGTTCCCTTATAATTCCCGGGTTCAAAAGAAACGGAATTGGTTACTTTATCTTTCCCGCAGGTGAGGAGAAGAGAGGCGGACAAGAGCATTATCAACAATAGTCCGGCAAGCCAAGATTTCTTTTGAGTTATCATCTTTTTCCCGCTCCTGCCATAAACTGATTGCAAATGATGCCAGCAGCTAAAATTATTGCGCAGAATCCTTTATTATTTCTATAATTTTATGAAATATATTGCTAGGCCCCCACTGTTCAAGAACAAGTGTATCCCTCAGGGGATCGTCGCTCCTCTTCCGAGTCAGGGTAAATGCTCCCTCTATTTTTTGCAGAATCGTATCGCATTGGCCAACGCCTCTTGCATTATCAAAAATTACATTATTCTCCAATTTATATGTACCATACCATTTGTCGCAGGTGAAAGGATCCTTCAGATCAGTGCGGTCAGTATCCATAATGTAAGTGTAATCGGTGAAAGTCCATTTGATCCACTGGGAAGATGTTTTGCCACCACTCTGATCCGGTTTATCAACATAGACATATTCGCCATGATAAATGCCAGACAGCGTTGGCGGCGATTTGACAATGATATCTTTAGCACAGCCCAGCACTAAAATGATGGCGGTAAGAATAATTAATATGGGCGTTTTTCGCATCTCTATAGCTCCTCTAATTTCTTATATCTTCTTTCTTGGCCTATTATTATAAATAAAGAGCCCTTGAATATCAACCAAATTATTAAGTTTTTCCTATTATTAGAACTGTTAGGGGAAGGGAACTGTTTAGTCGGATTTTGACGATTTTGAGGTGGGGCTAAACGCTCAGTGTATTTCCAATAGGTGGAATCCTTAATAAATCCTCGATTTTGGTGATGGTGAAGTCGGGGTCTTCTTTGGGATAGCGGATATCCTGAGTCTTGTGGAAGCCGACCAGAAGGCGGACGGTTTTCATGCCTATCAGTTTGGCGGGAACTATATCGTTATCCTGTCGGTCGCCGACCATGATGGATTCCTCGGGTTTTGAACCGAGATTTTCGAGGACTTTAAGGAACATCCTGATATCGGGCTTATTGAAACCGATCCGCTCGGAGACTTCGCGGGAATCGAAATATTGAAGTATCTCTTCTTTTTCGAGGTAATCCAAGACAGTATTCTGCTGATTGGCGGCGATCCCCAGTTTGAATCGACCATGTAATTTTTCCAATATTTCCTTCACACCGGGGCGGATTTTGAAATGATTCTCGAACGGGAAATCTGTCCGCTTCCTTTCTGAGGAAGTCGAATAGCTTTTTATCCGGTTTGGTCAATTGCCAGATTATGAATGATATGAAGGAGGGGGCGTAGCATTTGATAGCATTTTGCAGGGCCGAAGTCAATTTCCTGCGGCGAGACCGTGCGATTTGTTTTTTCTATGGATGAGCCGTCTGAGGTGATCGTGCCAGGCGTGGATGGCATCATCATCATCGACCAGAGGTCCACCGACGTCGAAGAGGATTGTACTAATCCGGGTCATTCGATAATCAGGTCCGCACTTTGTGCAATTTAGCGGAAAGCCCCGCCAGACGGCAGGGCTTCCGATATCAGCATCGCTGTCTTTATAGTTCTACTTATCGCGTTCCGAGGTTTTCTTTTTTTCCTTGATTGTAGCCTGGGCGGCCGCCAGACGAGCGATGGGGACGCGGAACGGCGAGCAGGAAACATAATTGAGTCCCAGACGATGACAGAAGTCAATCGAATCGGGGTCGCCGCCATGTTCGCCGCAAATGCCGATTTTCAAATCCGGTTTTACGGCGCGCCCTTTCTTGACGCCCATCTCAATCAATTGGCCGACCCCTTTCTGGTCAATCGATACAAATGGATCCCCCGGCAGTATTCCCTTGTCGATATAATAGCGAAGGAACTTACCGGCGTCGTCGCGCGAGAATCCCATGGTCATCTGGGTCAGGTCGTTGGTTCCGAAGCTGAAAAATTCGGCTTCAGTGGCGATTTCATCGGCGGTCAAGGCGGCGCGGGGAATTTCAATCATAGTGCCGATACGATATTCAAGCTCTTTGTTTTTGTATTTTAGCACAACTTCCTCGGCGATTCGCCTGACGACTTCCTTTTGATTTTGCAGTTCGTTGATGTGCCCGATAAGAGGAATCATTATTTCGGGAATGACGACTTTTTTCTCTTTCATTACCAGGCAGGCGGCTTCGATGATCGCCCTGATCTGCATTTCAGTGATTTCGGGATAGACTATTCCGAGGCGACATCCTCTGTGGCCGAGCATCGGATTGATTTCCTTGAGTTCCTCAATCCTGAGGAGAACCTTTTTCTTTTTCGCCAGAATCTCATCATAATGCTCATCGGTCTTGTCGAGGGTCGGAATTTCGTCTTCAATCGCCTTTCGGTCGGGCAGGAACTCATGCAGAGGAGGATCAAGAGTTCTGATTGTCACCGGAAGGCCATCCATGACTTCGAATAACGCTTTGAAGTCGGATCTTTGGAATGGCAGGAGTTTGTCGAGGGCCTGCTGACGCTCTTCGGTAGAGTCGGCCAGAATCATATCCTGCACGATCGGCAGACGATCCTCGGCGAAAAACATATGCTCGGTTCGGCAGAGACCGATTCCCTCGGCGCCGTACTTGCGGGCCTGAATGGCGTCGCGGGGAGTATCGGCGTTGGTTCTGACTTTGAGCTTCCGGATTTCATCCGCCCAGCTCATGTATTCGGCGAACTCGCCGGATAGTTCGGGTTCAATAGTGGCAACCGGTCCGACGATAACCTCACCGGTAGATCCATTAATCGTGATAATTTCCTTTTCTTTTATGATAAGCTTGCCGATTTGCAGCTGCTTCTTGGCCTCACTGACTCGGGCCGCCTCACAACCGGCCACGCAACATTTGCCCATCCCGCGAGCGACGACGGCGGCGTGGGAGGTCATTCCGCCACGGGAGGTCAGGATTCCGGCGGCGGCATACATTCCTTCGATATCATCGGGATTGGTTTCCTGGCGTACCAGGATTACAGGTTCGCCGCCCTTGGCGGCTTTTACAGCCGCCGCGGCCGTGAAGCTTACAGCACCCGAGGCGGCGCCGGGTGAGGCCGGAAGACCTTTTGCGATGACTTCGTATTCCGCCTTCGGGTCGAGTCGCGGATGCAGAAGCTGGTCGAGCTGAACCGGTTCAAGACGCATGAGAGCTTCTTCTTTGGTTATCAGCTTCTCTTTTACCATATCGACGGCTATTTTCAGGGCAGCCTGCACGGTGCGTTTCCCCGTGCGGGTCTGCAGCATAAACAATTTTCCTTCCTGAACAGTAAATTCGAAGTCCTGGACGTCACGGTAATGTTTCTCGAGACGAGTAGTGATTTCCTTTAATTGTTTATAGACTTCGGGCATTTCGTGGCCAAGCTGTGTGATCGGCTGTGGAGTCCTGATTCCGGCGACCACATCCTCACCCTGAGCGTTCAGCAAATACTCGCCATAAAATTCCTTGATGCCGGTGGAAGGATTGCGTGTGAATCCCACGCCGGTACCGGATGTATTTCCCATGTTCCCGAAAACCATCGCCTGAATATTGACGGCGGTTCCGAGGTCGCTGGGAATATTATTCATTTTTCTATAGCTGATGGCACGGGGATTATTCCATGAACGAAATACGGCATCCCTCGCCATTCGCAGTTGGGCGAAGGGGTCATCGGGGAACGATTCTCCCGTTTTCCTCTTTATGACAGCCTTGTATTTCCTGACAATATCTTTGAGGTCTTCGACTTGAAGAGAGGAGTCCTGCTTGATTTTTCTTTCTTTCTTCTTGGTATCAATAATCTCTTCGAATTTTTCCTTGTCAATTCCGAGAACAACGTTGCCGAACATCTGCACGAAACGGCGGTAATTGTCGTAAGCGAATCGTTCATTTCCGGTCTTTTTCGCCAGACCCTCCAGAGTATCGTTGTTGAGACCGAGATTGAGGACGGTATCCATCATCCCCGGCATGGAAAATTTGGCTCCAGATCGAACTGAAACCAACAACGGTTTCTCCGGATCGCCGAATTTGACACCCAGGATTGACTCAATTTTTCCGATGAGTTTCTCCAGCTGGGAGTCAATTTCTACCGGGACTTCAAGATTATTCTGGTAATAGATTTTGCAGACTTCGGTGGTCATGGTAAAACCCGGGGGGACGGGAACGCCGGCGCGGGTCATCTCGGCCAATCCGGCGCCTTTGCCGCCGAGAAGGTCGCGCATGGAGCCGTCGCCGTCAGCTTTTCCGGCGCCAAAAAAATAGTAAGCTGGATGCTCCAGCTTATATTTTTCACTCGCTTTTTCCTGATTTGCTTTAGATCTGGGAGGCGCTTTAGGCTCCTTGGATTTTATCACATCCCCTTTTTTTTCTGATTTACCGCTCTTAGCCATGCTGATTTCCTTCGGATTCTTGATTTTTTTGACCGTCTTTAACGGCTTCCCTATCTTTGCCTTCTTGGCTGCGACCATACCGGCCTCCCCTGCGCTAGGAATTTTGCCGGAATAATTACGGGATTTATTATTCAAAAGCAATATAAAAAAGGCGGCCAGTTATCTATCCGGATAGCGGTCGCCTTTAAATATACCTTATCTTAAACTACATCGTAAAGAGTCGATCCCCGTTAATGATTTTTTCGAGGATTTTGAGGGTTTTCTCTACGGGGGTATGCATGATATCGGCTGTGTTGAAAGTCTGTCTTACTGCTTCTCTGGGGCAAACGAAATTGGCTTTACCTCTTCCCCCTCTAGCTTTTTTCTTGTGAGTTAGATTGTACTGCCGTTGGTATTCCTTAGCCTTTTCCTTGTGCAACTGATAATACCTTCTCTGATACTCACGGCGTGCTTCTGGTGTAGAGAGTTTTCCTTTCCCTCTTTTGCTCTTCACGGGCTTGGCGTCAGCGGGTCTTGCCGTATGCGCCATCCCCCCACCTCGCTTTCAATAAATGAAGTTAAGTTACCCTTGTTTAATAGTTCCTTCCACTCGGTTTCTTGTATATTATACTCAAATATACCCCAATAGGTTGCACATGTCAAGGAAAATTTTTCATTCATAATAAAATACTTTGATAATTTTTTGGAATAGAGCCAGATAAGCGAAAATAATATTTCATTTTTTGCAACTGCTTGCTCCATCAATAATTTCGTGCCCTATTTTGCGCTGGACTCTCTTATTAAAAAACCCCGCCTGGGAGCGGGGTCTTGTAGATTAGCTCAGAAATCTGTTTTATTATGCGGGAGCTTGATTTTGTCCTTTCCTGCCAAGGTATCTGACAAACTCCATGATGCCGAGGATCAAAAATGCGCCGCATGCGATCAGCCATATAATCATAAAGGCTCCGGAACCGAACGAAGTCGATGTCCAATCCCCGATTGACTGTATGCGCTGTATGAACAGGGAAATACGGGCCATCACCGTATATCCAAAGGTAGCGCCGAATCCGATCATCAGGATGCCAATGCCGAATTTCGCGACTCCGTTGAAGGCACCCTTGTGCTCTTTGGAGAAGAAGAAATAGAACAAGGCCGCAAGCATCCCGATGAAGATGAGCACCTGCGAATATCCGGCGGTCGCATCGAGGTAACCGTGCCCCAGAAAGTTATTCCATGCAATCGGACGCATGGTGGAGAACAGCTGCATGTTGACTGAATTTCGCATTCCCAATGGAATGGCAATGCCGACGCCGATTCCGATATAGATTGCCATCGGCCAGCGACTCACCCAAGACCATTTTCTCGAGAAACGAGTCCACATAAGGGCGCCAAGGAAAGCAGGAATCATATATTCGGCATGAACAGAATCAAGCCAGAGTAAGTAGAAATTACCATCTTTGACATAATCGAACAGATTCGGCGTGAGCCCGTTATGCCAGAGAATAATCGTGAAATAACCCGCGGCCACTCCGGCCACAAGGTGCTCGGCAAATTTGTAAAAAGGATTATCTCTATAAAGAAACGAGAAAATACAGAGGGTAAGAATAGCGCCGAGCGTTGTCCAAAGATATGCTCCCATTGTCATCGATTCCATGTTATTTCACCTCCCCGGCGCGGCGCGCGCTTCTGGTCATAAAGAACCCGATATTGGCCAGAACGATAAAGATGATGATTAATATATGAGCGTAGACCTGCACTCTCATTCCGTCTTTAGCCGGTCCCTGGTTGTCAGAAAGATCTTCGTATTGGGCCGCCCCAAGCAGACCTCCCATAATTCCGAAAAGCTGACCGGTATTAAGATAAGGATAGTAGTCGGCGCCCATGACCCCTGTCATGCCCATAGCCAGTTTGAAATTGTATCTTCCCTGACCATAGACAATCCACATGTCAGCGACATTACCTGCGACTATGGCGACTACGCATTTTACCTGATCATAGTTCTTTATTTTTTTCATAAGCGGTAAACTATCAAGAGGAGTTCCAGAATAATCAGTCGGAAAGGGAATGCGGTAGTTTTGGCCCATCCCGTATATGACCAGCGCAGGGTAGGGTTTGTATCCCAGGAAGGCATAATCGATGCCATTCTTAATCTCGCGTCCTTTATAGGATACTCCATTGTAGGTCTTATCCACTTTCATAGAGTCGGTAAGATCTCGGATAGCCTGATCGACCATGCCCGGTCCATTCTGCGAAAGAGCCGTAAAGATGATCCGCACTCCCTTGCGAAAGGCGTGTTCGGCGACGGCATAGGTCATGGGATGCAGTTCGGCCAAGGTGGATGGATCATAATCAATGCCCATATGAATTACGTCACCCGGTTTCAAGCTGTCGACATAGTCAAATATCTCTTTGACCTCAGGGGTTTTGATTACGGGAATTTCAAAAGGGATAGCATAGGTGACAATACATACGACTGCCAGCAGGAGGAAAATCCATCGCCTATCGAGTAACGCCATGCGTCTAAATATATTCATATTCCCCTCCTCAATCCTTGCCCAGATAGGCGCGTTCGATTCCGAGCATGACCTTCAAGGCTGTTGCCACCGAGCCAAGACCAAGTCCGATCACGATGGCACGCTTGGCCGCGAGATTCGGAACATTGAGCAACCATGAGGCAGTTTTCTCCATATAGACCCCGATAATTCCCAGATAAGGATTGAATCTCAGCATCACTATCAATGCCGAAACCAAGAGCAGGGTGGCTACCATCGAATGGGCTCTGAAGGCCCGGTATGCCGCCGAAGCAATAAAGAATGCGAGAAGGGCAAACATACTCGACTGAATCGGAATCAAGATATAATCGAAGAAATTAACAAACATTTGGTTCTTAAGGCCTTCGGTGGTGAAGAAGTGCCTGAAGAAATCAAAGCCAAACATAATCATGAGGAACAGGCTGATCATGGTTACGATTGAGTACTGCCATCCCTCGCGTCTGGCCCTAATTTTCGACATCGAAACCCGAACGAGCGACCAGATCCCCAATGCCATGGCAAAGATCCCGATGATATAAATCCATTTCAGCAGAAATTCGTTGACATACAAAGATAGGTCATTCGGGATGAAGTACTGAACGATCATGATCAGGCTGAATCCGAAAACCAAAGCTAATGGAAGTTGTCTTTTCATAATTCAGCTCCTCCTCAGTTGCCCAGCCGGAAAAGGTTGATAAATCCACTCCACCCGACGTTGGCGGCGACCATCCCTATAACGGATATTAGGATGACAGCCAGCTTAGCATAGTCCTGCGCTTTCAGTGAGCCAAGAAGAATAGGTTCCCGTCCAAGATAGGCAGAGGCGGCATATAATTCCTCACCTATAAAGGTGTAGTCGCAGGCGACAACGAAGAATGGAATTTGGGCTACCTCGTCGGTACCTGAAATCTGGATTGATCCAGCCAGGGCTCCGGTTTCGGCGAGGAGAAGGGATTCGGCAAAAAATTTGCCCATATAAATATTCGTGGCGGGCAGTTCACGGAGCATCGTGCCATTAACGGCCGCTACGTAAGGGAACTGCATCGATGTCACGAAATAGACCATGTCGTCCTTATAGGCGTCGGGGCGCCCGGCGTCGAGATAACTTGCTCTGACAGTTTCCTGGGCGACGGTCATGACGATAGGATCATTGCACGGTACAGATCAGCCCGGTCTGATATTCGGCCACTTTCTTGGCCACCCGGCCAAGAATCGTAAAAGCGGCTATGGTGGCAATATCCGCGGCGGTTCCGAGACCGAGGACATAGAGAATCGGTTTCCCCATTTCCGTTGCGCGGCCGATGGCTTCATCGACGGCCTCAATGCCGGCCAGTCTCCTGACGAAAAGGTTGACTCCTCGTCGGGCGGCCGATATAAACGAAAGCATCAAGATCATGAATCCGACCACAAATATGAGCACAATGGTGCGTCCCATATTAAACCACTGGCCGGTAGTTTGAACAGGACCGAAAACAGGTGTATCGGCGAAGACGGTGCTGTCTGCGGTTATAGCGCGAAGCTTGTAATAGTAATCGGAATTGTTCGGCATAAAGTCGTTCTCTTCCGCGCTGGCGCCGCCGACATCGGTATATTCCTTGTTTCCGGAAGGAGCCACCCCACGTTCAACAAAAGCGCTATCGCGATTTGTCGAGCGAAGTATTTTGTAGCCCAGTACCGACTTATTTCCGCTCGCATCGTCGGCCGATACATCCCAGTTAAGAGTAATGGAGTGACCATTATCATTGGGAGTATCCTTGGCTTTTAAATTCCCCGGCGGTGCGGGTGGGGAGACAGTAGGTACTGTCGTCTGACTTGCTGTCTCAATATTCCCCTGAGTCAGTCCGACGACGGCCAACCCCAGAAACATGAAACAACAAAGCATCAATATCTTAATCTTCATACTCACCTCGAAACTATTTATATAGTAATCATCGTATAAGTCCCAGCCAATCCTGGAATAGGAATGTAATTCGTCCCACAAGAAGCGAGACACGCCCCATTACGGTATAGCCAAAAGAGGCGCCGAAGGTCACCATCAGAACCCAAATACCAAGGCGTGATGCCCCACCGTAAAATCCCTTATGCTCCTTGGAAAAGAAGAAATAAACTAATCCGCAGAAAGTTCCTATGAAAATAACCCAGTTGGTCAGGCTCAAGGTAAACTGCCCTGAGGCTGACAATGAAAAACCTGCGAAGAACGGTCCAACACCCTTCCATTCCACTAATAACGGCACGAAGGTGTTGCTGACCTGACTTATGAAATCAGAACGCAGATATCTAATCAGATTCAATCCTGCCGTGGTTCCTACAATAAACGCAAGAGGCCACCGCGCAAGCCAGCCGGCCTTTGACGACAATCTCATCAGAAGCATTATGCCGAGAATCAAGGGAACCAGATAGAAGACGTTAAACTCCTTGAAAGGAACTTCAAAAAAGCCGGAGAGGGTTTCCGAAATACGCGGTATAAAGTTGCCCACGAAAGTTGACCAGAAGCCGACGCACATCCAGTAAGCCGCCGAGACGCCGACAAAAAGATGCTCGGCAAATTTATAGTATGGATTATCTTTATATAGGAAAGAGAGAATGGCCAGTGTCAGAAAGGCGGCCAGGGTGATGAAGAAGGCATCGCGAATCGATAAGGCGCCCACACTGCCCGTACTGCTGAACGTTCCGGCTTTAATAAGCCAGCTGATTATAAACAGGGCGATAGACGAAAACAGGATAATTTTTCCCCAGGGGCGAGCGCCGTTCATATTATCCCTGTCTCCGCTTAATGATGAAATATGAAATATTGCCAATAATAATAAAGGCCATGATGACTATATGGGCGAGCGTCTGCGGCCCCATCATCTTGACGCCCGGCTGAGGCATTTTAGCGAAGCGCGGGTAATTCCGAATGAGTTCGGATTCGTACTCGGCGGCGCCCTTTATTCCTCCGAGTAGTCCGATCAGTTGAGTCGGCCAGTACGGATAGAGCAATGGCGCCGAAACGGCGGCACTTCCGCCGGCGACAGGAATATGCCCCGGGTCTCCGGCAAACAGCACCCACTCTTTGACGCCGGGCAATCCGCCGCCGACTGAAATCAGAAGACTCATGTCACGAAGCGACCTGACGTTGTTCATGATAGGCATGGAATCAAGGTTAGTGCCGGCAACGTCGGTCAGATACATTTTCCTGATATCGGTGATGATGACGTTGAGTACTCCCTGATTGCCCGCTTTATATCCAAGATTCACATAATCAATCCCGTTGACCTTTTCGGGGAATTCTTTCTTTACGATATTTTCAATGGCCGACGCGGCCAAGGATTGTCCGGTCGCCCATAATCCCATCAAGTACACTCTATGGCCTTTGGCAAGCGCGTGTCTCAGGAAGGCGTTCGACATCGGTTCAACTTCGGGCGCCATGGAAGGACCATAATCATAGGAAATCAATATTCTTGAACCCACAGGGAGATTTTCTATTTTATCATAAACTGCTTCGACAATCGGGCTGGCTTTTTCCGAGAAGGTGATGTTGAAGAGAATCGGCACCGCCACGGCGAGGCCGATAAAGATAAATATGATCCGGCGTTCGACTTCCTGTCCCCTGATTGCCCGTATCAAGAACCAGAGCAATCCGACGCCGATTACGGTAAAGGAAATTATTAATCCGATCTTATTCACTGTCAACCCCGAGATAGGTTCGCTCAACACCGAGAATCAATCGGAGCGACATTGAAATCACGCCGAGGGCAATTCCGATCATGATGGCACGCTGGCCTGCCAGATTCGGAGCGGTCATGATCCAGATGGCGAGGTTGGGTACCTGCAAAAGAGAGAATGATTCGGGAATCCAGCTGGTGGCGTAGACGCCGAGGGGTGTCCGGCCCAGTAGAATTATGAAGGCGGCTATGAGCAGGATAGTGGCCTCACGGTTCTTCGCTCGAAAGGCTCTGTAAGAGGCCGAGGCGACATAAAATGCCAGCAGGGCGTACATGGTCGCACCCAGAGGATTGAAAATCCAGTCATATAAGCATTTGAAATAGCGATCCGGAAGCGGCAACATCACCGGATATCCCGCCCGGATTGCCGATTTTGAAGATTCCCGCGCCCAGCATGATGAAAAACCCGAGCAATGTCACGAGCGAAAATGGCCAATCTTTGCCCTTTTTGGAGAGACGAGTGCCATGAATCCTGACCAGGTTTCCTCCACCGAGGAAAAAGGCGAAGACAGCGATAATATCAAAAAAGATGGAGAAATCTTCGCCCAGCCGCTCAGCCGGAGGGAAGAATACGGATAGAATGAGAACCGTCCCGACGACCAATGTAATGAGTAATGGTACCTGGCGTTTCAAATCATTTCTCCACTCATATCAATTCTGGATAGTGAATATCCTCTGCATATATTCAGATAGCTTTATGAAGAATTCTCCGCCCCAGGCCTGAGAAATGGTGGCGGAGATGACGCCGATAATAAGGACGATCATAGCAAGGAATTTCCCGACATCCTGGCCTTTCAAAGACCCAAGCTGTTTTGGTTCATTCGACAAATAGGCCGAGGCGGCGAATAATTCTTCACCGATCAAAGTATAGTCGCAGGCGGCGACAAAGAATGGCAGCTGTGCGGGTTGAGCGGTTCCCGCAATCTGAATGGCGCCGATGGAATTTCCGGTTTCGGCCAGAATCAACGATTCGGCAAAAAATGCACCAAGATAAAAGCAGGTTGCCGGTTTTTCACGCACCATGATACCATCGACAGCGGCGACGTATCCAAACTGCTCATCGGTGACGTATCGCACCATGTCGTCATTATAGGCATCGGGACGCCCGGCCGCGAGATAAGCTTCCCTAATCGTCTCACGAGCGGTCGTCATAACCAGAGAGCGCGATACCGGCATATTAATTTTTATATCATAATCGGCGACTACTTTCGCCACCCTGCCGAGAAGCGTGATTCCCGCGATGGTCTGGACGTCGTCCATATCATTAATGCCGGGAATGAAAAGAATAGGCCGACCCATTTCAGTGGCGCGACCGATGGCTTCATCAATGGCTTCCAAACCGGCAATTTTCCTGATGAAAAGCTTTTTCCCCCTCTTGGCGTGCGCGATGAAATAAATGACCGCACCGGCGACGACAAGACCGATTATGAAAAGATTCAGCAGATTCCAATTGACAGGATCCATTATGGGAGTGACCGGGTTAGATATTCCCGACATTGCCAGTTTTCCGTCATAAGTCGTGCCAACTTTGTAACGATAAATTTTCCCGCGCTCGACGCTTTTGTCGATTAATAATTTATTTTTGGGGGCCACAAATCCGACGGAGACAAAGCTGTCAGACTTTTCGCCTGCTCGGAATACTTCATAGCCAGTGATAACATTGCTTCCGGTGTCATCGGCTGAAAGTTCCCAATGGATTTCGACAGCCTCTCCCCGGTCGTATTTAAAATCAATAGCTCTGATATCGGTCGGAGGCGCCGGAGAATATGTTGAAGGATTCTGACTAAACAATGGCTGAACAGACAGACAAAAAAATAGAAAAATGAATGAAGTTGAAATGACTTTGAGACAAGGAGAGATGGTCGGCTTGTCGGTCATTATTATCTGATCAGACCCAACCAGTCCCCAAAGATGAATTCCATGCGACCAATCAAGAGCGACATACGGCTCATGACCGTGTAACCGAATGACGCTCCGAAAGTAATCATGATGGTCCAGATGCCTATCCGGGCCGCGCCGCCAAAGGCTCCCTTGTGTTCCTTGCTGAAGAAGAAATATACCAATCCGGTGAAGGTACCTCCGGCAATGACGATATTTCCGATGGTGTCATACAGCGAGGCGGAAAACATCGGCTGTCCGAATCTTGATCCGAAAAGAGGCATCAAGGTACTTTGCACCTGCAGCATTACGTTGGACGAAAAATAATTTATGAGGTAGAATCCGGCGGTGGCGCCGACCACAAAGGCGAGCGGCCAGCGGGAAATCCAGCCGATGCTCGGGACAAGCCGCAGAAGCATCATAACGCCAAGGACTGCCCCCACGAGGAGATTATAATGCGGATCGGGTCCGGTGATGCCATTCCAAAAAAGGCCGAGGATATTATCGAAGAAAAGTGTCACGAACCAGTATCCGGCGGATATGCCCACAAAAATCGATTCGCAGGTTTTGTACCAAGGGTTATCTTTATAAAGAAAAGAGATTATTCCCAGCGTTAGAAAGGCGGCAACCCAGATTCCGAAGATATGCATGTTATTCCTCCTTCTTCCTGGCGATCTTGCGTTTTTCGCCCAGGAAGAAAGCCGCATTTCCGATGATTATGAAGGCGATAACCACGACGTGGGAAAATGATTGCGGCAGCATATAAAAAGTGGCTTTCCCGATTTTTCCGGTTGCTCTTTCGAATTCGGCCGCACCGCTTAAACCGCCGAGAAGTCCCTTAAGTTGACCCGAACGCAGATATGGATACATCCCCGTCGCCTGCACGCCTGTATTTCCGGCTCCCATTTTCAGACCGTATCTGTCCACGGCCACCTGCACCCATTCGACAGTGCCCGGGTAACCGGCTGAAAGATTGAAGGAATAGTCGATATTGGAAAAATTCCTGACATCCCGTAAGAGCGGAATGGAGTCGTAAGGAATCCCGCGAGTATCCCGTGGAAACATTGTCCTGAAATCAGCTCCCATCCGTTGTATGACGAATTCATTTCCGGTCTGGAAGCCGAGATTTACATAATCGATTCCCCGCTGAAGATTCTTTTTGACGACCGAGGAATCGGTCAGGGCAATCTGTAAGGCCATCTCGGCCTGCTGGGGACCCTGCGGCCATAAACCAAGAATGATGATCTTCAAGTCCCGCTCAAGACAGAGACGGAAAAGAGATTCCGCCATCGGTTGGAGCTCGGGGGCAGACGCCGGATCGTAGTCGAATGTGGCAAGAATCCTCGACCCCGGTTTTAAGCTCGCGACTGAGTCGTAAACAGTCTGAACTTCGGGGGAGACTCGAATCGGCTGAGATACGTTCATAAAGAATGGGAGAACAACGGCTATCCCGACAAAAAGAAAAACTATGCGCCTCCCTACGAATTGCCCTCTGATCGTTCTGATCAGGATATAGACCAATGCAAGAATTATCAGGGCGATAATTATATAGGAGACCGTAGGAGAAAAAATCACGGGTTTTGGCACCAGAAAATAGAGTATCAGTACCAAAGCCAGAAGAATCCCATATATCAGGAAATCTTTTTTCATTTTTAGTCTCCGCCACCCAAATAAGATCGTTCAATGCCGAGGATAATCCGAAGTGAAGTCGAGACTATACCCAAAGCGATGCCGACCATAATGGCACGCTGGCCGGCCGAGTTGATGAACCCCATAATCCAGATAGTGATTTTGGAGGGCATGATTGACTCGGGGAGATGAATGAATGAGCCGAGGGCGTCGCCCACGGGGACACGGCCGATCATAACAAAAAAAGCCGCTAATAACAGTAAGGTAGCCTCCAGATTCCGGGCACGGAAGGCTCGGGTACGATGCGGAGGCCACAAAGAAGGCCAGAAGTGCAAACATGGTGGCCGACAAAGGAGAGTATACATATTGGTAAAGCCAGTCGAATCCGGTTCCGGCGTCACGGAAGTGACTCCAGCCGGCGAATCCTATAATCGCCATCAGCAAGAATGAGAGGATTATGACCAGGGAATATCCCCATCCGGAGCGTCGCCTATAGACTTTGTCGCTTGATATTTTCAGTAGATTAAGAGCCCCCAGCCATATGGCGCAGGCTCCGATGATGGAAAACCAATTGGAGAACCAGTCGTTGAGTTGATTGAAAGGCGGATGAGGAATGAAATATTGCAGGACAAATACAACGCCGACCACACCGGTCATAATTAAAGGAATCTCTCGTCTCATCGCGGCATCTCTCCCCTACCCTATCACCGTAAAGAATTTGGAAAGCTGAAAAAGACTGAAAGATTCCAGAATAACTCCCAACAGAATTGCGACCAGAATGATCGCTTTCCCGATATCCTGCCCTTTGAGCGACCCAAGAAGTTTGGGTTCGCGGGAAAGATAAGCCGAAGCGGCAAATAATTCCTCGCCGATTAATGTATAGTCGCAGGCGGCCACGAAGAAAGGCAACTGCGACGGCTGACCGGTACCGGCGATCTGAATTGCTCCAATTGAATTGCCGGTCTCGGAAAGGATCAGCGATTCGGCGTAGAAATTGCCCAGCATGAAGATGGTAGCAGGTTTCTCACGGACGAACATGCCATCGATACCGGCGGCGTAGCCAAATTGATCGTCGGTTAGATAATGAACCTGATCTTCATGAAAAGCATCCGGTCTCCCTGCCCGAGAATAAGCTTCTTTGACCATTTCCTTGGCTGTAACCATTACTAACGAGCGGCTGACCGGGACTTCTATCCATGTCTCGTACTCGGCGGCCAATTGCGCCACCCGGCTTAAGATTGTTAATCCTGCGATGGTCTGCACGTTATCCATATCCGAAGTGCCGGGAATGAAGAAAATCTTTTTTCCCATTTCGGTGGCGCGGCCAACGGCCTCATCGACAGCATCCAAGCCGGCGATCTTTCGGATGAATAGCTTCTTACCAGATTTTGCCTGATTTATAAAATATATAATAAGCCCACAAAGAATGATTGTGCCGATGAAGACGTTGAAGCGGCGACTATCGAACCACTGGGCGGAAGATTTCACCGGGCCGACGACATCGGATTCGGACGAAGCCTGCCAAAGAGTACGGGTGTTTTCTTTCATCTGATTAACGGCCAGAACCTTATAGTAGAATTCCTTGTCTCCCGGAGCATTATTATCGATTATTTGATCGGCGCCGGCTGTGGTTTCGCCCACCAGCTCAAATGGCCCGTCCCGCTTTTCCGAGCGAAGAATCCTGTAAATGACAACTTTTCCGTTTTCATGATCATCAGGCGAGAGGTCCCATTTAATAAGATTAGCGCCTCCGGCATCATTGGGATTATCAGCGGCGATGACATTCTTAACCATGACGGGTGTGACGTCAGGAGGCGGGGTACCGAGAGTATCGCCAATCCCTTGCGGATTGGGGGCTTGCTGGGCCAAAATAGAGCCGACTGAAAACAGAAAAAGGAAAATCAAGAATGCTGTCGATCTGGCCTTCACGAAATCTCTTTCAATAAAAAAACCTTACAATTAGATGACGACTCAACTGTAGGGTTTATCAAATCCAAGGATCTATTATCTTGCGTCAAAATCATTATTTTCCCAAGCTATTGATAATTCTCCACCTTTCACAGGTTATGTCCCCGCAAAAGATTTTTCAATCTAACCGCCCATAATAAACATGTCAAGCTCAAAATCGAGCCTATCCGGGGATTAGATGAATGTGCGATAATCTCACTATTTGGAAAGTTTTCTATTTATACGAAGACGGCATTTGATTATTATTGTCTGACTTAAATTTGTAATATGTCCGCATGAAAGGAGCATAAATGCAGAATTTTACTTTTTACCTGCCTACAAAAATAATATTCGGACCGGGTGAATTGGAGAAAATCGGAATCGAATCCAAAGCTTTTGGAGAAAAGGCATTGATAGTGACAGGGAGAAGATCTTCGGCGGAATTTGGAATAATCAATCGAGTGACAGATTATCTGGAGAAGGAAGGGATTGGGGCGGTGGTTTTCGATAAGATCGAACCTAATCCGCGAGCTTCGACGATTGACGAGGCAGGAGAACTGGCCAGAAAAAATAACTGTGATTTTGTGATTGGTCTGGGAGGCGGATCGCCGATGGACGCCGCCAAAGGGGTAGCGGTGGCGGCAGTAGAGGCAAAACCGATATGGGATTTCGTGTATCATGGTCAACCGGTGCCTATGAAGGTAACGCGGGCGCTTCCCATTATTGAAATACCGACGCTTGCCGCCACGGGATCAGAGGCGGATTCTGGCGCGGTAATAACAAATTGGACCACTCATGAAAAGGCGATGCTGGGTTCTCCCCTGCTTTTCCCTCGACTTTCAATCATCGACCCGCAGCTCACAATCACCGTGCCGAAGGACTATACGATCGACGGCGGCATCGACATTATTTGCCACGTTATCGAGAGTTTCTTTACGGGTGTGGACAATACCGATATTCAGGATAGATTTTCTTTGTCAATTATTCGTACCGTGATGGATTATCTTCCAGAAGTCGTGATCGAGCCGGATGATATAGACGCCCGCTCTCAGCTTTCATGGTGCTCGGCGCTGGCGCTGTCGGGTCTGATAAATTCCGGTCGCGGAGGAAGTTTCCCCCTTCATGCCATGCAACATGCTCTATCCGCACATTATGACATTTCCCACGGGCGCGGGCTGGCGCTTCTCTTGCCGAGGTTAATGGAGTACACTTACAAATCCCGACCTTCGAAATTTGCATTTATGGCTCGAGAGCTTTTCGGAATCGATCCCGAAAGGAAGTCCGAAATTGAACAAGCCCGGCTATCGGTTGAGTGGATGATTGATTTCTTGCGCTCGGTAAATAGATACCTCACCATGACGGATGTCGGCATCCACAATGATTCCGAATTTCCCCGAATGGCTGAAGATACCCTGAGGATTTATGCCTTCAACAAGGAATATCTCCACAATCCGAAACCGTTATATAAGGACGACATCGTCATGATTTTCCGCATGGCGATGTGAGCGAGGCACCTTTAAGGGGCATATTTAACGAGAACTGACCTCTGTCGAATTCTCCGCCACTAACATGTCGCTGCCGGTCACAATTCTATTGAGTTCGGCCACTATGTCCCGCATCTGACGGGCGCGTGATGCTAATTCCTCACTGGCTGACGAAGACTCCTCCGCATTGGAAGCAGTGCGCTGAGTGACCTGATCAATTTGAGATACAGCGATTGTGATCTGGCTTATCCCCTGAGATTGTTCCTCACTGGCCATCGTAACCTTGCCGACCAATTCGCTGATCTTTTTGATTCCAGTCGTGATTTCCTTGAGAACTCCCATAAATTCCTGAGTAGCGCGAACGCCGTCATCGGCGTTCTTTTGGGAGTCTTCTATTAGGTACTGGTGTTCCGGGCGGCTTCAGCGGATCGCTGCGCCAGATTTCTGACTTCTTCAGACACTACGGCGAATCCTTTGCCCGCCTCTCCCGCTCGAGCCGCCTCCACTGCGGCGTTGAGGGCAAGGAGATTAGTCTGGAAAGCAATATCATCGATAACTTTAATAATTTTGGCCGTCTGATCGGAAGATGCTTTTATTTTTTGAATAGCTTCCAGCATTCCTCCCATACCGGCGGCGGCCTTGTCAGCCGCATCGCTGGCATTGCCCACCAGGTCATTTGCTTCTCTGGCATGTATAGCATTCTGCTTTGTCACCGAAGCCATTTCTTCCAGCGACGAGGACGTTTCCTCCAGAGAAGAAGCTTGCTCCGATGCCCCATCAGCCAAAACCTGGCTGGCGGCGGCTACCTGCGCGGAGGTCGAATTAACCTGCTCGGCGCCCTCATCCAGTCCGCTTATGACACGCATAATCGGCTTAATCACGCTTCGGGTAATCAGTATGGCAAGGAGCATGGTTTCTACAATAATGGCTATGGCAAAGATGATCATTATCATAAATATGATGGCCCTCAACCCCGCCTGCGCTTTGTCGGTCTTGAGAGAAATGCTCGCCGCTCCCAGGACGTCGCCCGGTTTGGCTGAGGCATGGCATTGAAGGCAACTATTATCGGCTTTAAGTGGGGAAATGTATCTTATCAGATTGTCATTCTTGTTCGAGATTTCTTTCGGCTCGCCGCTGGCGATAACTTCCCTATCATATTCATCTCTGGGCGCGGTTCCTTCTCTGGCGCTGAAATCTTTTTCGGTCACCTGGCTGCGCATAGCGTGGATTTCATAAAAATAATTGTTCGCTTTCAGATCGGTGAGAAGAACCTCCAAGCCATCCATATTACCTGTGACGCCGAATGCCCTCATGCTTGAAGTAACGGTTTCCGCGGCAGTTTTGGCATTGTATGAGATTTCGTCCTCTAATCGTGATCTGGTCTGATATATCAGTAAGAAAGCGCCCAGACTCAGGATAAGGATTAGTGAAAGAGAGATTATAGCGGTTGTCTTAGATCTCAAACTAAGGCGGCTGAAGTTAAACGAAGCCATGGTTTCCCTCCATCTCCGAAACAAGAAATGATAATTTCCGGTTATTCTTTACCTAATAATACGTACCTATTATCGTCCTCTTTTGAGAAATAACGTAGACAAATACTGGCCAATTTTTGAACAAAATGTCGCGCAGTATGCCGGTTTAGTCGTTGACGGCTGGTACTAAATTGCATGCGCAAACTTAACTGCCCTGGAACTCGAGCCGGTGGAAACTCTAATCCCGCCCAAAAGCGGAAAAGTCGGCTTGAAATCAGGCCCAGCAGGGGACGCCGGTTCGCCAAATTTCATGGTTGACATCGGGGGAAAAGAGTTTATTATTAGTATTGTAAGTTATTTTTGGGAGATACTTCGAGTTTACCGAGAGGGTATATTTCGCTGTCAAGGCGCAAAGCCGCTGAAATCTGAATTTAAATCGCCGCGGGGAACAGGGGTCTTCTTATCCTTTGGGCGGAAAAGTGCGGCCTGATTTGGTCAGAAACAGCGTTGCATCAGTCGTAATCTGAATGCGCCCTGACCGATCAAGTTCAAAAATAATAATATGAAAATATAGGAGGTCGGTGTGTTTTCAGGCGGTTTAATATCAGGGCGTCTGTTGATCCGGCAGGCAGTGAAGGGTCTCTTGTTGTCTTTGATTATTTTCTTTTTCGTTGGTCAAGGCTTGGCGGCTAAACCATCAAAATCACCGACAGCCAACTCCCCTCTGGCGGGACTAAGTTATGTTCAGGATGAGGTAATAATCAAATTCGCCAGTGGTACGACGGAAGTGGACAGAGGCGATATTCTTAAGGCGCTGAATGCTGTCGAAACCAGAGAGCTTGCGTTCATTGGCGCTGAAGTCGTGAAGATTTCGGGCATGACTGTGGAAGAAGCCGTGAATTTGCTGAAGGGAGACTCGCGTGCGGCCTTCATTGAACCGAATTTTGTGTGGCAGGCGAATTTTGTTCCGAATGATCCCTATTTTGAGAATCTCTGGGGAATGAACAATACAGGGCAGACTGGCGGAACTGTTGATGCTGACATCGATGCGGTCGAGGCCTGGGATGTAACGACAGGTGATACAATAATAATTGGGGTCATCGATACCGGAGTTGACACCGCCCATCCTGATCTGATGGATAATCTTTGGACCAATCCGGGCGAAATCCCAGATAACGGGATTGATGATGACGGCAATGGGTATATTGATGATATCCATGGCTGGGATTTCGTGAATTATGACAACGGGCCCTTCGATGATTACGGGCATGGGAGTCACACTTCGGGAACGATAGCGGCCAAGGGGAATAACGGTATTGGAGTGGCAGGGGTCTGTTGGTCGGCGAAAATAATGGCCTTGAAATTTCTTGACGCCTGGGGCTATGGGACGACCGAGGGAGCAGTTCTTGCTGTTCAGTATGCCACCAAAATGGGCGCTAATTTGACGAACAATAGCTGGGGCGGAGGACCCTATTCATTCGCTCTGGAAGCGGCGATAGATTCCTCGGGGGCATACGGACTGCTTTTTGTAGCCTCCGCCGGAAATGGGTATAATGACAATGATCTATATCCGGTCTATCCGGCTTCTTATACACTGGAAAATATCATTGCGGTAGCCGCCACGGATCATAATGATTATCTGGCCGACGAAGGGGACTGGGGATCCAATTGGGGCTTGACCTCGGTGGATTTGGCGGCTCCGGGAGTCAATGTTTATAGCACTATCCCGGGCGGACAATATGAATATTACAGCGGGACGTCAATGGCGGCTCCCCATGTTTCGGGCGCGGCTGCACTTATTTGGTCAAAGTATCCAGCTCTGACCTATCTTCAAGTCAAGGAAAGATTATTGATGACGGTCGATTCCGTCCCGAACCTGATCGGGAAATGTGCATCGGGCGGCCGATTGAATGTTTTCAAGGCTATTGCCGAACCGGATACTATTCCACCGTCACCTGTCGGAGATCTTGCGGTTTCCGAAATGGGGGGCTCATGGGCGATTCTAACGTGGACAGCGACCGGCGACGACTTTGCCGAGGGAAAGGCATCGAGATATGATGTTCGGTATTCATTATCCCCAATCGACAGCGGCAATTTTAACGATGCCGATCAGGCGACTGGCGAGCCAATCCCGCAGATGTCGGGATCGCTGGAGTCGTTTACCGTTAAGGGGCTGAATTTCAATACGACTTATTACTTCTCCATAAGAGCTGGAGATGAATGGAATAATTTTTCGAATGTTTCCAATTCGCCGTCGGGTGCGACACTTGGACCTCCGGACATTTCGTTTGATCCATTGCAGTTGGCCGATAGCCTCTACACGGGAGAGACCGCATCCCAGAATTTTTCGATAATCAACAGTGGTGTCAGCGAGCTCTTATTTAACATTTCGATCGAGAACCTTGATGGTCGCCAGGATTCAGGGCAGGTACTGCCACCGCTGCATATTGATCCCTCACGTCTGAGAAAGGACTTTTCCACTGCGGGTTCTGCCTTTGACGGAGGCAGGTCGGCGGCGAAATCAATCCTTCCCGATTCCGTGGCAGTAGTATATTTTCCCTCAACTCCGCCAAACAAGAGCGCTTACAGCATCGCGGTCCTTGGGGCTGACGGGAATGGGAATCTGCTTCCTGACGTTGCCAATTATTTAGTCAATTCGGGCGAGTTCTCATCGGTGACGACTCTGAATGGGTATTATTTTACGCCGACCGTCGAAGAACTCCTGTCGTATGATGCGGTCGTGGTTTTTGGCTGGTTTGAATGGGCATCAGCGACCGGTATCGGAAATATTCTGGCCGATTTTGTGGACGCGAAGGGTGGATTGATGGTCGCGGCGGTCGCCAATGCGTCCGGCGGCAACTGGATGATAGGGGGCCGCTTTAATACTGAAAATTATTGGCTGATTCAGCCCTATAGCTTCACCGGCGGGGGTACTTACTCCATGGGAACCGTTTATGAGCCGGATCACCCCGTGATGCAGGGCGTGGCATCGGTAGTCAGCGGTGTGAAAGTGGATTATGGAGCTATTGTCGATCCGGAAGCCGCTCGAGTTGCGGATTTTGAGGACGGTTCTCCGCTGGTTGTCGTAAAAAATGAAGCCGGTATTCGGAGAATAGATCTAGGTCTTCCTGTCATCACTAATAACGCCAACCCGGGTTACGGGATTGATCCCGGCTCTGACGGAGAGAAGCTGGTTATCAATGCCATGAAATGGCTGGCGCGCGGTAAATCAAAGTGGTTGTCGGTTAGCCCGGATTCGGGATTGGTTCAGGCAGGAGGGTCAATTGATATCGAGGCGCGTTTCAACGCTGAAGGACTATTCGGGGGAGATTATATCGCCAATATCGTAATATCGAGCAATGACCCGGTCGACTCGATTTCCACTCTGCCCGTGACGCTGAATGTAACCGGCGCCCCGAATATGCAGGTATCGGATGATTCTCTTGGCTTCGGGAACTCTTTCACGGGAATCTCGAAGAGAGATACATTATTAATATACAACCCGGGAACTGATTTATTGAGCGTAACTAATATTGAATCTGATAATCCCGAGTTCGCAGTCAGTTTGACCGCGTTTCGATTTGAATCCCGAGGCGAGCCAGCCCATTATTGTGACTTTCACGCCAAGTTCAGCAACATATATAGAAGGGAAGCTAACTATTTCGAGCAATGACCCTGTCCACCCTGAGTATACGATATTCATGTCCGGTACGGGATTGATTGCGCCGGAGATTTCAATATCTCCCGATTCCTTGATTGCCGACCTTCTCACAGGTCAGCAGGCTACGCAGAAGCTGAATATTAGCAATTCGGGCGGGAGCGACCTCATTTATGAGTTATGGATTGAGAAGGCCGAGGCAGGGGATTCTGCTGCAATTAGAAAGCCGGTTCCCGCGCGATCATTCATGTTGGGGGCGAGCGAATCAGTCGGTAAAGCAGATAGCTCGCTGAAGAGTGACGATGATTTCTATGCCAAAGTATCTACGCCCCCTGCAATCAGGGCAGCGCAATTATCGAAAGGTGTCAATGCATTGGTCATCAGAGATTATCCTGCGTGGGGATTCGATTTCAATGTCCCATTCCTGCAGTACTTCGGGGCCAGCGTGACAACGGCAACATCGTACGAAATGGGAACGATTGATCTTTCGCCATACGATTTGATAGTATTTGAATCTCAACAATCATATGCTTTCTATAGCGCCTATGTCTCCAACCTGAGCCGCTTCGAATCGTTTTTAAATACCGGGGGCGTAATTGAATTTCACTGTGCGACGTTGACCTCCTCCAGATTCCCGAATCTTCCTTTCCCCGGAGGCATGAGAACATTGTCATCGCCGGATCTGGATCCGTATAATTATATTTCGAATTATTCCCATCCGATTGTGGCGGGGGCTGCCGATCCTCTTTACGGGAATTCTGCCAGCCACGAGGCATTGGAGAATCTTCCCTCAGGTGCGGATATAATAGTGGTCAATGAGTCGGGATTGCCAACCACAGTTGAATACTCGTATGGACGGGGCAGGTTGATTGTGACGGCAATGACATGGGAAATCGGATATGCCGCGGGCTGGAGCAGTGGGGATCCCTTATTGCCCAATGCTCTCCAATACTCAATGGGGTTGGCCAGCGGGCCGAATTGGATTTCGGCGGATTTATACTCAGGCACGATTCCTGCGGGCGGCAATTCGGATGTCAATATAACGTTCGACGCTACGGGATTGTACGGCGGCGACTATTCAGCTGATATTATTTGCATGAGTAATGATCCTGATTCTTCGATTTTGGTCACGCCCGCTTTTCTGCACGTGACCGGAGCGCCTGATATCGCATGTTCCAAAGACACGGTGGGTTATGGAGATCTCTTCATAGGGCTTTCTAAGACAGATTCAATTATCGTTTACAATAATGGTACCGATATCCTGACAGTCTCCGAATTGTCAGTCGATAATCCTGACTATGCGATTAATATTTCAAGTTTCGACCTTGCGCCCGAGGAAAGCCGGCCAGTACTCGATAACTTTCACTCCCTCTACTGCCACGATAATTGAAGGCAATTTGACTTTAATCAGCAATGATCCTTTTCTACCGACATACACTGTCTTCTTGAGCGGTACCGGTCTTGTGCCCCCCGATATATCCGTAAGCCCTGATTCATTGGACGTTGCCTTGTTCACAGGCGACACAGTCACAAGAATAGTGACTATAGCTAATACCGGAGGAAGCAGTCTGTATTTTGATATTTCTTTGGAGGGGGTGGATAAATCCGCCGTTTCGGTGACGGCAAAGCAGAAATCAACCGGCATGAGTATAATAAGTGGAGAGAATAATTCGGCAGCCGAATCACTTTCGAAGGCGAGCTCATCTCAGAGACCGACCAATAGTCTTGCCGGTCCGCGAAATATATTTGCCGACCGCATTATTAGTCCCAAGGTCTTTAAGCATGATAATCGATTCTCAGGAGAAATTCTGCGGACAATCCCGGCTCCAGGATCGGTTTTGGGATTGACATACTTCAACAATAGCCTTTGGGCGGTCGTAAATTTGGGAATCGACAACAACGAGAAAATGATGAGGCTTGATCCGCAGAACGGGAGCATTCTTGACTCCTTTGATCTAGGCATTGACCTCTATGTGGGATTGACCAATGATGGAGCCAATCTGTGGGTCGGGTCGTTTACATCAAATCGTATAAAGAAGTATAGTACTTCTGGTGAGCTTCTTGCTTCCTGGCCCTGTCCGATTCAACCTAGCGGGCTGGCCTGGGATGGAGAGGCTCTCTGGGCGGGGAGGTACACTTCACTGGTGAGATTGGACACGAATGGAGTAACTCTTGACACCAGGGAATTGCCTTATGGAACAGCGGGATATATGATGGATATGGAATGGGTCCCAAAGCACGCTCCCTGTGCACTATGGTTAGTAGATCTGGACTACGGAAAAGCGAGCCAGTATGATATCACAACTGATTCGGTAGTACTCTGTCAGGATTTCCCACTGCCAGATCCTTACCTGAATCCGACCGGTATTGCTCATGATGGGAAGAACCTCTGGGTTTCGGGCTTTGACTATTCAGTGATCTATCTTATCGACGATGGAATTGACGAACTCGTCTGGTTGAGCACTATCCCGGAGCAGGGGACGGTGCCTGTGAATGATTCAATTGAAATCGCGGTGACTTTCAATGCCGAAGGGCTATACGGTGGAGATTATAACGCGCGAATTATGGTAAACAGCAATGATCCCGATGAATCGGAGATTGGGATTGCGGCTCATTTGAAAGTCACGGGCGCACCGGTTCTTGCAGTTTCGAAAGACACATTAGATTTTGGAGAAGCATTTGCAGGATCTTCGCGGACTGACACTTTATTGGTCAAGAACGAGGGAACCGACCTGCTGAGTATCACCGAAATAACTTCCGATAATCCCGATTTTTCGGTTTCCCCGTCCGCTTTTGACCTTGCCCCGACCGATAGCCAAATCGTAGCAGTTGTCTTTTCGCCGCCTGATTCAGGGGTGACCAGCGGGAATCTGACCATAATGCATAATGTGCCGGAGCAACCGGTGAAATTAATCGCCGTTAGAGGACATGGAGTGCTTCCGCCGGACATCACGGTATCCTCTTTATCTTTCGATCAGGCCCTTCTTACCGGACAGACGGCGTTGGATACTATGATGCTTAGTAATGACGGATATAGTGATTTGATATTTAATATAAGCAAACATGGAGCCGATAGAATTTCGGCGAGGCCAATTGTTTTGAATCCTGCTTCAGGAAGATCAAAGCTTCTTCCTAATGACAAGGCTCTGAAACAAACTCAAGTAACCGCGGCCAGCCTTTCTGATTCCCTACAGCATAGACCTCCCCGGAGCAATGATGTACAGACTACTCCCTCATCTCCCAAATTTGCCGGGGAGTATAGCGGAACCTACCTTCATTTTGGAATATCCGCCTTTGGCGAAATAATGCCGTTCCAGTATCCGGATGGCAACGAGCATCTGGCCAACGGTGCATATTTATCTGGGTACACCGTCGCGTATATGGCAAACGGAAACGACAATGTGAAATTCGCCGGATATGATTCCCGATATGGAATTGTGCCGGTCTCCTACCAAGAGTTGATCATCGATTCTTCGGAGGCGGTGATAGAGGTTATCACTGAGACGGACGACGGTTATCTGCGTATTATCCGGACTTTCACTTTCAATAAGAGTGATAAATATATAGGCATCAATACGGAGCTGGAAAATTCGGCAGGAGCAACTGCTCTGGAGTCTGTCGTATTTAAGTCTTTCGCCGACTGGGATGTCGACGCTTCTTACGACAACAACTGGGATTATGACCTTTCTCATAATATGTGCTATGCGTATCAAACCAAATATGTCGCTATTGCGGGAGATCGACCGGCCAATTTCATGGACATTAATGGCTGGGATGATTATACGGGCAGGTTTACGGACGTGGATTACCCGAGCGGTCCGGTTTACAGCTTCGATGGATTTGAAATCCTTCATTACGAAATGGGTGATATCGGCGCGGGATCATCGACGCAGATTGTGACTGCGTTTGGAGCAGGCGATAATCTTCCGGATTTGCAGACAGCGATTGAGCATGGATTAAATGCAGCCTCATGGCTAAAGGTAGCACCCACCGCCGGATTAATACCGGCAGGTGAATCATTAGCGATTGAAGTGGCTTTTGATGCCTCAGGTATGTATGGCGGCGATTATTATGCCGATATTCAGGTGACCAGCAACGACCCCGACGAGAGTGAAATTTCGGTACCTGTCCATTTAAATGTCACCGGCGCACCTGTTATCGCCGTCTCCAATGATTCAATCAATTATGGTGATGTATTCATCGGCGCAGTAAAAACCGACTCGCTGATTATATACAATCAGGGCACTGATTTGCTTACGGTTTCAGATATAGCGATTGACAATCCCACATTTGCGGTTGATTCTGCAAGTTTTTCTCTTCCTCCCGGGAAGAGCCGTCAGATTTATGTGACCTATTCGCCTGCTGCGGCATCGGTTGATGAAGCGAAATTGACAATATCCAGCAATGACACTAATCATCCGGAATATACGGTTTATCTTACCGGCACCGGTCTGGTGGCACCTGTAATTTCCGTGAACCCCGATTCACTGCATGCGGATCTTCTTACAGGTCAGCAGGTGACCCAGAAGCTGACGGTTACTAATTCCGGCGGCAGTGATCTGATTTATGAAATCAAATTCAAGAGAGTAAACCTGCCGGATTCTCTGCGAGTTCGGAAGCCGGGTGAAAATCGGGCGTTAATATCGGGTCCAGCCGATTCATCCAATCTAACGGTCACGCCGGATAGCAAAAGGACAGATTCCGTGCCCAGAGCCGAGGCTCCGGTTATTAGGAGTCCGCATTCATCCAAGGGAGTCAATGTTCTCGTTTTCAGGGACTGGTGGCCATGGGGGTACAAGGTCAATGTTCCGATTCTTCAATCGCTAGGAGCGAACGTGACGACAGCCACATCTTATGAGATGGCAACAATCGATCTTTCGCTTTATGATTTAATAGTAATCGAATCCGATCAGCCCTATGATTTCTACAGCAGATATGCGACCAATTTGTCCCACTTCGAGTCATTCTTGAGTTCAGGCGGCATCATAGAATTCCATTGCGCGATGAATGCCAATTACCCCAATCTTCCCCTTCCGGGCGGAATGCGGACGTTATATTATTTGGATTATGACAGTTACAATCAAATCTACGACTATACTCATCCGATTGTCGCGGGCGCGACCGAGCCTCTGTGGGGCAGCTCTGCCAGCCACGTAGCATTTGAGAATATCCCGGCGGGGGCCGATACAATTGTCGTGAATGAGTCCGGTCTGCCGACGCTGGTGGAATATTCCTACGGGCAGGGTACTCTAATCGCGACCGGAATGACCTGGGAAATCGGTTATATCTACGGCTGGAATAGCGCTATTCCACTGCTACCCAATGCACTTCAGTATTCGTTTGAGCTGGCCGGCGGAGTCAAGTGGCTGTCTGCCGATGTGCAGTCGGGCATTATTCCACCGGAGGGCAGTTCTGAAATTAATATTAACTTCAATGCTGCCGGAATGTATGGCGGCGATTACGCAGCCAATATCAGATTTTTAAACAATGATCCCATAAATCCCGCGCTGGAGATTCCGGCGAGTATGCATGTCACGGGAGCGCCGGTAATTTCGGTTTCGCCCGACACGCTTCGATTCGACACGATTTTCCAAGGTTTAACGACGTATGATACTATTGTGGTACGAAATGTCGGAAGCGATCTTCTGAAGGTAACCGAGATTGCTTCCGATAATCCGGCATTCACGGTGGGCGTCAGTAGCTTTGACCTCTCTCCCCAGGAGAGCAGAAATGTCGTGGTTGCCTTTGCGCCGGTCGATTCCGGGTATGTCGAGGGGAAATTATCGATAACCAGCAACGACCAGGGGCAATCGGAATACACCGTATTTCTATATGGAACGGGGCTTTATCCTCCTCAAATTTCAGTCAGCCCCGATTCACTCAAGGAGTATCTGTACTCCAATCAAATCGTGGTTGATACTGTTACAATTTCGAATTCAGGTCTCTCTGATCTGTTATTCAGTATTTCAACCGTGCCGCAGAAGGATAAGTCAGATATTTCGTCCGGCAAAAATGTGCAGATCCGGGCGATTGGGTCCCACAGCCTCAGTTATGACGGCGATATAAATAAGATCCAATCTCAGGGCGGATCACCATGCTTGCCACCGAGGATAGCCCGGATTTCATCCGATTTGTCGCAGGCCGGATTATCTCCGGAGAGGCCGCCGACTGGTGCATTTCCGGAATCATCATTGACAAGAAACACGGCCCTGCCATTATATGACGGTTTCGAAGACGGCGATTTGAACGGCTGGAATTCCTGGGGGAATGGAATCAATGAAGCGACCAATTCATATGCCGCCGCAGGGGAATATAGTTTTCATAATTTCAATCTTGATAGCGCCAATTGCTCCGGAATATCTCAATCTTTTGAGCCAGGATCGCGGCCTAGTTATTGCGGTTTTTACGTTCGATATGCAAGCACAAATAGGGATGCCGGCTACACATATATGTCGACCGGTTCACCCGACTATTATACGGCTTTCTGGTTCTATGGGGGCTACGACGGAAGGCTCCATATGAATTCGGGTTCGGGAGGCGATGAGAGCTACAGTTATTTGCCAAATCACTGGTATCATATTGTCCTCGACGATATCGACTGGTCCGCAAAGAGCTTTGATTATTATGTCGATGGAGTCCTCGTAAAGCAGGACATTTCATTTTGGAATAACGGGAATGTCGACCAATTCGGAGAATTGAATTTGTATAATTGCTCGGGCGTCGGCCAGAGCTGGTGGGATGAGGTAATTGTCGGGGACATAGTGCCCTACATTACAATTCTGCCGACCTCCGGGCTGGTACAGCCCGGCACGTCGATAGACGTAGAGGTCACATTCAATGCCACAGGTCTCTCAAGCGGCAATTTCTTTTCTGATCTGATCATTAATAGCAATGATCCTGTTGCAGGCGCTGTCACAGTACCCACTCATATGCATGTGATCGGCGCCCCGGATATCGATGTTTCGGCGGATTCCCTGAATTATGGGGATGTCTATCTTGGCAGTACGGCGATCGATACTCTGATTATCAAGAATACGGGAACTGAAATACTATTGGTCAATGAAATTGTTTCTGATAATCCTTATTTTGCTCCGGAGAATGACTCATTCAATTTGGATCCCGGCGCGCAACGACCCCTGCAAGTTGCCTTTGCTCCCACCGAGGAGGGTTTTCACGAAGGTACCCTGAAGATTATCAGCAATGATCCGGAGGAAAATGAGGATACGGTTATCGTTTACCTTACGGGGCAGGGGTATATTCCGCCAATAATCTCGGTCACGCCTGATTCGATAGGAGCCATAATTTCCTCGGGGCAGACGGTTACTCGAACGCTTACGATCAGCAATTCCGGGGGAAGAGAATCGAATTTCAGGATTAGTATTCTGGGGGCGAATATTATTGACTCCGCTCGCGCTTTGAGCAGGTTGAACGTTCGGCAAAACGAAGACTTCGGGGCGAGGGGTATCAACATCCCTACGGCTGCCCCAGCCCAATCCGGCAAGCTTGGTTCAGATAGCGACAGGACCGGCTCCAATCCGAGCCGATCCTCAGAATCCAACCCTTCTCATTATATTACTCCGTCTGCCGGAGATGTCATTCGCACCATTCCCGCCCCGGGAAAGACCCTCGGTTTAACATATATGAGAGGAAGCCTGTGGGCGGTGGTAGATACTAAGCCTCAGGAGAAAATAGTTGAAATAAATCCCGATGATGGGACGGTGCTTTCATCTTTCAGCATCGGATACGGCCTGTACCTGGGATTAACCAATGATGGTGAAAACTTCTGGGTAAGCGATTTTGCACAGGGATCGGTGAAGAAATTCAGTCCTGAAGGTGCCCTAATGACATCATGGTCAGCGCCCAATGGTTTCGATGTAAGAGGTATCGCATGGGATAGCTCCTCACTCTGGATCGGGGGGGCAGATTGCGGATACTTGATCCGAACGGATACAAGCGGAAATATTCTCGAAATGCGCGACCTGCCGTCGAATCAGATAGGGTGGGGGCTGGATATGGAATGGGTCCCCGTGCATGTCGGCGGCGAACTATGGATGATAGATGACTGGAACTCCAACGACATAAATCAATTTAATATCGCGCCCGACCCTGTCATCTTGCTGCAGGACTTTCCACACCCGGCGCCTTCATTGGCACCGGAAGGAATTGCTCATGATGGGGAAAATCTCTGGATTTCGGCTTATAATTCGTCGGTCTTGTATCTGGTGGATGATGGATTGAAGGAGCTGTGCTGGCTAAAAGCGGAACCGGAATTTGGCGTTGTACCTGCGGGCGAGAGCCGAGAGATTACGATCACCTATGACGCCACTTACCTTGATCCTGGAGAATATAACGCTGAAATTAAAATTTCGAACGACGATCCGCTGAACCAAATCATAACCGTACCGGCGGATATGAGAGTTGTCGGCACGCTGTTATGCGGCCGTGTAAAAGATACAATCGGTAATTCGATCTCCGGCGCAACGGTTGAAATCTGGGATAATTTCCCTGATGGAAACCTGCTGAAAATTATCTCCACGGATTCGAGCGGATCTTTTGCCTGCGATTCCATAGACGCTTATTCTTTCGATGCTTACGCTCATTGCGCCGGTTATTATCCTGCTTTTGCGGAGAATATTGACATCAATAACTATCCAATCGAGATGATTTTGACACCGGTTGCACATATAACGGCTACCACTGAAGCCACATTCTTTTATTGTGCGGATAATACATATTTCGGCGCGCCATTGCCATCAGGTTCGGTCGTTGACGCCTATGATCCCGATGGAATTTTGTGTGGATCGTGGTATGTTACGTCTCCGGGGCGATACGGGTTGATGCCGGTCTATCGAGACGATTTCACGACGCCCGAAATTGACGAGGGGGCGGAGCCGGGTGACACATTGACTTTCCTTGTCAATGGCATGCCGACAATGACTTCGGCTCAGCCGATTTGGACAGAAAATGGCGATCGGCGCGAGGTTTGCCTGACTGTATCCGAGATGCAGGAAAAGCAGATTGTACTCTCTGAAGGGTGGAATCTGGTCTCATGGAATCTTGACACGCCGGATGATAATATTGAGTCAGTATTGGCGCCAATAATGGATTGCATCGAAATTGTCCTCGGATTTGACAGTGGAGGCCTGATATATAATCCCGACCTACCCCAATTTTCAACGTTGTTGAGTGTCGACCATCTTCACGGGTACTGGATTAAGATGAACTGCCCGAGAACATTGACAATCATCGGCAGGCCTGTGCCGACCTCAACTCCGATCGATCTGCAGGCGGGTTGGAATCTGGTATCTTATCTCCCCTGCGCGGCTGATTCGACGCCAGAGGCTTTGGAATCAGTTTTGGAGAATTTAATTATCGCTCTGGGGTTTAATAATGGCGGGTTCACGTATGATCCCGGTTTGCCTCAATTCTCAACTCTCACGACGCTCGGGCCGGGATTTGGCTATTGGCTGAAGGTAACGGCTGATGATGTCTTAGTATATCCTGGCGCCGGTCCGAAAGTCATCCCTGCCCCAGAGGACGACTGATCTTTTGCGGGCCAAAATAGACGGCAGAGTGGCTCCTTCGAATGCCTGGGTGAACCTTTTCTCGCGTCACCTGACTCTGGACGGCAAGATTGTTGAATCAGGAATCGAAATATCGGCAGTCTTATCGGACGGTACAATTTGCGGGGTTGGGGCGGTCGGCGAGAGGGGTCAATTTGGATATATATCGATCTATGGCGATGATCAGACCACTGACAGGAAAGAAGGACCGCGAGCAGGCGAAAGCTTCCATCTTGTCGTCGACGGTAAGATGACTTCCGAGAGTTTCAAATGGACGGAGTTTGGAGGTATTATCGAGGTCGGGGCGCTAAGCTCCGGCGGTTCGGCAAATATAATGCCCATGGAATACTCGCTCGAGCAGAACTACCCCAATCCCTTTAACCCGAGCACCGAAATCAGCTTCAGCCTGCCGATTATGTCGGATGTAACGCTCGAGATTTTCAATATTGCCGGACAGAAGATGATCAATCTTGTTAACAGGAGGATGCCCGCCGGGCGACACACAATGCAGTGGGATAGTCGCGACAGGGACGGGCATGAATTGGCCAGCGGAATCTATCTCTATCGTCTTAAGGCAGGAGACTTCACTGATACTAAGAAGATGATACTAATGAAGTAGCCGCCATTCAAATCCAAATCGCTGGTGAAGCAAAGGGCAGTCGCTGACTGCCCTTTTATAATTGCAGGCCCTGTATAAAAAAGCCCCTCGCTTTCGCAAGGGGCTTTGAAATATTAAATAATTAAATTACGCTTGATCTTAATGTTATCAGAGCACCGTTTTCGCATGGCATTGATCGCAACCTTCGCCATTGATTCCAGACGCGGGATCCCAAAGGAGACCAAATGCTTTTGTCCCACCATGCGCCTTATGGCAGGTAAGACAAAAGACTCCATTGATATCGGCGTCGACCACCTTGGATGAAGTAAAATCAGTGGCGAGACTGTTCACGTAGCGAAGCCTCGGTGTGGATTGAAATCCGGCGCCGGTACCGCTTTCCCAGTGGGCCGGCATAGTTGTACCCCGAATGGCTCCCTGAGCAATATTGTTCATGCTGCCGCGTTCCGAATCATAGCTTGGATGACGATTATGAAAGCCATTGCCGTCTGGATCAACATAATTCGCGCCGGAGAAAGCATGATGGCAATCGATGCAAATGGTCGTCACTTCCCGCAGATTTTCATCATTGGTCGTGCCGTACCCGACATTGGCGGCTTCATATCTTGCCATTCCGGAACTGGAAGGATCTTCAATAAGTCCGAGCGGTGGCTCCCCGCCGGGATAAGAAGCCCACTGCAGATTTCGCGGTCGATCATTTCCGTGGGGGTTGTGGCAGTCGATACAGGTAACCGAAGCGGTCGCAAAGGTGCCGCCAAAATGACATCGCATACAAAGCTCGAAATCGGGGCCGGTTACCAATCCATAGTCAAGCTTATGGCCGCGCGGATTATCGGTTCCCGGCAATTCGAACTGACCGGCGGAACGGTCGCTCAAGCCATTGACATCGGCGCCGACGACATCGGGAATTCCGGCGACGTTGTCATGACAAGCAAGGCAAAGCGCGACCGGATCGGAGGCTTTCAAGAGAAATTTCGACTGAGCGAAATTCTGGGGAAAGGGACCGAAAGGATCGGGCAGAGTCTGATCGGTATTGGGATGCTGCTCGCTGGCGTGCATCACATGACATTGCGAGCAAAAAAGAGTCGCTCCGTTATGAAAAGTTTCGCCGGGGGCGGCGGCTCTGAGCGGGAGCGGCGCGGGAGTATTGCCATGACTTGGATGAATATACTGCCGACCGGCGTTGAGATCGGTAATGTCACCGGCGATGACAATGCCAAAGGCCAACTGAAGGATTAGGTACGCTGTTAAGGCGCAAAGTGAGCGTCTACTCATAGTCTCTCCTGAAACGATTTTCTTATAGGTTAACGGGCAAGTAATCTTAAAATGTCACCAACAACGATAGTATTATTTTGCCTAAAATAACTAAGAATATCGATTTTGTCAAGTATGAAAATTCCGCAATTTCGATGAATTTTGAACGAAGACATTGGGTGGCTTTCAGATAGGCGCTGGCCAATCTCGACAAATGAATTGAATAAACATAGCGCCTGACACGGCATAATCCGAACAATGATATTAACTTAGTGATTTTTGTCACAATCGGCTCGGTGCCTTATCGGGAATAGATTGCGGTCACCGAGGCCTTTTAGGATCATCTTTGGCGAATTTTGTGCTTCCGCAGAAATCAACCCATGAGGTCCTAAATTTATTTCCTTTTGGTCAGTATCCACGTTTTCCGATCATTTCTGCATTCATCGATTTTAATATGGATATTATGGCTCTTTGACCTTCTCACGACGCCGTCCTTCCGGAGGCAGAGCCTTTACTGCCGAGGAGTCTCCGGCAAAAATAGTTAAATTAATGATTGACTGACGGCATCTATTTTGTTTAATTTCCGCCCACAATTTTTTAAGATGGAATTAGAGAGAGCTCAGGTTTGGGAAAACGCAGAATACCGCAACAGATAATTCCTTTAATGATTCTATTCGCGGCCGGCATCGCGGGATTGCTTATCGCCCGCCATTTTCTGGTGCCTAAATCATTCGGTGAGTACGGGCATTATCGAGCGGATGCGGTGGACGAAATCGCCGCTTCCGAAATATCATTTGCCGGTTATAAGGCATGTCTTGACTGCCATGAAGATATCTACGATCTAAAGCAGGCATCAAACCACAAGGGATTGGCCTGCGAAATCTGCCATGGCCCCTGTGCTCAGCACGTTAATGCACCCGATGAATTTACTCCTCCGGCTCCGCGAACTCGTGACTTTTGTATCCTTTGCCATGGCTATAACCCATCACGACCGTCCGGTTTCCCTCAAATACTCCCGGAGCTACATAATCCGGGCAGGGTTTGCATGTCGTGTCACAATCCGCACAATCCTCTTCTTCCGCATCCTCCGGAAGATTGCAGCGCCTGCCATCGCGAGATAGCCAGCCGGAAGATGGTTTCCCATCACGCTACCCTCGCCTGCACCAACTGTCATGTTGTCCCGCCCGACCACTGGAAAGACCCTCAGACGGTCAGGGCGTGGAAACCAACCAATCGTGAAGTATGCGGAAAATGTCATGCTAAAGACGCCAACAGCCCTGCGGAAATACCTCGTATCGATATTGAAACGCACGGCAAACCGTATCTGTGCTGGGACTGCCACTTTCCCCATTCCCCGGAGGCCAAGTGATGGAAGACAAGAATACAAATATGCCGCGTCGGGACTTTTTGGAGACCTGCGCGAAGAAATTGCCCGGATTCATAGTGTTGTTCGCCGCTTTTAGCGGCACCGAATTGCTTTTTGGACAGGACGAGCAGAAATATGACCCGAGCGCTCATAACTATGCCATGGGAGTTGATATTCATAAATGCATAGGGTGCGGACGATGCGCTGACGCCTGCAAGAAAGAGAATAAAGTTCCGGTGGAACCGGTGTACTTCAGGACCTGGGTCGAACGATATATAATTCCGACTCGGGGAGAGACAATCGTCGACAGCCCTGACGGGGGAATAGATGGTTTTCCCGAACCGGATAAGGATGTAGATATACTTCGCACTTTCTTTGTTCCGAAACTATGCAACCACTGCGCCAGCGCGCCCTGCGTACAGGTCTGTCCGGTGGGAGCCACTTTCATATCAAGAGACGGAGTAGTCCTGGTCGATGCCGATTATTGTGTGGGGTGTCGTTATTGCATTCAGGCTTGTCCTTATGGGGCGCGGTACCTTCACCCGGTGAAAAAGGTCGCCGATAAATGCACATTCTGTTATCATAGAATCACAAAGGGACTTCTTCCGGCATGCGTTGAAGTCTGTCCCACTCAGGCAAGAGTATTCGGAGAGGCGGGAGATCAAAGCAGTCCGCTTCGCAGGTTCCTTCGATTTAATGATGTGACAGTTCTTAAGCCATCACTGAATACGTCGCCCAAAGTCTATTATGCCAACGCGGACGGAGAGGTAAGATAGGGCGATGGAAGCAATAATTCTGACCGTTATCGAAAAGCTACCCGGAGTGACCGGATATATCTACCCGAATGAATATGAACTGCACTGGGGGTTATTGATTGTACTCTATCCGTATCTCACGGGACTGGTTGCGGGCGCCTTTATTCTCGCTTCGCTGGAAAGAGTATTTAATGTAAAGGCGTTGATGCCTGTTTATCGGCTGTCACTTTTGACGGCCTTATCATTTCTGATCGTTGCCCCGCTGCCATTGCTGGCGCACCTGGGACATCCGGAGAGGGCTTTCGAGATGTTTCTTACCCCACATACTCAATCGGCAATGGCGATGTTTGGATTTGTTTATGCCTGGTATCTGATGGTCGTTCTACTTTTGGAGATATGGTTTGATTATCGGGCGAATATTGTGGCCTGGTCAAAAGAGAAAAAGGGTCTGATAAAATATATTTATAAAATTCTGAGCCTGGGGGCGACAGACATTTCCGAGCCCGCCGTCCGTTTTGACGGAAAGATCGGCAAGATTATAACGATCATCGGAATACCGTCGGCCTTTCTCCTTCATGGTTATGTTGGTTTCATTTTCGGATCGGTCAAAGCCAATCCCTGGTGGAGCAGTGTTCTGATTCCGATCGTATTTTTATTTTCGGCCATAGTGTCGGGAATCGCGTTGATGCTGCTGGTTTATATGGCGACTTCAATGTTTCGCTGGAAGCAGATGAATATGAAGTGCGTGAATAAACTGGCGGAGTTCCTATTGTATGCCATTATCGTGGATTTCTCGCTGGAAGCGCTCGATTTTATTCACAGACTATATGAGTCCGAGGAATCGATTAATATTCTGTCTGAAATGATTTCCAACCGACTGTTTATCAGCCTTATCATCACCCAGATTGTTCTCGGGACGCTGGTACCAATAGTTTCACTGGTAATGGGGCGGTTCGGGAGATTTCCCGATGAGATGCGGCGGATGCTCTATCTGGTGGCGGGGGTTCTGGTTCAGGTGGGAATTTTCAGCACCCGATGGAATATTGTCATTGGCGGGCAGTTATTCTCCAAGAGTTTACGCGGCCTGACTGTTTACAAACTTGAGTTGATGGGGGTAGAGGGGGTTTTTATGACCATGTTCCTTCTGTTACTTCCTTTCCTGGTGCTTATTATTCTGACACGGATTTTGCCGCCGTGGAATGATTCGGAAAGCGATATTGTTTTGCCTTAGTTTCCCGCTTTTTCAGTAGCATCGGTATCCACGACCGCGCTGCAAATATCTTCATTATCTTCCGATCTTAATTGTGGAATAATGGAAATTCGCTGATCTTGTCATGATGATTCCCTTATTTGGGGAACGGAATTGGGCGATAATATTTCCGGGCAAAAAATTATTGGGAGATCGACGTCCGGGGGAACCGTCTTGCGTTATTAATTGAGATTAAATAAATTATTGGTGGCCGTCGAACGGCCGGCGATATGGCAGACATGATTTCGTCTGTATAAAATATGAAGTTCTCCGAGGGTATGTCCTAATGTCGCTTACTGAGGAGGCGGTTGACCTTTTATGAAACATAAGCTGGCCACAATTGCGGGGCCGCTACTCGGTCTAGTTTTATTCTCGCTCGCCTTATATGTTCTGCATCGGTCGCTGGGGGAATTTCGATATCATGATATTGTCAGAGCAATAGCCGCTATTCCGCGCGCTCAGATTTGGATCGCCATTCTTCTTGACTATAATCAATTATGCGATTCTGACCGGATACGACTTGCTGGCGTTGAAATATATCCGCCGCAAGCTTGAATCCGGCAAAACGATTCTGACATCATTTATCAGTTATGCTTTCAGTCAGAGCTTGGGATTTGGGATTCTCACCGGCGGCGCCCTGAGGTTTCGGCTTTACTCCGCCTGGGGATTATCGGCGATGGAGATCACGGGGATCGTTACTTTTTGCGCCCTTACGTTCTGGCTGGGAATTCTCACCGTGGGGGGAGTTCTATTCCTGGTAGAAAATTTCACGTTGCCGGCCGATCTCCATTTGCCGTTCAATTCAATTCATCCAATTGGAATCATATTCCTGGCATTGACACTTGGCTATCTGGTCTGGAGCGCGATTGGAAAGAAGCCACTTCGAATTCGTCACTGGGAATTTGCGGTTCCGCCGCTCAGAATATCATTTCTTCAGATTGCGATAGCCTCGGCGGATTGGGCCGTGGCCGGGATGGTTTTATATTCGCTTCTGCCGGCGGATGCAGCGATATCGCTTCCAAATTTGCTGGGTATCTTTATTCTCGCTCAGGTCGTCGGACTAATAAGCCATATACCCGGTGGTCTGGGAATATTTGAGGCTCTGGTCTTAACTGCCCTGACACCATCAATTCCGGCATCGACCGTGATCGCTTCGTTGTTGGCATACCGATTTATTTACTATCTCATGCCGCTGGCATTCGGAACGCTGACTTTGGGGACGTACGAGTTTTTGAGAACCCGATGGGGACCAAAGGGGTTTACTTTTGTGGCGGGGCGGATTCTTCCCGCGACGATGCCAATGATTTTGGGAGTCAGCGCTTTTGCGGGAGGAATTGTACTACTCATATCGGGCGCCACACCCTCACTGCATCATCGGTTATTTTTTCTCCGGGAGTTTATGCCGCTTCCGGTTATTGAATTTTCACATTTCCTGGGAAGTCTGATCGGAACGGGTTTGCTGTTTTTGGCATGGGGTGTTTATCGGCGGATCGACGCCGCCTATCGCGCTACGCTGATATTGCTCGTTGCGGGAGTGGCGACATCACTCCTCAAGGGCGGGGACTACGAAGAAGCGTTTATTCTGGGGACGATGTTCCTTGCCTTTCTGCCATGCAGCAAGCATTTTCATCGCCGTTCATCGCTTTTTGACCAGCCACTTTCATTCGGGTGGTTCATTGCCATTGCGGTGACTATTGCGGGCTCGATCTGGATCGGATTTTTTTCATATAAACATGTCGATTATTCCAACGACCTCTGGTGGCAGTTCGCCATACGTGGCGATGCCCCCCGTTTCCTTCGTGCCAGCGTGGGTGTTGTCGGGTTGGCAATTGTAATTTCGCTATTGCGTTTGCTCAAACCGGCCGCGCCGCGGGCGCCAGTCTCATCGGGGGATGAACTAGAGACAGTAAATTCCATAGTGAAAGCCTCGCCCTATACGTATGCGCATCTGGCTAAAATCGGCGACAAGCGGTTTTTGTTCAGCGAAAACCGGAACGCCTTTATTATGTACGGAGTGGAAGGTCGGAGCTGGGTGGCGCTGGGCGATCCGGTCGGGCCACAGTCGGAATGGCGGGATCTGATATGGCGTTTTCGCGATCTTTGCGATCCGTATGAGGGGTGGCCGGTGTTCTATCAGGTAAAGGCTGACACACTTTATTTTTATCTGGACCTTGGGCTCACCTCGCAGAAACTCGGCGAAGAAGCGCGCGTAGCTCTGGATTCATTCAACTTCGATTCTCTCAAAAAGACTTTAAGGCATTCCTTCCGGAGAGTTGAAAAGGAGGGCGGGAGTTTCGAAATTCTTCAACCCCCCATAAATTCTCAGATCATGTCGAGGTTGAAATCCATTTCTGATTCATGGCTGACGGAGAAGAATACTCACGAGAAAGGATTTTCCCTTGGCTCTTTCGATGAAAAATACCTTCAGGAATATCCGATAGCCGTGGTCCGGAATGAAGGGGAAATTGTTGCCTTTGCCAATGTCTGGATGGGCGCGGACAAACAGGAACTGTCGATCGATCTGATGAGGCATAAAACCGACGCTCTTTCGGGCCTGATTGATTATCTGTTTATTTCTCTGATGCAATGGGGAAAGACAGAGGGGTATTCCTGGTTTAATCTGGGAATGGCCCCATTATCAGGTCTCGATCAACGTGCTCTAGCGACTCTATGGAATCGCATGGGCGGGCTATTATATCGTACCGGTGAATATTTTTATAATTTTCAGGGCTTGCGCGTATATAAGGAAAAATTCAGTCCTGTCTGGGAGCCACGTTATCTGGTGTCCCCGGGAGGATTTGTTCTTCCACGGATACTGGCAAATATAGCTGCTTTAATCTCCGGAGGAATGAAAGGAGTCGTAAGTAAATGAAATTAAGCGCTCGAATATTGACTCTGATGCTTTTTCTCGCAGCATTCTCATTGGCGAGTGCCGAGGTGACAGAAGATACTCTCCATTACGGGCGATTTGGTACCGTGCATCTGTACAAATCGATACCCCGCCTACTTCCGTAGTATTATTTGTCTCCGGCGATGGGGGTTGGAACCTTGGGGTGGTGGATATGGCCAGGTCGCTGGCCTCACTGGATGCACTCGTTATCGGGATTGATATCGTTCATTATCTGAAGGAACTCGAAGCGGGTGAAGAGAAGTGTTCGTATCCTGCCTCAGATTTCGAGGCACTGAGCCAATATGTTCAGAAAAAATTGAATTTATCGGAATATATTGTACCATGCATGGTAGGGTACTCTTCAGGAGCGACACTGGTATATGCCATTTTGGTGCAGGCTCCGCCGAATACTTTTCTGGGGGCGATTAGTCTGGGATTCTGTCCCGATCTGGAGCTAACCAAACCGTTCTGCAAAGGTCAGGGACTAGAGTGGGAATCGGGTCCGAAGGGAAAGGGATATATTTTTCAACCCGCACCTCATCTTGACGCCGTATGGATTGCCTTCCAGGGGCTGATTGATCAAGTATGCGACCCTAAAGTGGTCGAAAATTATGTCAAGAAGACAGGTCGGGCCCAAATCGTTTCACTCCCCAAGGTCGGGCATGGGTTCTCAGTTCAAAAAAATTGGTTGCCTCAATTCACCAAGTCATTCAAAGACCTGACCAGATCACCTCTGGTAAATTACCCTCTCCCCGCGGCCGGGCAGTTGGATGACCTTCCTTTGGTAGAAGTACCGACTCAGGTTCCGCAAAAAAATGCGATGGCGGTCATTATTACCGGCGACGGCGGTTGGGCTCTGATCGACCGCGAGGTAGGTAATGCTCTGGCCGGGGAAGGAATCCCGGTGGTCGGGCTAAATTCGCTCAAATATTTTTGGAAGCGTCGGACGCCCGACGAGGCGGCCACCGATTTGGGTCGAATATTGAGTCATTATATGAATAAGTGGGGCATGCGTAAAGCTGTGCTGGTCGGATATTCTCGTGGGGCCGATGTTCTTCCATTTATGGCTAATCGACTTCCGCCCGAACTTCTCGATCGCGTGAGTCTGATTGCCCTCATCGGGCCTGATACCTCGGTAGATTTTCAATTTCATTTGAGCGACTTTCTCGGTGACAAATCCCATCCTAATGATCTACCGACTCTTCCGGAAGTTGTGAAGCTCCAGGGGAGGCGAGTTCTTTGCTATTATGGATCCGATGAAGAAACGTCGTTGTGTCGGAGCCTTGATACGTCATGGGCGACTATAATAGAAACCAAGGGTGGGCACCATTTTGGCGGGGATTACCAATCGGTGGCCAAAAAAATAATCGAGATGATCGAATAGTGGAGGTTTAGTAAATCCAGAATTCCATCCCGATTATTTTGAGTCGTTTTTAAACAGGCACCCGCTGCCAGAAGCGGAATTATGACAGCGGGCAAAATCGTGTTATCACAAATTTACAGGAGGCGTAAAAGCCTCAAATGTTTTTCAATGCGTCAGCAATGAAATGATTCTTCAATTTTTTCGCCGTGGCTTCAAAAGCTTCGGGAATGGCAGCATGCAATCCGGTCTCGTCGGTTATCAGTCGAAGATTCGACCGCACGACCATCACCTGATCAGGGAGAGTGACCATAATCTGCACGTGATAACGTTTGTTGCTCCCGGGGCGGCGAGTGCCCTCGATTACAACCCGACAATAAATAATTTTATCCCTGAATTCCCGGAGTGATGTTGCAGCCATTCGCACAACCGATTCGGTCTGCGGAGTCTGCGGCAGATGGCTGAAGACAATGTCTATCGGAACGTCCTCTTCAACATGTTTAATTTCTCTCTGCAGCCAGCTGCTTCCTTGTGGCGAATCCAGCACAAGAACCTCACGTACCCGGGAAATCAGGTCATCTATTTCAAAAGGCTTGTCAAAAATCCCCGCGGCTCCCCACTTCTCGGCTTGGTCATGAGTCTCTTTTGACCCAAAGGCCGTAACCAAGATCATCGGCAGGTACCATTCACATTCGTGTATCCCTTCCAATACCTCAAGCCCTGATGCTCCCGGCATTCGAATGTCCGAAACAATCAAATCAAAATCATCGGGCTTTTGTGAAAGAGCCGGCGAACCCAGATTATCAAGAAGCTCAAATCCGTCGCTACACTCTATCACATCAAATCCATGGTTCCTCAGCTGCCACGACAACAGGTGCCGCATCTCGTTATCATCTTCCGCAAGCAAGACACGGGGCTTACCGATCGTGGTTTCCACTCTGCCGGCCTTCGCTCTCTGCGACTTGGTTAAGGGGGATCCATCTGTTTGCATTGTTTACTCCTTATTTTTTCAGCGAATGGAAACATGGTGACAGTTTGGTCAGCAATCATCCATTCAATGCTGGATATAATTCGGTTCCAACGATTGTTTTAAGCAGCAATTGTGCCGAACGTTATCATATTGCACAACAACGACTTGATAAATTTGTCAATGGGGCATCATGCCACAATAATCAATAGCCTAGATACGTTTGAAATTATCTAAGTGACCGGGTACCAAAATGTTTCGCGGAAAAACTGGAAGGGGGCATTTTGCCACATGGGGCATAATGCCACGATTTGCAAATGGTGTAATTTCTATTTATCGCCAGACGTATCTTCGGATTCTGAGAGTACGCCGTATCGGCGAAGTTTCCGCCATAAGGTTTTTCTATCGAAGCCGAGAATCTGAGCTGCTCGGGTTTTATTATGATTAACGGCCTCCAGCACCTGCAAAATATAGCGCCGTTCAATTTCTTCCATCGAAATCAGTTCCCCCGGGTCGGCTGTGGTCTCGACGACTAGACGGGAAGCTTGATGATTTCTAATTCGTTCGGGAAGGTCATCCGGAGCCAGTTTGTCATGGGCGGCCAGAACAATGGCCTGCTCAATAACATTGCGTAACTCGCGCACATTTCCCGGCCAGTTGTAGTTCATCAGCTTCGACGCGGCGGCGGTTGAAATCCCAATCACCGGTCTATCGATGCGGGAGGCGATATTCTCGAGAAAATATTGTGCCAGTGTGAGAATGTCGGCACCGCGAGACCTAAGCGGCGGAAGGTCAAGTCGAATCACATTGATGCGATAGTACAGGTCTTCCCGGAAACGACCGTTCTCGACGGCCGTCTCAATGTCGCGATTGGTCGAAGCGATTACACGAACGTCGAAAGGAATTTCGACTTCTCTACCGAGAGGACGAACAGTGCGATTCTCGAGGGCGCGAAGAAGTTTCGGCTGTAGATTCAGCGGCATATCGCCAATCTCGTCCAGTAGCAGCGTTCCTCCATCAGCCTGCAGGAAAAGGCCCCGTCTCATGGTGTGGGCATCGGTAAAGGCGCCCTGAGCATGCCCGAAAAGCTCGCTTTCCAGCAAAGTCTCCGGCACAGCGGCGCAATTTATGGCGATGAATGGGCTTTGACTGCGGCGGCTTCGTCGGTGCAGCGCCCGGGCAACCAGTTCTTTCCCGGTACCGCTCTCCCCTGCGATCAAGACCGGGGAGTCAGTCTCGGCGATAAGATTTAACCTGTCAAAAAGTTCAAGCATGACCGGACTTGCACCAAGCAAATCTTCGTACTTCTGCATCTGCTCGACCGATTTTTTAAGACGCCGGACTGTCTCCCGGAGGAGACGATTGCTGACTGCCCTTTGCAACGCCAGCGCGAGGATATCAAGTTCAATCGGTTTGGTTACAAAGTCGTAGGCGCCGGCCCGAATGGCGGCGATGGCGCTCTCCAGACTCCCGAAAGCTGTCATAACCACAACCGGGATTTCCGGCCTCAGCGAATGTGCCTTCTCGCAAAATTCAATTCCGTTCACGCCCGGCATATTCAGATCAGTCAGGATACAATCAAATTCTTCAGCCTGCAATTTACGCAGGGCAGCGTCGGCCGAAGTGCAGATCACGGCATCAAAATCCCGGCGCCTGGCGTCAAGTTTTATCATATCGCACATGGCCGGGTCATCATCGACAACAAGAATCTTCCCCTTCATTTGATTCCCTCCTCGGGGATGTAGATGGAAAAGCAACTTCCCTGTCCAATTTCACTCGTGACTTCTATCCACCCATCGAGTTCCCGTACAATTCCGTAGGCTATCGATAAGCCGAGGCCGGTTCCTTCGCCGACTTCTTTGGTCGTAAAGAAAGGTTCAAAGATGTGGGGAAGGTCCTCTTCGGGAATTCCGACTCCGTTATCTTTGACATCTATCCTGATAAACAAGTTCACTCTGGAATTATCCCCAGCGCCCGCTTTTTCCTGCCGGGTAACTTGTATTTCAATCCTGCCGCCCGACTGGACGGCATGAAGAGCGTTCGTGACAACATTCATGAGGACTTGCTGAATCTGGCTGGGATTTGCCATAATCCTAAGAGGGCAATCACCCGGTAAGAGTTCAATATTGACGTTCTGTCTCTGACTCAGCGGAATTACCAGATCGATGGTCTGGCGAGCCAGCTGACAGACGTCTATAATCTCAAGATCCACGACGCTCTTGCGTGAAAAGTTGAGCAGCTGTTTTATGAGAGATGTCATTCTTTCGGCCTGGCTCTTAATGATCCCGGCGCTTTCCACGGTTTCATTCTCGGAAATGGCACCGGCGGCGATCAAGCCGGCATGGCCGGAAACGACATTCAGGGGAGTTCCGAGCTCGTGGGCGAGCCCCGACGCCAGACGGCCAACAGTTTTGAGGCGATCTTCATGCCGCAGTTGCACGAGCACCGCTATCCTTGCCGCAGTCTCCCGTTGCACTTTTTCCCGGGATTCAAGCAGTTGATCGGACATCATGTTCATAGCATCGCCGAGCTCGGTCAATTCGTCATGCCCTTCCAGCTGAATGCGGTTGACAAGATTTCCGCTTCCTATTACACGAGCCTCCTGAGTCAGTGCTTGAAGCCTGCGGCCAACCATGCGATATCCCAGAATTGCCACTATCATGATAGAGACCAGAATAATAGCCCCGGTAATAGTAAGGGTATGCACTATGGTTGCGTGGATATAATCGCTCATGGAGGAAAGGCTTTCCGAAATTTCCAGCGCCGCAGCTTGAGCATGAGGAACTTCGACAGGAACGTATGTGAGCAGGATATCATCCATTTGCTTATCGTGACCTACCAGACTTATGTCGCGCCCTTCCAGCACAGGGGCAAGCTGGCTCAGAGGGGCCATTGGAGCGGAAGGGTCTTTAGGATCAGCAACAAGCCAGACCAGGCGCATATGCATGGAGAACTGCTTGCGATTCAGATCGTCAATCAATCCTCTCACCCGCTCTTCCCCACTTATTCGCCAAACATCGGCAATAAGACCCTTGATGCTCTGCCCGAACAAATTGGCGTCATGCGCCATATCGGTCATAAAAAGGTCTCGTTCGCGCTGAACCGAAAGATACCCGCCGACCATTATCAGCAGGGCAATAGAGAAGACAAGCAGCGAAACCAACTTGGCGGCAAGTCTCAAATCGACCTCCCTGTGTATAACTGACTTAGAATATGAGCCGACATTTGATTTCCTCGTGTCTTATACTTGACGAACGGATGCTGGTTCCCGGAAGGGCAGGATACCATTTTTTTGACAGAAACTCCGAATCATTTATTATCTTTATCGCGCGCATCTGATTTCTTTAGATATCGTCAATCTCTTGTAAAACATTGAATTAGGGACAATGGTTCATATTTATCGAAGGCATTTCCCGGGAATTGCAGGATGCGTTTGAAACCTCCCAATCTTATTTAGATCCGTCTATCGGCGATGTGAGGCGTCAAATTATCCGATGAGGAACACTAAATATTTTCGCGTGATTTGTCATTCGCATGTTGCCTTCTTCCGCTTGACCATATTTATTTCACAATTTGAAACTATGCGAACCTCTTTATTAGATTTCCCGTATCCAAAATTATGTCAAAAGAACTTTATCATTCAATATTTTCACTATCGGAGACCGTATGAAGAAATCTTGTTATCTGGCGCTGCTGATGGCGCTATCCATTTTTGCTCTCGGGTACGCCGAGGAAGCTCGCCTTCTTCGTTTCCCGCATGTCAGCAAAGATAAAGTAGCCTTCTCTTATGGGGGTGATATATATACTGCCCCCCGTGAAGGCGGCCAGGCTTCAAGGCTGACCAGCCACGAAGGATTAGAGCTTTTCCCCAGATTCTCCCCTGACGGGAAAACGATAGCTTTCACAGGGCAGTATGACGGCGATATGTCGGTATATGTGATGCCGGTAACCGGCGGGCAACCCAAGAAATTGACATTCCATCCCGGAATTCAGAGAACCAGTGAACGGTTTGGACCGGAAAATGTAGTTATCGGCTGGAATCAGACAGGCGACAAGGTAATGTTTCGTTCCCGGAAAGAATCGATGACATGGTGGGACGGTAGAGTCTATCTTATCGATACCGTAGGGGGGCAGGCAGAGCCGCTCCCGATGAAGGTGGCCGGGTTTACAAGTTACTCGCCCGATGGTTCAAAAGTAGCATACTGCCCTATCTATCGCGATTTCAGAACATGGAAAAGATATAAAGGCGGTATGGCTCAGGATGTGTGGATTTATGATTTAAAAGGCAACACGTCGGAGAAAATCACCGATTGGATAGGGACCGATAATCTCCCAATGTGGTATGGGAATAAAATATATTTCAATTCCGATCGCACGGGAAAGCTTAACATTTATTGTTATGATTTAGGCGACAAAACCACCCGACAGGTCACGCAATTTTCCGACTACGATGTGCGCTGGCCCAGTCTTGGCGCAGATGCCATCGCGTTCGAGAATGGCGGGTTCCTCTATTTGATGGATCTCCCCACGGAGTCGGTGCATAAAGTAAGTATTGATTTAATCACTGATCGGCATACGACCAGACCGGAGTATGAGAAGGTATCGGACAAGATTCAGGATTTTGATGTGTCGCCGGACGGAAAGCGCGCGGTATTTTCGGCGCGGGGCGATATTTTTACGGTCCCGGCCAAGGAAGGGAACACGCGGGACCTGACCAATCTTGCCGGTTCGCGGGAAGGCGGCGCGGGTTGGTCTCCGGATGGCAAATGGATTAGTTTTATTTCGGATAGTACCGGCGAAGATGAGATATATCTGATCACGAATGACGGCAAGGAGAAAGTCCGTCTCACTACCGATGGACATTGCAAGAGGTTCAATCCGGAATGGTCTCCGGATAGCAAGAAGCTCGCCTTCTCGGATAGAGACCTGCAGCTTTATTATATCGATATGGATACAAAGAAGACAATCCAAATCGACAAGTCCACACGCGGTCAGATTCGCAGGTATGTGTGGTCTCCGGATAGTCGCTATCTTGCCTACGCAAAAGACCTCGAAAATGGAATTACCGCCATATTCATGTATTCGTTCGTCGATAAAGCCGTACATCAGGTGACTCCCGGGTTTACCAATGATTACTATCCGGCATTCGATCCGGACGGCAAGTACTTGTACTTTTTATCCGAGCGGAATTTCAATCCATTGCTCGGCTCGTATGAATTTCAATTTATTAATCAGTCGGTGACGAATCTTTATCTGGTACTCCTTTCCGCCGATGAAAAATCTCCCTTTGCTCCGAAGAGCGACGAGGTGGCGCTGAAGGAGGAAAGTAAAGAGGCCGGCAAGAAAAAGGAAGTGAAGAAAGACGAGAAGAAGAGCGGCGAGGCCGAAAAACCGGTTGAAGTCAAAATTGATTTCAACGGTATTTATGATCGTCAGGTTGCATTCGATCTCCCGGCGGGTGACTACGGCGGTTTGGTGGCGATTTCGGGCGCGGTTTTCTATTCGTCGTATCCGATGAATGGCCTTGAGGGGAAAATTGGCGGTGGCGAAAATGTGCTGCATAAGTACGATATGAAAGAAAAGAAGGATGCGGAATTCGCTTCCGGTATGAGTAATTACTCGCTATCGGCCGGGCGGGAAAAGATAATGCTTCGGAAGGGGAATGAATTTTTCATAGCGGATGCCGGCGGCAAGAAAGCCGAGCTCGATGATGCCCGGCTGGATCTGTCGAGAATGGAAATGATGGTCGACCATGAGGCCGAATATCGTCAGATGTACGATGAAGTCTGGCGGATGGAACGGGATTTCTTCTATGATCCTAACCTGCACGGGGTCGATTGGAAAAAGATACATGATCGGTATGCCCCGCTGGTTCCCTATGTCGCGAATCGATACGATTTCACTTATATTCTCGGAGAAATGCTGGGCGAGCTATGTTGCTCGCATACCTACACGGGCGGCGGCGAAATGTCCGATGTCTCCCCGAGCAATATTGGATTATTGGGGGCGGATTTCGAAATTGATCACGCATCCAATAGGATCAGGATCTCCGGAATATTGAAGGGAGAGAACTGGGATAATCAACTCCGCTCGCCCTTGACCGAGCCGGGGGTAGATGTCAAGGTCGGTGATTATATTCTTGCAATCGACGGCCATGAAGTAGACGGCAGTATTGACCCATATTCGCTGACCGGAAATGATATCGGGAAGATGATTACGATGACGGTCAACAGCAAACCGACAGTGACCGGCTCACGCGAGGTTACTGTGAAGCCTATCCAATCGGAAGAGATGTTGCGCTACTATAATTGGGTTGAGGAGCGGAGGCATTATGTCGATTCGGTATCCGGCGGGAAGATCGGATATATACATATTCCCGATATGGAAGGCTTCGGGCTGATTCGTTTCATGAAGATGTTTTATAATCAGAGTCGAAGGGACGGTTTGATTATTGATGTTCGTTATAACGGCGGCGGTTTTGTTTCCGGATTGATAATGGACAGATTGCGTCAGCAAGTCAAATCCCAATGGGTCGGCAGAAATACCGAACCTACTCCCGACGGTCTTGAAGGCGCACATGGTAGGTCTCTGCAATGAATTCTCTTGTTCCGACGGCGATTTCTTTTCCTATTTCTTCAAGGAGAACAAACTTGGCCCTCTCATGGGAAAAAGGACGTGGGGTGGTGTCGTGGGAATCGGCGGCTTTCCGGCGCTTCTGGATGGCGGTTATTATACAGTGCCGGAAGGAACGATCTTCAATCTTAAGGGTCAGTGGGTGATGGAGAATATAGGGGTCGAGCCGGATGTGGAAATTGCGAATCTTCCGGAACGGGTCGTGCAGGGGTACGACGATCAGCTGATACAGGCGGTGGATTATCTGACCAAGAAGATAAAAGAGGATCCGAGGACTCTTCCTCCCCGCCCGGCGCCACCGACGCCGAGGTAAATTGTCCTCATTTTTGGCTTCCAACGAGTAGAGTGTTCCCAAAGATGCCTTTGACATAAGGCATCTTTGGGCAGGAAAGCAGCATAGCCGGCAGCAGCCCGAATCGCGCGATTTTTCAATTTCTAGCGAAAAAATTCACAAATTTTCATTTTTCGTGACAAGTTTATGACAAATTTAATCCTGATTCTTGTAGCTTGGGACGAATTATGAGAGACAGCATATCTAGAATCGCCTGCGTATCGACCAAGTTGGGTAAAGCCGGGATCGGACTTCTCGAGGCTCTCACTATCCCCGAAGTTAAACGGATTGAGACACTTACCGCGCTCAAGAATCATCTGGGCGTTTCCGAGTTGGTATATTTGGCGACCTGTAATCGGGTGGAATTTGTGGTAGTGAGGGAAAATTCGCGTGAGGATATTGCAGGGTTACGCAACAGGATTTTGGACTTTTTCTTCAATAGTGAAGAATCTCCCCGCCCGAATTTTGAGCCTGAAAGTTTTCGGCTATATGTCGGGCGCGAGGCAGTCAGGCATATTTTCAGAGTGGCATCATCACTGGATTCGATCGTCATAGGCGAGGCGCAGATTCTGGGGCAGGTCAAAGCGGCTCATCAACTTGCACAGGAGAGCAATCTTTCGGGAGCCATTCTGGAAAGATTATTCTCGGCGGCATACAAGGCGGCGAAATTGGTGAGAACTGAAACGGAATTGGGGAAGAATCCGGTTTCGATAGCATCGCTTGTCGCACTCCGTCTGGATGAAATTCTGGCGGAACGTCCGGAGGCGGCGATCGCCATTATCGGTTCCGGCCCGATGACTCCAAAAATGGCCGAAATCATAAGAAAAAAATCAGAAAAACGAAATTATCTTTGTTAATCGGACGGTGGCCAAGATTGAGCATTTTGCTGAAAAATATAATGGCCGCGCAGTGGGACTCGACGAATTTTTGAACGGAAAAAGCAGGGTAGACATTATCATATCTTCGACCTCGAGCACGGAGCCTATATTTAATAGAGACTCGTTGAAGAATATCATTCCCGATCATAACAAACTCCATGCATTCGATCTGGCTATTCCCCGCGATTTCGCTCCCGAGTTGGCGGCTGACAGTAGATTCGAAATCTGGGATATGGAGAAATTAAATACTCTCTCCCAGAAGAACCGTCGCGAACGGTTTAAAACGGCCGATCATGCCAACCGGCTGATCGAAGAACAACTGAAAATCTATCTTCAAAAAGAAATAACTCAAATGATAACTCCCCTGTTCGATTCCGCCATGACTGAATCGATGACCATGGCCGAAGAGGGGCTTGTCAACCTTTTCAAAGGAAAGCTTTCCCATCTTTCGTCGGACGATCAGGAGCTTCTGCTTTACTGGAGTAAGAAAGTTCTTTCCCGCGCCTGTTATCTTCCGGCAAGACATCTTGCAGAAAAGATTGCAAATTCCGATATTGACCATGAAATAAGATTATCGCCGATAACCAGAAACGTTCGATAAATTATGAAGGTCATTATTGGGTCCCGGGGGAGCGAACTCGCCCTCTATCAGGCAAATCTCATAAAATCGTACCTTGAGAAAATCGCCGTAGAGGCTGAAATCAAGATTATCAAGACGACCGGCGATAAGATTGATTATTTGAGTTTTGATAAGATAGAGGGGAAAGGATTCTTCACGAAGGAACTCGAGGAAGCCTTAATGTCCGGGGAAATCGATCTTGCGGTCCATTCTCTTAAGGACCTGTCGACACAATTTCCAGCAGGACTGAAAATCGGCGCTTATTGTAATCCTGAGGATGCCTCAGAATTGCTTCTTATAAATCCCGAAAAATACGAAGCTAGCAGAAAGCTTCATCTAAAAGAGGGCGCCACTATCGGCACGAGTTCGGTGCGGAGGCAGGCGCAGATTGCGTATTACCGACCCGATCTGATCATCCAGCCGTTGAGGGGGAATGTCCCTACTCGTGTGAAGAAGCTTAAAGAAGGTAAATATGATGCAATCTTGATAGCCAGAGCGGGGGTGGAAAGATTGAAGCTCGACCTGACCGGATTAAAAGCTATTGTTCTGGATCGATTTGAATTCATCCCGGCTCCGGGCCAGGGGATTCTGGCGATTGAAATTCGCGATAATGACCCCGATGTTGCCGATATCATCAATCAATTGAATGATGGCGAAGCACAGCAGAAGGCTGAACTGGAACGGGGCCTTCTGGCGCGGTTTCAAGGGGGATGTCAACTTCCGCTGGCGGTGACTTCTGAGCGGCGGAGCAATAGGTTCTATCTCAAGGCATTTCTGGGGACAAGAATTGTTGATGGCTGGGGGGACCCAATATTGCATGAAGGTGAAGATGATCACATTGGCCATTTGATTGATAAAGCATATCAGTCCATGACGCGAATTTCAGTGAGTGCGGGGAAAGAGCGTCTAAAAAAGGTTTTGATTACTCGATCGGAAAAAGAGGGTTCCGGTGACTTAGGTGTTTTGGATGGCAAAGCGGAAATTATCTACTTTTCGGTTTTTGGGATTGTACCGCAAGATGATGAGGACTTGATCAGAAAGAGATTCAAGCAGATCGACAAATTTGATTGGATAATATTTACGAGCAAGAATGGTGTTAGAATATTCAATGAACTGGTAAAGAAATATAGGGTTCATGTATCGCCGTCGACGAAAATAGCGGCAATAGGCGCCAAGACAGCAGAACTGCTTAAATCGCTGGCATATATTGTGTCGATGGTTCCTCAAAAAGAGGATTCTTCAGGCATCATTGCTGAATTTAGAAGTAGCATGGTGAAAATGAAATCGAGCATTCTGCTTCCTCAGGGAGAAGAGGCTCCCGATACGCTTGAAGCGGGATTGTCCAAGCTGGGATATGAAGTCACACGAGTCAATATTTACAGGACTGTACCATCGGTGCGGGCGTCACTGCCTAATATAAACCATGCAGAGATTGATTTTTTTATCTTCACCAGTCCCCTATCCGTGGAGTATTTCAGGAAGTTGGGGTATGAGATTCCGTATAAAGGGTGGATTGGGGCGATAGGAAACCCGACGGCGGCGGCATTGGAGAAGAATTTTCGGAAACCGGATTATATCCCGCAAAAAGCGGAGATAAATGATATCGCAGAAAAAATAAGGGAGCAATTGTAATATGGAGCTATTTAATAGACCGAGGCGACTGCGCCGGAATAAGATCATACGAGACCTTATCGGCGAGACCAAAATAGATACCGCTAAGATGATTCAACCTTATTTTATCTCAGAAAAGGGGACATCAAGATTCGAGATCAAATCGATGCCAGGGATATATAGGGATCCGGCGGATAAATTCCTGGAATATTTTAAACCGGATTTTGATATGGGGATTGATAAGATCATGCTATTCGGCGTGGTCGGTTCAAAGGATTCCAGCGGTTCATTTGCCGACGATAAGGATAATCCGGTTCTGGTCGCCACCGAAGCCTTGAAAGAGCAGTATGGAGACAAGATTTTCGTGGCGGGCGATGTTTGCCTGTGCGAGTACACCGATTCCGGGCACTGCGGGATTATCAAAGGGGATTATGTCGATAACGACAGTACATTGAAACGGCTGGGCGAAATGGCATTGTCTATGGTTAAATCGGGGGTCGATTGCGTGGGGCCCTCGGATATGATGGACGGGCGAATCGGATACATTCGGAAGAAACTGGAAGAGGACGGATTTAAGAACAGCATAATCATGGCCTATACAGCGAAGTATGCCTCAAGTTACTATGGCCCGTTTCGCGATGCCGCCGAGAGCGCGCCTAAATTCGGAGACAGAAAAAGCTACCAGATGGATTTCCGAAATAAACGTGAAGCGCTGCGGGAATTGGAATTTGACATGGATGAAGGCGCCGATATAGTGATGGTTAAACCGGCGCTGGCATACTTGGATATAATTCATATGTTCAAAGAATATGCCGACGTGCCGGTGGCGGCATATAATGTATCGGGCGAATATAGCATGGTGAAACTGATGGCTCGGGAAAAAATTGCGAACGAACGAGAATTGGCGATGGAGAATCTGACAGCGATATTCAGGGCGGGGGCCGATATCGTTCTCACATATCACTTGCGAGATATCTTGAAAAATGGATGGGTTAATGCCTGAGCGGGATAAATCGAAACGGCTTTACGAACGGGCGGTGAAGAGCTTGAGCGGGGGAGTGAACTCACCGGTGAGAGCATTTAAGGCGGTTGGCGGAACACCGATATATATCGAGCGTGGTGAGGGGGCATATATATTCGATGTCGACGGCAATCGGTATCTTGATTTTTGCGCTTCATGGGGACCTCTGATTCTGGGGCACGCGCACCCGTCAGTGGTCTCCGCATTAAATCAGGCCGCGGCTTTAGGGACCAGTTTCGGGACGGTACATGAAAACGAGATATTGCTTGCCGAAAAGATCAAGCAGCTCTGCCCACATATCGAACTGCTCCGCTTTGTATCATCCGGGACGGAAGCGGTTATGTCTGCCATTCGACTCGCGCGAGGATTTACCAAGAGGAATAAGATTATCAAGTTCTCGGGATGCTATCACGGCCATTCCGATTATCTGCTGGTTTCTGCAGGGTCGGGTTTGGTGACATTCGGAATTCCGTCATCGGCAGGTGTTCCTGAGGAATTTGTGAAGCACACTCTGGTCGCCCCATTAAATGAGATTGAGACGGTAAGAGATATATTCAAGGAGAATGGCTCCGATATTGCGGCGGTGATTATAGAACCTATTCCTGCCAACAACGGGCTGCTGCTTCAGACGAAGGAATTTCTGGAATTTCTAAGAGAGATTACCCTGCAGTACGGTGCACTCCTGATTTTCGATGAAGTTATTTCCGGCTTTAGGGTAGCCGCGGGAGGGGCGACCGAGTATTATGGTATCACTCCCGATCTGACGACGTATGGCAAGGTTGTCGGAGGAGGGCTTCCTGTTGGAGCCTTCGGCGGGCGGGCGGAGATAATGAAGCTTCTGGCACCGCTCGGCCCGGTCTATCAGGCGGGAACTCTTTCGGGCAATCCACTGGCCATGGCCAGCGGGCTGGCCACGCTCGAATATCTCGAAAAAAATAATGGGTGGCATAAGCTTGAAAAGGAAAGCGGTGAATTCGTTGCGAATCTAAGAGAGGAAGTCAGAGACCTGCCGATCAATATTGTCGCGATTGGATCTATTTTCTGGATCAGCTTTCAGGCCACACCACCGTCAAAAGCTGAGGAAATTAATTCCGAAGCGCCTGCAAAGTACACAGGATTATTCAATAAAGCCCTTGAGGCAGGGATTTATCTGGCGCCTTCAGCCTATGAGGTTGGCTTTGTCAGCCTTGTTCATTCGACTAAGGATTTAACCTGGGCAGCCGGAAAGTTTGGAGAAATAATAAGGTCAGTCTATTAGTATGAAAAGGTTCTCCCATGCGTCCGAGCGCAATGCGCTAATCATATTCATTATTTTGGCCGTTATCTTTGTCGCACAGATGAGCTGGTGGATATTATTCCAGATGCGCAATACCGAAAGCACCAGGAAATTTATGACTCGCACGCTTGAAGATGAGCAGAAATGGGGTATTGATCTTCTGAATGGGCATTATCGTGCCATCTATCAGATTGCGACAAAGATGAAGGCCGATAGCTCCAGTTTCGCTTTCATGACGACAGGAATATCTGACCCGGCTATTTCGGGAATTGTGAGGTTTTCGGAATTTGGAAATCTGAATGTTACGGATTCGCTCTATTTTGTGATTCAAGCCGAAAATGGAGACGTCGTTGTCTTTTTGGACAGAAAATATCCGGAAATGATATTGTCTGGGAACGACAAATTGGAATTTGCTCCTTCGCATACCGGTGAGATAAAAGATCCCGATTGGCTGTCTAAGGATAATATACGAATCAGGCCGGATGCTCTGACCCTTATCGAGAAGAATGGGCAGAAGTATTTCAAGATGTTTGCCATGGAGGGTTCTTTTTTCATAGTACTGATAATGATTGGGGTGTACATGATCTACCTGGCTCTCAAGCGCACCAAAGAGATTCGCGAGGAACAGTTGCTATTTGTCCATTCCATCACGCACGAACTCAAGATTCCTATCACATCAATGAATCTCTTCCTGTATACGCTGAAGCGAAGAAACTATGATAGCCAGCTGGCGGCGGAGCTGGTTCCCAAAATGAAAGAAGATCTGGTACGATTAAACCAACTTATCGATAATATCCTGCAAGTCAGGAGACTGGCGGATAAAGATATCGATTCTCGGCCGGTTATATTCGATCTTTCCGACGAATTGGAGAAATTTGCCGGTTGGGTCAGGGAGAGAATCGAGTCGTCGGGAGGGAAGTTGAAACTGGACCTTCGAAAAGAAATAAGGATCATGGCTGATATCTCCCAATTGACCAGAGTTTGGGAGTCCCTGCTTGACAATTCATTAAAATATGGCAACCCGGGAACAGTCGAGATTGAAATCAAGTTGATATCGGCCGGTAGCCATGCCGAGGTACGTTTTATCGATAACGGTCCGGGAATTCCCGAAGGGATGGAGAAGAAGCTCTTTGAACCATTTTTCCGCGGGAATATTGAATCCAAGAAGACGGTGCCCGGCTCCGGGCTTGGTTTATATATCGCGGGTGAATTCGTACGGCGCAATGGCGGGGAAATTTCAATAAGGAATAATGCCGAAGGCGGCTGTACTGTGACTCAAAGGTACAAGCTAAAGAAATGAGCGGGAAGCGAATACTATTGGTCGAGGATGAAAAGCATATTGCCGAGGGGATTACGATTAATCTCGAACAGGAAGGGTATGAGATAGTGTGGGCATCCGACGGCAATTCCGCTCTCAATTATTACAATGGCGGCCGCTTTGATCTGATAATTCTGGATATAATGCTTCCGGGAATCGATGGGCTGGAGATCTGTCGGCGTATCCGCGCCAAGCTCGGCACTGAGCCGATTCTTTTCCTCACGGCAAGAGACAGCCTCGACGATAAGAAGGACGGCCTCGCGATCGGCGCTGATGACTATATTACCAAGCCTTTTGATCTCGAGGAACTGATCCTTCGTATCAAAGCGATATTCAGGCGCCAGGCGTGGCTTGGTTCAGGGACATCGACAGGCGATGGGTACAAATTTTCCGGCGGCACGATAAATTTCAAGAGTTTTGAGGCCGAGGGGAAAAACGGCAAGTTTAAATTATCCAATAAAGAATGCTTGCTGCTGAAATTATTCACAGAGCATCCTGACGAGGTTCTCAGCCGGAGTACCATTCTGGACGCTGTCTGGGGATATAATGCTTATCCATCCAGTCGAACGGTAGATAATTTCATCCTCCATTTCAGGAAATGTTTCGAGCCGGATCCATCCAACCCGATCTATTTTCACACCGAATTTGGCACGGGATACAAATTCACGCCGGGGGGGAATATTATCCCATGACTAAGAAAGAATTATTTATTGCCAACGCTCGCGGTGAATATACCGACCGGACACCGATCTGGATCATGCGTCAGGCGGGAAGGTATCTTCCCGAGTATAGAAGCTATAAGAAGGATTACACATTCGAACAATTATGTCGAACGCCGAAAGCGGTAGCCGAAGTGACCGCTCAGCCGGTGGAGATATTGGACCTCGATGCGGCGATTATTTTTTCGGACATATTGTTGATCCTCGAGCCGCTTGGAGTAAATTTGAAATTCGACCCGGGGCCGACGATCAAGCCAATACTTGAGCGACCCGATCAGATAAGACAATTCAGCAAATTTGATGCGGCAGACAAACTATCATTTGTGGGGGATGCCATTATCGAAGCGAGGAAAAGAATCGGGGCTGATATTCCCCTGCTGGGTTTCTGCGGCGCGCCATTTACCGTTTTCTGCTATCTTTGCGGTACAAAAGGTGCCCGCGATTTCTACAAACCGATAAAGTTCCTCACTAACTATCCGTTAGAGGGGAAAGATATACTGAACACTTTAGCGGACTTGAGCATTGATTATCTCAGGATGCAATTATCAGCGGGGGCGGATGCGGTACAGGTCTTTGACACTTGGGCAGGCGAGTTGAGCGGCGAGGAGTACGCAGAGTGGTCTTTACCATATACAACAAAGATTATTAGCGCTCTGCGCGGCGAGGAAGCGATTACCAGTCTGTATATAAGAGGTTCGTATCATTTATTGGAGCAATTGAGGAGCCTGGAGGCGAATATTATCAGTGTCGATTGGAGAGTCCCGATGGGAATGGCAGGCCGGATGCTATCACCAAAGACAATACAAGGAAATCTGGATCCTCATCTTATGCTGGGGCCAAGCAATCTGGTAGTTGAAAAGGCGAGGCAGATACTTTCTGAGATGAAGGAATACCCGGGTTATATATTCAATCTGGGTCACGGTATTTTACCCGAAACGCCTGTGGATAATGTGAGGGCTCTGGTGCAAACGGTTCATGAATTCAAAAGGAATAAAGATGTCTGATAATAGTAATGATATCCCGCCACTTGATCTGGTGAGGAAATATGATCAACCGGGCCCCCGATACACCAGCTACCCGACGGTTCCCGAATGGAGCGACAAGTACAGCTCTGATGATTATGTGGGCGCAATCAAGAGCGCGTCAGCATATGCAGATGAACCGCTATCGTTTTATCTTCACATTCCATTTTGCCGGAGGCGCTGTTGGTTCTGCGGGTGCAATACACTGGTCGCGGCCGGTCCCGAAGCCGCCGATGAATATATCAAGCGAGTCGAAAAAGAGACATTGATGGTGCGGGGTTTGCTTGGCAATAGAAATAAAATATCGCAATTTCACTGGGGCGGCGGGACACCGTCATTCTTGACCGACGAGCAGACTATGTATGCGTATGGAATATTTTCGAAAGCATTCGAGATATTGAAAGATGCGGAGATTTCGATCGAACTCGATCCTCGTGTAACGACGGCGGAGCGGATCAAACTGCTAAAATTACTCGGGTTCAATCGCCTTTCGTTTGGAATTCAGGATTTCGACAAGCAGGTGCAAGAGGCGATCGGCAGGAATCAAGATGAGAAGGTGGCTATTGATTTGTACAATATTTGCCGCAAGGAAGGTTATTCCGGAATAAATTTCGATTTGATTTATGGTCTGCCGGCTCAGTCAACTGAATCTTTCGATAATACGCTAAGGAAGGTAATCGAATTGCGCCCGGATAGGATAGCCTTATATAGTTTCGCTTATCTTCCCGATGGGAAATCTCACCAGAGGAAAATCAACGCCAAGATTCTGCCATCGGCCGAAGCGAAATACGACCTGTTTAATCTGGCCCGAAGGATGTTCAGGGAGGCTGGATATGTCCAGATAGGGATGGATCATTTTGTGCTTCCGGGAGACGAATTGGCTCTGGCGGCGGAGAACGGAAAGCTTCGTCGCAATTTCATGGGATATACGGTAAATGCGGCCAGGGATTGGATTGGTATAGGCGCGTCGGCAATTTCATATATCGACAATAATTTCGCGCAGAATTTCGGCGGGATTGATAGCTACGGCGCGGCGATAGATTTGGGGAAACTTGCCACACAGAGGGGAATGAAATTATCGCAGGATGATATAATCCGCCAGTATATTATTTCGGAATTGATGTGCAATTTCAGACTTGACTTGAATGAACTTAAAACGAAATTCAATATTGATCCAGGTCAGTACCTTGCGGCAGAGCTGGAAAGAATGCGGCCCTATTTCGCTGATGAACTTCTTGCCATTGATAATGGTACGTATAAGGTGACCCAAAGAGGAAAAGCATTTGTCAGAAATATTGCGATGACCTTTGACGCCTATTTGAATAAATCCACGAACGGAAAGCCGAAGGTGCAATTTTCGCGCACTATATAGAAATGAACGGCATTCGCTAAGACAGATTCCCCTGTAAATGGCTAAAAGCGATATAAAAGCGGCGATAGTACTCATCAATATGGGCGGGCCGGAAACGCTTGATGAGGTGCCGGGTTTCATGCGCCGGTTATTCAGCGATCGGCATATTATGAATATTCCGTGCCCGATCCGAGCCATCGCGGCGCAGGTGATAACTTTTACCCGAGTGCGACGAGGTAAAAAGGCATTATGAATTGATTGGGGGCGGCTCTCCCCTCAAGCGGCTGACGAAATTGCAGGCTGAAGCGATTCTGAAATATTTGAGTTTTGATTATCCTAATCTCCGCGTCTATGAAGCATACAGTTATTCGAAACCATATATTAGCGATACTATTTCCGAGCTTGCCCGGGGAGATTATGAGAAGATAATCGCTCTGCCGCTTTATCCACATTATTCGAGGGCGACTCTTGGAAGCGTATACAGCGATCTGGAAAAGGCTTCCCGCAGGCATAATCTTGAAAGCCGATTGAAGGTGGTGCAGCCTTTCTTCGAGAATCCGCAGTTTATAAAAGCCTCGGCTGAAATGCTGGAAGGAGCCATGTCCAAGATTGACGCGGCGGTGGCTAATCAGGTCATTTTCAGCGCGCATGCGTTGCCTCAGTCTTTTATCGACAAGGGCGATCCGTATCGCAATCAAGTGGAAAAAACGGTGAGCCTGATATTGAAGGAATTTCCAGTCAAAAACTGGGCGCTTGCATTTCAAAGTAAGATCGGGCCAGTGAACTGGATGAAGCCGTCGACCATTGAAGCTGTTCGGATGGCGGGCCGTCAGGGGATCAAGGAATTAGCGGTGATTCCGGTCGGATTTGTATGTGATCATATCGAGACGTTATATGAATTGGATATTGAGCTGGCTGAAATCGCAAAAGCAGTTGGAATCAGGAAATTTGTTCGAGGCGAGGTTTTTAATACTCATCCTGCTTTCGTGAAGTTGCTTGCGGATCTGATCGAACAGGAACTGAGATGAGTAAGAAGCGGATAGCTATAATCGGCGCGGGGATTTCTGGTTTGTCGGCAGGCGTTTTCGCTTTATGGAAATTCGGCGATTCGATCGACATGGTTATATACGAGAAGGACAACCGCCTTGGCGGAACAATTGGCATAACGCGCCAAGATGGCTATCTGGCCGACTGGGGGCCGAATGGCTTTCTTGACCGCGAACCACTGACACTTAATTTTATCCGGCAGATAGGGCTTCAGGAAAAGCTGTATCCGTCCAATTCCAAATCCGAGAAGCGTTTCATTTATCGCAATAATCGACTCTGGGAAATTTCCGCTAATCCGGCCAAATTTATGACCAGTGGTTTACTGTCTGTTCCGGGAAGATTGAGAATCGTATCGGAATATTTCGTTGGCCGGAAGAAGAGAGCGTCTGATGAAAGCATATTCGATTTTGCCGCAAGGCGGATCGGCAGGGAAGCTGCCGAGATATTGATCGATCCGATGGTATCCGGTATTTTTGGAGGCGACGCGACAGAGCTATCGCTGGGCGCCTGTTTTCCTGTGATGGAAGAAATGGAAAGTGAGTATGGCGGATTGATCAAGGCGATGATTAAGAAGAAGAAAGAGAGTAGAAACAGCGGACGCAAGGGCGGACCGGGAGGCCCTACGGGACATCTTACCAGTTTCCGGGGAGGACTCTATACATTAATAGAACGGCTGGAGGAGATTCTCGGCAAGAATATTCGGCGCGGAGAGAAGATAGAGAACATTGTCAAAACCGATGATGGTCGCTATAGGATTAATAGTACATCAGGTCAACCGGATTTTGATTTTGTCATAATAGCGGCACCCTCATATGTCGCCGGACAGATATTGAATTCCGTCTCGCCAAAAGCATCGGAGTTGCTCGCTAAGATACCATATTCGAATCTGGCTGTGGTTTGCCAGGGATATAAATTATCTGATATAGATCGCGCTGTTGACGGTTTCGGATTCTTGGTACCGCATAATCAGAATCTTGAAATTCTCGGGTCTATTTGGACCTCTGTCATCTTCCCGGAGCAGGCACCCGACGGATATGTTTTATTTCGCACCATGTTGGGAGGTGCAAGGAATAATGCGATTATAGAATTGGGAGAGGAAAAGCTTGGGAGTCTGGCGCATGAGCAATTGGCGAATATTATGGGCATCAAAGAACGACCATCTTTTGAGAAGACTATTATCTGGAGTATGGGAATTCCCCAATATACGCTCGGACATCGGGAGAGGCTTCAACAGATAGAGCAAGCCCTTGGAGGCGTTGGGAATATTTATCTGGCGGGCAACGCATACACGGGCGTGAGCCTGAATGAAGCAATAAAGAGATCATTTAAGATCGTTAGCTCTATCAGTATTTAGTTCCCTTATCTGAAGGTTGCAGTTACCAGAGAGTATTATGGAGATCGTGCATTTTGCATAAAGGTATGTACGAAATAGCTTTCCGATCAGGATAATATAGATTTGAGTTATTGAAGAAGCGTTCAAATACAAATAATGCTTGACAAATTGGGTCAATCTGGTATATTATCAAAAATAGAATATGGTAATGTGATATAATGATTCAGGAAAACAGTGCAGCTATCGGATTGATGGTCTTCCTCACCAGCTATTGGTGGTGGTATTATTATGCCCGCAAGGCTGATAGTGGGAGCATTGCAATCCTAACTCCTGCCTGAAGTTAGAGAAAAGATTACAAAAGCCCGCTGTCAGCGAATGACAGCGGGCTTTTTTTATTTGGCGAGAAAGGAAAAACAGCTATGGCATCGGGATCAATCGGACTGGGATCGGGTAAAGACACGCTTCTTCATGTAGTATCAACTGAAATGCCGGCTGATCTGGAAACGCCGGTTTCGGCATATCTCAGGCTTCAGAATTGCGGCGCGAGAATTCTTCTGGAAAGTGTTGAAAGCGGCACAATACTCGGGAGGTATTCATTCATCGGGATAATGCCGGAATCCAAAATCTCCATGGGCAACGAATCGCTGATTATCACCGATAGCGGCGGCAATCAAACAACAATATCTTATGCGCGCCCGGAGGCAGCGCTGGATGCGCTTAGAGATATATTCCATAAAATAACCGTGGCGGCTTCGACGTCGCGCCCGCCTCTTCTCGGCGGAATGGTCGGATATATCAGCTATGATATGATTCGGCTATTTGAAAATATCTCCGATAGTAAGGACGACAGGATACCGGTGCCTCAGGCGCTATTTTATTTTATCAACACGCTTGTTGTGTTCGATCATGTCCAGCGGCGACTCAAGATAATCACTCTTTCAACAGAAGGGGATGACAACGAAGCGCGGAGCAGGTTGGATGAGATCCGCGGCAGACTACAGACGCCACTAATTCTTCTCCCAAGAACTAACGGTAATGTTGCTGTCCCTCTCATCTCTAATTTCACCCGTGAGGAATTTTGCGAAGCGGTAGTTCAGATTAAGGAATTTATAGCGCGGGGCGACGTCTATCAACTGGTACTGTCGCAACGATTAAGAGGGAGCACCGGCGCCGACCCATTTATGATTTACCGTGCTCTCCGCATGCTGAATCCCTCACCATACATGTTCTATCTTGACTTCGACAGTCTCAAGCTGATCGGTTCGTCGCCCGAAGCCCTGGTGAAGCTCGAGAACGGAATAGCCACGGTTCGTCCCATCGCCGGCACCAGACCGCGCGGGCATGACGAAGAGGAGGATCAGAACCTGGCCAAGCAATTAATCAGCGATGAAAAGGAAAGGGCTGAGCATGTGATGCTGGTTGATCTGGGGCGAAACGATCTCGGCCGATGCTGCGAAGTGGGATCGGTCAAGGTGACTGATTTCATGAATGTTGAGAAGTATTCTCATGTCATGCATATGACATCCAATGTGGTCGGACGATTGCGGGCGGGGCTGGATCAGTTTGATCTGTTCCGAGCGGCATTTCCGGCTGGAACAGTCACCGGCGCCCCCAAAATCAGAGCAATGCAGCTGATAGATGAATTAGAAACGACACTGAGAGGGCCGTATGCTGGGGCGGTCGGATATTTCGGTCTATCGGGCGATATGGACTGGTGCATCTCAATCAGGACCATTGTCTGGAACAATGGAGAATATTTCCTTCAGGCGGGCGCCGGTATTGTCGCCGATTCCGTGCCAGAGAGGGAATATCAGGAGACAATCGATAAAATAACCGCTCTTAAAAGGGCGATAGAAATAGCAGAGGAGGAATTTTGATGGTACTCATTATAGACAACTACGATTCCTTTACTTACAATCTGGCGCAATATATCGGAGAACTTGGGAGGTCTTGCACAGTTTGTCGCAATGATGAAATTACGCTGGATGAGGCAATTGCCCATAATCCCTCTCATCTGGTCATCTCGCCGGGTCCGGGTGGGCCGGAGGATGCTGGTGTTTCGTGCCAGATGATAACCCATTTCGCAGGGAAAATCCCGGTGCTCGGAGTCTGCCTCGGTCATCAGTGTCTAGCTCATGCCTTCGGCGGTGCGGTCACGCGCGCCGACCGACTTATGCACGGAAAGACATCGATGGTTTTCCACAATGCGAGGGGATTTTTCCAGGGGATACCAAATCCGTTCGAGGCAACCAGGTATCATTCTCTGATAGTACAGGAGGAATCCTTACCTGAAACGCTGGAAGTCGTGGCTCACACGTCAGAAGGCGAAGTGATGGGAATCAGATTGAAGGGTTCTCCGGTAGAGGGAGTTCAGTTTCATCCCGAGTCAATTCTTACTAAATATGGAAAACTTCTTCTCTCCAATTTTCTGAATGCGAGCTGAAATATGATTAAGAAAGCAATTCTGAAGCTGATTGAAAGGGAGGATCTGACCTCCGACGAGAGCCGGGGGATTATGGAGCAGATAATGTCCGGCGACGGATCGCCGGTGCAGATGGCGGCCTATCTAACCGCGTTAAGGCAGAAGGGGGAAACCTCGTCTGAAATCCTCGGGTCCGCACAGGCGATGCGGGAGAGTGCGGTGCGGGTTAACCATCATCAGGCATTGTTATTCGATAATTGCGGCACAGGCGGCGATGGCGCGGGCACATTCAATATATCGACGACGACATCTTTCGTCCTCGCCGCCTGCGGGTTGGCAATCGGCAAGCACGGGAATCGTTCAGTTTCCAGCAAATGCGGGAGCGCCGACCTGTTAACCGCATTGGGAGCTAATATCAACCTCTCCCCCGTTCAGATCGGCCAATGCATTGACGAGGTCGGAATAGGATTTCTCTTTGCCCCCAATCTGCATCCGGCCATGAAAAATGTCGCTCCCATACGCCGAGAGCTTGGCTTCCGGACTATCTTCAACCTCCTCGGGCCGCTCACCAATCCGGCGCTGGCGACGCACCAGTTGATCGGAGTCTTTGACGGACGATATGTTTCGACAGTTGCGGCGGCCGCGCGGTTGTTAGGGGTCAAACGGGTCATGGTAGTGTACAACCAATGCGGAATCGATGAATTGACCACAGCTTCCGTAAATGAGGTTTGTTATATCTCTAACGGAAATTCTGAAAATATGCTTATTGATCCCCGCGATTTCGGATTTCGGAAATGTACTATAGAGCAACTGGCGGGGGGAACATCCGAGGAGAATGCCCAAATTACGCTGGAGATTTTGCGCGGTCAGAAGGGTGCGAAACGAGATACTGTTATTTTGAATGCGGCGGCGGCGCTGATGGTGGCGGAAATAGTGGGTAGAATCGAGGAAGGAATTCGAGTTGCGGGCGAAGCCATCGATTCGGGCCAGGCCGAAAGTAAACTCAAGGCCCTTATTGATTATACCAATGGATTTCAGAATGCTTGAAACGATCATAAATAATAAGCGGGCCGTGCTCGATCGAATCGATCGGCAACGCGAGATTGCGCGGATGGTTGGGCAGGTTTCAATTCTCTCACCAGTGCGAAGCCTGAAGAAGAGCCTCAAGAAGGGCAACGATATTTCTTTAATTGCGGAGATTAAGAGGCGGTCTCCCTCGAAAGGACTGCTTTCTGAAAATCTGTCGGTTGCCGAAACCGCACATATTTATGAAAGCTCCGGAGCGCGCGCGATCTCGGTTCTTACGGAGAAGGATAATTTTGGCGGATCGATTGATGATCTGCGAGTTGCGCACAAGAACGCCAGCCTGCCGGTCCTCAGGAAGGATTTTATAATCGACCCCTATCAGATTTGGGAAAGCAGAAGCATTGGGGCGGACGCGATATTGCTCATCGCAGGCATTCTTAGACAAAGCGAATTGCATAATATGTACTATCTCGCCCGCCGAATCGGTTTGGAAGTATTGGTTGAAGTTCATAATGAAGATGATCTGGAAAAAGCCCTTTTGATAGGCCCGGATCTGATAGGAATTAATAATCGCAATTTGGCTGATTTCAGTGTCTCTAATGAGGTGACAAACCGGCTGGCGCCCATGATACCCGACTCGATATTGAAAGTCAGTGAAAGCGGAATCCATGGGCGTGAAGATGTAATCAAAATGAGAGATTGCGGGATAAATGCAATTCTGGTCGGAGAATCAATCATCAGAAGCGATGACAGAGGGCGAAAGATAAAGGAATTGCTGGGGTTATCAGATGACCAGAATTAAAATTTGCGGGTTGACTAATATGAGCGACGCACATACGGCGGTGGAACTTGGCGCCGATGCGCTGGGATTCATCTTTGCCGATAGTCCGAGACAGGTGACTGCCGAGACTGTTCGCGAAATCGCCATGACCCTCCCCCCGTTTATTTCCAAAATCGGCATATTCGTTGATGAGGATTTACAGACTATTTCGAATATAGCTGATAGCTGTCAACTTGACTTTATCCAACTGCATGGCGACAGATGCTGGGATTATAGCCATCTGTTGTCCCGACCATTCATAAAAGCTTTTGCAGTCGAAGATGCGACTGTACTGGAGCAGATTCGATTGCGGCGGCTCTCTCATTTCATGCTGGATACAGCCCATCCGCAATTGCATGGCGGCACGGGACGAAGTTTCGATTGGGAGATTGCCAGAGAGGCGACATCTATTGGCAAAGTAATTCTTTCGGGGGGACTCAATCCCGACAACGTGAAACTGGCTCTCACTGTGGTGAGGCCATATGCAGTCGATGTCTGCGGCGGCGTTGAGAAAGGCCCGGGAGTAAAGGATGCGGTCAAAATGAAAAGATTTATTGAAGAGGTAAGAAATTGGGACAGCCAAATAAATTAGGATATTTCGGTCGTTTTGGCGGCCGCTTTGTTCCTGAGACGCTTATGGCGGCATTGCTCGAACTGGAGCATGAATATCGGCGGGCACAAAAGAATGCCAATTTCCGGAAAGAATTAAAGCATCTGCTGCACAATTACGCCGGGCGTCCAACCCCCCTATACTTTGCGCAGAATGTGACTGCAAAATGGGGCGGGGGTAAGATATATCTCAAGCGAGAGGATCTTCTTCATACCGGGGCGCATAAAATAAACAATTGCCTAGGGCAGGGTCTGCTTGCCAAAAAGATGGGAAAGAAGAGAATCATCGCTGAAACCGGCGCGGGACAGCATGGAGTGGCGGTCGCGACGACTTCATGCCTTTTTGGCCAGACGTGCACTGTCTATATGGGAAGCGAGGATATGGTCAGGCAGAAACCAAATGTGGATCGGATGCGCCTGCTGGGTGCGGAAGTTGTACCGGTCGAATCCGGCAGTCGTACTTTGAAAGATGCCACAAATGAGGCGATACGGGATTGGGTAAGCAATATCAAAACGACGCATTATATAATCGGGTCCACGGTGGGGCCTCACCCTTATCCGATGATGGTTCGGGACTTTCAATCGGTGATCGGGAAAGAGACGCGAAAGCAACTCAAGGCGGAAGGAATTGATTTGCCGGAGGCAGTGATTGCCTGTGTGGGTGGCGGAAGTAATTCTATGGGGATGTTCCACGCATTTGTTCCCGATGCCAGAGTACGGCTTATCGGAGTAGAGTCGGCAGGAGACGGTTTAAATACGGGGCGCCATGCGGCCACGCTTGGAAAAGGGCGTCCGGGTGTGCTGCATGGAAGTTTCAGTTACTTGCTTCAAGACTATTTCGGGCAGGTGTCTGCGACTCATTCCATAGCGGCAGGTCTCGACTACCCGGGGGTTGGACCAGAACACAGTCATTTGAAAGACAGCGGACGAGTCCAATATGTTTCGATTCCGGATCGTTTGGCGATTGAGGCTTTTAAGGAATTGACCGAGACGGAAGGGATCATTCCAGCTTTGGAATCTTCTTTCGCGCTGGCGTATGCAAGGAAGATCGCACGAAAGGTTAAATCGAAATCGGTCATAGTGGTTAATCTATCGGGCAGAGGGGATAAAGACCTCGCCAACGATGCCGTGCGTCAGATTCTAGACGGTGGCACTATCAATCCAAAGCCAGATGTGCGGCGGGGTGCCAAATGAAGAAATCATTATCAGACACAATCCGGAATCGTACTGACGGCGGATCAAGAGCCCTCATACCATTTCTCACATCGGGTTTTCCTGATTCAAATCGTTTCATGCGGATGATGAAGGAATTTGTCGGAGCGGGGTCGGATATCATCGAGGTCGGGATTCCTTTTTCCGATCCGATGGCCGATGGGAAATCTATTCAATATTCATCTCAGAAAGCGCTCGAGGATGGAGTCACTATCAAAAAGACTTTCGATAGTCTGGCAAAGCTGCAAAATGGCAGCGGCGTTCCGACAATCATCATGAGTTATCTTAATCCAATATTATCTTATGGCATTCGGCAGTTCATCAATGATGCCGGAGAGTGTGGCGTGCGCGGTTTAATCATTCCGGATCTGATTCCCGACGAAGGGGACAAAATTGCGCAGGCGTGCGGTCATGGGGATCTTGAATTGATATATCTTCTGGCGCCGACATCAAATGCTTCTCGAAGGAAATTAATCCTCGAAAGCACGAGCGGATTTGTGTATCTGGTCGCGGTTGCGGGAGTAACCGGTATCAGGCAGACACTTCCCGCGCATCTGAGCGGCTGGATCTCTAAAGTGAAACTTGAAAGCCCGTTGCCGATTTGTGTTGGGTTTGGGATATCTAACGCGCGTCAAGCATCAGAAATATCGAGAAGCGCGGATGGAATAATAATCGGCAGCGCCATAATCGAAATTATACGTCGGTCGATATCATCCGGGCGGATGGCTGAAAATGTCGGCCAATTTCTCAGGCAGATTCGAAAGGAATTAGATAATGTCTAAAGTGCGAGGTATCAGAGGGGCTATAAAAGTCAAGGAAAACAGCAAGAAATGCATATTGGCTTCCACCACGGAGCTTCTGCAAAAAATCACAGACGAGAATCGGATAGATCCCTCGGATATTGCGGGGGTCATGTTTACGGCGACAACCGACCTTAACGCCGAATTTCCTGCGTATGCGGCGAGAGAGCTCGGCTGGACTATGGTACCTCTTATGTGTGCCTCCGAAATCAATGTAGCGGAAAGCATGAAGAGTGTGATCAGAGTCATGGTAATTGTCAATACGGACAAAGAGCAAAAGGATATTAGACATCAGTATATAGGAGAAACCCGGCGGTTTCGTCCCGACCTGTATGGAGGTAACGATGATGATAGTTATAATGAAATCTGAAGCCTCGGTGAAGGAAACCGGCGCAATCATTAAGAAAGTGCAAGAGCTGGGGTTTAGTCCTCATCTCTCTCGAGGCGAAAAGAAAACAATTGTTGGTGTTGTCGGCAATGGCAAGAAAGTCGATCCCGATCTTTTTCTGGTTATGTCGGGGGTAGAAAATGTGGTCCCGATACTGGCGCCATTTAAGTTGGCCAGCCGCGAATTTAAATCGGAATCGACGATCGTAAGTGTAAATGGGGGCGGGATTAAGATTGGTGGAGAAGAAGTGGTCATCATGGCGGGGCCCTGCGCGGTGGAGGATCGGGAGCAGATACTTCAGTCGGCCGAATCGGTGGCAAAATCCGGAGCAAAAATTTTGAGGGGCGGCGCGTTCAAGCCGCGCTCCTCCCCATACAGTTTTCAAGGTCTGGGTCTTAAAGGACTGGAGCTTCTAAAAGAAGCCCGCGAGAAAACAGGTTTGGCAATTGTTACGGAGGTGATGTCTCCTCAAGATGTGGAATTGGTGGTAGCTTATGCCGACATTTTGCAGATTGGGGCCCGTAACATGCAGAATTTCAGCCTTCTTGAGGCTGTTGGCCGTACCACCAAGCCGGTGCTTCTCAAACGGGGCCTGATGTCAACTATTGAGGAATTGCTGATGTCTGCGGAATATATATTATCAAATGGGAATCCCAATGTCATACTATGCGAAAGAGGTATTAGAAGTTTCGAGAAGTTCACTCGCAATACTCTGGATATTTCGGCAGTGCCCGTTATTAAACGGCTGAGTCATCTGCCGATCATCGTGGACCCCAGCCATGCTACCGGCCAGAGATATCTGGTTGCGCCCGCATCCCTAGCCGGAATCGCCGCGGGCGCTGACGGATTGATTATAGAAGTGCATCCGAATCCCGAAAAGGCGATGTCCGACGGTGTCCAGAGCCTGCACCTCGATGAATTCGAGAATCTAATGCTCGACCTGAGAAAAATTACTCTGGCGGTAGGCCGACGAATTTGAAGAAGCTGAATGAAATGAATGTCTTTATCGTCGGTCTGGGGCAGATAGGCGGCTCGATCGGACTGAATCTTGTTAAGGGACGGCAAATAGGCCGTGTCTCGGGTTATGACAGGGACAGGAGACAGTCCCTTTTGGCGAAAAGAGATAAGGGGATACATAGTATCGCTTCTACCATCAAGCTGGGCCTGGCTCAAGCCGATCTTGTTATCCTTGCCATCCCGACCAGTCAAATTGTGGGATTACTACCGAGGATATTACGATATACCTCGGACAGGTCGGCAATTCTCGATGTTGGAAGCTCGAAAGCCGAAATATTGAATGTTGTGAATAAGTGTCCAAGAAAGATAAATTTCGTGGGGGGACATCCTCTGGCAGGTACGGAGGGGCATGGTTTTGCTTCGGCTAATTCAGATATATTTGCCGGGGCACATTTCGCGCTTATCCCTACCCCTGGGACAAGCAGGAATTGGATTGCGGCAATCAAGCGATTAGTAGTTGGTCTGGGCGCCAGACCTATGATGATGAGCGCCGAACAACATGACCGATTGATAGCTATCACGAGCGGGCTACCGTATCTAATTTCCCTAGGATTGATGAATCTGGCGATTTCGATCTCGCGGCGTGAGCCGGAGATATGGAATTTGACTGCGGGCAGTTTTCGCAGCGCCACACGGGTGGCGGCATCGTCGCCAACGTTAACGAGAGACATTCTTTTGACGAATAAAGATTGTGTCTTGAATGCAATGGATAGATTCATTGCGGAATTGTCAGCGCAGAGAGAGATGATTTCCGGCGAAAAGAATGAATCCTTAAGACAGATGATCTCGAAGGCAAACAAAGCGGCGGTGAAAATCAGGAATGGAAAAAGTAGTTAGATCAATATCCAGTATAAATGGAGATATGTCTGTGCCGGGCGACAAGTCCATTTCTCATCGAGCGCTCATGCTAGGGTCGATCTGTAGCGGAGAGGTGATGATCACCAATCTCTCCAGTGCCGAAGATTGCCGGTCCACTCTGAACTGTCTGCGAAATCTCGGCGTTGAGATTGAAAGTCTCTCACCAAATAATTTTATGATCCGGGGGCGGGGTTTGTATGGCTTTACAGAACCGGACAAAGCGCTTGATGCCGGAAATTCCGGAACTACCATCAGGCTGCTTTGCGGACTACTGGCGGGGCAATCATTTTATTCGGTAATAAGTGGTGACGGATCACTGCATAGTCGGCCCATGAAGCGAATCATCGATCCTCTTAGGCAAATGGGTGCATCGATTTTCGGTCGCTGCGGCGACACCAAACCTCCACTTACGGTCATGGGGAGCAAGCTAAATCCTATCGCTTATACTCTGCCGGTACCGAGCGCTCAGGTAAAATCAGCCATTCTCATGGCGGGGCTTTATGCCGGAGGAGAAACTACGGTGATTGAAAACATTCCCTCACGAGATCATACTGAAAGGCTAATGTCATATCTGGACGCCCGAATCGAAAGCGATTCCGGGTCGATCAGAATATCGAATGGTGCGCTGACAGCAAGAGAAATTCAGGTACCCGGCGATATTTCTTCAGCACTTTATTTCATTGTCGCGGCTTTGCTGCTGGAAAATTCGCGTATACGAATAAATGACGTGGGTCTAAATCCAACCAGAATTGGGGCAATCGATATCCTGCAGGAGATGGGCGCCGACATAACAGTTATTGAGAAGGGTATCCGGTGCGGCGAACCATATGGAGATATCAAAGCATCATCATCGGAACTTCACGGAATGCGGATTTCACCCAAGTTAATCCCCTCGTTGATAGACGAGATACCGATTCTGGCTTTGGCGGCTACTCAAGCCTCGGGGACTACAATCATTGAGGGGGCCGGGGAATTGCGGTTCAAGGAAAGCGACCGATTGAGAACCACCGCCAATGGTCTCAGCATGCTGGGAGCGGATGTAACTGAATCCACTGATGGCCTCACAATAACGGGTACCACCCCTCTTTCAGGAGCAATGGTCGATTCGGATCAGGATCATCGACTGGCGATGACTTTCACGATAGCGGGACTGATCGCAAAAGGTGAGACAATCATAAGAGATTCTGAATGTATTGCGATATCCTTTCCAGACTTCTTTGATAAACTTAAAGTCCTGGTTGGGAATACTGACGGGGAATTCATAAATGAATAAGAGATATGGCATAATAGGCGGAGCGTTGGGTCATTCCCTTTCGCCCGTGATATTTGACTACTTATTCAAGAGATTCGAAATCAGCGGCGATTATGTGCGAATGGAAACAAATATCAACGGTTTGGCGGAAACCGTCCGTGGCATAAGGCAAAATGATTTGTCGGGTGCAAACATCACATTTCCGCACAAGGAAGCTATAATCCCCCTGCTGGATGAATTGGATGCTACGTCACGGCAGACAGGCGCGGTGAATACAATCTTCAATGATGATGGAATCTTGCGCGGGTATAACACCGATAGGGCAGGTATCAGTAGCACATTGAAGGAATTATATCAAGTTTGACCCCACGGGGACATTCATAATACTTCTTGGCGCCGGCGGGGCGGCGAGGGCCTGCCTGCATGAACTGATCGAACATCGGCCGGATGAAATACTGATCATCAATCGATCCCCTGATAATGCGGAAAAGATTATATTATCCGCGCGAGATTTCGATAACAACATCCGTCTTCGATACTGTTCAACCGATGACATTGCCAATATCTCCCTGACATGTATGCCAGATATTATTATCAATGGCACTTCTGCGGATAATGGCGTGGTTGAGGAAGTAATAAGAAACATTTCGAAGAAGACGAGCCTTCAAGGGTCAATTTTATTCGATCTGAATTACGGCTCCAGAGCAGTGAGTACAAGACTCCCTGATTTATTCGCGGCCCGCTACGACGGGACGTACATGCTGGCAACGCAAGCGGCGGAGAGTTTTAGGATATGGACCGGATTGACGGTCAATCCGAATGATATCTTCAACTACCTTGTCGAGGAAAAAGCGAGGAGATAGCATTATGCTTCGTTTTCTGACAGCCGGAGAATCGCATGGCATAGCATTGACAGGCATCATTGAGGGTCTGCCCGCGGGACTCGATATAAAGGAAGGCGACGTCAATAAGATGCTCGAGCGGCGGCAGAAATGTTATGGGCGCGGCAATCGCATGAAGAAGATTGAGAAGGATCATGTTTCGATCATCAGTGGCCTTCGCAACGGTGTAACCATCGGGAGCCCTCTAACCCTTTACTTAGAGAACAAAGATTGGTTGAATCGTAAGGACAGAAAGCCGGCAGCCAAAAGCGTTCCACGGCCGGGTCATGCCGATTTCGCCGGCGTTCTCAAATATGGTTTTGATGATATTCAGAATGTTATTGAAAGGTCAAGCGCTCGTGAGACCGCCATGCGGACAGCAATAGGCGCGGTCGCCAAGCTATTTCTTCTGCAATTTGGAATCGATGTCGTCGGACATGTCATTAAAATAGGCGCCAAATCGACCGCGCGATCTGATCTCATGCCGGATCAAATCCGGCACAATGCATCACTGTCGCCGGTGTACTGCGCCAATCATAAGAGCGGTCAGGCCATGTGTACCGAGATTGATAGGGCCGGCGCCAAAGGCGACACACTTGGCGGCATTTTCGAAGTTATTGCATGCAACGTTCCCCCCGGCCTGGGAAGCTTCGTCCACTGGGACAGAAGACTTGACGGAAGGCTGGCACAGGCAATAATGAGCATTCCCAGCATAAAGGCGGTCGAGATTGGGGACGGCATCAAGTCGGCATCACTTTTGGGCAGCAGAGTGCATGACCCCCTGTTCCTGCAGAGTAATAGTATCATTCGTCGTTCGAACAGGGCGGGGGGAATTGAGGGTGGTGTTTCCAATGGTAGTACAGTCGTCGTCCGGGGGTATGCCAAACCGATATCGAGTTTGAGAAGCCCATTATCTTCCGTCAATCTGGCGACAAAGCAGAAAACTAATGCTCCGTATGTCCGCTCCGATGTCTGCATCGTTCCCGCCGCAAGTGTAATTGGCGAGGCACTGATTTCATGGGTGATCGCGGAATGCTTCGTGGAAAAGTTCGGAGGTGATTCCGTTAGGGAATTGAAAAGAAATTATGAGTCATTTATGAAAGATACTAATGCCCGCATTGGACGATAAGATAAATAGCCCGGGAAGATACAGCCAGATGGCCATTAATTAGCTGACTGTGGATTACAAATGAGTATAACAAAAAACATCATAATCACCGGTTTTATGGGGACGGGCAAAACGACTATCGGGAAAGAAGTGGCACAGCTTCTACAAACGTCGTTCATTGATACTGATGAAATAATCGAAAGATCATTAGGTCGCACTATTGCCGCGCTGATTAGAGATAGAGGGGAATCGTATTTCAGAGAACTGGAGACGGTGGTAATCGAGAATCTTCCGGTCGAAGCCGGACTGGTGATATCCTCGGGGGGAGGCGCCGTTATGATCGAGAAGAACTTCGGACTACTGAAGCGATTAGGCATAATGTTCTGTCTGGATACGCAAATCGAGATATTGGCCAGTCGATTGAGACTTGACACGACACGACCGCTACTCGAGGGCCCCGCCCTTCGCGATAATATTGAAGTTATGCTAAAGGAGAGGGACGCAGTCTACAAGCGTATTCCTATCCATCTGGACACGTCAAACGTGACCCCGCGTGAAGCGGCCTCAAGCATCATCGATCACTACCGGCGGATCGTGGAAGGAAATGGTGCGGATTCATGACTGTGTCGGTTACAACCAAGCGGCAGGATAACTGTCAAATAATTATCGGTCGGGGTCTTCTGCAACGAGCGGGCGGAATCATAAGGAAGAAGTGCGGCGGGAGAAGAATCTTCGTAGTGACCGATATGACAGTCAAACGGTTGCATTACTCCGCATTGCGTGAATCTCTAAGCAAGAGCGGACTGAAATGTGAATTGATATCATTTCCGGCGGGCGAACGATCGAAAAACTTTGCGACATATGAGCGTATAATATCGCAACTCCTCAAGAAAGGGGCCGATAGAAGGTCAATTCTGATGGCTTTCGGGGGCGGGGTAACCGGTGATATGGCAGGGTTTGTCGCAGCTACATATATGAGAGGGATTGAACTGATTCAGATACCGACAACCCTGGTGGCACAGATAGATTCCAGCATCGGCGGGAAAGTGGCGATTGATCACCCCATGGGAAAGAATATGATCGGGTCCTTCATTGCTCCGTCGTTAGTATTGACAGACCCAGACCTGCTTTCGACTCTTTCCGAGGGCGATTATTTAAATGGTATGTTTGAGGCCATCAAGATTGCTTTAGTGCGAAACAGATCATTATATAGATTCATCAGAGACAATATCTCTTCAATCATTCTTCGACAACGCCGATCAGAAGAGCAGCTGATAACGAAATGCGTGGCGGAGAAGGTGAGAGTTGTAACTGCTGATCCTTTTGATACGAATATGCGGGCTGTATTAAATTTCGGACATACTCTCGGACATGCACTGGAATCTGCAGGGGATTATCGGCGGATTACGCACGGAGAGGCCGTTGGTCGGGGAATGATACTTGCTCTCAGACTTTCCGGGATCATGGAGGGATTGCCCGTTTCGCGTGAAATCGAAGCCGGTCGGATCATCAGGAATCTGCTTGGACGGCGGAGAATGGGTATGCATGAACCCGAAAAGTTATGGAGATTTATAATATCCGATAAGAAGGCTGAGAACGGCCAGATTCGTTTTGTTCTTCTAAGGGAAATCGGCAAACCGGTTATAAGAGATGTCGACAAACGGCTTTTCATTGAGGCGTTGAAAATGTTATGAAAAATAAAATTCTTGTCATTCACGGCCCAAACCTGAACCTACTGGGGAAGAGAGAACCTGATGTCTATGGTAACGAAACACTGGATCAAATAAATGCGCGACTCCGTGAATTTGCGAAGCAAAGGAAATTCGAAATCGAGATTATTCAATCCAACTCCGAAGGGCAGATTATTGATGCTATCCACGGAGCCATTGGGAAGGCGAAAGGAATTGTCATAAATCCCGGCGCATATGCTCATTATAGTATCGCCATATATGATGCGATTAAGGCGTGCGGATTGCCGGCTGTCGAGGTTCATTTGACGAATGTCTTCGCGCGGGACCCTTTTCGTCACACGCTGGTTATCTCCCCTGCATGTATTGGCCTGATTTGTGGTTTGGGGTGGCGAGGGTATGTTGTTGCTTTGGAGACAATTTTGGATTATGGGGAAAAGACGAGCGCCCGGTGACTGCGATCAAATTCAATTGGAAAATTCGACATTACAGGGCAACAGCACAGGGTCTTTTGTCTAATTCTGTTCTAACGGCCCTGGCGAGGATTTCCCGCGTATAGGGTTTCCTCACATAGGCACCAGCTCCAAGTTTCTGCATTTCAATTACGCGCTCAGTGGCCGAAAATCCGCTGGCGATGATAGTCCTCTGCTCGGGATGAATTCGAAGCATCTCGCGATAGGTGTCAAGACCGTCAAAATCATTCTCCATAATCATATCGAGAATAACGATATCCACGCTGTGGTGTCGAAGATAATCGATGGCCTCGCGGCCATTTCGCGAAGTCGCCACTTTATAGCCCAGACTGGAAAGCATCTCGCTTCCAAGCTCCAGTTGAGCCTCAGTATCATCCACTATTAGAACCGACTCATCCCCTGTTCATCAGGGCGGGATTCACCGATGCTTTTTTCGACAATCGTGGTTACCGGGAAATAGAGCGAAAATTCCGCTCCCTTCCCTTTCTCGGAAACAACGTCATAAAAACCTTTATGATCTTTGACGATACCATATACCACGGAAAGACCAAGGCCGCTTCCGCTCTTGCCTATCTTCTTTCTCGAAAAATATGGCTCAAAAATCTTTTCTATATCGGCCGGATCAATGCCCTCACCGGTATCGCGCACGCGCACGATCACAAATTCACCCGGTCTGATTTGATCGCGTCTCGGATCAGCCGAAGCTGGGTTTGCTGCCCAGTCGAAATGCATATCGTTCCCTTTGTATCAATGGCGTCGAAGGCATTAACGACAAGATTCATTATTACTTTCGAAAGATGGGAAACGGATCCATAAATTGGCTCGATACCCGGTGCAAGCTGCAGATCGACATTAATTCCCGGGTGTTCATCCGACAGTCTCAAAAAGCCCGGCGAGTCGAGGTACGATTTGATAACTTCATTCAAATTTGTCGGCTGCATGTCGTACCGTCCGCGACGCGCAAGTGTCAATAAATCCTGAATTACGTCGGCAGCATCCTGCGCAGCGGTTGCTATGCGCGATACGTTTTTTCTAACCGGGCTATCCGGCGGCAGTTTTAGGAGTATTAGTTCGGGGTATCCTACCAATGGTCCCAGCATGTTATTCAAATCATGAGCTACTCCCCCGGCAAGCATTCCCAGCGCTTCCATCCTCTGAGCTTTCTCCAGTCTATCCTGCAGCTCACGCTGTTTGATCTCAGCATCTCTCCGGTAGGAGACATCTCTGAGAATGCATTGCATTATTCTCCGTCCCCGCATTTCCGCAAAACCAATGCCTGCTTCCACCGCGATCTCATTTCCATCGCGGCGAACAAGTATGAGTTCCTGTGATAATTCCGTAATCTCTCCCGATTTGTTAAGGATATTCCGTTCCTGGAGGGTTTCGGGATCTCTGAAGATCAAGAGAGTATCCAGCTTTTGATACAATATGTCGGCCTCCCGGAGATTTAGTAATTCTTGAGCCTGACGATTGAGCAAGAACACACGATTGGTGTCGGTAGACGCTACAAGGATAGCGTCACGAGAAGTCTCGATAAGAGTGCGATATGTTTCCTCGGATTCTCGAAGCGCCTTTTCCGAGCGCTGGATCATTCGGATCGGCAAAATTCTGAGTACTGCAAAAACCGCGGTGCCAATCAAAGAGGTCAGCAGAAATATCCAGACGCTTTCCAGCATCAGCGGTCTGAGAGACCGGGATATTTCGATTTTCCCCACAGGCGAACCCGAATCATAAAATTCGAGAGATCGGAAGACTATTGGATAATCCAGCTTGTCAACGCTCTCGGCCACTATTTTTCCGGAAGCATTATAAATTCGGCGAGCTTCAGCATAATCCTTTCGCGGGCGACGGGAGAGATATTCTTGGAGGCGAACAGTTTCGTATTCCCACATGAGCGGATTGCCATTGACAATTTCGTTGATAAATCTGCTATTAATTTCGGCTTCGGCCTCCAGATTCCCGCAAATATATTGGTAGGACAAAAGGTAGAAACCTGTCGGAACGATCAGGATGCCCAGGCCGATAACAATGCCGACCAGCCAGGTAATAATACGAGTTGTCAGGTATGTGGATGGCATTTACTGGTCCGCAAGCACTTTGGTAACAGGCATATTGCCGGTCTCTAGCAGTATCTTCTTCCCGTCAGGAGAAGTGATGAACTTCGCAAACATATCAGCGGCTCCGGAAGCTTCCCGCTTTTGCACCAGATAAAAGGGGCGAAATAAAGGATATGCGCCACTCGACAGAGTGGCAACGTTCGGCGCGATGCCATCCAGCTCAAGAACTACATATTGGCGTTCCCAAGTCATCATTTGAGCCAGACTGGTGAAGGCAATGGTTCCGGCGACGGCGCCGATGTCCTTGGCACAATCCTGATCGGTTAGGGCGACGACCATACCCGGAACTGCCTGCAAGACTATCAAGAGCCCGCTGAGTCCGCCTGAAATTGTACTTCGCGATTTTTGTATCGGTCTCTTCCCGAGGTCGGATTATAGGTCGAATGCGCTGACCGTTTGGCCAATTCAATATTTTCCCGCCAAATATTTGGGCGACTTCGTCGGAAATAATACCCTTGGTGCCGATGGAATCCCGGGTCACAAAGACAAATGGAGTCCTCGCATATTCGATTTCAATAAGACCCTGCGCTCGCTCTTCATCATTCAGATGTCTTGAGCAGAAAGCGATATCAATGGCATATTCAGCAGCCGCCTTGATTCCCCCGCTACTCCCGAGGCTTGGCAAAATCTTGATCTCAATATCGGGATGTGTCTGCCGGAATGCTTCAGCCATTCTGCGCATTGTACCCAATGCCGCACCGGTTCCGCCAAGTTTCAGGGTTTCAGCTGCAAAACAGTAAGAGCCACTCAAGAAATGAGCTGCAAATAAAACTATCAGCAAGATTCCGCGCAATAATAGTGAGCATTTGGATTTCATATATAGTCTCCCGCGTTGATATGACAATACGCTGGCTTTCGATTGCCCTTTTAGACATTTTTTAATGAAGGTTGCGGACAGGACCGCTGTCGGAATGAAGATTCTCAAAGTTGTCTCCACCGTGGTTAATCGGGATTGCATTTACCCTCTTTTAACAATAATATCGACTTGATTCCTACCGTCTTTAACCAAAATCCCACTGCAAGGACTGCATAGACTCGATCGACAGCAGTCGGATTCGGAATGCGCTGCTCAATTTCTGCACAGGAGCCGGACTTCCAAGTGCAACAACCCAGCGAATGAGAATTTATTGAGATCAATCCAGGGTTATGACAGGCTGGATGAGAATGAAAATTTTAGACAAATATGCAGTTTTCGGCGAATAAGACTTTGCTAGCCACCACCGCCGCCGAACCAGTTTTCTGTCCCATGACAGTCGCCCGGGTTACTGCAGGTGCCGTTAGAATAGCTACCGGTATTATTCCAGAAGTGAACCGTATTGATACCATCCAGGTGGTACTGTTTTCCGATTATAATTGGCGAAGCGTCGACCGTGAGCGAGTGACAGCGGTAGCATTGGAAGCCTTCCTCCTGCACATGTTTTTGGTGCTCTCCCAACAGACTGGCGGGATTTGTACCGTCGTCATGGCACGATGAGCAGGCAGGCGGGGTTTCGGAAATCCAATTTGGTGCATTTGATTTGTTTCCTCCATTAAAATTGCCGTGGCAATATGTCCCGCTGCAAATCTCAGTTGCCCTATTCCAACTCGAACCACTGCCCGCGATGCCGCCAGTCCATATTACTTCCGCCACCGAGTCAATAGAATAATGACCGGGCGAAGATACGCTGGTTGGCTTGACATGGCACTGTTTGCAGTCAAAGGCGTTGGCCAGGGTGCCGGCAGCCACGTGGGCGGTATGGGCGCCTACGGCTCGTTGCGAGGTGAGAGTTTCACCCCGCAGTCCCTTTGGAGGTGCGCCGGTTTGATTATCGATACCTCCATGACAATGTACGCATACCTGCGGGCCTGTGCCGTGACATAAATTGCATATGGCCGTGTCTCTGGTGAGAGTATCGATGATGCCGTTGACGTGCAATCCTTTATTTATAATCTGTAATTGCCCCCCGACGTCGGCAACGACACCGGAGTGGCAATCCGGGCAAGTCAGGCCGAAATTACTGACATGCATGAAGTGTTCCCATTTGAGATTCGCGGGATTACTCCCCACATCATGACATGAGCCGCAGGCGGCCTGATTAGATGCCGTCCAGATCGGGGCGTTGGTCGAGTCGCCTCCCGAAAAATTGCCATGGCAGTAAATTCCGGCGCACTTTCGAGAGTCACGATGCCAGGTTGACCCGCCGCCCCGGGCTCCAAGCTCGTGCCACGTAATTTCGGCAATTGAATCTGTACCGGCGGCGATACTCCCCCGCGAATTATCGAAATGACCCGAGTCCAGGATAAATACCGGCACGAGGTGGCAGATGTCACAATTAAACCCATTGGATATGGCGGTATTTTCGAGATGCCGGGTGTGCGCGCCTACGCTGAGAGAGGTATCCGCAATCTGACCTCGAAGTCCTTTTGGAGGAGCGCCGGTCTGATTATCGACGCCTCCGTGGCAACGGACGCAGTGGTCGGCAAGTTTACTGTGGCACTCAATGCACGAAACCTTGACGATACCGCCCATCCAATCAGAGCCGTGGCATTTGGCGCAGCCATTTACCCCGCTTATGAGGGCGACGTTTCCATGGAAATCGGGTGAGTCTATCTTCATCCAAGATGCAGGATGCGAATTGGGAAGGGTGGGGACATCCTTATCTTTGCTGCAGCCTAAAAAGATCAAACTGAAAAGCAGGCATATATAGAGGACGGCAGCGCGACTAGCGAAATTTATTATTGTACCTTTGTCCCTCAATTGGGCATCCCTTAATCGCCAACTGATCCGTGGCAATAGCCGCAAAATCCATTCCCCGGCTGATGCGTACTCGCATGACACTGGAAGCAGAAGTAACTGCCGTCATCATGCCAGGGACCGTGCGCTCTCAAATCAGCAACGCCGTTTATGTGTATTGGCGGATTGGTTCCTCTTATTCCGTCGAAATCGTTATGACATCCACCCCGCGCGCAGGTTGGATCGTTTGTGTCATGGCAAGAGGCGCAGTCTTCGGGGTCGGCCTGAGCGGCGCGCCCATGAGCACTAAGCCAGGAGAGGGTCGAGTGATTCAAGGGGTAACGATTTTCGCTTCGGTGGCAGGCATCACAAAATGATTTTGTATCATGGCATTTGCGGCATTCGGCCTCTTTGCTTTTTGCGTCAAGGCCATGAGAATATTTGTAATTGAGGTCATGAATATTGCCGGTCAGATTATTTCCCCTATGACACTGAATGCAATAGGCTTCCTGACGATGGCACTGACCACACCAAATCTTATCGATATCAGCTTTGTCGCCGTGCTGATGACGCCAATCCGCCGGATGGATATCGCCCAGCGAAATGCGGGGGCCGTGGCATAATGAGCAGTCATTCGCCGCTTTGCTCCCGTCATGGCAGTCCAGGCAAAGCCGCATTTTAGGCATATTTTCTTCTGTCAATTGCTCACTCTCCTCGACACCGGTGTGGCATTGTTCGCACTTAAGTTTCTGCGCAACATGTTTCTCATGGTTAAATTCGAGCGGCCATTCGTGATTGGCCGGTGAGGAAGGTTCATTAACATTGCGATGACACATCCCGCACTGCTTATCATCGCTAACGGCGTCGTGACATTGGCCACAGATGTCCATGGCGGGAAGAAGCCGGTCTTTGGCGGAAACGCTGGCTTCGGCGTTTAGATGGCAGGTTAAGCACGCAATGCCATTTTCACCCACATGCAACTTATGCGAGAATATGATATCACTCTTTGGCACGATTAACTTTGCGGATGGATAGCCCCACAGTAAATTCGATAAAATCAGAATGCAGACGAGAATCATGATGAGAATTGACAGACGCTTCACGGCATTACCCTTTCCGTCGCGTGCCCGAGTGAAAATCGATTCGACAATTTCATGTAAAGGCGAATATCATCTTTCTGGACGGCATTGCGAAGATACTGCCCCTCGAGACGAACATCTATCCCAGAAAGGGAGCGCCAATTAATCCCTGCATTGGCGGCATAGGCGTCATTGCGATTGGGTTGCATCTCCTGAATGCGATATCGGAAGAGGCTGACATTTGAATAGGCCTGCCACCCGGTATTCAACTGCAAAATTATATTTCCATAGATGCCGTCATTATCCCCGGCATATCCTTTTTGATGTTGCCATCCTATAGAATAATTTTTCAAATTTATTCCGATACTTCCGCGCCATGAATTATCGCCCTGCAGAAAAGTCTGATGGTATCCGGCAACGACGGCAAGCTGCGATAAAATAGCTCGCCGAGCTTCAAGGCGAATTTGCTTATAACTGCGAAAATCAATAATGCTGAAAAGGGTATTGCTGGCAACAGAGGGCTCTCGCATATTGAACTCCGCCGAAGCGTGCCAGGCTTTGAATGAGTATGCTCCCCGGGTGATGATCTCGGCCAATCCGGAATTAAAGAGATTATAGGCTATGCGACCATAGAATGTAAATCCTCTTTTCGCACTCTCTGCGTACAGACTTGCGCGATTGAAAGAAGTCTGGCCCTCTGACTGCTTCCTGAGCCATTCCAATCCAAAATGGGTCGATGAATTTAGCGAGTGAGATAGGCCGGCCCCGATGACACCAAATTTGGAAAAGGATTGAATCTTTTTGGGGTCGAGATTTGAGACGTCGCTCCCACCGAACAGATCCATTTTTAGTTGCAGAGGCAGATTGTAACGAATTCTCGCGCCGTCCAGAAGTGCGCTACCGGTGGCGGAATAGACGAACTGTCGGCCGATCATGAGGGTTGTCCCCCGGGGCAAATCGGTCAACTTCAGATAAGTGTCATAAACGAAAGTATTAGGGTCGCCGGGAAGCTTACTGCTGAAATCGGATGTCCATCGCAAATAGGTATGAAAGCTCAAGGACTGGCTATTGGGACCGTGCCAAGCCAGAAGATTCGCCTGGATGCTTTCATACGGCCTGACATGATGCTTTCCGGTCTCTTTCCAAACATAAAGCTCCGATCCAAGGACACCCTTCAATTCTGCTGCAATCACGGTTGGAGATTGAAGGAGGACAATCGCCATGAAGATCAGCAGATAAGCCCGGGCGGGGAGAAAAAGATAAGCCTTCACGCGGTCTCGGAAAGATTGCGCTCTCACTCCCCAAGAGTGTCGAGATGTTGAGCCCAGCTTTAAACTCATATTCAACTGACAAATATCAGAAAAAAATATTTCGCGCAATAATTTTTTGAAGGGAAATATCTGTTATCAAGCCAGTGTTGACAGAAGACTGGAAGGACGGCTTATCCTATGCTCGATAAAAAATGTCATTTCAGATACGATTTCATGGCCTCTTCCAGGGCCACCCTAATGGGGGTATAATTGATACCAAGTTCTTTCTCGATTTTGGAGCCATCAGCCCTGAAACCCTCGCTCATCATATTCATCTGGTCAACCGACATTCCCCAGAGCGGCGGTCTTTTGGTCAGCCTGGCGATCGCGGTGAAGAGTATCGCATTGATTTTGACCATTACATCCGGGAGATGCATTGAAGGCAACCGTATTCCGGCAATATCGCTAACGAGAAGATTCAGCTCGCCGAACGACAACTGAAATTTCCCGACTATATATTTCTCGCCGATATTATCTTCCTTTTCGGCTGCTCTAACAATACATTCGGCGACATCGCCCACATACACGAAGGTCATAACGGAATTTTCCATGACGGCAGCCGGCAATTTGCCCCGCACCAGACTCATAATATATTGTCCGGTCGCCTTTGAATCACCGGGGCCAAGAACGGCAGCGGGATAAATTACGACCAGCGGAAGGCCACGGTCTTTGTACATATCCCAAGCAATGATATCACCTTCGTACTTGGTCCGGGTGTAGCGGCTAAAGCGAACCGGACCGATAGGCGTATCCTCGGTGAATGGCAATACTGCCGGTTTTCCAAATATGCCGACCGTGCTTAGATGGACGACTTTGGCAATTCCTTTTTCCAAAGCGGACTCCATCACATTTCTGGTGCCAACTACATTGACTTCCTCATATACCCGATTGTTCGGCTCCCAGAAAGAATAAATATTAGCAAGATTAAACACCCAATGGCATCCCTCCATTCCCGCAAGGAGAGAGCTTTTGTCGGTCACATCACCGACTACAAGTTCGACACCGATTTTTTTCAGAGATTCGGCCTGGCTTGTCTTTCGGACGAGGCAACGCATCTGATGATTGGACTGAGCCAATCGTTTCACCAGATGACTACCAATAAATCCTGTGGCACCGGTAATGAATATTTTCATTTCCCTAACCAATAAATTGTAGCCGAAAAATGCCGGTTCACCGGATCGAAGTCAACATAATTGTCGATCACATACCAAAAATCCGATGCCGGAATGCCGCAGGAAATCCAAATTTGGAATCTTCGCAACTTATTTCTTGACAAGAATTTGTATATGATTATCTTGATATAAGATTACCGCAATTGGTCTGCTTGAATGACATGATCTTAATTTGTGTGAGGAAGCTATGCTAAAATCTTTAACGGTTAAATCCCGGGCAATTTATTGGAGTTTTATTCTGGTGGCATTCACGTCTTCTCTGGCGTTTGGTGAAACCGCCACGCTTGATGATATGACCCGGGTTTCGCGCAATTGGCTGTCTTATATGGTATTCGAAAAAGGGGAATGGAGTAATACAAAGACGCCAGTCATAGGCGAAATACAGGATATTACCGTAAATGATACCGTTTTGGGACGTTATTTTGCCATCGAGCCAAGCGGTTATATCGTTGTCCCTAACCTGAAGGAACTGGCGCCGATTAAGGCCTATTCCGAAGAATATCGTCTCGATTTCAGTCAGCCTGAGGGATTTTCCGCTATGCTGAAAGAGGTCTTACAGGATCGAATCAGGCTTTATGTGATAGCTTACGGCAGTATGGAAGTCAGCCAACCAGTCAAGGGGGATGTTCTTTATGGACCGGAGCAGAGAGCAAGCTGGGAAAAATTTCTGCTAGCGCCGGAGGCTTTTGATTCCTCGCTCAAGGCAGGGAGCTCCAAAATGCTGGAACAGGTTGGACCACTGATGACAGTGTCATGGGATCAGGGGGCACCCTATAACAACAAATGCCCCTGGGGTGATGGCGGTCGGACGGCAGTTGGGTGTGTTGCCACCGCGGCGGCTCAAATTATGGCGTATCATAGATGGCCTTTGGAAGGTACCGGAACGAAGACATACTACTGGCCGGGGGATAATTCCTGCGGCGGAAGCTCGCCCGGCGGATATCTCACGGCGGATTTTACAAATCCGTATGACTGGAATAACATGCCCGACAGGTGCAGTCCCTCGTGCAACACTGTTGAGCAGAATGCACTATCGGAATTTTGCTATGAAGTGGGCGTGGCCTTCAGCATGAGTTACGGACGTTGCGGATCGGGCGCATATACATCTGACGCTCAATGGGTCTTCCCCACCTATTTCCGCTATTATAATAACATTCAGCTGCTCGAGAGGCCGGACTATTCAGTCATGGCCTGGTCGGATTTGATTCGGGCGGAGATCGAGGCGGGCCGCCCAATCCAGTACAGAATCAGCAGTCATTCCATTGTCGCCGACGGCTGGAGGCTCAGCGATCCGTTTTATCAGGTACATATGAACTACGGCTGGGATGATGGCCACACCTCATGGTACACAATTGATAATCTTTATTGCAATTGGGCGGGATGCAGTCCTTTGGTGGAGTTCATGCTGACGAATATCGAGCCTGATCGGGGCGTTCAATTCACCGCAGATACGACCTGGGGCTTCGGACAGCTGGACGTAAAATTTACCGGTAGCAGTTCTCTGGCAGTAGACCAGTGGATATGGGATTTTGGCGACGGTGATTCAGCCTTCGTGCAATCGCCAGAACATCTTTATGACAGTTCGGGACGATTCGGAGTGCGGTTATCGGTAATTGCGGGCACGGAAACTCGCGAATATTTTGCCGCTAATTATATAACCGTCCTGAATGATTCTCTCGTCAGTGTTGACGCCTCAGGAAGACCAGATTCGTCATTTGCCATGCTTATTTATGCCCGCAATACTCTCCCGGTCAGAAAATTTCAGATTCCGATTCATTATGACGGCCCTCTGACATTAGTACTCGATTCGGTTTCTAAAGAGGGTTGCCGGACAAGCTATTTCGATACGGTAAGGATTTCTCATTTTGATCCTTCAAATAACCGGGCCACGATATCTATCTATAATACACAACTAGGAAACCCCGACCTCGATCCCGGTGATGGCCCCATTCTGAAGGTCTATTTCACAATCCCTAGTTTTTCGCAGATGGACAGTTCCAACAATATCGTCTTCACTCCTTATATGACTTATTCACCTTTATTTTATGGTTCCATAATGGATTACTCACCCTTGCTGAGAACCGGCGAAGTATCGGTTGCGTACGTTTGCGGTGATGCCAGCGGCAACGGAATTGTAAATGCTCTCGATCTAACCTATCTGATAAATTTTCTATATAAGGGAGGAGATGCGCCGATTCCCAGAATGGCGGGAAATGCCAATGGACTCGGCGATGTGAACATTCTGGATATCACTTACTTGATAAACTTCTTGTATAAACATGGCCCCGCTCCCATTTGTCCATGAATAGGGATAATGGATTGAGAGCAGAGAGGGTCCAAAACTGCATGGAGACGATCTAAGGGAAAATTTTGTTAATTTCCGTTAATGGCAGAGAGGATAAATTATGGCAGTATTATCAAGAATAATGATTGTTGCGCTATTATGCGCGATTTCATCAGAGTTTCCCTCTGGAGCGTTTGCCGAGGAAGGAAGGATTTCCTCGGACGGCCTGGTATCAGCGAAGCCCTATTTGGTTGGGAAGACCGTAATGAATCCGATCAGCTCTGCGCGTCACCGAATCGGAGCGGAATCCCGCGATATGACGTTTCCTTTTGATCCGCTCAGTGCAAATGTGAAAACGGATAGGTTAACTCAAAGGTCGGCGTCCGTTGCAACCGAATATATGCATCCCGCTCTGGGAAAGACCGCCGCGGGAATGTTATTCAGAGGATATGAATTTCATGAGGGGGGGGCGCCTGATTGGTTGATTTGGTGGAATTATTCCAATGACGGCGGAACAAACTGGAGTTCTTGCTGCGCGTGGGATATATACGATGCGACCTATCCATCGGTTGATTACTGGGGTACATCTTCCAAGTTTTTTGCAACGTTTGTTACTCCCTCTTCTTTTCTGAGCGGCGGCGGGATAATTCTATTGGAATTTCCCGACCCGACCAACGTCGCCACCTGGTCGGGGCGCTGGGCCGACTTTACGGTTCTTGGCTGGCACGACATGAAGATGTCGGAAATCGCATGCGACGATAGCCGCGAAATTTGGAATTGGGGATTCCAGTCCCTAATTATGGACAGGACCTATACGAATTCAAATATGACCGATGCGCCGGCCATCTTTTATCAGATAAACAGTTTCGGATATACAATGGTCGATTGGTACGATAGTCTTGATGGCTGTCAGAGTAACTTCAGCAGACATCGATCATGTCACGGGGAAAACATACGCCGCCTACGATCGTTTCGACCCAAACAGGCTGCAGTGGCAGTTGTTTATTCGGCAGGATCACTTCGCAGATTGGGAGCTTGGCGGTGATGCAATAAGCAAGCGGTATGTCGATTCGACGATACATATCGAGTATCCCGCAATTTCGGCGTATGGAGGAAATGTTGTGCTGCTGGGTGCGGTGCATGGAAATGCCAATCCTGCAGATACAGATATAATATGTTGGTACACTTCGGACGGAAATATAAATAATATGGCTGCCTCGAGTATAGTCTCGGCGTCGTCTGCGCCGGAAAAATTTCCTGAGGTTTCGCATATCAGTGATTCTCAGTTCGTCGCAACATTTACCCGAAACGATACTCTGTTTTCGTCATTTACGTGCAATGGAGGGCGCAACTGGAGTGTCCCCATGATGGTTTCAACGGGAGGTGAAATTGTCAAAGACGAATACAGGAACTCTGATATCGCGGATGACGGTACAAAGAGCGGTTGGGAATATTCGGCAGGAGGAAATACGGGTCTTCATTTTGCATCACTGGCGCCAGGGGATGGTGATGGCGATGGAATACCGGATCATTGTGACAATTGTCCTGCGGTCAGCAACTCGGGGCAAGATGATATCGATAACGACGGAATCGGAGATGTCTGCGACAATTGCCCGTCCGCGGCGAATCCGACCCAGACTGACGCCGATGGTGACGGTATCGGCGACGCCTGCGACGACTGTCCCAACGATCCCAATAATGACATTGATGCCGATGGTATCTGCGGTAATCTGGATAATTGCCCATCAATTGCCAACCCGGGACAGGAGGATGTCGATGCTGACGGAAAAGGCGACCTCTGCGACAACTGCCCGTCGACATTCAACCCTAGTCAATATGACACCGACGGCGACGGAATGGGGGATGCCTGCGATCCAGATGACGATAATGATGGAATTCCCGACATTTCGGACAATTGTCCGACGGTGTACAATCCCGATCAGCTCGATACTGACGGCGACGGCGTGGGCGATGCGTGCGTGTATATATGCGGAGATGCCAACGATGATGGCAATGTTAATATGCTGGATATCACCTATCTAATAAAGTATCTATATAAAGGAGGTCCGCCGCCGATTCCTATGTATGATGCCGGGGATGTCAACAACAGCGGTACCATCAATATGCTGGATATAACTTATCTGATCAATTTCTTATATAAGCATGGATTGCCGCCAAATTGCGGTTGATGAGGAAATGCAATTTATTGAAAATATAATCAAGTCTCTTGCAGGAGGTCTTAATGCGCACCAGGGTTATTGAACCTTATTCGAGAGCGGGGGGGATCTTTCTTCCGGCAGTTTTGTCGATTATGTTTATTGTCTGTTCCGCCTTTGCGGCCGGCCCGGGACAGGCGATTCAATCGATTGATCCCTTTATTCAGAGAATCGTCAATGAAGAGGGGAATATTTTACGAGTGACGGTTGAGAGTTCAAGTTTTCAGGATCTGAAGTCCGGGCCAGAGGCGAGAACAGTTGTCTTCCCTCTTTCACGAACGGAAAAGGTTCCACTCGAATTGAAGAGATTCGATGTATTCACGTCTGATACCAAATTCCTGCTCGGACGATCCGGTGGTGATCTAGAAACCAGCGTTCCGGATTTTGTAGCATTTCGGGGTGAGGTTGCTGGGGAGCAGGGATCTCATGCCTTTATTGCTATGGCAGAAAATGGAATGATGAATGGATATGTAACTCTCTCCAAGCGGTGAGACATACTATCTGGCAAAGACTCCACAGGAGGCCGCTAAAGGATGGAGCGGCGAAGCCGTGATACATAATCAGGCGGGTGGTATCGAGCTTCCAGATGGCGTCAGCATTTGCGGAGTGGAGCCTCCCACTGATTCGGTTTTCAAGCCGCATGAGAAAGCGCGAATAGGATTGAAGGGCGGGCCTCGATTGGCATATATGGCGATCGATGCCGATCATTATCTCTATAATATCTTTGGCAATGTTGGTCTGACACAAACCTATATTCTTACTATGGTGGCGTCGGTCAGTGATATCTACACGCGCGATGTGAATATGAAGTTGTTGGTCAAATTCCTGCGGGTATGGGATGCAGGCGGTGAGCCATTCGGGGCCGATGATCTCTATGGATTCCGATACCACTGGGAGGTTCTCAGTGACCCCAGCCCTTATAACTATATTAATATGTGCAGTGGGCGCCGCGATTTGAGCTACGGAGGAATCGGATATGTCGGAGGGACATGCAGCGGCAGCGCCACGTATTGTATCACAGGATTTCTGAGCGGGTCATTCCCCCATCCCTTCGGATCGCCGAATATCGGGACCTGGGATGTTGAGGTGCTGGCTCACGAGATGGGACACAACAGCGGAACATATCATACACATGACATTTATCAGTATGATCCGACCATTGACGACTGCGGTAACGGCGTGCCCTCGCGCGGCACAATCATGAGCTATTGCCATACATTTCGCCGGATTTCAGGCCAATATTGATCTTTTCATGCATCGCCGCGTCGAGCAGGTTATCGAAAATGATTTCGACTGGGGCGGATGTTTTGATTACGACTGCAACGGCAATAATATTGCCGATGATATCGATATCAGCACCGGATTCAGTCAGGATGTCAATGGCGACGGGATTCCGGACGAATGCCAGGACTGCAATCAAGACGGCCTTCTCGATCCGATTGAAATTGCCGGCGGCGCGCCGGATGTAAATTCCAACGGGATTCCCGACGGATGCGAGAGCGACTGCAACGGGAATGGCATCCCCGATCGCTGGGAGACCTGGCAGGGACTCGCGCCCGATCTGAACGGGAATGACATCCCTGATGAGTGCGACCCGGACTGCAATGCGAACGGCATTCCTGATTTCCAGGAAATTGCGAGCGGGGCGGTCGCCGATTACGATCGCAATAATATTCCGGATGTGTGCCAGGATTGCGACAATAACGGTGTCAGCGACTGGATCGACCTCGACAAGCAGTACACCCTGTATGTTGCCGACCTGAGCGACAGAATCCGTGAATACCATGGCGCCAGCGGTTACCCGATCACAAATTATGGGGTCGGGACGATGCTTAATCCGACGGACGCAGCATTCGGGGCGGACAGGATGCTGTATATTGCCAATTTCGTCAAGCAATAATATCATCAAATTTAACCCGATGACAGGGGCGATGTCGGTATTTGTGCCGGGGACAAATCCATTGCTGGCGCTGCCGTCGTCGCTGGTTTTCGGGCCAAACGGCAACCTGTATGTCGCCAGCAACGGCACAAACAGTGTCAACCAGTATGATGCCACGACCGGAGCCTTAATCGGCGTTTTTGTGGCGGCCGGATCCGGAGGGCTGAATCAGCCGTATGGGCTGACGTTCGGGCCGAGCGGCAACCTGTATGTCACCAGCTCCAACAATACGGTCATCGAGTACAACGGTGTCACCGGAGCATTGGTGCGGGTCTTCGTGACGGCCGGGAGCGGCGGACTAAATCAGCCGCGCGGGCTGGCGTTTATGCCGGACGGAAACCTTCTGGTGGCCAGCTTCGGGAACAATAATCTGCTCAAGTATAACGGCACGACCGGAGCATTTATCAGCACGTTCGGCGATTTCCCGGGGCTCGAGGCGCCATGGGGAGTACGGATCGGGCCTAACGGAAATATTTTCGTGTCCGAAAATTCCCTGTCGGGAAGCGTCCCGCGCATTTTCGAGTTTTTCCCGACCGGCATGCAGTATATGCGATTCGTGAGAGGACCCAACAGCGGGCTGATCAATCCGACGGGATTCGACTTTATGCCGAACAGCCCGAAGGACTGCAACCGCAACGGAATCCTCGACGCCTGCGATATCGCCTCGGGATATTCGCACGATCTCAACGGCAACGGTATGGCGGACGAGTGCGAGACAGCCGATTCCGATGGCGACGGGATTGTCGACGGGGTCGACAATTGTCCGTCGATCCCCAACAAGTACCAGACCGATAATGATGAGGACGGTATCGGCAATGTCTGCGACAATTGTCCGTATGTCAGTAATGTCGGGCAGGCTGACGCCGATGGCGACGGTCTGGGTGACGCCTGCGATAATTGCCGCACGGTGGCGAATCCGGGGCAGGCGGACAGCGATGCCGATCTGATCGGTGATGCCTGTGACAATTGTCCGACGGTGCATAATCCGGATCAGAAAGATACTGATGCCGACGGTATCGGAGATGTCTGCGACAATTGCCCGAATATCAGTAACGCCAATCAGTCAGATGTCGATGGCGACGGAGTCGGGGATCTGTGCGACAACTGTCCGAATGATCCTAATCCCGATCAGGCCGATGCCAATCATAACGGTATCGGTGATGTCTGCGACTGGATCTGCGGCGACGCCAGCGGCAACGGACTTGTCAACGCGCTCGACCTTACATATTTGATAAACTTCTTGTATAAGCACGGGCCGACGCCGAATCCATACGCATCGGGTGATGTCAACGGCACAGGGACGATCAATGCGCTGGATATAACGTATCTGATCAATTTCCTGTATAAGCACGGCGCGGCGCTCAATTGCCCGTGACTTACTGAATCATAGAAAACTCCTTTCGGGGAGAGGGAACGAACCCTCTCCCCTCTTTTTTTGTCCCCGTCATCTCGTTGGTGTTCATGGGATCAGGGTTTTGGGAAAAGGAAACAAAGCCAATTTTAAAAGGGTTAACCACATATCGTGACACGAGATGCGGGGAATCGGGTTTGTTTTTTGAATTTTGTTTTTCGGAGGACCGCCGTCGCACCAGTTTGGGTGACATAGAGTTAGTGTCGGAAAAAGGCGTATTTTTCCCGGGTTCGATTGGCCAATTTCCGGGGCGACGAGAGAATGGTCGGAACAGGTTTTTTGTCATATAGGTCCTTCATATAAGGGTGAGGTCCCGAATCAACAACGGTTTGGTGGTGAAATTGTACGGTGGGTGGTGCGGGGCTGGGGGTTAGGGGGAAAAACCGCACCCCTGCGGGGGAAAACCCTCACCCCTATCCCCTCTCCCGGGGGGAGAGGGGAATAAACACCCCCAAAAAAGTTTGGGGGTGGCACGCGGGAGGATTTTATTTGAGGTGCAGTGACAGAAATTGGCAGTGGTGCAAGATATAATGATTAAGGGAAAATATGAGGGAAACAAAATGTGAAATAGATAGCTATATTTTAACTTGAATCTTGAAAGGATTGCACTATATTAAATGCATCATCCTGATGAGATAAGCCATTTGAAGAAGTCAAACAATCAAATGGCTATATATAGGATTGTTATCAGGCAATATTGTGATTTATTTTGATTGGGAGTATAAGAATGAGGCTTGTCAGCTTTCGAATCAAGAATTACAAATCAATTTTGGATAGCGGGATATGTCTAGTAGACGAAAGAGTGACTATTCTGGCGGGCAAGAATGAGGCTGGCAAGACTGCTATTCTGCAAGCTCTCGAGGACTTTAACGAAGGCAGGGAAATTAGAAGGGAAGCAAAACCCATAGGCGATGAATCGCTTAACCCAGAGATTGCATTAACATTTGAGTTCGCTATAGAGGATTTAAATGAGATTTTGGGAAGCTTGGAAATTCCGGAAGAAGCTAGCAAACAGCGCACAGATCGAATTAGTCAAAACGGCACCGGTGGACTATCGCCTGTCTACAACATTCCACAAATCCTTTCTTTTTATTCTTTCTAAAAAGGAAGAGCAATTGATGGGCAAGGCGGGAAGCGCAATAGCCAAGATTATAGAGATTGTCAAGGTGCACGGTCTGAGGGAATTGCCCACAATTGTTCCGGGAGTTAATAATGAATGGCTAAAAACACTGAAGTCTATATTGGGGCAATTGAGTGAAGATGCTGAAGAGATAGGGGACAAAAAGGAAAAAGACGAATTTCTTTTTGAGTTAAAGTTGTTAGCCGATACAACAAAAGAGCTTGAGAAGTTAGACAGATTAGAAAATCTATTTGTTAAGGAATTGCTAAGGTATACTCCGAATTTTATCTTATTTAGTTCATTTGATGACATATTTCCAAATAAGATTTCATTTATCTCGGAACTGGAAGATAATCCTTGGATAAATGATCTTCAAGTCGTCGGCGATTTGGATGTTGAATTGATAAAATCGGCAGATGACAGACCCAAGCAGAAACATAAAAAAACAGTCAATATTGCATTGAACGATGATTACAAGCGATTTTGGACTCAAGATACTCTTCAGCTTCAGCTAGATTGGGATTCGTATTCCCTGACGTTCTGGGTGGAGGAGAAGAGGCGAAATCTACCTTCCCAGCCAGCGGAGTAAGGGTCAACAGTGGCATCTTGCGTTTCTTATTAAGACTTTGGCTCGAGCAAGAGAAAATGTGCAGAATATAATTCTTATTGACGAACCAGGACTATATCTCCATGCCAAGGCACAGAAAGATGTATTGTTAACATTGGAAGATGCTACAAGGGATACGCAATTAATTTTCTCAACTCACTCGCCGTTTCTCCTCGAACCTGAGAAACTCGACAGGATTAGGCTAATATCTAAAACTCCGGAAGAACGGTACACATATTGAAAATAACGTTCATGCACAAAGTGATGCAGAAACTCTTACGCCGATTTTATGCGCGATTGGGTTCGGTCTTAATGACGGACTAATTCGTTTTGAAAAGGGCAAGGCAGTTATTTTGGAAGGCGCTTCGGATTATTTCTATATGGAGGCTTTAAAAATATTGCTAGGCAGGGGTGAATTTATATTCATGGGAGGCGGTGGTGCTGGAAAAATGCCATTCCTTGGCACAATAATACGCGGCTGGGGGGGCAGAGTGGTTTATTTATTTGATAATGATCACGGCATGAAAAACGGAAGGAAGAACCTGAAATCCAATTGGAAAATTGATGATGCACAGATAATGAGCATTATGCCTGATAAAGGATCATTAGAGGATATTTTTGAAAAAGCCGATTTCATTAATTTTGTTTTAAATCTACCAATTGTTAAATATTCCTTAGGCAATTCTGATTATGTTAAAGAAAAGCAGTTGAACAAAGTGTTGCTCGCCAGAGGGTTCTTGAAACGGGTAAAGTCCAACGGAGTAAAATTAACGAAGCCCACTATGGATCGAGTAAATAAATTATTCGATAAGTTGCAAAAAACAATGAACCCAGAGGACTGATAGCACGATATCGGATGATTTTGTCGCAGAAAGCATTCTTACTAAATCATATTATATTAAAAATGGGTACCAAGAGCTATACATCTTGATATATGTACCTCGGGCAAGGCCCGACAGAACAATAATATAGCGCCAGGCATCAACCCGCCGTTGATCGGGAATAAGGGCCAGACGCAACATGACGAGGAGTGCTATGCGTGACAGTAACCCAGAACCCTGCATCTTATACGGATAAGATTAATTATTGCTGGACATCAAGGACGATGAATCGCAAATTCTACCCGAGTGGCGCTTGGGACAGGATGAACTTCTGGATGTGCTGCTTTGGCTGTATTGCTCTAATAATTGCCATTGTCCAAGGGGATCGCGAATTGATAGTTGGAAATACACTTTTCATTTCGGTTGGCTTTATCATATTCTTTATTCTTCAAGATCCTACTCCTCAGCCCAAGGAAAGGGGTTACCAGTCGTGATAGGAAAGATAGCAGAGATTGGGAGGACTCTCACGAGTTTGAGCGCATTCCTCGAAAAGGAAAAACAGCGTGTTGCCGATTCTGAGGGAATCTTAAAGAGGTTGCAGGATGAGAAATCCAGGCTTGAACCTATTGTGAAGACTCAGAAAGAAACCGTTGATGCTATAATGCCGCGCATGCACGCAGGAGCGCTCAGCGCGCTTGGAAGGAAAGGATCATTGTCTTTGTTCTAGGGGTTTTGGCATCGGGATTGGCAACCGTCACTTATGATTATTTTAGAGCCAAGTAGACTGTTCGATCTGCGCAAAGAAAAAATAGCAGGAATCTCCTGCAGTTAACGACGACTT